>NZ_JAKNTO010000001.1:1348511-2697022 GCF_022440845.1 Ruminococcus sp. OA3 | reverse complement strand
AAAAGCTGAAAAAAGAGGCGAGATATGAAGGGCTGGGTTCCCGGCAGATTGAAACGCTGAAACTCAATGAAATGTTTCGTGATGCAGGCGGAATGAAAAACGCACGTAAATTTGCAAAATCCAAAAACAAGAGGAAACGGTATTAAACGTATGAACCTCTGAATGAACCACCTGACGTACGGCTATTCGTATCTTCAGGTGGTTTTTCATCGGTCTTTCATGGATAAACTGACTTTAAATCCGGCATCCTATACACAGAATAAGACAGCAGGAAGGCAGGAAAAAACATGGAATCCATCTGGAGCAGTACCGTATCAATAGAACAGAGAATGCCGCTTGACAGTGATAAGCGGACAGAGGCTGTGATCATCGGGGCCGGGTTGTCGGGAGTACTGACCGCATACCGGCTCGCAAAAAAAGGGGTCCGCTGTGTCGTACTCGAATCCGACCGCATTGGGAGTGGTCAGACCCGTAGCACAACAGCCAAGATTACGTCACAGCACGGTATGAAATATGACTATCTGATCCGGAACTTTGGAGTAAATATGGCACGGCAGTATGCACATGCAAATGAGACAGCCATCCGTGACTATGCTCATATGATCAAAGATCTGAAGATTTCCTGTGATTTCAGAACCTGCCCGGCATATCTGTACTCATGCAGCCGGGATGACGTGTTGAAAACAGAAGCTTTGGCAGCGCAGCAGGCAGGAATACAGGCAGAGTTTACCACCGAAACCTCCCTGCCGTTTTCTGTCCAGGGCGCTGTGCGCTTTCCTGACCAGGCACAGTTTCACCCGCTGAAGTTTTTAAAGGTTTTAAGTTCTAAGCTTGAAATCTATGAGAAGACAAGGGTGTTATCAGCTGACGACGGCAAAATCCAGACTGACCGCGGTATGGTCACTGCAGATTATGTGATCTTTGCGTGTCACTATCCATTTCTCAATGTCCCCGGATATTACTTTTCCAGGATGCATCAGGATAAGAGTTACGTGATCGCGCTCTCGGGAGCAGAACAGATGGACGGTATGTATTACGGCATAGAACCGGGCAGTCTATCCTTCAGGAATTACGAGGATCAGCTCCTCGTGGGAGGCGCCGGGCATCGTACGGGAAGCAATTATGAGGGTGGAAGATATGAAACCCTGAAAGAACAGGCGCAGCATTATTGGAAGGGCAGTACCGAAACCGCGCGCTGGTCAGCACAGGACTGTATGACGCTTGACAGGATACCATATATCGGACAATTCTCCGGCAAGCGTCCCAACTGGTATGTTGCGACTGGATTTGAAAAATGGGGGATGACAAGTTCAATGGTCAGCGCGCGCCTTCTGACTGATCTGATCACAGGACAGGAAAATCCGGACTGCGAAGTGTTTGCACCTCAGAGGCGGATTACGGGAACCGCAGTGCAGGAATTTATCAAAAATGGGCTTCACGCGGCTGCTGGACTGGGAAAAGGAATCCTGCCTACATCCGAGAAAAAAGTATGCACACACATGGGCTGCCGTCTTGAGTGGAATCCGGATGAGGAGATGCTGGAATGCCCATGCCACGGATCCCGCTTTACAAAAGACGGGGCACTCGTAAACGGACCTGCACAGAGCGATCTGAAACTTTAATAGAAAGAGTAGAGAATGAACAACGAAAGATACGAAAATCAGGTATTTAAAGACCTGAAGATAACAGAAGAGACAATTGACGGGTGTGAATTCATGGATTGTGTATTCGATAACTGTGCATTTGAAGACTGCAAAACCATAAGATGCAAATTTATCGACTGTCAGTTTAACAAGTGTACCATCATCAGTCCACGGACGAAGTATTCGGACATGAGGCACTCAGAGTTTGCGGACTGTAATCTGATCGGAATACACTGGGCTGAATTTTTCCCTGTGGGACAGATTTTTGAACCAATCCGCAGTCTGAATAACTGCTTTTTGAAATATAAGAGTGTAATCTGTCGGAAAGTAACTTTAGTGACTGCCGGCTGACAGCTACTCAGATATTAAAGTGTGATATCCAAAAAGCAGATTTCAGAGAGGCAGAAGGTTATCAGATCGATATAACGACAAACCAGTTGAAGGGAGCGAAGTTTTCATTCCCTGAAGCCATAAATTTATTAAGCCAGCTGGAGATAACCATAGAATAAGATATAAAAGGAAGACTACATGCTTAAATTTCATACGATCTATCATCCAATAACCTCCCGGCCATTTCTGTCGAATCATACCTACAGAGAATATCAGCCCTGTGCTGCTCTGCGCTCGTATATCGCCTGCTACTGGTCAGCCTTGGATGGTTGTGCAGAAGATTCAGCGGATGCAAAAGAAGTGCTCGTGATACCTGATACCTGCATGGATATCATAATAAACATAAACCACACGGCTCAGCAGATTACCGGATATCTCTGCGGCATGCAGGACCGCCCGTATTGTTCGGTTCAAAAGACGTCAAAAGGTCAGGTCACCTGTTTTGCCGTCCGTTTTCATTTCTGGTCAGCACACTTGTTTATGGACCTGGATTTTAAGGAAACCAGAAATCAGCTGATCGGACTGGAAGCATTGGGTCCTGGATGGAATGCACTATTCGAACAGTTTTTTTATCTGAAAGGCATAAATCAGTATATCGACTGTGTAGAGCTGTTTCTGCTGGATAAGCTGAATGAAATCAGGGAAAATCCCAATCTGTTAAATTCCATCCACCGGATACTGGCCACATCCGGAAGGACCTCCATTGATGATATCTGTACATACAGCTGTGTCAGCCAGCGTCAGATGGAACGTCTGTTTCTGCGTGAGATCGGTCTGCCGATCAAACGGATTGCCAATCTGGTCCGCTATCAAAATGTCTGGAAGGACATGGCCTTATCCCCGCATTTTGATGTACAGGACGCCGTATTCCGCTATGGATATACAGACCAGTCCCATCTTCTGAATGAATTCAAGCGTTTTCATGGTGTAACGCCAAAAGAAGCAAAAATAATCGCTCTTCAAAGTAAATGATCATGTCGATTTTTTGCAATAACAGGTTTTTGCCTTGTGATATACTGAGTGTCAGTGAGGAAAGCGTGCCTGCACGTTTGACGAAAGGCGAATGTCGATCATGAATCCAGGTTTTATGGTCGGATATTGGCAAATAAGATTGGAGGATAACAGTTATGAAAATGCTTACACAACAAGATTATCAGGAAATCCGCTGCTGGGTACTCCGAAATGCGCGTCCTCTGGATCTGGCGCTTTGGAAATATTATTTTGAAGACGGCCAGAGAGAAGATATCATTGATGCTCTGGCCTGCTACCAGAACGAGGACGGCGGATTTGGAAATGGCATCGAGCCTGACTGCTGGAACAGGGAATCGTCTCCATACGCAACGATGATCGCGATGGGAATGCTGCGGAAAACCGGATTTATGGAACAGGAAGGGGACAGGCACCCGATCGTCCAGGGAATATTCCGTTATCTGGAAAGCCGTGTGCACTGCGACGGGGAAGGCTGGCATTTTTGTATTCCCTCCAACAGCGAATGCCCTCGTGCCCCCTGGTGGACTTACAGTGAAGAGTCCAACAACATCCAGAGTATGGGAATTACTGCCAGTATCTGTGCGTTTATTCTGCTTTACGACAGCCGGAAATCATCATTATATAACAGAGCCCGATCCTATACAGAAATGATTCTGAAAAAGGCGGCAGGCACCAGTGAATTTGGGGAGATGGGAGCTGCCGCAGTATGGAGGCTGCTGGGAGACCTCATACAGTGCGGACTTTACGCCTCTTTTGCATGCGATTCTTTGATGGAACGCATCACAGAGGCAGTAGACAGTTCGATCGAGCGCAATCAGGAGAAATGGGCATTTTATACACCGAGACCTTCTGAATTCATCTGGGGTCCAGACAGCCCTCTGTATAAAAAAAATAAAGATATCGTAAAAAAAGAATTAGATTATCTGATCGATACACGAACTCCGGGCGGGGTGTGGAACATCACATGGAGCTGGTATGATCTGGGAGAAATGTATGCAAAAGAGTTTGCCATCAGTGAAAACTGGTGGATGGCTTCCAAGGCACTTGATAACGTCTGTTTTCTGAAGAACTTCGGACGGATTGCCGTATAATTTTAAAACAGCCAAACCATCTGGATACTGCGGAATTTTCCGTAAGTTCAGATGGTTTTTTGATTGACATTACTGAAAAACAAATTATTGGATATGCTAAGAACAGACGAAAGTTTTCATATATTATAATACAGGAGAAGGACAGCATGAAAAAATTTATAACAAGTCTGCCGGTCAGGCTGGTAATCGGTGTGGCTATCGGAATCATTCTCGGATTGACAGCCAGTGAAACCTGGATGAATTTTGTCGTTACCATCCAATACATTTTGAATCAGCTGATTGTATTCTGTGTGCCGCTCATCATTCTGGGGTTTATTGCCCCTGCTATTACGCAACTTGGGCAAAATGCCACAAGGCTGCTGGGGCTGGCTGTAACGATCGCCTATCTCTCCTCCATTGGAGCTGCTTTATTCTCCATGGCAGCCGGCTACGGGCTGCTCCCTCATCTGTCTATCGTATCGGAGGTAGAAGGCTTAAAAGAACTGCCTGAGGTGGTATTTCAGCTGGACATTCCGCAGATTATGCCGGTTATGAGCGCCCTGGTGTTGTCCATGATGCTGGGACTTGCAGCTGCATGGACAAGAGCGGCTGCAATTTCAAATATACTCGAAGAATTCCGGCAGATCGTTCTGATGATAGTCACTAAGATCATCATCCCTGTTTTGCCGTTTTACATCGCTCTGACATTCTGTGCACTTTCATACGAGGGTACGATTACCAGGCAACTGCCGGTATTTCTCCAGGTGGTCCTGATCGTAATACTGGGTCATTATCTGTGGCTGGCGCTGCTGTATGTGATCGGCGGTCTGTATTCCGGAAAAAATCCACTGCATGTATTGAAAAACTATGGCCCCGCATATCTCACCGCCGTTGGAACCATGTCCTCTGCCGCGACATTGGGCATTGCCTTGAAGTGTGCCAAAAAATCAGAACCTCCTCTGCGGAGTGACATGGTAGATTTCGGGATTCCTCTGTTTGCGAATATTCATCTCTGTGGATCCGTACTGACCGAAGTCTTTTTTGTAATGACCGTCTCCGGTATCCTCTATGGACATCTGCCTTCTGTGGAGACCATGGTTCTGTTTTGCCTGCTTCTCGGTATTTTTGCTGTCGGCGCACCGGGGGTACCGGGGGGAACCGTGATGGCCTCACTCGGACTAATTACCGGGGTACTAGGTTTTGATGAGATGGGAACCGCACTGATGCTGACGATCTTTGCACTCCAGGACAGTTTCGGCACGGCCTGCAATGTGACGGGAGACGGCGCATTGACGTTGATACTGACCGGGTATGTTAATCGCAGGAAGATTTCGTGATCCATGAGATAATACAGCATTGACAACCTGAGTCTGGGCCAATATAATAATGGTAGATTTTGCGGATAGCCTGGCTATTCGCATTTATCATTTTTGCGAATATAAAACAAAAGGCAGAAAGGCAAGGTTATCGATATGATAAACAGAGAAGATATGCTGGAACTGACCAGGCGAATGACGCTGTCGAGAACTTCCATAACGAGAATAGCCGGAAGTTATATGGATTCAGACGGAGAGATAGACGGGACTTTTAATACTAATTTTTTAAAGCTCTCATCTGCCGAAAAGGGGAAAAAGCTTTTGATAGCGAAGGAAATTCCATTTTCCCCTACGAATGAAAACTTAAGAAGATATAAATTCCCAGATCATTCGATGAAACCCGGAAGCATATGGCAGCTTCTTATGGGCATAAAATCCTGCGGTCTGAAAAATGATGTTTTAATGGAAACATTCTATGAACTGACTGCTGAATATTATCAGTCTGATCAGGATTATGCTGTTTTGGTGTTCCATGACCGCTATGATATCCCGGTTAAAGCTGCGGACCATGAAAGATTATGGGAATCTGAGGAGGTTTTCGAGTATATTATCTGTGCTGTCTGTCCGTTGAAAGGTGACTATGAGCCGGATAAGCCGGTGTGCGGATTCCTCTTTCCGGCATTTTCTGACAGAAGTGAAGAGCCAAACTGTGTGGATGTATTCCAGGCGGATTCCAGGCATCCGCATTTAGAGCTCCTGTATATGCTGGGAATTACTACGTAATTTTTTGATATCATCACAGACAGCAATCAGATTATTTCCAGCTCACGGGCTTTGGATACCGCCTCTGCGGCACTGGACACTCCCAGCTTCTCATAGGCCAGAAACAGATGCGTTTTGACTGTCCGCACCGAAAGACCGGTTTCCACGGAGATATCCCCATTTGTATAACCTTTTGCCAGATACTCAACCATGCGCCTCTGCTGCTTTGACAGTTTTTTTAAAGGCACATCTGCTGCGGGAAGCCCGACTTTTCTACCTGCCTGTTCCTGAGCAGCGATGTAGATTTCGTTCACATAGCGCCTGTCAAAACTATAAATTTCCCGGTGGCGTTCCACTTTGACGAGGCATTTTTTCAGGATTGGTACAACCGAAGCACCTAAACTCGAGAATGCCCTGATGAATCTGTACGGATAAAGGAGTTCTATGGCACCCAGCATGGTTTCTGCTGCTTCCTCCATATGGGAGCTGCGATAAAGGCAGACAGACAAAAGGGCATCCGATTCTGCCATATCAATTTCGCGGTCAAACTCCTCTGACATCTTCCTTAGTCTCTGACACAGTCTTCCCGCCTCTTCCAGACGGTTCAGTGACAGCAGAGCCTGTATGGTAGTCAGATACTGATACGTACGATACAGCATCAGTCGTTCTTCCGGGTGAACAAAGTATTCTTCCAGCCATTCCCCGGCTGCCTGCCGGTTTCCTTCCCTCAGAGAAGCTTCCGCTCTCAGTGCCTTATAATTCGGCATCAAATAAAGGGCATCTTTTTCCAGCAGCATTTTCTCTATTCTTATACTAAGATTCCTGCTTTCGGCATCTTTTCCCATGGCAGTCAGCACAGTCCAGCGGTGCGCCATTGCGGCAAAGAGGAGCTCATCTGAAGTGTCTTCCTCTATTTCCAGATCAGCCTGATCACAGTATGAAAGCGCTTTTTTCCACTGGTTTTTTTCATAGGCAAACCCTGCCTGAATGAGGCGCATGGCAAGTTTGAAATTCTTCTTGAGCAACAGTCCCGCAGTAGGTTCCAGCTTTACATCAAAATCGTCATACAGTGAGAACTCTGAATAATCCCGAAGGCACCGATGGGCAAAAGGCATATTTACGGTTATGGAGGCCCCCTGCTGTCCTCCATGGCGTATCTTGATTGGCGGAAGACGGTCAAACTGCTGCATCATTTCCATGAATTTTTTTCTGGGGTCCAGCGTACAGACGAGAATGGTAAGTTCCAGAAATTCCGGATGTATCAGGGCAATACGTTTCACGCTGGAATAGAGGCGGTCCAGCGCTTCGGTCATTTTAACTCTGTTACCGGTGAGATAGTGGTACCATACAGCTGAAATATTAAGATAAGGATATTTTCTGTTAGCTTCCGTAGAAAGTTTATCAATATATACGCCGACGCCGCTCACATATGCACTGATGGAGCGGTTGTTCGAGAAACCTGTATACTGCGACTCACCGTAGATCTGATAGGAGAGAAATTTTATGTTATCTCCCAGTATAGCATAATGGCGAGCCGTGTACAGGTCCTCTTTTTTGCTGTAATACTGAGCGGCGATCTTATACAGTTTCTTGGGATCAATTCGTAATTCCTCGTGGCGGCTGCGCAGGAATTCCAGGAAAAGTGCATGGAACCGGTACAGGTCATTCCCAATCCTGCTCAGGAACAGGTTCTTCAGCAAAAGCTGAGAGATCACCTGCTCAGGTTCTTTCTGAGATGTCAGTCTGCCGAAGAGTTCTGCTGAAAAGTCGTTGACGAAGCTGACTTTCAGAAGCATATTTTTATCCTGCGCTGACAGCCCGCTCCAGATCTGCTTTTCCATATACCGGTACAGTGTATCTCCGCTCTCTCTGACGAGATCGGGCAGCATACCGCTGGCCGCAAGGGTACTGACAGCAATCGCCCAGCCCCCGGTCTTTTCCATGACAGTATCGGCTTCAGAAGAGTTCAGGGCATGTCCTGCGAGGCGAAACAGTTCCTGTATCTCCAACTTGGTAAAAGCCAGGTCATCCGCGCAGAGATAATGACGGTGTCCCTCAAAAACCTCCTGAAGCTTTGACGGCATATCTGTGCGGCTTATCAGAATAAACCGGTAATCTATGGGAAGCCGACGGATAAAGTAAGGGAGGGACTGGAGAATGTCCTCCTGTGTGATGCTGTGAAGGTCATCCAATACTATGTAAACAGGTAGCTTCGGCGCTGTGAACCTCGAAGTCAGGAGCATGGCGTGCTCAATCGGAGAGCTGGAAAACATTCCGGTGCTGTCCATTTCCAGCAGAATATCTGACTCTTCCTGCGTATATATGACAGCAGAACAGAGCAGTCTGTAAAACAACTCCGGATTGTTGTCATATTCATCCAGTGCGATCCATAGATGGCGAACACCGCTTTTCTTTAGCCAGAGATTTGTTATAACTGTCTTGCCGTACCCTGCCGGAGCCTGGATATACAGCAGCCGTTCATTACTTCTGTTATCAAGCTTTAGAAGCAGTTGATTTCGTGGTGCGCACAATCCCGGCAGTGAAGCGGGAGTATATTTTTCTCCGTTGAAGTCCATCCTTGCTACCTCCGTTGAACAGGTTAAAATTTATTATATTATAACATACAATATGGCATGAAAAGTAATAATTTTTCCAGAAACCTAATACCAGTCCGATTGTTTGACCTGCTGTCATCGACTATAATAAAATAACAATATGATATCCGGAACAACCCACATCAAATACGGTAGAAAAGAAAGGATAGATATATGGCACAGAAACAGTCACAGATACCCGCGACCTTTGAAGTTCACATAGAGGAATGCAATAACTTCACATGGCAGGGTAAGTTAATATCGGAAAGTCAGACCATTGAATTTAGAAGTGAATTAGAGCTGCTGCGGGTTATCGATAAATTGCTGTGCGGAGACAGGGAAGAAATTTGGGCGGACTGCAAAAATCAGTCCACCCGGTAGAGCAGTCTGAATCAAATCTGTCTGTTCCACAGGTCATGAGTTTTCAAACCATTATTTTTCACTGCCTGCCGCCAGCCGATTTCAGCTGCGATTTTGTATAGAAATCTCGGGAAATTGGGAGAAAAGCATATGTTTTTGCCGGATTCCCGCCGGGAAATTCTGTCCGATAGTGTTTCCAATGCATGGGAAAAGTTTTTCTTGGGTCCTTTGCCGGGGGCGATATTGCCCAGCACAGGCATCATTCCTCCTCCGCCGATGCCAAGTCCTCCGCCCCAGACAACGCCTGCTTTCTCACACCAGCATTTCATGATATCCAAAGCAAGCACATTCTGGCGGCCTTCGTAAAATCCGCAGTTTACAATAGCATATACTGTGCAGTTGTGCGGAAAGGCGGTATTTTTAAATGAATTTTCCAACTGAATCAGGCATGATACCAGATGTGATGGGAGAGCATCAACATAGAGTGGAAATGCGAAAACGATAGCATCGCAATCTTGCAGAAGGTCAACATCCCCCTCGTCAGGCCGGTGTTTTGTAAAGTGGAGGTTCACAATATGATCCTTGGGAGAGAGCAGTTCCTGAAGTTCTTTCAGTATAACACCTGATGCGCTGCCCTTTGTCTTGGGGCTGCCGTTTATCAAAGATATTTTCATATGTTCAGTTCCTCCATTTCCTGTATGGAATCCAGAAAAGTCACAGATGCTACGGTGCCATACAGGTTAACTGCATTCGCTGTCACCAATTTCTGCGCAATTTCTTTTTCCTGAACGGTTGTGTCATCACCGTAGAATATGACCCTCATGGTCAGATCTTTCTTATATCTCTGCTGATGATGCATTTCCCCGTTTTTTATCGTAAAGTAGGGGTGGATATAGGATATGCTTCTGTCCAGTATGTTTTTAACAGGCGGGCTGTAGCAGCCATAGGTACATTTGCTGATGATAAGCATTTCGCTGCACATGGCGATGTATTTTCCCATCTGCTGATACGCATCCCTGATAATGCAGGCACCCGGCGTCTTCAGCCAGCACCCGAAGCAGCCGATACAGGGGCGGATATTGTCATTTCCGGTTATGACAATGTCATCAGCCTCAATTTTAGAGGATATCCTGTGCAGGGCATCCTCAGTTAAATCGTGAATCATTAATTTCATTTGTTCTAATCCTCCCTCAGTTTCACAACTCCGGCAGCCTTTCTGCGCCTGTCGTCATCAATGGCAGCATAATGCTTTTTCGTTGTATTCACGTCTTTATGTCCCAGAACATCAGCGACAAGATAAATATCACCCGTTTCCTGGTACAGCGTGGTACCATAAGTACTACGAAGCTTATGAGGCGTGATTTTTTTCGTGGTTGTAATTTCTCTGGTGTATTTTTTAACAAGATTTTCGACTGCCTGAATTCCAATGCGCTTGCGCTGGGTAGAGTAGAAGAGTGCGTGCTCATGTCCGGTTACCGGAGTAATTCCTCTGCGCACCTCCAGATAATTTTTTAATGCCTTCTCTACCTCCCCGCCGAAATAGACGATCATTTCGTTTCCGCCTTTTCTCGTTACCTTGATTCCGTTATTCTTAAAATCGATATCTTCAACGTCCAGTCCGACACATTCGGAAACCCGAACACCTGTTCCAAGCAGGAGAGTGACGAGCGCCAAATCACGTTCCTTTGTTTTTTCATAATAAACCTTTTTCTGACCGGTCAGATGATCACCACAGTGCTCGATATGATCAAGCAGCATAGCAACTTCATCCGTATCAAGCCGGATAATGGCTTTTTCATGGATTTTCGGCATATCGATCAACACTGTAGGATTTGTATGGATCATTTCCCGTTTGTAATAATAAGCATAAAAGCTGCGCAAAGCAGAAATTTTACGTTTTAAGCCGCGTTCACCGTTCGTATTAAGATTTTCACCGTTGCCTTTGTAAACCTTCAGATATTCCATATATTCCTCAATGTCGAGCGCCTGAATTTGATCGAGCACATCGACGGTAAAAGAGTCCATGGATTGATTTTTAAAAACAGGATTTTCCTCAAGCAGAAACTGAAAGAATACACGGATATCATAAGCATAGGAAATTCTTGTTTTTGTGGTCGTTGTAGCGTCAATCGAACGAAAATAGTCGCGCGCAAACGCCGGTAGCGTCTTTAAAACTTCACGCAGCTTCATGATATTATGTATATCGGTCTGTTCGTGGTAGGTTGTACGTTTGTTCATGTGGATACCCTTTATCTTTCCCTTTCATCTATTTGATAAACTCGCGTTTGTCGTATAGATCTATACTACTACAATCAAGGATTTATTTCAAGGAGGAAATAAATCAGAATTCATTGTGTATTCTCCTCGTGTATTCTCCTCATAAAATAGGCTTTTTTTGCTTCTTGACCGAGTAATCAATGATGATAACCAGCATGATAAAAATTCCCTTGATGATGCTCTGCCAGTTATAATTGATTCCCCACAGATTCAGCATGTTGTTGATCATCCCGACGATCATTGCGCCGATGACCGTACCGATCACATTTCCCGTGCCCCCTGTCAGAGAAGTTCCGCCCAGTACAACGGCGGTGATCACATCGAACTCACTTGACTCTCCCGATGCTGGAATACCGGAATTCATACGTGCCATAAAGACAACCGCTGCAACCGCAGTGAAAACTCCGTCCAGAATATAGGTTTTCATAATGACATGTTTTACACGGATCCCGGATGCTTTGGATGCTTTCACATTTTCACCGACAGCAATGACCTGTCTTCCGAAACCGGTTTTATTTACGATCGCCCAGATGATAAAGAAACCCATCGCCATGATAAAAACAGGCACCGGAATTTTTCCTACCATCCCCTGCCCTATCACCGTATACTTTCCAAGGTTTGTTATCGGTGCGCTGTTCGTGAAGACCATAGCCGCTCCCCTCGAGATCATGCTGACGATCAGTGTTACGATGAAAGAGGGAATCCCGAATCTGGTGACAATAAAGGCGATAAACAGACCGATCAGGGCTCCCAGCAGCAGGGCGGCAAGTATTGCCAGAACTATATTCCCGGTAACGACCATGACTTCACAGGAGACACATCCGATCAGAGCCATTTCTGACCCGTAGGCAACATTGATATGACCGAGCATGATGATGACTGTAGCGCCGTATGCCATCAGAGTAATATAGGAAATCTGCCGCAGGATACTCGTCGCATTAAAGCCGCTCAGGAAACCGGGACAGAAAATAGCTCCGCACACGATCAGTATGGCCAGAATCCAGAGACTGCTGTAAAAAAAATATTGACTTTCCCGTTTGCTATTCATAACGCTGTATCCTTTCCATTAACACGCCTGCTTTTGTGAGAATCAGATGCCGTCCATGCAGCTGCGGCACCTTCATTCTGCTCCCGGTAAGGATCAGAACCGCAATCCCGCGGTCAGCGGTCATCTGAATATTTTTCAGAGATTCCTCATTCATATTGATACATCCGCCGATAAAAGGGTTGACCAGTACCAGCAGTTTCGGATGAAAGATCATGAAGCGGCAAAAAAGTACTTTCTGCAGCTCCGTTTCCGTCAGTTCACCTAATCGTTTATCACAGATGTCTTTTCCGAAAACAGAATTAATCGTATTGCGTATGCTGTCCCTGTATCTGCGCTTCCACCAGATCGCTTTGAGATAGTTGCCTTTGACAATACATACATTTTCCAGCACCGTCATCTGATAAAACAGAGTCTGGGTATATGAAATATTTTCAATAAAGCCAACTCCATGCTCTATTGCATCTTCCAGGCATTTCGGTGTGAAGTCTTTGGAACCGATCGTCATCTTACCATTTCTCACCTGTGTTTCACCGCTCATAACCTTATAAAAATGAGACAGTCCCTGCTCCTCATCGCAGTGAATACAGACGATTTCACCGCTGTAAATCTCAAAACTGGCTCGAAACAGATAATTTTCGGAGACGTGTTCCATTCGGAATGCCAGCTGGCTGCGCTGTGAAAGCTGTCCGAACCGAAGTGATTTTTCCGGATTCCCCAGCAGGATTCTGGTTATAACCTTCTCGTCAAATTCAGATTGTCCGAATATGCGGGCCGTCCTTCCATTTTTAATGATCAGCAGCTGATCTGAAAAATGAAGTGTCTGTTCAAGGACCGGATTCCATACGATAAATGTGATATTACGTTCTTTCATTTTGCCGATCAGCTCAAACAACTCGTCCACTTCTTCGGACGGCAGATTGTTGCTTCGAATATCGACAAGTACCAGCTTAATCCCTATTGTATAGGCTTTCAGAAGCTCAATCTTAAACTGTTCCATATGACTCAGCTGTGATACAGAGGTGTGAATGTCAATGCTTATATGAAACATATCAAACAGGATTTCCAGCTTTTTTTCCAGCTTTTCCAGATCCAGGAACCGTTCTTTATAATCTCTTGATATGACAAACAGATTTTCGGCCAGTGACAGACTGCCAATCAGATGGGAGCTGCCATCGATCACTGTTACGTTTTCTTTCAGAACCTCCGGTGCATCCTCTTCACTCACCTTCCGTTCATTGATATAAAAGGTTCCGTAATCCAGTTTTTGTTTACCCTGCAGAATCTCCCACAGGACCTCCAGCTCCTGCTGCTCACCGGACATGATTCCGCAGATTTTATTTTTAAACACCTGGATCTGAACACCTGCGAGAATGTCATAGCCATCTATATTTTTCATACCATTTTCGATTTTCAGCAATTCTTCCTGCATAAAGCTCTCCTGCTATTTTGGTTCTTTTACAATAGGGAGTGTCAGCTTGACATCTGTACCGACTCCCTCATTACTGTAGACATACATTCCGAATTCATGACCGAACAACAGTTTGATCCTGCTGTTGACATTGACAAGTGCGATTCCCTTTCTCTTCTGCTCCGCATTTCCCAGTCCTGCTTCCGCATGTGTCAGTTTCAGATTCAGTACTTCCACTGCCTTCTGTGACATACCGACGCCATCGTCAATAATGTCAATAATCACAGTTTTTCTCGTCATCTGAATACGCAGCTGGATATTTCCGCGCTTGTTGCGGATTTCCAGCCCGTGGTAGATCGCATTTTCTACAATGGGCTGCAGCACCATACGCGGAATATATAAATCCTGAAGCTGTTCCCGGTCTTCCTCATAAATAACAGAAAACTGCAGGGCTTCTCCGAAACGGTATTTCTGTACCGTGATATAAGCCTGCACATTCCGCAGCTCTTCCGACAACGTGGCATACTGTTCCAGATTGGAGATCGAATATGCGAAGTAGGTTGACAATGCTTCTATCGTATCCGAGATATTATGAAGACCCGCCATCAGCACATCTCCCCGGATAGCATCCAGAGTATTATAAAGAAAATGCGGGTTGATCTGGTTCTGAAGAGCAAGGTATTTTGACTGTTCAACCGAAAGTCTCAGAGACTCTTTCTTATCAAGCAGCGCCTCAAGTTTGGCAAGGGCGATTTCCAGTTCCGGAGTAAATGGATACGGAAGCGAAAAAACATCTTCAAACACAATGCCTTTGTTGAAATTATCCAGGACTCTCCGCGTTTTCAAATATGGAATCACCAGGTAATTATAAGTAAACACCAGGTACCCGCAGAGCAGAAGCAGCAGTATCATTCCTGTTGTTCTGCCGCTGTCAAATGCCGCTTTATTATTCTCCTTTAACTCGTTTAAAAGAAACAGGATATAAATTGTCATCAGAAGGGCAAGCGCCGCAAGCAGGGCTGCACATATCTTAATCCGCTTTTTCAGGGAGGTCCCTGTATCAATACGATCCATATCAAACTCCTGTTACATGATATATAGTTTGCGATAATCCTTAGGCTTCAGTCCGCTGTATTTTTTAAATGCTCTTGAAAAGTATTTGTCGTCTGTATATCCGACTTCCTGTGCGATCTCAGCGATGCATTTATCCGTCTCTGACAACAGCTGCTGTGCTTCGAGCATCCGCAGTTCCGTCAGATATTCCACGAAATTTTTTCCGGTTTCCTTTTTAAAAAGACGTGAAAAATAAGAAGGATTAAATCCGACGATACAACTCACCTGTTCAAGATCAATGTCATCCTTGAAGTGTCTGGCAATGTATTCTCTTGCCTCACGAATCGGTTTACGGCTGATACTCTCCTGCTTTTCCTTCAGCCTGGCGAATATCTGTTCCAGAAACAGCTGCAGGTCTTTTGTCATCTGTTCCATGCGGCAGCTGTTGTGCATACATTCATTTACTTTTTCTTTCCACTCTTCTATCTCATCTTTTGAGAATTTCGCATTCATCCCCGTAAAAATAATCGTGTACACTTCCCGAAAAGTTTCCAGTACTTTATATCCCGTCAGATCTTCCTCATTCTTCAGTTTTATTATAACACCCTCAAGCAGAGAGCAGGCTCCGTCGTAATCGGTATTTTCCAGGGCCTGAAACAAAACTTTTTGAAATGTATAATTGACAATATTACTTCTGTTCTCATTAGCCAGTTTCTCCGGGCATTCATAAATCCCGCTGTCCGTTTCCTTTAATATCCGTTCCATCAATGCATAGTAGGCCTGATGCATGGAGAACGGCAATTCTTCCAGTGAATTCGCCACCTTTCCCTTACCGATTGAAATGTGACAGAGAGATGTCGGTATTTTGATCATCTCACGCAGTTCAAAGATCACCTGTCGAAAGTGATCGTTTAATACCTCTCTTTTCGGAGAATCAAAATTAATAACAGCCAGAAGAATATCCTCATACAGACCCCAGCAGCACACATACTGATCTTCTTTCAGATTGTTTTCCAGTGTGACTCCCGCTTTTTTCTGGAAGAAATCCTTTACTTCTTCAAACGAGAACCGTTCCTCAGGAAGATCGGCCTTCATAGCAATACATATAAAGTGTTTTTTAACAAAATCACGGTGCAGCTTTTCACTGCAGTACACTGCTGTAAGCTGTGCAGGATCCGCAGTCTGAAAAAGAAGGTGATTGACAAATTCTTCACGCAGCTTAATAGCGGTTGTTTCCACATACTGCTTCAGCCGCGTCTGTTCCTGCACCGTCTGGCGTTTCTGAGTCTCTGCATCGATGATGCGCAGAAGCGCGGCAGTCAGTTCATCTTTCTTGATGGGTTTCAGCAGATAATCCTCCGCTCCATATTTCAGGGCATCTCTTGCATACTCAAATTCCCGGTAGCCGCTGATGACAATAAACTTGATATCGGAATTCGAACTTTTTACTCTTTTTATAATATCGATTCCGTTATATTCCGGCATGCAGACATCTGTGATGACGATATCGGGCTTATCCGTCTCAATCACCTTCAGAGCTTCCCATCCGTTGTGTACAATACTTAAAATTTCAAGTCCAAGTGATTCCCAGTCCACAAGACATTGTATCAACCGGCAGATTCCAATCTCATCGTCTGCTATTAAAACTTTCATTGTTTTCTTCCTTCCCATGAATTCCATGTACTGTTCGATTATACTATATTTTCATAAAAAACAGAAGGAAAACTGTTCTCGCAGCTTTCCTTCTGTTCTGAAGAGAGTTTAAAGAGTATTAGGAAGCAGCTTCCAGACTTTTTGCAATTGCAAGACGTTTTGCCTTTGCATCCATCTGTCCGCGCAGTACGTCGATAAATACCGCAATGACAATGACAGCGCCGATAACGATCTGCTGTAAATCCGAAGATACGCCGATGAGGTCACAGCCGTTACGGATAACGGCAATCATCATGGCCCCAACCAATGTACCCCAGACATTACCTTTTCCGCCGAGGAAAGAAGCGCCGCCGATGATACAGGAAGCGATCGCATCTAGGTCACCTTCCAGAGATGCCAGCGGAACTGCTGAATTCAGGCGTCCCATGTACACAATACCGGCAACTGCACAGAAGAAACCGGAAGTTGCGTAGCAGAAGATCTGGACACGGTCTGTGTTGATTCCTGCAAGTCTTGCCGCCTCGGAATTTCCTCCGAATGAAAAGATCTTACGGCCGAGACCAGTCCTTGTCAGGAAGATATGCATCGCTATGTAAAGAACAATTGTCATAATAAAGGAAAGCGGAATCTTGCCCACATTCGTAACACCTACAAAGGTAACGCCTTTCGGGAAACCTGCGATTGCAGTAGCCCCTGTGATCAGCAGTGCCAGACCACGGCAGACGTTTTTCATGCCGAGCGTTGCGATAAACGGATGCGGCAGATGCAGTTTCGTCAGAAGAACGCCGTTGAATGCTCCTGCAAGTGTTCCCACAACGAGACACACAAGGATCAGAATCAGCGGATTCTGAATATTGAATTTCTGCATGACCACACCGGAGCAGCAGATCGAGATCGCGAGCAGTGATCCGGCGGAGAGGTCGATTCCTCCGAGCAGGATCACACACAGCATACCGACTGCCATCAGCGCGATGATCGGTGTCTGACGCAAAATGTTCATGATATTGGCAAAGGCAAGGAACCTGCCCTCCGTTGCGATCGCAAGCCCGATACATACAACAATCAGTGCCAGCAGCGGTCCTAATTTGCCGATAAATTCTTTTACATTGCTTTTATTTTCTTTCATGATAGTTTCCCTCCCCATGCAGCTTTCATAATCGATTCCTGGTTGAAATGCTCAGAGTTTCTGTCCAGTTCGCCCATGACTTTTCCTTCCCTCATGATGATCACGCGGTCGCTCATGCCAAGGATTTCCGGAAGTTCTGAAGAGATCATGATGACGCATTTCCCTTCTCTGCAGAGCTTGTTCATTACATGATATACTTCAATCTTGGCACCGACATCGATACCTCTTGTCGGCTCATCAAAGATATAAATATCCGCATCTGTATTGACCCATTTGGCGATTACCACCTTCTGCTGATTACCGCCGGAAAGTGTTCCCGCAGGTGTCTCAAGCGTCGGGGTTTTAATCTTATAGGTCTCCACATTCTCCATTCCAATCTTCTGATACTTCTTTTGATCCAGGAACCCATGGCTCGTATCTTGATCGATTGTGGCGAGGAAAAGATTATTCTTAACGGAAGCATCCAGGATCAGTCCCTCCCCCTTTCTGTCTTCTGTCAGGAATGCGATCTTATGATGAATGGCATCCTTCGGAGAATTGATCGTGGTCTTCTTACCCCTGATGTAGACATCACCGGTGTCTTTCGGGTCCGCACCAAACAAGGCGCGCATGGTCTCTGTTCTTCCCGCGCCTACCAGCCCGGCAAATCCAAGCACCTGTCCGGCGTACGCTTTGAAACTTACGTTTCTTAAAACACCGACACTGTTAAAATTCTCAATACGGAGAAATTCCTCACCCTGCGGATAGATTTCTTTCGGAAACAGATCATCCAGGCTTCTGCCGACCATATCAGCAATCAGACTGTCATTTGTCACCTGCTTTACCGGCTTTGTGCTGATGTGCTGCCCATCCCGCATAACGGTGATACAGTCACAGATTTCAAAAATCTCCTCCAGTTTATGTGATACAAAGACAATCGCAATCCCCTTGTCCCGCAGGATATTGATCGTTTTCATCAGCTGGTTGACTTCATTTGCGGAAAGTGACGATGTGGGTTCGTCCATGATGATAAGTCTCGCTTCAGACAAAATGGATTTTCCAATCTCAACCATCTGCTGAACACCCAGCCCGAGCTTTCCGCACAGTGTGCGGGGATCAATCTTCTGACCCAGCTGTTCCATGATCTCCGCCGCTTTTTTATGCATATAATGATAGTCCAGAAGGACTCCTTTTTTCTTATAATAATTGATGAATAAATTGTCAGTAATACTTAAATCCGGTACAATATTCAGTTCCTGATAAATACATCCTACCCCGTATTTTTTCGCAACATTGGGATTCGACAGCACTACCTCTTTGCCGTCTATGATAATCTTTCCTTTTTCCGGCTGATTGACACCCGTAAATACTTTGATCAGCGTGGATTTACCGGCACCGTTTTCACCGATCAAACCATGTACTTCACCCGTTCTGATCTGAAAGGACATATCATTCAATGCAATAACGCCAGGAAAGTATTTGGTAACATTCTGTAATTCCATGATTACTTCGCCCATGCTTATAACCACCCTCCTCTTCTAAGATATTACGTCCAGGGAGCAAAAGCTCGATGGACGTAATACGAAACGACATTCTGCGAACGCTTATTCTGCTGATTTCACCTTTGCTTCCAGATCAGCTTTAAATTCTTCTGCATTCTCTGCAGTGATGATCTTCTGTCCGGAATCGATGACAGCGTCTACTTCTTCGCCGTTCATAATCTTGATTGCAGTTTCGATTCCGAGTACACCCATGTCATATGGAGCCTGTGCGGTAGTTCCCAGCATCTCGCCAGCAGCAACTTTTTCACTGACAGGAATGGTTCCGTCAAATCCATAAACCTTTGTATCTGTTCCAGCCGCAACAACTGCGTTGTATGCGCCGGTCGCCATAGAATCGGCTGTTGTGATGATCAGATCTGCGTCCGGATATTTCTGGAGCAGGTTTTCACTGACACTCATACCTTTTTCTTCTGTTGAATCAGCTGCCTGAGATTCCAGTACTTCTACGCCAGCTTCTTCCAGACCGGCTTTGATACCAGCTTCTCTGGCATCGTGTGTGGCATCGCCCAGACGTCCTCGCAGGATGATTGCTTTTGCACCTTCGCCAACCTGTTCGCCAGCCCACAATGCGCCTTCTTTCGCTGCACTTTCATTACCTGTTCCGATAAAGGACACTTTATCCGGAAGAGAAGAATCGGTATCTACAGCGATCACCTTGATTCCGGCATCAACTGCATTCTGCAGTGCCGGAAGCACTGTCTCATCATTGGAAGGAGCAACACAGAGCACATCCACGCCTGCTGCTACCAGTGTCTCAATATTTTCTACCTGTTTTGCCACATCACTTTCTGAATTCGGGGCAATGAAGGTAAGGTCCACGTTATTTTCTTTTGCTGTTGCCTCAGCACCGGCCTTTACAAGAATCCAATACTGGTCTGCCAGAGACTTGACAACGAAGCCGACTTTAATCTCTTTACCTGACGCGTCACCTGTGTCTTTGGCTGCAGCATCGCCTCCGGATGTATCCTCGGAAGATGTATCCGTTGATGCTGTCGAAGAAGAGTCATCTTTTCCGCCGCATCCTGCCAGCATTGTTGCCGTTAAAGCGAGTGCACATAAAATGCTAATATACTTCTTTTTCATCCTATACCTCCCAAATATACGATTCGTTTTCATTTTCTTCATTTTCTTAGGTATCGCGATCACCATTTGACATAAAGAATCTTATCACGTAAGGTAAAAATATAACACTCACTTTTTTGATAAAAAGTGGACTTTTTTTACTTGTTCACAGAATCATGAGACACATAAAAATGACCGGCTCTCAGTACCGGTTCCATAACAGCATGAAAGCGGCAGATGCATATCTCTGCCGCTTTCGCCATTCTTGTATTTATTTCAAACTTTCATTCAAATCTTTTCAGATCACTCTTCAGCTCATCAGACAGCTCTACTTCCGCACCGGTCGGATATACTTGCAAAACCGCTGCGGGTCATAATACAGGTAAATGATTCTGCCGGGCGAGGTATCAAAGCAGTAACCGGTGCCGGAAAAATCAAACGTCGACATTGCCTTTTCGATTTTTTCCTCCACGCTGCGGTTTTCCTGTTCATAATCGAATGGCCCGTGTTCAAACACGATATACTCGTCTTCCGGAACGTCAACCATAAGCATTTGCGGTGGTATTTCCCCTTTATAATCGGCGGGAAGACGGACTCCATAACACTCTGTACGCGGAATCCCCCAATCACAGAGTCTGCCGTTGGGGTCATTCATATACGCCATAAGCTGACCACTGCCGCTGTTCGTTTCGCTCCCTCCATCATCATCCAGTTTACCTTTGATACTGTCGAGCAGGCCGCAGATTGTCTCGCAGTCCTGTCCCGGTATAAGACTCTGTTTTTGCCAAAAATCCCAATACCCATTACTCTCATAGTTTTTAATGTGCAAAAATTTGTGTGCGGGTATGGTCACAAAATAAATGTTAACGTCACCGTTAGATTTTATCATACCTATTTCTCCTAACCCTAAAAAGTAGCGGTCGAAAGGGTTGATTTTGGTACGAAGAACGACAGGCCTCGGCTTTTTTCGGTATTCACTTGGCGTAACGCCATATGTTCCCCGGAAAGCTCTGGTAAAAGCTTCGTGTGATGAAAATCCATAATTAAGGGCAATATCCAAAATGTTCTTATCGCTGTCTCGCACCTCTTTTAATGCAAAGGCTAATTTTCTGAGCCTCAGATAATCCCTGAATTGCATTCCTGATATTTCTTTGAATTTTCTCGTCGTATAAAACTCGGAATAACCAAGCCTTTGGGACAGAGCGCGCAGTGTCAGTGCTTCATCATCATATTTTTTAATGCATTTGTCTATTTCATCAACGATCATTTGAATTTGCTGCTGCCACTCATACATTTGTCTGTTTACCTCATTTCAACCACCCTGCACTTATTATAAAGAATCGGAGAAACTGTCGCTTGATTTTACTTGCCATATTATGAAAATGCGGTTCCTCTTTGATTCTATGACTGAGTTTGAATTAATATATGATAATCGGATATCCTCCGTCGATGGAATCATAGATGATTTTTGCCTGATCCGGCGGAAGGTTAATGCATCCGTGGCTTCCGTTTGTCTTGTACCGGTCTCCTCCAAACGCAGACTGCCAGTCCGCATCATGCAGACCCTGTCCATATACAAAAGGCATCCAGTATGTAACTTTCTGCTCATATCCGTAAATATCACTGCTCAGCGTGTATGGACTTGCTTTATAAGCAATCGGCCACGCCCCACGGTAGGTTTCCCGCTCTTCTGTTGGAAGACCGCTCACGATATCTGTTTCCGTAACGAGAGAACCATTTTTATAGAGCCATAAATGCTGATTGTCAAGACTGACTTCAATATAACTGCCCGCCAGGTCATCTTTTCCGTTTCTGGTAATCCCCTGCTTGCTGTAGACAGGATCACGCTGGATGGCTGTGCCGCTCTTCAGATCTTCCAGCAGCTGCTGCAGTTCTGCCTCCTGATCAATCCGAAATCCATATTCATTTCCACTGATTTTGATCTCGTTTCCATAGGACGTCTGGAAATAGCGCGGCAAATAAATAGTATTATAATTCGCTGCCAGTTCTGAAATAAAGGCACTCGCTGCTTCCTCGTTGATACTGATACTGTTGTCGTCATTCACAGTCAGCCACGAAGCGATCTGCTCGGAAGTCAGCACCTCCGTTGCCTCTCCGAATGTATAGGTAACAGAAGTACTTCTATACTGCTGCAACTGCTGGTTCAATGCCTCCAGACTGCTGTTGAGTTCCGGGTTCTCTGAGGTGATCCCCTCCTTATAAACCGGATCACTCACCGTAATTTCCACAGTACGGTTCAGTAAACTCTGACTGAATTTTGTTTCCAGTTCTTTGTGGACATATTCCTGCAGTTTCGCCTCATCGATCTGGTTCCCCAGTACATCGTCTATGATCACAAATTCACCTTTTTGTTCATCGTACTTTATGTATGCATCTGCAGAATCTTTTCGTTCAATCGAATCAAATCGATCAGCAGCCAGAGCATCGGCCTCCTGCTTCTCATCCTGATTGATCGTGTATTTGATCTCATAATTCCCTTTCGGTTTGATCAGTCCCTTCTGTTCAGCTCTTTGCTTCTTAACTTCTGTCAATTCACTCTGCAAATGCTTTATATCCAGCGAGTATCCCATATTCTTTAACGTCGTCTTATAAACCTCACTGCCATTCTCTGTAAAGACAACGTTCGTTTTCTCGAATTCAGCTGCTATTTTTTCTGCCGCCTCTTCAAGAGACAGTTTTGAAATGTTTAATCCATATACGGATATTCTGTATCCCATGGTTTTTTTCTCTATCGTTCTTATATATATGATCAGCGATATACCAAGTAAAACCGCGAGAGAAAGACATATAATCAGAACAATGACCTGCTTTTTTTTCCTGCCTGTCAGTTTCATAATTCCTCCCTTGTAATCATTTTCCCCTCATTCCCTCTTAGTAACTATTCTGAAGCAGATTCCAGTAAAAGTCAAATTATTCTTTGTTTTTTAAGATTCTGTTTATATTTTAACGCATGCTTGTCATTCATGATCTCTGTTATTATGACCGCTTCTGTGCGCTTGTTCTGCATTATCCGGGCAGTCGCTTTGCTTCTTCACCGATTTATCATGCCTGCCCTGTTTATGCTCACTGATCAGGCGATGGATCTCTGACATCGTCATATCATGGCAATCTTCCACTGTCATGGATTCATCATATTTCGCCAGCTGCAGATACGCGGAATATTTGCCTATCGATACCCCCTGATCATGCGCCTCCGAAACAATTTCCATTTCGGTGCCAGTACTGTGTCCTCCATGTGCCTTACATCCATGGCAGTTTTCGATGCCTGTGCGCAGTTCACTCTCTTTAGCACGATTTCCGGCAGCCACCGTAAATACAAGCTCTGCATCATCTGTCAGATATTCTTTCCTATCAGCATTTTCCATGATCAGATTAATGGCCTCCGTGTACGGTTTACCTTTTACACTGATCCCTTCCAATACAGCCTCACCGTCTCCGTTAAATGCTGTTGCTGTCCGAACACGGTCAAGTCTGTTCAAGGTCAGTTCAACAGATGGATTGACATCAATACTCACAAACGAAACCGGTGTCTGTATATAAAAATAAACGCCTGTGATAATGGTAAGTATAAGGGTGACACATGCGGCAGTGATTATTTTACAGACTGCGGGGCGAATTTTATACACAGTTGCCTTCTGTCTCCTGGACTGTAAAAACTCTATCGTAGAGTCTTTCAGTGCCTCATTTGCTTTTATTGTATCAAATGCATCACGAAATTTATTTCCCAAATTCATCACCTCCCAGCTTTTCCTTCAGAATCCCGCGTCCTCTTGACAGTAATGAATAAACGGTATTTTCCTTCTTGCCTAAAATCAGACTGATTTCATGCGCAGAATACCCTTCATAATAGTGCAGGTAGATCACACTCCTGTATCAGCCTGATTCTTCAGATGACAGAAGCTGATGCGCCGGATCATGTCCGCATATGTCTCCACTGCACGATTAACATCATATTCACTTCGCACTCCCGCACCTCCCTCTGACGATCCCGCACATTTATTATACAGCTTTTCTGCCCCATGTAAAAGACTCTCTCTTTAAACGTACAGCAGGCAGTGGCTGAGATAACCACTGCCCATTATACCGCTTTTAATTATGATGCCTGCCGTGACCATGGCGGGATAAATCCTCATTTTCGCTGTGGTGATAGCTGTGTATTCGGTCATGAGATGTATGATCCTGACAGCTGTCACACAAGCCATCAGGGTCTTCATCTGTGACGTGTCCACAATGATATCCGTTTGTTTCACAGTATACCGCGTGAGATATCAGGGTATCCGCCCCCGCTGCAAAGGTGACCGTCACCGTTGTAAATACGAGCGCCGCGGCCGCGCCTGAAGCTAACAGTTTTTTCATGTTAATTACCTCCTGAACATGTTTTTGGTTTGCTGACTAACTATAACACGATTTGAGATAACAAAACCTTGCATGGAGTATTACAATCTTTTTTCCTGTCTATTGTCTGCAAAACTGGACATAAAAGCCTCAAAACTGGGCATTCATTGTTTTCTGTCCGTTGACAGACTGCAAAAAATCCTGATATGCTGATAATAAAACAATATAGATATCAGATTTTAACCGGAGGCTCCCTGTTATGGCTAATATAAGGCATTTACCAAAACTTATCACCGCACTGCTCATTTCTCTGCTTTTATGTATTCCTGCCGCCCTGGCAGTTTTTTATTACACGCAACCTATGGAAGATTTGTCTTTTGATCTTTCCCTGCTTCCGGAGGACGGACAGGAATGGGAGGGCAACAAGGGCTGGTCTGTATATACAGATCATAAAGGTGAGAAGAGACAGCTGACTTCTGACGGCAGCGGAGGATATTCAGGTCTTTCATATCCCGGTCAGACATTCTATTACTCACGTGAGATGTCAGAAAAGCTGGACAGCCCGGTCCTTCAGATTGGCGTCGTCAACCGGACAGTCAGTGTCTTTCTCGATAATACTTTGATTTATACAGACTGTCCGGAACTTGACAATCGTATCGGTTACCTGGAATTGCCAATGCTGGACTCTGACCGGTCAGAGCCTGTAACCGTATCACTTCCTCCGAACTATGAAGGTCGCACACTGACAGTTGCACAGTCCAGTCCCGGTCCTGGAGCCTCCGAAAAGCAGGGAGGAGATGATACTGTATATCCCTGCGAGATTACACTATACTGCGGCTATTCTTATGAGAGCGGACTGATTGCGGAGACCGCACGTGTCATGATTCCCGCTGTACTTCTGTTTGCACTGGTGTTTTTCCTGCTGGCGGCATTTATCTGGAATACCTCTTTTGGAACTCTGCGTTTTACACTTCCGTTCTTTGCTCTTACGGTGTTTTTCCAGATGTGCAGTGTATTGGCACAGACAGACTTTTTTTACCAGTATTTTGGTTCGCCTTCCTCGGATCCTACCAGGATATTCTTTGATCTGTCTGTTGCATCCCTGCTTGCATTCCTTACCATTTATGCAAAGCCGCTGCGTATTCTGTTTCTTATAATCACAGTACTGCAGTTTCTAAGCACGATTGCCGCCGTCGTTGTAGCACATTTTGGGATTCTGCTATTTGAGGATACACATAGATTCATAACAGTTCTGCCTCATATTACCGGGTTTGTCGCCCTGTTTGCTGTGTTGGTCTGTTCCTTCTTCCTTAACCGGAAGAACAATCGGTTTTTCAGGCATTTATTCCATACAGCACTTGTTATAATTATTGGTTATACCCTGTTTCTGCTGCTTAGCATCCCATTGCTGCCTGATTATGCGGACACGGTATTGACAAGGATTGCCCGGGAGATAGCCTTCTTGTTTCCAAACTATTCCCTGAAGCTGCTCTGGAACCTCTGTCTGCTTTCCAGCCTTTCTGCAGTTGTGATTGAACTGGCAGAACGCGAAACCAGGCGCCGTACGGAACATATTATTTTAGCCGCAAAAAGTGAACTTGCTCTCCAAAGTTACGAGAATCTTCGCCGTCAGTCAGAAGAAGTGCAGATGCTCAGGCATGATATGATGAAACATTATTCCCTGCTTGGCAGGATGGCGGCAGAGTCACCGGAAAAACTTGCGGACTATCTGTCGGAGCTGACCGGACTGGCTGAACAGGTACGACCCGTCGTCTCCAGCGGGAATCAGATACTGGATATCATTATAAACGGGAAATTAAACACTGCCTCGGACAAAGGAATTACCGCTGAGATCATCCGCTCCGAAGCACCAAAGATTCTGCCTCTTACAGATACGGATACCTGTTGTCTGTTTCTGAACATTCTGGAGAATGCAGTCAACGCAGCTTCCGACCCAGGTATTGTCAATCCCTTCTTACGTCTGGATTTCCATTGTAAGAACCGGCACTTTATTTTTTCCTGCGAAAATTCTGTACTGCCCGAATCCGAAAAACACAAAAAAAATCCCATGCCCGGGCATGGGTATGGGATGGAAATCATCCGTTCCGTTATGGGGAAATGGGGAAATATGGTCTCTGTGGAACGGACAAAAACGAAATTTAAAATTACGATCATCATTCCGCTGCCCCAAAATTCTGTGTAGATGCTTTATTGGTTCATATAGGCAAAAAACTCTTTCCGCACTTCTTTGATGCGGTGCTTACTGACAGGAATCTGCCTGCCGTCTGCAAGTTCCATCGAAGAAGTGCCAAATGCATGGACATGGCAGCAGTTTACAAGAAAACTTTTGTGGCATCTTATGAATTCCAATCCGGATAACATCTTTTCCAGCTCGTCAATGGACAGGGACGTATTCCACTCATTGTCTTCCTGTACGATCCGGCTTTTTCTGCCATTAATCTCAATATAATAGATTTCTTTTGCAGAAATTCTTTTCATGATCCCATTTACCGGAATCAGTAATTCCTCATTTCTCCGCTTTTGTCCATAGCAAAATACGACCGCTTCCTTTAGACGGTCTCTTTTAAGCGGTTTTGCCAGATAACGGGCAGCTGACACTTCATACCCCTGCAGAGCCATATCCCGGTTGCTGGATATAAATACAATTGCTGTTTCCCGCTTTTCACCGCGGAGGCAACGCGCCAACTCCATTCCGTCCTGTTCCGGCATCATCACATCAAGTATCAGAAGGTCAAATTTCTTTCCTCTACGAATTTCTTTCATGAGCTCTTTCGCACTCTCAAAACATAAAATTTCTGAAGGAATCTCTTTCTCATCACACACGGCTCCTGTCATCTGTGCAGTTTCATCCCTGTCTGCCTGCTCATCGTCACAGACTGCTATGTAAAATATCTGGTTTTTCATGTGTATACCTCATGCTGCTTATTTCATTCCTGACTCTCTTACCGGTTTTTATTATATCATTTCCGGATAAGCCAAACAAACACATTTTCACGCATCAAAAAGGATGGCTTACAAGACCATCCTCTCATCAGTCTGACATAGGGATCACACCGGTTATTTTTCTTTTGGATTCAGCGGATAACTGCTGTACAGCATCAGATGGTCTACCGGACCTTCATGGCTTTCATAATATGCGCTGCGGATACGGCCTGATATCATTTCCACATTAGCTGCATTGGCATCTGTAACCATAACAAGATACTGATTGCTGCTGTACTGTGTGAATACATCTCCTACCCTGAGGTTTTTCTGGATTCCTATCCCCAGGACTCCCATCTCTTTATCGCGTTCTTCTAAAGCGAGAAAACTATTATTTTTATCCAGCAGCGTAAACAATATAAGATATACATCTCTCTGTATTCTTCTCATTCGGCGCAGCTCCAGCTGATAAATCCCCTTAAATGTCTCATACCCCTGGCAATATGCACCTTCGGTCATTTTACGTTCACCCATCTCCGCCGCTATCAGGTTCATATCCAGCTGAATGCCTTCAAGCTCCATTATACACTCCTCATATCTTCTTGTGTTTTTCGCATTTCTGCTTTGCTTTTTTTCTACGATCTTCTGATCTGCGAAATCAAATATTTCTTTGTAGCTGATTCTATCTGCGCTTTTTGCCCATGCTATAGTCATAGACAGTTTCACCACAAGCTTATTTTTTAAATAGATCGTTCTGAAACGTTCACTCAGCTGCGTGCAGATATTTTCTGCTGTTTTCTCCGAATGGTTTCCAAAAAGGAATACAACAAATTCATCCCCGCCTGTCCTGCCTATCAGACTATCCCTCGGATACATCTTTTTCAGTACATCACCTATTTTTTGCAGCAGGCAATCTCCTATAATGTGCCCGTAACGGTCATTCACCTGTTTAAAGTAATCCAGGTCAAAAACAAACATTGTACCTGGCTGCCCGCTTTTCAGATAACTGTTAATGTTCTGTTCTATGGTTCCCCTGTTGTAAAGTCCTGTAAGCCAGTCTATTTCTGCAAGATGCTTAAGTCTGGAGTTTTCCTGCTCCAATTTATATATTGTCTCTATGTATGCCTCATTATTTCCCTTGATCTCCATCATTTACTCCTTACTTGAATCAGAAAACTGGCAATAAGCCGCATACGTTGCCTTCTTCCTGCCTTTCTGAAATATTATTCTATCAGAACAGTTTCAGTCATTCCAGAACCTTCGCAAAACTGGGCGGAAAAACTTCAAAACTGGGGGCAGGCTGCACATGCAAAAAGGCTTCTGCAGCAACCTGTGCTCCAAAAGCCTTAAAACAAACAATCCCCTAATATATGACAACAGCATACTTTCCCACTGCATCATACAGGTACTTCATATCCGGAATCTCCATAACCTGAGTATCACGCAGCGGGTCAAACAGTATAGCCGTATTCTGAGTCAGGTCGTATCCACCCAGTACGATGCAATGTTCATTATTGTACCACTCATAAGTCCTGTCGCCAGCCGTTGAAAAAGCACCTGCAAATTGTGGCTCATCGTAATACATGGTTGACCATATCAGCACCGGATACCCTGCTGCAATGTAAGAATACAGTTCTTCAAACTCCACACCTGTAATATCATAGGCGCTCATCCCTGAATCATGAACTTTCAGGAAACCATTTGCAGTTTCTGTCAGACCTGGTGGGAAGATGCCGGCACCATGGTCTGAATAGGGATCTCCCACATAACCCTCTGCGAAGTTTGTTGTGCTCCTGATCAGGTATTGATCTGCTATTGTCGTTTTTTCTAATTCAAATCCAAGGAATTCCAGTGCCATGGTAAGGGACACGCTTTCACACCCGGTGGGAAGTTCCGGATTCTGAAGGATTGG
Source organism: Ruminococcus sp. OA3 (assembly GCF_022440845.1). Classification (NCBI taxonomy): domain Bacteria; kingdom Bacillati; phylum Bacillota; class Clostridia; order Eubacteriales; family Oscillospiraceae; genus Ruminococcus; species Ruminococcus sp. OA3. The sequence continues at coordinate 2,667,518 of NZ_JAKNTO010000001.1, read as the reverse complement.
CTGTATATCAAGTGACGCTACGCCTGGGAGTATGTTTCTTAGCCGGGCAATGCGCTCTTCTGTAGTTTCTTCTGTGGTTTCTTCTGGCATATCATCAGTACGTTCTCCTTCCTCAGACGGCTTCACTGTTTCCTCTCTCTGTCTTTCGTTCTCTGAAGCCTCTCTTTCGGGCTGTGAATGAGAGGTGGTGTTTTTTGAAACTGCTATCACAACCACACAGGCACACAGCAGTGCTGTCTGCCACAATTTTTTAAACCTGTTCATCGTTCATTCTCCTCTAATGTGAATATAGCACCTGTGCTTACTTTCTGGCAAATGTTTTCCTGTGAAATTTCAGTGAATGCTCCTTATTTTTTCTGCTGTTATTGACCATTTTAAAATTGTGTGTTATATTACATATAGAACAACAAAAAAACAAAGTCAGAAGGTGATGATATTGACAAAGAAAGACTATTATGAAACTCTGGGCATTAACAGAGATGCAGATGCGGCTGCAATAAAAAAAGCCTATCGAAAACTTGCAAAGAAATACCATCCGGATACGAATGCGGGGAATGCCCGGGCGGAACAGATGTTTAAAGATGTGACGGAAGCGTATACCATCCTGAGTGATCCGGACAGCAAAAAGCTGTATGACCAGTTTGGACACGCAGCATTTGATGGCAGTGCACCGGATTCCAGTGCATATGACAGTCCGGGTGGCAGTTATCAGGAATATCATTTTGAGGACGGTACGATGGATGATATCTTGAGCGGTCTGTTCGGCAGCAGGTTTCACGGCGGTTCTTCCGAAAATTTCAAGTATCGCGGTTACAGAGGCAGTGATTTTGATTTCCGCAGAAAAGGCGCTGACCTGCACTCAGATGTATTCATCAGTTTTGATGAAGCCGCATTTGGGTGCGATAAAGTGATCCGTCTGCAGGAACCGAACGGTTCCGTCAGATCCCTGAAGATTCACGTTCCGGCAGGTATCGAGACAGGCAAAAGTATTCGTCTGCGCGGAAAGGGGATGCCCGGGACTAACGGCGGAGGAGACGGGGATTTATTGCTGCTGGTGACAGTTGGAGAAAAAAACGGCTATGAGAGAAAGGGAATGGATGTCTATACAACGACAGCGATCCCATTCACAACCGCCGTATTCGGAGGCGAAGTCCGGGTACCGACACTCTATGGAGATGTTATGTGTAAGATACAGGAGGGTACCCAGTCAGGGACAAAGATCAGACTTCGCGGGAAGGGTATTGTCTCTATGAAACAGCCAAATGTCTATGGGGACCAGTACGTCACTGTTCAGATACAGGTTCCTAAAAATCTGAATCATGAAGCAAGACAGAAATTAAAGGAATACGAATCAGTCTCCCAAAACAAAGGGCAGAAACGTACAGGGGCCGCCTAGCTGAAGCAGCAGGCGGCTATTTTCTGCGCCTCCATGTGGGACAGCCTTCGATCGTACAACGGTTTTTCCACCCTGCCGCTATACAGCATGCAGAGATCAGGAGTAAGAAAATGATCCAGAACAGAACCGGCCGGTAGTTGTTCATGATGTCATAGATAAATCCATAGGCCGGAACCAGCAGTATGGACGCCAGGGGAGCGCCCATGGATACCTTGGCATATATCTTTTCGTAATCTTTCTGCCCGTAGAAAGTCAGTGTCAATATGGGTGCCAGAACCATAACACCCGCACTCACCAGTCCATGCATAAATGTCGATATACCAAAGATCAGAAAGCTCTGTGAGCTGAACAGAAATCCCATTGCTGCGATCAGCCCGATTGCGATCACTAAAAAGCAGGTCTTCAGACTCCCTATGCGGTCGCTGATCATACCGATGGCAACGGAACCGATGGAGCTTCCGATCGAGGCAAAGGCCAGTGCCATCCCCGTGGCCTGGGTGGAGTAGCCAAGCATAAGACCATACGTGGGGATGTGCTGAACAAATACACCGACACCGGTAATTGCGATCATAAACACCAGCAGCAGATAGAACGAAATCGAATGCAGCGCAGTTTTTTCATCTATTTCCAGCCGGGGCCCCCGGGCTCCTTTCTCCTGTTCACGCTTTTCTTCGTCTCCGTATGGCTTCATCCCGAGGTCTTTTGGTGAATTGCGCAGCAGTATGATGGCGGACAGGATAATGACGATAAATGTAATGCCTCCCACCATAAAATATGCAGTTCTCCATCCACGTCCTGCAATAACAAAAGATGTGACCGGCTGAAGAATGGCGCCAAACAGACTGACACATGCCATCTGGATGCCCAGCATCAGTCCTACATTTCTGGAAAACCACCGGTTGATCAGGATTGGTCCGAGAAGATTTACCACAATTGCCGCCCCCATGGCCTGAGGTACTGCAAGAAGATACCAGCCATATATATTGTTCATAAGTCCGCATGCGGCAAAGGAAAGAGACTGGAGCGCAGCTCCCGCCAATGCCATCACGCGAATATCATATTGATTGATCAGTTTTCCCGCAAAAGGCAAAAATAGCACCAGTACCACGGATGAGATACTCAAATAAAGCGAGAGGCTTCCGATGCCGACTCCGATATCCTGTGATACCGGCAGTAAAAAGAGTCCGGAAGTCATATTGATGCCGCCTCCTGCGAATCCCCGGATCAATATGATCCCCAGCAAAACATACCATGCATAATGTAATCTTTTTTCTGCCATAATTCCACCTTCCGATTTTTATGTTCTAGTATCTGCGGTCATGTCAGGTTTATGCAGAATTAAAGATGTATAATTTTAGTACATCCGATAAGACTAAAGATAAATTCATAAATAAAAGGTGGTAGAATATGAAAAGACTGCAGAATAAAGTTGCCCTCGTGACCTCAGCTTCAAAGGGAATCGGTCTTGCCTGTGCGTTAAGGCTGGCAGAAGAAGGCGCAAAGGTATATATGGGAGTCCGAAGAATGGAAGACACGCAGAAAATCTGTGATGAATATAAAGATCAGGGCTTCGAGATGATACCCGTATTTTTTGAGGCAATGCAGGAAGAAAGCTATGCTTCCATGATAGATGATGTGATGACACAGGCGGGAAGGCTGGATATTCTCGTCAATAATTTTGGCGTCGGCAGACCCTCTGAGGATCTGGATCTCATCCGCAGCTCAGAAAAAGCATTCTTTGACCTGCTGCATCTGAATCTGGGAAGTGTATACCGCATCTCAAAGCTGGCGATCCCGCACATGATAAAAAACCACCAGGGAAGTATTATCAATATTTCTTCCATCGGCGGTTCTATCCCTGATGTGACAAGAATTGGTTACGGCGTATCCAAAGCCGCCGTCAATAATATCACGCAGCAGATCGCGCTCCAGTATGCACGGGAGAATATCCGCTGCAATGCAGTTCTTCCCGGCCTTACGGCCACAGATGCGGCTATGAATTCCATGCCGGATTCTTTTGTCGCATCCTTTTTGTCACATGTTCCATTGAACCGCATGGGCAAACCGGAAGATATGGCAAATGCCGCTCTGTTTTTTGCCAGTGAGGAATCCTCCTATATCACCGGTCACATCCTGGAGGTAGCAGGCGGCTACGGCCTGGGGACACCTCAGTATGCAGATGTAGTCGGCAGAGCATAATCAGTGCCTGAGGGACTGGAATCTGGAAATCAGGTTCCGATCCCTTCTGTCTCTATCATAAATCTTACACTCCCCCTCTGACCGTCCAGGATTCCGCCGAAGTTATCATACGTGCTATCTGCCTGTTTCACTGCTTTCAGCCGTTCAGAAAGCTCCTTCAGATCATCTCCTGCAAGCTCTTTTAACTGCGCAATGCCCTCCTCATCAAACGTCTCCAGTCCCTCCTTTAAAGCTCTCATACCGTCAGCAAGGGCGCCAAATCCCCCGTTCATGACTGCACCGGAGGATGACAGCTGGCCGGCAGCGCTGCCAAGCTCGCCGGCCCCGGCATAGATCTGTCCGATTCCTTCGTTAAATGCGCGCAGCCCATCGGTAAGCAGGGTGCTGCCTTCCAAGAGTTGTCTGGTTCCGTCTTTCATAGTATCCAGATTGTCGGCCATAGCAGACATACTTTCCGCCATACCTGACATTGCTTTCCCGAAAGTTCCCAGTATTTCCATCTGTTTCTGCATATCAAGTACTACTTCCGTGACTGCACTGGCATCGATGGTAAGATCCGGTATTTCCAACGGTGGTATTCCTGTCAGTTTTGCCCGGACAGCGTCCAGATGTTTCTGCATCCCGGTGGCGGTCCCTCTGAGGTCGACTGCATTTTGAACCCTTGACTTCACGGTTTCTCTGATCTGTGATTTATCAGCGTCCGGCAGATTCAGAGATGCCAAAGCCTCATCCACTGCCTGACCGGCTGCCTCACCTGCCTGGCTTTTTGCCAAGTCTGATGCCTGCTTTTCCAGCGCGTCCAGGTCTGCCTGATTCAGATCATTCAATGCATCATCTACCGCGCTTTGAACCGATTCCCGGTACGCCGCAGCCTGCTGTACAAAAGTTTGTATCTGAGTGAACCCCGTCTGCATGGCGGACAGTGCCTCACCCAGTTTACCGGCATCTGATACCAGAGATGTCAGTGTGCTCTCGATCTCTTTCATGTCCCATCCCGTATTGTCTGTCAGTTTCACCTGCTCAAGGGCTTCGTTCAGGTTTTCCAGTCCCTGCTGGATTGCCGAAGCTCCTGATGCCAGATCACCTTTTTTTTCATCAGCCAGCGCAAGACTTTGCTCCAGCATCTTTGTCCCTTCCGTAAGAGCACTGACTCCATCCATATATTGCTCCAGATAAGACCGGTAGGTATGTATGCCCTCGAAAAGTTCCGCGGCACCATCCACGAGTTCGCCGGAAGCCTTTCCAAGTTCCGTCATATCTTCCGACACACTTTCCAGGTCGTCCAGATCGCTTTCCTCTGCCTCGTCAAACAATCCCGTTGACACAATGGACGCTGTAAAATCCAGTTTGAAATCCGTGACCGCTGCAGTGATTTCAACATATTCCGGCAGGGATATCTCCTCGGTCAGTTCATAGTCTGCCAGTTTCAGACTCTTGGACAGGCCGGGGCAGGCATAACCGATCACCATCATCTGCTCTCCAATGGAGACCACCTTACCATTTTTCACCTGGACATCAGATGCCATGTCTTCCGGGAGAAGTAATGCACTGATGACCGTAAATGGTACCTGTGTCTTCATCTCTCTGCCGTTTATCTCCACCTCTCTGGACGTATGATTCTCGTAGTCAAACCGAATGCGAAGATTCCCACTCATACCGGCAAGTTCCCGGGGTTCCATCTTCTTTCCATTCAGAAAATAACTGATGCTTACAGTTACCGGGAGCTCTTTGCCGCTCTTTCCCTCGTATTGAATATCCTGCCCACGATTGGTCCAATAAAGTGTACCGTCCGGCTCCAGCGTAAATTCTTCATCGCCTTCCGTATTTTTGATATCCGTGAGATTGGAAAAGTCTTTGATTGTTCTGTCACCGCCTCTGTTCTTCAGCAGGGTCTGTACCGTGGTCTCCAGCGCTGTTCCATCTGCACTGGCTTTCGTATAGACTGTCTCGGACTTATCTTCCTCCCCTCCCTCCGTCTGAACGTTTGTAACTCCTTTTTGCTGCCTTTCGTCATCTGCTTCCTGCACTTTGATTACTTCCGTATCCTTTTTCCGGGCCTGTTCACTCCTGCCGCAAGCTGTCAGGCACAGGATCAGAACTGTAGCCAGACTCAATGCGGTATTCAAAAAACGTTTCTTCCGAATCTCTCTCACTGCTATTCCTCCTGCATATGCTGTCACCCTTCTATTCCACATTTTTCAGTGCTTCATCCATAGGAACTTTTCTGACCCTCCTGTATTCCAGCGCAGCAACTGCTCCGTAAGTCACAGTTCCCAGAGCCAGCATCTTAATATAGATCACAGAATCCACATAAAACGGAATCCACCCGCTGATGCTGCTCATCATAATCGCCCGAAACATGAATACCATGATCCAGTATTCGATCGGAAGGCTGATCAGGAGAAACATTACCACTACGATGGATGTGGATACGATATACAGGCGGCTGATTTCGCCGTTTGTATATCCAAGGATCTTTGCCATGGAAATGGACTGGGCGTTCTTTTCGATGATGATCTTTGACAGCAGATAGATCAGTATCATAAACATGATCACAGCAAACGCATCAACCAGAGTCATCATGCTGCCCATGGATACATCCAGCTGCCTCGATATCTTCGTCAGACTTTCCAGATCGATCACGGAAGCGATATATTGATCATCGATATCCGTGATCTCTGTATCGGAAAAATAACCACCAAAATATTCGTCACCCAGTTCAAATGTACGGTTTAAAAGCTTCTGGTCCATAAATACCGCCAGTCCGCCCTGATAATCATAGATTCCTGCCACCTGAAATTCATATACCGTATCCTCGTACGCCTCTTTCAGGCGAATGACGTCACCCTGTTTCACACCGTATTTATCGGAATACGCAGAAGAAATATAGACTCCGGATCCTTTGAATTCCAGCGGGATATACTGACTCCCGGAAGTCAGTCCATAGAGAAGGATCTCTTCACTTTTGTACTGTTCTCCCAGTGTATTCAGGGAATAGACACTGAACTTCTCTGCATCTTCGTTCTCTGTCTCTGTCAGGTACTGAAAATACATCAGGGACATCAGATTTTCCAGCTTGTGATCATCATCCCCGGCGCTCAGGGGAACCTGCAGCAGATACTGGTAATTGCTGAGCAGATTATCTTTAATCTCCTCCTGATAATGATCCAGTACAGACGGAAAGATCAGTCCGAACATCAAAAGCAGATTGGCAAAAAGAATGCCGACAAACAGCACCGCGTAGTTACTCATGTTCTGGAATACAACTCTCAGGCGGAAGCGTGAGAAGAACGGGATCTTAAAACTCAAAGGGACCGCCCGTTTTTGTTTCTTCCGGCTCAGGTCCCGGCGAAGAAACTTGAGTGGTGACAGTGTTAGTTTCCGGCCTAAAACGATCATATTCACAATGGCCATTAAAACCAGGGGAACCGCCGTCGTCAGCAGGAATGCCTCACCGTTCCATTTCGTCACATAGGACGGCAGGCTGTAGCTGCCATAATACATGTTCACACAGATTCCCTTAAATACCGTATATCCCAGCAGATTTCCGACGACGGCGCCGATAACCGTTACAAGAATGGGCATCGCCATGTAATGGCGGAGCAGTTCACTCTTCGTGTAACCGGAGGCACGCAGAGTGCCGATCACATTCGCCTCCCGGCTGATCGTGTTGCTTACGGTTATGCCGAACACAAACGCCATGATCGCAATGACGATGTACAGGAGTGCCAGCATCATTGCCTTGTCGCTCCCCATATCATCTCCGGTAAACTGAATCGCCTGATTGAGGTAACGCGGGACAAAATCCTTCAGCTTTGTTTCGCGGCTCACCACTTTCATCAGATCTTCAGACATTTCCTTCTCGTGTATTTCATCTGCAGGTTCATTCAGATATTTCCAGGAATAGCTGTAAAAGAGTTCCTCCTTCTTAAATTCGGTGAACCCCTGCTGAGCAACGACACCAACCCCAAATTTCACAGAGTCAAACATCGTATCGTTATTATCCGAAAACAGGCAGCTGTAATCGGAAAGAGCAGCCAGTCCTGTCACCTTCCACGAACGTTTTTCGCCGGTGATGGTATCACCCACCACGATGTGGTTGTTGTCCGCATACATACGGTCAATCGCAATCTCATCGTCTGCAGCCGGCATTTTTCCTTCCATCAGGCATATCCTGTTTACCTGTTCACGGTTCTTAAAAATGCGGAGAGTACTGCCGTTTGTCAACGCCTCCTCCGTGTAAAAGTTCTCATAGAGGGTGACCCCGGATGCCTGAATCGTCTTTTTCTGTGCACGGTTTGCTTCCTTTTCCAGCCGAAAATTACCGTCCTCGATATTGTATTTTTCAAAACTCTCCTCGTATGCAATAAGCATGCTGCCGTCTGCCACCAGAAAGCCGGACACGAATCCAATGGATCCCAGTATCAGCAGAAATATGACCAGATATTTTCCGAATTCCCCTCTCAGTTCACGGGGAAGACGTTTTGTCAATGGATTTTTCATCCTCTGCAGCCCCCTTACCAATCCAGATCTTTTGCAGAGATTCTGTTTTCGTTTCGGTAATTCCTGCGGATCATGCCGTCTCTGAGCTGTACGACCCGGTCTGCCATGTTTTTAATTGCATCGTTGTGAGTGACCATAATAACGGTATTGCCGTATCTTTGGTTAACCGCCTCGATCAGCCTGAGAATCTCTTTTGAGGTATGGTAATCCAGCGCTCCTGTCGGCTCATCACACAGCAGAATATCAGGATTCTTCACAATTGCCCTGCCGATTGCCGTCCGCTGCTGCTGTCCCCCGGAAAGCTGATTGGGAAGCTTTCTCTGGTGTTCATACAGTCCCAGCGTATGAAGCAGCTCATCGACATCCAGCGGCTGTTCTCCAAGATAGGCTCCCACTTCTATATTTTCCCGAATCGTCAGATTGGGAATCAGATTGTACATCTGAAAAATATATCCCAGGTGTTTACGCCGGTAGCGTGTCAGCTGCTTTTCTTTCATATCTGCCATACGTTCCCCGTCGATACAGATATCCCCTTCATCGGCACTGTCAATCCCTCCGATGATATTTAAAAGCGTTGATTTGCCTGATCCGGATGGTCCCAGCAGGACACAAAATTCCCCCCGTTCCAGTTCCAGGTCAATTCCTTTTAGCACCTCCACAAGACTGTCACCCAGACCAAACGATTTTTTAATATGGTTGACTGCAAGAAACATATCCCCTCCAGACTGCTTATGGATACTCGGACTCATAAACATTTCATTTTTATTTGTTAGTTTCAGCTAACTAAAGTATAGCATTTATTCCCCGTTAAGTAAATGCGTTTCTTAGACAAAATCCAAAAGGATCCCTTCACAGGAATCCTTTTGGATTATTTATTAAACTGCAGGGTTACAGAGGTCCCCTTATCCAGTATACTCTCCACCTCGATGCTGCCCTCATGCCTTAAGATAATGTCCTTTACCAGAGGAAGTCCCAGACCCGATCCTCCTGTTGCTCGGGAACGGGAACGGTCGACACGGTAAAACGGTTCAAATATATGTTTTAAATCGTCTTCAGCGATACCAATCCCGTTGTCAGCGATATGAATGACAACTGTATCCTCCTCCTCCCAGGAGGCAATGGAAATCGTTCCGCCATTACGGCTGTATTTCACAGCATTTTCTACCAGATTAAACATAGCACGGTAGAGCATGGTACTGCTCCCTTTAAGTTTCATACCATATGAGATTTTAGAAGTAATCATCAGGCGCTTGTCTTCAATCAGATGTGACAGCTCTGTTATGATTTCACCAAACAGATCATCGATGGATACTTCTTCATCCAGTACGTAGCTTTCGTCAGCTGACAAATGGAATAAGTCTTCTACAAGGCAGATCATCCGGCTTGTATTTGTTCTGGTCACTGCCAGCACTTTTTCCATCTGAGGCCTGGAAGGCTGCTCCTCCAGTTCAAGTACCTCCAGCCCTACCTGGATTGTGGTCAGCGGAGTACGAAGTTCATGTGCCGCATTGGCAGAGAAACGCTTTTGCCGTTCAAAAGATTCTGTGACCTTATCCATCATCTCATTAAAAGAATGTGAGAGCTGTCCGATTTCATCTTGTCTGCCATCCGTATCTACGCGCAAAGAAAGATCGCCACCGCTGACTTCCCTGATCGCAGAAGACAAGTCCTGTACCGGTTTGAGGGCGCGTCCAGCCATCAGCCAGGCGGTACCGGTTCCTAAAACAATCACCAGGACAAGTCCCAGTATCCCCCACAGATTAAACTGCTGACTGGCCCTGCTCAGGCTGACTTCAACGCTGTAGCTGGTACCGGTCTGGTTCTCTGCATCACCCGGTTTCTCATCTGTTACGGAAGCTCTCCGCTCTTTTACCGTGAAAGTATTGTGTGCATCAGCATCCGTCTGTGAAACATCTATGAGATCCTTAGGCAGCTGCTGCACAAATATAAGGTCTGCACTGACTAGAAACACAACTGTCAGTGCTACTGCCATACCGGCTGTGACAAGCGCAGACAGAAGCGTCAGCCGTACACGGAGAGACAATTTTTTCAGCATGTTTCTTCCTCCTTATCGATGATATAACCGGCTCCCCGGATGCTCCTGATCATATTGCCGTCTGTATATGATGAAAGTTTACGCCGGATGGTACTGATATAGACTTTGATCTGGTTGGAAAAAGGATCGGCTTCACTGTCCCACACGTGTTCCATCAGTTCTTCCGCGCTGACCGGTCTGCCCATGTTTAACATCAGGTATTCTAATATGGCAAATTCCCGCATGGACAACTCCAGTTGTTTCCCCTCAAAACTGACAGTCTTTGCAATGCTGTCCAGACAAAGGCCGCCCCTGTTAAGGGCAGCTTCCGTCTGAACAAAGGAGCGTCGTAGCAGCGCACGAATGCGGGCTTTTAGCTCTCCAAAATGGAATGGTTTGGTGAGATAGTCATTCGCTCCTGAATCCAGCCCGGCAATCTTATCCGTTATATCAGATCTTGCAGACAGGATCAGGACGCGGAATGACTTTTGCATCAAACGGATGTGCTCCAATACTTTCATACCGTCAAGGCCGGGGAGGTTAAGGTCAAGTACCACCAGGTCATAATCATTAATTTCACACAGTTCCACAGCCTCTGTGCCATCTCCTGCCGAATCTACGGCATATCCGCACTTTCGCAGACCGTAACACAGAGTCTCGCACATATCCTCCTCATCCTCAACAATTAAAAGCCTCATCGAATTTCACACCCTTTTCTTTAAATTCTGTGACCGTTACTCTGCGGCTTCAGCTGTACTGAAATAGACTTTCTCTCCGCCTTCCATGCTCAGATACTGATCACCATTTTCATCTGTTTTGAGTTCAACATCTTCATCCAGCGCAAAATCATTTTCAGCCCCGTCTTCCGTACTGTATGTGTACGTGCTCTCTGTAAACTCAGTGTCTTTCAGTTCTGAATCTTCAATAACAGCAGAATCCGGTTTGGCAGCTGATGCCGAAGGTTCCGCTGCAAACGCGGTAAATGCGGTAAATGCTGTTATGGATGCCAACGTGATCAACCCACCTGCAATTTTGTTTTTCATCATATTGATATTCCTCCTTGAATATTGATTTAAATCTGGTGTTTTCGTGTAACTGTGAGTTCATTATACAAGAAGGACGGTTAAAGTAAGGTTAGAAAATGACTGATTTTTTATGACATTTTGGGCAATTTCCATATGTTTTCCAGTATCTGTTCACAGAGCCCTGCCATGTACTCAACACTTTCTTTCATTCCTCCGGCAAACCAGTTATAGATTACCGTATCGACTGCTCCTTCATACGCGAGCATCTGATAGTACTGTTCTGTTGATGATGCCTGGTAAACTCTGTGAAACAGCAGGACGATGTTTTCAAATCCATTCTGATTCATATTTGCCGCGAACAGCAGTCGGATGGTATTCTCATTTTCTTTAATTTGTGAAAACAGGTCATAATACCACTGGTATGTGTCATCAGCATATCTGCTCTCCTGAATTGATTCCGCTATTGACTGCATCACATTCTGGCACATGTCTGCCAGAGTTTCTTCTTTTGAATGATAATTTCTATAAAAAGACTGTCTTGATACGCCGGATCGTTTTACGAGTTCTGTAATTGTAATCTTTTCAAATGGTTTCTCACTCATCAGATACACGAGTGCCGTCTGAAGGCATTCTCTGGTGAGCTTATTTGCTTCTTCATTTGACAGCTTTTGTATATTTCTGTCTTTTTTTAAAATTTCAAGTACATTTTTCATTAAACTGTCATTTTCCTCCGTCCGACTGTTTCCGTATTGACTATTTTTCGAAAGGGTGTTACATTTGTAACATGTTTATAGCATAAGAGATATGGTGTGTCAATGATAACTTTATCATTCATGTACCGCGGAGGAAAATAACATGAAAAACATCATTCCCGGATATTTTCTTTTTACAGTACTGGGCTATCTTTCCGGAAGCATCCTGTTTGGTAACGTGTTTTCCAGATTTCTGAAAGGAATTGATCTTACAGCAGTATCTGACGATGGAAATCCCGGAACTTTCAATGCATTCAGGTACGGCGGGGCTTTGTGTGGTATCCTCACCCTGCTTGCCGATCTGCTAAAGGGGTATCTGCCGGTAACTGCCTGCAGAAACTTATTAGGAAGCGGATTCCTGTTGTTTGCCTTCGTTATGGCAGCACCGGTTTTCGGCCATGCTTTTTCTGTTTTTAATCATGGAGACGGCGGAAAAGCCATCGCTGTTTCATTCGGTGTACTCCTTGGACTTTTGCCAAAAGCATTTCCACTGGTGGCTCTTGCAGGCTTTTATCTCTTTTTTTCACTGGTGATCCGCTTAACACCACATGCCAAAAGAAGTATTTATGCTTTTCTCGGATTTCTTCTCACCTGTGTTTTGTTCGAGAAACAGCGTTCTGTCATTTGGGGATGTATAATGCTCGCCACTACAGTAATTTATAAACACTGTGTTCCATTTTTTTATCATAATACGAGGATTGATATATGAAAGTATTAATTCTGTCCTGCAATACCGGCGGTGGACACAATTCTGCAGCAGATGCTGTCGCAGAGGAAATCAGGTCTCATGGAGACGAGGCGGTTGTATTGGACTACCTCTGCCTTGCCGGAAAAAAAGTCTCTCATATTGTAGGAAATTCTTATATTCAGATTGTTAAAAAGGTTCCCTTGCTGTTTGGTATCCTTTATCAGCTTGGAATGTTGATCAGCAGGCTTGTACCTAAATCGCCGGTTTATTATCTGAATGGCAAAATGTCAAAATATCTGACAGCGTATCTAAAAGAACATCCCGTTGATGCGATCGTAATGCCGCATCTTTATCCTGCTGAAACGATCACCCATATGAAAAACCACGGAGTGAATTTGCCCGTCACAATTGCTCTGATGACGGATTACACCTGTATTCCATTCTGGGAAGAGACTTCCTGCGACTATTATGTCATTCCGGATGCCAGTTTGAAACAATCCATCTGCAGACGCGGGCTTCCCCCGGAAAAGTTGCTTCCTTTTGGTATCCCGGTCTCCAGGAGGTTCGCCAGTCATGATTCTAAACAGACCGCTCGTCGTAAGCTTGGCCTGGAACCGGATGTCACCTATATACTGCTGGAAGGCGGGAGTATGGGAGCGGGCAATCTTCCGAAATTCACAAAGATGCTGGCATCACTGTGTACCAATGAAAAAATCATAGTGGTCACAGGCAGGGACCGGAAGATGCAGAAAAAGATGGAAGCGGAATTTAAAACCAGTTCCAATATCAGAATCATTGGTTTTACTACACAGATGCATCTTCTGACAAAGGCCTGCGACATCGTATTTACCAAACCAGGCGGACTGACTTCTACTGAAGCAGCAGTTTCAAAAATCCCTGTTGTGCATACCAAACCGATCCCCGGGTGTGAAACAGTAAACAGAAAATTCTTTCTTTCACATGGCATGAGCATCAGCGCTGCTACCCGGAGAAAACAGATCGTGGCAGGCCTGCAATTATTAAAACAACCAGACCGGATTTCTCATATGCTTCATTGTCAGTCGAAGCACAGTCATCCGGATGCGTGTTCTAAAATCTATCACTTTTTAAAGTATACCCTTAGTGAGGAGGAATAAGTTTACCATGAAAAAGAATTTTACCAAAGAGTATTTATCGATTCCCAATCTGCTTGGTTATTTTCGCATTATCCTTCTTCCCATTTATCTGTACGTCTACATCAATGCATCCAGTGAACGGGATTATTATCTGGCCGTATTGATCATTTTTCTCTCTTTTCTCTCGGATTTTCTGGATGGGAAGATTGCAAGACACTTTAATATGATTACAGATTTTGGAAAGATACTGGATCCAATTGCGGACAAGATCACGCAGGGAGCACTGGCGCTGAGTTTTACATTCCGTTATCCAGCTGTTGCCGTTTTACTGGCAGTCTTTCTGATCAAGGAAGCTGTCATGGGCATTCTGGGATTGTATCTGCTCAAACAGGGAGTTCGGACAGAGGGTGCAAAGATGCATGGAAAAATATGCACGGCGATACTGGACGCTACCATGTTTGTTTTACTCCTGTTCCACGATATTCCAGTTTACTTTGTCTATTTTCTGATCATTGCATGCATCCTTGCAATCATAATCTCATTTATCCTGTATATGAGACAGTATCACCGTCAGATAAAAGAACTTGCGAATAAAGGAATTCATTGAATATCAGGTTCCGTGGGAAACGGCGCGATTGATCGCTGCAGGATTCCATGCATCTGCGCGATCGCAATCCCATAATTTGTGACAGGCACGCCGTGATCAATGCTGTAACGTACCCGGTATCTCATCTCCTTCTCACTCAGCATACAGCCGCCGCAGTGAATCACCAGTGCATATTCTGACAGATCCTCGGGAAACTCACCGCCCGAGGTGAAGTCGAACCCGATTTTCTTTCCAGTATACGCTCTGATCCATTGCGGCAGCTTTACTGTTCCGATATCATCACATTGGCGATGGTGTGTGCACCCTTCCGAGATGAGCACCGTATCCCCATCCTGCAGCCTGTCCAGCACAGCCGCCCCGCACACGGCCTCTTTCAGGTTCCCCTTATACCGTGCAAAGAGGATGGAAAATGAAGTCAGCAGGATGTCGTCAGGGGTATCGTGCCTTACCTGCTCAAACACCTGTGAATCTGTGATAACAAGCCTGGGCTTCTTGAACAGGGCCGTGAGTGTCTGTGAGAATTCCTTTTCACGTGTGACAACAGCAGTTGCACCTGCATCAAGAATCTCACGTATTGTCTGCTGCTGCGGCAGGATCAGACGTCCTTTCGGCGCAGCAGAATCTATCGGAACTACGAGAACAACCAAATCACCCGCTGAGAGGAGATCGGCCACAATATACCTGTTCTCTTCTTCTCTCACAGCAAAACGCGCAATCATTTCCTTCAGCTCATGGATATTCTCTCCCCTCACAGCGCTTACATATAGTTCATTTTTCCCGGGGGACGGCAGCTCTTTGCAAAGGTCTGATTTGTTATAAACAATAATATAAGGAATCTTCTTTGACTCAAACAGCGCGATCAACTCACGGTCTGCCTCCTGCTTTCCGACTTTTCCGTCAACGACAAGTACGGCAATATCCGTCTGATTCAGCGCCTGCAGTGCACGTTTGACCCTCATTTCGCCCAGTTTTCCATCGTCATCAATGCCCGGTGTATCGATGATCACAACCGGGCCGACCGGCAGGATTTCCATTGCTTTTTTCACGGGATCTGTGGTGGTTCCCTTTACGTCTGATACAAGTGAGAGTTTTTGTCCGGTTACTGCATTGACGACACTCGATTTTCCGGCATTTCGAATCCCAAAAAATCCTATATGAACCCGTTCGGCAGATACCTGATCATTCAATCCCATATGTCGGCCCCCTTCCTGTCAAAAACGGAAATCACGGCGGTTTGACTCCGTAATATCCTTTATATGCTGTTTGGTGACGGTCCTGACTTTTTCCTTTGGAATCTTCTCCAGTTCCTTTTCAATCAGGGCAAATCCCATTTTTTTCGTATCATCGTCTGCGTAGTC
The DNA here is from genome assembly GCF_022440845.1 of Ruminococcus sp. OA3. Classification (NCBI taxonomy): domain Bacteria; kingdom Bacillati; phylum Bacillota; class Clostridia; order Eubacteriales; family Oscillospiraceae; genus Ruminococcus; species Ruminococcus sp. OA3. Next base: position 2,651,840 of record NZ_JAKNTO010000001.1, on the reverse strand, counting down.
GACAAGGTATTCCGCAAGTGTCATCAATGCGTTCGGATGACAGCAATTGAGGATCTGTCCGTTCTTACAAAGGCTCATGAAGCGGTCCCCGGTTCTCCCTTCCCGATAGCAGGCTGTGCAGAACGATGGGATGCAGCCGAGCTGCATCAGCCACTGTACGACCTCATCAAGCGTGCGCTGATCAGATACGTCAAACTGCTCCGAATCATGCGGACGTTCTTCCTCTGTATAACCGCCTACTGAAGTCCGTGATGCTCCGCTGATCTGAGAAATGCCGAGGCGAAGTACTCTTGTGCGGACCTCCTGGCTTTCCCTGGTAGAGATAATCATTCCCGTATACGGAACAGCGATTCTGATACAGGCAATGATTTTTTCAAACATCTCATCACTCAGACTGTTGTCAAATACCTCAGGATCGATGTCATCTGCATGTTTGACTCTCGGCACACTGATCGTATGGGGACCTACACCGTGAACAGCTTCCAGGTGCTCTGCATGCATCAGAAGACCGGCAAATTCATACTTATACTTTTCAAGGCCAAACAGCACGCCGAGTCCTACATCATCGATTCCGCCTTCCATCGCTCGGTCCATCGCCTCCGTATGATAGGCGTAATCATGTTTTGGACCAGTCGGATGCAGTTCAAGATAGCTCTCTTTATGGTATGTCTCCTGAAATAATATGTAAGTACCGATTCCGGCATCTTTCAGTCTGCGGTAATTTTCAACAGTCGTCGCGGCAATATTGACATTGACGCGGCGAATGGCACCATTCTTATGGTGAATGGAATAAATCGTATCAATACATTGCAGAATATACTCTATGGGATTATTTACCGGGTCTTCCCCCGCCTCAATGGCCAGACGCTTATGCCCCATGTCCTGAAGTGCTGTGACTTCACGCCGAATGTCGTCCTGGGACAGCTTGACTCTTGTGATATGTTTGTTTTTGAGGTGATAAGGACAATACACACACCCGTTGACGCAATAGTTCGAGAGATAGAGCGGCGCAAACATCACGATACGGTTCCCGTAAAACGCCTGCTTGATCTGCTCTGCAAGCCGATACATCTCTTCGATTTTTTCCGGAATGTCGCAGGCCAGCAGCACCGACGCCTCGCGATGCGTAAGTCCGGCACAGTGCACTCCTTCTTCTGTCATCCTGGGATATGCTTTTTCAAGGATGCTGTCGATCAGTGGGATATTATTCCTGTTTGCTTCTGCATATCTGATGGTTTCAAGGATTTCACCGTCATGGATAAATTCCTCCGCTTTCAGTGATTTGGGATTATAGATTGTCATTTGATTGTTTTCCTTTCTTGCGGTCAGAATATACTTTCCGTCAGAATATTCTATGGTTTTTTGATATCGCCCCTTGCAGTGACAATTTGATAACCGATGGATCTCATGTGTTCTTTCAGTATTCGGATGCTCTGCGCCGACTCCTCGCCTGTGCAGATTTTATTGTCATACAGAGAATATTTTTTTCTTTCAGACAGCGGGGATAAATTCGGCATGATGACATTGGCACCTGCATGTATGCCCTGTTCTCTGCCATTATGCATGACCGTACCGAGTGCAGTCGTTGCCGGCAGCAGAATATTCGGCTTTATCAGACGGATAACAGACAACAGAAAGATCGTCATCTCTCCGCTCCCGGCAGGCATATCCCAAAACGGCGTGTCTCTCTGCGGAATAAACGGTCCGATCCCGCACATATCCGGCGAAAATTCTTCGATAAATTTCAGATCTTCTGCAAGGCTCTCCGCCGTCTGATAAGGCGAACCAACCATAAAGCCACATCCAACCTGGTACCCAAGTTCTCTAAGGTCATAAAGGCACCGCATCCTGTTTTCATAAGACATGCCGAATGGGTGCAGTTTCCTGTAATGTTCCCTGTCCGCTGTTTCATGGCGGAGCAGGTATCTGTCTGCTCCGGCACTGCGCATGATCTTATATTCTCCGCGTGTATATTCACCCAGCGACAGTGTGACAGCGCAGTCAGGGTATGTTTCTTTGACAGCCCCGACAATATCAGCGATCTCTCCCGCCGAATACGAGCCCTCTCCCCCCTGCATGACAAAAGTCCGGAACCCAAGATCGTATCCTTCGCGGCAGCAGCCGAGAATCTGCTGTTTCGTCAGGCGGTATCTTTCACACCCTGTATTGGACCGCCGTATCCCACAGTAATAGCAGTCATTGCGGCAAATATTACTGATCTCGATAAGCCCGCGGATATAGACATCTCTGCCGTAAATCTCCCGCCGGATATGATCGGCTTTTCCGGCAAGATACATCGATGATTCATCTGTTCGTAACCGGATAAGATGCGCGTATTCTTCCTGCGTCAAACGTCCCTGTTCTGCCAGTCGTTGTGCCAGAACCATTACCGTCTTACTCTTCATAGGCAACATTGGAATATGAAGTCTTTACACTGATCCCTTCAATATTTCCTATTTTCCCGGCAAGCGCTGAAATCGTATTCTGAGGGGCCTCAAGACATACTGAAATAATATTGATTCCACGCTTTCTGTAGGGAATACCCATTCTCCCGATAATATAGTCCCCGTATTCGTGAAGCAGTGTATTGAGCTTCCCCGCTGATTCCGTTTTCTCAACAATGATCCCCATGACTGCTACCCTGGTTGTCATACATACTCCTCTCCGGATAAACTGCGTTTCTTTCCTTTATTATACCTGTATTTCCACCTGAAATCCATATGTAAATATCAGCACATCCACTCCTCCAGAGTTTCCAGCAGGTAGTTCACGTCTACAGGTTTTGCGATATGGTCATTCATTCCGGCTTTTCGCGAGCGGGCGATATCAGCGGCGAATGCATCCGCCGTCAATGCTATAATGGGGATACTCTGCGCATCCCCCCTCTTTAAAGATCTTATTCCTGCCGTTGTATCGTAGCCATTTAAAACAGGCATCTGGATATCCATTAGAATGGCATGATAAGTTCCCGGTTCTGAAGCCTCGAACATTTCCAGTGCCTCCTGTCCGTTTTCTGCTGCATCTACATCAATATTATGTACCCGGAGTAATTCAATAACAATTTCACGGTTGACCTCATTATCCTCCGCCAGCAGTATTCTCTTTCCGGAAAACACCGGATTCCTTTTCTCATCTGTTGTATGGGCTGTGCCGGACTCCCCGGAGGAGATGAATAACTGCAGTACCTGCAGCATTCTTGACTTGAAAAGAGGTTTTGTGATAAATGCATCTGCACCCGCACTTATAAACTCCTCTTCAATATCAGAGTAGTCGTAGGCTGATATAATTATAATCGGGACATCGTCACCCAGTTTTCCACGGATCACCCTGACCGTCTCCAGACCATTCATTTCCGGCATGATCCAGTCCAGAATAACAGCAAAGAAATCATCTTTCCGGTCGTGAGCCTCTGTTATACAACGGATAGCTTCTCTCCCAGACATGACCCAGTATCCGCGCATACCCAATTCATTTAGAAGTGCAGCCGCATTTTCACATGTTATCTGGTCATCATCAACGACAAGTACCGGCTGTCCCAGCAATTCATCGCTGCATGATTCCTCCTGTTCGCACCATTCCATTGGTACAGATACCGTAAATTTGCTGCCTTTTCCCAGCTCACTCTCCACCTGAATCGTGCCATTCATCATACGGACAACGTTTTCTGTTATCGTCATTCCAAGACCTGTGCCCTGAAGTTTGCTTATCCGGGGATCTTCAGCCCGAGAAAAAGGTTCAAAGATATGGGAAATGTATTCCGCTGACATTCCTATCCCACTGTCAATACAGGTGAACTCATATTGGCTTTTTCCGTGAACCTGGGAATACTGTTCGTTGATTCTCAGTATGATTGACCCTTCCTCCTCTGTATATTTAATGGCGTTTGAAAGAAGATTCACCAAAATCTGACACAGCCGGTCTCCGTCTGCAATTACCTCTTCGTGCCGTACCTGTCCGATACTGACCTGAAAGTGCTGACGCTTTTCATTGATCAGCGGTCCGCACATATCCATAACACTCTGCAGTATACCGGGCAGATTAACCTGCGCCAAAGCCAGATCTATCTTTCCGCTCTCAATCCTGGACATATCCAGAACTTCATTGATCAGACTGAGCAAATGTTTACTCGAAGTGCCTATTTTATTCAGGCAGTCATGGACTTTATCCGGCGAATTCAGGTTCGCCCGGGCAATAGCCGCCATTCCCATTATGGCGTTCATGGGGGTGCGGATATCATGTGACATTGAAGAAAGAAAATTGGATTTGGCGGCACTTGCAACCTGTGCCGCCTGACAGGCATCTTCCAGTGCTTTTTGCTGTCTCGCCTGCTCCTTTCGATCTCTTGTAATATCAATGCCGACACTGTAAAAAGATTCTATGCCATCCCAGCTTTCTTCGCTGCTGACATAGCTGAAGGTCATCGTCAGTATTCTGACCTTGTTGTCGCGGGTTATGATACGTGTTTCCAGAGTCGTATCCTCACCGGTCACTTTTGAGTCCAGCATGACGCTGATCGCCCGTTCCAGATCGTCGGGATGTACATAAGTACACTGAGAGTCCAGTTCATTTACGAACTGATCTTCTGTATAACCGATAAGCCGAAGAAAATCGCCGCCATACCACAGTACAGTCCTCATATCACGGGCATCCAAACGGGCAAAACCTCCCGGAATTGTCCTCAGAATCGCTGACCGCTCCCGGTTTTTTTTCGCAAGCTTATATTCCAGGCTGTCATTATCGTGTGAGAGTTCAAGTCTCGCCCGGTGTCCCTCCCAGTCGATAACCCGGTTTTTGATCATAAACTTATGGTCTAACACGGGATTAAAAAATTCCCACTCATAAAATTCATCTTCTGTTATGCGATCATTCGTACAAAAAGGGCACGGGGATGTTCTTCCCTGGATCACTTCATAACATTTTCGGCCGATCAGTTTTTTCATCGGAGTTCCCAGCGTTTCGCAGGCATTTTGATTCATGTATAAAAGTTCATATGTCTCCATATCACAGACATAAACATTTCCCACATATTCGTCCAGCATCCATTTAAAATACCCTGCCTTCTTCTCCAAACGGTAACGCTGTTCATCCATAATCATTCTCCTAATTTATCTGTCTTTAACTTTTACCTTGATCACATTATATCTAACTATTTTTTGAAAAGCAATACTTTTCAGGGAAGCAGGGATTAACTCCGTGTCAGCTGTTTTTTACGTTTTTGCATATACATTTTCCGGTCAGCCTCCTGAAGCATGGCTGTCACGTCTGAAAACAAAGGACTCTCCACCACACCGTAACTCAGTGACAGGGAATACGGGAAGGCTTCAGCAATCCCATACGCGCAAAGATCATCGTTGATTGCCTCCGCCTTCTTCTCTGCCTTTTCCGCCATCAGCCCTTCAAACAGGATCAGAAACTCGTCCCCTCCGTATCTGCAAAGCAGGTCTTTTCCGCACCTGCAGGTACTTCGGATGTGCTCCGTAGCTGTCAGAATATAGTGGTCGCCTTCCTCGTGGCCCAACTGGTCGTTGACTTTCTTGAGATGGTCCAGATCAAAAAAACAGATGGTAAAAGGAACTTTTTGCTTCAACATGGATTCGACCTTCTCATCCGCATACTGCCGATTATAAAGGCCTGTCAGAGGGTCTATGGCAGCCTGCCTGCGCAGCTCTTCCTCCTCACGGCTCCGTTCTTCCAGCATCTGCTGAATCTTCCGGTTTTTTTCTCTGTAATCCTCCATATCACAGATACGGATGGTGTACCGGACTGCGATATAGAGTCCAATGACGCTGAACATACTGGATTTAATACTCCACACTTTTACGAATACATCGTTGACAGGTGTTGAATACAGTAGCAGGTTGAGGAACATATAAAAAAACAGGCCCGCTATCATCTCCAGTATAAATGGCTGATGCCATGGATGGTTCAGTATCCGGTGAACTCTCTCTATAAAGACTTGCCGGCTCAGAATGTGCATGATCAGTCCGGTAAGCATAAATCCCAGAAAGACAGGTATCCCCTTCAGATTGGCGCTGCTTGACACGTGATTGTCAAAGTGCTGCAGCGGTTTGTCCAGCACGACAGCTACGACGCTGCGGCAGAAAATATTGGCCGCAAGGCCAAAAAAAATCCCCGTCAGCGTAGCAAACAGTGCACACCGCTTTTTTCTTTTATTATAAAGAAGTGTTTCAATAAATAACAGGAATGCGAATAAAAACCAGTTCACGGTCAGTGGAAATTCCAGTACGCTGCAGAGATAAAAAAAGGAGTAGTTAACGACATAGCAGAGAAGGCACAGCAAAGTGCGTGGTGACTGCATTTCGCTGAATTTTTCTGTCATATGAAAATACCTCTGGCTGAAATAAAAATAGGCGGCGGCAGTCAGTAACAGTAATCGCATTTTTCCACCTCCTGTCTTATCCTGTTCTGGTTTTCTTGTCCCGGTACATTGCATGGTCTGCCCGGCTTAACAAGTCTTCCGCACAGCCTGTCATATTTTCAGAAGTACAGGAAACGCCAAAGCTGAAGGAAAACGGCGGGCTGTATTGTTCTGTCAGCCTGGTGCGGATTGTCTCCATCCGTCTTTTCGCCGTTTCCAGAGAACAGTCCAAAAGCAGCACCACAAATTCATCTCCTCCCACCCGTGCAAAAATATCAGAACCGCGAAGGCAGGATTGGAACTCTTTTGCAAACTGTATGAGAAAAAGGTCCCCGGCGTGATGCCCTTCCCTGTCATTAATCTGTTTGAGATGATCAAGATCTATAAAAACGAGAGAAAACTGCGTATCTGACTGGAGAAATGCGGCTGTACGTTCCATGACGTAGCGCCTCGAAAAAGCACCTGTCAGAGAATCCTGTATACCTCTTTTGCGCCATTTTTCAGCACTCTGATTCTGTCTGGCCAGTTCCCTTGTCAGACGGTCATGTTCCTCTTCGAGATACCGCACTTTTAAAAGACTGTACAGGTGACAAAGAAAGCGAATCAGATAAAACTCCAGCAGAACCGTACTGCCGATCAAAAATACCGGCATCAGTCTCCATTCTGTCCTGACAATGCAAAGCACACTGTCCAGAAGCAGAAACAGATTACAGAACCATAAAAAAGCTAAAAAAGGCCGTACCTCCTCACTTTCCGACTGTGTAAGGAGCACGCCAAGAAGCGTATTCCATCCCGGAAGCAGCCATGCAAACAGAATATTTACCCCCATCACTGTGCTGACAGTGGCAATCCGCCAGAAAGGAAGCATCAGAAGACTATTCATCGGCATTTCCATGTACAACGAAAAGACGCCGATCAGAATCATATGCAGCGCCATAGTCATCAGATGTGTAAGATTGATAATAAAAAGTTCCTTCGCACGGCTGTTGTTTTTGCCAAGCAGCTGATACAGCTTACCGAGGAAGGCAAGGATATAAACAGCCGGTAACGGAATATTGACCATTCCCCAGAGTGTAAACAGCAGCAGGGACGGGAGGGAGGTACGGATTCTTGCCCATACGGTATTCTTCTGGAGATAGTCAAGAGCTGTCAGAGCGCGATGCGCTATAACGCCATAGAGCAGGGACAGAATGACCGGCAGCATCAGGCCCCATCCGAAATATAGTGAAAGTGGCAATGATGTTCCTCCTCCCTATTCTCTTATCAGTTTTTCAAACTCCTCAACAGGCATTGGACTGGCAAAATAATATCCCTGTACATAATCGCAGCTCAGATCGCGCAGCCGTTCCAGCTGTTCTTTCGTCTCAACGCCTTCCGCTACGACACGAAGCCTCAGAAACCGGGCAATTTCCATAATATAACGAAGAATGCTCCTGTTTTTTGGCTTCGCCGTCTCACTTTGCACAAAATGCATATCAAGTTTAAGAACATTTAAAGGCATTTGGTTGAGCATATTGAGCGACGAATAACCACTCCCGAAGTCATCCATTTCAATCTCAAATCCCAGTTTCTTTAAAGACAGGACCGTTTCAATGATCTGGCTGGGATTTTCCGTGTAAGCACTCTCGGTAATCTCCAGCGGTATCCGTGAAGCTGTCAGTCGATACTTTTGTATGATCTGCATAAGATTGCCGGCGAGATCAATATTGTAGATGTCTGCCCTTGAGACATTGACAGAGACAGAGATCGGAGGATAGCCCTTATCGTCCCAGGTCTTAAGCACCGCACAGACTTTGTCCCACACAAACTGATCCAGCCTGGTGATAAATCCATTTTTTTCAAACAGCGGAATGAACGATGAGGGCGGCTGAAGCCCCCATTGCGGGTGTTTCCACCGCACCAGAGCCTCAGCGCCGGCCAGGCGGCCATCTGCGATCCTGTACTGTGGCTGGAGATAAACCTCAAACTGTCCCTGTGCCAGGGCGGCCGTCATCTCGTCAGTGATGGCCTGCTCCCGCAGCAGCTTATCCCGCAGCGCATCATCATAGACAGCAAAATACTTGCCGTACTGTCCTTTTATACTGCGGGCAGCCAGCAATGCCCGGTCACACATTTTCTCTATCGGCAGTTCGCGGTCCTCTACAGCGTAAATCCCCCATTTCATAAGAATATTTTTTGTCGAGGACCGCGCGTTCAGACGTTGTGAAACCTCAATAAACATATCATCTGTATACGGGCAGTCCCGTTCCCGCATACAGGCAAACTGATCCGAACCAATACGCCCGTATATTCCGTTTTTACCCACGGTTTCCCGATAAAGCCCGGCAATTTTCTGTAGCAGACAGTCACCGGCCGTAATACCGGATACATCGTTGATCAACTTGAAGTTTTCGATATCGGAGCAGATAATATCATATTCCTTGTCCGGATTCTGCATCAGAATATCTCTGGCACTTTTATAAAAAAACTCTTTATTATAAATTCCTGTCAGCCGGTCATACTGCAGCTGGTTGACCATGGCCGCAGTTTCCCGCAGATTGATGATATTTGCCGCACGATGCAGAATAATCTGCGGGCGGTAAGGCTTGGGCACAAAATCGGCTGCACCGTGAGACAGGGCCGCCACTTCGTCCTCCTCACTGTTGCTCTGCGTAGTTACTATGACGGGAATCGAGGCAAATGCGGCTTCATTCTTGACATACGACAGGAATGCGAACCCGTCCATGACCGGCATGACGATATCAAGCAGGATCAAAGAGATTTCATCTCTGTGCTTTTGAAGGACAGAAAGCGCTTCCTGTCCGTCTTCAGCCTCCAGCACCTGATACTCTGAAGACAGGATTTCCCGGAGTATCTCTCTGTTAATCTGATTGTCTTCTACAATTAATACCTTTCTATGTGATTCCATTGATTCACCCCCCGAATCTGCATTGTCCAACCGATCAACGATCCCCTGTATTTTAAGATGATCCCGTCTTACGCGTTCATCTCCTGTGCATAAACAGAGGGCACCGGACTGTATAAATCCAGGTGCCTTATATCTGTAACCTGCTCATTTTATTATCAGTTTATTTTAGCAGAATAACATAAAAAATGCAATATCATACACCTTGGCAAATCACAGAACAAAGACCGCACACGGATCCTGAGGACGATCGTCCTTTATGCGGCAGATAGACGCCTGCGGTTCCATGGATTCGGGGTAACGTGCAGGGGCATTTTTCTGCCTTTCATATACACCATTTCCCGACCACGACGGATAGTCTTTTCAGAAATTTTATGGTACAATAAACGCAGTATTTATCAGGAGGTTATTCTTGTGAAAGAAAACAGTCTTTATGGTTTAATATATAACTATTTACTGATCAGAATCCACTATGGGTTTTATCCAAAAGGCGGCTATCTTCCGTCTATCCTTGAACTCAGTAACTTGTTTGGTGTTTCCACTATGGTGATACGTACTGCATTCAAGCTTCTTCGTGAAAATGGCTACTTATCTTATGAAACAACTGAACGGCCGGTCGTTCTCTATGACTTTGAAAACCCGAAGCAGGCGTTTCCAGAACAGCTTCTGATACAAGGGGATGATTTTGAAGATTTCCACCGGACCTTTGACCTGATTTTTCCAAGCATTTATTTTTGTGGTCTGTCCATATGTGATAACCGTGACTTGGAGGAATTGCGCCTGATTCTGGACCGCTCTGCCGACGCCTGGGATTCCCCCCTGGTTGATTTCCTCGCACATTTGGCGAAGCGGCTACAAAACTCCCTTGTGACGGATCTTTACTATGACGTTACGCTTTTCAGCTACCCCACGTATCTTGACTATCTTGCCAAAGACAAGGCACGTTGGAAACGCCATCATGAAGTACTGAATAAGAAGCTTCTGGAAATTCTGGCTCTGAAAGAGCGCGGAAATACTGCTGCGCTGCAGACCATTGTCAATCAGGCATATCCCCCTATGGACTGGCAGCCAGTTTTAGACAGTGGGAAAGAACGTAACAGCCCGTATCGATGGGGAAAGTCGCAGGTTTGCCTCAACACTGCAGGCGAAATCGTCTCCCGTATCTGTAAAGGCGTTTATCCGGTTGATACCTTTCTCCCCTCACCGCGAATTTTATCCGAAGAGCTGTCCGTCTCACTCATAACGGTGAGACGGTCAATTGTTCTTCTGAATGACCTTGGTGTTGCGGAATCAGTCAACGGAAGAGGAACAAAAGTTATTCCCCCGGAACGGGGCGTCCATAAAGTGAACTGGAGCAGTCCGGTCATACGTAAAAACACTTTGCTGTATTTGGAATCTCTTTATATGCTGGCCATTACCTGCAGGCGGCTTGCAGCCTTTCTTTTTCCGCTGATCTCTCCGGAGGAAAAGGCTACCCTGAAAGAGCGTATCTGCTTCATAAAAGGACAGTCCAATGCAGGCCATGCGAACACACTGTGCCTGCAGGCCTTAATATCTGCGTCAAACTTGTTATCACTCCGGGAAGTTTATGATAAGCTCTTTAGTTTTATAGTCTGGGGCCAGCCGCTTTTTTACCTGAAACCCCATCTTCAGCTTGACCAGTATACGGATTTGCTGACTGAGAGCTTAGATTCCAATGATGCCATGCAGTTTGGATCGGCATTGGAACAGGCTTACTTTGCTACGTTCCGTTCCTCACAAAGCAAGGCCATTACTGTCGGAATCGAGGAGGCCGAAAGATTGATCCTTCCTTACTGATCTCAGGAACCAGCCCCGATCGTTATTCAGGCGGCGCTATCCTGTTTGGGATGACGCCGCCTGAATCGGGCAGAATGGATTCCTTCTTTCACTAACTAAAATTGAATATTCCAGTCTAATTGTACACAGCTTTCATGGAAGGATCATACCTGCAAAATTTCCTTTTGCCGGCTGCTTTCGCCGCAAGCAGGGCCATGTCCGCCTCCTGGTATAATTCATCAAAACTTTTGCCTTGTTCCGGAGCCATCGCGTAACCCGCTGAAAGCGTAAATACGATATCCCTCTTTCCATCACTCTTGCTTATCGTGATATTTTTCAGGATACACTCCAGCTTTCGTCTGACTTCCCCCTGATTCAAACCACAGCAGAATATCAGGAATTCATCCCCGCCCAGACGGCAGACCACGTCATCTGAGCGGAAAAAGCTCTTTAGTTTATGCGCAACTGTTATGAGGACTGTATCCCCATAGGCATGTCCGAATAAATCATTTGCCAGTTTGAAATTGTCCAGGTCAAATATCATGACGGCAGCGGTCCGTCCCTCCATATCCGAGAGGCTCTGCCGGATAAGCTCAACGGCTGCCCGGCGGTTGTAGAGATCTGTCATTTCATCCGTTTGGGCCAGATGGGTCAATTCCAGCTCCTGTTTTTTCTGCTGGTCAATATCCACAGCGAAAATGTAGACATAGATATCCGGCCATTCCTCAAAATTCATATAATGGACTTCAATCCGCATCCATCTGGGCACTCCATTGACCAGCCTCTGATATGTATAGCTCTCCAATATTTTTGTTTTTCGGCTCTGCCTGAGCATACGCTCCCGGTCAGTAAATGCCAGAAAGCCCTCCCTGAATTCCGGCAACACCAAATGATCCGCCAGAAAATGGATCATCTCCGTATAAGTGTAAGTATCTTTCCCCCCGGTCTCCCGGGCCCAGCGCCCCATGCTCCCGCCGGAACCTATGGTATCCTGCGTCAGGTTTACTGTGAAGTCATAAAGTGCCTGTTTTCTGAGAAGCTCCAGTGTCTTTTGGTCCTCGCGGCTTTGAAATGTCTGAATCTTCTGGGCTGTGACATCTGTATAATAACCTACTGCTTTTGCAGGACGTTTTTTTTCATCCCGGAGAATCTCACACGCAATGCGAATCCAGATGGTCTCACCACCCTCCACTTTAACGGGAAGGTCGGTTTGGAAGCTGTCCGGACTTTCTCCATCCCGAATCTTCGTAAGGACCTCCTCTATCACCGTACTGTAATCCTCCGGCACGGAGGAAAGCCCCCTTATACAGGCAGGGAACTGTTCCACTTCCGCATACGGCACAGCCAGTTTCGGATATTGTCCTGTAAGCGCCAGAACAGGCATGACATTGCGAAGGACTAGCCTGTCATGGGAAACATCCCATTCCCAGCTATTGATGCCGGCCTGACGGAGGATGCTTTCCGTCTGCTCACCTGCCAGGCGAAGTTCCCGCTCCTGCTCCTTGAAATCCGTCACATCCCCCAGGAGGAACAGGTAGGTGACGCCTTCCGGTCCTTCCTTGATATAGCGCGCATCCAGGGATGCCCACAGGGGACTGCCGTCTTGTTTTAAAAGCTTTATGACATCCTGATAGCTGTCTCTCTCTACCATGGCTTCATCCAGCTTACCCTTCAGCCTGCGTATACTGCCTTCTTCCAGGGACTTTTCAAAACTGCCGTTATCCAAAGTCCTCTGGTATGTCTCCAAATCAATCCCCTGGTTTCTTGAAAAGCCGTTCGCGATAGCTTCACACCTGTATTTTCCATCCTGAATGGTAATCAGAATAATGTCTTCCGGCATGTTTTTCAGCAGCATCTGAAGCTTGTTGCGCAATACCACAGTCTCCGTGATATCGATGATCACACCTTGATAGAAGCGTTTGCTGGCGTAATCCATATACCGGCTCTGATCCACGACCCAGATATACCCGCGTTTTGACAGCATCCGGTATTCCAGATTCGGTGCAGCAAGGCTCTTTTGGATGTCCGATGTGGTTTCTGTCACGAAAGAGCGGTCATCCGGATGGACCATATTCAGGTACTTATTATCAAACAGCCGCTCGATCTCATCCCGGGTATAGCCGAAAATTTTTAGAAACCGGTCACTGATATAGGTGAACTCAAAGCCCGGCGTATCCGAACAGCGGTGATAGCCGCCCGGCATATCCCGGTTGAGAAAGGCCAGCTCCTGATTCTTACGCAACAGCAGCGCGTTGCGCTCCGCAAGTTTTTCCTGCGCCATCATGGTCTCTGAGATGTCCGTACAGGCGCTGACTATCGCAAGCCGCCCGTCCTCTGCCTGAATGACCCGTCCTTTATCCAGACTCCAAAACCAGCTCCCGTCTTTCTTCAGAATCCGGTAAGTGGTCGTATATTCCATCCCGGCGTAGTATTCCGGCCCTATGTCCTGTGCCACTCTGTCACGATCGTCTGGATGAATGGTGTTCTCCACCTGATACCGGATACCCTGGGCAAACTCATCATATGTCTCATACCCCAGCAGCTTCACCATCTCATGGTTTGCAAAATACAGGGGGAAACCTGTCTCACAGTAACCTCCAATCATGCCGCCCGGAGTCATTTGGGCGAAGATAGACGCCGCTGTCCGCCGGTTTTCCTCTGCCAGACGCATGAAAGGCTCGTCATTCTCAGAAAGATGCACCACAGCAGTCAGAGCACGCTGTGAAGATTCCAGCTGCAGTTCCCGGTGCTTCTGTTGAGAAATATCGTTTATGGCGCCATAAAACAGACTGTACCCATCCTGCTCCCGCAAAAAGAAAGCCCGCAAATGAATCCAAATGCTCTCACCGTCCGGTAAGATACGGCGTGCCTCTGTTTCTGCGCCATTGATGGCATTCTCCCGCGCCCGCGCAAACACATTCAGGACCTTCTGCCGGTCCTCCTGATATATATTTTCGATAAACGATTTACGGTGCATTTCCAGGTCTGCGGCACTGGTGCACGTGACCCTGCAATACTGCTGGTTCGCCCGGAGCAGCTCTACGTAATCGCCGCACACGCCGTATACCGCCGCACCCCCCAGGATATTGTTCACTACCGTTTCACTGAGCCAGTCCCCCTTGAGCAGCTCCCTGAGTTTTAGTCCCTCCGTAGTCGTTGGCTGTATCCCTTCAAAATCAATATTTTCTTCATCGGACAGCAGAGGCTCAAACGCCTCAATGGGCATAGGCCTGTTGAAGTAATAGCCCTGTCCGTACAGACAGCCAATATCCAGCAGGAATTTCATCTGTTCCCTGTTCTCCACGCCCTCTGCGATGATGCGCAGTCCCATCAGATGCGCCATGCTGGTGATGGCCTCAACAATCTCACTGCCCTTTCCCCCACTCTGGAAATCCTTCTCCAAAAACTTCATATCCATCTTCAAAAGGTCCACCTTAATATCCTTGAGCATATTAAGGGAGGAATAGCCGCTGCCGAAATCGTCCATCAGCACCGTGAATCCCGCATGCCGCAGTCTGTCCACTACGTCGGTGATCACCTGGAAATCCTCGGCATAGGCGCTTTCAGTGATCTCGATCTGAATAAGCCTGGGTTCCAGCCTGTACTTTTCCATCAGATGAGTAAAGCATGCCACCACATCCAAAGTAAACAGATCAGCCCGGGACATGTTCACCGAGACCGGTATGGCCTTGTGACCCGCGTCAATCCAGCGGCGCACGCTGGCGCACACTTTTTCCCATACATACTGGTCCAGAGCTGAAATGAAACCGTTGCGCTCCAACAGCGGAACGAATTCTCCGGGGCTGATGAGCCCCCGCTCCGGATGGTTCCAGCGGACCAGAGACTCCAGCCCGACAATCTTGCCGGTGGCCATGTTGCACATCGGCTGGGCATAAAACTCAAACTCCTCACGTTCCAGCGCCCGTTGGATTTGGGTGAGCAGTTTGTGGCTCTCCTCCATATCTGCCATCATGCCCTCATCGTACCAGTTCATCCGCCGGACATAGTTTCCCTTGACCGATGCCAGAGCCATGGACGCCCTGTCGTACATGTTGCGCACCGGCTCCGAAGGCTCCGCAACGGCATACAGTCCGAATGCAGGCTGAAAGCCCGCCTGATCGCCATACTGCTTCACACAGCCCTTGATCTTGTTCTGAAGCTCCAGGAGTACATCCGGGCTGTTCTGCAACAGTATGACAAAATCGTCATTCCCCATATATCCCGCCACACCGTCCGTGTACACCAGCGCTTCTTTCAGGCAGTTGCCGATATCAACAAGGAAACGGTCTCCCGCCTCCTGTCCATACCATTCGTTGAAGAGCTTGAAATGCTCGATATCGATTGCCATCAGACAGTAGCGCGCACCCTCATCAGCTCTTTGAAGAAACTGACTGGCGGCTGAAAGAAATTTTTCCTGACGGTATAAACCAGTCAGCCGGTCTGCATCTGGTTCCCGATTTTCTATGTTTTCATACTTCTGTCTGTCAATATCCTGGACAAAACACATGATGATCTGGTCGCCATTTTCCTCACGTCTCATAGGAATAACAGTCTGCAGTATCCAGCACCATCCCCTGCCGGCGCGCTTTCTCCGAAACTGCCCCTGCAGGACCATGGTTGGTTTCCGCCCCATCCGCTCCATAATGCTGCCCAAATCCCAGAACGCAGCAAAGGCTCCCCGGTCGTCAGGATGCACCATGTGCTGCGTCACCTCTGCCAGCATCCCGCTCAGGGTACCGTTCCTGGCAGAATCGGCATACTTTCCTTTCAAATGATGGACTGCCCTGTAACAATCCGACGTAAGATTAAGTTCATATAGCTCATCATAAGTGGACATATCTGTCAAATTCAGAAGCAGGTCCTTATTGTCATATTGGACGGGTTTTAGCAGCATCAGATGATAGGATTCCCGCCCCGGCAGATCCATCCTGCTGGAATTCACCTCCATCCAGCACCCCGCCTTCTGGCTGTAAAAGATGGATGTGCCGGACTCTGTACAAATCTGACACTTCCCGCAAAGCATGCTGTCGCCGCAAAGGGTTCTGTGACATGGTTCCCCTTTATGAACAGAATCAAACATGCCGCGGGCTGTATCATTAAAATAGACGATCCGGTGTTCAGCATCGATCAGAAGAATCCCTGCCTCCTGAGTCTTAGAAAATATATTCACATTGGCCGCCTCCCTTCTCCTATTACTGCCGGCTGTTGCCTTATTTTTCGCAGACTTATATTTTAAGTTCTGTTTATGTATTTCTTCAGGATCGCCAGCAGTTTTTTTATGTCTATGGGCTTGGCCAAATGCGCATTCATTCCCGCTTCCAACGCGGACTGGATATCCTCTGCAAAAGCATTTGCTGTCATGGCAATAATAGGAATTGTTCCGGCATCGGGCCGCTGCAGACGACGGATGGCACGGGTAGCCTCATAGCCGTTCATCTCCGGCATTTGTATATCCATCAAAACTGCGTCATAGATTCCCGGCGCAGCCTCTGAAAAAGCCTGCACTGCCTTCGCTCCGTCGGTTTTCACAACTGACTCCGCTCCGTACATCTGCAGCAGTTCACACAGGATTTCCGAATTGATGGTGTTATCCTCAGCAACAAGGAAGCAACACCCCTCAAGCACTTTATTTTCCACTGTATCAGAACAGCCTGTTTCCAGTTCCCCGATATCCGTCTTTTCATTCTGCGCAAGTTCAAATTCCAGCTCCACCCTAAATGTTGTGCCTTGCCGCTCTTTACTGTCGACTGCTATTTCGCCTCCCATCAAATCTATAAGGCCCTTTGTAATACTTAATCCCAGTCCGGTTCCTTCCACATGCTCGGTGCTGCGGCTGCGGGTAAAGGGCTCAAAAATATGCCCGAGAAACGCTTCCGCCATGCCTATCCCTGTATCACGGATGGTAAACCGGTAGCGGGCGCGGAGGGCATCCCCTTCCTTTGGCGCGATTTCTTCCACTGTGAAGTCCACCCATCCGCCCTCCGGGGTAAACTTAATCGCATTCCCTATAATATTGATCAGTATCTGGTTGATGCGCAGGGAATCCCCGTAAATATTTGTATGAATCATATCCTTCATTTCTACTGTGAACTTAAGGCCGGCGTCCTCTGCCTGCGTGGCGAGCATGGCTGCAATCTGGCCAACCAGTTCCGTAAGCAGGAGATTCCCGCAGTTCAGTGCAATCTTACCCCGTTCGATTTTGCTCATATCAAGGATGTCATTAATAAGACTTAACAGATGTCTTGAGGAAAATGAGATTTTTTCCAGGCAGTCCTCCAGTCTTTCTCTGTCGTCCGCGTGGGCGGAAGCGAGCGCGGTCATGCCCATGATTGCGTTCATAGGCGTGCGAATATCATGGCTCATGGAGGAGAGGAAATCGCTCTTGGCCTGATTGGCCTGCTCGGCCTGCATAAGTGCATCCTCCAGTTCCGCTTTTCTTTTGCGCTCCTCCGCCAGCATATCCGTCACATCAGCCCTCACCATACAGACCGTCTTGTGGTCGCTGTCTCCCCACAGGATATTGACCTGTTTGTATCGCAGACCGTCCTGCCCCTGATATGGCAGGACAAAGTCATATCCGGCCGGACTTTCCGCCAGGCGGGTGCACATGGTTTCCAGACAGACCTGTCTCCCAATCTCCGCCCGCTCCGCATCTGACAGCTGCGAACCGTAGGAGCCTGCAATCCGCTCCACAGCCCCGTTATAATCTTCCACAGTGTATGGGGGCAGGTTTTCCAGCACGGTCTTGCGGGTGTGCAGTGTAAGGCGCCCTGTGTCCACGTTAATCATAGCCAGAAGCTCAAAGGTATACGCAACAACATTGAGCAGTCCCTGCTGTTCCCTCACTGAATCAGTGATATCCGCTCTCGCCAGACAGATGCGCCCTATCCGCAGGTCGATAGCGGATACGGTCAGCTTCTTGGCAGAGATGTTTCCATCCTCCTCCGTCACAGAGAAGGACAGTGAGTAAGAGCCCTCCCGTTCCAGCCGTGTTCTCATATAAGCCGGGTCCATCATCCGGGCCACCCGCTCCCGGTCTCTTGGCACGACCTGCTCCCGCAGCATAAAAGAAATCCGGTCGGAATGGAGTGCATGGCCAACCGTTACATCTCTCTCCTCCATCTTTCCGCTGAGAAGTGTGCAGTGATCCCGCAGCAGATCCACGTCCACCACAAGATCGCAGTTGACTACGGACAGCCGGTGCAGGATGCGCTCGGAGATGACCTGCTCGGTCATATCGGTGACGGTCAGCACACCCGTGACATCCCCGGTGTCGGGGGCTTCTACCAGATTCACCTTGAACTGGACATAGCGCCCCACCGGCTCTTTCGGCAGCTTGATAAAACAGTTTTGCAAAACCTCTTTTTCCCCTTTGGCATATGCCTCCAGCGCCGGGGCATTGAGGTAGGATTCCATGAATGATTTTCGTTCGGCCGCATCCACAACCAGATTACCTATACCGGTAAAAAATGCCTCCCGGCTGTCACTGAAAGTCTCCAGAAGGTTTGAATCTGTATGGTCAATTATTTCAAGAATGCGGTTCCGTGTAATATTGCAGTGGCCAAGAATCAGCGCATTGGGTCCCGGCATCAGATAGTGCTGCAGTATCATATCCTTGTACTGCTGCCGAATCCGCTCCTGCTCCTCCCGCTCCGCTGTCATGTCGTGGTAACTGGCATATAGGCGCTTTTCTCCGGCTTCACTCATAAGCATGGAGAGCGTATTTTTGACCCACACGTAGCTGCCGTCCCCCTTTAAAAGCCGGTACTCAAGTTCGCTGCGGGTTCCGCCGCTATCCATAAATTCCTCCATATGCCGGATGCTCCGTTCCTGATCGTCAGGGTGTACCCCCCTCATGGCATCCTTTTCGTAAAGCTGCCATGCCTCCTGATTTGTCATGCCTGTCATCTCGGCAAACCCATCGGACAGAAACTCCGGCGTCATGCTTCCATCTTTATTGCAGCAGACCACGGCAACACCACCGGGCAGGTTTTTTACCATCGTCTGGAAGTATTGCTCCAGCCGCTCCTTCTCTCTTCGACTGTGGACCGTCTCCGTGACATCCTTCACATAGAGCACATAAGCCGGTATCCCATTCCAGTCCCTCTCTTTGACGCTGGTGTCGAAGAACTGACCCGTACTCTCAATCTCCATCAAATGCCCGGCACCATCCCCCAGACAGCTTTTCAGCACACAGGCTTCACAGGGGCCCTGCTTGCCAAACAACGCAGCATAACATTTCTGGCCCACCTTGTCCGGCCCGTTCCCGAAGAGTTTCTTGGATTCATTTGCATAGAGCAGGTCATGGTTTTCCCTGTCAATCACATAGATGCCGTCCGCCGTCTCATTGACGATGCTCCGAAAGAGCTGGCTCTCCGGTGAGATACCGGTAAATACTGCATAGAACTTCATATTTCCTGCCATCGGTCCCATACGCCTGCCATTGAGGTGGACCCAGATCAGATTCCCGTCCTTATGGCGCATCCGGTAGGAGACATCCAGCACCTCACCGCTCTCCACCGCCACCTTTGCAGCCGCCGCCACTCGCTCCCTGTCAGACCTGTAAATGATATTCATCGCGTCTTCCCGTACCAGTTCCTCAAACTCTGCCTGTGTATGTCCGGAGATTGCCAGAATCCCGTCAGAGTAGTATGTGGGGATGAAGCGCCCCCCTTCAATGCGGTAACTGGCGATGCCCCCGGGGATGGAATTGACCAGATGGTTCAGCTCCGACTGGGTCTCCTTGAGAGTGGAAATGTTGTGGAAAACGCACTGCAGCAGAGGAAGCCCGTCCTCCTCTCCGACCTGCCTTGCCTGCAGATGTACCCAGACAACATGGCCATCCCGGTGCAGCTTGCGGAATTCAAAATCTGCTACACGATTCTCCTCGATAGCCTGACGCAGTTTCCTTACCACCATAGTGGTGTCTTCCGGATAAATCAGCCTGGCTGCATCGCATTTAACCATTTTGAGATACTCTTCCACAGTATATCCGGATAACTCTGCCACACCGTCAGAAAAATAGACAGTCTCAAAAATATCCGAAACCCTGTAGATGGCAACGCCGCCCGGTATGGCATTGATAATGTCCTGCATCTTCTCATTGTAAGAGAGAATCTCTCTTTCCAGGCGTCTTTGCTCGCTGACATCGCTGTATACGCCGTAAAAAAGTTTGGAACCATCCGGTTGTGGTTTTACGGCCCCTGCCAGCTGAATCCACTGAAATTCTTCCTTCACATCACTCCACACCCGGTAGGTATGCTGCAGCACGCCGTCACATTTGAGTGCCTCCGCAACACGCTCACGCAGCAAAGCGATATCATCCGGATGAACCCCCAAATACTCCGTCTTTTGTTCAATCCGCCGGATGTGTTCCTCAGAATACCCGAGAATTGTATAGAAGGCAGGATTATGAAACAAAGGAGAGATATGCCTGCCCGCAGCGCGATAGACACAAAGACCACAGGGAATGTCGCTGAAGGTAGCCTGCAGCTCTTCAATGTGTGCTCTGGTCTGGTCCTCTTCTGCCATGGCATTTGTAATATCCGTGGCATACGCGATGTATGCCGCCCGGCAGGACCAGTCAATTGCCTTGACGCTGAGCTGATAAATATGCTGATTTACAGGATGTTGGTGCTGACAGGTCAGAAATTCAGAATGCTGTATTTTATCTTCCGAGCCAAAAATCCATGACAGCTCATAGTCCATCTCCCCGCCGGAAAAGAACAGCTTTTTTGCCAGCTGATTCACATAGAGCAACTCCCGGCTGTCAGCCGCACAGACATAAATCGCTACGGGAGCATGGTCAAGCATAGCTGCTGTCTGTTCTTCCGCAGCCGTGGAAAGCGGTTGTTCATGCGGCATAATTATTCCCCCCTTCCTGCATTTCTCCATGGTATTTCCCAGGTAACTTATCCAGAATGCTAAGATACATCGTCTCGTAATCGGCACCGTATACCTCAAACATTGTTTTGAATGCTGTCATTTCCTTATGTCTCCTCCCCAATAATCAGGTCATATGTTTTCTGATCCATTCTCCTGCCCCTTTTACCGGACAGGATTGCTATATACCGCCGAGACCGTATACCTGTTTGTCTCCATGAGAACTTCCTCAGTCTTCCCATGGCATTGGCTTTCCCAAATAGATTGATTTCATTGTCCTCCAATTGTTTGGAATCCGAACCTATATCATTACATCACCCTACCATTTTAACACAGAATTTGTAACCGTGCAATTACCTGGCAAAATTGTATCTATATTCTTAAACTTTCTATCTTAAATCTAACGCTAATGTCAATCTCTAAAATCATCAGCCAGAAGCTTGTTACAGCCAGAGCTGTCACAGGCAAAAGGCCGATTCTGCTATTGCAGAACCAGCCTCTCCGTTATTCATTATTCATATCCTCAGCGTTACCTTACTAACAAATCAGTTTTTCTAATGCACTGCACCCGGCCTACCTGCCCATCCTCAAGCATCACTTTAATGCCGTGGGGATGGTAGCTGCTTTTTGTCAGCAACCGCGCCACAACCCCCTCTGTCAGCTTGCCGGTACGTTGGTCCGCCTTCAGGACAATCTTGACCGTCGCTCCGACCTTCACATCAGACCTATTTTGTCCGTTCATCATTTCTCGCTCCTGTTTTTTACTTTTTTATCATCCTGATATTCATGCGGCCGTTCTTTGTAATCCCGCACCATGTAATCGCCGACCTTCTCATATTTCCCGGCGGCAGGTACATCCGTTTCACTGGAAGTTATCTCATCATGGAGAATCGCGTCAAAGAAAATACGTTCCAAATATTCAAACTTTGCATACATCCCCTGCGACGCCCAGACAAGGGCACTGCGTACATACGCGGAATGTACCTTAAATAACTCGTGATCCACCTCAAAACCGAGTGACTTTGCAAGCAATACTGCAAAGACGATAACGCTGTGGGTATTTCCCTCCCGAAAGGGATGCGTCTGCCAAATCTGGGCGATAATTAAATGTTTATACGATTTTGTAGGTTATCTGGTTGGGATATTTTCTATTTTTAGTGAGCTTCTCTGGAAATCAGGTGCCAAAAACCCGCAAAAGCCCAGTAAGACTGTGCCTCTGCGGGTTCTCTTTATCGATTATTTTTTACTCATCCAATGTACATTGCATCTCCGAACGAGAAAAAACGATATCTCTCTCTCACGGCTTCCTCGTACGCCCTCATGATATTCTCCCTGCCTGCAAGTGCCGATACCAGCATCATCAGCGTGGATTCCGGAAGATGGAAATTTGTGATCAGGCCATCTATCATTTTAAATCTATAGCCAGGATATATAAAAATATCCGTCCATCCGCTTCCCGCATTCAGAATTCCATCATCGCCCGTGGCCGATTCCAGCGTCCGGCAGCTCGTCGTACCGACAGCAATCACACGATGTCCCGAAGCTCTTGTTTCGTTGACCAGTTCTGCCTGATCCTCTTCAACGATATAAAACTCCGAATGCATATGGTGGTCCGTCACGTCATCTACCTTGACAGGACGAAAGGTTCCAAGCCCCACATGAAGTGTCACATGGGCAATCTGAACCCCCATTTGCTTTACCTCTTCCAGCAGTTCCTGCGTAAAGTGGAGTCCGGCAGTCGGAGCTGCAGCTGAACCGTCATGTTTTGCATAGACTGTCTGGTATCTGTTTTTATCCTGCAGTTTATGCGTAATATACGGGGGAAGAGGCATCTCTCCGAGTACATCCAGTATTTCTTCAAAAATCCCGTCATACGTAAACTGAATCAGACGGTTTCCCTCTTCCACGATATCCAGGACTTCACCTTTCAAAACCCCGTCTCCGAAGATAAGCTTTGTGCCTGGTTTTGCCTTTTTGCCCGGTTTTACCAGAGTTTCCCAGATATCATTCTCCCTGCGCTTTAGCAGCAGGATTTCTATATGTGCGTCGGTTCCCTCCTTTCGGCCAAACAGACGTGCCGGGATAACTTTCGTGTCGTTGATCACAAGGCAGTCGCCCGGATGCAGATACGTGAGGATATCCGTAAACCTGCGGTGTTTGATCTCTCCGCCCTCTTTGTTAAGACATAACAGTCTGGAATCGGAACGGTTGGGAAGCGGGTCCTGAGCAATCAGTTCCTCCGGCAGTTCATAATAAAAGTCTGATGTTTTCATATGTCACTCTCCCCCAGGTAAAATATCCGGTCTTCTTCCAGGATACTGGCAGTCCCGTTCTTCACTTCCACGATCGACACTCCGCAGTTCGGAGGCACGTGTCCACGCCAGAATGACGGCGTAAAGTCCTGATAAAAGTAATTCATCAGTGCACGCAGCGTACATCCATGTGTCGAGAGCAGTACCGTATCCTGCTCATTTTTCAGTTCATGAAGCAGTTCATCCATGAAATGCTCCGTACGCCTGCAGACTTCCATGACGCTTTCTCCTCCTCTTGGAGGAGTGAATTGAAATGGATCCCGGAAAAACTGTTCAAAAGAATCCGATGGAATCTCATAATTGTCTCTGCTGCAGGAAAGACCTTCCCACTCTCCAAAGCTGATCTCTTTAAGGCGATCTTCTTTTACGATCGGAAGCTGCCTTTCTCCTGCAACCAGTTCTGCCGTCTGTACAGCCCTTTTAAGCGGACTTGTGTAAATCCTGGTAAATGGAATATCCCGCATCGCTTCGCCCGTCTCCCGGGCAAGTGATATCCCGTTTTCATTTAATGGAATATCACTCATGCCCTGAAGCCTGGCCTGCGTGTTCCAGGTCGTTTCTCCATGTCGTATTACATATAATCTCATAAAACACCTGTTACTGTCTGAGGACAGCTCCCAAATCTTCCAAACCATTCAGTATCTTTTTCATTGCAGCAGTGATATCTGCTTCCTCAAGAGTTCTGTCAGCGGCACGGAACGTAATCGAATATGCAACTGATTTAAAGCCGTCTTCAATCTGGCTTCCCTCATATACATCGAACAGCTGATAGCTTTCCAGAATTTTTCCGCTGCGCTGTTCAATCACAGCTTCAATCTGACCGACGAGAATTTCTTTTGGCAGTACCATACTGATATCACGTGTCACCGCGGGGTATTTTGCAATGCCTGTATATTTTCTGTCATATGATGCAAATTCAAGTACTTTTAAGATGTCGACAACTGCCACATACACACGTGTTCCGATATCATAGTTATCAGCAACATCCGGATGTACCTCTCCAAGATATCCGATATTTACGCCATCGTAAATAACATTTGCCTGCCTGCCCGGATGCAGGAACGTCTTCCCTGCCTGCGGGTCATATTGCGGCTTCCTGTGCATTCCCACCTTCTCCAGAAACTCTTCGATGACGCCTTTCATCGTGAAAAAGTCTCCGTCTCCGTACATTCCGAGAGTAAGCATCATTCTCTCTTCGGGCAGCTCTTCAAGCGGCAGCTGTCCTGGAATATAAATGTTGCCAAGCTCGTACAGCTTCACATTCTTATTTCTGCGGTTGTAATTGGTGGACAGTGAAGTCAGCATCCCGTTCAGAGAAATTGTACGCATGATACTGAAATCCTCGCCCAGCGGATTCATGATCGTCACTGCCCTCCTGAGCGGACTGTCCGGTGTAATCAGCAGCTTATCAAATACCTTCGGACTTTCAAATGAGTAGCACATCCCCTGTGAGAATCCGCAGTATTCTGCTACGTCTCTGGCGGTTTCCTCAATGCGCATTTTAAATGAAATCTTACCGGTTGTAGCCTCCCCGCTCGGAAGTGTAGTGGGGATGTTGTCATACCCGTAAAAACGTGCAACTTCTTCCGCCAGATCTGCTGTCCGGAAAATATCGTGTCTGAATGTGGGAGCCACAATCTCATTTGTTCTCTCATCATACACCAGTTCTACACGTTTCAGATACTCCAGCATCTGTTCTTTTGGAATATCAGTGCCGAGCAGTGCATTAATCTTCTCCGGCTCAAACGGTACGCGCACAGGTTCTTTCTTTTTTGTATAAACGTCTGCGGTGCCTCCGACGACTTCGCCTGCACCCAGCTCTTCCATCAGCTGGCATGCACGGTCGATTGCGGCTTTCGCATTATTGGGATCCAGACCCTTTTCGAATTTCCCGGAAGCATCCGTACGCAGGCCGACACGTTTGCTGGACAGTCGGATATTCGTTCCGTCAAAACAGGCAGCCTCGAACAGGACTGTTTTGACAGAATCTGTGATCATGGAATTTTCGCCGCCCATGATGCCTGCAATACCCACTGGTTTCTCGGCATCGCAGATCATCAGAACTGAATCATCCATTTTGCGCTCCTGGCCATCCAGAGTCACAAAGTTCTCATCTTTTGCCGCACGCCTTACGATGATTTCATGTCCCGCAATCATATCAAGATCATACGCGTGCATCGGCTGTCCATACTCCTCCATCACGTAGTTTGTGATATCTACAAGGTTGTTGATCGGACGGATGCCATTCGTCGCCAGGCATCTCTGCATCCATTTTGGTGATGGTCCGACCTTGACATTTTTCACCACGCGCGCACAGTATCTCGGACAGAGATCCTCATCTTTAACCGTCACTTTGATATAGTCATTGACATCCTCATCATTTCCGGTCTCATTTACAGCAGGCGGATGAAATTCTTTTCTGAAGGTAGCAGCAGCTTCACGTGCGATTCCGATCACACTGTAGCAGTCCACACGGTTAGAAGTCACCTCATACTCAAATACAACATCTTCGAGGCCCAGCGCTTTGATGGCACTCTCACCAACCACGGAATCCTCCGGGAAAATATAGATACCATACTCCGGAGCTTCCGGGTACATGTCTCTTGTACTTCCGAGCTCCTCGATGGAACACATCATACCGTAAGACTCGATCCCTCTTAGTTTCCCTTTTTTGATCTTGATACCGCCCGGTGTCTTCTTTCCATCGTGTCCTCCTGCCACACGGCCTCCGTCCAGGACAACCGGCACTTTGTCTCCTTCTTTCACATTCGGAGCTCCGGTCACAATCTGTACATTTTCGGTTCCCACATTTACCTGACAGATAATCAGTTTATCCGCATCCGGATGCCTCTCGATTCTCTCGATCTGCCCGATGACAATATCCGACAGATCTGCATCCAGCTCCTCATACCCTTCTACTTTCGTTCCGGAAAGTGTCATGGCGTCTGTATATTCCTGCGCCGTCACATCCAGATCCGGCACATATTGTTTGATCCATGATAACGATGTATTCAATTTTTCTTCCTCCTGAATTTTAGATCATAACTACGCGTCTGCGCTTAGAACTGTTTTAAGAAACGGTCATCATTTTCATACAACAGTCTCATATCATCAATCTCATACTTTAATAATGCGATACGTTCCAGTCCGACCCCAAAAGCAAAACCTGTATATTCATCCGGATCAATGCCGCACATCTCCAGCACATGCGGATGAACCATACCACAGCCCAGGATCTCGATCCAGCCGGACCCTTTACAGAAACGGCAGCCGCTCCCGCCACATTTGAAGCAGGTTACATCAACCTCCGCACTCGGTTCTGTAAACGGGAAATGATGCGGACGGAATTTGGTTCTCGTCTCCTCACCGAACAGTTCCTTTGCAAACTCCTCCAGCGTTCCTTTCAGATCCGCAAATGTAATATTCCTGTCAACAACAAGACCTTCAATCTGATGGAATGACGGGGAATGTGTTGCATCCACTTCGTCGGAACGGAATACGCGTCCAGGTGCAATCATACGGATCGGAAGCTTCCCCTCCTCCATGACACGTGCCTGTACCGGGGATGTCTGGGTGCGCAGCACAATGTCTTTATTGATATAGAATGTATCCTGCTCATCCTTTGCCGGATGATTGGCAGGAATATTCAGTTTTTCAAAATTGTACATGTCGTACTCCACCTCTGGGCCTTCCACAACCTCGTACCCCATGCCGATGAAAATCCTCTCTACTTCTTCCAGTGCGATCGTATTCGGATGCCGATGACCCACTCTGGCGCGCTTGGCCGGGAGTGTGACATCGATCACTTCCTCTTTCATCTGGTGTTCACGGATCGCCCTTTCCAGGCGCACCTTTGTTTCTTCCAGATACTGCTCGATCTTTTCCCTTGTCTCGTTGACCATCTGTCCCACTTTCGGACGATCTTCCGCCGCAACATCCTTCATGCCCTTCAAAACAGAAGTTAACTTTCCTTTTTTTCCAAGAAAGCTGACACGCACATCATTTAACTTGTCAAGAGCATCCGAATCCTGAATGTTCTGTGTTGCCTCATCCAGAATTGCCTGCAATCTGTCTTTCATACTTTCACTCATGGTTCATTCTCCTTATCGATAGATTAATTTTCCATTTAATAAAAACGCCGTACGATCCCGGGGAGCGCTTTTATTGTACAGGGGACGAAGTTTCCAAAACAATTAAAAAAACTCCGTCCGCAAAAGGGACGAAGTTTGAAATCCGTGGTACCACCCTGATTCCCGGTTTTCACCGGGCACTCAAACAGCTTAACGCGCTCCGTACGGCATCTCCTACTTGATTTCAGAAATGCAGCTCCAGTGGGAATCTCAATATGTATCTGAACTCAAGGAGGCTTTCAGCCGGTGACCTCCCCTCTCTGATAGAAAATACATATCTACTGACACTTTCATCGCCGATATTTGTATAATTACTAATTTTAACACAAAGACCCGATGTGTCAAGAGAATTTTACTTTTTTTTATCTTTTTATGCTTTTCAAATAGAAAACACCGCATGCAAAATCCTTTTCTGATCTGCATACGGCATTTTTAATTATCAGTCTGTTTTATAACTGAGGTCCTGCAGAAACTAATGCTTTTCCTGCTTCATTGCCCTCATATTTTGCAAAGTTCTTTATAAATCTCTGTGCCAGGTCTTTCGCCTTCGTCTCCCACTCAGAAGCGTCTGCGTAGGTATCGCGTGGATCAAGGATCTTAGGATCTACGGACGGAAGCTCTGTCGGAATATCAAAATTAAAGAATGGAAGTTTTTTCGTCGGTGCTGTTGCAATGGATCCATCCAGAATTGCGTCGATGATACCACGAGTGTCACGGATGGAGATACGTTTTCCCGAACCATTCCATCCGGTGTTCACAAGGTATGCCTTTGCACCGCTCTCCTGCATTTTCTTAACAAGTTCCTCTGCGTATTTTGTCGGATGCAGTTCCAAGAATGCCTGACCGAAGCAAGCGGAGAAAGTAGGCGTCGGTTCAGTGATTCCACGCTCTGTACCGGCAAGTTTTGCCGTGAATCCAGACAGGAAATAATACTGTGTCTGTTCTGGAGTTAAAACAGATACAGGAGGAAGAACGCCGAATGCATCCGCAGACAGGAAGATCACATCCTTTGCTGCCGGAGCTGTTGAAACCGGACGAACAATATTTTCGATATGGTCAATCGGATAAGATACACGCGTATTCTCCGTCACGCTCTTGTCATCAAAGTCAATCTTACCGTCAGCATCAAGCGTAACGTTCTCCAGAAGAGCATTGCGTTTGATTGCATTGTAAATGTCCGGCTCAGACTCTTTGTCAAGGTTGATTACTTTAGCGTAGCATCCACCCTCAAAGTTGAATACCCCTTTATCATCCCAGCCATGCTCGTCATCTCCGATGAGAAGACGTTTCGGATCTGTTGACAGTGTGGTCTTTCCTGTTCCGGAAAGTCCGAAGAAAATTGCAGTATTCTCACCGTTCAGATCAGTGTTTGCAGAGCAGTGCATGGAAGCAATGCCTTTAAGCGGCAGGTAGTAGTTCATCATGGAGAACATACCCTTTTTCATCTCACCGCCGTACCAGGAATTCACGATAACCTGCTCACGGCTGGTGATGTTGAACATTACAGCGGTCTCTGAATTCAGGCCCAGCTCTTTATAATTCTCTACTTTTGCCTTTGAAGCGTTGTACACAACAAAATCCGGCTTAAAGTTTTCCAGTTCCTCTGCTGTAGGCTGGATAAACATGTTCTTAACAAAGTGAGCCTGCCATGCCACCTCAACAATAAAACGGATCGCCATCCGGGTATCCTCATTGGCACCGCAGAATGCGTCTACAACAAAAAGTCTTTTGTTGGAAAGTTCTTCCTTGGCAATTTTCATTACCACATCCCATGCTTCCTGGCTGGCGGGATGATTGTCATTCTTATACTCATCAGAAGTCCACCATACAGTGTCCTTAGAATTCTCATCCATGACAATGAATTTGTCTTTCGGTGAACGTCCCGTGTAAATACCGGTCATAACATTAACGGCACCGAGTTCACTTTCCTGGCCTTTTTCAAATCCTTCCAGATCTGGCTTGGTTTCTTCTTCAAATAACATCTCATAAGAAGGATTGTGAACGATTTCTGTCACTCCGGTAATACCATATTGGCTTAAATCAATGTTTGCCATTTTTTATCATCCTCTCTTTCGTTTAGTCAAGATTTTTTGTTTCTTTCCCATTATTACATTTTGTGAAAGAAAAATCAATATTTTATTTTTTTTTCAGATTTTTTTGCTGTCATCGTCCTCATCACTATCATTCTCATCCTCCTCATCCGACGCAGAGAATGAACGAAACTCCATATACAGATGTTCCACTGCCGTCTGCTGAAGTTTTCGGAATTTATCTTCAAAATATGCATTGATCTCAGCCCCCAGCAAAACAATGAACATACAGAAATAAACCCAAAGCATGATCATGATGATGGTAGTCAGGCTTCCATACATATTTGATACATTGAAATACTCCAGATATATGGAGAATATCAAAGAAAATACAGACCACGCAACCGCGGATATGACAGCTCCCGGCAACTGGCTTTTCAGTGTGGCCTTTCTGTTCGGCAAAAACTTATACATCAGCAGAAAAGCTACCGAAAGCACTGCCAGTGAAACTCCTGTCCGCATCTGCAAAATGCTTTTTGCAATCTCGCCAATCAGAGGATAGCTCACGGACAATGCCTCCTGTATGCTGTTTCCAAATACCAGCACAATCAGGGTCAGAATGATCACTGCGATAAAGAGCAATGTATATGCTGCCGACCGGATACGTGCCAGCACGTAATTTCTCGTCTCAAAGACCTGATAAACAGAATTCAGGCCATTCGTCAGCCCCTGCATTCCTTTTCCCGCTGTCCACAATGTAATGATAGCCGTAAGCGGTACAACCGCCAGTGACTTCGAGTAAACTTCCAGAATAATCTGTTTTACAAAGCTCTGGAAGTCCTCCGGCACAATCTGAATAACAGCATCCAGTATCATATTCTGTGTCAGGGGCGTATATCGTACAGAGGTCATCAGCAGAAGAATAAAAGGAATAAAGGAGAGCAAAATAAAGTAGGAACACTGAGCAGCATACGCGCTGATGTGATCCCTCGTCGCCCGGTCCATAAACCCAAATATGAGATTAGCAAAATTTTTCAATTTTTTAATAAATCCAATCTTATTCTTTTTCATACAGGATAACCTGCCTCTTGCATGAAAAGAGAGCCATGAAAATGACTCTCTCTCTTTATCTTTTGTGGTCCCGGGATGCCGGTCCTATATTTTGAGTCCTAGCGCTCGGCTAGGTGGGTATCCGCAGCTGGTCTTCTGCCTACCACAACGAGAGGTCTGACATCCGATCAGTGATATAGGATTCCCGTTTAAGATAATGTAGGTTCAAAATTAATAGGGTTGTCGCACATTCCAGGAAACCACAAACTGTTTTCTATATTTAGATTATACATTATTCTATGTAGTTTTACAAGAACCATACACAGTTTTTTCTTGTTGGGATATTTTAGTCAGCTAATTAATACGATCTGCCTTTATGATACAGCAGAAAACCAAATCCAGCCAGTGTATTTAACATAACTGCAATTACGGGGACAAATATCCCGGTTCCAAGTGAAAACCTCGCGCTGACACTTCCGATTACAGGGGATACCATGCTGCCGCCAATATACATTCCTGTGAATAATATGGTCGTCGCAGTCAGAGTATCTGCCTTTAGCCGTTCACAGCTGAGATATGTAGCATTGGGTATGGTGTTGCCTCCCGCAAAGCCTGTTACTGCCATGCAGATAACCATAATCACCGGATTGCCAAGAAGAATGCCAAGCAGCATTGCACCGGCAGCCAGTGCGCTTCCGTACGCAAGCTGATTCTGTGGTTTGATTCCCAGTCTGGGAAGGAGTATCCTGCTGACGGCTATGCCTGCCCAAAAGGCAGATAATGCGGCGGTGCCCAGCACTTCACTGCCCATCTCCACTTCAAAGAAGCGCCGGATCCATGCGGCTACACCGATCTGATGTGCACAGTAAGAGAACATTGCAAGGAACAGAAAAATGTTGCCGTCAGATTTCAGAAAAGTTATGATCCTTTTCATATTCATCCCTGTTTTTTCTGTCTCTTCATAATTCTTAACTCGGGGAGCTCCTGATTTTACAACCATCAGGTAGACAAAAGACAGGATCGCCTGTACTGCAAAGACGAATAAAAACACATGATTCCAGATCACGCCCCTGGAGACCAGAAACTGAAATACCAGTGGTGCAGTGACGTTGCCGACGCCATACAGAAAGTGCATGTCATTTAAACGGACCGATGACTCCGGATGAATGTCAACCATCAGGGCATTCCCGGCAGTATCCTGAACACCCATCGAAATCCCAAACAGTCCATATAACATAAACATCACTGCAAAAGGCGGCACCATTGAAAGCCCAAGCATGGAAATACAGGAAAACAGCAGTGCCAGCAGAGTTGCAATATGCTTCTTGATCCGGCCCGTCATAAACATCATCAGGAGAATGGCGGTGACTGAAAACGCATTCTGCAGCATCATGGGAAGACCCTGTGTGGAGGCCTTCAGATTGTATTTTTCAATAAAGTTTGAAAGGAAAAAGCCCTGCGTAGCACTGCCGTAAGCCAGTATAAACATTGAAAGCAATAACATCGCCGTATAAAAACCGGTTAAATGCTTTTTGATCACAGCATATCCCTCCCCGTCTACTGTATCCCATTCAGCTCCTGATACAGATTTTTCGCATAACTATCCGTCATACCGCTCACAAAATCCGTCACGAGGAGCAGTCTTAAGTACAGTTTTTCCCGTTCTGACTTTCCTTTAGCGTACGTGTGATACGTCTGCAGATAATTGTCGGAGATCAGGGATATCATCTTTCCTTCCATCATATCGATCGGCTCAGAGCAGTCATAATGTACGGCAGCCGGGACCAGTTTGTCCAGCAGAAACGTCAGTATGGTCCCTGCGGCAACTTCCAGTTTTAAAATAGGCTGTGAAGTGAACGCATAACGATGTGCAATATCACCCAGTGCCTCCATGACCCACGCCCCATCCGTCCCATAAAAGATATCATGCGGGTATGTCCCTGCCATGATATCATCATAATTCATGGTAAATCCATCCGTCGCAGCAAATATCAGAGAACTCTGCAGGCGTACCACCCAGTTCTGAACACTGTAGAGCTGCGGATCTTTGATATTCCGCCGGATGGCATTGTCATACTGATGCTTGAGAATTCCGACAGCATCGATTCCACGCCCGCCAGGTGCATGTTTTTCCTGAAAATCACTGATCTCCTGAAAAAGTTCTCTGTAGGAAATGCAGCCCTTTTTGAATGCATCTTCAATATCTGCAGTCCTGTATGCGATATCGTCCGCGGCTTCCAGGATAAAGGTGAGGGGATGACGGACCCCTGCTGCGGTCGTACCGGATGCAATATTCTCATACAGCTGTTGTTCTGCATAAAAATACCCCATTTTTTTTATCCCGGATGTTTCCGCTGCCAGGTTTCATCTGCGTGGAACTGACCGGGTATTTGATAATCGTATTCAAAAGAGCATACGTCAGATTCATACCGTATTCATTTACCAGAAAATGAAGCTTGCTCACAAGGCGCAGAGCCTGCGCATTTCCCTCAAAATGATACAGATCCTGGAGCATCTGTGCTGATAAATATTCCGGAACCGGACGACCGCACAGGATAACACCGGACAGATTTTTCATAAACCAGTCACGGATTGCCTCCTCCCCAAAATGACCAAACGGTGGATTTCCTATGTCATGTATCAGTCCCGCACACTGAAGGATATCACAGATATCACTTTTCGTCTGAAGATCAAAATCCGGATCTTTTTGATTTTTAAGAATATACTGTGCAATATTCTGTCCCAGTGACTTTGCAAACGAGGAGACTTCCATGGAGTGTGTCAGTCTGGTTCTAATAAAATCGCTTTTGTCAAGCGGAAACACCTGCGTCTTATCCTGAAGCCTGCGAAAGGATGCACTCCCTATGATCCGATGATAGTCCTTTTCAAATTCGCTCCTGAGGTCAGAGGATTTATAGTTTCCGCTCTTTTGATAAACGCCGGCTCTGACCGGTGAGAGCAAATCTTTCCATTTCATATCCATTCTCCAGATCAGATTCCCAGAATCTTTTTCACAATTCCCTTCATCTCATCTTTTTCAACTACCGTATCATGCAGCACCGGTGCACTGCGTATATCTTCGATCGCCTGCGGTACCTTTACCCTGGCAATTTTGGCGAGCTCGTCAACCAGTTCAAAATCTGTCATCTCATCGTATGATTTATCGATCGCATTCATCACGCTTCTTGTGAACTTAAACGGACTTGCTGTGGAAGCAAGCACTGCCTTCTTATCATCCCTCATATCCCGTCTGTATTTCTGGTAAACACTTGCTGCCACTGCAGTATGGGTATCGATGATATATCCTGCCGTCTCATAGATGCGGCGTATCGTCTGGGCAGTTTCCTCCTCGCTTGCATAATTGCCATAGTAATCCGCAAGCTTAGCCTTCATCGCATCGGTAATCGTATACTTTCCATCTGTTGAAAGCGCATCCATAAATGCCCTGTTCTGTTCGGAATCGTCTCCTGTCAGATGATAGATCAGTCGTTCCAGATTGCTGGAAATCAGAATATCCATTGACGGTGAGGATGTCAGGATAAATTCACGGTTGCGGTCATACGTTCCCGTCGTAAAGAAATCATACAGCACTTTATTTTCATTGGAAGCACAGATCAGCTTATCGATCGGCACTCCCATCTGTTTTGCGTAATACGCAGCCAGAATATTGCCGAAATTACCGGTAGGCACAACAACATTGACAGTTTCCTGCTGTTCAACCTCCTTATTTTTCACGAGGCTGGCATACGCGTATACGTAATATACCACCTGAGGTACCAGACGTCCGATATTGATAGAATTCGCAGAAGAAAACTGATAACCTGCCTGCAAGAGCTCATCCGCCAGTGCCGCGTCATTAAACATCTGCTTCACTCCGGTCTGGGCATCGTCAAAATTGCCTTCCAGCGCCACAACATACGTATTGCCGCCTTTCTGTGTCACCATCTGTTTTTCCTGGATCGGACTGACACCGTCTTTCGGATAAAAAACGATGATTTTTGTCCCGGGAACATCAGCAAATCCAGCCAATGCGGCTTTTCCAGTATCTCCGGAAGTCGCTGTCAGGATCACGATATCATTTTTCACCTGATTTTTACGGGCAGCCGTTGTCATCAGATGCGGAAGTATTGACAGTGCCATATCTTTAAAAGCAATGGTAGCTCCATGGAACAATTCCAGATAATACGTTCCGTCTGCCTTCACGATCGGGGCAATATCCTGCGTATCAAATTTTTCATCGTATGCCTTCTCTATGCAGTCCTGTAATTCTTCTTTCGTAAAATCTGTCAGAAAACGGCTCATGACTTCATACGCTACTTCCTGATATGTCATTTGGGACAGCGTCTCCATATCGATATCCAATGACGGAATCTGAGACGGAACAAAAAGACCTCCGTCTGCAGAGAGACCTTGAAGAATTGCCTTCGAAGCCGTTACTGTTTCATTATTTCCTCTTGTGCTTTTATACAAAATTTCCATTTGTATTACCATCCTCTTCTTTCTTCGCATAAATAAAAACCATATCAGCCTTCATCGCTAAAGATTATAGCATATAGTGAAGAATCCCGCAACGCGGCCGTGCATAAAAAGATTCATCCCAATACTATTTCCTGTCAATCAAAAAAGGTATTGTCAGCCTCCGGCAATACCTTTTTTGACTATTAATACTTATAAAAGCTGTGGCAGCCATGTTTAAACAGAAATGTGAGTTTGGAGTCAAACCATTTGACATTCTTTGCCTCAGAATATTCTTTTTCGAGGAAAAACAATGCCCCGTCGGAATAATCCTCCCCGTCAATCGCCCTGTTCACCGCTTCACGCGTCGTATCTGAAATTGCAACGGTTGCAATCCTTCCATCGATTGTCGGAGAAAACTGTGCGCTGCCGCCGGACTTATCCCACACGACCTCCGTCACACTGTCGGGAAACTGTTCGCTGGCAACCCTGTTAAATATCACATTTGCCACCAGAATCCGCCCCTTAATGTCCTCTCCTCCGGCCTCAGCCTCGACAATAGACAGCAGTGTTTCATAATCATTATCTGAAATCTTTGTTTTTTCTACCAGCTCCCACGACTGGTCATCGATAGAATTAACCGTTTCTTTTACCAGGCTTCCGACATCAAACTCCGACACCTCTTCCCGTATCGCGGTTCTCTGTCCCACCAGCACATCTTCCACGTTTGTACCAATCGGATGGTACTCACCGTTGGCGGCTTTCGTCGCATTTACACCATCTATGATCCCCTGAAAACCCTGCGGTATGGTTTCCTCTTCTTCCGGCTGCACAGTTACCTCTGCAGCACCGGCAGGGTCGGGGTCCTCATCAGGATCTGAAAGCTGTTCCTGCTTCGGGATATCTGCTGCTGTCCTCTGCTCTGTATCTGCATTTTTAGCAGAGACACTTCCGGCCGCAACACCTACTGCAGCCGCTGTCACAACAACACTGACTATAACAGCGGTTTTCGTCCGGCTGTGTTTTTCATTTCTCCGTGTCATAAGTGTCTTCACTTTGCACAGCAGTTTTTTAATTGCTTCCATCGATCTGTCCTTTGCCTTATGTGCTTTTCTACACTAAGCAAAGTATAGATATTCAGTTTGGTAAAGTCAATAGAAAAACCAAAATTTTGGCTGATTTCACTAATTATTCTCCACTTTTTCATGAAAAACGCCCATTATTTTATAAGCTTTTCTCCACTTTTCGACGAATATCGCATTTTTTTACATTTCTTTCTCCCCGCTCCCATCCAAACTTTGTATAAGATTTTAATGATGTTTTACCAGATTATTGATAGCTGTCACCAGTGCATCAATAGATGCCCTGATAATATCCGGATCAACTGCAGCTCCCCATGCCATCCGATCCTGGCTTCCTTTCACACCGACATATGCAATCGCTCTGGAGCTGGAACTCTTTTCAAGTGCATGTTCCTGATAAGTAACCAGCTCGTATTCCAGACCATACGCTTTTTTCAGGGCATTGCTGACCGCGTCGAGACGTCCGTTTCCAACTGCTTCTGTGACAATCGTCTCACTGTTATGGACAGAAGTTACCTGCGTTGTGATTCCATCTCTCTGCTGGAAATGAACCTCAACAACATTATAAGGTTCTGTGATATTCTCGTATTCTTTCTTAAACAGTTCAAATATTTCATCCGGATGCAGTTCTTTGTGCGTGTGGTCTGAGACTGCTTTTGCAGCGTAACCCATTGCCTCCCGCATCTTTGCCGGAAGGCAAAGTCCATATTTTGTTTCAAGGATATATCCGACACCGCCCTTTCCGGACTGGCTGTTTATGCGGATCACATCTGCATCGTAGTTTCTTCCAATATCTGTGGGGTCGATTGGCAGATACGGCACCGTCCAGCGATCAGGTGTCTTTTCATCGATCCATTTCATACCTTTTGCAATTGCATCCTGATGCGAACCGGAGAATGCAGCAAATACCAGTGAACCGCTGTACGGGCTTCTTGCATCGATCTGCATGCCGGTATATTCTTCATACTTCTCACAGATATCCGGCATATTCTCAAAGTTCAGTTCCGGATCTACCCCCTGTGCATACATATTCATTGCTAATGTAACTATATCCACATTTCCTGTGCGTTCTCCATTTCCAAACAAGGTTCCTTCTATACGGTCCGCCCCTGCCAGAATTCCCAGCTCAGAGTCTGCGACACCGCATCCCCTGTCATTGTGGGGATGAAGGGATACCACAACATTTTCACGATATTTCATGTTTTTACACATATATTCGATCTGACTTGCATAAACATGCGGCAATGAATGCTGTACTGTTACGGGAAGATTAATGATCGCTTTTTTATCCGGCGTTGGTTTCCATACATCCAAAACTGCATTTACTACGTCCAGTGCATATTCCGGTTCCGTCCCGGTGAAACTCTCCGGACTGTATTCGAACAGGAAATTTCCATCCGTTTCATCTGCCAGCTTTTTCAAAAGTTTTGCCCCATCGACTGCAATCTGCAAAATTTCTGCTTTTGATTTACGAAATACCTGCTCTCTCTGTGCCAGAGAAGTTGAATTGTAGACATGAACAACAGCTTTTTTTGCACCTTCCAAAGCCTCAAAAGTTTTTCGAATAATATGTTCCCTTGCCTGTGTCAGTACCTGAATCGTCACGTCATCCGGGATCAGATTCTGTTCGATCAACGTTCGAAGAAAAATGTATTCCGTATCAGAAGCTGCGGGAAAACCCACTTCAATCTCTTTAAATCCCACGTCAACAAGCAATTTGAAAAACTCAACTTTCTGGTCAAGACTCATAGGGATGACCAGAGCCTGATTGCCGTCGCGAAGGTCAACGCTGCACCAGATCGGCGCTTTTTCAATATACTCTTTTTTTGTCCAGTCCATACATTCTGTGGGCGGCATAAAATATTGCCGCTGATACTTTTTGTGATTCATCATAATTCGTTTCCTCCCTGTTTTTTGATAGATACAGTTTCCGATGCAATAGAAAAACAGCCTTTCGCTCAAATGCTGCTGCCAGCAAGAGACGAAAGACTGTTATAGTCTACGCGGTACCACTCTCATTTTATGAATAAACTTCATACACTCACCGGATACGGATGAATCCATCGATATCCTCCCCCAGATAACGGTCGGGGCTCCGTCTGCGTCTACTTTTCAAAGAATTTCGGGCAGCCGCTCAGAGGTGAGTTCCATCAATCTTATCTACTGCTTCACATCAGCCAGCAGCTTTCTGAAATCTAAAATGGATGTACTATTCCTCATCTCAGCATTTATTTATTTAACTGTTCTTAGATTATCATTAACAGACCATCATTGTCAACAACTTTTTTCCTGCCGCTTTTTAAATGCAACTTTTACTTTGCAGCTTACAACTAATACGTAATGTTTGGATAACTGCTCCGTATTCTTTACAAGGCGATCATCATTCAGTCAAAATTTATGCAATCTGACTTTTCAACCGCTGACCTGTCACTTAGTTCACAAAGGAGTTGATAACTTGAACACAGAGTATAAAAATAAAATATTGCAGTTTCTGATGATGGATGACTCTGAATTCCTCATACAGTTTTTAAATGATATGGAAGTTGAAGATATGAAAAACTTTACAGCAAAATTCCCTGAGTTTATGGCTGATTTAAATAATGATGAGACGATGGAAATATTGAAAAACACCATATACGAAAATATACTAAAAAAGCTGGGAATCAAAAAATGAAAATAAAAATCCACATATAAACTTTCGCAGCCATACCGCTTCAGTTATACATGGATTCAATCCGTAAATCGGGGCAACAGGATTCGAACCTGCGACCTCACGGCCCCCAGCCGTGCGCGCTACCAAGCTACGCCATACCCCGTTTTATTTTGCAGGAATGCCTCTTCCGGCATCCCTGCTGTTTTAATATTATATCTTATTCATCAAAAACTGTAAAGATCAATTTGCATCAATATTATATTATTTTTTAGCATTGATGTAGTTTACCAGTCCGCCACTTGTGATGATTTTCTGCATAAACTCCGGAAAGGGCTGCCCCTTAAAGGAAGTGCCTTTGGTTTTATTTGTTATGACACCACTGTCGAAGTCTACTTCAACCTCATCCCCGAATTCAATTCCCTGAGCTGCTTCCGGACATTCAATAATCGGCAAACCTATATTGATGGCATTTCTGTAGAAAATCCTTGCAAATGTCTCTGCTATAACACAACTTACACCAGCTGCCTTTATCGCAAGTGGTGCATGTTCTCTTGAAGATCCACAGCCAAAATTTTTATTTGCCACAATGATATCGCCTTTATTTACATTCTTCACAAAATCCCTGTCAATATCCTCCATGCAGTGTGTTGCCAGTTCTGCCGGATCAGAAGAATTCAGATAACGCGCAGGAATGATAACATCCGTATCTACGTTATCGCCGTATTTAAATACCGTTCCGTTTGCTTTCATGGTCTAACCTCCTATAATCCAAGTTCTGTCGGTGCAGAAATTTTCCCTGTCACAGCGCTGGCTGCTGCAACAGCAGGACTAGCCAGATATACCTCTGATTTTACGTGACCCATTCTTCCGACAAAATTGCGGTTTGTCGTGGATATACATCTTTCCCCCTCAGCCAGAATGCCCATATAACCGCCCAGACACGGTCCGCAGGTCGGTGTACTGACAACGGCACCTGCTTCGATGAAGATCTTCAGCAGTCCCTCTTCCATAGCCTGAAGATAAATTTTCTGTGTTGCCGGAATTACAATACAGCGAACTCCCTTTTTCACCTTGCGCTCTTTAAGGATCTCAGCTGCGATTCTCAGATCGTCAATCCTGCCATTGGTACAGGATCCGATGACGGACTGATCGATGAGCACATCTTCCCTGATCTCGTCGATGGTTTTTGTATTTTCCGGAAGATGAGGAAATGCGATCGTCGGCTTCATTTCTGACAGATCGATCGTATATTCTTCATCATACACTGCATCTTCATCTGCCTCATAAACTTTAAATTCGCGTATAGAATGCTCTTTCATATAGGCTACTGCTTTTTCATCTACAGGGAAAATGCCGTTCTTTCCGCCAGCCTCGATCGCCATGTTTGCAATTGTAAATCTGTCATCCATGGACAAACCGGAGATTCCTTCTCCGACGAATTCCATGGATTTATATCGTGCACCATCCACACCGATCATGCCAATGATATGAAGAATCACATCTTTTCCGCTCACCCATTTGGATGGTTTTCCTACAATATTAAATTTGATGGCAGACGGAACTTTAAACCATGCTTTGCCAGTTGCCATGCCGGCAGCCATATCCGTACTTCCCACGCCCGTTGAAAATGCTCCAAGCGCGCCGTATGTACACGTATGTGAGTCTGCCCCAATCACAGTGTCTCCAGCCACAACCAGGCCTTTCTCCGGAAGAAGTGCATGTTCTATCCCCATCTCTCCCACATCAAAATAATTGGTGATATCGTGTTTACATGCAAATTCACGTACACATTTGCAGTGTTCCGCTGATTTAATATCCTTGTTCGGAATAAAGTGGTCCATAACCAGAGCCACCTTATCTTTATTAAATACGGTATCTACCGTCATCTTATCCATCTCATGAATGGCAACCGGTGAAGTGATATCATTTCCAAGCACCAGATCCAGATCTGCCTCAATTAACTGACCCGCTTCAACTTTGTCCAGCCCTGCATGTGCAGCCAGAATCTTCTGCGTCATAGTCATACCCATGATCCTTTTCCTCCTTTTCAGTCTCACATTTTTTGATTTCTCTTATCTTTGATATTGCTATTCTAGCATAAACATTGATATAATACAAATATATAAAACGAATACGTATTATAACTTTAAGTTATACAAACAGGAGGAGGCCCTGGGAAATGGATCAAAATTTGTCCCTCTACCGGATTTTTTATACCGTTGCCAACACACAAAACATCTCCAAAGCCGCATCGGAACTCTTTATCAGCCAGCCGGCGATCAGCAAATCACTCCGAAAGCTGGAAGAAAACTTAAATCTTTCGCTGTTTCTCCGAAACTCGCGCGGTGTCACGCTCACAGCGGAGGGGAAAACACTCTATACTTATGTATCTCAGGCATTCGACGCCCTGCAGGCGGGTGAAGAAAAACTGCGGCAGATTCAGGAACTCGGAATCGGTCATATCCGCATAGGAGTGAGCTCAACACTGTGCAAATTCACACTGCTTCCCTATCTGGAAGACTTTATCAAAACACATCCTCATATCAGGATCACCATCGAGTGTCAGTCTACCAGTCATACACTGTCTCTGCTCCGGGAAAACAAAATCGATCTGGGCCTGATCGGACGTCCGGAAACCCTTCCTCACCTGCAATTTGATTCACTCGGTGAGATCGAGGACATTTTTGTCGCCACCGGTACCTACCTTACAAACCTTACTCTGCGCTCAGCGGACGGCAATGCAGACATCTTTAAAAATGCCACACTCATGCTGCTCGATAAAGGCAATATCACACGTCAGTATATCGATGATTATCTGGCGCTCAATCACATTGAGACCAGTAACGTGCTTGAGATCTCCACGATGGACCTGCTGATTGAATTTGCAAAGATCAGCCTCGGCGTTGCCTGTGTCATCAAGCAGTTTGTCCAAAATGAGCTGACCTCAGGAGAACTCCTGGAGATTCCGCTGGAATATCCCATCCGGAAGCGTGAGATAGGTTTTGCCTATCCCCGCCAGGCAAGTCAGCCGGGGGCTGTCCGGAAATTTATCGACTTCTGTCTGAAAAAGAGGGCCTAGTCAAACGATCAGAACCGTGTCATCCTCCAAAAGGCGTTTTGCCAGAAACAGCAGGAGAATCAGCAGAGTGCCATCCTCCGGTTTTTTCTGCAGCGTTAACTGTGTTTTCCACCTCAGCATATGCCGAATGATTCCGACCAGTTCGCCCCGGCAGTAAAGCTCCATCTCCCTGGATACCCTCTGATGCAGTGAAAAGCAGTACTCTCCCTCAATGCCCATATCCAGACGCAGAGGCATCGGGGGGCGGAACGACGCTTCCTGTATCGTCTTCCCCTGTTTATCTGTCTGATAGAAAAAACGTCCCTCCAGAAACAGATCATTCCCTTTAGTCACCCGGCATGTATCCCGGTCGCGCTGGTAAAAATATACTGCCCTGCACCCGTTGGCTGTCACTTCCAGCTTTCGGTCTCTTCGTTGCCTTGCCTTTGCAATACATTTCGCCTGCTCATCATACAGATACCACCATCCCCAAAATTCCACACCGGAAAACCTCATACAATCACTCCTTTTACAACCGAATACAGCACTTCCATCACACCACACATCACCATCACAAGGATTGGGTTTTTGTTCTTTACCTTCAGCAGAATCACAGCTATGATAAAAATAATCACGGCATCGAATCTGATATTCTTGAGATGCAAGGCCTCGCTGCCAAAAAATGCTGACAGCAGGATACTGATACCCGCTGAAGCAATCATGGCAACAACCGCCGGCCGAAGCGAATCCAGAATCCCCTGCAGCATATTCATTTTTCTGTATTTCAGGTAGATAAAGGCAAGCAGCAGAACAAGAATACAGGATGGGAGGATGCATCCGACAGTAGCGATAACTGCCCCGCCGATTCCGGCTATCTTAAGTCCGACGAAGGTAGCCGAATTGATGGCGATCGGTCCCGGGGTCATCTGTGATATCGTGATCAGATCCGTGAACTCTCCCAGTGTCAGCCACGAATGAACATTCACCACCTGCTCCTTGATCAGAGGCATTGCTGCATATCCGCCGCCGAAGCTGAACATGCCGATCTGCAGAAAGCTTAAAAACAGTTGGATATAAATCATGATCCCTTCCTCCTCTCCAGAAGTGTCCTTATTACACCAAGCAGTGCGCATGCGATCACAACCAATACAACATTCACGCCAAATATACAGGTTGCTGCAAATGCCGCACACATGATGACGATGGATACGGCATTTTTCGCGTGTACGATACCGTACCCCATTTCATATACTACCACTGCGATCACAGCCCCTACGCCTGACTGCATGCCGTTCAGCATCATCTGCACGCAGGGATTGCTGTTAAACGCCTCATAGCAGAGGGAAATCAGGGAAATGATCACAAACGGCGGCAGGATTGTTGCAGCTATACTCACAAGCGCACCCAAAACTCCAGCTATCTTATACCCCATTACGATCGCCCCGTT
The DNA here is from genome assembly GCF_022440845.1 of Ruminococcus sp. OA3. Classification (NCBI taxonomy): domain Bacteria; kingdom Bacillati; phylum Bacillota; class Clostridia; order Eubacteriales; family Oscillospiraceae; genus Ruminococcus; species Ruminococcus sp. OA3. The sequence goes on along the minus strand of NZ_JAKNTO010000001.1, from coordinate 2,608,660 downwards.
TACTGCGATCGCCCCAGGTGCAGACTGCGCGATCGCAACCAGGTCCAGCATCTCATCCTCATCAATCCAACCAAAATCATCCACAAATTTTTTCTTCATCAATGTCACAATGACGTATCCGCCTCCAAATGTAAATGCACTCAGATACAGCGTTGATAAAAATAACTTTCCTAAAATATGCCGCTTCTCTTTCATAAAAGTCTCCGCTCCTTTCATGTTCAGTATATTCCGGATCGCTATATATGTAAAATAGTATTAATAAATAAATATACTGGAGGAATATTACGGAATACGGCTGTTCGACCGCATCTTCTTCCATCACAAAAATAAATATCTTCCAAAATCAGCGCAGGCATTTATCCGCCTCTGCCATACCGTAAAACAGTGATCTTCCGGATAATAAAAAAGCTGTTTCAAAATGGCCCTGTAACCATTTTGAAACAGCCTCTGTCATTGCGGTATTGCATTAGTTATTGATCAGTTTATCTTCGTCGCTCCAGCTGTACAGCTTACGCACTTCTTCACCCACTACTTCTGCAGGATGTTCTGCGGCGAGTTTTCTCATTGCTCTGAAGTGAGCCTGTCCGCCCGCCTCTGACATATCAAGCAGGAAGTCTTTTGCAAATGTACCATCCTGGATATCGCTCAGGATCTTCTTCATTGCTTTCTTCGTGTCCTCTGTGATGATCTTCGGTCCCGTGATATAATCGCCGTACTCAGCAGTGTTGGAGATAGAATATCTCATGCCTGCAAATCCTGACTGATAAATCAGGTCTACGATCAGTTTCATCTCATGGATACATTCAAAATATGCATTTCTTGCATCATATCCTGCTTCCACCAGCGTCTCAAAACCTGCCTGCATTAATGCACAGACACCACCGCACAGTACTGCCTGCTCACCGAACAGGTCTGTCTCTGTCTCTGTTCTGAATGTTGTTTCCAGAACACCGGCTCTTGCTCCGCCGATTCCCAATGAGTATGCGAGTGCTTTGTCAAGTGCCTTTCCGGTTGCATCCTGATATACAGCGACCAGAGACGGAACACCTTTTCCAGCTTCATATTCGCTTCTCACTGTATGTCCAGGTCCTTTCGGAGCGACCATTGTTACATCAACGCCCTTCGGAGGAACAATCTGTCCGAAATGGATAGCAAAACCATGGGCGAACATCAGCATATTGCCCTCTTCCAAGTTCGGTTCGATCGATTCTTTATACATTGCTGCCTGTTTTTCATCATTGATCAAAACCATGATGATATCAGCCTGTTTTGCAGCTTCTGCTGCGGTATAAACCTGAAATCCCTGCGCTTCTGCTTTTGCCCAGGATTTACTTCCCTCATAAAGTCCGATGATAACATCGCATCCGGAATCTTTTAAGTTCAGGGCATGTGCATGTCCCTGGCTTCCATATCCGATTACTGCGATTTTTTTTCCTTCCAATAATGAAAGATTACAATCTTCCTGATAATAAATTCTTGCTGCCATTTTTCTTCCTCCCGGCTATTAATAATTTATTTGGTAATAATTCAGGACGGCGGGGCAATTGGTACGAAAAAGCGGCGTCAAGCTTGCTTGTAAGTCGCTTTTTCGTATCAATTTCCACATTGGATGAACATCCGATGCTTCTTGACCGGCCTTTTCGGTCAAGAAGATGCGCCGTCCTGAACAGTTACTTTATTTGTTAGGGGTTAATCCTCTAGCGAGCTAAAAAAAACGTACGTCTTCTGATCCCCTGGCCAGACCGGCTAACCCTGTCCTTGCGACCTCCAGAATCTCATACTCACCCAGGATGTCAAGAAATGCTTCCAGTTTATCCTGTGAGCCTGTCAGTTCAATGATCATGGATTCTCTTGCTACGTCAACAATCTTTGCACGGAAAATCTGTGCGGTTGTGGTAACGCTCTGACGCTGCTGCGGAAGAACCTTGATCTTTATCAGCATCAATTCCCTGTTGACGCTCTCATCCGATTTCAGTACTTTTACATATCGGACATCAACAAGCTTCTCCACCTGTTTCATAATCTGATCCAGCACCAGATCATCCCCGCTGCACACTACTGTCATACGGGAAATTCTCGGGTTTGCCGTCACGCCAACAGTAAGGCTGTCGATATTATAGCCTCTGCGGCTGAACAGACCGGAAACACGGCTCAGCACACCGGATGTGTTGTCAACTAATATGGATAATACTCTTCGCTTCATACTCATCCTACTTTCTCCCACTAATGCGGTAAATAACCTTGTCAATTATTCTACCAATTTATACTTTTTTTGTCAATGGCTATTTGGCAGGATTGGCTTATCACCGCGCATCAGCTTCCGGAAAGAAATAATAAACAGAATCACCGTCACACTGACCGCGCATGCGTCTGCAAGAGGTTCTGCTGTAAATACCGCCATCGTCTGACTCCCGGTAAATACCCTGGGCAGTACGAATATAAGCGGTATCAGAAGAAAGACTTTTCTCAGCAGCGCCAGAAAAACAGAAGTTTTTGCATTCCCCAGAGCGATAAATGTCTGTTGGCAGGCGATCTGCGCTCCAAAAACTAATGAGACTGCCATATACACACGGATTGCTTCAGCGGTGAATGCTACAAGCTCTGTTTTTGATGTAAACATATGTATTACAACCTGAGGCGCAAACATGCAGACTGCCCATACCAGAACAGAATACGACAGGCAGCTGACCAGCATCAGCCTGAACGTATGTTTCACCCGCTTCAGATTCCCGGCCCCGTAATTGTAGCTGATGATGGGCTGGCCTCCCTGTGTCAGTCCCGTCAGAGGCAGCATGGAGAACTGCATGGCACTGTTCAGAATCGTCATCGCACCGACCGCCAGATCACCCCCGTATTTCAGAAGCTGCGTATTGAAACATACTGACAGCACACCTTCTGTAAACTGCATGATAAACGGTGACACGCCAAGCGCGACGCAGGGAAAGATCACCTTCGCCCGCAGACGGAAATATCTCGGCCGAATATGTAGTACTGTTTTTTTCGAACGCAAAAAACACAGCACCCAGACCGCCGATACCAGCTGCGAAAGAATCGTCGCAAGCGCAGCACCTTTCACTCCCATGCCAAACACGAAGATGAAGATGGGATCCAGTATGATATTCAATACGGCACCGATCAGAACAGTCAGCATACTTGTCTTGGCGAATCCCTGTGCGGTGATAAACGCATTCATGCCGAGTGCCAGCTGAACAAACAGTGTACCGCACGCATAAATCCGCATATAATCAATTGCGTATCCGATTGTATTTTCACTTGCACCGAACATCATCAGTATCGGACGCCCGAATACAAGAAAGGCAACAGTCAGTATCACACCCAGAATCAGCAGCATGATGAAACTGTTGTTCATGATCTCTTCAGCCGCGTCCTCATCACCTTTGCCCATCATAATGGATGCGCGCGGAGCACTCCCCATACTGGCCAGCGCTGCAAATGCTGAAATTGCCATAATCAGCGGCATGCACACGCCGACTCCTGTGAGTGCCTTATCCCCGATATCCGGAATATGTCCGATATACATGCGGTCTACGATATTGTACAGTACGTTTATGATCTGCGCCGCAATAGCCGGCAAGGCCATCTGAAATAACAGCTTCCCTGCCGGCATTGTGCCCAGTCTTTTCTCTTGTTCCTGGTTCATTCCTGCTCTCTCCCTGGTTTAAAATTCTTTTTTCTGAAATATCTTAACTGAGATCTGATAGGAGACAGTTATGATCACAGCCAGCAGCAGTATACCGACTGCGGTTGCTGTTATGCCCGATATTCCTCCGGTAATCCATGTCAAAAGACTTCGCTTAGTATCAGGTGTCAGTACTCTGCTCCCCAGTAAAATCATCGCTCCCGGAATCAGAATCACCGCAAGCAGCAGAATACGCGCCTTTTCAACCTTCCATTTCAGTGAGGCCGGAATGATAATGGACAGCGCCACCAGATAAAAAACGCCTCCTCCAAGTGCCTGCGGCAGCCATTCCCGCAGCAAAATGCCATTTATTGCTGCAATAACGGCACCGATAACCGCTGTCACTGTAAAGATCAATAAGAGTTCTATTAAGAACAGCAGATATTTCTCTTGTACTATTTTCCTACGATTTACCGGCAGTGTCAAGCAATAAGTAAATCCCCCTGACTCGTCAATGGAAATCACAGAAAAGATCTGTGTCAGGCCCAGCATCAGTCCGAGGAAAATCATATACGTAGGACTTTTCAGCATAACTGCAATCACCCCAAAGAGCAGTATGGTCCCCAGATACTGTTTCACATACAGTTTCTGCATATAAAAATCTTTCAAAAGCAATCCTCTCATACCCTCTCCCCCTTTACCATAAACAGAATAATTTCCTCTATATTCGTCGTATCGACAGCCAGTTTTGGGAATCTGCTTTTTATCTGCATACGGTTTTCTACCAGCACTTCATATTCGAAATGATTTCTCCGGACACCTTTTACATGTTTTTTCGGCAGCTGTTCGTAATCCTCACGAGTACAGCGCACCACACCGTAGTCATATAGCATCTCATCTTTGTTCAGGCAAAACCTCAGTTCTCCATTGTCAAGATAGGCTATATAATCTGCGGCTTTTTCCAGATCGCTCGTAATATGTGAAGAGATCAAAACCGTATGTTCTTCATCCTGAATGAACTCCAGCAGCAGTTCCAGAATATCATCCCTCACCACCGGATCCAGGCCACTCGTTGCCTCATCCATAATCAGCAGGCTGGCATTATGAGACATGGCAATGATAATGTTCAGTTTCATTTTCATCCCCTGAGAGTAGTCTTTGATTTTTTTATCCGGATCGATGTGAAACCTTTTCAGATACTGCTCATACGTCTCCTGCTGCCATCCGGCAAAAACCGAATGCATACATTTCCCAACATCAACCGCACACATGCCAGATGCAAAATCGAGCCCTGTGATCACTGCCCCCACATTATTTTTCCAGTTGACTGGCAGTTCATCCATTAAAACACCGTCAATTCTGATCTCACCTCCGTCACAGTGGAACAGTTGCAGAATAAGTTTTAAAAGCGTTGTCTTCCCTGCTCCGTTTTCTCCTACCAGGCCCACGATACATCCTTTGGGGATATCCAGTGTCACATTGTTCAGTGTAAAGGTATCAAAATGCTTTGTTACATTTTTTAAACTGATTGCCGTTCCCATATTCAGACCTCCTCATACAGCATGACGAGCATTTCCACCAGCTCTTCTTTTGTCACTGCCGCCTGATGAGACTGCTCAATAGCGGCATTTAAATATTCTTCGATTATCTTCAGCTGTTCTTCCTTCATTAATTCATGGTTGGTATCCGCGACAAAACTTCCTTTACCGACAACAGAATAGATAAATCCTTCTTTTTCAAGATCCTCGTATGCGCGTTTTGTCGTGATCACACTGATCCTGAGCTCTTTTGCCAGGAGACGCATTGACGGCAGTGCGTCTCCCGGCTTTAACTCTCCGGACAGGATCATGCCTTTCATCTGGGAAGTAATCTGCTCGTAAATCGGTTTTCCACTCGAATTACTGATAATAATGTTCACGCCTTCTCCCCCTTCTCTGTGTCGTTTTAGTGTATATACTCATTATATACACTCATATACATTTTGTCAACGATATTTTAAAAGATTACAGCAGATAACAGTTCTGTTTTAAAAAATAAGAAACCAGCATCCAAAAGCATGTGGCTGCGATAGGCTGCCAATTTTGCAAATTTTTCTGCTGCCCAATGAAAAGCTTTCATACAGCGTACAATCTCAGTAAAATCCCTGTAAATAACTGAGACTGCATGCTATAATATGGAGAAGTATATAATTGGGAGATGATAAACAATGACTTTTTCTTTAATTGATACAGACGAATGGGAACGCGCTGACCATTTCAGATATTACCAAACGGCACTTCCATGCTCCTACAGCCTGACAGCCTGGCTGGATGTGACAAAATTCAGAAAGATGCTGGATTCACAGAAACTAAAGTTTTATCCGTCTTTTGTATACTGTGTATCTCGTCTCATAAAATCGACAGATGAATTTCGAATGGGCGTGGATGCGGACGGTCATCCAGGCAGGTTTGACTGTATGCATCCAAATTATACGATTTTCCATAAAGATGACGGCACATTCTCTGATCTGTGGACATTTTACGATGATGATTTCAGCATTTTTTACCACAATATGCGATCGGACATGGAGCATTACAGAAATGCAAAAGGAGTGAAAGTAAAAGAAGGACAGCCCAGGAATTTCTTCTGTATTTCATGCCTGCCCTGGCTGTCGTATACCGGCATCTCAACTTCTGTTTCCGGAGGCACGCCAAACCTGTTTCCAATTATCACTTACGGAAAATACATGAGAAGGGATGGCCGGCTTACCATGCCATTTTCTGTCACAATCTCCCATGCAAGCGCTGACGGCTACCACACTTCCCTGTTTATAAACCATCTCCAGACACTGCTGGATGAAGTCAAACTGTGCATACCGTAAACAGTGCAGGAGGTTCACACCAGAGGTGAATCTCCTGCACTGTTATTTTTTCTTTAAAAGACGCTCAAACAAAGCGTCTGCTTTCTTCTTTCTGTTATGGGTCTCCCCGGCAAGAATCCGTGCAAAGCCATTTTCATACAATACAACGTCCCCATCCTTTGGCGCTGATGAAAATGCGGATACAGGTATCTGCAGCATTTCCTTCTTTTCGTTTTCACAGATCACCAGTTCTTTCTCTCTGCGGTCTACAATCAATTTCATTCCCCTATTCCTCCTTACTGCGGCGGTCTGCATTTACTGCACGGCGTCATCCCCTTTGCCTTTGCTTCCCGAAGCGGTACTTCTATATCACTTGATTTCAAATGCCGGCACCCGGCATTGTGATACTTTTTCCCCGTTTTTGTGATATGGACAATGGCCCCAGACTGCTCTGCCCAACAGGTTCCGGCCTTCATTGATGTACTTGGCTTCAAATTCCAGGTTATTTTGCTGCCGTCGCTTTTTGCAATAATGGTCCCCTGTTCGTCAGTGCGAAAAACTTTAATTCCCTGTTCCGCAAAATATTTCAGTACGCTGGCATCCGGATGTCCGTACTGGTTCCCTGTACCGCAGCTGATAACCGCATATTCAGGATTCACGGCATCTATAAACTTCTCACTGTTTGAAGTTTCACTGCCATGATGCCCCGCTTTTAATACATCGCTGCGAACCTCAATTCCACTGTCCAGAATGTCTTTTTCGGTCTGCCCCTCGCCATCTCCTGTAAAAATAAAATGGTTGTCACCGTGTTCCAGCCTGATCCCCACTGACCAGCTGTTCAGTTCATCTCCGTAATCTGCTTCTTTATCAGGGGCCAGTACGGTAAATTTACCGTTTCCTATCGGATACACATCTCCCGCATGAGCCAGTGTAATCTCCAGGTTTTTCTCTTGCAAAGCCTCCAGCACATCAAGAAAGGTCCGAGATGTATGTGTCTTATCCGGCATTAAGACTGTATCGATATCAAATGCATCAATGACATCATCCATCCCGCCAATATGGTCTTCGTGGGGATGTGTGCAGACCACGTAGTCCAGCTTTTTGATTTTCAGCCGCTCAAGGTAATCTACAACTGTCATACCGTCTTCATTGTTGCCGGCATCGATCAAAAGGCTGCCTCTGTTGGATGTTATCAAAATACTGTCCGCCTGTCCCACATCGATAAAGTGGATTTCCATTGCGGATGTTTTCGTTGTTTTTGCCGACGTCACATCAGCCGCCGAAAATAAAAACACTGCAGCGGACAGAATAAATAAAACACCAAATATCCACCGCAAAACTTTTACTGCCCTTTTCATGAACTCCCCTCCCTGATGTTTTTTGTCCTCACTTACATATTTTCTCAGCTCATGCACATACTGATTCAGAAAGGTGGTGTTAAAAATGGAAAGTAAAATCACAACCAATGCCATGGATCTGCCTTCTTCCTGTCACTCCAAAATGGATGACGTGATGGAACAGGCAATAGCAGCAGAATCTTACAGTATCGCAGACATCTCAGACTCCTGCTGTTCAGAAATTCAGGCGTGTGAACAGAGAATCAGCTCAGAGCTTGGAAAACATATCTCTCTGATCGCCTATGAATCTGATCATTGAGAATAACAGTAACTTCCCCCTGCCGTTCAATATATTATGAATGCAGGGGGGTATGTACTTAAGTTTTTAGCGTATAAAATTTGTCATCGTTCTCTGCTTTGTGGCAGGCGGATCAATCCTTCCCTTCGCGTCATGAATCAGCTTCACCAGCCACGCAACATTGCGCCCTAGTTTAGCCATTACTTCCACGCCTTCCGTATCCTGAAGCACTTCCCCCGCATCCAGACCATGCGCTGCCTGCCAATAATCGGAAGTTGCGATCACCATCTCCATTGTATTCAGATATGCGTTGAGCTGTTGGTAAGTCTCCAGTCCCCCTGACCTGCGCAGTGTAACCAGCGCCGCTCCAACTTTGTGGTGCAGTCTGCTGCCCGCTGCAAGAAATGCCCGGTCAAGGAAGCATTTCATACCTCCGGCAATACCACCATAATACACCGGCGACGCCAGGATGATTCCGTCTGCTTCCACCATTTTGTCAATCCAGTTATTCACTTCATCCCCCTGAACGCAATGGCCGCTTCCGGTCTCCATACATTTACTGCAGGCAGTACACGGTTTTGCCTTCGCACCCACCTGTATGATTTCCAGTTCAATATCCTGCGCATTTAATTCTTTCTCAACGATTTTCAGACATTGTTCTGTATTGCCCCTTTTACGGGGACTTCCGTTAAACGCAACTACTTTCATACTGTGTTCCCTCCGTACCTCACTGTTTCAGCATTGGCTTTCTGTCTTTTTCCTATTATATCATATTTTTTTGTTTTTTGTGTCCTTTTCCAGTTCGGTGTCACTGTATAATTCATAAAAATAACCACATACTACATAAAAACAACAGATTGGAAAGGAGGCAACATCTATGCTTGATAATGAAGAGCTGCCGATCGGCTTTACCATGGAACTTGCATTACATCCTGAAATCATGAGTCACTTTTCCGGACTTCCCCAGGAAAAACAAAATGCGGTCGTCGATGGAGCACGTGAGATATCCTCCCGCCAGGAAATGCACAGCTATGTTATGTCTATTCATGACGTTTACTGAGAATTTTCTGTTGCGCAGAAGGTACCTTATCTGATACAATGTTCTCATATGGAAGCATAGCTCAGCTGGGATGAGCGTTCGCCTGACACGCGAGAGGCCATGGGTTCGAGCCCCATTGCTTCCATATGGGGCATTAGCGCAGCTGGGAGCGCGCAACAATGGCATTGTTGAGGTCACGGGTTCGAGCCCCGTATGCTCCAGTTCAAAAAAGCGATAGATCCGTGTAACAAGTTGGATTTATCGCTTTTCTTTACCATATACTATGATCCACAGACAGGAGGCAATAACATGAATTTCAATCATGATAAAAACAGAATCTATTTACCTGACGACAGGGATAACACACTTGCGGAAGTTACGTTTCCTGCTATAAGTGATGATACCGTGAATATTAATCATACCTTTGTAGACAACTCTCTGAGAGGTCAGGGAGTGGCGGGCAAACTTATGGAGACTGTCGCAAAGCTTCTGCAGTCTCAAAACAAGAAGGCTGTTTTAACCTGTTCATACGCGGTGAAATGGTTTGGAGAACATCCGGAATATAAAAATCTTATCAGATAATCTTTCGCGCACCGGGGCGTTTACTTCTGCGCCTCGATGCGTTCAGCCAGATCATTCAGATAGACCCAGCGCTCCATCTTTTCTTCCAGTATGGCCTCTGTCTTTTCTTTTTCTGCGGTCAGCTCTGACAGCCTCAGTGAATTCGTGGCATTCGCCAGCATATCATCATCCAGTTTCTCAATCTTCTCCTCAAGAACGGCAATCTCATCATCAATCGTCTCAAACTCTTTCTGCTCTTTGTAAGTGAACTTCAATTTTACAGGGGCATTTTTCTTCCAGTCTTTACCCTGTGTTTTTTTCTTTTCGGAATTTCCAGTGCTTTCAGTTTTTCCGGACTCCCGGCTTTTAGATTCCCCTGTTCTTTTAGCCTCCAGATAGTCCGTATAGCCTCCTTCATACTGCTGAAGATGTCCGTTGCCGTCAAACTCAAAGATACGGTCCACCACATTGTCCAGAAAATACCGGTCATGCGATACTGTGATGATAATTCCCGGAAACGTTGTCAGAAAATCTTCAAGTATCGTCAGGGTCGGAATATCAATGTCATTGCTCAGCTCGTCAAACAGATATACATTTGCTCCGGTAAAAATCACCTTCAGCAGATACAGCCTCTTTTTCTCTCCACCGGACAGCTTCGACACAGGTGAATACTGCATATCCGGCGTGAATAAAAAACGTTCCAGCATCTGGGATGCCGTGATTCTTCCATCCTTTGTCGGGATATATTCTGCCACATCCTTGATATAATCGATAACTCTCTGATCCGTGTCCATATCCGGTACTTCCTGAGCAAAATAACCAATCCTGATCGTTTCACCCGATACTACCTCACCTGAATCCGGCTGTTCCAGTCCGGCGATAATTCGCAAAAGCGTAGACTTTCCGCAGCCATTCGGGCCAATAATCCCAAGACGCTGATTCCTCAGTACAATATAATTAAAATCTTCAATCAGTTTTTTGCCGCCGTAATTTTTGCTGACATGATGCAGCTCCACCGTTTTTTTACCCATCCTGGTTTCCACTGCATCCACTTCTATTGTCTGATTATATGTTAAAACCCCACCGTTTTTCAGCGCTTCCAGCCTCTCCAGCCTGGCTTTTTGTTTCGTAGTTCTCGCACGGCATCCACGCCTGGCCCATTCAAGCTCCATACGCAGGACACTCTTTCGCTTTCGCTCAGATGCCGCTTCCATCTCTTCACGCTGAGCTTTCATCTCCAGAAACTTTGAATAATTGGCATCATACCCGTATAACTGCCCATGATCGATCTCCAGGATTTTATTGGTCACCCTGTCCAAAAAATACCGGTCGTGCGTAACCATAACAATAACTCCCCGGAATTTATTCAGATATTCTTCCAGCCAGGTCAGCATTTTATTATCAAGATGATTCGTCGGCTCATCCAGCAGAAGTACATCAAACGCAGAGATCAACGTTTTTGCAAGTGCGGTCTTCTTTTTCTGACCTCCGGACAGATGGCACAGGAGTTCATCGTGATCAGTAATGCCCAGCTGATTCAAAGCACTCTTCGCCTCACTCCTGGCTGTCCAGTCTGTCTCCGGTATCCCTTCCGTCACATAGGAAAATACCGTACTGTCTTTTGGATATTCCGGATTCTGCGGCAAATATGCAACACGCAGGCCATTCTGTGTAATCACCTGCCCCTCATCCGGCTCCTCTTCTCCTGCGATCATCCTGAGCAGCGTCGTTTTACCGGTTCCATTGATACCGATAATCCCGATTTTATCTCCCTCATGAATTCCAAAGGAGACATCATCAAAAATTTTTTTATCTCCATATATTTTGCTGATATGTTCAATATTTAAAATATTCATAAATCTCCTCATTTCTTTTCAATTCCATGATTATCATAAGGGATTTTCTGTAAAACGTCAACGACAGCGTATAGATTTTACAGGCCGGTAAGATACTAAATCTGATTCTCATGTGAATGATCGGAGGTTTTTAGTGATGAAACAAATTCAGATTCTCCTCATGAAATACACATCTCTGTTTGTTTTCTGCGGCCTCATATACGTAGGGATCGAAATACTCTTCCGTCAGCGCTCGGATCACACCATGTTCTTTCTGGCAGGCTTCTGCGGCACTGTATTCTTAACCGGACTGAACAACCTGTTTTCTTATGAGCTGGACTATATCCTTCAGGTATTGATGAGCGGTACCTGCTGCACATTGTCTGAATGGGTCTGCGGCAGACTCGTCAATATGGATTACCACATCTGGGATTACCGCGGACTCTGGCTGTCCAGTGCCGACGGCCAGGTAAATTTCTTTTTTTTTCTTGCATGGTGCGTTATATCAGCACTTGCAATCCCATGCCTGGATTATATTGAATGGAGAGTTTTCAGCTACCACGCAGATACGCCCCCGTACTATAAGATATTTGGCCGTATACGGTTTCAGTTCCATCAGGGGATACGGACTCACGTGAAAGAATAGCCCGTTGATTTAAACTTGTCAAAGACTCAAAAACATGCTATAGTAATGGCATAAATTTAATGAAACGGGTGAGCACCTACCGTATGCAAGGCTACCTTTGCATACGGTATTTTTTTGTGCAGACCAGAAATTTTACTCGCTGGGTACTCTTACCCTCCATTACATATGATCCCGAGGTGAAATCATGCGTTTTACAGAAATACAAAATACGCAGAAAAGCATCGCTTCTGTGCTGATAAAATTCAGTATTCCCCTCATTCTCAGCGGTGTTTTGCAGCAGCTCTACAATTGGGCGGATGCATTTATTGTCGGAAACGTGGAAGGCGAACTTGCGCTGGCCGCCATAGGCGCAACAGGTACGGTCATTAATTTTTATCTCATGGCGATAACAGGATTTACACTCGGGCTGTCTATCCTGTTTGCCAGAAAAGCCGGCAGCGGGGACACCGGTTTTATATCCAAAATACTTTCCACCTACTCAATACTCCTTGGTATTGTTTTTGTTCTGCTTGCGGCGGCTGGAATCTGGCTGACGCCTCCGATTCTTCATCTGATGCATACTACTCAGAATACTGTACATCTGGCGGAAGATTATTTGCAGATCATCTTTGCCGGCATTCCTTTTCTGGCCGTATACAATGTTTACTCCGCCGCATTGCGCGGAATTGGTGACAGCCGGGCTCCATTTTTAGCGGTTCTCGTTTCTTCCGTTATCAATGTGCTTTTAGACATTCTGTTCGTTGCCGTACTACACCTGGGTGTTGGCGGTGCAGCCGGGGCAACCGTTATTTCGCAGGCGGCAATGACAACTTTTCTCATTGTCTACGCTGTAATAACACACAGTAAACTGCGTTTTCGTTTTAAACAGGCAATACACCGAAAAGCACTGCTTCAGGGCCTTCGTCTGGGTTTCCCTCCCATGATCCAATCCAGTGTCAGTGCCTTTGGCAGTCTGCTGCTGCAAAATTTTATGAATGGCTTTGGAACGCAGACCGTTGCCGCCATCACTACCGCATACCGCGTGGACACGATTATTCTTCTTCCGATCATTAATCTCGGCTCTGGAATTTCTACCATTGTCGCGCAGAGTCATGGTGCCGGCAAGATAAAGGAAACACAAAGAATATTTGCTTCGGGCACTGCCATCATGACTGCGGTGTCCCTGTTTCTGACTCTGCTGGTCATTCCGACCGGTGGGAGGTTGATCTCAATGTTTGGCGTGGGGAAAGATGCAGCGGAAATCGGGCAGGATTTTTTTCAGCGTATTGCCTGTTTTTATCTGATCTACGGACTGGCCACCGCATTGCGTGGTTATCTGGAAGGCATCGGGCATCTTCTTTATTCCAGCATTGCAGGCATCGCATCGCTGGTCTTTCGGATCTTTGCATCATATACAATGGCTGCGCTCTTTCACAATATGGTGATTGCATATGCAGAGGGCTTCTCGTGGGGAATACTGCTGCTGTTATACCTGATCCGCCTGATGCAGAAACGAAGGCCTAAAGACAAATGAATATACCTGTCACGTTAAGAACCGCACCGGCCAAACGGTCAGTGCGGTTCTCAATGATCATTTCACATATTAACACTCTTTAATACTGCTGTGGAATTCCTGCAGGGATTTCACTCCGAATGCGGCACCGCTCTTCGCGGCACGTATGCCCTCCACGGTCGCTTTCGCAGCGGCCATTGTTGTCATATAGGGAATCCTGTTTTTAATGGCTGATTTACGGATATAACTGTCATCAACTGCTCCTTTTTTGCCAACCGGCGTGTTGATAACCATGGTTATTTTGCCGTTTGCCATATCATCCAGGATGTTCGGCCGACCCTCGTTGATCTTTGCGATCTTACGAACCGGCATTCCCGCCTGTTTGATCATCTCGCACGTTCTTCCCGTAGCGACAATCTCAAATCCACATTCATAAAATCCCTTGGCAACCTCCACAAGCTCCGGTTTATCTCTGTCGCTGACACTGATCAGGACAGTTCCGCCGAGTGGAAGCTTCGTCTTGGTCGCTTCCTCTGCCTTGTAGAATGCCTCGCCAAAATTTCCGGCAATTCCGAGAACTTCACCGGTTGAACGCATTTCCGGTCCAAGTACCGGGTCTACCTCCTGGAACATATTGAATGGGAATACTGCCTCTTTGACTCCGTAATGCGTAAATTGTTTCTCTCTCAGTTCCGGGACCGGGGACTTTCTTCCAGTCAAATGTGCTGTCATAATATCGGTCGCCAGTTTTACCATCTTGATATTGCAGACCTTGGATACCAGCGGAACTGTTCTGGAAGCCCTTGGATTCGCTTCCAGCACATAGACAACTCCGTCCTCGATCGCATACTGCATATTCATCAGACCGACAACATTCATTTCTTTTGCTATCTTCCTGGTGTAATCTCGGATCGTCGCAATCTGTTCATCCGTCAGATGCTTCGAGGGCAGGATACATGCAGAATCTCCGGAGTGTACCCCGGCAAGCTCGATGTGTTCCATAACGGCAGGAACGAATACATTCGTTCCGTCACTGATTGCATCCGCCTCACACTCCGTCGCATGGTGCAGAAAGCGGTCGATCAGAATCGGGCGGTCCGGCGTCACACCTACTGCAGCCTGCATATAGTATCTCAGATCTTCTTCATCGTGAACAACTTCCATTCCACGCCCGCCAAGCACGAAGGAAGGACGAACCATGACCGGATAACCGATCTTATCCGCGATTGCCACTGCTTCTTCCGTATTGACAGCCATTCCCGCCTCCGGCATCGGAATACCAAGTTTATCCATCATCGCGCGGAACAGATCACGGTCTTCCGCCATATTGATCGTCTCAGGTGTCGTTCCCAAAATATTGACACCGGCTTTTTTCAGGTCTTCCGCCAGATTCAGCGGTGTCTGTCCTCCAAACTGTGCGATGACACCCACCGGTTTTTCCTTCTCATGGATGCTCAAAACGTCTTCCAGCGTCAGCGGTTCAAAATACAGTTTATCGGAAGTATCATAGTCTGTAGAAACTGTCTCCGGATTACAGTTGACAATGATAGTTTCAAAACCCAGTTCCTTAAGTGCGATCGCCGCATGAACACAGCAGTAATCAAATTCAATGCCCTGCCCGATCCTGTTTGGTCCGCCGCCCAGAATCATGATCTTGGGTTTGTCGGTACTCACAGAACAATCATCTTTTATGTGATAGCTGGAATAATAGTACGCCGCATCTTTCGTACCGCTGACATGAACACCTTCCCATGCCTCTACGATTCCGGCTTCCTTCCTGGCATTTCTCACTTCTTCCTCTGAAACCTGCAGAATACTGCTCAGATATCGGTCGGAAAATCCATCCAGTTTTGCCTGGCGCAGTGTCTCTGTCGCAGGAAGTTTTCCTTTCGTCTTTGCAAGTGCCTCTTCCTCTTCCACCAGTTCCTGCATCTGTGTGATGAAATAATGTTTCACTTTCGTCAGGTCATGGATCTCATCTGCAGTGGCGCCTTTTCTCAGTGCTTCATACATGATGAAATGTCGTTCACTGCTCGCATTCGAGAGCATTTTCAGCAGTTCTTCTTTAGACCTGGATGCAAAATCCTTTGCCCCGCCCAGACCGTAACGTCCGGTCTCAAGACTGCGGATTGCTTTCTGGAACGCTTC
This sequence comes from Ruminococcus sp. OA3, assembly GCF_022440845.1. Classification (NCBI taxonomy): domain Bacteria; kingdom Bacillati; phylum Bacillota; class Clostridia; order Eubacteriales; family Oscillospiraceae; genus Ruminococcus; species Ruminococcus sp. OA3. Next base: position 2,592,825 of record NZ_JAKNTO010000001.1, on the reverse strand, counting down.
TTTATATGTTTTGCCGATACTCATGACCTCGCCGACTGCACGCATCTGCGTGCCGAGCTTGTCTTCTGCACCCTTAAATTTTTCAAATGCCCAGCGGGCAAATTTGATGACAACATAATCTCCCCCGGGAACATACTGATCAAGTGTACCGCATTTCCCGCATGGAATCTCATCCAGCGTCAGGCCGCAGGCCAGCATTGCAGATACAAGCGCAATCGGAAATCCTGTCGCTTTGGATGCCAGTGCCGAAGAACGGGATGTTCTCGGATTGATCTCGATTACGATAATGCGGTCCGAAACAGGATCATGGGCAAACTGAACATTCGTACCTCCGATCACTTCAATCGCCTCAACGATTTTGTATGCCTGTTCCTGGAGACGTTTTTGAACCTCCTCAGAAATCGTGAGCATCGGAGCTGAACAGAAGGAATCTCCGGTATGCACGCCAAGCGGATCGATATTTTCAATAAAGCAGACAGTGATCATATTGTTCTTGGCATCACGCACAACTTCCAGTTCCAGTTCCTCCCAGCCCAGTATGGATTCCTCCACCAGAACCTGTCCGACAAGGCTTGCCTGAAGCCCTCTGGAACATACAGTCTTCAGTTCATCAACATTATAGACCAGACCCCCGCCTGCTCCGCCCATCGTATAAGCGGGTCTCAGGACTACCGGATATCCGAGTCTGTCCGCGATGGAAAGGGCTTCCTCTACAGAATAGGCAACCTCACTGCGTGCCATTTCAATGCCGAGGCTGTCCATCGTCTTTTTAAATTCTATTCTGTCTTCGCCTCGTTCAATTGCATCAACCTGGACGCCGATAACCTTTACATTAAATTTATCCAGTACCCCTGCCTTGGCAAGCTCCGAACAAAGATTCAGACCAGATTGCCCGCCCAGATTCGGAAGCAGTGCATCCGGTCTCTCCTTTTCTATGATCTGTGTCAGCCGTTCCACATTCAGTGGTTCGATATATGTGACATCTGCCGTTTCCGGATCTGTCATGATCGTCGCCGGATTGGAATTAACCAATACAATTTCATATCCCAGTTGTCTTAATGCCTTACATGCCTGTGTCCCTGAGTAATCAAACTCACATGCCTGTCCGATAATGATCGGTCCAGAACCAATGATCAACACCTTATGAATATCGCTTCTTTTCATTATTCCACCTATTTCCTTTGTAGTTGTTATTTCCCTAACCTCTATTTTAAAAAAATATAAGGTGTTTGTCTACGGGAAATATCATGTTTTTTTATTTTATTTTGTAAAGTCTGCAGCAGCGTGTAAATTTTGCCTGCGGCAGAGCGCTGTGACAGCATATTTTTCGCCGCCCAGCGCATTCCTCCTGAATCAGACAGCTCCAAAAAAGATGAGCAGGCTGCGGATACCCGCCAGCAAAAGCAAGTGCATGGGATAGAAACAATAGAAAAAGTATTTCATGTTGCTTCCGCGCTGTTTATTATAGAGGTTGATTGGAATAAACGCCAGGCACGCAGGCGCTTCCCATAACAGGCTGATGCAGCCTGCAAATGTCATGAGCACAGGATAATAACGGAAAAAATACAAAATGGCAATCAGCAAAACCCCATGATAGCTGTAGTCAGACTTTAACAGCCAGGCAAGCCCCATTCCCGCCGCAATCGCAGCAACCTGTATATAGGGATTCGATTCAAAACGCTCCATCAGGCATAAAACTAAAAGCCCGATCAGCAGCGTAAAAAACACATTCTGATGGCTCCAGTCCATTACCGTACCGTACAGCGCAAGATCAAACGGCAATTCAGAAAGCAGTGCAAAAATCCCAAGCCGGAAAACATATTTTTTTCTGTCCGAAGTATGCAGAAAACCCTGAACCAGCAAGAAACAGAAAATAGGAAATGCACTTCTTCCCACGAACCTCATGGCCCGGTATACAAGATAGACGTTGTGAAGCGGTGTTCCAATAATAACAGGCGCGTTGGGCAGCAGGTAAACCATGTACAAAATGGCTATGCCTGTATGATCGATCAACATTAAAATCATCGCCAGTATTTTCAAAGAGCTTCCCGTAAGCCTGCGATATCCTGTTGTATCAGAAGCTTGAATCATTGTCATATTAAAAACCTCCTGCAGAATATATTACCATAACTTTACCTGAATAGAAAACATTATAAAGATTTTCACTGGACTAATTTGTCAGTTTATGAGAGAATAGCTTAAAAAGATTTTATATAGTTGAAAGGAGTCTTACAATGATTTATTCACATGAAGTAGAAATGATGTGTCCGGTTGCACAGGGTGTAAACCACGGTGCCGCTCCAATTCCGGAAGAAGCAAAATGGGTAAAATCCAAAGAGATTAAAGATATTTCCGGCTTAACACACGGTGTTGGCTGGTGCGCTCCTCAGCAGGGTGCCTGTAAATTAACATTAAATGTAAAAGAAGGAATCATCCAGGAAGCTCTGGTGGAAACAATCGGATGTTCCGGTATGACACATTCAGCAGCTATGGCATCTGAGATCCTTCCGGGAAGAACACTCCTCGAAGCACTCAATACAGACCTCGTATGTGATGCGATCAATACTGCTATGCGTGAACTGTTTTTACAGATCGTTTACGGGCGTACTCAAAGTGCATTTTCAGAAGATGGACTGCCGGTAGGTGCAGGGCTGGAAGACCTTGGAAAAGGACTTCGCTCCCAGGTGGGTACCATGTATGGAACCCTGAAAAAAGGACCTCGTTATCTGGAGATGGCTGAAGGATACGTGACAGGGATTGCACTGAATGAAGATGATGAAATCATTGGTTATCAGTTTGTAAGCCTTGGAAAAATGACAGATTTCATCAAAAAGGGTGATGATCCTACAACTGCATGGGAAAAAGCGAAAGGTCAGTATGGCCGTGTAGATGACGCAGTGAAAATTATCGATCCCAGAGCAGAGTAAGACGAGGAGGAAAAAATAATGGCTTTATTTGAATCATATGAAAGAAGAATTGATAAAATTAACAAAGTACTGAACAGTTACGGAATTGCTTCGCTGGAAGAAGCGGAAAAGATCACCAAAGATGCCGGACTTAACGTTTACGATCAGGTGAAAAGCATTCAGCCGATCTGTTTCGAGAACGCATGCTGGGCATATATCACCGGCGCTGCCATCGCACTCAAAAAAGGCTGCACAAAGGCTGCCGATGCTGCCGCTGCTATCGGAGAAGGCCTTCAGGCATTCTGTATCCCGGGTTCCGTCGCTGATCAGCGTAAAGTAGGTCTCGGTCACGGTAATCTTGGCAGGATGCTTCTGGAAGAAGACACAAAATGTTTTGCATTCCTTGCAGGACATGAATCATTTGCAGCTGCAGAAGGTGCGATCGGTATCGCTGAGAAGGCAAACAAAGTCCGTAAAGAGCCTCTTCGAGTTATCTTGAACGGTCTTGGAAAGGATGCTGCACAGATTATCGCACGTATCAACGGTTTTACATATGTAGAGACTGAGATGGACTATTATACCGGAGAAGTAAAGGAAATCTTCAGAAAATCATACTCTGAAGGGCTCCGCGCAAAAGTTAACTGCTACGGCGCAAACGACGTGACGGAAGGTGTTGCGATCATGCACAAAGAGGGGGTTGACGTTTCAATCACAGGTAACTCAACCAACCCGACACGTTTCCAGCACCCTGTCGCGGGAACTTACAAAAAAGAATGCGTTGAACAGGGTAAAAAATACTTCTCTGTGGCCTCCGGCGGTGGTACAGGACGTACCCTTCATCCGGACAACATGGCAGCAGGTCCTGCTTCCTACGGCATGACAGATACCATGGGACGTATGCACTCTGATGCACAGTTCGCCGGCTCCTCATCCGTTCCGGCTCACGTGGAGATGATGGGACTGATCGGCGCAGGAAACAACCCGATGGTAGGTATGACTGTTGCCGTTGCTGTTGCGATCGAGGAAGCTACCAAATAAGATAAGATAAATAAGGCACTATGATTGATATCCAGTCTGTGATCATCTCTCATAGTGTCTATTTTATTTACGATAAATTTCTGAATATGATGTCATTCCGAATATTTTTCTTGAATCTGAGTACCATATCCATGAAAGGATGGTATATTATGAATTTGGATAAGATTGTATGTAATTGCATGAGTGTTACAAATGGCATGATTAAGGATGCGGTTGATTCAGGCGCAGATACCCTGGAGGAAGTTCAGGAGGCAACCGGTGCCAGTACCGTCTGTGGCGCCTGTCTTGATGATATCCGGCGGCTTGTTGATTTCTTTGTTGAAGAGCGCGACAAGTAACATCATTGTATCTTCATCGGTTCCTTATCTGATACAGATATAACTCCGTGCGTTTTTTTGATCCCAGCAGAATGCTGCGTTCGTTCAGAAGATACTGATACAGCGTGTTATAGAATTCACCGCCATTCTCAATGTCATATCTCCTGAGCTTTGCAAGCGCCGGGTGAGTCAGACCCTGTCTTCTGTTTTGATCCCCTGTCAGTGACAGCAGATATTCAAAAGCACAGTCCTCACTTAAGTATACCCCTGGATTGCCTTCAGCGCGTTCGAGGGCAAATAATGTCTGCTCATATCTCACTTCATTTGATTTACCTTTATTTTTTTCTTGACTCCATCATGTACATGTGATATAGTAATAAAAGTGTTTTAAAGACTTTTGATTTCGCATATCACTGTAGATCATTATTCTGTTCATGATCTGTAGTGATATGCGATTTTTTATATGCCGAAAAAATACAATAAAAAAACAGGAGGTATCTTTCATGAATAAAGGTACGGTAAAATGGTTTAATGCTGAAAAAGGGTTTGGATTTATCACAGGAGAAGGCATGGCTGATGTATTCGTACATTTTTCTGCAATTCAGAGCGACGGATTCAAATCGTTAGATGAGGGGCAGTCAGTTACTTTTGATACCGTTGAAGGTAACCGCGGATTACAGGCCGCAAACGTACAGATCGCATAGTAATCAAAGCATTCCTCTCATACTTAATGTCTGCAAACAGGTATTGAGAATTTCTGTATATTTAAGTAGCCAGAGCAATGTTAAATTATTACAGCAAAGCCAGTGAAGCGTATTGTATATGCTTTGCTGGCTTAATCTAATGTCCGGTATGATCTTCACGTCTGCCACCAGAAACTGTGTCCCGATAAGACCCATAAGCTGTCAATCGTATAGAACAAAAACATAAAAAGCAATGATTGGCAACGCCTCCGCAAATTTTGTGCGTGACCTTGCCAACCCCGACTTTATCATATTTGGACTCTGTTATACCTCAATCTTCTTTCGTCACAACACACCCCGGCGCCTTAAAGATACTGTTCTCCGGCACGACGCCTCTCACGGAAGAAAGCGGATAAATATTCGTATGAGCACCTACAACCGTACCCGGATTCAGCACAGAATTACAACCCACTTCCACTTCGTCACCGAGCATGGCACCAAATTTCTTAAGCCCCGTCTCGATGCAGGTCTCCTCTCCTTTTACCACGACAAGCTTTTTATCGGATTTCACATTGGAGGTGATGGAGCCTGCTCCCATATGCGCTTTGTATCCCAGGATGGAGTCGCCCACATAATTATAGTGCGGGACCTGTACACGGTTAAACAGAACAACATTTTTGAGTTCCGTAGAGTTTCCGACGACCGCATTTTCACCTACAATCGCTTTTCCCCTGATAAATGCCCCGGGGCGGACTTCCGTATTCTTTCCAATAATAGCCGGTCCTGTGATGGAAGCTGTAGAAGCTACCTTTGCTGACTTTGCAATCCAGATGTTCCCGTCAATGCAGTCATATTCTTGTTCGGAGAGTGTCATCCCAAGTTTTTCAGCAAATTCCCCGATATCTGCGAGAACCTCCCAGGGATATGTCTTTCCCTCGAATAGCTCTTTTGCAATGGTCTCCTCCAGTGTATATAAATCCTGAATCTTAATCTTATCCATTCTTTTTTGCTCCCTTCTGATAATATTCAGAGACTGCCTGATAGCAGTTCCTCATCTGATACTGATTATTCAGCCTGAGCACCCCTGTTGTACGGTCCATGATGAATTTCTCCAGCTTCTGCATATACTCATCCTCTGTTATGCTTCCCTCTGCCACATAAGTCAGTCCTTTTTCCCAGCTGGCCGTCAGTTCCGGATTCAGCAGCGAGCGTATGGAACTGTTCACCACATCAAAGATCATCTCTCCCAGCATCGTTGGCGTTAGTATCTGCGTTTTTTTATTGAGTGCCATATACTTGTTGGCAATCAGTTTTTTTAAGATTTCAGCGCGCGTTGCACTTGTGCCGATGCCGCTTCCTTTTATCTGCGCTCTCAGCTCTTCGTCCTCGATCAGCTGTCCCGCATTTTCCATCGCGAGTATGATGGAACCGGAATTATAACGCTTCGGAGGTGCTGTCTCACCCTCTTTGATTTCAAACCCGCGAATTCCCAGAATCTGGTCTTTTTTCAGCTTTTCCAGAATGTCCGCCAGACCCGGTGTCCCGGAATCTCCATCCGAATCCTCCCCATCTTTTTTCTTTATAAAAGAGGCATGTGCTACCTTCAGATACCCCGGATTCAGCAGCACTTTAGTGTTCGTAAAAAATGTTTCCTGTCCAATACCAGCAGTGAGTGCAAGCTTCCTGTACTCAGCCGGCGGATAGAATATGCTCAGAAATCTTCGCACGATCAGCTCATAGACTTTCTGTGAAACTGCCGGCAGTTTCGCGAGAACGGGAATTCCCTGTCCGGTCGGTATGATCGCATAGTGATCCGTAATCTGCTTGTCGTTGACATACCGTGTCTTCGCAAGCCCCTGATAACTCCCCCCCTGCAGCACTTCGTCAGCAAATTCTGCAGTAACGCCATACTGCCGCAGTCCCCGCAGATTCTGTGAGATAACCTTTGCCACTGCACTCGAGAGTACACGGGCATCCGTTCTCGGATAGGTGACAAGCTTTTTTTCATACAGTTCCTGAACGATGCGAAGCGTCTCATCCGGACTGGTTTTCAGCAGTCTGGAACATTCATTCTGCAGCTCTGCCAGATTATACAAAAGAGGAGGATTTTTTCTTTCTTTTTTCTTCTCAATATTCTGCACAACAGCCTGAAGCGGATCCAGCGCAGACAGTTCATCCGCCAGCGCTTTCGCATCCTTTTCCTCTCGGAAACCGTTCTCTTTATAGAGTGCCGGCGACTGGAAAAAGCGGCTCTTGGGATTGACCCGCCATTCCCCTTCCAGTGCACATCCCTCCAGCTCCAATCCTGCAATCAGACGGTAAAATGGTGTTTTTACGAAGTTTCGTATCTCACGCTCCCTGCGCACGACCATGCCCAGTACACATGTCATGACCCGTCCGACTGAGATTACCTGGTATTTACTCCCCAGAAAATTTGCAACGCTGTTCCCATATTTCAGGGAGAGCAGACGTGAAAAATTGATTCCCATCAGATAGTCTTCTTTTGCGCGCAGATAGGCAGATGCCGCAAGGTTGTCGTATTCCTTCAGATCCTTTGCTTCCCTGATTCCGCGCAGAATCTCTTCTTCCGTCTGGGAATCAATCCATACACGCCTGCGGTCTTTATCCGTGACATTTGCCATCATCTCAACGAGACGGTAGATGTACTCTCCCTCCCGTCCCGAGTCTGTGCATACATAGATCGTCGTAATATCCGGCCTTCGCAGCAGTCCGCTTACAATATCATACTGCTTCTTCACCCCCGGAATGACTTCATATTTAAATTCGCACGGTAAAAAGGGGAGGGTCTCAAGCCTCCACCTTTTATACTTCTCATCATATTCTTCCGGATAGCTCATGGTGACAAGATGTCCGACACACCATGTCACCACAGCATTCTCTGACTCCAGGTACCCGTCATTTCTCCGGGCATTGATTTTCAAGGCTTTTGCAAATTCCTGCGCGACGCTCGGTTTTTCTGCAATATATAAAGATTTTGCCATTTGGATCACTTTCCGGCTATTTCGCCTGGATATATCCTTTTGCTTTCAGTGTCTCGGCACAGAGCACTGCACCGCCCGCTGCTCCGCGGACCGTATTGTGGGAAAGACCTACAAATTTGTAGTCATATACTTTATCTTCACGCAGTCTTCCCACTGAGATGCCCATGCCGTTTTCATAGTCCACATCCAGGGTAACCTGCGGACGGTTGTCATCCTCCAGATACTGGATAAACTGTTTTGGAGCGCTTGGCAGGTTCAACTCCTGCGGGATTCCTCTGAAGTTTACGATACGGTCGATCAGTTCTTCTTTTGCAGGATGTTTGCGGAATTTTACAAATACTGCAGCAGTATGTCCGTTTAATACAGGGACACGGATACACTGACAGGTAATCACCGGTGATTCCGCAGTTTTGATCACACCGTCTTCGATCTTGCCCCAGAGACGAAGCGGTTCCATCTCACTTTTTTCTTCCTCTCCGCCGATATAAGGAATGATATTTTCCACCATTTCCGGCCAGTCTTTGAATGTCTTTCCTGCCCCGGAAATTGCCTGATATGTCGTTGCAACTACTTCATACGGTTCAAATTCCTTCCACGCAGTCAGAACCGGTGCATAGCTCTGTATCGAGCAGTTCGGTTTGACTGCGACAAAGCCGCGGGCTGTTCCCAGCCTCTTCTTCTGAAATTCGATCACGTCAAAATGTTCCGGGTTAATCTCCGGCACAACCATCGGCACATCGGGTGTCCATCTGTGTGCACTGTTGTTTGAGACAACCGGTGTCTCTGTCTTTGCATACGCTTCTTCGATGGTACGAATCTCATCTTTTGACATATCAACAGCTGAAAATACAAAATCAACACCTGATGCTACTTTTTCTACTTCATTCACATTCATGACAACCAGCTTTTTCACTGCATCCGGCATCGGTGTTGTCATTTTCCAGCGTCCTCCGACTGCTTCCTCATAAGTTTTGCCTGCACTTCTGGGGCTGGCTGCCACTGTCACTACTTCAAACCACGGATGTTTCTCCAGCAGAGAGATAAATCTCTGACCTACCATACCCGTTGCGCCTAAGATTCCTACACGTAATTTTTCACTCATTTTTTATCTCCTCTTCCTAACATGAAATCCCATCTAAAAATGCCCGGTTTTCCTCGACCACCTGTTTCATTGCATCCGGTCCCGGTGCTCCAAGCGTCATGCGTTTTTCTACACATGTCTTCAGACTGATCGCCTCATAGATGTCCGCTTCAAATACCGGACTGATTTTTTTATAATCAACAAGCTTCATCTCATCAAGTGATATGTTGTGTTCAATGCAAAACAGAACGAGCTGACCGACAATACCGTGCGCATCTCTGAATGGAACACCTCTGCCAACAAGATAATCTGCTGCATCCGTTGCATTGGTAAATCCCTTTTGTGCACTCTTTTCCATGACGTCCTTTTTAAATTCCATGGTCGCCAGCATTCCCTCAAACAGTGCCAGACATCCTTTCGCCGTATCGATGGCATCAAAGGTAAGTTCCTTATCTTCCTGCATATCTTTATTATATGCGAGGGGAATCCCTTTCATCGTAGTCAGAATGGAGGTCAGGGCAGCATACACTCTCCCTGTTTTCCCTCTCACCAGCTCTGCGATATCCGGATTTTTTTTCTGAGGCATGATACTGCTTCCCGTGCTGTAAGCATCATCGATCTCCACAAACTGGTATTCATTGGAGTTCCAGATGATAATCTCCTCCGAGAATCTGCTCAGGTGCATCATGACTGTGGACAGCGCTGACAGCAATTCAATCACATAGTCCCGGTCGGAAACGGAATCCATGCTGTTTCTGGTTGGTCCCGCAAAACCGAGAAGTTGTGCCGTATAGTCCCGGTCCAGCGGATATGTAGTTCCTGCCAGTGCCCCGGATCCAAGCGGACAGTAATTCATACGTTCAAAAATATCACACAGTCTCTCGTAATCGCGTCTGAACATCTCAAAATATGCACCCATATGATGTGCCAGTGTAATCGGCTGCGCTTTCTGAAGATGTGTGAATCCCGGCATATACGTCTCAAGGTTTTCACGCATAATATGGTTCAGGGTTGCGAGCAGTTTCACAACCAGGGTCTTCAGCTCACAGACCTCGTCCCGTACATACAGCTTCATGTCCAGTGCCACCTGGTCGTTCCGGCTGCGGCCAGTATGCAGTTTTTTCCCTGCCTCTCCTATCCTGTCGATCAGATTGGCTTCCACAAAGCTGTGAATGTCCTCATACTCCGAGGTGATGGGAAGCCGGCCTTCCTGAACGTCTTTCAGAATTCCTTCCAGTCCGTCAATAATCTCATCGCGCTCTGCTTCTGTCAGGATTCCCTGTTTTGTAAGCATCTTTACATGGGCAGTGCTGCCTTTGATATCCTGCTCATAAAACTTCTGATCAAATCCGATCGAAGCGTTAAAATTATACACAAGCTGATCCGTCTCTTTCGTGAAACGTCCGCCCCACAATTGTGCCATAAACATTCCTCATTTCTTTTTTCGGGCACAGTCTCCTGTGTCTACCTTATCTTGATTGATTTTACCATCCTCTACTTTCCATGGCAAGTATTATTCTTCTTTTTCTCTGATTCCCGCTGTTTTTTAGAGAAAATACAGCCACAGTAGTCCTGCCTGTACAGACCATATTTCTCCGAAAGTTCAACAGATCGTTTATATCCCTCCTTCTTTTTAAAATCTGACGGCAGCCACTTCACCCCGCAGACAGTCTCCAGCTCCCCTCCTATCTCATTCAGCCACTCTGCATTCTTAAGGGGGCTGATGGATAATGTGCTGCAAAAATATTCGAATCCATTCTCACTGGCGATCTGCGCGGTCTTATGAAGACGCAGCCGGTAACAATAGTAACAGCGTTCTCCTCTCTCGGGAAGTGTCTCCATTCCTGCAGCTGTCTTATAAAATTCCTCAGGCTCAAATTTTCCTTCAAGAAATCCGACGGGATTCTTTACGTTCAGTCTTTTAATGAATTCCTGCTGTTCCTTCACACGTTTCCGGTATTCCTCCTCCGGATAAATATTGGGATTATAATAAAAAACTGTAATGGAAAAATGTTGAGAAAGATACTCCAGCACATAACTGCTGCACGGTGCACAGCAACTGTGCAGCAGCAGTTTTGGTACTCTTTCCCCCTGTTCTGTGATCAGCTCATCCAACTGTTTTTGATAATTTTGCTTCATTTGCTGGAAAACTCCTGTCTTTTTCATTTTCGTAACTGATCAGGACGGCCGTCTTCTTGACAGGACGGCCATCTTCTGCACCGATTTCCTCGCCGTCCTGAACTGTTACTCATTTTCTTTTATTGTAATTCATTCTGACATTTCGTGCAATCGATTCATATGATATTGTAAACATATCATGGAGGAATACCATGGACCAACCATTGTTAGAGCTGAAAAATGTCAGCCTTTCTTACCATTCTCTGGAAGGGGAGACCCCTGCCATTTCCCATATATCATTTCAGGTTCCCAAAGGCGGCTTCCTTGCGATCGTAGGACCGAGCGGATGCGGCAAATCCACCATTTTAAATCTGATCTGCGGACTGCTCAGACCGGAAGAAGGCGAAATCCTTCTGGGCGGAACAAGCCTGTCAGAGAAACCGATGAACATCGGTTACATGCTGCAGAAAGACCATCTATTCGAGTGGCGGACTGTCTACAGCAATATTTTGCTGGGATTGGAAACGCAGAAACGGGTCACGCCGCAGAAGGAAGTTTATATTGAAAGTCTGATGCAGACTTACGGCCTGGACTCCTTTAAAAATGCAAAACCTTCTCAGCTGTCCGGCGGAATGCGCCAGCGTGCAGCTCTGATACGTACTCTGGCTCTTGAACCTGATCTGCTGCTTCTGGATGAACCGTTTTCTGCTCTTGATTATCAGACACGTCTGAATGTCGGAGATGACATAGGAAACATCATTAAACAGGAGGAGAAAACGGCAATCCTCGTAACACACGATATATCAGAAGCAATCAGTATGGCTGATACTGTCATTGTCCTTACAAAACGTCCTGCAACAATCAAATGTACCATCCCCATTGATCTGGAACTTCCTGACCGTACACCGCTTACTTCACGCAGTGCCCCGAAGTTCAAAACATATTTTAATCAGATATGGAAGGAACTGAATGACCATGAATGAACTTCGTGAAATGTCGATCGGACAAAAGAATTATCTGAAATCAAAAAAAAGGGACAGACAGGTCATCCAGCTTGTCCGGATACTGATTTTTTTAGTTTTCCTGTCTTTATGGGAGGTCAGCACCCGGCTCGGCTGGATTGATTCTTTTATTTTCAGCAGTCCCTCACGTGTCCTTCGGACCATCGTGGATATGACGCTTCATCAGGGGCTGATGCTTCATATCGGTACCACACTGTTCGAGACACTCGTAAGCTTCTTTTTTGTCACACTGCTTTCCATCGGGGTCGCTGTATTGCTCTGGATATCTTCCAGGCTTTCCTATATCCTGGAGCCCTACCTTGTCATTTTAAACAGCCTCCCAAAATCTGCGCTTGCCCCGCTGCTGATCGTATGGCTCGGAGCAAAACCCACAACCATCATCGTTGCCGGTATGTCGGTGGCGATATTTGGTGCCATCATCAATCTTTACACGGGATTCCAGGAGGTCGATAAAGAAAAGCTGAAACTGATCTACACATTCGGGGGCACAAAAAAAGACGCCCTTATAAAGGTCGTCCTTCCTTCTTCGATTCCGCTCATCTTAAGTGTGATGAAAGTTAACATCGGTCTGTGCCTGGTTGGTATCATCATCGGTGAATTTATCAGCAGCAAACAGGGTCTGGGACACCTGATCATCTATGGCAGCCAGGTATTCAGGCTCGCAGGCATTCTGATACTTTCTGCCATTCACGGTATCTCATCCAGCCACGTCTGCCCCTCTTTAAGCCGCTGTGTGAATATACGTCCCTGGTCCCCCTCCTCTTTCGCCTGATGATATTTAAACAGCATCCGGCCATTCGGAAGATTTCCCAGTATCTCTATCTTTCCCGTCACATGTGACAGGACATAGCGCAGACATTTTCCCTGTCCATTCTGTTGATGTTTTGCCTCTTCCACGATCTCATATCCGCGTTCCAGTGGCACCTGAAACTGGTTCTTCACTCCGGTTACCGGACGACACTGGAATATGTAATAGGGAATAATGCCGCATGCAGTCATTTCCCGTAACAGCTTCCCTACTGTTTCTCCGCTGTCATTAACTCCCTTAAGCAGTACCATCTGGTTTTTGACAGTGATGCCGGCGCGGTTCAGAATCCCGACGGCCCTTTTCGCCTCACCTGTCAATTCCTTTGGATGATTCACATGAGTCATCACATAAATCTTCTTTGTCCGGTTATATTGTTTCAGCATCTCAATCAGTTCAGGGTCCTCATAAATTCTCTTTGGCAGAGAAACCAATGTCCTCGTTCCGAACCGGATCAGATCCAGATGCTCAATCCGGCTGAAAGCTTCCAGATATCTGCGGATAACTTCATTGCTGTTCAAAAATGCATCTCCGCCCGATATCAGCACATTGCTGATCTCTTTATGCGTACTTACGTACTCCACCATATCCTCCACGTTTTCTGCCGTCTCGTCATCTGATATTCCAACCAGACGTTTCCGAAAACAATGCCTGCAGTACATCGCGCAGCGGTTCGTGGATAAGATCATGACCGTCTCGCGATATTTATGCTGCATGCCCGGCATCACCGTATTCTCCGCCTCTCCGCTGGTATCAAAATCGCCTGCTACATCAGTCTCTTCAACAGACGGAATACACATCTTCCGAATCGGATCCTGATCCGGATTCTCCCGGTCAATCAACGAATAATAGTATCTGGGAATCGTCATCGGAAAACGATCCAGTATCCTGCACATCTGCTCCTCTTCCACGGCGTCAAGTTTTAATAAATCCTTCACTTCGCATGCTTCCGTAATGTTATATCTCAGCTCCTCTTTCCATTTCAAGCGCAGTCCTCCTTGTCTGTTTACCCGGGGTACTTACCATTTGTCTTCTGGATTACACCGTAACATAAATAAACAGGGTTTGCAAACTTTACCGTGACCTTTTTCGTTAAATGTGCTTTTTATTAAACAATAGAACCGAAATGCCAAGACATAAGAGTGTGGTAAGCACCGTTATTAAAACAGAAATGCCAAAACCATCCCGAACAGCCTGGCTCTGAAGCATTTCCATATTATCAGACACGAGCCGAACCGGCAGATAATCTCCCGCAGCCGGGATGATACCCAGTAAAAACTGAAGTACAATGAATATACCGGTGAACAGCAGACTTCCCCATCCGCCTGTAAACAGTATACCGCCCAGCAATTCAACGGAAAGCAGCAGGATTCCAAACAGCCATACCATACCGACAGCGGCAAGCAGTCTGCGCATGTCAATCTCTGTCCCCCAGAAATATGCTGAGTACAGCCAAGAAACACCAAAACATACCGTATAGGCTGCAGTCCATGTCAGACATGCGGCGGTAAATTTTGAGAATATTACTGTCCTTCTCATCATTCCCTTTGTCAAAACAGGGATAAGCGTTCCTCTCTGCAGTTCACCCGATATGCTTCCCCCGAAGACCAGCACGAGTACGAAGAGTCCCATCTGCGGCACATTTTTAAAAAACTGTATCCAGGAGTCCATCATCGTCGGCTCCGGGATCTCCATTGTAATTTCCGCCGGCAGGAAGTTTTCTACTAATTCCGGCAGGAATTTAGCCGTCAGAGGATTCATCATCCCCAGGAGCAAAAACACCAGTCCCAGGACCAGTAACTTATATGTCCTGATCTGTTCACAGAATTCCTTCTTCACAAATGCAGTATACGCCGTCATCCGACCACCTCCATAAACATATTTTCCAGTGTCGGTTCAAGAACCTCAAATTTCATCGGCAAAATATTGTGCATGCTAAGCTGTGTCAGCAATATTTTTTCCGTTTGCTCCATGGCATCCGTTACGCGACAGATCAGTTCTGTCCCCGATATTTCCGTGTTCAGCTTTAATTCTCTGATTTCCGGTATTTTCAGGAACTGCGACAATGCCCCGGAATCCTGAAAGATGACGCGTATGCTGTCATGACGATGCTGTGCCCTGATCTTCTCCAGATCTCCCTGCAGTTCAATCCTTCCACGATGCAGCACTGCAATATCATCGCAGATACGTTCCACATCCGAGAGGATATGCGTGGAAAATAAGACCGTCGTCGTCTCTTTCACTTTCTCCAGTATATCCAGAATCTCTTTTCTGCCCAGCGGATCCAGCGCCGAGGTCGGCTCATCACAGATCAGCAGCCTCGGCTGATTCAGCAGCGCCTGTGCGATGCCCAGACGCTGCTTCATACCGCGCGAAAACCCGGAGATTCTCTTATTCGTGTCTCCCAGCCCCACAAGCTTCAGCAATTCATCACTTCTAATCTTAATCTGTCGTGCCTCCATTCCCGTGATCTCCCCGCAGAGCCTGAGGTATTCTTCCGGTTTCATAAACCCGTAAAATTCCGGTACATCCGGCAGAAAACCGATATACCGGTTGGTATTTGTCTGCCCATAGGAAACTCGTTCCCCAAACACATGGATTTCCCCTGAATCCGGCTTTAACAGTCCCAGGATCATCTTCATCGTTGTCGTCTTCCCTGCCCCGTTCTGCCCCAAAAAACCAAACACACAGTTTTGTGGAACCCGGAGATTCAGGTCGTCTATCACTGTATGCGTTCCAAACACTTTTCCAAGTCCTTTTATCTCAAGTGCATTCATCCTTCTTCCCCCCGGCCAAACACAAAATACAGAATAGGTCCAATGATCTGAATAAAGACAACGACGATCGCCCATAACACTCTGTTCCCAAATCGGTAATTGGGATGTCTCAGCACATGTACCAGTGCGGTAATCATCAGTACCAGTTCAATCAAAATTACCGGCAGTAAGACCACAAAATATTCTTTGAACAATTCCATTTATTTCACCTCCAGGATCTGCGTCAGCTGCAGTACCAGTCTTTTAAATCTCGCGTCATTTTTCAGTATCTTCAGTTCCGGGGTCTCGGTAAGTCCTCTCATCAGTGATTCTTTGATCACGTCCGTGTTCACCGGAGATTCCAGCCCCAGTTCAAGCTCCTTTAGCCAGGATTCAATCTGATCAAAATAAGAATCTCCGCAAAGGCGCAGGGGAAAGTCCATGGCTGAGCAGACATGTACATACCGTTCCAGCATCCGGACTGCTTCATCTTTGTTTTCCACCCGGCAGTAATACTGCGCACATACCATGTACAGATTGAGGGCCGTATTCATATGCAGCGTGTCCACTTCATAAATACTGCACACCTGCAGGATACGCTGTATCGTCTCCTCAGTTTTCTTCGCATCCAGCAGATTATTGGTTAACAGCTGTATACTGTCACCCACCAGGAATAGAAGATGCTGGTAGATGCAGACCTGCATGAACCGTCTTGACTCAGCAGTATTTCCTGCCGCCTGACAGGCAATTGCCAGGAGTTCTGACTCCTGTGTCATCGGCTGCAGTGTCTCACCGAAGAGTTCCATGACCTTCTGAGGCTCGCGCCGCATCAGATAAACACTTGCCTCAACCTGTGATGCCTCCTTTGCGGACCAGACATCCACGCACAGTTCCCTGGTCCTTTTGCACAGTTTGATCGTCATGTCAAGCACCTCACAGGCATCCGGCGCCATCTGCGCATGATTCAGCAGCAGCACTGCCATCTGAAGAAGCAGGGATTCACAGGAGTAATACTTCCGGATGATGGCTTCGCATTCCGCCATCACTTCCTGAAAAGGCCTGTGTGCGAAATCTGCTGCAAGGCGGTGGTACAATTTCCGAATATCCTCCTTTGTCATCTGTGGTTCATATCCCATCAGCGTATCAATGCTGATATTAAAATATGCCGCAAGCTGAGGCAGCAGAGAGATATCCGGGTAGCTGACTCCCGTTTCCCACTTCGATACCGCAGCCTTTGAGACACCTGCATACACTGCCAGTTCCTCCTGTGTGATCCCTTTCTCCTGTCTCTTTTCTATCAAAATTTTTCCGATATTTATTTCCTTCATTGTCTCACCTCCTGCTGCTATTGTATGTCTTTTTCAAATAAATCACAATGGATTGTCAATCAACTTCCGATTTATGATATCAACCAGCAGTCAACTGTTAAAATTGGCCAAAAGAAAAAGATATGCAATATTTTTTGCATATCTTTCCCTCATGAAACTTATGGGATCCGAAACCCGAATTCCCTTTTTCCATTCTCCCAGGAAGCTGTGATCCTGTAAACATATCCCTTATCTGCATTCGGTATCACCCAGCTTTCGTCTTTACTCTCTGTTTTCACAGTCTCACCCTCCGGAATATCTGCCTCGATACCTTCCTTCTTCCATAGAGAGATATCCCACCGCTCCGCCTTCACTTCCCCTGGCGCCTCTGAGAATTGAAGCGTCAGATCTGTCGGGCTGTCAAGATTGATATCTATCAGGTCTCTCCATGTGAGTATATGTGCCGAGTCAGCGACTACTGACTGTGTCTCTCCATTTTCATCTTCATATGACCATGAGTAACCGCCTTCTGACAGATAGACATTGGCAATGGCCAGTTCAGTGGTATACTCCGCACTCGCCGTCGGTGGAAGCGAAGGGTCTGGCTCCTGGTAGATACCGTCAATGATATGCTGATACTGGTCCGCATCGGATGGTTGTCCCTCTTCGACAATATCCATACGGCTGACACCGTGATACTGTCCGGGATAAGATTCCGCCATGACTCCGTTGCCGGTAATCTTTACGATGTTCCCCTTCTTAAGCTGAGCACCCGTTATCTGTTTCCCATTGATATCATATAATTCTTCCGGTATCGTGGCGGTAAACACCGTCCCGTTTTCTTCTTCTATAAATACGAAAGAATCCTCTCCGTAAGGTATATACATTGCCTGCATCACATGCTCTTCCTGTTCCGAATCCCCGCCGCATGCTGACAGCGCCAGCGACAGTAGGATCATATTCAGCACAGTTATTATGGCCTTCGTTCTTTTTTTCATAAATTCATTCCCCTTTCCTGATAGCACCCTATCTTTTATATAGTGTCCGATTCCGCGGGGATTGTTGCACAGAATGAAATTTATATCTGCCCTAATTCCTCAGTTTAAATGTTTTATTTGCCAGTTTGAACACAAGGATGCATGCAGCGATGCAGTACAGGACACAAAAACCTGTAACCAGTATCCCAAACAAAAGAGTATTCATACGCAGCTGCATAAATCCAAAGCAGACAAAATATGTGATCCATATCACGATCTTATACGTACCACTTTTCAGCTCGGTCCCGGAATTGTATGGCTGCAGCAGGTAGTAGCACGTCAGATAATGGACAGAAAAGAAGATACTCAAGGCCAGTATTGATACTATCAGAACCGCATAGTTTATGGGATTATCTGTTCCTCCTGAAAAATGCAAAAGCACTGCCAGACCAGCTCCGATGACGGACGCCGGCAGCAGGTTGATCTTAATGATCTCTCTGAGGCGGATTCTAAACAATTTCAAAATTGATGCCGGTTCTTTATAACAGGAATACGTCAGCATACTGTGATCACAGTTCATAAATAAAACCTGCGTAAAACTTGTTCCCCGGTTGACCATATACATAATAAATACAAAATACGGCAGAAACATCATCAGCAGTTCATTTGTCATCTTCATGATGTCCGGTTTTATCCGGAACACTATCAGCATCACCGCAATAAAACCTGCTGCAATAACAGCCACTCTCTCCGCGGGACGCCAAAGTACCTTCCGGTGCCGCTTGATAAACAACTCATTGAGATATTCAAATCCTTTTCTCTTACTGCTGATCGATATGTCCTGACTGATCGCTTTCCTGCTCTGATCCTGCGTCGCCTGCTTCATGGTTTCTTTATAGTCCATTCCGTTTTGCTTATCCGCCAGCAGGATCTGATACATTTCACGGTACTCATCAAAAGCCACAATTTTTACAGCACTGTAGACGCCTGTTCCGGTTAGCAGCACCATCAATCCCAGTACCATCCATACCGGAAGCGGAAAACCAAAATACACAGGGCCATAGGCAGCTGCAAGCAGGATACCTGTCACCGCCCACCCGACTCTGGCAGGGAGATTCTCATTCGTACATTTTCCGGTAAGCTGATAGCGCCGCAGGGAAAACCAGGCCACCGACATCTTTGCCCCGGCTATAAAAAAAGGAATCAGGATACAGAGCAGGACCGGAACCTGTCTCGTCCGGCCAATCAGAACTGTAAATGGCATAAAACCGACAATAACTTTTAAGATGCTGTATCCGTAGTTAGAAAGCGTATACTCCCTGGCATTCATACGCATAAGGATCATCGCATAGTATTTGTCATTCGTAGGGTTAAACATATAGGTATTCATGTATGCTCCGATGACCGTCAAAAAAAACAGAATATGCAGAAAGACGCTGTTCTGCGGTGCATTCTCATACAGCACGCTGATTCCCGTCACCATGCAGAGAAGGTACAGGAATTTGCCCAGAAATGTGGATATGATTTCCCAAATTGCAGACAGCACACTGGCAAATATTTTGAAAAAGCGGAGTTTATATAATTCTGGGGGCAGTACCTTGCCGAGAAGAGGAATCTGTCTTATCGAATAAATAATGGTATTTACCCGGTATGTGTTCTTCAATGAAAAGGATATGCGAAATACTCTAATCATGAGATTCCTCCTTAAGCGCAGCGATGATCTTTTCCTTAAACTCAGAATTATCCAGATCCGCCTTGTCAACCCGTTCAAGCACTCCATGATTTAAGATCACGATCTCATCACACAAATCCAGTGCCAGCTCCATAATATGTGTTGAGAAGATGATGATTCTCCCGTCTTTCTGTGAACGAAGGAGCTGCTTCATCTCCTCTGCCACGACCACGTCAAGGGAAGTCAGCGGTTCATCCAGCAGCAGGATGTTCGGCTGCGCAATGATATTGATCAGCATCTGCATCTTGTTCTTCATACCATGAGAATAATCCTTCAGCAGCTTATCCCTGTCTTCCTGCTCAATGTTCATCATATCAAAGTATTCATCGATTGACTTCGGTTCCTGTATGCTCCCCTGATTAATCTCCATAAAAAACTTTAAAAATTCGCGTCCTGTCAAAAATTCCGGAACCGTCGGAGTAGACAGTACATACCCTACGTCTTTTACACTCACTTCGCGTTCACCGTCAGTTTCGTCAATGAAAAACCGGCCCCCATCCGTTTTCATATCACGGTTAACACAATTAAACAATGTTGTTTTCCCTGCACCATTACGCCCCAGCAGACCATAGATTCTTCCGCTGTCGAACGAAAATGAAATGTCTTTTAAAACTTCTTTTTTGTCAAAGCGTTTTGACAGGTGTTCAATCACAAATTTCATACATTTCTCCTTATGTACCATATTTTTCAGGCATCATTTCTACCGCATTGATAATGTCAACAGAATATCATACCTGCAGTGCTTTTTCTACAATCCCTACCTTAATTTTTCCTTAATCCGTTTCCCACTTCCCTCTGTTCCCCGTCTTTCGATACTTCACCCGGCCCTCCTCTTTTAAAATCCTGATCCTGTAACCCGCGCCGGATACACTAAGTCCCAGTTTTTCTGCCAGCTGTTTTACCGTGATATTGGGATTTTCTTTCATCATCCGGATAACTTCTTCTCTCTCAAGACGCTTTTGTCCGGGGTAGTCAAACAGTACACCGTAATTTAGCCTTCGGCTGGCATCACCGGAAATTATCTCCATGTGTTCCGGGTAAACATAGATCTGGTCGATAAACTCCATCATTGCCTCTGCAGCTGCACGCTCAAATCGGCTGTCTGCTGACAGTATATTTTCAATCCGGGAGATCCTGTTCCCCTCTGCAGCATACATTTTTTGTTCTCTATCCAGTCTGATGATTCTATTCTGTATTTCTCTCAGTTTTTCTTCCAGTTCTCTCTGCTTCATCTGATAAGCGGCATCAGATAAAACCCCTTCGAGCAGCTTATCGGTTATCTGCAGCATCTGCTGTTCCACATTAAGTCTCTTTTGCTTTTCCTGATCTGCCATTGCCTGTGTATCCACATCCCTCAGAACCTGTTCCAGCAGTTTTTGAAGTTTTTGAATAACCGGTTTCTTATCCAGATTGTATTCTTTCATGCAGTACCTTCCCAATATACTGAGCAGTTTCTCTTCATCCAGATGAACATTGTCACATCCCTGTTGATTTTCAGGTCTCTGATCTGAATGTCTGCCCCTTTCCAGATAGCGTCTGCATTTCCACTCATATATCTTATCTTCATCTCGCCCGCGCCTTTTTGCACACCGGTAATACGGACTTCTGCACAAACCACAATATAGCTTTTTGCTCAGCGGTGATTTTCCCTGGTTTCTCCCCTCACTACACGACCCGCTTCCATTGGCTGCCTGTTTTCTTTTTAAAATTTCCAGATTTGCCTGTTCCCACAGTTCCTCCGAAACAATTGCAGGAACCTTATTTTCATAGACATATTGTTCCTTAACTGGTACGGTAACTGTCTTTTTCAGATCAAAATCATAGTGTTTCCGATTCATGACTACAGTTCCTTTGTTGAGAGGATTTTTTATCATCCTCAAAATGTCTGCATCAGAAAATGGATTTCCCTTTCTGTTCCGAACACCTTCGTCTGCGAGGATCGCAGATATAGCTCTGCCTCCATAACCGGCAGCACACAATTCATACATTCTGCGCTTGATCTGTGCTTCCTCTTCTATCACTGCGATGCTCTTATCCGGCATTCTGCGATAACCGTAGGTATTTGAGGTCAATATTATCGCACCCCCGTTTTTTTGACGGTGATAATGTGCATTATTGATCTTTTTACTTAATTCACGGCTGTACTCTTCCGCAAGAATGGCTTTTATACCAGTGATCAGGGCATCATCTGCAGAGTAAAACTTCTGTTCCATATACATATACAGCTGCTTCCCTGCTTTCACCATCCGGTCGACAAAGAGATACCAGTCCCTGGTATTCCGCACCAGCCGGTCCTGCGATTTAATCACAATGATATCAAACTTATTTTCAGATAATTCTTCAAAAAGACGTTTATATTCAGTTCTGCCTTTTGTACTGGTTCCGGAACGGCTTTCCACATAAGTGTCCATAAGTTCCCATCCCATCCTGCATACACACTCTTCAGCCTCCGACACCTGTTTCAGAAGCGCGTGCTTTTGACTCTCCTCCTCTGTACTGCAGCGTGCATAGATCACAGCCCGAAGCATCACTGTTGACCGTCCTCCCGTATCTGTGAATTCAGTCTCAGCATTTCCCCCGGCGTGATCAGCCTCTGCCATTCCAGACGTTTTATCATCTTAAGCATGATCTGCGTTTCCAGCTGTTTTCTGAGAGATATTACATTTTCTCTGTTTTCCTTTTTCTTCATACACACCTGCCACTTAAACCGTCTTTTTACATCATATGCCTGACTGCATGACCCTTTTTACATCTTTTATGCCGTACTTTTCAGAATGCCTGCATACCTCTTTAAACTCGACTGGGTTATCATGTCAATCATTATCCTGTGTGTCATAGCAATGGGACTGTATTCTCTCTTGAATCTGGCCGAAAAACATTATTTAAAAAGTAACAAAAAATAGCAACTACACAGAAAAGCCGCATAAACATTAGGTTTGTGCGACTTTTCTACTGCCTCTCCTTATATTTATAACGGTACAGATGAACTGCGTCCTCGATCTCCAGATCCTTCTCGCCCGCAAGAGATTCGAGATGGTGCCTGAACTCATGCAGCACCGTATGGCGAATTTTCTTTTTCAGCGCCTGCCTGTCAAGGTTCCCATACACATTGCGAAAAGAGCCATAGTAGATGTTAATGTAACGCCCAAGTGGAGACCCGTGTGAGTATTCTCCCATGATCCAAAGCGGAGGAACCGTACTCTCAGGATGACGTTTCGCTTCTGAACGCATAATGATCCCTCCGTTAAGCTCCTGAAAAAACTCAGGCGGAAGTTCTGCTGATATTTCTTCCAGCATTTCCAAAAAGTCTTCTTCTGTCATGCTATTCTCTCCTTTAACGAAGGTTGCCTTATCTGTATTTACTGCACTGATATACTATAGAGTGCCATCCACTGTGACAGGATTCAACAAAATTCTTGTAAAATATTTATATGTAGCAAAACAGGACACCCAAAAATATCAGATACTTTCCGGTGTCCTGTCCTGGTCTACTTCTTCAGGAATTGTTTATCGAATTCAGGGTTAAAATAATAATAATTCGTACTGTCCAGATGAGCTTTGGTATTCTCAAGCGCCTCTCCGAACCGTTGGAAATGAACGATCTCCCTGGCTCTCAGAAACTTAAGCGGCTCTCTCACTTCGGGATCAGTAATCATTCTGAGCAGGTTATCGTACACAGTCCTGGCTTTCTGTTCCGCTGCCAGATCCTCGGTCAGGTCTGCTATGGCATCGCCTTTCGACTGAAATTCTAATGCTGTAAATGGAACTCCCGCCGCTGCCTGCGGCCACAGTGCCTTTGTGTGATCAATATAATATGCATCAAATCCCGCTGTCTTGGCATCTTCGATTGTAACATCCCGTGTCAGCTGATACACCATGGCGCATATGATCTCCATGTGGGCGAGCTCCTCCGTTCCTATATCTGTCAGAAGGCCTCCTACCGCTTTTACCGGCATGGTATAGCGCTGTGCAAGATACCTCATCGAGGCAGACAACTCACCGTCCGGTCCGCCGTACTGACTGATGATCATCTGTGCTGTCTTCGGACATGTTTTTGTAATCTTTACGGGAAACTGCAGTCTTTTTTCATAATTCCACATTAGATACACGCTCCTTCCCACGGTGCCGGGCCACATTCCCATGAAAAGGCCATCCCGTTCGCCGATTCACACTCTTTTTCGCAGCTGCAGTTCGCAAGGCATGCCTGCGTCAGCGGATAGAACCGTTCACTGAAGATCTTCAGAAGATCAGCGCGCAGCGCAGCACATTCTGCAAACAGTTGTATCGCCTGACTGTCTTCACAGTGTGTATCCAGATACAGAGTCAGGTCATTCAGCGCAAAGCTGACCTCGCTGATTTTTGTCATCAGTGTTTCCCGGTCAGCCTGCCTCGGATCGACTTCCTGGCAATCTTCCTGCTGTTTCGCCGGATTTGTCACGGACTCCGCCACATAAAACGGAAGATTCAGGGCGGGGAAAATCGTTCCCTCTCTTAAAGCTTCACAAAACCGATAGACTTCTCCCCATTTCTGCATGGGAATACTGGTTATCGCAAGACATTCGCTTCCTTCCATAAACAGAACTCCTTTCTTTACGGCCATAATAGAATAGGTGACATTTTTATTATGTGGAGTTCTGCAGTTTTTAGTTTGCCATTTTCAAACACATTTTAATAATAATGTTAACTCTAAAACATATGAAATTCGTCCTCCGGCATCAATCCATAATATCTACATCCTCGCCGCGTAAAATTTTATTGATATTGCGCACTGCACACATTTTTCCGCACATTGTACAGGTATCTTCTCGTTCAGGAGTAGACTCCGCACGGTATCTTCTGGCTTTTTCTCCATCCATTGCCAATTCAAACTGGCGCTCCCAGTCCAGCTCTCTTCTGGCCTCGCTCATATCATGATCCCAGTCGCTGGCCCCTTTAATTCCTTTTGCAATATCCGCCGCATGTGCTGCAATTTTAGACGCGATGATCCCTTCTTTCACATCTTCCACCGTAGGCAGGCGCAAATGCTCTGCAGGCGTCACATAACAAAGGAAGGATGCTCCATAAGTCGCTGCGATCGCCCCTCCGATTGCAGCAGTGATATGGTCATATCCCGGCGCTACATCCGTCACGAGCGGCCCAAGTACATAGAATGGTGCACCCTTGCAGATCGTCTGCTGGATTTCCATATTCGCCTGGATCTGGTTGAGCGGCATGTGTCCCGGTCCTTCGATGATCACCTGAACATCTTTTTCCCATGCCCGGGTCGTCAGTTCGCCCAGTGTTACAAGTTCTTCAATCTGGGATACATCACCTGCATCCTCAATGCTGCCAGGCCGGCAGGCGTCGCCGAGGCTCAGCGTCACGTCATATTGGCGGCAGATCTCCAGCAGCTCATCAAACCGTTCAAAAAATGGATTCTCATTTCCCGTCAGTTCCATCCATGCAAAGATAATGGATCCCCCTCTGGATACAATATTGGTATGGCGTTTTGATTTTTTAAAACGTTCTGCGGTAGCACGGTTAATCCCACAGTGAATGGTCATAAAATCCACTCCGTCCTCGGCATGCATGCGGACAATGTCAATCCACTCATCAGAAGTAATTTCCCTTAAGGCTTTATTATAATAGACAACAGCGTCATAGATAGGAACCGTGCCAATAATGGCCGGGCACTCAGCTGTCAGTTTTCTTCGGAATTTTCTTGTATCACCGAATGAACTCAGGTCCATGATGGATTCAGCTCCCATTTTCACGGCCTCCATCACCTTTTCCAGCTCCACATCCATATCCAGGCAGTCTTTCGACGTACCCAGATTGACATTGATCTTTGTCCTCAGCATATTCCCGATACCGTACGGTTTCAGACAAGTATGGTTCTTATTTGCCGGGATTGCAATCTGCCCTTTTGCGGTCAGCTCCCTGATCAGTTCTGCATCCATTCGTTCGTATTCGGCAACACCCTTCATCGCATCTGTAATAATTCCGTTTCTTGCTGCATTCATTTGTGTCGTATCGTTCATATTTCCTCCTATGCCGCATTTTCTGCGGTCCAAATCATGAAATAAGGGATATATTACGCAGGTAATATATCCCTTACAGTCAAATTGAACTATACGCTGAAATATTTCCCTACGTTGGCATTATCCACATCAGGTTACAAGGTCGAGACGCACAGTCTCCTCTCAGCCCTTCTCAGAGCTCCCTCAATATCTTCATATGCAGTTGTCATTTATCAATTAATCATTCAAAACCTGCAGGTACAGACTCTTAACTGCTTCTTTGTCCATCTCTACATAAGTATTTGTCATCAGTCTCTGCTGTTCTGCGATAACCAGTTCAGCCATCTGATCACAGATTTCTTCTGTTACCCCGTACTCGGACAGTGGTTTTCTCCGAATCAGAGCAGCGAGTGCCTCTTCCAGTTTATCATAAACTTCAGCACCTTCCGTCTCGCAGCCAAGGATTTCAGCCAGTACATGGTTGATTTCCCTGATATCTCCATCCGGATTCATTTTGTAGTAGTATTTCATAACCGTCGTGAACAGTTCGTAATTGGATTCGCCGTGTGCCACATGGAACATACCGCCCAGCGGGAAGCTCATCGCATGCACAGCGTTGCACCCTGCAGTGCCGAATGCGATACCTGCATAGTTGCTTCCCAGAACGAAGTCATCCATGATCTCCATTCTGTATTCCGGTCCTTTTTCGATCATCTGTGTGAATCCGTTCATGATCAGCTCGATTGCTCTTCTGCCGAACATTCTGGACAGATCTGTATGACGGCGGCCTACATAGCTCTCAACTGCATGGATCAGAGCATCGATCGCACTGTACATAAATGGCTGATACGGCAGGCTCTTTACAAGATCCGGAATCAGCACTGCGTAATCCGCGAATAATTCATCGTTCGCACAGCCTTTTTTCGTTTTTGTCTTTGTCAGATAGATCATGGAGATGTTTGTCACCTCACTGCCTGTTCCACATGTGGTCGGGCAGATGACCAGCTCTGTTTTATGTTTTGGCTTAAATGTCGGGTTTTCTTTATATGCATCAACGATATCATCCGGTTTCTCAGATGCCACCCATTTTGCCATATCTACAACTGTACCGCCGCCGACAGCGATGATTCTCTTGTAATCTTTGCCTTTCAGGTCTCTGAAGATCGCGTTGTACATCTCATCTGTAGGCTCCGTCGTTCCGTATTTCTCCTGGAAGTATACATCACATTTCAGATCCAGCGGTTTCATCTTGGGCGTATACAGAAATTCATTCGTGAATAATAAGTCACCTTCTCCGATTTCGAATTCCTTTGCAAAATCTTCGAACGTGTCAAATTTATGAATCTCCGTTCTTAATAATAACTGTCTCATGTTTGCTCTCCTTTTTTTATTTCGTTATTTTTTTAACAATAGCAAGAATAAATACTAATCCCTATTTACCAATCCATAAAATGCTTTACCTATCTGCTATTTGTTATTGAAATGATCAAGCTTTTCTTTATTAACAAACGCAGAAAGAGCATCATGTGCATCCTGTGTTGTAAACAGAGATCCAAAGGAAAGAATCATGTGTTCCGTACTCGTCGGATAATCTGTCTCGCTGGCAACATTGATCGCTTTTTTCATTGTCGCAACTGCAATTGGTCCGTTTTTGGCAACTTTTTCTGCCATTACCATTGCTTCTTCCATTAAGTTTTCAGCTGGAACTACTTTGTTTACAAGTCCGATTCTATATGCCTCTTCCGCACCGATTCTGTCGCAGGTAAGCAGCAGTTCCCTTGCTCGTCCTTCCCCTACGATCGCCTGCAGTCTCTGAGATCCGCCGGTACCTGTCATAATGCCAAGAGAAACTTCAGGGAATGCAAATTTTGCATTTTCAGCGGCAATACGCATATCACATGCAAGTGCCACTTCTACGCCGCCGCCCAGACAGTATCCGTTGATCGCTGCGATAACCGGTACTCTGAACTGATGAATTTTTTCAAGCACGGCACCACCGAATTTCGCGTAGTCTCTTGCCTCATAAAATCCGAATTCGCTCATCTCTTTGATGTCAGCTCCGCCGACAAATGCTTTCTCACCTGCGCCCTTTAAGATCACGCAGTATACGTCTTTCATTTTCTCAACCTGGTCAAATGCTTCGCCTAAATCCGTCAGCACTGCTGTACTAACTGCATTCAATTTTTTCGGAAAATTGATTGTAATCGTGCAGACATGGCCTTGTTGTTCAATTAATGCATATTCCATATCATTACTCCTTACTCTTCACGCATTTTGGCCTGACAATATGCGCGAAGTTCACTTTTAATTATTAAAAAATCCTCTTTGCAGACGGCTATAAACATCTGTCTGCAATTAGAAAATTCTTTATCTGACACACAATCCCGATTACATCCCCTCACCAGCAGACAAAAATCATAATCTTCTTCTGCGCGGTAAGGCGTAAATGAAATCTCCAGGTCTTTCAAAGATTCTTTCAGCTCATTTACAGCGGCAACCCGGTCATATACCGGGTTGCAGCCGCCGCAATATTTGATTCCTAAAATCAATCTTTTTTAATGTTGGCAATATTCTTTGCCAGTTCCTTTTTCTGTTCCAGATTGCTCTGGCGTGAGATCATGATACGCTGAGCCTGAGGAGAACCTGCTCCGTGCATAGACTCCGTGCGATATCCTACAGCCGCTGTTCCGAGAGAAATGTTTTCAATCAGGCGCATAATTCTCATTCTGTCCTCAACGGAAACACCTTCCACGCCAACCAGATATTTTTCAATATATGGTTTCAGTTCAGCTGTATTAAAATCTTTTTCAGACGGCAGAGTAACCATCAGACCGCCTGCGATATCCTCTGCAAGACGTACGATCTCATAAGGAAATCGGGTGATATTCTGTTTGCAGACATTCGCCAGCAGCAGGTCAATAATATAGTTGCCTGATTTTGTCTTGCATCCTTCACAGGAACAGGCAACACCACAGCTGAATAATGTTTCATTGAGATGCGTCATCTCAATCAGTTTGTCTTTTACGTGGGAAGCCTTAGCTGCACCGTTGTACTCTGCTGCCAGAGCCGTAGCACCGATCAGGACGTCACCCACACCTACCTTACATCCGCCGTAGCTCTGGCGATGATATCCGGAGAAGCGTTCTACCAGCATGCCGGCAAATTCAGTCTCTCCATTCATAAAGATTCGCTCATTTGGAACGAAAACATTATCAAAGATGACCAGCGCTTCATGTCCTCCGAACTCTTTATTACCGAGATCAATGTCAGCACCCTTTTCCGTCTTACGGGTATCACAGGACTGACGCCCGTAGATCATGAAGATACCTTCCGAATCTGTAGGAACTGCAAATGAAATTGCATAATCCTTATCATCGGGTTTCATTGCAATCGTCGGCATGACAAGAACCTCGTGAGAATTCACGATACCAGTCTGATGAGCCTTCGCACCGCGAACAACCACACCATCCGGACGGCGTTCTACAACGCGCAGATAACTGTCCGGGTCGGCCTGTTTGCTCGGTGATAAGGAACGGTCACCTTTCGGGTCTGTCATCGCACCGTCGACAACCAGGTCCTTCAGCTGAACATCATTTAAAAAGTTCTTGAAATTCTCATGATAGTTCGTGCCGCAAGCCTCATCAATTTCATATGTAGTAGAGAAAACCGCATTGTTGGCATCCATACCAACACATCTCTGAAAACAGGATCCGGTCTTCTGGCCCAACAGACGTAACATTTTAACTTTTTTCACAAGATCTTCCGTACTCTGATGAAGATGAGTAAAGCGGTTGACCTTCTGACCGTTCAAAGAAGAAGTGGCGGTCATCAAATCCTCATACTCCGGCTGGTTAGCCAGCTCATATGTCATCCCGATAGAATTCAGGGACGGGCGGATGATGGGATTGTCAACCGGATTTTCTACTAATTCTCCAAACATATATACTTTCAGGTTTAATTTTCTTAAACTCTCAAAGTATTCTTCCCGAGTCATCATTAGGCATTACCTCCAAATTGTATTATTTAGCAGCTTTCACGGCTTTGATTGCCTCAACCAGCATCGGGGCTACCTTGAACAGGTCTCCGGTGATACCGTAATCCGCAATCTCAAAGATCGGTGCCGACGCATTTTTGTTGACTGCGATGATGCACTCTGATTCCTGCATTCCCGCCTTGTGCTGGATCGCTCCGGAAATCCCCAGTGCCACATAGATCTTCGGATGTACTGTCTTTCCAGTCTGGCCTACCTGATGGTCTGCTGTCAGCCAGCCGCTGTCGATCGCTGCACGGGATCCTCCCACTACGCCGCCGAGTGCATCTGCCAGATCATGAGCGATCCTGATACCCTCTTCTACGTTCGAAGAAATACCACGGCCTACGGATACGACATATTCTGCTCCTACCAGGTCTACCAGCTTCTTCGCTGCCTTTATTACCTCTACAACTTCTGTCTGCATATCTGCTTCTGACAGCTCTACATTTGCTTTTACTACTTCTACTGCGTTTGCCTTCGCTTCGTCAAATGCACCTTTTTTCAGCACGCCTGGCCTTACGGTTGCCATGGACGGACGGAATCTCGGGCAGATGATCGTCGCCATCAGGTTTCCTCCGAATGCCGGACGGGTCATCTTCAGGTCTTTCGCTACATCATGAGGCTGTCCCAGCACTCTTGCTGTATTCGTCTTCGAGATCCTGTCTTCCGGCAGTACGGAGTTGTTTCTCAGGAACTCCTGATAGTTTGCTACATCTACATCCAGGTGTGTACAGTCTGCACACAGTCCCGTGTGAAGACGTGCCGCACAGCGCGGACCCAGGTCACGGCCGATGTTGGATGCTCCGATCAGGAAGATCTCCGGTTTCTCTTCTGCTACAATGTCGCAGATTACCTTTGTATATCCGTCTGTTGTGTATACTCCAAGCAGCTGATGATCTGCTACGATCACTTTGTCTGCCCCGTATCCACCCAGCTCTTTTGCAAGGCCTTCTACGTTGTCTCCAAGAAGAAGTCCTACCAGTTTTACTCCAAGCTCATCTGCCAGACGACGGCCTTCGGACAGAAGCTCGAAGTCAGTCGGCATCAGTTTACCTTCTCTCTGCTCGCAGAATACCCATACATCCTTAAAAGCAGATACATTACTACTATCGAAATTTTGCATGTCCTCTTTCTCCTCTCTTAGATCATATGTTTCTCAGCGAGCATTCCTGCCAGTTTATCACATGTTTCCTGGTCTGCGCCCTCAAGCATCTGACCTGCCCCCTTCTGTGGCGGTGTGAAAGATGTCAGAATGTTTGTCGGAGAACCTGCAAGGCCGATGTTATTTACATCGATGAGCGGGCTGTCTTTCAGTGTGTTGTAATCAAACACTTCCATCGGCTTCTCATATGCTTCATAGATTCCGCCAATGCTCATATAACGCGGTTCGTTCAGCTCTTTGATGCATGTGATCATACACGGAGTCTGTACCTTGATCGTCATATATCCGTCTTCCAGTGCACGCTGTACTGTCAGTGTGTCCCCGTCTTTACAGATGTTCTGTGCGTATGTTACCTGCGGCAGATTCAGCTTCTCTGCGATCTGAGGACCTACCTGTGCAGTGTCTCCGTCGATCGCCTGACGTCCGCAGAATACAATATCGTCTTTCTCAAGACCCATATGTTCGATCGCTGCTGCGATGATCTGGGATGTTGCATATGTATCGGATCCGCCGAACTCACGCGCAGAGATCAGTACTCCTTTATCTGCTCCGCGGGCCATGATCTCACGCAGCATTCCTTCTGCAGGTGGCGGGCCCATTGTCACTGCGATCACTTCGCAGCCTGTCTCGTCTTTTAATTTCAGTGCTGCCTCAACAGCATTCAGGTCATCAGGATTTGTGATCGTCTCCATGGAAGCCCGGTTCAGTGTTCCGTCAGGATTTACTGCGAGTTTGCCGGAGGTATCTGGTACCTGTTTTACACAAACAATTATTTTCATGATTATCTTTCCTCCTGTTTATTTGATTACGTTTTTAGCGATTACCATTCTCTGAACTTCTGATGTTCCCTCATAGATCTCTGTGATCTTAGCGTCTCTCATCATACGCTCAACCGGGTATTCTTTGATATATCCGTAACCACCATGGAGCTGAACAACTTTCGTTGTAACGGCCATCGCTGTCTCAGCAGCAAATAACTTAGCCATAGCAGATTCTTTTCCATAAGAAATTTTCTGTCCCTGGGAGCTTAAGTACTTTCTGCTCGCAGCGTCATATACCAGCCAGCGCGCTGCGCAGATACGGGCTTCCATATCGGCAATCTGGAACTGTGTATTCTGGAATTTGGAAAGCGGTTTGCCAAACTGAACTCTCTGCTGTACATATGATACCAGCTCATCCTGTGCGCCCTGTGCAATACCGAGAGCCTGAGCGGCAATACCGATACGTCCGCCGTCCAGTGTAGCCATGGCAACATTGTAGCCTTTTCCTTCTACGCCGAGCAGATTCTCCTTCGGAACAATACAGTCTTCAAAAACAATCTCTGTTGTAGAAGAAGCGCGGATTCCCATCTTATCTTCCACCTGACCGCGGGAGAATCCAGGATATGAAGACTCAACGATAAACGCAGAGATGCCCCTTGTCCCCTTGGAAGGATCCGTCATTGCAAATACAACAAAGATATCTGCAACACCACCGTTTGTGATAAAGATCTTGTTGCCATTCAGCACATAGTGATCGCCGTCAAGAACAGCTGTTGTCTGCTGTGCCGCTGCATCTGTACCTGCTTCAGGCTCTGTCAGACAGAAAGCACCGATCGTACCGCTTGTCATCTGAGTCAGATATTTTTTCTTCTGCTCCTCTGTGCCGAATTTCAGGATCGGCCAGCATGCAAGTGAGTTATGAGCCGCAACGATTACAGCTGTCGCCGCGCATTTCTTTGCGAGCTCTTCCACTGCCATTGCATAGGCAACATCATCAGCTCCTGCTCCGCCGTATTCTTTAGGCATGTTCATTCCCATAACGCCATAACGGAAAAGCTTCTGTACATTTTCCATTGGGAATTTTTCTGTGACATCAATTTCTGCAGCAATCGGTTTCACTTCGTTCTCAGCGAATTCTGCAACCATTTTTCTGACAAGTTCTTGTTCCTTTGTTAGTTGAAAGTTCACAGTCATTATCTCCTTTTACTTTATGTTTTTTTGGGGGTTACACCTCAGCCTTATAACTTCCCGTCAAGTTTTCCGGTTCACAGCACGGCTTTCACCGGTTAAAACTTCTCATAAAAATATTATAGCTGTTTGTTAATAAAAAATCAATATTTTTGTAGGTATTTCACCTGAAGTTTTTCTTTTTCATGAAAATTTTCCTGGAAATACCAAAATACGACGGCACTTTGCGTGTCCTGCCTAATGAAAAAGGCCCAGACTGCCCTTCCGTGTATGTCTGGACGCTGAGCCTTCTTTCATAATCTTATTTAGCAGCTTTCACGGCTTTGATTGCTTCAACCAGCATCGGGGCTACCTTGAACAGGTCTCCGGTGATACCGTAATCCGCAATCTCAAAGATCGGTGCCGACGCATTTTTGTTGACTGCGATGATGCACTCTGATTCCTGCATTCCCGCCTTGTGCTGGATCGCTCCGGAAATCCCCAATGCCACATAGATCTTCGGATGTACTGTCTTTCCAGTCTGGCCTACCTGATGGTCTGCTGTCAGCCAGCCGCTGTCGATCGCTGCACGGGATCCTCCCACTACGCCGCCGAGTGCATCTGCCAGATCATGAGCGATCCTGATACCCTCTTCTACGTTCGAAGAAATACCACGGCCTACGGATACGACATATTCTGCTCCTACCAGGTCTACCAGCTTCTTCGCTGCCTTTATTACCTCTACAACTTCTGTCTGCATATCTGCTTCTGACAGCTCTACATTTGCTTTTACTACTTCTACTGCGTTTGCCTTCGCTTCGTCAAATGCACCTTTTTTCAGCACGCCTGGCCTTACGGTTGCCATGGACGGACGGAATCTCGGGCAGATGATCGTCGCCATCAGGTTTCCTCCGAATGCCGGACGGGTCATCTTCAGGTCTTTCGCTACATCATGAGGCTGTCCCAGCACTCTTGCTGTATTCGTCTTCGAGATCCTGTCTTCCGGCAGTACGGAGTTGTTTCTCAGGAACTCCTGATAGTTTGCTACATCTACATCCAGGTGTGTACAGTCTGCACACAGTCCCGTGTGAAGACGTGCCGCACAGCGCGGACCCAGGTCACGGCCGATGTTGGATGCTCCGATCAGGAAGATCTCCGGTTTCTCTTCTGCTACAATGTCGCAGATTACCTTTGTATATCCGTCTGTTGTGTATACTCCAAGCAGCTGATGATCTGCTACGATCACTTTGTCTGCCCCGTATCCACCCAGCTCTTTTGCAAGGCCTTCTACGTTGTCTCCAAGAAGAAGTCCTACCAGTTTTACTCCAAGCTCATCTGCCAGACGACGGCCTTCGGACAGAAGCTCGAAGTCAGTCGGCATCAGTTTACCTTCTCTCTGCTCGCAGAATACCCATACATCCTTAAAAGCAGATACATTACTACTATCGAAATTTTGCATGTCCTCTTTCTCCTCTCTTAGATCATATGTTTCTCAGCGAGCATTCCTGCCAGTTTATCACATGTTTCCTGGTCTGCGCCCTCAAGCATCTGACCTGCCCCCTTCTGTGGCGGTGTGAAAGATGTCAGAATGTTTGTCGGAGAACCTGCAAGGCCGATGTTATTTACATCGATGAGCGGGCTGTCTTTCAGTGTGTTGTAATCAAACACTTCCATCGGCTTCTCATATGCTTCATAGATTCCGCCAATGCTCATATAACGCGGTTCGTTCAGCTCTTTGATGCATGTGATCATACACGGAGTCTGTACCTTGATCGTCATATATCCGTCTTCCAGTGCACGCTGTACTGTCAGTGTGTCCCCGTCTTTACAGATGTTCTGTGCGTATGTTACCTGCGGCAGATTCAGCTTCTCTGCGATCTGAGGACCTACCTGTGCAGTGTCTCCGTCGATCGCCTGACGTCCGCAGAATACAATATCGTCTTTCTCAAGACCCATATGTTCGATCGCTGCTGCGATGATCTGGGATGTTGCATATGTATCGGATCCGCCGAACTCACGCGCAGAGATCAGTACTCCTTTATCTGCTCCGCGGGCCATGATCTCACGCAGCATTCCTTCTGCAGGTGGCGGGCCCATTGTCACTGCGATCACTTCGCAGCCTGTCTCGTCTTTTAATTTCAGTGCTGCCTCAACAGCATTCAGGTCATCAGGATTTGTGATCGTCTCCATGGAAGCCCGGTTCAGTGTTCCGTCAGGATTTACTGCGAGTTTGCCGGAGGTATCTGGTACCTGTTTTACACAAACAATTATTTTCATGACTCGTATCTCCTCCTTAATTCAGAATATTTCCGGAAATTACGACACGCTGGATCTCAGAGGTTCCTTCATAAATCTCTGTGATCTTGGCATCACGCATCATACGTTCAAGCGGATAATCGTTGGTGTAACCATATCCACCACACATCTGAAGTGCTTTTGTAGCTGTTTTGTTAGCCAGCTCAGAGCAGAACAGTTTCGCTGTTGCAGCTTCCAGAGTAAAACGTTTCTGTGTGCTTTTAGCGATAGCCGCCTTGTAAGTGAGCAGCCTGCCTGCTTCAATGCCAACATGCATATCAGCAAATACAAACTGAGAATTCTGGAATTTGGAAATCGGTCTGCCAAACTGAACACGAACTTTCGCAAAATCCATAGCCTCTTTGTAAGCACCTTCTGCGATACCGAGAGCCTGAGCGGCAATACCGATACGTCCGCCATCCAGTGTAGCCATGGCGATACCAAATCCTTTGCCTTCTACACCCAGCAGATTTTCCTTCGGAACGATACAATCCTGGAAAATAATCTCGGAGGTCGGTGAGCCGTGAAGACCCATCTTAACTTCGTGTTTTCCTACTAAAAATCCCGGGAAATCTTTCTCAACGATGAATGCAGAGATGCCTTTTGTTCCTTTCGAACGATCTGTCATGGCAAATACAATAAAGATGTCTGCTACATAACCGTTTGTAATAAAGATTTTAGAACCATTCAATATGTAATGATCTCCGTCGAGAACAGCAGTTGTCGTTCCCTTGGATGCATCAGAACCTGCATCTGCCTCTGTCAGACAGAAGGCGCCGACCTTGCGTTCTTTTGTCAGCATCGGAAGATATTTTTTCTTCTGCTCTTCTGTACCATAGCTGATGATAGGACCACAGCACAATCCGTTATGTGTTGCTACAATATCACCTGTAGATGCACATGCTTTGGAAAGTTCCTCAATTGCAATGGCTCCTGACAGATCATCAGCACCTGCCCCGCCGTACTCTTTCGGTACGATCATACCCATAATTCCATAGCGGAAAAGGTCGTCGATAGTCTTTGCGGGATACTGACTTGTTCTGTCAGTTTCAGCAGCGATGGGAGCAACCTCAGTCTCTGTGAATTCGCGGACCATCTTACGAACAAGTTCCTGTTCACGGGATAACTTGAATTCCATATTTCTACCTCCTTGAAATGTGATGGATAATTCCTAATTAATAGGAAGGATCACTCTGAATAGTTGATATTGTCTATATTTTCTGTATCAATAAAGTGATTATGTTCCATCGGTTAGCATTCATGTTGATTTTACTATAAATATTTACTATTTGCAATAACAAAAAACCTATCATTCACAAAAAACACAGCATTCGCAAAAAAGGTAAGTATTACGCCAGTATTTGCTTTAATTCGTCCGGTGTTTTTGGGTATTTCTTCTCATCCGGCAGATGACCGGAAGCAACCAGCCCCTCATATACATCCAGCATCATCGGGCGTTTCAGATTGGCCCTCTTTACCACACTGTCGTCCATAAAAACGTCAAGCGGGGTTCCATCTGCGATAATCTCGCCATCACAGAACACAACCGCACGTTCAGCCCAGCGATACGCAAAATCCACATCATGTGTGGAGATCAGCATTGTCTTCCCCTCTTTCTGCAGTTTTTCCAGTACTTCTTCCAGCATCTGGGCATTCATCGGATCCAGAGCTGCGGTGGGTTCATCAAAAATAATGATCTCTGATTTCATTGCAATGATATCCGCAATGCTCACCCTCTTTTTTTCCCCACCGCTCAGATAGTGTGGGGGTCTGTCCTTGAAATCTGTGATATTCATATATTCAAGGGCCTCTTCCACTCTCTGTTTTACTTCGTCCCTCGGCAGTCTCAGGTTCATGGGACCAAAAGAAACCTCTGCCATTACGGTAGAGGCGATAATCTGATTATCCGCATCCTGAAACACGATTCCGATGTTTTTGCGCAGTTCATTCAGATTTTTCTTTGTAATTTTTGTGTTACGGAAATAGATTTCTCCCGCTTCCGCCTGCAGGACTCCGTTAACATTCAGAAAAAATGTTGATTTTCCTGCTCCATTGGAACCTATGACGGCAATACGCTCCCCCTGATAAATATTAATGTCAATCCCCCGAAGTGCTTCTTTTTCATCCGCATACGCAAAATGCAGATCTTTAACTTTAACGATTGGTTCTCTCATGTCCGTCTCCTTTATCTTGTCAGCAGCCAGATACATACCATCAGCCCAATAAAAGCCCCGGCCAGCAGAACCTGCATCTTCCTGACAGGCTTTTCTTCTTCCCAGAAAAGCAGTTCTCCTGTATAGCCCCGGGACTCAAGTGCATCATAATAGGCATTTGCCTTTTTCAGTGATACAATAAAAAGATTACTTGCTATATTTCCAAATGACTTAAGCGACGTTCGAAAATCATCATACCCCATCCTGGACTGTGCTGAATTCTTCATTTTCCTCTGAACTTCCGTCAGAATAAAAATAAATCGATAGATCATATTCATCAGCTCTATGATCAGTTTTGGCACGTGTGCTTTCCGCAGCACCGAGATAATCTCATTTGACGGTGTCGACAGTGTCATCATAAACATAGCTGATACCGCACCGAATGCCTTAAGCATGATCTCCGCAGTCTTTATCAGACTCTCATTCGATGTATAGATACAAAAGAGATTCAAATCCAGGCAGTACTGCCCCGTCGGATGCAGCGAAAATCCCAGTGCTATTGCAATGCTTCCAAAAACCATGAACACAACAGGGATTGTCATGAACGAAATATAATCATGAAAACTTACGCCGCCTTTTACAACGGTAATCCCCCCCATAGCCAGTATCACCATCACAGACACAAACGGATTGTCCAGTGCAACACACAGAATCAGCGTCGTAAATGCGAATGCCACCTTGAATGACGCATTCCAATGCCGGATACCGGACATATATGCATAATAATCAATCGAAAACCCCTCGCCATGTTTATGTCCCGATTTACGGTGGTGCTTATGTATAGTTGACATCATTTCCTCCAAAATCACGTGCTCCAAAATGAAATTTCTCTGGTAAGTATATCAGTTTTTCTTTCTATAGTAAACGAAAGGGATATTCCAAAATGGAATATCCCGAAGTTCTCACTTCACGTACAGCGTTGCGACCGCTTTTTCATTGTACTGCGATGAAATGATTCCACCGTCAGAAAGACGCGAATAAATTCCGGAAAATACGCCATCATATACAAATAGTCCCGACATATTGGTATATGGCTTAAACTGTGCATCCTTATCCACCAGATAGATATTGGCCGTCTGATATGGCGGGCAATATTCCTGATAAATATAATCTTTTCCTCTATGTCGCATAACAATGTCTTTCCATTCTTCCTGTGTATAGTCAATCCCGGCAAACACCCCTCTGGATGCATAGGAGTCAAGTGGTTTGATAATCCATCGGTCTTTCTCGCGCAGTATGATCTCCAGCGTTTTTTCCCGTTCATCCAAAAGCTCCGTGGCCGGAACGTGTTCCATGACAAATTCCCGTTCTTCCTGTGTCAGAAACGACAGCGTCCTCTGTTCTCTCAGCACTTTGAACAGCCATTTGTTATGGATGATCTGCGTACAGAAAGAACCGATCAGGCAAACATCCTGATGCTTCACAGCCTCAATAAAATCCCGGACCTCATCGTAATGCTCCATGACATCCGTTGTAACCGCCCGCCTGTAAATCACATCGATCGGATGCCCTGAAGGAGAATACAGCACGCCATCTCTATAAATAAGTTTTGTGATCTCACAAATTTCAGTCTCGTATCCGGCCTTTTGGAATCTGCGTTCAAACTCTTCAAATTCCGTGATCGAACAATGCTCCAGAAAATCAACTATCGCAACGTACGGATGTTCTTTCTTTTTTTCATAGCTGTTATAAATGTTTAGAAAGGCATCAACCCAACTGTCAAACAGCTCAAATTTCTCAAAAGAATATCTCTGTTTCATCTCCTGATGTGCCGGATTGAGATCAACAGCCATATTTAACACATAATCTTCATTCATTGCGCTCGTTCCATCTGTGTTGATCTCACAAAATTGAAAGGTACCATCATCCTCGTTATAAAATATATCAAACCGAGCGATAGGAAGCACCGATTGATATAGATTTGGAACAAGAATCAGTTCCTCAAGTCTTTCAGAAAAAGGAAACAGCTTGCGGTATTCCGCATTCGCCAGGTATTCCCTGATCACCTTTTCAAATATCCGATATGTTGTTCTCACAATTGAACGGTACTGTTCAATCACTTCTGCCGTAAAGACTTTTGGTATATGCAGTGTATGCACACACCTGCCGTGATAAGCAACGGAGGAATGCTCAAGATAATCTTTGACTTTAAGCGCCGCCTCCTGATTTTCTTCAAAATTACTTTCTATTTCCTGTCTGTATTCATTTAATATTGTTTTCATAATACTCTCTCGCCAACGTTCTTTTATGATATAGTATTTCTTCCAAAGGCAGCAATGATAGCTGTTCTGTTTCCATAAGCTGATTTTTCGCTGCTTCAATTAAATAACTCAGCAGTTTTGCTGCTTCATACCCGTATACATCCCCGTCAAATCCGTTTTTCATCAGATTTTTCTGTGCTTTTATTATTTCCTTCTCTGATGCGGAAAACTTTTCATTGACCTCTTTCACCAGCTCTTTATTATAGAAAATCCCCTTCAGCAGAGCTGTATAGGCAAGCACACATTTTATCGGCATACTGTCTGCGTACCGGATCTCCAGATAATGTTTTAATCGGACATCCTGAAAATTCATGGATAAAACATGCTCTATGTCATGCCGGCTGAGGCGTTCTTCCCCCCAGACCTCCGCCGTGCTTTTATGCCCGGTATACATCGGTGTATCCTGATCCTCCACAAAAACAGGAGGCATCCCAAGCAGAAAATCCGCATATTTATCAAATCCAAAATCCTCATCAAAAAGCCCCTTGGGAATGCCCGTACGCGCAGGGTCTACATGATCCCATATATAGCTTCGCGCCATATATCCTTCATAGATTTCTCCTTCCATGATCGGTGTATTGTCCGTCAGAAGTTTTAGAAGCGGCATCAGAATATACGCGGCTCTGATCTTCTGCACGAAATCCTGTTCGCTGCAGTAATCAATAGATACCTGCGTTGCTGCGGTTCCACGCATCATATTGATCCCGCACGTACCGGTCTCCATAAAATAGCGATCCATGAACTCATATCTCGTCTTAGGAATCAGCGGCATATCCTGCACTTTCGATTTCGGATGATAGCCGAGTGTCAGCAACTCATACCCGCACTCCCTCAGGATCGGCTGTATCTGTTCCAAAAACATTCTGTATATCCGGTAGATGAGCGAAATGTTTTCCCTCGGATTAATGCTGATCTCCAGTTGTCCTGCAGGTTCCAGACTGATGGAATAATCCTCATTATAAATTCCAATCAGAAATCCTTCCGGTTCATAACGCCACGGGAAAAATTCGGATAACCGTTCCAGAATATAAGCAATACCTTTTTCTTCCTGGTAGGTAACACTCTCGCCGGTCTCTGACCTTACGATCAGATGTTCCAGCTCTACCCCCAGTTTTTCGATACAGTTGCGCTTACTTCCATTCTCAAAATATTTTATCAGTAAATCCTTATTTTCTTTTCGTATCTCCAAGTCTTTTTACCTCGTAAAATTTTTTTTAAAAAATTGATAAATTATGGTTGCATTTTTTTCAAAATACGGTATAATACTCTTTGTGTCAACCACACACGCTGGAATAGCTCAGTCGGTAGAGCACTTCACTCGTAATGAAGGGGTCGAGGGTTCAAGTCCCTTTTCCAGCTTGTTTCTCAAATCGCTTCAAACCATAAGGTTTGAAGCTTTTTCTTTTGCCGAATCAGGCCAACTAACAAAACTACATTTGATTCTACCTTATTATATCCCCTAATACAAGGCAATAATGAAAATTCCTGTCAGATTTAAAAAATGG
Organism: Ruminococcus sp. OA3; assembly: GCF_022440845.1. NCBI lineage: Bacteria > Bacillati > Bacillota > Clostridia > Eubacteriales > Oscillospiraceae > Ruminococcus > Ruminococcus sp. OA3. The sequence goes on along the minus strand of NZ_JAKNTO010000001.1, from coordinate 2,551,685 downwards.
ATGCAGACTACAGGGCAATCAGATCTGCCCACGTCTTCTCACCGCAGATCCCGTCTACCGGACCTGCTGCCCCGTCTCTTTCCTTCTGATATCTGCGGCATGCATCCTGGCAACCAGCGCCGTAACTTCGGTCAAGCCCGCCATCATAGTATCCTCGCGCCTTCATTATCTCCTGAAACAACAGCACATCGTTCCCTCCGCTTCCATACTGCAGTGTATGAACCTCAAACATATAAACCGCCTCACTTTCCTGGTTCTCACCTTTAAAATAACTGTTCAGATCCACCCATGAAATATCTCTGTCCACATGGCCTGATATTCCCGGGACATTTCCTTTACTTGTATACTGCCAGATGATTCCGGCATTTGGTTTCAGGGCGTAATTCGGTGTTCCGTTATCCGCAGCCGGGTACCTTGCCAGCCAGAGCGGATATGATTTCAGAGACTTTGGCAATACGTTTGTATACCAGTCCGTATTACAATAAATCCCGCATGGATAACCGGCAGCCCGCACGGTATCCAAAAATGTTGTGGCAATCTCTTCAAGTTTTCTTGTTCCAAGCTGTCTCTGCTTTTCCCACTCCAGATCCAGCCATACCCCGCAGGAAATTTTTTTGTTTCTGATAAGTTCCAGTGTTTTCTCCGCCTCGGCAATTGCTGCCGATTTTGTGAGAGCATAGGAAAATTTATATACGCCTATGGACATTCCTGCGCTGCTGCACTGTTCATAATTTTTTTTGAATTCTGTATCCTCTTTATTATTTTTATCAGTCACTCTGATAATAGCAAACTCGATTCCGGCTTCTCTGATTTTTCTTGCGTTTACACTGCCCTGATAGGCACTGATATCGATACCATACATAAAAAGCCTCCTTAAGCTAAGTCTTACAGAGAGCAAATTACTCTCTAACTTAAATATATGAGTAATATCAGAAACCTGTCAAAATTCGGACTGTTTTAAATTTTGAAATTATTTTAGAAATTCAACTCAGAAGCGCTGATCAGTCCGTAGTCACCAACGGCTTTTTGCACACCTCTGTTAACCGCATACCCCATAACACGAGCCGCAAGTGTTCCCACGGCATTTGCATCTGCCGCCACTTCTCCCGTTGCCATGGCAAATATCGAATCGCCGTCCGCCCATGTGTGAACAGGACGGATCGTCCTTGCCATACCGTCATGTGCCATGGATGCAATTTTCATCATCTGGGTTTTATCCAGTTTTGCATTTGTCACAATGCAGCCAATGGTTGTATTTCCGGCAAAATAATTTTTATCCGCCGTGTATTTCTGATACATGAGTTCTTCCGAATTACACAGCTCCTTTTTATCCGGCGAAAGAAGACCTCCGATCTGTCTTCCGGTATCCAGATCAAACACATCTCCAAGTGCATTTACCGTTACGATCGCACCTACCTGCAGATCGCCCAGCTGTACGGCGTAAGTTCCCAGTCCGCTTTTCATGGAGCGCTCTGTTCCCATGAATTTTCCGATACTGGCGCCTGTGCCTGCCCCCACGTTGCCTTCCGGTACCGGTTTGCCGGAAGCATTCTCACAGGCTGCTCTCCCCATCGCCCGGTCCGGCCTGATCCTGGAGTCACCGACTGTCAGGTCAAAGATCGATGCGCCGCATACGATCGGTACCACAGTCATACCCACATCAAATCCAATTCCTCTTTCTTCCAGATACTCCATCACACCTGCCGCCGCATCCAGTCCGAATGCACTGCCTCCGCTCAGCACGACTGCATGAGCCGCATCGCAGATGTTGCCGGGCTTTATCGCATCGGTTTCCCTGCCCGCGGGTGCACTTCCGCGAACATCCACTCCCGTAGCAGCGCCCTTTTCACATATGATCACAGTACAGCCTGTTGCCCCCTGCTTATCCTGGGCATGGCCTATTTTGATCCCGTTGATCTCCGTGATACTGATTTCATGTAATAACTTTCTGTCCATAAGACTCCTTCTCTTTCTGTTCTGATACAAACAGTCCCGCCTTCGAAAAGTCAGGCGGGACTGTCTGCGTCGCTGTATTCCTGTTAAATTTTGTAACCGACAGATTTCAGATAATCCACACTGGCTTTTACATCCTCCAGTGTGGCTCCTGAGTCACGCGGATCTCTCTCCTGTTCAATCGTTATGTAACCGCTGTACCCGATCTCTTCCAGCGTATCTTTGATCGCCGGATAATCAAGAGTCCCGGTTCCGATTGGACACATGGAACCTTTGGCAACCCCCTCAAAGAAACGTAGTTTTTCCATTGACATTACTTCACGGTAAATCGTTTCATTGACATCCTTAAAATGCACGTAATCGAGCCGGCCGGCATATTTTTTCAGCCAGGCCACCGGATCCATTCCCGCATAATACAGGTGCCCCGTATCCAGACACAACCCCGCCGTCTCATAAGGGATATCTTCTGTCAGTTTCTCAATCTCATCCGCAAATTCAATATAGCCGCCTGCATGAGGATGAACTACAACACGGACACCAAATCTTGCCGCATGATCACAGATTTCCCGGATATGGTCCATCAGCTGTTCCCATTCCGCCTGTTCGAGTCTCTTTGCACGGTCAGGATGGCCAGATGTAAAATCACGTTCATCATGCCCCCAGTCGATCACGACCAGATATGGCGTCGGAAACTTTTGCCCCTCATACTCCGGCAGTTTCGGCAGCTGTGTGATCAGCCAGCAGATATCATCCGCTGCCTTCAGCACATTGGCATGATTTTCTTTGCTCACCAGATCCTGAAATATCGTGCCTGCCACAATGGAAATCTCATTTTTCTCAAGTTCCTTTGTCACCGTCTCCACATCGATCGGCAGATAACCGTACGGTCCCAGTTCCACCGCACTGTAGCCGGCCATCCGGGCCTCTCTCATAACAGTCTGCCAGGTCGGAATATACGGATTCTTCGGATCCTCCACTCCCCAGCAGCACGGTGCCCCACATATTTGCATTGCCATTTTGCCGTCACTCCTTTTCCTATTCTTCGTTGTTTTCTCTATCGATAGCGATCTGCCAGTTTTTCAAATGCTGGCAATGACCGTTTTACTTTTTCTGTCTCTACACAGTAGGAGATCCTGAAGTATCCCGGACAACCGAAGGTATCACCCGGCACCAGCAGGAGATCATGCTCACGAGCCTTCCTGCAGAAAGCACCCGCATCTTCCTCCAGTGCTTTCGGAAACATGTAGAAAGTTCCCTGTGGCTTCACACAGGTGAATCCGAGCTCTGTCAGTTTCTCATACAGCAGATTCATGTTTGTCTCATAGACAGACAGATCCGCCGTATCATAGAGCACATCCTTAACTGCCATCTGAATCAGGGACGATGGACAATTATGCCCAATCCCTCTTGAAATCTGACCGCACATGTCAATCAGGAGCCCTGCATCCGGACATGACGGTGCAACTGCCACATAACCGAGGCGCTCTCCCGGAATGGAAAGTGATTTGCTGAAAGAATAGCAGGTGATTGTCTTATCATAAATGGAAGCCGGGTACGGCGAGTCAGTCCCCGCAAATATGATCTCACGATACGGCTCATCAGAGATCACATAGATATCATGACCGTATTCCGCTTCTTTTTCATGCAGGATCTTAGCCATATGTTCCAGTGTTTCCGTTGTATAAGCTGTACCGGAAGGATTATTCGGCGTGTTGATCAGAACCGCCGCTACATCCTCTGTCAGCATATCTTCCATCATTTTAAAGTCTATCTGGAATCGCGCAAGATCCGGCGGTACAATCTTCAGATTCAGGCCCGCAAGCGTTACGTATGGCTGATACTCCGGAAAATAAGGGGCGAAAGTCAGAACCGTATCTCCGGGAACAGTCACTGCACGAAGTGCGTGCGCAATCGAAGACGCCGCCCCGCTGGTCATAAAAATATGTTCCGTTTTATAATCCATATGGAACCGGTCTGACAGGGATTTTGCCACTGCCTCCCTGACTTCCTGATTTCCCAGTGTCGGGCTGTATCCGTGCAGTTCTGCAGGACTCTTTGTTTCCAGCAGACTGATCAGTCTCTTGGTAAGTTTTTCGGGAGCCGGCACGGAGGGATTCCCCAGACTGTAATCAAAGACATTCTCATATCCGATCTCCTCAGCCCGCATGGAACCGTATGCGAAAGTCTCTCTGATCACTGATTTCGCGCTCAGCATATTACGATATATTTCTGCAATCATTTTTTCTGCTTCCTTTCCGTATCCTGGCTGTGAGTCTGAATATGCACATCCATCTGAGGATAAGGTATCACGATCCCCGCCTCATCAAATGCCAGCTTAATCTCTTCGTTGAGCCTCCAGCGGGTCGGCCAGTAACTTTCTGTTTTTACCCAGGACCGGCAGCCGATACGGACACTGCTGTCACACAGTGCATCTACAAATACCTGGATCTCCCTGTCCTTCATGATATCTGCATCTTCCTGCAGAAGGCTGCTGATAATCTCCTTGGCCTTTTTCATATCTGAATCGTACGAAATATCCACTCTGAGATCCAGCTTCCGCTCATCCATAGCCGTGACATTTGTAATGATGTTATTCGTCAGAGTCGCATTCGGAATCACGATCCTGCGGTTATCCACTGTCATAAGCGTCGTGTAAAACAGCTCTATCTTCTGAACAGTCCCCTCATTATTTGCCGAGCTCTCAATGATATAATCCCCTACCCCAAACGGTTTCAGCAGCAGTAAGATTACACCGCCCGCCAGATTTGACAGTCCACCCTGCATAGCCAGTCCGATACCGACTCCGGCTGATGCCAGCAGGGCCGCCACAGATGACTCTTTCACACCAAACTGTGTTGCCAGCTGAAAAATAAGAACAGCATACAGTCCGGCTTTGATGGCTGAGTTCAGAAAGCTGATTGCCTCCGGCGCCAGTCCGGCTTTGTTCATCGATTTTCTGAATATTTTACAGATCCATTTAATGATTTTCGATGCAATCAGATAGACAACGATCGTCAGTACTACTTTCAGACAGAAAGAACCTACTTCAGGCAGATGTTTATCCATCCACTGCAATAAGATATTCATAGCTTTTTACCCTTTTCTGTATTCAAACACCGCGACACTGAGAGGTGCTGCTTTAATTTTAACCGAGTCGGAACGCTCATCGCACTCTACAGGCTTTGATGCCTTCACACGCGGATTCACCATTCCGCTGCCGCCGTATTTCTTTGCATCACTGTTAAAGATTTCCTTATATTTTCCTGCCTTCGGAACTCCCACCTGGTATTCCGGATAGGAAACCGCGGAGAAATTGCAGACGATCAGCAGCATATCATCCCGCTTTTTCCCACACCGCATAAATGTCAGAATATTTTTCTCCCATTCCATCTCATTGATCCAGATAAATCCCTCCTTATCATAATCCCGCTCATAGAGCGCCGGACAGGACTTATACATCTTCAGCAGTGCTTTGAAGAATTCATGGAATTCCCGGTGCCTCGGCTCTTCCATAAGCTCCCAGTCAAGCTGTCTGCTCTCGGACCATTCCTTTATCTGTGCAAAATCCTGACCCATGAACAACAGTTTTTTACCCGGATGACATACCATGTAAGTAAGCGCCGCCCGCATATTCGAAAACTTCTGCTCCTCATCACCCGGCATTTTTCCGATCAGAGATTTCTTTTCATGCACGAACTCATCATGAGAAAGTCCCAGCAGGAAATGCTCACTGTAAGCATATACCATGCTGAATGTCAGCTCGTTATGATGAGCGCCTCTGAATACCGGGTCATATTCCATATATCCCAGGAAATCATTCATCCAGCCCATATTCCACTTGTAATCAAATCCCAGGCCATCCTGTTTGACACTTTCGGTCACTTTAGGCCATGCCGTAGATTCTTCTGCGATCATCATCACATCCGGATGCCGTTTTTTTAATATGGAATTTAAATGCCGGAGGAATTCTATTGCCTCCAGATTTTCATTGCTTCCGTAGATATTTGCAACCCATTCTCCATCATTTTTTCCGTAATCAAGGTAAAGCATAGATGCGACAGCATCCATCCGTATCCCGTCAATATGATATTTCTCAGCCCAGAAGAGCGCATTCGAAATCAGAAAGTTGCTGACCTGTGGACGTCCGTAATTAAAGATCAGTGTTCCCCAGTGTGGATGCATTCCCTGGCGCGGGTCCTGGTGCTCGTAAAGGCAGGTACCGTCAAATGCAGCCAGTCCTGCGATGTCTTTTGGAAAATGTGCAGGTACCCAGTCCAGGATCACTCCGATCCCCGCCTCATGCAGTGCGTCTACAAAGGCCATGAAATCCTGAGGGCTTCCGTAACGTCTCGTCGGTGCATAATAACCTGACACCTGATATCCCCAGGATTCATCCAGCGGATGTTCCATTACCGGCATCAGTTCCACATGTGTATAGCCCGTTTCTTTTACATAATCAACGAGCATGGGAGCGATCTCACGATAATTGTAGAACAGCCTTCCATCCTCAGGTTTTCTGAACGAACCAAGATGAAGTTCATAAATGTACATGGGTTTGTCTTCCCCCTGTACCTTTCTCCGGTTTGACATCCAGTCCTGATCATTCCATCGGTATTTTTTCAGGTTTGTCACAACAGACGCCGTGTCAGGGCGAAGCTGTGCAGAATTCGCATAAGGATCGGCCTTCAGATAAGTCAGACCGTCTCTCAGCTTTAATTCGAATTTATATAATTCATCGGGCTCTATTCCCGGGATAAACAGTTCAAAGATTCCGGATTCCTCCAGCTTTTCCATCTGGTACATTCTTCCATCCCAGCTGTTAAAATCTCCGACTACGCTGACACGCAGCGCATTCGGTGCCCACACTGCAAAATGCACACCGCGCCTGCCGTTTATACGCATTGGATGAGCTCCCAGCCTCTCATATATATCATAGCAGATTCCATGGGAAAACTGTACTTCCTCCTCATGAGTGATCTGAGAAGGAAAGGCGTAGGGATCTTCGTACTCTCTGTACTTTCCCTCCTCCTGAATGACGAAAACATATTCTGGGATTTTCTTCCCGGGAAGTAAAATGGCAAAGAAACCATTTTCATCCTGCATCTTCATCCGATGGTTTACGCGGTCTGCTGTTGTCTTTAACATCACCTTCGTTTTTTCCGGAAAAAAACACTGGATCAGGACACCATCTTTCGTGACACGCGGTCCGAGTGTTCTGCGCGGCTTGTTCTCCTCCGAGTATACAATTGCCTCTATCGCTGCCCAGTCCATTAAATCGTATAGTTTATCTGCCATATAGCAAGTTCCTCCTGGTTTTCATGTATGATAGTACCTGTCAAGCAGGCACGTCCTTTTACTCTGATAATTGATGGATAAAAAGTCCGCTTCGAAGTTTGGGTTCAAACCAGGTTGATTTCGGAGGCATCAGCCGATGTGCATCTGCCACGTCAAACAATTCTGAAATCGAGGTTGGATACATGGAAAATGCGACTTTACAGTCACTGTCTGCCCTGCGTTCCAGTTCTTCAAGTCCGCGGATTCCTCCTACAAAATCAATGCGCTCATCCGTCTTCGGATCTTCAATCCCAAGGATCGGACCCAGCAGATGATTCTGAAGGATCGATACATCCAGCCCTTCGACAGGGTCCTTCGACATGTATTCCTCTCTGATGCACAGTCTGTACCAGCTGCCCTCCAGATACATTCCGAACATTCCTTTACGTTCCGGATGCACGGCTGCTTTTCCCACCTGTTCTATCTCAAATTTCTCTGCTGTTTTCTCCATGAACTCTTCTGCCGTGTATCCGTTCAGGTCTCTGACTACACGGTTATAATCCATGATGCTCAGCTCATCCTCCTGGAAAAGAACCGACAGAAAATAATTGAATTCTTCTTCCCCTGTATACTCCGGATTACTCTCCCGTCTCTTCTTGCCAACCTTCACAGCGGATGCGCAGCGGTGGTGTCCGTCAGCAATGTACAGGCAGTTAACATTTTCAAATGCCGCACTCATAGCTTTGACTTTGACTGCATCATCGATGACCCATACGCGGTGCCGGATATTGTCATCACTCACAAAATCATAAACTGCAGTTTTGCGCTTTGCATCTTTGATCAGCTGTTTCAGCTCCTCATCTTTGTGGTATGTAAGAAAGATCGGACCCGTCTGTGCATCACAGACATCCACGTGATTGATCCGATCAATTTCTTTCTCAAGACGTGTATTCTCATGTTTGCGGATCACTTCGTTTTCATAATCATCAATCGAGGCGCATCCGACAATACCGGTCTGAGCTCTTCCGTTCATCGTCAGCTCATAAAGGTAATAACAGTTCCATCTGTCTTTAACAAAATACCCTCCGCGGTACATTTTATTCAGGGTTGATTTCGCTTTTTCATACACTTTCGGATCATAAGTATCCACGGTGTCCGGAAACTGAGTCTCAGCCCTGTCAATTTTCAGAAAAGACAGAGGTTCCCGCTTTACTTCCTCGCAGGCTTCTTTACGGTTGTATACATCATACGGCAGCGCGGCTATCCGCGATGCCAGCTCCGATGTCGGTCGAATTGCTCTGAATGGTTTTACTGTCGCCATTTTTAATTTCCTCTCCAAATGTTTTTTATTGACTGGTACGCTCGTCCCAGTTTTTCGCGGTGGTACATTACGGTCCGCAGCCAGACCCAATTCCTCCTGACGCGCCTCAGGCGCTTTACATATCTTCTCATGCCCTGCTCCTGCCATTTAAGCTCTGATTTCCCAAAGCTCAAAAAGAGGGGGCTGCCGCAAAAATACATACGCTGATTTTGCGGCAGACTCCCTCCCTTTATTTTACAATACGAACCCTTAATACGCCATCTAATTTTCTCAGTTTATCCACAACTTCCTGCGTAGGCTTTGTCTGAAGGTCCAGCAGTGTGTACGCATAATCACCTTTGCTTTTATTCGTCATATCACTGATATTGACACCAGCTTCCCCAAAAACTGCTGTAAACTGACTGATCATGTTGATAATGTTTTTGTGATGGATGGCAATTCTCCCTGCCACCACGCAGCTGCCCATATCACAATTCGGATAGTTTACCGAATTTTTTATATTTCCGTTTTCCAGATAATCTATGATTTCCTTGACTGCCATTCGTGCACAGTTATCTTCGGACTCTTCCGTGGAAGCACCCAGATGAGGTGTAACCAGTGTATTTTTAACACCTGCAACGACCGGATTTGCAAAGTCTGTTACATATTTCTTTACCTTATTGTTTTCCAGCGCCTCCACCAGCGCCTTTTCATCTACCAGGATATCCCTGGCAAAATTGAGGATTACAACACCGTCCTTCATCATTTCAATGGCTTCCGCGTTGATCATCCCACGGGTCTCTTCCAGCAGAGGTACGTGAATTGTGATATAATCACACTCTTTGTACAGAGTCTCCAGATTATCGATATGTTTGATCGTTCTGGACAGATTCCATGCTGCTTCCACAGAGATGTACGGGTCATATCCGTAGACTTCCATACCCAGATGTGTTGCCGCATTTGCCACCATCACACCGATCGCTCCAAGACCGATGATTCCCAGTTTCTTACCGCTGATCTCACAACCGGCAAACTGTTTCTTCTTCTTCTCTGCCAGCTTTCCGATATCTTCTACATTCTGCTCACTTTCCACCCATTCAATACCGCCCACGATATCCCGGGACGCCAGCAACATGCCTGCGATCACAAGCTCTTTTACACCGTTCGCATTCGCACCCGGCGTATTAAATACTACGATTCCCTCATCTGCACATTTGCCCAGAGGAATGTTGTTGACACCGGCCCCCGCCCTTGCTATCACTTTCAGACTGGCCGGAAAGTTCATATCCTTCATGTTGGCACTGCGGACCAGGACTGCATCCGCCTCTTCCATATTCTCTGTCTCAACATACTGATCCGTAAAGCGTTCGATTCCAACACTGGAAATCGGATTCAGGCAATGGTATTTATACATGTTACAGATTCTCCTCTTCAAATTTTTTCATAAATTCTACCAGCTTTTCCACACCTTCCATCGGCATTGCATTGTAGATACTTGCCCGCATGCCGCCGACTGTTCTGTGGCCTTTCAGATTTTCAAAACCTGCAGCTTTGGACTCTGCCACAAATTTTGCATCCAGCTCCTTATCCCCCGTCACAAAAGGTACGTTCATCAGAGAGCGGTCTTCTTTTACAACCGTACCGCTGAACATCTTACTCTGATCCAGAAAATCATAAAGAACTGCAGCCTTTTTCTCATTATGCATTTTCATGGCTTCCAGTCCGCCCATACGTTTGATCCACTGGAAGACTTTTCCGCACATATAAATGCAGTAGCAATTCGGTGTATTATACATTGAATCGTTGTCTGCATATGTTTTGTACTGCATCATCGTCGGTGTTCCCGGCATCACATCTTCGCTGATCAGGTCCTCCCTGATGATTCCGATCACCATGCCTGCCGGACCGATATTTTTCTGTACGCCCCCGTAAATCATCGCATATTTCGATACATCCACAGGTTCTGATAAGAAACAGGAAGATACATCCGCAATCAGGTCTTTCCCTTTTGTATTCGGAAGTTCTTTGAATTTCGTTCCGTATATCGTGTTATTTTCACAGATATATACATAATCCGCATCCTCGCTGACCGGAAGATCCGAGCAGTCCGGGATATAAGAAAAGGTCTTGTCTTCGGACGTCGCGATCTTATTTGCAGTCCCGTATTTCTGAGCTTCCTGATATGCTTTCTTTGCCCACTGTCCGGTTACGATGTAATCCGCCTTTTTATGTTTCATGAAATTCATCGGGATCATCGCGAACTGCAGGGAAGCTCCGCCCTGCATGAACAGAACTTTATAATTATCCGGAATCTGCATCAGATCACGCAGGTCTTCCTCTGCCTGACTGATAATTTCGTCAAAAGCTTTCGAGCGATGACTCATCTCCATCACAGACATTCCCGTCCCGCGGTAATCCAGCATCTCCGCCTGCGCTTCCTTTAACACTTCCTCCGGCAGAACAGCCGGTCCAGCCGAAAAATTATACACTCTACTCACTTTTTTCTCCTCCTAAATGTCATTGAACTTAAAACATCGTAACAGTTCAGACGGCATCTGAACTGTTACAAGATATCATACTGCTTTGTTATTTTCCTGTCAATATCTTTACTCTTTAATTGTTAAATCCTGTTCATCAAAAACTTCCTCGATGGACGCCCCCGCGGGAACCATCGGGAATACCTTGTCATCACAATCGATCTGACAGTCTATGACAACCGTCGTATTCAGCTCGATCGCCTTTTTAATCGCCGGTACAATCTCGGACTTTTTCGTGACACGGATGCCGACAGCACCCATGGCTTCCGCCACCTTCACAAAATCCGTCTTGTCATTCAATACCGTATGCGAATAGCGTTTCTCATAGAACAGTGTCTGCCACTGTCTCACCATTCCCAGCACATGGTTATTGATGACCAGCTGAATAAGCGGCAGCTCATTGCGGACGGCTGTAGCGATCTCATTCATATTCATCCGGAAACAGCCGTCGCCTCCGACGTTGACTACGATCTTATCCGGTCTTCCGAATTTGGCTCCAATGGCAGCTCCAAGACCGTATCCCATGGTTCCCAGGCCACCGGAAGTGATAAAGGTGCGCGGCTGTGTATATTTGTAATACTGTGCTGCCCACATCTGATGCTGGCCTACATCTGTCGTTACAATCGCTTCACCGTTCGTTGCTTCATACAGTGCTTCGATCACACACGGTCCGGTAAGCCCGGTCGTATGATACTGCATTGGATAACGTTCTTTCATATCCTGGATATGCTCCAGCCATTCTTCGTGTCCCTGCTGTGGAATCTGCTCGTTTAAAAGCTTCAGCACTTCTTTTACATCACCGATAACACTCGCATCCACCACTACATTTTTATTGATCTCCGCCGCATCCACATCAATCTGGAGAATCTTTGCCTTGCGCGCAAATGTTTCCGTACTCCCTGTCACACGGTCGCTGAACCGTGCCCCGATCGTGATGAGAAGATCACTCTCCATCACTCCAAGATTAGAGGTTTTTGTTCCATGCATGCCGATCATCCCGGTATACAGCTCATCGGTCTCAGGGAACGCGCCTTTCCCCATCAGGGAAGATGCCACCGGGGCATTGACTTTATGTACAAAAGTGCGGACTTCCTCTGAAGCGTCTGAGAGGATCGCGCCTCCTCCGATCATGATAAACGGTTTTTTGGCCTTCGCGATCATCTGGACTGCCTGTTCAATATCCTGCATTCTGAGTTTTTCCGTACTCGGTATAACCACTTCCGGTTCACGGAAAGTATATTCTGCTTTTAAAGCTGTGACATCTTTCGTCACATCGACAAGCACCGGTCCCGGACGCCCTGACTGTGCAATATGGAACGCTCTGCGAATTGTCTCCGCAAGTTTCGTAACATCTTTTACGATCATGCTGTGCTTTGTGATCGGCATCACCACACCGGCGATATCAATCTCCTGGAAACTGTCTTTTCCAAGCAGCGGAACCCCCACGTTTGCGGTAATTGCAACGAGCGGGATGGAATCCATATACGCCGTTGCAATCCCCGTCACCAGGTTGGTGGCACCCGGGCCTGACGTAGCGAAACAGACACCAACTTTGCCGGTCGCTCTCGCATATCCGTCAGCAGCGTGTGATGCCCCCTGCTCATGTGACGTCAAAATATGACGGATTTCATCCTGATGACGATATAATTCATCGTATACGTTCAGAATCGTCCCTCCCGGATATCCGAAAACAGTATCTACTCCCTGCTCCTTCAAACATTCTATAATAATTTCTGAACCTGTTAACTGCATAGGCTTCCTCCTTAATTTTTCGGAATTTCCAGCACGGCACCGCGGTCCCCCGAGGTTACCATGGAAGCGTAGCGCGCCAGATAGCCGGTCGTGACTTTCGGCTCCCTCGGCTGCCATTTTTCTTTTCTGGCTGCCATCTCCTCATCACTCACTTTGACATTCAGGCTGTTATTCGGAATGTCAATCTGAATCATATCGCCTTCCTCGATGAGAGCGATCGGTCCTCCCACTGCCGCTTCGGGTGAGACATGGCCGATTGAAGCTCCTCTGGATGCTCCGCTGAATCTTCCGTCCGTGATCAGGGCTACGGAGGAACCAAGTCCCATTCCCGCGATCTGAGAAGTCGGGTTCAGCATCTCACGCATTCCCGGCCCGCCTTTCGGTCCTTCATAGCGGATGACCACAACGTCGCCTTCCTTTATCTTTCCGGAAAGGATCGCCTCACTGGCATCCTCCTCGCATTCAAACACACGTGCAGGTCCTTCGTGCACCAGCATCTCCTCGACAACCGCCGAGCGCTTGACGACACTTCCGTCCGGCGCCAGGTTGCCCTGCAGCACCGCAAGTCCCCCTGTCTCGCTGTACGGATTTTCAATCGGGCGGATAACCTCCGGATTCAGATTTCTGCAGTCTTTGATATTTTCCCCGACAGTCTTTCCCGTTACCGTCATACATTCTGTGTTCAGCAGTCCTTTTTTGTTCAGTTCATTCATGACTGCATAGACGCCGCCGGCTTCATTCAGATCTTCCATATAAGTCGGCCCTGCCGGTGCCAGATGGCAGAGATTCGGTGTTTTCGCACTGATCTCATTCGCATACGGTATTTTAAAATCCATTCCGATCTCATGTGCGATCGCAGGCAGATGCAGCATACTGTTCGTGGAGCAGCCGAGCGCCATATCAACAGTCAGTGCATTGATCACTGCTTCTTCCGTCATGATATCACGCGGCCGGATATCCTTTTTCAAAAGTTCCATCACCTGCATACCCGCATGTTTTGCGAGACGGATCCGTTCGGAATACACAGCCGGGATCGTACCGTTTCCCTGAAGGCCCATGCCGAGCACTTCCGTCAGGCAGTTCATGCTGTTTGCCGTATACATTCCTGAACACGAACCACAGGTCGGACATGCCTTGCACTCATACTCTTCCACATCCGCATCTGAGTATTTTCCTGCCGCATGTGCCCCCACTGCCTCAAACATACTGGAAAGGCTCGTTTTATGACCTTTGACATGACCGGCCAGCATCGGTCCTCCGCTCACAAACACCGTCGGAACGTTGATTCTTGCTGCTGCCATCAGAAGACCAGGGACATTTTTATCACAATTCGGAACCATCACCAGTGCATCAAACTGATGTGCCAGCGCCATGGCTTCTGTCGAATCAGCGATCAGGTCCCTGGTGACCAGAGAATATTTCATGCCGATGTGTCCCATCGCAATCCCGTCACAGACTGCGATTGCCGGAAATACGCGCGGTACTCCTCCGGCAAGTGCGACTCCCATCTTAACAGCCTCTACAATCTTATCCAGGTTCATATGCCCCGGTACGATTTCGTTATAAGAGCTCACAATACCGATCAGCGGTTTATCCATCTCTTCATTTGTCATGCCAAGCGCATTGAACAGAGATCTGTGCGGTGCCTGCTGCACGCCTTTTTTTACTGCATCACTTCTCATATCTGTTCCTCTCCCTTTTCTACTATATATTCTGAACGATCATTCTGCCCATTTCAACAGTTCCAAGCTGTGTACAGCCTTCTGACATAATATCCACAGTGCGGTACCCGTCTGCAAGAACATGTTTCACCGCTGCTTCCACCGCATCTGCTTCTTCATCAAGATCCAGCGAATACCGCAGCATCATTGCGGCAGAGAGGATCGTTGCGATCGGATTTGCCATGTTTTTGCCCGCAATATCCGGCGCCGAACCGTGACTGGGTTCATAAAGCCCGAGTTTTGTCTCATTCAGGCTGGCGGACGACAGCATGCCGATTGATCCGGTTACCATACTGGCTTCATCTGACAGAATATCTCCAAACATATTTTCCGTAAGAATCACATCGAACTGTCCCGGATTTCTGACCAGCTGCATCGCGCAGTTATCCACCAGCATATGCGTAAGCGTCACTTCCGGATAATCTTCTGACACTTCCTCAACAACGCTTCTCCATAGTCTCGAAGAGTCCAGAACATTCGCCTTATCGACACTCGTTACTTTTCTGCGGCGTTTCATTGCAATGTCAAATCCTCTTCTCGCAATTCTGCGTATTTCATTTTCATCGTATGTAAGAGTATCGATCGCTTTTCTGACTCCGTTCTCCTCGACTGTTTTACGTTCCCCAAAATACAGCCCACCCGTAAGCTCACGCATGATCATCATGTCAAATCCTTCTCCGATGATCTCATCACGCAGCGGACATGCCGCTTTCAGTTCCTCATACAGATATGCCGGACGCAGATTCGCGAACAGATTCAGGGCTTTGCGGATCGCCAGAAGCCCTGCCTCCGGCCGTTTTGACGGTTCCAGCTGATACCACGGGGATGTCGCAGCATCTCCCCCGATTGAACCCATCAGAATGGCATCTGACGCCTTTGCCTGATCGATCGTCTCATCCGTCAGCGGCACGCCGTTTGCATCAATGGATGCTCCGCCAAGCAGCAAAGTTGTATAATGAAACTTATGATGAAATTTTTCGCATACTTGATCCAGTACTTTCTTTGCTTCTTCAACAATTTCCGGACCAATTCCATCGCCCGGAATTAACGCTATGTTATATTCCATATTTTTTTCCTCCCGAACAGCCTATTACTCTATATAATAATCTATTTTAAACGATTTTTCAACAAAAAATGGTGCCGCCCCGCAGTGGCTGCCTGCGTTGACGTAAACAAGGGGCTGGATGCTGTGACATCCAACCCCCGACATACAATCAGTTATTCTGTACCTCTTCCGCCTTTTCTACTTCCGCTATGGCAGCTTTTCTCATCGGAATACGGCAGTTTTTATTGTTGCCGAACTCTACAATGACATCCTCATCTGTGATGTCGATCACAATTCCATAAAATCCGCTGGTCGTAACAATCGCATCGCCGACCGCAAGGTCGGAGAGCATTGCCCCTACACGTTTCTGTTCTTTTTTCTGAGGACGGATCATCAGAAAATACATCAGTCCAAATAATACTACCAGCCACAAGATCATGGAACCGGTGCCAAGCAATCCTGAGTTGGCAGAAGAAGCCGTTGCAGATGCTATCATAAATATTCCTCCTAAATCTCTTCTATATTTTTACCTAATATATCAATAATACACAACTTATACCATTTCAGCAAGTATTTTTTCATTTTATCTATACTATTTTTTATCATTTTCCTGAAAGCCTTCCAGTTTTGCAGTTTTATAAGAATGAAAGTTGTCTTCCTCGATTGCCTGACGGATTTCTTCCATCATCGTATTATAAAAATACAGGTTGTGCAGCACACAGAGGCGCATACCCAGCATTTCCTTTGCCTTCAGCAGATGACGGATATAAGCCCTGCTGTAATGTGTGCATGCCGGGCATCCGCATCCTTCCTCGATCGGGGCATCGTCCAGCTCATATTTCGCATTCAGCATGTTTAGTTTCCCGCGGTTGGTATAGACATGTCCGTGCCGGCCGTTTCTGCTCGGGTAAACACAGTCAAAGAAGTCAACGCCTCTTGACACTGCTTCCAGAATATTAGCGGGGGTGCCGACTCCCATCAGATACGTCGGTTTTTCCGACGGCAGGTGCGGGACTACCTCGTCCAGTATATAATACATCTCCTCATGGCTCTCGCCGACTGCCAGTCCTCCCACTGCATACCCGTCAAGTCCCAGCTCAGAGATCGTCTCTGCGTGATCAATACGGATATCCTGGTAGATCGCTCCCTGATTGATACCAAAAAGCAGCTGATGCGGATTGATCGTATCTTCCACAGCGTTGAGCCGGGCCATCTCTGCCTGGCAGCGTTTCAGCCATCGTGTCGTCCTGTCAACGGAATTCTGAACGTATTCCCTGGATGCGACACTGGACGGGCATTCATCAAATGCCATTGCGATCGTAGAACCCAGATTTGACTGAATCCGCATACTCTCCTCCGGTCCCATAAAAATTCTCCTGCCGTCCACATGCGACCGGAAATACACGCCCTCTTCTTTGATCTTCCGCAGTTCTCCCAGCGAAAACACCTGAAAGCCGCCGGAATCAGTCAGAATCGGCCGGTCCCAGTTCATAAATTTATGCAGGCCGCCCAGTTTTTTAACTACCTCATCTCCCGGTCTCACATGGAGATGATACGTATTAGACAGCTGCACCTGTGTTTTGATATCCTTTAAGTCTGTCGTCGCCACAGCACCCTTAATTGCCGCTGCAGTTCCGACATTCATGAATACCGGAGTCTCAATCGTTCCGTGAACAGTGATAAGCCTTGCTCTTTTGGCAAGACCGTTTCTGTGAATGATCTGATACATGTTCTTAGTTCCTTTCCCTGTCTGTTTATAGAGTATACCACGTGCACAGGAAAGTAAGCGGCATAAGGTGCCTTTACTTTTCAAGCCGTGGCTTTCCGGCATAAAGACGATGTAATCGCTTTAGATTGCGCTTTAGCGCAATCATTATACCATATTTTTGCCAAAAGATTTACATATTTTTTCTGATTGCAATTTTACCGTGTTCAGCGTATAATATCATAGAATTTTACTTATTAAATGGAAACACCAATGAGGAGAACAAAATGAAATATACGTTAGGTATTGACATCGGTTCAACAACCGTTAAAATTGCAGTTTTGGATAAAGATCATCGTCTCCTTTTCTCAGATTATGAACGACATTTTGCGAATATACAGGAGACACTTGCAGCGCTTCTCGACAAAGCCTGCTGCCAGATCGGTGACCTTACTGTCCATCCTGTCATCACGGGTTCGGGAGGACTGGCTCTTGCCAATCACCTGAAAGTCCCCTTCGTACAGGAGGTCATCGCCGTGTCCTCTTCTCTGCAGGAGCTGGCACCCAAAACAGATGTTGCAATCGAACTTGGCGGTGAAGACGCCAAGATTATTTATTTTGAGGGAGGTTCCATTGAGCAGCGTATGAATGGAATCTGTGCCGGAGGAACCGGTTCTTTTATCGATCAGATGGCCTCCCTGCTGCAGACAGACGCAGTCGGCCTGAATGAATACGCCAGGCATTACAAAGCACTCTATCCTATTGCAGCCAGATGCGGTGTATTTGCAAAATCTGATATACAGCCTCTGATCAACGAGGGAGCGACAAAGGAAGATCTGTCTGCTTCTATCTTTCAGGCAGTTGTCAATCAGACGATCAGCGGACTGGCCTGCGGAAAGCCGATCCGGGGGCATATCGCTTTTCTCGGAGGTCCGCTTCATTTTTTATCGGAACTGAAGCAGGCTTTTATCCGCACTTTGAACCTTGACGAAGAACACACGATTGTCCCTGATAATTCGCATCTGTTCGCCGCCATCGGATCTGCCATGAATGCCAATGAGGAAGTCAGCCATTCCATGCGCATGCTGCAGACACAGCTGGCCGCCAGCGTTAAACTGGATTTTGAGGTTGACCGTATGGAGCCTCTGTTTGCTTCTGATGAGGAATACGAATCATTTAACAACCGCCAAAGCCATTATAATGTGCGGACCTCCGATCTGAGTGCCTATGAGGGGAATTGTTATCTCGGCATTGATGCCGGATCCACAACAACAAAAGCTGCCCTCGTCGCAGAGGACGGCTCTCTTCTGTATTCTTTTTATGACAACAATAACGGAAGTCCTCTGGCAACTACGATAAGGGCAATTCAGGAAATTTACAGTCACCTTCCGGAAAAGGCAAACATCGCCTGGTCCTGCTCCACCGGTTACGGGGAAGCACTGATAAAGGCAGCTCTGATGCTCGACGAAGGCGAGGTCGAAACGGTATCCCATTATTACGCCGCAGCCTTTTTCAATCCCAAGGTTGACTGTATTCTTGACATTGGCGGACAGGATATGAAATGCATCAAGATCAAGGACGGGGTCGTAGACAGCGTGCAGCTGAATGAAGCCTGCTCTTCCGGCTGCGGCTCATTTATTGAAACCTTTGCAAAATCCCTGAACTACAGTGTGGAAGACTTTGCCAGGGCGGCATTGTTTGCCAAAAATCCGATTGATCTGGGCACACGCTGTACCGTATTCATGAATTCAAAAGTAAAGCAGGCTCAGAAGGAAGGCGCTGAAGTCGCTGATATCTCTGCAGGCCTGGCATATTCTGTGATCAAAAATGCCCTTTACAAGGTCATCAAAGTATCGGACGCATCAGAACTTGGAAAACACATCGTTGTTCAGGGCGGTACTTTTTACAATGACGCCGTACTGAGAAGTTTTGAAAAGATAGCTGACTGCGAAGCGGTAAGACCGGACATTGCCGGCATCATGGGCGCTTTTGGCGCTGCCCTGATTGCACGTGAGCGATACGAGGAAGACACCGTTACCTCGATGCTCCCGATCGATAAGATCAACACCCTGAAATTTACCACCTCCATGGCAAACTGCAAGGGATGTACGAATAACTGCCGTCTGACGATCAACCGCTTCAGCGGTGGGCGCCAGTTCATCAGTGGAAACCGCTGCGAGCGCGGAATTGGGAAAGAAAAAAACAAAGACCATATTCCAAACCTGTTTGAATATAAGTATCAGAGGATCTTCGGCTATGAACCGCTTCCCGCAGACCAGGCCGTACGCGGACAGGTTGGTATTCCGCGCGTGCTCAATATGTTTGAGAACTATCCTTTCTGGTTCACATTTTTTACATCCCTGAAATACCAGGTCGTGCTCTCGCCAACCTCGACACGCAAGATCTATGAGCTGGGGATCGAATCGATTCCCAGTGAATCCGAGTGTTATCCCGCCAAACTGGCACACGGCCATGTAACCTGGCTGATACGCCAGGGCGTAAAATTTATCTTTTACCCGTGTATTCCGTATGAGAGAACGGAGTTTGAAGACTCTGTCAACCATTTTAACTGCCCGATCGTGACGTCGTACGCGGAAAACATTAAAAACAATGTGGATGAGCTGAACGATGATTCTATTATTTTCCGGAATCCCTTTATGGCATTTACGAATGAGAAGATTCTGACGGAACGTCTCGTAAAAGAATTCCCGGATATTCCGGATGATGAGATCCGCAAAGCTGCTCATGAGGCATGGATGGAGCAGGACGCACAGAGAAGAGACATGATGCGCAAAGGCGAGGAAACCCTCGCCTGGATGGAAAAACACGGCCGCCATGGTATCGTACTCGCAGGACGCCCCTACCATATCGATCCGGAAATCCATCATGGTATCCCGGACCTGGTCAATTCGTATGGGGTAGCCGTCCTGACAGAGGATGCCGTCTCGCATCTGGCGCCCCTTCAGCGCCCGATACGAGTCAATGACCAGTGGATGTACCATACACGGCTTTACGCCGCTGCCAACTTTGTCAAAGAAAGGGAAGATCTTGATCTGATCCAGCTGAATTCTTTTGGCTGCGGACTGGACGCCGTCACGACGGATGAGGTCAATGAAATCCTTCTGCACAGCGGAAAGATCTATACCTGCCTGAAAATTGATGAGGTGAACAACCTGGGAGCTGCACGCATCAGGGTCCGCTCTCTGCTCGCAGCGATCAGAACCCGTGAAAAGTTCTGTATCAACCGGACCATCATGCCTTCTTCTATAGAAAAGGTTTCCTTTACGAAGGAAATGCGGAAGACATATACGATCCTGTGTCCGCAGATGTCACCGATCCATTTCAAGATTCTGGGACCGGCATTCAACGCCGCCGGTTACCGGCTGGAAGTATTGCCAAACGACAATAAAGAGGCTGTTGATGTGGGGCTGAAGTACGTAAACAATGACGCATGCTACCCCTCTCTTATGGTAGTCGGACAGATCATGCAGGCACTGTTGTCCGGAAAATATGATCTGGACCATGTTGCGATCATCATGTCGCAGACCGGCGGAGGCTGCCGTGCCTCTAATTACATCGCCTTCATCCGCCGTGCACTGGAAAAAGCGGGAATGTCACACATTCCGGTGATCTCCATCAACTTAAGCGGGCTGGAGAGCAATCCCGGTTTCAAGATCACACCGGATCTCGCGATACGTCTGGCATACGCCTGCGTGTTCGGCGATATCCTGATGAAATGCATCTACCGGATGAGGCCCTATGAAAAGAAAAAAGGCTCTGCCAACCGGCTTCACCGAAAATGGGAAAAGATCTGCATTGATTTTATAACAGCCAAACGGATGAGCCATACCCGCTTCAAACAGATCTGCCGCACCATCATCCGCGACTTTGATCGCCTGCCGATCACCGATGAGAAAAAACCGCGCGTCGGTATCGTCGGAGAGATCCTTGTAAAGTTCCTGCCAGCTGCCAATAATCATCTGGCAGAACTCCTGGAACGCGAAGGCGCTGAACCGGTCGTCCCTGATCTGATCGATTTTATGTGTTACTGTTTTTATAATCAGAATTTTAAATCCAAATACCTGGGTACCAAACAGTCAACCGCAAAGATGGCAAACATCGCGATCAGGGGAATCGAATGGCTGAGAAGCGCGGCAACAAAAGAATTTGAGAAAAGTAAGCATTTTGATCCGCCGGCAAAGATTGAAGATCTCGCCAGAATGGCTGCACCGATCGTATCGATCGGAAACCAGACGGGTGAAGGGTGGTTTTTGACCGGTGAGATGATGGAGCTGATACATAACAATGCCAAGAACATCGTATGCACCCAGCCGTTCGGATGCCTGCCAAATCACATCGTCGGAAAAGGTGTGATTAAGGAAATAAGACGTGAGTATCCCGATGCCAACATCGTAGCCATCGACTATGATCCGGGAGCAAGCGAAGTCAACCAGCTGAACCGTATTAAGCTGATGCTTTCCACGGCTGTGAAAAACATGGATAACTAGTATGCCAATATAAAAGACACCCGGAGATACGAAATTTCAGAGTTTCGTATCTCCGGGTGTCTTTTTCACTATTTTAAAAGATGAAGTTTCTTCATGCCTCTGACCATTGCACCGCCCATCGGAAATCTTCGAAGCTGTGCTTCCGGTATCCTGGTTATCAGCACATAGAAGATCAGGTACGCAGCAACTGCAAATATGACCGCCGCACCAAGGCAGACAATTCTGACTGGGATAAACAGATGCAGACCATAATATACGATCCATGCCACGGCTCCCATTCCGGCAGCAGCGCCGATCGGCTTCAGGTATGTATCGATAAACTCTCCACGGTAACTCAGGTATTTGCGGACTGCAATATCATTCAGAATGCACATGCAAAGTGAATATGCCACTGTTGAAGCCAGCACACTGTAAATTCCAAGGTCAGTAAACTTCGTCAGTCCGGCCAGCACGGCCACATTCACAACCAGTGAAACAGCCGCATTGCGCAGGGGAATATACTGTTTTCCAATGCCCTGCAGCACACCGTTTGTGATCGTAGACAGTGAATAAAATAACACCGACACTGCACCTGCGATCAGCATCGTTCCTGCTGCATCCGGCGATCCAGGGAACAGAAGTTCCATGATCGGATAAGCCAGCACTGCCAGACCAAACGCTGCGGGAATCGCGATAAACATCGTCATACGGATGGCTTCATTGATCTTACTTCTGGCCCCGTTCACGTCACCGGTAGCATAGTTTGCGGTAATCTCCGGCATCATCGCCGTGGAAGTCGCATTGGCAAGCGCTACGGGAATATTGATAAGCACCATATATTGTCCGCTGAATACGCCGTAAATCTCTGTAATGCTGTCCGCGGCAGCCCCCTTGGCAAGCATCAGCGGAGAAAATATAGACTGGTCAACATATGCACTTACATTATATAAAAAAGTACTCAGGAGAACGGGAGTCATCATCAAAAGCAGCACTTTTGCAATTTCACCATAACTCTCCTGATATGACGAGGTATCACGTATCAGTTTTCTCTTAATGATTTTCCTGTTCAGTCCGAACACCAGCAGCATAAAGACAATCCCGGACACAACGCCAACCCCCGTGCCCAGCGTTCCACCGGCAGCTCCGTAGATTGCACGGGTATCAGAAGTCGTTCCGAAGCTTTTCACCAGAAAATATGCAGCCACAACACTGACGACGGCATTCAGAATCTGCTCCAGTATCTGAGAGACAGATGTTGGAAGCATATTATGATTCGCCTGGAAATACCCCCGCATAACTCCCAGCAGACCCGCCAGCATAATTGTAGGTGACAGTACCCGCAGCGCAAGAACCGCATCTTCTGCCCCGACAGGAAGCAGCTGTTCAGCGAACACAAACGCAACAATCGATGCCAGTGAACCGATAATCAGAATATAGATAACCGCCCCCCAGAAAATCTTCTGCGCATTTCTGTACTGTTTTTTTGCCAGCCGCTCTGACATCAGCTTCGACACTGCTACCGGAATGCTGTAGCCGGAAATCAGGAGCAATATATTGTATACATTATAAGCATAACCGTAATAACCGTACCCGAGTCCTCCGATGGCCGCCTTCATAGGCGTTCGATACAGCAGACCGATAATGCGCACGATCAAACCAGCAACCATTAAAAAGGATGCCTGTTTCATAAAAGATGAACTTTTCTTACCCATACGTTTTCTTCCTTTATCTATCGATTCTCGATCTGCCAGTCAATCGGCGTCAGGCCGTGACTCTCCAGATAAGTATTGGTCCTGCTGAACACACGACTGCCGAAAAAACCGCGGTATGCAGAGAGCGGGCTGGGATGGGAGGATTTCAGGACCAGATGCAGCGGATTCGTGATCATACTCTCCTTCGCCTGTGCAGGTTTTCCCCAGAGTATGAATACGATCGGACGTTCCTGCTGCGCCAGCACATGAATCGCCGCATCCGTAAATTCTTCCCACCCGATCCCCCGGTGAGAATTTGCCTGATGTGCCCGAACCGTCAGTACGGTATTGAGAAGCAGTACCCCCTGATGTGCCCATTTCTCAAGATAACCGTTATTTGGAATATAACATCCGATATCCTCCTCCAGCTCTTTATAGATGTTTACCAGCGACGGCGGTATCTCCACCTCCGGTTTCACAGAAAAACACAGGCCATGCGCCTGCCCTTCTCCGTGGTAAGGGTCCTGGCCCAGGATCACGACCTTCACCTGATCAAGCGGTGTAAAATGAAAAGCATTAAAGATATCATCCCCATTCGGAAAGATCTGTCGCGTCT
The DNA here is from genome assembly GCF_022440845.1 of Ruminococcus sp. OA3. Taxonomy (NCBI): domain Bacteria; kingdom Bacillati; phylum Bacillota; class Clostridia; order Eubacteriales; family Oscillospiraceae; genus Ruminococcus; species Ruminococcus sp. OA3. The sequence goes on along the minus strand of NZ_JAKNTO010000001.1, from coordinate 2,527,604 downwards.
GGTATTCCTGTGCTACTGTCTGAAATAATTTTTTATAGTACGGTTTTTTAAATTCAGGTGCCAGAGCCCTGGCCCATGCTCCACTGATTGGCGGCATAACAATCCCCTTTTCTTACAGGCGAACCGGTACTTCCCGGTCTGCCAGGTATTTCTTTACTTCTTTTATCTCCAGTTCTTTATAATGGAACAGCGAAGCCGCCAGTGCCGCATCCGCGCCTCCATCCGTCAATGTTTCATAAAAATGCTCCATGGTCCCGGCGCCGCCGGATGCGATGACAGGTATCGATACGGCATCTGCAATCGCACGGGTCAGCGCAATATCATAACCCGCTTTCGTCCCGTCGCAGTCCATACTTGTCAGCAAGATCTCTCCTGCTCCCAGTCCCTCCACCGTTTGTGCCCACTCTACAGCATCTGTTCCGACATCAATACGACCACCATTTTTATAAATGTTCCAGCCGCTTCCGTCTGCTCTTCGCTTGGCGTCGATTGCCACTACCACACACTGGCTTCCGAACTTCAGCGATGCCTCCCGTATCAGCTCCGGATTGTTGATGGCAGAAGAATTAATGGAAATCTTATCTGCGCCCTCCCGGAGAAGCATCTTAAAATCATCTACCGTGCGGATTCCACCCCCGACAGTAAACGGGATAAAGACATTGGCTGCAACTTTTCTCACCATATCCACAACCGTGGCACGGTCATCAGAAGAGGCTGTGATATCCAGAAATACTACTTCATCCGCCCCTGCTTTATCATAGGCCCTGGCAATCTCAACCGGATCTCCCGCATCCTGGAGATTTACAAAATTTACTCCTTTGACAACTCGTCCGTCATGGACATCCAGACAGGGAATGATTCGTTTGGTAAACATGATCAGCAGTCCTCCCTTCCAATTTTCACAAAATTTCTTAATATCTGAAGGCCGACCTCTGAACTTTTCTCAGGATGGAACTGGCATGCAAATACGTTATCCTGTTCCACGGATGCATGAATGCATGTACTGTACTGCGTGCACGCTTTTACAATTGTCTCTTCGGCAGCTTTCAAATAATAAGAGTGTACAAAGTATACATAGGATTCTTCGGGAATTTCCTGAAACAGTCGCCCGCTGTGCTGCAGGTGCAGAGAATTCCATCCCATATGCGGGATTTTCAGTCCTTCCCTGCCAGGAATCCGAAGGATCTCACCTTTCAGCACCCCCAGACCATCAATGCCGGGGCTCTCATCACTTCTCTCGAACAAAAGCTGAAGGCCGAGACAAATCCCGAGAAAAGGCGTTTTCTGTTCTATTACCTCATGGATCACAGGCACCAGAGAAAAACGGTGCAGATTCTCCATCGCATCCCCGAAGGATCCAACACCTGGGAGAATTACTTTCTCTGCCCTTTTGATCACTTCGGCATCTCCTGTCACCGTCACGTCCTCTCCAAGCAGCTGAAGTGCCTTTTCTACACTCTTGATGTTCCCCGCATCATAGTCAATTATTGCAATCATTCATCTATCTCCTCATTTATCTTATGCTTTGGATTCCAGGTCAAACCAGAATTCAACACCATTTTCATAATTGCGTACACCGCATTTCTGATGCATGGATTCCATAATTGCCTTTACGATGGAAAGACCGATTCCGCTTCCCCCATACTCTCTGGTCCGTGCCTTATCCACTTTATAGAACTTAACCCAGATTTTATCAATATCTTCTTCCGGAATCGGGTCTCCTGTGTTAAATACAGAGGTCCTCACCAGATTGCCCTGCTGCTCACAGCGTATTTCAATCTTGTTTTTGTACTGCACGTGGTTTAAGGCATTTGAAAAGAAGTTTGTCACAACCTCCTCAATCTTGAATTCATCGCCCCATACGTAAAGCGGATCTTTTTGTGCAAAGATCACCTCGACCTGCTTTTGTTCAATCAAAATCTGTGACGCCTGAATCACACCCTGAATCAGCGCAGTCAGGTCAAAACGTTCCATCGTAATCTGGTCATTTCCAAATTCCAGCTGATTTAAAGTCAACAGCTTCTTGACCATCTTGTTCATCTTGGCGGCTTCATCTATTATGACTTCGCAGTAAAACTCCCTGCTCTCTTCGTCATCATTGATGTTATCCTGCAGCCCTTCCGCATACCCCTGGATCAGCGCGATCGGTGTCTTTAATTCGTGTGATACGTTTGACAAAAATTCTTTGCGCATCTCATCGACCTGAATTTTCTTCTGTATATCCTGCTGAAGTTCAATATTAGCGCACTTCAGCTCAGAAATCGTCTGTTCCAGTTTTTCAGACATCGTATTGAAATTATGTCCCAGAACACCGATCTCGTTATCTCCACCGCTCTCATACTTTGTATCGAAATCAAGCGCTGCCATTTTCCGGGATATTGCTGTCAGTTCAGTGAGCGGCCTGGTAATGCGTTTTGTAAAAAACCAGATAATGACGGCCGCAGCCATGATCACTCCCATGCCGATATAAGCGTAGAACCGGTTAGATATCGTAACACTGTCCTGGATACTCTCCATCGGAGTGCGGATCAGAAAACTGCCTCCGTCATTCAGTGTTCCCCAGATCTCCACATAATTCATTTTCTTTTCCAGATCCTGATTTTTCTGCACCACATACTGATCAGTTCTTTCCAGGATGACCGGCTTTGCTTCATCAATTCCCGTGATATATCCGAAGAGACGCCCCGCCAGCAGCTTTCCGTCTTTATCTTTCACATTGGTATATACTTCACTGTATTCTATACTGGTAACTACTATACTGAGATTATTCGCCGAACAGAACTGGCTGAATCCATTGTCCGACGTAATAAGATCTTCGATGCTGTAGCTGTTCAGCTGCTCCACCCCTGTTTTCAGGATTTTAATCTTCTGAGCCACATAAAACTCTTCGAGAAAGAAATAATTACACAACCAGATAGCGGTCAATGCCAGTCCTACCAGTATGATAAACATCCCGCCAATCTGACGATTGATAGAGCGTTTCATGACTCTACCTCAAATTTATACCCCATTCCCCAGATTGTACGAATCAGTTCTCCTTTGTCGCCCATCTTACTGCGAAGTTTTTTTACGTGGGTATCAATCGTTCTGGCATCCCCAAAATAATCATAATTCCACACGTTATTCAAAATTTTTTCTCTGGAGAGCGCAATCCCTTCATTTTCCATAAAGTAAGTCAGCAGTTCAAATTCCTTAAAGCTCAGTTCGATTGATTTTCCATCAATTGTCACCATGTGGGCAGCCTTGTCGATCACAATGCCGCCGGCTGCCAGCTGCTCACTTGCATCCGATTTTCCGGTGCGCCTCAGGATGGCCTCCACGCGGGCAACCAGAATCTTGGGGCTGAACGGTTTTGAAATATATTCATCTACTCCCAGCTCAAACCCGAGAAGTTCGTCCTGCTCATCGCCTTTTGCAGTAAGCATGATAATCGGCACCTTTGATTGCTTTCGTATTTCTTTACATACCTGCCAGCCATCCATTTTCGGCATCATGACATCTAATATGATCAGTGCAATATCTTTATTTTCATAAAACAGGTCGACTGCCTGCTCACCGTTTTCTGCCTCCAGAACGGAAAAGTCCTGCTTAACCAGAAAGTCTCTCACCAGCTTGCGCATCCTGCTTTCATCGTCCACTACCATGATTTTTAAATGATCCATTCCCTGTACCTCCTGATTTTTACCTTTTTTTCAATATAACAGAGAACTATGTTTCTTCTGTGAACATAGCACGTACTTCACATTTTTTTCTCTTTTCGTGTCGTTAAAAACTGCACAAGAATGCCGGACACAGCAAGGATCACTCCTGCACCCAGAACGTGTACCGGTTCTTTATCTTTCATCAGCATAAAATAGTCTGACGCTGCACCCAATCCTCCGCTTATACCGGTTATGATAATGACCGCAGGACGTACAAATTTTGCAGCGGCAATGCCGGCAACAAATGCTGCAATCAAACCACCGCCCAATACAATCAGCATCAGTGTTTCACTGTCTGACGGTATTCGTAAAAACATGGAAAAAACCAGGACAAAAGAGATCAGAAACACACCCAGCAAGTATACACGAAATGCCAGAAATCCAATCAGCATTCCGCCGAGCATTCCTGTCAGAATAGCAATACCTATATTATTCACATATCCCACTGTTGCAAAATATCCGATAACTGCCCCGATGACAAAACCGACCATGGTTACCCACAGTTTTAAAAGCCGGTATCCCAAAAAGCAGTTGAGCACAGCAATCACTGCACTGACTGCAAGAAGCCAGTTTGGAGCTGCAATGTCCAAAGCCGTAATGTCCAGATCAGACAGTTTTGTAATATCCATCTCTTAGCTTCTCCTTTATCTATTCCGTCTCTATACACTACTCCGCCGTGCCTAACGAGTCTCCGCTTCGCTTCAACTCGTTCGCGGGCTTCGCCCTATAGAATCCTGCCTCACCATAAAAAGCTGTGCAAGCACAGTTTTTATACTTCGTTGTCTTCTGCACGGCTCATGGCCTACGCGTACATTATAATATAAACTGGTAGAGATTGTAAAGTTTATCGGTGTTTTCTTTTGGAAAGCGTGGGGAATGTGTTTATTTTTTACAAAATTTCAGCGCGGCAGAATATTTGGAATAACATATTCTGCCGCGCTCCGACTGCGGATAAACCTGTCTTCTGTTTGTTTAGAATTTCTCCACTCTGAGAAGTCATCATTCGCTAATTCTCTTTTTTCTTTGAAATAGCTCCTTTTATCCATATAATTATAACAGCAAACAGTGCAAAACTTCCTGCCTACAGATTCTGCCCAGAGTTTATACGGAAAGCTGCTGTTCTGCACGCCACATGGACGCATATTTTCCATTTCTTTTCAGCAGCGCTTCATGCGTCCCTGTTTCTGTAATTCTGCCGCCTTCCACCACCAGTATCCGGTCGGCGTTTTTGACGATAGAAAGGGTGTGGGCAATCATTATCACCGTCTTTTTCTGCTTCAGCAGATTGACAATTGCCTGTTTGACCGCCAGCTCATTTTCGATGTCCAGAGAAGCCGTGGCTTCGTCTAAAAGCAGTACGGGACTGTCTTTTAAGATGGCACGGGCGATAGACAGCCTCTGACGTTCACCTCCGGATAACAGATTGCCGTTTTCCCCGATCCCGGTGTCGTAGCCATGCTCCATCTTCCGGATGAAGCCGTCGCAGTTTGCCTCCCGGCATGCTGCTTCCACCTCCGTATCCGTGGCGCCCGGCCTTGCGTGACGGATATTCTCCCGCACGGTATCATCAAAAAGGAAGACTTCCTGATCCACCATGGAAATCTGCTCCAGCACCCGCTCGGCGCATGCAGTCCCTATGTTCTTTCCACCAATGGCAACAGTCCCGGCATCAGGCTCGTAATATTTAGCAATCAGATTCAATATGGTCGACTTTCCTGAGCCGGAATCTCCCACGATGGCTGTGAGCTTCTGGTCCTCTGCCCGGAAGGAAATCCCCCGAAGCACCGGCTCTCCGTGTACATAAGCGAAAGAAACATCACGGAAATCAATTTCATGAGACATCGCTGCAAAAGGAACATCGCTGCCCTTCTCTTCAGGCTCCGTAATCACCCGCTGAATATTGTTCTTTGAGATCATCAGGTGCTTCCATTCAAACAGATCGATGGAGATGGTGGCGATAAGCTTTGTCAGCAGGATTGGCATCATACAGATCAGCAGATAGTCCAGGCTGCTGATCGTCCCTGCCGTCCAGGGACCTGCTCCCACCCACATGAGCAGAGGAACCGTCATCCAGTTGAGAATGTTGAATCCAAAACCGATGGGAATTCCCCTGGCCTCGTACTGATAACATACCTCACTGAAAGATTTCATGGCGCTGGTTGTTGCTTTGTTTTTTATGCCGCCCAGACCGTAGGCCCGAAAAGTCTGGATCCCGTCGATGTATTCCACGATGCTGCTCACAGTCTCCGCCCCTGCCACGCTCTTACCGGTACCGTATTTTTTCACCACCAGGAAAGACAGCCATAAATTGGGGATAAGCAGCAAGGTTGCCGCCAGCAGTATCAGACCTGCCGGGAGGTACAAAGAGCAGACAAAACACACCAGCATCAGTGACAGAGACACATTCTTGGCGATATTCCCTGTATTGTGTGTCAGAATCTTTTCATAGCTGTTCACATCCAGGGTCATGGTGTTCACATACTGTCCAACCTGCCCCCGGGTGAACCGGGACAGTGGGATCTTCTTAAATTTTTCCCCCAGATACAGGCGCAGATTCCTGGACACCGCCGCACCACCCGTCTGAGTCATGGTGTAGCCGACCCCGTAAATGATCAGCCGTGCCAGGAATATCACTGCCAGAAAACCCGTCACACCAAACACCTGGTCCGTGCTGGTGCTGCCGTTCTGCAGCATACTGATCACCAGGTAGATGGACAGATAGCTGCACCCGGACAGCAGCCCTTCCAGCACGGTCAGAAAAATGCCGCGTCGAAATGCTTTGTTTTTACGAAAAGGTGTTTCTATTTTCATGCACCTTCGCCCCCTTTCATGGTATACGTTACCTCCCTGGCAGTCTCGTAGTTCTCCCAGGCTTTCCGATAGTAGGCGTTCTCCGCAAGCACCTGGTGATGGCTGCCGCAGCTGGTGATGGTATGGTCTTCTACCACCGCAACCTTGTCACACATACGTACCGCTCCCAGCCGGTGTGCAACGATGATCACAGTTTTCCCCCTGCACAGGTTTTCGATCGCCCTGTCAATCTCTACCTGATTCTCCGGATCTGCAGCCGACGTGGCTTCATCCAGGATGAGTATGGGGGCATCTTTCAGTATTGCACGCGCGATGGCAATGCGCTGACGCTCCCCACCGGAAAAACGCGATCCGAAAGATCCTACCCTGGTGTCATATCCCTGCGGAAGGCTCATGATGAACTCGTCAATCTGAGCTCTTTTTGCCGCTTCACGCACCTGTTCCAATGTGGCGTCAGACCCCATGCGTATATTTTCAAATACGCTGTCTCTGGTCAGGAATGTCTTTTGAAAGACAAGAGATATGTGCTTTAGAAGTTCCTCGTAGCTGATGTCTTTCACATTCTTTTCACCAATCAGGACCTCTCCTTCCGAAACATCATAAAACCGGGAGACCAGCTCAATGACTGTGCTCTTTCCCGCTCCCGACGCTCCCACCAGAGCGACCTTTTCTCCGTCAGCTATCCTGAGACTGCAGTTTTGCAGCACGACTGTCTTTCCGTCATAAGAGAAACCTGTGTTGCGCAGCTCAATATCGTGACGGGCCGGAAACGCCCCACCGCCCTCAAACACAGGCAGTTCCAGTATTTCCCTGGTCTTGGTCACCCCATTTAAAGCCTGGGCGAAATTGTTCCCCATCTGCTGCAAAGGCAAAATTTCTGTCAGATACAAAGCGCCCACGTAAGCGAACAGCAAAAAGACACTGGCCGTCACCGATCCCTGCAGAAAAAGCAATCCCCCGACAGGGACCAGCAGGAGCATCCCACATTCCAGGGCAATGATAAATGCGGCGTAGGGCGGTGCTGTCTTGTGCGCAACCTCATTCCAGATATCATTTTCCTCCCGGATCGCACCGGAAAACTTTTTAAAGGAGCGGCTGCCCATATTATATGCTTTGATGAGCTTCATACCGCTGATGTATTCGATCATCACTGAGTTAAAACTCACGAGAGACCGGTTAGCCCTCGCCATCACCTTGTTCATGCGGGCAAAGATCACCGCCATCACACCGGCTGCCAGCGGAAGTGGGATCAGTGAGATCAGAGCCAGGGGTACATTCACCGTCAGCAGATAGATAAAAATGACGGCAGGACCGGTGAGATAAGCCATCATCTCCGGCAGATTATGTGCCAGGAAAAGCTCTAACTTTTCAATATCCTCATTGAGTACCGTCTTGATGTTTCCGGTACTCCGCTTATCCAGGGCGCCCAGAGGAACCCTGGATAAATGTTCGGTCACCATACACCGCACCCGGAACAGAGCACCGTATGCCCCCTTGTGCGAGAGCACGCCGGAGGTTCCAAGCAGTACCAGCCGGCACACTGTGCCTCCGGCAATGAACAGCGCGTTGTCCGCGATCACCTGCCTTGTGCACGCACCGTTTAGCACTGCATCCATCAGGCGGTATAGCCCCAGATATGTGGTGATGGTGAACAGGCCACTGAAAAAAGCACAGAAGACAGACCCGATCAGCCATTTCCTGTCCGGTCCTGCCCAGCTAAGCAGCAGTGCCATGGGGTTTACTTTTTTTTGCTTCATAGGATTTCACCCTCCTTCTGACAGGTTCTGCCAACATTAAACAACTCCCGTATTCTTTCTATATTCGCAGCTGTAACTGCCAGATCGTCTGTCATCTCCCCTTCGTCAAAGTGAAGGATGCGGTTACAAACCCGGCAGATCAGTTCATAATCATGCGTCACCACAAAAACCAGGTTTCCCCGGGCCGCGAGACATTCCATGAGCACCGCCACCTGCAGCATACTGTCATAATCCAGTCCGCTGGTGGGTTCATCAAATACCAGAATCTCCTTGCCGCACACCATGCTCACCGCTGTGGCCAGACGCTGTTTCTGTCCTCCTGACAGGGTATTAGGGTGCTGTGTCCGGTAAGGGGTCAGCCCCAGCTCTTTGAGAGTTTCCTCCACCAGCGCCCGGTCCGGATTCCTGATACCGAACACGCACTCTTTTTCCACACTCTCAGCAAACAGCTCGTAACCCACATCCTGCATGACGAGATATGAATGTTTCCGCCTTGCCTTCCGGTCAATCGTACGGCCTTCCCACAGGAACTGCCCCTCGCAGTCCTTATGCAGACCGCACAGCGCACGGGAAAAAGTACTCTTTCCCGCACCGTTTTGGCCAACCACAGCGATGATCTCACCCCGGGCAGCCTGCAGCCAAATCCGTTCCACGATCTTCCTTTTCTGGTATCGAAGGGTGACATTTCGTATTTCCAGTGATGGTGTCTTCATTTTTACAGCTTCTTTCTTCGGATAAATGTTCTGCAGATCCATAGCCCGCAGCCCCATGACCGCACGTCGTTCCTCCGGCATGGCAGACAGTTCTGCCGGTGTGTAGATACCGCCGATTTTTCCCTGCTCCAGATAGACGATCCGGTCCGCCAGTTCCATCACATAGTACAGCCGGTGTTCCGCAATCAGGATGGTCTTGCCCTGTGCTTTAAGCATGCGCAGATGTCCCCGCAGCTCATCGATGGCTGCCATGTCCAGGTTGGAAGACGGTTCATCCAGCACATATACCTCCGGGTTCATGGCATACACCGAGGCAAAGGCAATCTTCTGCTTTTCTCCGCCGGACAGGGCGTAAATACTGCGGCCACGCAGTTTACGGATCTGCAGCTCCTCTGCGGTATCTTCCACTCTCTTCTTCAGTTCTTCCGGCGGCAGCGCCTCATTCTCGATGCCAAAAGCAATCTCACTGTCCGTGTCAACATTGAAAAACTGAGTGCGGGGATTCTGGAATACGGAACCTATCCGCTCTGCCAGCTGGTACATGGGAATTCCGGATAGTTCCTGATTCTCAAGACGGACGCCTCCTTCACCCTTACCCGGAAAAAATCCCGGAATCAGACCGTTGGCAAGTCTCAGCATAGTTGTCTTTCCACAGCCGCTGCGGCCGCAGAACAGGATGCATTCTCCCCTGGAGACCTTCAGGTTTACCCCCTTCAGCCCGCCGGCCTCCTGTCCCTGATATGCAAAGGTGATATCTTTCCAGCAGATCATACAAACACCCCCTTCCAAAATTGTCCCGCCAGCAAATAGATAAGAAAGAACATCACCGCGGCTGCATCCGCAGGACCAAACCGGATCCTCACCATGCAGGAGCGCGGTCTGGGATTTTCGATCCCCCGGGTCACCGCTGCAATTGAAAGCTCATCTGCAGCCTTTGAAGCAGACATCATCAGCGGCACATAAAGGCACTCCGCCGTCATGGCCGGATGGCAGAGAAAGCTCCCCAGGGACGGTGCCACGTCACGCAGGCGCATGGCATCTTTGATGCATCCCCAGTCCTCCCGGACGGCAGGCAGGTACCGAAGCATAACTGCCAGAGATACTGTCAGGGTTTTGGGTGCATGAATCCGGCTCATCGCGCTCAGGAATTCGCTTGCCTTAGTGGTTGAGAGCAATACACCGGACAGCATCCCGCAGGGATAGACCTTGTGAAACAGGCCGAAGGCAGCAATGAACATGGTTTTCAGTGTGCCTGGCTCCAATTTTAATGCACCTGCAGTCATCAGGCAGATGAGCACATATCCAGCCGCACCCAGCAATGCTGCCCTGGTCCTTCCAAAACTCAGTGCCAGTATGGCCGTCAGCAGCACCAGCCCACAGTTGTATGTGATGGATGGAGCCAGTGCTGCAGAAAGAATGCACAGTATAAGTATCACAGCCTTGGTCCTGGGATCCAGCCAAAGGCCGGACTGTTTCAGTTTTCTCATCCCGTAATCCCCGCCTTATCAAACTGCCTGCGCACCATGCGGCTGCCCGCCCAGGCGCTTAACCCCGCCACGGCCAGGGTTCCAATCAGCACAAGCGGAGGCATCCAGGCGGGGCAGGATGACTGCATGGTGGTTATGTAATCCTGAGTCGTGCCGTTTCTCAGCATGGTACCCGTCCAGCCCTGGGGATCGATAAAAAATACGATATAACTGCCGGTGGACCCAAAGCTCAGCACCATGTACGCCAGGATATCCATGGGAATACTCCGGTAATTACCAAAACCCGCCACCACGTCCGCCAGAATGCCGCAGACGATAACACCCAGGGCCATAGCCCAGTGCATTCCCGTGGCAAACAGTACAAGACCGATTATAGTCCCCAGGATGGTAATGGACCAGCGCTTGTGTACCTTGGCAGCCAGCACCATAAAGACAGGTCCGCAAAGAAGGGCGGAGCCCATGGGCATATAAAAGGTCAGCACAGGGTTCGGAGCAAAAAAGACTCCCCCCAGCATGTAGAACACGAAGAACAATGCAGTAAAAATACCCGTGGAAACAATGTCCCGTACAGTCAGACCCTTTTTATCGGGATAGAGTTGTTTCATCATATCAGTCTTCCTCCTGTGATTTTGTCTCCTCCTTGACGGAGGGTTCAGAATATGCTACTTTTTAGTTAGATGATACTAACCACAAAATTTATTTTACGACGCTTTCCTGAGGACGGCAATAGGCTCTGCACGGAAACGTCCAATCAAGGTGATTATTCGTCCAATCGAGGTGTGAAGAATATGGCAGATATGATCGATGAAATCTACAGACCCATTATGCTCCGTCACGGCTTTATCCCGGAGCCGGAAAACAGACGCTACGGTCCTATGGGCCTGTGCTGGCGGCAGACCGGTGACAGCGGAACAGGGTACTTTTGGACTTATGCGCAAAAAGACCTGTTCAATATCAAAATCCATGACTTTTTCTTTTATGAGGATTCTTTTCTGGAGTTTCGTTTCCCTGAATGCCTGAGTATCACCTGGTACCAGTCTATCTCGGGTGAGGAACTGGCGCCGTACCGGCGGCTGAGCGCCGGCTGTGTCAAGACTTTTCTGGGTGGTGAGGAGCCCTACCGCGTGTTAATCCATAAGAATATCCCCATCACCTGCATCGGGATCGAGATTACGCCAGCTTATTATGAGGGATATCTCAGGGAACAATACCCGAATGAGTATGTGAACCCGGCGGAGGCTTTCCGTTTCGTAGACCAGACGGAGGATTTCCCGGATATGGTCCGCCTGCTCCGGCAGGTCCGCGACTACCGGGGTGAGGGCATCGCTGCCAATCTTTTCTACGAGAGCAAAGTCGCTGAAGCAGTCTCTCTGGTGGTTGCCCGGCACAGGACGCAGCAGGCGTGGCCGGACCGGTATATTACCCGGGAAGATCAGATGCGGATAGACAACGTCACGGCTTATATCAACGATCACTGTGCCTCCACACTTCCAATGGAACGGCTGGCAAAAATCGCCTGTATGGGAACTACAAAGCTGAAAAAAACCTTCAGACAGGTACATGGCTGTACCTCCACCGAATATATCCAACAGCGGCGCATGAGTCAGGCAGAGCATCTGCTTACCTGTACAGATCTGACCATCCGGCAGATTTCCCAGGTCGTAGGTTACCAGAATCAAAGCCGCTTTGCCGAACTGTTCCGTAAAAGTACGGGGTTTTCTCCTGCGGAATTTCGGAAGACTTCCAGGAAGTGAGACTGCCTGTCGTCACAAAAAGGGCATGGGCAGTTTAATAACTGCTCATGCCCCGCTGTAAAATAACTGAATCAATCCGCATTGTCTTCCTGTTCTGCTGCCACTCCTTTTTCCTGAAAATATGCTTTCAGTGCACGAAAACTTTCCGCACTGATGGCATGCTCTATACGGCAGGCATCATTCAAAGCAGTATCCTGATCCACTCCCAGGGCAGACAATACATCAGAAAACAGAAGATGTCTCTCGTACATGGTTTCTGCAAGCCGCCTTCCCACGGAAGTCAGGAATATAACGCGATGCTCACCCATGGTGACATAACCGCCTTCCCTCAAATTTTTCATCGCCACACTGACACTGGCTTTGGATACATTCATCGCTTCAGCGATATCAACGGAACGCACCTCTCTTCCTTCATTTTGCAGGATCAGGATCATCTCGAGATAATCCTCTCCGGACTCATATACCTGCATCACGTCGCCTCCCTTCTGTTTTTATTGTTTTATAAAAAACCAGGCAGCGTAAGTTAGCTTTAACTAACTGATGCTGATAAAAAATGCGGCAGTAAACCGCATTTTTTAATACCTGATCCAACTTTATCTTACTACACCCAAATCCGTACAGTCAAGGATTATTTCAACATCTGTTTTGAATCCGCTGCTCTGTTCATTTTTCCGCGATCTTCCATCCCTCCGCCCGCTCCCGGATGTTTACAAAATTTCGGTATAAGCCATCCTCACAAATCAGTTCCTGATGAGTTCCCCGCTGCCCGATCCGGCCATCCTCCACCACAAGAATCTGGTCCGCATTTTCAATAGTGGTCAGCCTGTGTGCGATCATAATGATAGTCTTTCCCTGTACCAGTGCGGAAATGGCTGCCTGAATCTCGTGTTCGTTCTCCGGGTCCACACTGGCGGTAGCCTCATCCAGAATAATTACAGGTGCGTCCTTCAATATGGCCCGTGCGACAGATATCCTCTGTTTCTCTCCGCCGGACAGGGTGCATCCTCCCTCTCCCACAATGGTATCATAGCCGTCGGTCAGTTCCATGATAAAGTCATGGCACCGTGCCGCCCGGGCCGCTGCAATGACCTCCTCCCTTGTCGCACCTGGTCTTCCAAACATAATGTTGTTGCAGATGGTGTCATGGAAGAGATATACATTCTGAAACACCATGGAGATGTTTCTTAACAGGCTGTCACAGGTGAATTCCCTCAGGTCATGGCCGCCAAAAGTAATACTTCCTGCCTGCACATCATAGAACCGGGCAATCAGGCTGCAAATAGTACTTTTTCCGCTGCCGGAGGGGCCTACGATAGCCGTTGTTGCATTTTGCGGTATTGTAAAGGATATATCATGCAGGATTTCCCGTTCTCCGTAACCGAATGATACATGCCGGAAGACAATATTGTTCTGGTCGGGCGCTATCTCCTGTCCCCCCTGATCAATGTATGCTGCACATTCTATTTTTTCCAGTTTATCCATAGCCGAACCAATAACCGATAACACATGGGCCGCATCGTTGATGGACTCCACCCCTGCAAATATAGTAAAAGAGAACATTGCCGCCATAAGCAGCATGGGCAGAGAAAGGTTTCCCTGCACTACCTCCCGGGCACATACCAGCACCAGAGCCACAGATGCACCTTTCAGGAAAAGCAGGTGGAGACAGTTCCACGGCACGAAACCATATTCATTTTTTATACAGATATCCCGGCTGTCCCGGCTGGCATCCCGGAACCGTTTGGCGGATGCTCCTTTGCCGCCAAAAGACTTGACAATTGCCAGTCCCCGTACATACTCGATGGTAGCGGCGGACAGATCCTCCTTGGCCTTGTGGTTTACCGGCGCCGTGCGGCTGCTCTGCCGGCTGATCCCACAGAGCGCAAACGTGGAAAGCAGCACTCCAACGACAGTTATAAGCGCGGCCACAGGACAGAAGAAGCTCACGCACAGCACAATGGCCAGTATTTGAATATAACCGCCCACGACAGAATCAATCATCTTCATACTCTGCAGCTCCAGGGCAGAAAGTTCAGTAGTAGTTGCCGCCAGAATGTCTCCTGTGTTATTTTCTGAAAAGTATCCCAGGGAGACCCGCTTCAGAACATCGCCGATCTGTATCCTTTGCTCCGCGGCCCGTTCCGTACCGATGCTCTCCTGCAGCCGGTTCTTTCCATATGTGAAAAGAAAACGAAGAAGGATCATGACAACAGTTCCAGCCAGACAGATCCAGATCAGTGAACTGCTGACGGCTGTTTCTCCCCGGCTGTCACCGATGATCAGCCCCAGCGCCCAGGCTGCCAGCATAACCGGTCCCGCAGTACACCAGGTGGCGAAAAATGAGCAGACGCATCCCACAAAAAGCCTCTTTTTATAAGGTCCTGTCCATTGTATGATTCTCTTGATACTTTTAAACATTCGATTTCTCCTTCCCCATTACGGTGTTAACCGCCCAGGTTCTGGCGCCTGCATGGAATTTCCACATTTCCCGGTACAGGCCGCAGCGTTCCAGCAGCTCCTGCTGTCTGCCCATATCAACAACCCTGCCCTGCTTCAGCACTACGATATTATCCGCATTCTGGATGGTGGACAGCCTGTGGGCGATAACCAGTAAAGTCTTCCCTGTTCCTGCCGAAGGGTGTTTTCCTTTGGCCAGGGCCATGATGGAACGCTGGATCTTATCCTCATTTTCCGGGTCGGTAAATGCCGTAGCCTCATCCAGGATGATGACCGGGGCATCCTTCAGGATAGCCCGGGCAATGGCGATTCGCTGCCGCTCACCGCCGGAAAGCTGTTTACCGGCCTCCCCGGCGGTGGTATCCCACCCATCCTTCAGCCGTCCGATGAATTCATCACACTGAGCAGCCCGGGCAGCTTCCAGAACCTCCTTATCAGTAGCCTTCGGATTCCCGAGCCGGATATTTTCCATCAGTGAGCAGTCAAACAGAAAATTATCCTGGGTGACAAAGCTAACTGTATCCGCCAGCTGTTTCAGGGGCATTTTACGGATATCTACGCCCCCGATCTCAATGGAACCCGAACTTACATCCCAAAACCTGGCAATGAGCCGGGCCACTGTGGATTTTCCTCCGCCTGAGGGTCCTACCAGTGCTGTAAAACTGCCTTCCTGCAGATCCAGATTCACATCATGGAGGACTTCCCCGCTCTTCTCTCCCGTATAGGAAAAGGTCACATGGTTCAGCCGAATATGATTGTCGGAAAGAACCGCCTCATCTTTTTCCTCATGCAGCTCTTCCATATACAGCAGGTCCCCGGCATCCCGGACAGCATACTCCATGCTTTTCATCTCGTTGATAAACTGAGTCGCTTTCATCAGCGGTCCCACGATACCCAGTGACAACATCAGGCACAGGGCTATACTGGCCGGATCCAGGCTGCCGTTTATGTACAGAGCCACACCTGCAGGCAGAGTCCCCAGCAGGGTGGTCGGCAATATGGAAAAGGTCAGGTTCATGGGGATCAATGTACTTTTGAACCATGCCATAGTGAAATCCCTGAACGACTTGACTGCACCGGTAAATTTTTTATAGGAACTGGATGTCTGATTAAATGCCTTTACCACCTCGATGCCCTCCACGTACTCCACGATGACGCTGTTCACCCGCGCATTGCTTTCCATATATTTTGCATACTGCCTGTTATAAGCCTTCATACCGGCTGCCATAGGGACCAGCGCTGTCGGTATCGTCACAAGAGAAGCCATCGCCATCCGCCAGTCAATCACAAGCAAAGCCACAAACACCGCCACAGGCAGCAGCAGGTTTGATGAGAGCTCCGGGATCATATGAGCCAGCGGGGGTTCCACATCCTCAACCCGGTCTACAACAGTACTTTTGATATGTCCGATAGGCTTTGACAGCACTGACCCCAGGGGAGCGCGCATGAGCCTGTCGGAAATTTTCAGCCGCAGCCCTTCCAGAATTGTGTATGCCGATACGTGGGAAAGGACAGTTGAAATCCCATAAAAAATAATTTTCGCCGTATAACCAGCCATGCTCATGCCTCCATAGAACAGCACATCCGCCCATACAACGGTTTCTTCTATGAACATGCGCAGAATCTGGTAGACACAAACATAAGGCACTAACCCTCCGGTTACACTGATGACGGCACATATGACAGACAGCGCCATCTTTCCTTTGCACGGAGCGGCAAATGTAAGCAAAGTTTTCAGCCAGTTTTTTTGTTTCATTGTAGCTCTCCTTTCCATACCTGAAAGTGGATGATGCTTTTCAGTATCATCCACATCATAAAACAAAAACTTTTCCTTTTCCGCTCCATACTGGCGAGACGGTTCCGATTGGACCGGAGTTTTCACTTTCTCTGCTCCCGATACTCCGTTGGGGACATTCCCATCACTTTCCGAAAGGCAATGGCAAACTTGCTGGGACTGTCGTATCCTGCCCGGCCGGCAATCTCCGTCACGCTAAGCTTGCACTCCCGGCACAGCAGTTCCGCTGCATGATTCATCCGGTACCGAAGAATCCAGGTTCCGATCGAAGAACCAAATACCGATTTAAAACAGTTTTTCATAGGCGTAAGGGGGATATCAAA
This sequence comes from Ruminococcus sp. OA3, assembly GCF_022440845.1. Lineage (NCBI taxonomy): Bacteria > Bacillati > Bacillota > Clostridia > Eubacteriales > Oscillospiraceae > Ruminococcus > Ruminococcus sp. OA3. The sequence continues at coordinate 2,510,806 of NZ_JAKNTO010000001.1, read as the reverse complement.
CCAGGAAGAAAGTTCCTCCTGGGTAAAGTTCTGATCCATGTGCTCTGCCAAAAACAACTGAATGGCCTTGACCTTCTCCACCTGCGTCTTATAAAAGTACGGTCTTTCTTCTGGATACTGCGGAATTTCCAACGCTTCTAAAAACAGCAGAAGTTCTAAAATCTTAATTTTGAAATAGGGTCTTTTGATCTTATCCGGTACTGCATACAGTTCTCCAAAAATGTGCTCAATGGATTCCAGCCCGTGCAGCACCACAGGAAACTTATCCGGGCAGTATTTTTCCCTCAGCCTCACCAGGTCCACTGGAAAATCCCTGACCTGCTCCGCCAGGGAGGCGCAGGCCGTCTTCATGTCAAATGAAACCATTATACCGTGATAATGTGACAGCGGCAGTTCAAAATGCCCTTTATGGGTCAGGCGCCGGTCCAGCTTCATATCCCCCGACTCAACATAGGAATATGCATTTTCAAGAGCGGGGTACTCCAGACGTCCCTCCCGGCAGTGGTCTATGCAGAACAACTCTCTCCCCGGAACAAATTCCGAATCGAAATACCGCATATGAAAATCATTGCAGGTCAGAGTTACACCCGGAAATACTTCGTAGATCGTCATGGTCCCTTCCCCGGTTTCATTTTTTGCCTGATAGACACTGCAGCCACCGCTTTTAGCCAATGGGGTAAGCTGCCCGCCTGCAAATATTTCTTCTCGCATTATCCTGCTCCTTCCTCATTCAATCTCCAATACACGGTCACAGGCGGCTTTCATGAACTCTTTATCATGGGATACCACCAATACAATATGTCCTTCCTTTGCCAGCGAGCGCACCACGGTACATACTTCCTGCATGTGCCGGTAATCCAGACCGCTGGTTGGCTCATCGAAAATAAGCAGCTGCTTTCCTGAGAGAAGAGCCGTCGTTACGGCCAGCCGCTGTTTCTGCCCTCCTGAGAGCGCCATCGGATGCCGTTCCCTGAATTCATACAGATTGAATTTTTCTAATGCCTGCCTGATATCCATCCTGTTGTCGGCCGCTGCCTGCTCGCATTCATTTTGAACACTGTCATAAAACAGCTGGTGGTTCACATCCTGCATAACACAAAAACTCTTTCGACGACGATTTTTCATATCAAAAGCCCTGCCATCCAGCAGCACTTTTCCGTTTCTCTCCCTCATAAGTCCGCACAGACAGCGTGTCAGAGTCGTCTTCCCCGCCCCATTGCGGCCGGTAACGGCCAGCACTTCACCGGGAACAGCGGCAAAAGACAGATTTTCAAAAACCGGCGGCCCTTTCCTGTAACCACAGGCGAGTCCGTCCACCACAAGTCCTGTGCCACCTCCGGCGGCCCTGGCCGGCGGCAGCTCCACGCATGTGGGTGTGATGGATCTAAGCCCCATGCGGATCCGTTCCTCTCTTGTCAGGCGGCAGAGCTTTTCCCAGCTGAATCGTTCTGTCAGCATCCCATCCTTCAGATAAAAAACCTGATCAATTATATCATCCAGAAAATAGAGACGGTGTTCAGCAATCACTACCGTATGTCCGTGTAATTTAAGCTGACGTATCTGTTCGCGCAGACGGTCAATCGCCGCCTCGTCCAGGTTGGCAGTAGGTTCATCCAGTACATACACAGACGGATCCATGGCGCAGACACTGCCCAATGCCAGTGACTGCTTCTCCCCGCCGGAAAGCGAGAAAATACTGCGATGTATAAGGTTCTGAAGATTAAGCGCCTTCACCGTTTGTTCCACCCGTTCCACTATGAGTTCAGGCCGGACGCCCTCATTTTCCAGACCAAAAGCCAGTTCACTGTCTGTATCCAGATTAAAAAACTGGCTTTTGGGATTCTGGAATACCGAGCCAATGCTCTTTGCCAGTTCATACAACTCCGTGTCAGCCACTAAAAGACCTGCAGCGCTTACCGCCCCGGTCAGAGTACATCCATCCGTAAAATGAGGAATCAAACCGTTGATAAGTTTGGTAACTGTAGTCTTGCCGCAGCCGCTCTCTCCGCAGAGCAGAACACATTCTCCGGCTTTTATAGAGAGACTGATATCATAGAGCGCCCCCTGTTCTCCGTTATACCCAAAGGATACATGGTCAATGGTAATCATAAATCGGCTCCCTTCATTGAAAAATAAATAAAATTTCCTATCCGGTAAAAAATGCCGCCGCAGTGAACAGAACCGCGGTTAAAAGCGAAATCCAATCCAACACATTCATTTTCAAACAGATCACGCTGGTTTTTGGTGCGGGATTCTCAATTCCGCGGGTTACAGCCGCCGCAGACAGCTCTTCCGCTGTCACCGTAGCAGAGATCATAAGCGGCACCACCAGCGCCTCAATCTTATCAATCCCCCTGACATTGCGCAGACGCATGGCATCCCGGATATACCCCGCTTCCTCCCGGATAGCCGGGAAGTACCGCAGTGTTACCGAGATTGGCACAATCAGTTTCTGGGGAATTCCCATCCTGCGAAGTCCGGCCACAAATTTCCTCAGGGACATGGTATGCAGCATCAGAGACCCTACCATCAGACATGGAAACATTCTTCTGGCATAATTGATGAAAATCGAAAAACTGGTTGCAAAGATCTTTGGCGCTGCTGGCAGCACATGCCACTGCAAAACCATTAAAAGCACAAATCCAGCACCCCATTTTATACCGGAGCACACGCGGCCACATGTCAGCATCAGCAGCGCCAGTACCGCCACCCATCCACACTCTACCCAGAAGCAGTTCTGTGAAAAGGCTATGATATTGGCAAGTACCAGCAACACCAGTCCTGTCCGCGGGTCAATCGAATGACCTTTTACCCTGACTGCCCTCATTTTACACGACCCCTGCTCTGGTAAAATGCTTTTTAAACATGCCCCTGGCAAGAACTGCACCGATCAGCGCCCCCGCAACTGGTGCTCCAAAAAGAACGATCAGCATGGCCGGTGAGGAAGCTTTCTCCAGAGATCCTATGTAATCTGCAGGCATCCCCTGCTCTGCAATCTGTTCAAGAAAACTGTCCCGCATCAGCCATATAGGAAGCGGTGAGCCTGTCATGCCGAGGGAAAATCCAACGAAAGCCAGCATATTTCCCCTGAAGCTTTTAAAGTTACTCAATCCTCGTAAGCATTCTCCCAATCCGCAGCCGATCACAAACGTGATAAGTATAAGCACTGTAAACTGCCCTGTCACAAAATAAATCAGACCGGTAATAACACCCATCAGCAGCACAGCACCGGGTTTCTGAACCTTGGTGCACATGAGCATGAAGGGGATCCCGGAGAATAAAGCAATCAACCCGGGCATCAGAATCCACAGCATGGGATGCAGACCGCCCAGCAGCATAAACGCAAAGTTGATGACAAAGTAGATAGCCGAGAAGATACCGATGGTGATCAGGTCCTTCCCTTTGAGTAGCCTTCCATTCCTTGTTTCAGACATATTTTCCTCCTTGATTGTTAGTTTTGGCTAACTATATTTTATAAAGAAAAGCGCTTCCGCGCCCTTCCAGTTCAGAATATCAGAAAATGCTGATCATATCTGTCCCGCTTCGCCCACATTGTCCCGATTGGACACCAGACTTTCGCATGTTCTTCAAAGATTATATTTTTCGGATCTCCCATTATGTTAATTATATCAGAAAAGTTTGAAGAAAACCATTGACCATATAGTCTTTCAGTGCTATATTAATAATTAAATTATCGATAATCTAATTATCACTATGAAAAGAGGTGAAATCACATGGCAGTTCCGGATCGTTCCATAGATCCCAGAATCCTGAAAAGTGCAAAAAAAGAATTTCTAAATAATGGTTTTGAAAAGGCCTCCCTCAAAGCCATCTGTGACGGCGCCGATATCACTACCGGTGCGCTGTACAACCGCTATAAGGGAAAAGAGGATCTGTTCAGCGCGTTGGTCGAAGAAACCGTACATGATCTGTATGCAGTCCTGGCGCAGAAGAATAGTATCGATGCCGCCAGCCTTTCCGATGAACAGCTGATCAAAGCCTGGGACATGGATGAAGACTATATGTTGTGGTGGTTTGAGTTTCTGGAACAGCACCATGACGGTTTTGCCCTGCTGCTTAAGTGCACAGAAGGTACGGCTTATTCTAACTTTCAGCACGATTGGGTGGAGCAGATGACTCATGCCACCGGAAAATATCTGGAAGAAGCTCAGCGCCGGGGACTGGCCGACCAAAGCATTGACCCGGCTGAACTGCACATCCTGCTCACCGCCTTTTGGACCACGATCTATGAACCCTTTATCCACGGTTTTTCCTGGAATCAGATCAAAAAGCACTGCCGTCTGGTATGCAGGCTATTTGACTGGAAAAACACATTGAAACTCGGTAATCCCGGGTGACGCCTCTCCTCTCTTCGGGAGAGGCTGTATTCGGCACATAGGTTAGTTTTTACTAACCAAGAAAGGAGAAATATCAATTGTTTAAAAAAGTTATGGAATATGCCGGTGAGAACAGAAAGCTCACCTACGCTGCGGCAGCAGCCATGCTGGCAGGAATCGTGGTCAGTGTGATTCCCTTTTGGTTTATCTACCAGCTTATGGCTCCGCTACTGGAGGGAGAGACCATGGACCCCGGCTACATCGCCTGGCGGCTGGCGGCCATCGCCGTGTGCGCCGTTCTGTACGCGGTACTTTATATTAAGGGACTTGCACTGTCCCATGAGTCAGCGTATAAAACCCTGAAAAACCTGCGCATCTCCCTGCAGGGCAAGCTGGAAAAGCAGCCCCTGGGGACAATACAGGAAAAAGGTGTGGGCACGGTGAAAAAAATGTTCATTGACGACATCGAATCTATCGAACTGCTTTTGGCACACGCACTGCCAGAAGGTTTCGCCAACCTGACCGTGCCGGCAGTCATCTTCCTGGCAATGTTCTTTGTGGACTGGAAGCTGGCGCTTCTGTCCCTCTGCTCTCTGCCACTGGGTCTTCTGTCCATGGGCGCTATGTACAAGTCAGGGATGAGCAAGATGGGGCCCTATTACGGAGCAGCCCAGAAGATGAACAACACGATCGTAGAGTACATCAACGGTATGGAAGTAGTAAAAGTTTTCAACCGGGATGGTGAAAGTTACAGGCGATTTGAGACCGACGTGAAGAACTACAGGGATTTCACACTGGCATGGTTTAAAGCATGCTGGCCATGGATGGCACTGTACACCAGCGTCCTGCCCTGCGTGGCGCTGGTGACACTTCCACTTGGCACCTGTTTTGTACTTATGGGGTGGTCTGCCCTTCCTGACCTGGCACTGATTCTCTGTATGTCTTTTGGAATCGGCGCCCCTCTGGTACGGGCCCTGGGGTTCATGTCCACCATGCCTCAGGTGAATTTTAAAATCAATGCGCTGGAGGAAATGATGGCTGAGCCTCCTCTGCAGCAGACAGATGCCCCCTTTGCCGGAAACGGCCGGGGTATCGAATTTGAAAATATCCGGTTTGCATACAGGGAAGACGAAGTGCTCCACAATGTCTCCCTTAACATTCCTGAGGGCAGCATGACAGCCCTCGTAGGAGAATCCGGCAGCGGCAAGTCCACCCTTGCAAAGCTGCTGGTGCATTTTTACGATGTGTCAGACGGAAGCATAAGACTGGGTGGGCAGGATATCCGTTCTATGAGCGTGGAGGCCCTGAATGACCAGATCTCCTATGTCGCTCAGGAGCAGTTCCTGTTTAACATGAGTCTGCAGGAAAATATCCGCCTTGGCAATCTCCATGCCAGCGATGATGAGGTCATGGAGGCAGCATTAAAGGCCCAATGCGGCGAATTTTTAAAACGGCTGCCTCAGGGTATTCACACCATGGCTGGCGACGGGGGCAAACAGCTCTCCGGCGGAGAACGGCAGCGTATCTCCCTTGCCCGCGCCCTTCTGAAAAATGCTCCCGTGGTGGTTCTGGATGAAGCTACCGCCTTTATGGATCCGGAGAACGAGGAAAAGATGAACGAGGCCATCGCCGAAGTGATACGGGGCAAAACGGTGATCGTTATCGCTCACCGGCTGCACTCCATCGTAAACGCGGACCAGATATGCGTACTGGACAAAGGAAATCTGCTGGCCACGGGCAGTCACGCACAATTGCTGGAAAACTGCCCCCAGTACGCCAGACTGTGGAATGCTGCACAGCTGAGCGCCAGCTGGAGGGTCAGCACAGCCGTGGAAGGTGAAAGGAAAGGAGGCGTATCAATATGATCACACTGATGAAACGAATTTTGGGAGTATCAGGACAGTATAAAGGACGTATCCAGGGAGCTTTTGTCTTCTGTTTCTTAAAGTCCATGCTCTCAAAAGCACCCATGATGCTCTCCTTCTTCGCTCTCACCGCATTCTATGACAACACTGCGGATAAAGGGCTCTGCCTGTGGCTGGGGGGTGGAATGGTCCTGTGTCTGATACTGCAGATCCTGTTCCATCACATCTCTGACCGGATGCAGTCTGCGGCAGGCTATATGGTATTTGCAGATATGCGCATGAAACTGGGCAGACACCTGCGAAAGATGCCTATGGGGTATTTCACTGAGGGCAATATCGGAAAGATCAGTTCGGTTCTGTCCTCCGACATGGTATTTATCGAGGAAAACTGTATGATGACTCTGGCGGATATGATGAGCTACCTGTTCTCTCAGGCGGTGATGATCGTCTTCCTGTTGTTTTTTAACCTCTGGCTGGGACTGACAGCGGCACTGGTAACGCTGGGGATCTGGCTGGTTGCCCGCGGGATGCAGAGGGATGCTCTCGCCCATTCCTCCATCCGGCAGGAGCAGAATGAAAAGCTGACGGATTCTGTGCTGGATTTCACAGAAGGCATCGGTATTATCAAAACCTACAACCTGTTAGGTGATAAATCAAAGGAACTGACCGGCTGTTTCGAGAAAATGTGTAAAACCAGTATTGAATTCGAGGAAAATCAGTCTCCCTGGATGAGACGGCTGAACATGGCCTATGGGCTTGGCGCGGCGGCAGTGTTGGCTGCAGCTATGCTGCTGTACCAGACCGGTCTGATGAACGCTGTCTATCTGGTTGGCATGCTCCTGTTCGCAATGGAACTTTTCGGCCCGATTAAGGCACTGTATGGAAATGCCACCCGCCTCACCGTTATGAACAGCTGTATGGACCGCATCGAAGAAGTATTTGATGAAAAAGAATTGCCCGACGGCGGCGGGGATCAAATCCCGGAAACATATGACGGGCCAGAAGTGAATTTCAAAAATGTCAGTTTCGGATATGGAGAAAAAGAGGTACTGCACGATATTTCCCTCACGCTTCCAAAAAACCAGATGATGGCGCTGGTTGGACCATCCGGCGGCGGAAAGTCCACCATCGCGAGCCTCCTCACCCGGTTTTGGGACGTAAACAGGGGGCAGGTCCTCATCCGCGGTAAAGATGTACGTGATATCAGGCTCTCTGATCTGATGAATCATATCAGTATGGTCTTCCAGCGTGTCTACCTGTTCCAGGATACCGTATACAACAACATCTCCATGGGACGTCCGGACGCCACCCGGGAGGAAGTCATGGAAGCTGCAAAGAAAGCCCGCTGCTACGATTTCATAATGACCCTGCCCCAGGGGTTTGATACAATGATCGGGGAGGGCGGAGAATCTCTCTCCGGAGGAGAAAAACAGCGCATCTCTATCGCCCGCTGTATTCTGAAGGATTCTCCTGTTGTTATCCTTGATGAGGCAACCGCCAACGTGGATGCCGATAATGAAATCTATATTCAGGAGGCAATCAGTGAGCTCTGCCGTGGCAAGACTCTGCTGGTCATCGCTCACCGACTGAATACCATCCAAAGTGCTGACCAGATCCTTGTCATCGCAGACGGCAGGATTGCCCAGCAAGGTACTCATGGACAGCTGATCGCCCGGAACGGTATTTACAGGAATTTTGTAACTGTACGGGAAAGCAGCAGGGGATGGAGCAGCCAGTTGAGCTGATTGCTGTCTCTGCATAACAGCAGCGGTCATCCGTTCTGCCGGATGAACCGCTGCACTTTATTTACTATTTTGTGTTGCTTTACCCGGATGGTCTTTCTGTCCCCCTCTTTCAGCATTGCTTCTCAACCCAGTTCTCATAAGCGGTCATGCTCTCTTTCAGACGTTTCAGTCCGTCTTGCACCTGATGTCTCGGACAGGCAAGATTCATACGCAGGAATCCCTCCCCATTTCTGTATTCATTTCCGTCAGAGAGATAGAGTCCGCTGTAACTGCGGATAAAACGGCAGAGTTCCGTTGAATTTCCTATAATGTTCCGGCAGTCTATCCAAAGCAGATAAGTCGCCCTGGCAGAAACCACGGATATGCCTTTCATTTCTTTTTTGATATATTCTTCTGCGAAGGTTCTGTTTTCCCACAGATAATTCCGCAGGGAATCCAGCCATTCCCCTCCGCAGGCAAACGCGGCAACCGGCGCAATGGCGGCAAATACACTGGGTTGTGCTGCTTCATCCGTGTTAAGGCCGCGGCTGATTTTATGCCTTAAATTATCATCCGGGACGATGACCGCTGCCGTCTGGATTCCAGCCAGATTAAACGCTTTTGTAGGAGCCACACATGTGACACTGTTTGAGCGGCAGCTTTCAGATACCGAAGCAAATGGCGTATACTCCCATCCTGGTTCCGTTATGTCACAGTGTATTTCATCCGAAAGCACCAGCACATGGTATCTGCTGCATAAGTCCCCGATTTTTTCCAAAGTTTCCCTTTCCCATATCTTCCCCATCGGATTGTGGGGATTACACAAAATAAGAAGGGTTGTCTGAGGGTTGGAAAGCTTCTCTTCTAAATCGTCAAAATCAATCTGATACTGGCTCCCATCATACTTAAGCCTGCTTTCCAGAACATTTCTCCCATTATTCAAGATAGAATTAAAAAATATATGATAAACCGGCGTCATTACCACGACATTCTCCCCGACCGCAGTAACCTTCCGGACAACGCTGGAAATGGCGGGTACGACACCCGTACAGAAAATCAGCCATTCTTTTTGGATTTCAAAATGGTGCCGTTCCTTCCACCATGTCTGATAGGCCTGATACCATTCATCCGTCACTAAAGTGTACCCAAATACTCCCTGTCTAGCCCTCTCGGTTATTATTTCTATAATTCCAGGTGCTGTCCTAAAATCCATGTCAGCCACCCACATGGGCAGTTCCCCTTCCGAGACATCCCATTTCATAGAACCTGTATTTCTGCGGTCCACACATTCATCAAATTGATACTCACAATCCATTGTTTCTCCTCCTTTTCATCCTCCATGGGATATATCTCTAGTTTATAAAATGTTGTACCAGCACCACCGCCCCAAAAATACTTAAGGCTGTTCCAAATATCCGGTTCATGATCGGAAAACGGTTATTTTTCGCTTTCTTCTTCCATACTGTGACTATTCCGGACAGCGTTCCCCACCAAAGATATGTTCCGATAAATACGCCGCAGACCAGGCATATCCCCTCTTTAAGCCCGGTCTGCCCTTGTATGCCAAACCAGGAAAAGGCAAATAGAAAGGTAAGAATGGCCGCCGGATTTGTAATTCCCACTGCAAAGGAAGAAACAAACATACGGATGCCTCCGGCAGCGTCTGATGTATTTTGCTGGCTGCTGTCTTTTGCCAGCAACACGCGGATGCCCATTCCCAGTATCAGGCAGCCTCCGGCGAGACTGATGAAACTCTGATACCGGAGCAGAAAGTCGGATATCAGGGTCAGTCCAAAGACACCGACGCACGCGTAAAGACAATCTGCTACAGAGGAGCCGAACCCCGTTAACAATCCTGCCCTCATGCCGTAGTTCAGAGTTCTTTGTGCGGTCATCGCTCCGACTGCCCCGGCCGGCATGCCAAAGAGAAGACCAATAAAAATCCCTTTTAAAATAAAACTGCCCATCTGCCGCTCTCCTTCCTTGTCCTGTTGTATATTCATTGGACAAACAATTATCTCAGTTATTTTCTACCATATTTATCTGGATCTCTCCGGACAGGTTTTCAATCTGGTCTGCACCTGACACGGCTTCTCCGAGTTCATACAGACCGCCGGCACCTCCACACTCACCATAGTAAAGAACGACATTGCCCCAGGGTGCATAGTATGCAAGTGTTCCGGCCGGACCTTCAGCCAGCGGTGTTTTGCTGGTCTCCAGTTCGTTTGGAGGATAAAATATTTTTTCATTATGGCTGTAGTCTTCTATCTGAATAGATAGAGGCAGCTGTTCATACAGTGTGTTTGCGGCCGGGCTGTCATTTAACCGGAAGACGATATCCTGCCCTTCTTTGCCCTCCACCCGAATCTGCAGGGTATCGGCACGGGTTTCCTCTGGTTCAGAAGTTGTTTCTTCTGATTCCGATGTCTGGGGTTCCTCAGTAGATTCCGTGACCGTTGGTTCTGTCTGCGTGGCATCTGTGTTATCAGGTTCTTGCCTGGAATTGCTGCTGCAGGCGGAAAGCGAGAGCAGCAGCCCGCCAACGAGAAAGGGTACTATTTTTTTCATGGCGTAACACCTCCTGTAAAGTCTGTAATTCCCATATATATTCTTCCTGCATTAATCCTGTTGTTACTGTAATCATCCCGCCATTTGCTCTGTACTGCTGCTCATGCGGCAGGTAATGACTGTCGCATCGGGATCCACCTTATCTTTTTCTACGATCAGCTCTCCTATATAATCTGCCTTTATGCTTCCACCGGAAGGATTCATCACACTGTCAATCTTCCCGTCGATTTCCGCAGTCACAGTAGAATACTCAAAAGCCAATGTGGTATTCAGCAGACGGCAGTTTTTCATGACAAGATTTTCAATATAACACATGCCCTGCAGGCTTTCAATGGTACAATTGATCAGGGTCAGGTTTTTGGCATTCCAGCCAAGATATTCCCCGGATATAAAGGAATCATATACCGTCACATTCTCACTGTTCCAGAAAGCATCTTTGGATAGCAGTTTTGCATTATGGATTTCCATATCCTTTACCCCGTCAAAGGAATAATTTCCAACCAGCTCAAAATCATAGAGTTTCATATTCCGGCTGTTCATGGCAAAGTAGTCACCCTTTGCTGTAACCTGCTCCATCGTCACCCCGTCACAGTTCCACAAAGTCTCTGCTGCATTCGGGAAATGCACATTTTGAAGTGTTACGCCATGACACCGGCGGAAATTTTTTGCAGCCTCGATGATTGAATTTTTCACCGTGATATTGTCGGTATACCAAACTCCGGCGCGGCCCATTTCAAACCAGGTACAGTCCTGAGCTAAAATATTTTTTGCATACCAAAGCGGATATTTCCATTTAAACATGCTTCCATAAAGTTCAATATGATTACTTTCCTTCAGCGGTGATTCTCCGTCCGTAAATATGGTGTCATATATTTTTAAATCCTGACCTTTGAAAAGTGGACGTTCTCCAGTTAAATATTCCTGTCTGATTTCTTTCATTCTTTTAATCTCCTTTTAGGTTTTTTGCTATGACCGGGCAATCTGAACAATCTTATTGCCCCAGCCTTCCAATACCGGGTTTTCTTCTACCGCAGTCACAAATTCCTCTGTCGGGTCAAAGGTTCCTATCCTGGTATATTCCCCGGTAATCTCAGCATCATGGTAAAAAAGTACGATGCGGTTGGGGTCTGAATAATATACTTCTCCCGCTTTTTCAGATGTCACAGTTTCCGGATCGGATGGGATATCGTATCTGCTGGATACATCGTAATACTGCATGACGTCATAGTCTGCATCGTCATCCCGCTCATAAATCGGAAGCCGCCAGTCCGATGTTCCCACATAGCGGGCAATTGCTTTGGCTGTTTCATTCTCAGTAAGCCGCATCATAAACGGTTCCCCGTCATCCCCAAACCGAACCTCTAATTCTGATACCCCGCTTACTGCCTGACCGCCTGCCATGTCGTCAGCTTCCGTGCCGGACTCCGTCCCCGCGACTGAACCTATACCTGCATCTGCAGCACCCTGACTGGTACTCCCGGTATCCCGGACTCCTTCATCCTGCCCACATCCTCCAAGAACTGCAGCGGATAACAGGATTACCGCATTCATTGCCATTACTTTTTTTACTGTTTTATTCTTCATGATTTGTCCTTTCTGCGCATTATGCGCTTTGTTAAACAACTTGTGGAACCTGCTTGACCGAGTCAAGCAGTAGCGAATTATTTTGCGCTGTGCGCAAAACAATTCTTTAATCTGCTGTCAATATTGTCATATCCGACTTTTTGATCCTGCCTGCCGTCAGATAAGAGCCACCAAGGAATAAGAGGATAACAGTCAAACCAGGTATGATCATATTGAAAAATGAAGGGTGGGAAGCAAAATTACTGATTCCTGAGAGCCGCATCACAGCGGAAACAAACGGGTCTGTAAGGATTGCTGCCAGTATGGTTCCCCCGGCAGCGCCTATGGCTGACACAATCCCAAATCGCAGGGCAAACGTGCCCCGCAGCATTCTGGCAGAACATCCAATGGATTTGTAGATGCCCAGATCTTTTTGCTCCGCTGCCAGGATTTTACTTCCGGTCATGATTGTCACAATGAAGACAAATACTGCGATCATGCCATACATGAATGCCAGAAGCCCCCGCATGGCCGAGATCATTCCAAAAAGCCCCGGCCAGGAGTTCTCATGGACATGCACATCGCCACCGTAAGCCTGCGTGAGCCCTTCTGCAACCGCCGTCCTTTGTGATGGGTCTGCAAGAAAATAATGGTGGCACCAAAGCCGGAGAGTTTCCTGCCCGATGGTGAGATATCCTTCCCGGTTCATGCCGATGTTGACTCCCATGTCATTGGCGCAGTGATAGATTCCGGAAACCGTGAATTCCCCGATTCCCACATCACCACGGATCTTCACTTTCTCACCAATAGTTACTCCCAGATCAGAGGCGGCTGTCTCTGTCAGTACCACCTCATCCGCATTCTGGCTGGTCTTTCCCTGACTGATATGGAAACGTTCCGGCTCGGTGATCACATTTGCGGTATAATTCGTACCATTTACGGATACGCTTGGCATGGCAAGAAGATAGCTGTCCGTAATAGCAGTGTAGGAGCGTACCATATCCTCCATCTCCTCCGGGTCAAGTTCTCCCAGAGCCTGCACGCCAATATCCAGATCCGCCGGATTAAAGGCATCCATCATCCCTTTGCCATCTGGCCCAAGCCAACCGTTCATCCTGCCGGCCAGAGATGCGAAGAACACAAGCAGTCCGGCAATCAGACATGCACTGACATAACGTTTTTTCCCTGACAGAAACTGACGCAGGGCCAGCCGGACGGGAAGCCCTTCTGCTTTCATCCGGAATGTCTTTCCCCGTTTCCACCATTTTTCTGTTGTTTCACCCCGGATGGCCTTTATGGGTGTGACAGAAATGATCTTTCTCAGTTTCAGGACTGTAAATCCCATAAGCAGAAGCAGGATTCCTGCAAAAGCTGCCAGACATGGCAGTCCCGGTAAATCTGCAGTCAGGAGAACGCCTGTCGTGGTGAGTGTCATCCTTCCTGCCGCCTTGGATGCCGGAAATGCCGCCAGGATTCCGGTTAAAATGCCCACAACCATAACCGCCAGATACTGTACAAGCTGCAGCCGGATCAGCCGGCTTCCCGTCATCCCAATGGTTTTTAATACGGCGAGATTCTTATACTCCTGTTCTATGACACCGCAAATGCTGTGCCCCAGAACCACCATGGCCGCAATCAGGAGAATCAGGGCAAATGCTGCCAGAAGGCCGCAAAAAGCATTTTGAAGGATTCCCATGAAGCCCTCGATGGCGTCCGCACTGTGAACAACTTCCGTATACCGGGAAATCGGAGTGTTTTCATTGAGGAGCCGGCTGACGTCAGATATACTGGCATTGCTTTTGTCCTCGGTAAAAATGTGAATCATGGCACCGTTTCTGGCCAGGCTGTCCATGCCGGTTTCTGCAATGGTCTGAAGGATTGCTGTGTAATCTGTTTCAGCAATTAAGAACCCTTTCATCCCGATCATGGAACTTCCCATGAAGGGGTCCTCATAGTATCCTGCAACCGTAAAGCTTATGTTTTGTCCTCCTCTTGCAATGGAAAATGTGATGCTGTCTCCGATCTGCAGGTCCGTCATGGAAACCATGGAAGGCGATACATAGACCGTTCCGGCTGTGACCTCATTTGGCGCCTCCCTGTAGCCGGAGAAATCATCCCGGAAGAAATGGTATGTTTTTTTCCCGGTGGTCCACGGGATCAACTGTCCTTGACTGTCTGACTCCACACCGTTTGCCTCATAGTCGGAAAAAATCAGATTCTGTACTTCCGTCCTTTCGATCCCTTCCTGTGTCTTTATGCTGTCTGTCAAAAGTTCCATATCCGGCACGCCGGCCACCCATGCGGTCAGGCTTCCAAACCCTGCTCTTTGCATCTCCTGACGGATATGACTGCCTCCTCCAAGATATGTGGTGAGAACGGTGGATAAGGAAAGCGATACCAAAAACAGCAGGACGGCGATTCCCAGAAGGCTGCCTTTATGCTTTCTGATTCCGGCCCAGAATAAGATTCTGTTTTCCACGTGTGCACCTCCTACCATTGTAACTTGGAAAGCCATCGACTGATCCTGCTTTCCCTTGCTCTGTCCTCAGCTGCCTGATAGGCAGGCAGTTTCAGTTCGTCCAGGATCTTCCCATCCTCCAGATACAAAATCCGGTTTCCTCTGACTGCAGCCCTCAGGTCGTGGGTCGCCATCAGGATGCTCTGCCCAGATTGGTTTAACGCTGTCAGCAGGTCTAATACCTCCCCGGTATGTGATCTGTTCAACGCCCCGGTAGGCTCATCTGCAAACAAAAGACCCGGATTTCCGATCATGGCTCTTGCTATGGCTGCCCTCTGTGCCTCACCTCCTGATACCTTGGAAGGGAGACGGTCCTCTGCTTTTTCTACTCCCATCCGGGTAAGCAAAGTCCGTGCCCGGTTCTGTATCTCTTTGGTACTGCCCTTTTTGCTCAAAAAGCCTGCCACCGCCACATTTTCAAAGAGCGTCAGATTGCTGACCAGATGGGTCTGCTGGAATACAAAACCAAATTCTTCTGCCCGAAGCTTAGCCATCTGCTTTTCCTTCATGTGAGTGAGTTCCTTTCCCTTATAGGTGACCGTTCCTTCCGTCACCGCATCCATTTGGCTCAGGGCATATAAAAGTGTGGACTTTCCTGCCCCGGAGGAACCCATGATGACGGTGAAGTCCTTTTCACAGATATCCACATCCACCTGGTCTAACACCTTATTTTTCACCTGGCCCTGTGCAAATACTTTGTTCAGCCGCCTACCCTGCAATAACGCTTTTTTCATCCTGCCATGTCTCTCCTTTCTGAAGAATCAGGGGTTTTTTGCCCGTCCCTGGGTCTGGAAGAATTCCATCTACAAAAACCACATAGAACTGTACATAGTCTAATTTCTTTTCGAAAAGAATCTGTCTCATCTGAACGAGCATTTCTGTGCGGATAGCCTCCTCGGAAGCAGTCCCCGAAATTTCCGCATACATCTCAAATGCGTCCTTCCCTGCCTGACGGAACTGGTAGTCTAAAAGCCCTTCCATGCAGAAGCCTTCAATTGCAAGCGGATGTAAGAACTCCTTGTTACCGGAGCCATCTTCAAACCAGAGGATATCTTCACTTCTTCCCAGAAGGCCAACGGCTCTTGTGAATGGATATGGACTGCCCTCTTCTGCTGCTCTTAGTACCAGGCTGTCGGAAATGCGGTAACGGATCAATGGCTGTGCAAAATTATACAGGCAGGTCAGATACATCACGCCGCTTTCCACTTCAATATAATTCATGTCATCAAAGAGCAGCATGCCGTCCTCTGCATTCGTTTCCACTCCCAGCGTGAGGGATTCGCTGGCTCCATAGAAATTGACTACCTGTGTACCAAAACATTTCTCCAGATAGTTTCTTAAGGATGCCCCCAAAGGCTCTCCGCAGGAGATCACCCGCACTGCCTTTACCTCTACACTGCCTTCTTCTACAAGCTCCGCCAGGATTTTGATTGCGGAAGGGTATCCTATGATGATGTTGGGCTGAAACTCTTTGACCTGCCGGATCCATTCGTCCAGCGGTGTTTTGATATCCAGATACATCTGTTTCGCCCCAACGCCATCGATTCCATCTCCCACTGCCATGGCACCCCCATAACGGCCGTCCGTCGCTGCGATATAGACAATTCTCGGACGTTTTACCAGCAAAGACAATATCCGGGGCATAGACATGTTCCAGAGCGCCGCCCGGAGCATGCCCACCAGCATGCTGTTCCATGCCGCCTCGTCATATATAAAGTAACCGGGTTTTCCGGTACTTCCGGAGGAGTGTACCACATGGTATTTCCCTTTGTATGGCCTGCGGTCTGCTGATCCTGCTGCGTCAAATTCACGGATCTCACTCAACCGTAAATCCTGCGGTACTACCAGCTCATCAAAATGCTTTAAAAAAACTTTCTTGTCCATGGTTGGGAAACAGGAAAGGGGCAGCTCATCCAATTGCTCCTCTGTGATACCGGCCGCTTCAAAGGTCCTTTTATAATAAGCGGAGTTGTCCCATGCATGATGCAGCATCGTCCGGAGTTTCTTCTCCTGCAGGGCACGCATCCGTTTTGCATTCAGCTTTGTCTGTTTCTTTAAGCGGTATAAATCCAGCAGTGTTTTTACATAGTTCATAGTGCTCCTCCTTTGCTTATGTATCTTAGGCTCGGTTCCGAGCCTTAGTTACAACGTACATCCTGTCGGCTTTGGTCCGGTCTTCTCAAACCTTAGCGACATGGATGTTACCTGTTTATTCCACGGATATGGTATATCCCTGATGATAATTTTCTCTATGGTAATAAGTGAGTTCCTTTGCTTCCTGATTCATGATGATACTCCATTCCGTGGATTGGGAGTCACCAAAGTTATCTTTGCTCACGCTATTAAGCGCATCCCTTACCTCTGCCTCTGTCATGGTTTCCTGGTCTGCCAGTGTTTCACTTAAAATGTCAAATCTGGTATGGGACTGGGTAGTTCCAATCCCGTATTTCCCGCCCTCCGCCAGATAGAAATTTGTAACAACCGGAGTTTCTGTGACTACCATCTCATTGTCTACATACTCCACTGAGACGCTGTTCCCTACCGCATCAGAAAGTGCCAGATGTATCATCATCCCCATGGAGGCATGCAGGTCATACTGTGAAAGCAGGTCCAGCGCTTCCTCCACGTTTGCCGCCCGATTGAGAAGCAGACGGATGGCTGTTGTGGTTGTAAGATCCGGTTTATCCGTATCCTGCTCTATGGTGTCGGAATCCTCGATCATATTGACAGACACTGCAAAACCTTTTTCATTCATGCCGTCTAATGGCGCATACAGTCCAATGATTGCCTGTGCCGTATCCGGCAGACTTAAAATATCCAGTCCACCAGCCTGTACGAAGTCCATGTTGGCTGTGGAAACAGAGGCATATCCTTCTTCCGGCCTGGAGCTTACAATCAACCCATTGCAGGTATTCCAGTCAAAGTTTCTTCCAAAGAGATTTCCCCCTTCTGTATTTTTTACAGACAGGGTGCTGCATCCGAATGGGTTTTGACCCATGAGCAGACCCGGTATATCAGAAAGAAGTGCATCGCTTAAATACTCTGCGACTCCATCATCAGAGGACGAACCCCCCTGTCCTAAAAATTCATCAAACCCATAATTGCCTTCAAATCGAACGACCGATAACCCTTCTTCCAGTGATTGTATTTTCGTACCCGGCTCAATGTAATTCTTTTCTATATGTTCCTCATTTGCGGTTTCCATCTGTACAGTATTCTCAGATGCCTTTGCATTCTGCCCGCATCCGGTAACAGTACCGATTGCCAGTGACATCAGGTATGCCATGTATATTTTTTTCTTCATTTCCTGTACTTCCTTTCCTCATCTGTTCATACTGTAATATCTGCGGATAACATGCAGCTAACAAAAAGATAAACAATTTCTAAACGGATACTTTCTCATTTCTTAACTGCTTTTATCCTTCTGTATGTTTTATCTATAAAAAAATGGACAGTGAGTGTTCCATGAGTAATGTACCCCCGAAACATCCACTGTTCATTCTTCTTTCCATATACCGCCAAAATTGCAGGTGTTTATGATCCTATGCTCTGCAAACTTTCTTTGAAAACCTTCTTAATTTCTTCCCGGGTCAGAACTTTATAACCACCTTTCATCACAAGAGTGCTCTTTACAAGGTCATCCAGCATATCTTCCGTCACTCCAAGCTCGCTGATATTCATGGCAACCCCGATCTCTCTCATCCATGCCTCCATGGCGTTTAACCCTTCTGCCGCGATTGCTTCATCCGTTTTTCCTTCCGGGTTTATATCCCATACATGCATTGCAAAACGTTTGAACTTCGCAAGTCCATAAGGCATGATATAGCGGTAATATGGCAGGGATACCGCTGAAAGTGTCATCCCGTGGGTTGCATCCGTATGAGCACCCACTGCCTGACCAAGCATGTGCACCATCCAGTCTGTGGATTTTCCCATCGCCACAAGGGTATTCAGCGCCCATGTGGCCGTCCACATGATATTGCTTCTGGCCTCATAGTCTTCCGGATCTTTTATTGCGATCCTTGAACTGTGAATGAGTGAACGCATCAGACCTTCCATGATATAATCCGACGTATTGTCATCCTCACCGGAAAAATACTGTTCACAGATGTGATTCAGAATATCGTAAAAACCTGCTGTCATCTGGTACTTCGGCAGAGAATAGGTAAAGGTCGGATCCAGTACAGCAAATTTAGGATATACGCGTTCTCCGAAAATATGTCCGATTTTTAATTTACTTTCATGGTTTGTGATTACCGCTCCGCCATTCATCTCAGAGCCGGTGCCTACCATCGTCAGCACACATCCTACCGGTACAATCTCTGTGTCGGCATCTACATCCTCATATTTCAGATAATACTTCTCCCACGGCTCCTCCCTGCAGTTCACAGAGACTGACACTGCCTTGGCATAATCACAGCAGGAACCGCCTCCTACTGCCAGAATAAAGTCCACCTGATGATCTCTTGCAATCTGAACACCTTCATGAAGTTTCTCTACGGTCGGATTTGGCATGACACCGCCATCTTCAAACACTTCTTTTCCATTGGCTTTTAAGATTTCAACAACCTTGTCATAAATGCCATTCTTTTTAACAGACCCCCCGCCATATACAAGCTGAACATTCTTCCCGTATTTTGAAAGTTCTTCACTTAAACAGTCTAAAGAATCCTCCCCAAAATAAAGTTTTGTCGGATTTGAAAACACAAAATTTCCTAACATATCTTAATTCTCCTTTCTCATTTTCATACACTTTCCCGGGCAATATCCCGGACTTATCTTCCATCGTCTGTCACAATTGTTTTGATAATTTCAGCCGGCACTCCGCCCACTATGGTATTTTCCGGGACATCTTTCGTGACCACCGCCCCCGCCGCAACCACTGCCCCGTCACCAATGGTAACTCCCGAAAGAACGGTAGCCCCTGATCCTATCCATACCTTTCTGCCAATATGGATCGGTGCAGGGATGATATCACCCCGGTGTTCGGGATCCAGATTGTGATTCAGGGTTGCAAGGACTACATTGTGCCCAATCAGGGTGTCGTCACCAATGGTAATCCCTCCCTGATCCTGAAACTTACATCCGGAATTAAAAAATACATGTTTTCCAATTGTGAGGTTTTTCCCAAAGTCTGTATAAAAGGGCGGGAAGAGGTTGAAGTTTTCATCCACCGGCTTCCCGGTCAGCCGTTCCATCAGATTCCGGATTTCTTCCGGTGTATGATAGCATCCGTTTAATTCCGCCGTCAGCTGCAAAGCTTCCTGTGACAGCCTGTGCATGCACGCATGTATCTCTGTACCTCCTGTTACTTTTTTCCCGCTGTCCATATATTCTATAAATTCTTTTACTCCTATCATTTCTGCTCTCCAACATTTATAAAATTCTATTTATCAGTTAATCCTGAAACGGTATCCCGCTCCCCAGACGGTTTCAATAAACTGTGTTTTTGAAACATTCTTGCCCAGCTTTTCCCGAAGCCGGTTAATGTGCACAGTCACGGTTGCAGTATCTCCCATGGAATCCATTCCCCAGATTCTGTCAAAAAGTATGTCTTTAGAAAAGACAATATTGGGATTTTCCGCCATGAAAAGTAAAAGTTCGAATTCCTTATTTACCAGTACCACCTCCTTTTTGTCCAGATATACCATTCTGGATTTGGGAAGTATCCTGAGATTCTGATATGTAATCTCCGTCTCCTCATTTTCTTCCCGTACTTCCAGAAGCAAGTTGTGGATATGGATATGTGATTTCACTCTGGCCACCAATTCCGCAGGACTGAATGGTTTTACCAGATAATCGTCCGCACCCAGCCCAAGCCCCCGGATTTTATCGATATCTTCCTTTTTGGCTGTCACCATAATAATCGGCAGGCGCAAGGTACGCCTCAGTTCCCGGCAGACATCAAAGCCTGTTTTCCCCGGAAGCATCACGTCCAGCAAAATGGCGTCATAGCTTTCTGTCTTTGCTTTTCTTTCTCCGCTGGGCCCGTCAAAAGCGATATCCGCCTCAAATCCATTCACCTCCAGATAATCCCGCTCCAACTCTGCGATCAATTCATCATCTTCCACGATCAGTATTTTTTCCATCTATATCCTCCCCGGCAGCCGGCAGATGAATGACAATCGCCAGCCCATCCCTGTTTTCTGCTTTCACATTCCCTCCATGGCCAAGAATGATCTCTTTCACTACCGCAAGTCCGATACCGCTTCCTTTTTCCGACTGGCTTCTCGCGTCATCCACCCTGTAAAAACTGTCAAATAACAGTTCCAGGCTCTCTCCCGGTACTCCCGGCCCGTCGTCTTTGAATACCAGTTCAATATCTGCTCCCTCTAAAGTACGTTTCAGGGTGATCAGAATGTGAGATTTCTCTGAATCACGGTATTTCACAGTGTTCGTAAACAGATTGTCAAATACCCGCTTAAATTCCTCCCGGTCGATCTGTACCGGAAATGCCTCTTTTCCATACACAAATGCAATCTCCACCTGGTTCTGCTCTGCGTCCCGCCTGCAGATTTCCAGATATTGTTCTACGAATTCTTTGAAATCCGCTTCCTCCATGCGGTAACAGAAACCGTTATCCAGCCGGCTGTACTCAGAAAGACTGTCCACAAGCCTTACAAGATTACCGGTTCTGGTCCTGATCGCCTCCAGATAACGTATTCTTTTTTCCGGAGTGTCTGCGATGCCATCCCTTAATCCGTCCAGATATCCGATGATGGAGGTAATCGGAGTCCTCAGATCATGGGAAATACCTCTGATAAGATCCTTTCTCCGCTTTTCATCCCGCAGACGCTGGTCTACAGACTCTTTCATGTAAACGCGCATCTCGTCAAAATCTCTGCATACTTCTCCAAACTCATCTTTTTTCCGGTAACTCATTTTTGTATCCAGATTTCCTTCCCGGATTTCTTTTGTTCCCATACTGAGCTGGCGCAGGGGCTTGAGGATACTTCTTGAAATCCACCACGATGAAATTCCATTCACAAACAGCGTCAGGAGGACAAAGAACAGAATGATGCCATACAGGTATTTCAGAATGTAATTCTTCAGGTAATTCACCACGCCCTGATCCGTCTGCTGACGATGGACTGCTGTGATACAGAAGGTTTTTTCGCCGTGGTAAAACGTATTTTTAATGACTGACACCTCGTGCCTGCTCGCCGTCAAAGTCTTTGCCGTATCGATGGCATCCCCCGCCACCGACCGGGCTGCCTGCATATCTTCTTCCGTAAGGTTGGTATAGATCAGCTTTTCGTTTTTCGTGATCATAAACTGATATCCCATCCCCGACAGCTTATTTTCCAGATGGTGCATCTCATCCGTCCTCTTGATTTCCCCGGAAGCATCCGTATGCCCGCCCAGCCCCCAGTTATTCTCCCACAGCTCCTGCTGATAGGTATAGATCATGCTCTGGGCAAACTGAATGCTGTTTTCATCACTGTACATGGCCTCCAGGGTATACCAGAAACTGCCAAGTGACGTGTGCAGACAGACGTTAATCACAATTGCTGTAAATAAGATTGGAATCAGAACCATCATGATATTGGACAGCCTGATCTTTTTCTTGATTGTCACTTACCTGTTCTCCTTTATCCCTGTATTTTACTGAACCCAGTATCCTGTCTCAGGGAGTGTGTGGACTTTTTCCCAATATTCTTCCCTTGTCGTGACTTCCATCCAGTCAAAGCCCGACGTTTGTTTTAATGACAAAATTTTTCTCCCATGAACGGTACCACTTGTTAAAATTCTTATAGCGCATTATCAGAAATACAGGCTATCCTATGCGTATAAAGGATTTCTCACAAAAAAATGAACCATTTATAAACTAGTCTTTTTTCATCATAGAATAGTTCTATTTTGCTGATTTGTAATCCATTATAACTTTTTCTCTCTAAGGTTAGTATATTATTGTCATGACAAAATAACAAATACTTATAATTAATGCATATGTATAGTTGAAACCTATTCCATTACATGCTAAACTGAATTTATACCCATGCGGGCATCCCGTGACGCATGCTCCTTCGGAGCGGACACTGCGCGATAAGATAGGCTTATTGAACTACTAATGTTCAAAAACGTTATAAATTCTTAAAGCACTGCAAAGCCGTCATTTTATGGCCTGTTTTATAAAAAAGTATTCTATATTTAGGAGGTCACCAAATGGAATTACGAGTTCTCCAATATTTCCTTGCGATCGCCAGGGAACAAAGTATTGTACGGGCAGCGGAATCTCTGCATCTTTCCCAGCCTACACTCTCCACCCAGATTAAAAACATGGAGGAAGAACTGGGAAAGCAGCTGCTGATTCGCGGGACAAAAGGATCACGGAAGATAACGCTCACCGAAGAAGGCATGATTTTACGAAAACGGGCAGAAGAAATTCTTGAGCTGGTCAAAAAGACAGAAAATGAAGTCACCCTCTCCAATCAGATCATCATGGGGGATATTTATATTGGAACCGGAGAGACGGATGCAGTACGCATTTTAGCGAAGGCTGCCACGAGCCTGCAGAACACCTGCCCCGGAATCCATTATCATATATCCAGCGGCAATTCCACATTCGTAATGGAACGTTTGGATAAAGGGCTTCTGGATTTCGGCATTGTATTTGGGACGGTTGATTTGACGAAATACAATGCGCTTAAAATACCTGCCAAAGATGTGTGGGGTGTTTTGATGCGAAAGGATTCTCCCCTTGCAGAAAAAGAAACGATAGCCCCGGAGGATTTATGGGATAAGCCCCTGATCGTCTCCCAGCAGGAAAACAAAGGCGGAACGCTGACGCAGTGGTTAAAACGTCAGGAATCGGATCTGAACATCGTGGCCACCTACAATCTTATTTTTAATGCCTCCCTGCTGGTTGATGAGGGGCTGGGATATGCGATTGGTTTTGATAAGATCATCAATACGACAGGAAACAGTAATCTGTGTTTCCGTCCCCTGAAACCTGGACTGGAGGATGAGATGAGTATCATCTGGAAAAAATATCAGATATTCTCCAAGCCGGCGGAAAAATTCATTACCGTATTGCAGGAGCATCTGAATGCACGCTAATAGTAAAATTTTCTTTCCTGTCAGTTATTCTCCTATATAGCAAAGCCAGACGGAAATCTATTCCGTCTGGCTGATTTTGATCTTTTTTTCTTATAGTTCTTCTTTCGACGCTGCTTTTTCAAATTCGCTCAGGATCTCCCCGGACGGTGCCTTTGTCAGCAGACTGAATATCACGATACAGATCAGGCTGATAGCGAATCCGATCGCCAGGGAATAAAGTCCTGTCACAGCTCCCGGTGTCTGTCCTCCGATGATCGGGATGTAATCCCAGATGATTACAGTAAGTGCTCCTGATGCAATTCCCGCAATCGCACCTGTCAGATTCGTCCGCTTCCAGAACAGAGACAGCACGACTGTCGGGCCAAATGCCGCACCCAGACCTGCCCACGCATTCGATACGAGATTCATGATACTGTTGTTCGGATCCCAGGCAATCAGGAAAGCTACAACTGAGACAATGATAACGGTAATACGGCTGACTTTCAATACTTTCTGCTCATCAGCCTTTGGGTGCAGAATATCTTTATAAATGTCTTTGGAAACCGCAGATGCCGTGACCAGCAGCTGCGAGTCAGCTGTTGACATGATCGCCGCAAGTATGCCGCACAGGAAGATACCGCCGATAAACGGCAGCGCAAAATCCTTAGTAAACACCTTTGTGATCATTTCAATAAAAACACTCTCCGTAGATGCCGCCCCTTTTGTCCCCAGGATCGCAGGAAACAGATAGGCCCGTCCGATCACGCCGATAAAGCATGCAGCTACCAGTGAGATCGCCACCCAGATGATTGCAATACCCTTGGATTTTTTCAGTTCTTTTTCGTTCCTGACCGCCATAAATCTTGTCAGGATATGGGGCATGCCGCAATAGCCGAGTCCCCATGCAAGCTGAGAAATAACATCGATCGCCTTATATGGCTCCCCGTTATTATAGAGCAGACTCAGATAAGCTCCGGAACCGCCGGCCACCTGACTCTGTTCCAGGATAGATGTGACATCCCCGCTCACCATTGCATATGCCACAATCGGAACGACCAGCAGACCGATGAGCATTAACGTCCCCTGAATAAAGTCCGTCACACATACCGCCATAAAGCCGCCCATAAAAGTATATGCCAGAATGACAAATGCACCGATAGCCAGCGCGATATGATAATCAATGCCAAAAACAGAATTGAACAGCTTTCCTCCGGCTGCAAGGGCAGATGCCGTATAGACCAGGAAGAAGATTGTGATGACGACCGATGAAATCGTGAGAAGAATTCTCTTTTTATCATGGAAACGGTTTTCAAAATATGCCGGAAGCGTCACGGAATTATTTGCTACGATCGTATAGCGGCGCAGCCTGCCTGAGATTACCAGCCAGTTCAGCACAGTTCCTATAAACAGGCCGATGGCGATCCATGCCTGCCCGGTACCAAGCGCGTAGATAGAACCCGGAAGTCCCATAAGCAGCCAGCCGCTCATATCAGATGCCTGCGCAGAAAGCGCAGCGACCCATCCGTTCAGTCCCCTGCCCGCCAGAAAATAGTCGTCTACATTATTCGTCTTTTTCATATAAACGGCGCCGATAATGATCATAAAAATCAAATATACGACAAATGCAATTAAAATTGCAACTATGTTGCTCGTTGTCATGTACTTTCCCTCCTCGAAACAATCTTTTGCCATTATGCCATATTAACTTGAAAAAGTCAATTTTTCACGCAATTTCGGCTCAAGTGATGTCCTCAAAACGCAAAAAAACCGGAAAATCCGACCGTCAGACCGTTTCCCGGTTTTAATACTCCTTGTTGTAATATTCCATCATTGAATTGATAAAAAACCTTTCATTCATTTCTGCCTCATCATATGACTCCGTCAGAAAACCATACTCAAAAATCGAATCCCCTGTTTTTAACGGCTGAATTTTAAATTCTTCCCTCGAAAAGGATGGGATCAGATACGAAGGTGCTATCAAAATCCCTATATTTTCCCGGAGCATCTGTATCAGCGTCGATAAATCATGTGTCTCGGCAGCACATTTCGGATAAGCATTTCTTTTTGCATAGATCTTCACAAGCGACGTAGTAAATGAGGAGTATGTAAAATGCGGAAGTATAAGATCCTCCCCCAAAATATCATCCAGCGTCAACTCCTCTTTCTCTGAAAGAGGATGATGCCTGTTCATCATGACCACACCGGGTTCCTTCATCAGCGGAATGTATGTCAGTCCATATAATTCCGTGGGCCGAAAACAGTACACCACATTACACGTCTTATCTTTCAAGGCCGACAGACAGGAAGTAAGACCCGTGGCAAGCTCAATTGAAAGATTGGACTTTGAAGCTAAGAGTATCATATCTGCAGGGATCGAAGGCGTCAGGAAATTTTCTTCCACCAGAATCATGCTCTTTTTCCCGGTGTCTGCTGCCTGCTCCCGGATAAACGCTTCATAGTCTTCAACCTGCTGAAGCATCAGCTCACTTCTGGGCAGTATTCGTCTTCCAAAATCTGTTAACTTTACTCCCTGCTTCGTTCGAATAAACAGTTGTGCCCCCAGCTTCTTTTCAAAATTCTGCATGGACTGGCTTAATGTCTGCTGAGACATAAACAGTTCTCTGGCGGCTTTTGAAATGCTCTGGAATTTTGCTATATAGATAAACTGTTTTAACTGTCTCATCAGCATATGTCTGTCCTCACCTGCTATCATTAAACGTATTATAACAAACAAAAACGATATTTACAATGTAGTAAAAATATTAAAACTTTAATTTTGTTACAAGATTTCTTTGTATCTAAAACACAATTAATTGTCAACACATTTATTATACTGTTGGTGAATGAAATATTTTAATGCTATAATAAAATTATCTGATTTTTAGGAGTCCTCATATTGAACTGAAAGGAGAATGATTATGGGATTAAAAAGGCAAAGTGTTACCATCAACGGTGTTACAAAGATCGTAATGTTCAATCCCGAAACTGATACCCTCGCTGACGTGCTCAGAAGACACGGTTATCTCGGCGTTAAAGTAGGCTGCGGCAAAGGACAGTGCGGTGCCTGTAATGTTATTTTGAACGACAAACTGATCCGTTCGTGCGTAAAAAAAATGAGTGCCGTGGAGGAATTCAGCACGATTGAAACCATCGAAGGTTTTGGTACCGCAAATAACCTTCACCCGCTTCAGGTGGCATGGATGACATACGGAGGCGTACAGTGTGGATTCTGTACACCCGGGTTTATCGTTTCTGCCAAGGCACTGTTAGACCAGAATCCGGACCCCACCCGCGAGGAAGTGCGCCAGTGGTTCCAGAAAAACCGGAATGTCTGCCGATGTACCGGATACCATCCACTGGTTGATGCCGTCATGGCGGCAGCCGCAGTAATGCGCGGTGAAAAATCCATTGAAGATATCACTTATCGGATGGAGGAACACATTTATGAAAGCAGACTGCCGCGTCCAACCGCTCTGGCAAAGGTTTTGGGACAGATGGATTATGGCGATGACGTAAGGCATCATATGCCGGAGGAAACGCTTCATGTGGCGATCATCCAGCCAAGGCAGTATTCTCATGCCCGGATAAAGGGCATCGATACCTCGGCTGCCGAAAAGATGCCGGGTGTTGTAAAGATCGTGACGGCAAAAGACGTTAAAGGTACGAACCGGATGCTTGAGCCTCTTCCTCATCCTACCTGTACCATGGCCGGAAATGAATGCAAGCTGATCTGCGACGATACGATTTATCATTATGGCGACCTGGTTGGCTGTGTGATTGCCGACAGCAACGAGCACGCCCGCGCTGCAGCTGCAGCTGTAGCCGTCGATCTGGAACCACTGCCGGAATACCGGAATTATCTCGATGCTGTTGCGGTAGGTGCACAGAGCATTTATGAGAAATCACCTACGAATATCTATATGAAACAACCGGTATTAAAAGGTGACGATACCAGAGATGTCATCGATGACTCCTACTGTTCTGTAGAAGGCAGTTTTTATGCACAGCACGAGCCGCACCTGTCTGTAGAAGGTGAAGTATTACAGTGTTACTATGATACCGATGGAAATGTCGTCGTACACTGCAAAACGCAGGCTCTCGACTGGAACCGTTCAGCAATCGCTGACGGTATCGGTGTGCCTGTAGAAAATCTACGCCTGGTCATGAACCCGGCGGGCGGTGCATTTGGCTGGGCATGTCATCCGGCAGGACCCGCAATGATCGCAATCTGTATGCTGACAGTCAATCGTCCTGTCACCTGTACATTGACATATGAGGAGTTTATGCATTACAGTGGAAAGAGAACGGCATCTTATACGAACGCCCGCCTGGCGTGCGACGAAAACGGTAAACTCAGTGCTCTCGAATTCGATATCGGATGCGACCACGGTCCATATTTCTCCGATGCCTATCCGGAACTGGAGGCAATGGTCCGTTTTCCGGGCTACCCGTACGTGGTTCCGAACATTCGCGGACTTGCCAGAATGGCTGTCACCAATCACGCATTCGGCGTCGCTTACCGCGGACTCGGTTCCCCGCAGTGTTATACCAGCTTTGAGGCGCTGATCGACATGCTGGCTGAAAAAATGGGCGAGGATCCCTTCGAGTTCCGCTATAAAAATGTGGCGCGCCCCGGAGAGACGACCACGAACAGCCGCCCGTACCGCCAGCCGTCCATCGATAAGCTGATGGACGCCATGCGCCCGCATTATGAAGCAGCCAGAAAATCGATTGAGGGCAGGGAAACGGAAGACAAGGCATACGGTATCGGTATCAGCTGCGGCGGTTTCATGAGTAATATCGGCGCAAATGACCACTCCGAATGCGCACTGGAACTCAACCCGGACGGGAGCATCACCCATTACAATACCTGGGAGGACGTAGGCCAGGGCGGTGACATTGGTACGCTGACTCACACTGCAAAATGTCTGGAGCCATTAGGCATCCGCCCGGACCAGATTCATGTGGTCATGAATGATACCCACCGATGTCCGGACAGTGGTATCGCTGCCGGAAGCCGCAGTCATTTCATGGTTGGAAATGCGACGATCAATGCAGCTGAGCAGCTCATGGATGCCATGAGGAAACCGGATGGCACTTACAGAACCTACGATGAAATGACTGCAGAAGGAATCCCGACCTGGTATAAGGGTGTCTATGACTGTACCGGTACGGCGGAGGGCATTGATTTCAAGACCGGCGAAGGTGACCCGAACAATACCATGAATTACGGATGCTTTATGGCAGTCACAGAAGTAGACAAAAAGACGGGCGCCGCAAAAGTGATGAAAGTTGTCATCACTGCGGATGTCGGCGTGATCGGCAATCAGCTGGCAGTCGAAGGCCAGGCTTACGGCGGAATCTCACATACCATAGGATACGCACTGAAGGAAGAATATGACGACGTGAAAAAAGGCGGTTCGATCGCGGGCGCCGGAGTTCCCTATATCGAGGATATCCCGGATGATATTCAGGTATATTATTACGAAGACAACCCAAGAGAACACGGACCGCACGGTTCCTCCGGGTGCGCCGAGCTGTTCCAGTCCTCCGGCCATATGAGTGTCATCAACAGCATCTATGACGCCGTGGGTGTCAGAATCTATGAACTGCCCGCAAGACCGGAAAAGATCAAAGCGGCAATGGACGCGAAAGCGGAAGGCAGGGAACTGAAACCATACCACTACTTCCTCGGCTCCGATATGTTTGACACGATCGAGGAAATCTCAGAACTTTAAAACAGACCGCAGAACACGGAGGATGGAGGGAACCATGGATATTGAAAAATACAGAGCTTACGCTGATAACTGTTTCCGGGACACGCCGCCTCCGTGTTCATCAAAGTGTCCGTTCGGCCTCGATGTGCGCAAGTTCATCGAAAAGATGCAGAACGGTAAATACAAGAGTGCCCACAGAATCTACCGGAACGCCGTCGTGTTCCCGGGTATCGTGAGTACATTGTGCGATGCCCCCTGTGAGCATGCATGTGTCCGCGCCTCAGCGGACCGCGCCGTCCGTCTTCAGAAACTGGAGGCCTTCTGCCATCAGGAGACCGGAGGAAAACCGCAGCGATACAGTCTTCCCAGAAAGGAACAGCGCATCACCGTGGTCGGTGCCGGTCTGAGCGGACTTGCCTGTGCACTTCGCATGGCGTCTCGGGGATACCATGTCACAGTGTTTGAGAAGAGTACATCCATCGGCGGGTCCGCCCTGCAGAAGATGGACCCGGAGAAATGTCTTCTGGACCTGGAAAATGAATTCAGCCCGTATAACTGTACGTTCATCACGGAAAAGGATGTTACGTCTTTAGATGAAGTACTGCCGGATGCAGACGCAGTATATGTTGCGACGGGCGGATGCGGAGAAGATTTTGATCTTCTCCGCGATAACTTTCATCCGGAAAATCTGGGGACATCCGTCCCCGGTATATTCTTAGGCGGGCAGAGAAGAACCGGCGGCGGTCTGATAGAAGCGATGATCGACGGTATCAACGCAGCTGATTCGATTGAAGTATACTTTAAACTCGGAAACACAGACTACACCTTCAAACAAGCGGGAAGCGTCCCGCCTGATGAACGGTATTATGATCTGCCGTATGATTTTTCAGAACCCCCATCTTCAGACGGGGATGAATTAGCTCCTGTCGAAGAAGCCGGGCGCTGTTTGCGCTGTAACTGCAGCAAATGTTACGAAGTCTGTCCGCTGATGCAAACTGACGGACGCTACCCAAAGAAGATGTGTACAGATATCGTAACGACACTGAAGCCCAATGCCACCAGACGTCCGGGTGTGCGCATGATCGCCAGCTGCACCTTCTGTGGAAAATGCAAAGAAGTCTGTCCCGAGCATATCGACATGGGCGCATGTTTAAAATCCGCCCGGAAAGACCTCTTTTCAGACGGTCATTTTGCGCTCGCGCTGCACGACTACTGGATGCAGGATCTGGATTTTTGCATGTCTGAAGACTCTTACCTCGTATGGTCACCGAAAAAAGAACCCAAATGCGATATTGTCTTTTTCCCGGGATGTCAGCTGAGTGCCTCATCCCCGGGTCTTGTCCGGCGCACATATGAATATCTCGCAAAGACTGCGGACAATCCCGCACTGTATCTCGGCTGCTGTGGAATTCCGGCAGAATGGGCGGGGGATACGGGGCGCAGGCAGGAAGTGACTGACCGGATCTGCGCCGAGTGGAATCGCCTTGGCAAACCATTGTTCGTGCTCGCATGTACTGCATGCCAGGTCAATCTGAAACAGTACTGTCCCCAGATCCAAACGGTTTCACTGTATCGTTTTATGGACATGCATGCGGAACATCTGCCTCTGCCGACAGTGAATTTATCGAAAAAGATACAGCTGTTCGATCCGTGCGGCTCCGCAGATGACCCCAAAACCCGTCAGTCCGTGCGTGGTCTGGCTCGCAGATACGGCTGCGCGTCTGAGGATTCTCCTGAAGTTTGCGGCTGCTGCGGTTTTGGCGGACACATATATCAGGCGAATCCGAAACTATTTGACTCTTTTGCCCAAAGACAGACGGATCTGACAGATTCTGAGATCATAACATACTGTGCGAATTGCAGAGATATCTTTGCTGCCCGGGGCAGAGAATGCCGGCACCTTCTTGATCTGATCTTCGGATCCGATGACAGCAAACGGCAGCCTCCCACTCTGGACGAGCGCCGGGATAACCGCAGGCTGCTGAAACAACATGTTACAGGAGGCGATTTCGTGAAACAGCAAAGTCATCTGAAGATTGACATCTGCCAGCAGCTTCAGAAAAAACTGGACCGGCTGCTGATCCGCGGTGAGGAAGTGATAAAAACGATCGAGGCCGGCGAAGAAAGCGGCAGGAAACTCTATGACCGCGAGAAAAATCTGTACTATGTACATCACCGTTTTCAGAATATAACGGTCTGGGTCGTGTATGCCATAACAGACGATACGATCTCTGTCAGAGACGTATACAGTCACCGTGTGGATATCAGGGAGGGATGATGATGGAGTGCTGCAAATGCGGTGTGGAACTGCAAATGAAAAAAACAATCTTTGTCTATCTGGAACATGAGATGTATCATGAGGTGCCCTGCTGCCCCGTCTGCGGACAGGTCTATATCCCGGAAGATCTGGCAAACGGCAAGATCGCCGCTGTGGAAATGGAATTAGAGGATAAGTAAAAGGAGGCTGTTATGATCAGACATCCCGGAGGTACCGCACAGACAAAAAAACTGCTCACACTGTCGGGCATCAGACCGCCTGCCCGCATCCTGGACCTCGGTGCGGGCGACGGGGATACCGTTGCCCTGTTGCGCTCCCATAACTTCGACGCCACAGGTCTGGATCTCCGGTCAGACGGCAGCACCGAGACCGGAGATTTTCTGAACACACCCTATCCGGATCAGAGCTTCGATGCCGTTATCTCCGAATGCGCCATGTTTGTATCCGGCGACCGCCCAAAAGCCGTCACCGAAGCTTTCCGACTGCTCCGGGACGGGGGCAGATTTCTATACGCGGACGTATGGTTTGAACCCGAAGCGGCAATACACTCCCTGCTTGCACACAGCGGTTTTCATATCACAGCCATGGAGGACGTAACACCCGAATGGCAGCGATACTATCTGAACTGTATCTGGGAGGGGACCTTTGAAAAACCGGCCTGTGAGATACCGAAGGGGAAGTGCCGGTATTATTTGATTGTGGGCGAGAAGATTTCAGAATACAAATAACAGCGCCTTGATTTACCATATATTTCCAGTAAAACGTAGCATGTTTACTTTTCTTTTAACAGTGCTTATGATAGAATGAAATAAAATTACGGGAGATATTCTGCAAAGGAGCTGGTAAAATGATACGTTTAAACATGAATTATATCTCACGCATTAGCGAATGTGACCCAAAACTGCCGATCGTCACGTCTGCCAATGAGGTGAAAAATGATCCCGGCTGGTCGCATCCCATTCATTCACATAACAGCTCTGTTGAGATTATCTTAATCACCGAAGGACTGGGAATTCTTACGTATAAGGAAAAAGAATATCTGACGGTAAAAGGAGATGTTCTGGTAATGAACCCCGGTGTTTTGCACGGTGAAAAATCGGATCCTTACAGCCCCCGTGGTTCCGTTGCTATCAGAATGAACAATCTTCATATAGAAGGAATGCCCGAGAATCATATCTTTCCCACATCTCAGGTACCCATCCTGAAGTCCGGCGAGGCCTTTGACATCTTCCTTTCTTTGATGAATACAATTCATGTGAACTTTGAAAAGCGCCAAACTACGTTCAGTGCTGCCGGCCAGCATCTTCTGGTCTGTCTGTTAAAGCTGCTGCAATATTTCCCCAATTCGTACTCTGAATTGACAGAGAAGGATTTAAACGACGAAGATATCAAAGATTTGCCGGTCAATATCAAACAGTATATCGATGAAAATTACATGCGAAATATTCGTCTGGAGGATATCTCCCGTGACTTGCATTTTAGCCAGTATTATATCTCTCATATTTTTAAAGAGTACTTTAATCTGACGATCAGCCAGTACATAACAAACAGACGTATCGGGGAAGCACAGAGGCTGCTGACAGATACGACGCTGCCGATCAAAGAAATCGCTCATACCGTAGGGTATGAAAATCTTACACATTTTTATGCCATGTTTAAAAAAATCAAGGACTGCTCTCCCGGTGTGTTCCGGGTATCCGATTATGACCCTGACTTATAATTCTTCAGATACATGGTAAGCTTTGCTTCTTACTTATAACCTTGCAAAGAGTGCCGGAAACTGAATCGTCTCACGGCACTCTTCTGCCATGCTACTCTTTATTGGACACGACAACGACCTTCATACTCTCCGGCGTCATGCTTGTACGAATAGCAGTCTCATAATCATCCAGATCGAACTTGTGACTGATAAATTTGGACCAGGGGAAAACCTTCTCGTGGCGAAGCATCATTTCCATCGTAGGACGATACCCTGTGACGGCATGATTGTTCATCCCCACAATTCTGATATTTTTCGCACAGATTTTATGCATATTGATTTCAATACCACCCACATCCACAAAATGACCGGCTTCCAGATAAACACCGCATTTTGCAAGCATTTCAAGGCCTTCCGGCACCACAGACGGAACCCCGGAGCACTCGCATACTACATTGGCTCCTATTCCATGAGAAGCCTGCTTAACGATATCAATTCGCTCCTCAGCCGATGTCTTCAGGACATTTAAGCACAAATCCGCACCAAATGCTTTTGCCAGTTCCAGTTTATAATCTGAAATATCGGTTACAATGATTTTGCCTGCGCCCATCATCCGGGCTTTTATCACATGTGCAAGTCCCAGCGGACCGCAGCCCTGTATCACTACCACTCCGCCGAAGGCAAATCCTTCACCGTCAAATGCAAACAGCTCTTTTGCCTTATCGAGCGTATATGTAACGCACATGAGCTCTGTCAAGGTTGCCATATCCGTGGAAAGCTGATCGGGCACCTTGTAAACGAATGATTTTGGAAAAACATACATATATTCAGAAAACGCTCCGAATAAATGAGGCGCTGAATCTGCGCACAGGCTATTTCCATAGCACTGACGGTTTGAGCTGTCACACCATGGGTACCATGGTGCATGCCTGCACCAGTAACATTCGCCGCAAACGATATCCGGGCAGAATGTTACCCTGTCTCCCACCCGCAGGGGCTCGCCGTTGTAATCAACTTCAAAACTGTTTTTCGCTGTTTCCTCGATAATTCCAACACCTTCATGTCCCTGAATAAGCGGAAACGGTGTTTCAAAAGCCGATTCTGTGCCGGTATTCTGTTTTATCTCGCCCTTAAACGTATGTTTGTCTGTACCGCAGATTCCGCATTGAAGGTTCTTAATGACCATACCTCCTCCAGGCTCCAGATTCGGATACGGGTATTTCCTGATCTCAATAGTTCCCGGTCCCGTAAGCACTGCCGCTTTTACTGTTTTCTGCATATAACTTCCTCCCTGCACGATAACATATCCAGGTGTTTTTTAATGCCACGTCAGATATTCCTTTGCATTATCAATGGTAACCGTGTCACATCCAGTGTCGATATATGTCTCTTCTATCTCCTGCCCGTTTAAGTATGCATCTGCCATCTCAACGCAAAGCTTTGTCATGGTCGCAGGTTTTTGTGCGATCGTTGCATCAATCGTACCTTCGATAATCTTCTGGGCCGCATCAGGCTGGCCGTCAAATCCGCAGATTTTGATTTGTTCTCGTTTTCCGGCTGCCTCAACCGCCTGTCCGGCGCCGATTGCCATCATATCGTTGCAGCTGAAGATACCTGCAAGATCCGGATGTGCCATCAGCATATTTTCAGTAACTTCCATCCCCTTTGAAATCTCGCAGTTTGCATATTCGACTGCGACGACTTCGATATCGGGATAGTTTTTAATCTCATCGACGAATCCCTGCATACGCTGCGTCGTAGACACGTTGCCTGCATATCCATCCAAAACCACCACTTTTCCGGATTTCACATGTTCGCCAACCCAGACAGCCCCCGTACGCCCGCCTTCATAGTTGTCTGTCCCTGCAAATGCAATATTTTTACAGGAATCTGCAGCTTCTCCCGCATCGGTATCGACCAGAAATGTAGGGATTCCCTGTTCAAATGCTTTGTTGACCACATCCACACATGCAGCGCCGTCACATGGGCACAGGATCAGTGCATCGATCCCCTGTTCAATAAAAGCTTCCACAATACTGATTTGTTTGTCTACCTCTGTCTCGGCATCGCCCGCGTTGATCAATACTTCATAGCCAAGTGCTTCGCCGGCTGCCTTCCCCGCATCACACATGGCGACAAAATAGGGATTGTTTAAGCATTTCGGTACAATTGCGAGTTTTTTCTTTTCCGATGAATCCGAAGCTTTTTCCGGAGCAGCGTCCGCATCTGCAGTGGTATCCGCAGTCTCCCCCTGATCCGCGGCTGCAGCATCGTCCTGTGACGTTGCATTGTCGGTGCCTTCGTCGCTTTTCCCTGCGCATCCCGCGAGAAGCGAACAGAGCATACATGCCCCCATCAGTATAGCCAATGTCTTTTTCATTTCATTACCTCCTTTGCAATTTTATAAAATACTTCCATTAAAAGATACTCATTTATTTGCGCTGAGTCTTTTGCGTGTGATGTCCAAAGAAACAGCAGCGACAATAATTGCACCCACAACCATTTGCGTAAAAAAACTCTGAACGCCCAGCAGAACCAATCCGTTTCTTATAATAGCAACAATGATTGCACCGATGATCGTGCCAAAGATCCCCCCTTCCCCGCCTGTGATTGATGTTCCGCCAATGACCGTTGCTGCAACCGCTTCCATCTCATAGCTCTGACCTGCCGTGGGCTGAGCTGCGCTTAATCTGGACAGATATACAACAGCTGCAATTCCCATACAGATTCCCGACGCCGCATAGACCGCAATCGTTGTCCGCTCAATGTGGACGCCGGAAAGACGGGCGGTTTCCGCATTGCTTCCGATTGCAAAGATATGTCTTCCCATCGCTGTCTGCGTCAATATAATATGGGCGATCATTCCAATTACCACAAATACATATACCGGAAACGGAATGGAAAACAGGAATCCCTGACCGATATATTTAAAACTGCCGTGTGAGATTGCCACCTGTGTTGAATTTGTCATCCACAGTGCCAATGCACGAACGATGTACAGGGAGCCCAGCGTGACGATAAACGGCGGAATCTTAACGTACGCCACCAAAACCCCGTTATAGATTCCAATCACCGCCCCGGCTGCCAGCGCCGCGCCGATCCCCAGCCACATATTGCCGGTCGCATTGATGGTGAGGCCTGCGCATACGCAGCTGAGTGCCAGGCTGGAACCCTGTGACAAGTCAATGCCTCCTGTGATAATGACAAAGGTCATGCCGATACCCATAAGCGCATACACAGCCGCCTGGCGCAATACCTGCATAATGTTGTCAAACTGCATAAAGCTGTCAGTGGTAATCCAGAGCAGGAGGATGATCACGAATAACGGCAGCAGTGAACCGGCGCCGGAAATGTTGTTCATCGATTTATTGACTTTTCCAAATACATTTTTCTTTGTTTTCGATTTATCCATTCACTCATTTACCCCCTAACGCATGGTACATGACAGCTTCCTGTGTGGCCGCTTTCCTGTCTAACACGCCTGTGACCCTGCCTTCATGAAACACCACAATCCGGTCACACACCCCTAATATTTCCGGTAACTCAGACGAGATGACAACAACTGCATTTCCAGCCGCAGCCAGCATATTAATTATGCCATAGATCTCACTTTTCGCACCCACATCGATGCCCCGAGTCGGCTCATCAAAGAAATACACGCCGGAATCCGCACAGAGCCATTTTGCGAATACGACCTTTTGCTGATTCCCGCCGCTTAAGTATTTGACTTGCCGGGAGAGCTCCGGTGTCTTAATATTCAGCCGTTCTTTGTAGCCTTCTACTGTTTTCCTTTCTTTTTTTCTGTTGATAAACGGTCCTTTTTTGAATTTATTCAGAGACGAAAAAACTGTGTTCCAGGAAACCGACTGATTTAATATCAGACCCTCTTCTTTACGGTTCTCAGGAAGTAATCCTAGTTTGTTTTTGATTGCATCCTTAGGATTTTTGATTTTAACCTCCCTGCCGTCTATTTTAACGGTTCCCGCCGATTTATGTATGGCGCCAAAAATGGCCTTTGCCGTTGTCGTACGTCCGGATCCCACCAAACCGGAGAATCCGAGAACCTCGCCGCGTCTGACCTGAAAGCTGATATTGTAGATCAGTTTGGGAACCGACAGCCCTTCAACCTCAAGCAGCACATCCCCTGTTTCCACATTTCTTGCGGGAAATTTCTGGTCCAGCGTACGGCCGACAATCATCGCTATGATTTCGTCCATATCTAATTTCGTTACATCCTCAATGGAAGAAACAAATTCGCCGTCCCGGAGCACGGAGCCGCTGTTGCCGATTCGTTTTATCTCCTCCATGCGGTGAGAGATATACAGGAAGGTGATTCCTTTGGATTGCATTTTTTTTATGATCTCAAACAGGTTATCAATTTCGTTATCTGACAATGCAGACGTTGGTTCATCGAGTATCACGATCTGTGGATTTTGAGAAAACATTTTTACGATCTCAACGATCTGCTGCTGAGCAACAGACAGCTTGTTTACTTTGGCCTTTGGGTCAATCTCGATCCCCAATTCCCTGCACCAGCGGGTACATTCACTATACATTCTGCTCCAGTCAATGAAACCGATTTTATTCTTTATTTCCCTGGTCAGAAATACATTTTCAGCCACCGATAGATGTGGAACGAGACTATTCTCCTGAAAAACAGTGCCGATGTTTAACCTCTGTGCCTCAACGATATCTCCGATCGTCACCCTTTCCCCATTGATTAATATTTCACCGCTGTCCGCGTGATAAACACCCGTGAGAATCTTAATCAATGTTGATTTTCCGGCGCCGTTTTCACCCAGCAGACAATGCACTTCTCCACGTTTGATGCTGAAAGATATGTCGTTTAAAGCGACGACACCGGGAAATGTTTTTGTAATATTCTTAAAGCTTACGATTGCATCTGTTCTGACTTCGTTCAAAACAATCACCTCAATTCGGCTTATTTCCAGGGCTCGATCAGAACCTTGTTACAATCATCCGTCATACTGAATTTCACAGCCTCATTAATCTGGTCCTGCGGGAACCTGTGCGTAAAATACTTCAGCCAGGGAAAATCATTGAGATGTTTCACCATCATATCCATCGTTGCCCGGTATCCGGGCAGCGCATTTTCCGTCATCCCCATGATCCTCAGATTCTTTGAGCATACCTTATGCATATTAATGGAAGAATTGCCAACCTCCGCAAACATCCCCGGTTCCAGATAAGTACCGCATTTTCGGAGATACTCCAGACCTTCCGCCACCACAGTCGGTACACCCGTACATTCAACGACAACATCAGCGCCAAGACCGCGCGTCCTGGATTTCACGAAATCAATGCGGTCTTTTTCTTCTGTATCCGTAACATTCAACGTATAGTCAGCACCGAATTCTTTTGCCAATTTAAGCTTGTATTCGGATTTATCCGTCACAATTATTGTTTTGACACCCAGCATACGTGCCTTAATCACATGAGCCAGACCGATGGGACCTGCGCCCTGAATGACCACAGTCGCACCGAAAGGCAGCCCGTCCATATGAAAAGAATTTGTGTTCATTGCCGTATCGAATACATAGGTGACTGTCATGATCTCAACCAGGCAGGCAAGTTCGTCCGGCAACTCGTCCGGTAATTTAAAGAGATAGGAGCCCGGGCGAATCGTCATAAAACGTGAGAAGGCGCCGTAAATCTCATCGGGAGCATGATCACCGTCTATGATGCCGCCGTTGTTTCCATAAACGCCTCTGCCCTCCCCCTCGCACCAGGTATACCATGAGGCATGCCGGCACCAGAAACAGCTGCCGCATACGATGACCGGTGAAAAAGTAACACGATCACCCACGTGAAGTTCTTCGTGATCATAGGAAAGAGTTTTTGAACCTTCTTCATCGATTTCTTCGATAATGCTGAAGGCTTCATGCCCCTGGTGCAAAGGAAATTGAATCGTATACTCTAAATTTGTGCCTGCAAACTGAGTGGTTTCGCCGCGGTATGTATGTTTATCAGTACCGCATACTCCGCACAGTTTGTTTCTCAGTATGGCTCCGCCCTGCTGCAACTTCGGATAGGGCATATCCTGAATCACAATGTTTCCGGGACCTAAGGTTACTGCAACTTTATTTTTCTCCATGGCTTCCTCCAATACGTGTGTATGTGTGTTGTGCAACATTACCAGCAGCTGGTTTTTGGTTACTTTTATTATATGAAATCTGTACATTTATTTAAATGATATACATTGTTAACAATCTTATGGTATTTTGCTGTGCAGACTTCTTTGTACTATATTTTTTATGTAGTTTGGTACTGGAGGTTAAACAGTTATTTATATATTTTGTTATTTTTTTTGTGTTTTTTTGCGTTTCTTTCCGCGAGCTGCGCATTGATGCACAAAGTGCATTTTATTACACAGGAGATTCCGGAGGAGTTTCCTGTGTAATAAAATAAAATCGGCGGTCAGTCCGACCACCGATTAAAAACTCAATAAACTTCTACATAATCCTTTGTATTCTTTAAACCATTTGTTCAACCCGTTCTTTTAATTTTCTCACTTCGTTTTCCAGGCTGTTCACCCGAATTATTAATAATTCCTTTTCATTCTCCACTTTCAAGGCATCGTCTAATTTCCTGCTAAGATCAAGATGTCCTTCTGCTATCAGCTTTATGTTGCGGTTTGTCTCATTTTCAAGTGTGAGCTGTACAGATTTTATTTCCTGCTTCAGTCCTCCTATTGCATCCATTATCACTCTCGTTTCTTCTGTCATTCAATACCCTCCCGATATGATTGTAATCACGCTCCAAAGCTTTTAGCATCTTCCCCATGTGTCATATCTTCTTTAATTGTAATTGTTCAGGACGGGGCATCTTCTGCTTGATGTAGCTTTCTGCACCAATTCCCACGCCGTCCTGAACTGTTACCTTTAATTAACAGGTTACACTAATAGAAAAAAGATTTCAACCTGATTTTGTAAATACATGTAAAAGGGCTGCTGCACGAAAGTGCAGCAGCCCTTTTATGGAGTAGACGAGAGTCGAACTCGTGTCCGAAAGCCTATCCCATGTACTTCTACTATCATAGTCTGTTCTTTGACATTCCCTCTGCCACCCGGAAACAGACACCCTGATGGTTTTGGTAGCTTCATATTACGCCTACAG
Source organism: Ruminococcus sp. OA3 (assembly GCF_022440845.1). Lineage (NCBI taxonomy): Bacteria > Bacillati > Bacillota > Clostridia > Eubacteriales > Oscillospiraceae > Ruminococcus > Ruminococcus sp. OA3. The sequence continues at coordinate 2,470,361 of NZ_JAKNTO010000001.1, read as the reverse complement.
GCTCAAAGCTTTGCCCGCATCGTTTCTCACAAGATCGGCGCCAGATTCCTCATGTGTGAGTGCACAAGGGCTGACGAGCAGCAACTAGGCTGCTAACGCTACGTTTTCGTCTGCGTTTAAATTTAAGTTTTGCGATTTGACGCATCGCGTACGGATAGCTTCTCCATCTTCAAGACCCCCGTCGAAACCGGTACTACCCCGAATGTTTTACCGGCTGCAGACGTGATTTATCATATATAATATACCACTGAGTTTACATAAAGTCAATGCCCTAAGAAAGATTTTTCACTTTAAAATCACGCTCTGCTTCCCGCCTCTGATCCTTTTTCGCAATATCCTGGCGTTTGTCATACATTTTTTTACCTTTTGCAAGACCGATCTGCACTTTCACCAGACTGCCTTTGAAATAGACCTGCAGCGGTACCAGTGTATATCCTTTTTCCGCAATCTGTCCCTGCAGTTTATGAATTTCTGAACGATGCATCAGAAGTTTTTTCACACGCAGCGGGTCTTTATTGAAAATATTGCCTTTTTCATATGGACTGACATGCATTCCATAGATAAAAAGTTCGCCGTTCTCAATCTTTAAAAATGATTCTTTGATACTGCACTTCCCCATGCGCAGAGATTTGACCTCCGTTCCGTGCAGGGAAATGCCCGCCTCATATTTCTCCTCGATGAAATAATCGTGGTATGCTTTTTTATTATTTGCAATCAGACGATTGCCTGTTTCCTTCCCCATGTTTTCTTTCCATTCCTTCTGCCAATCTAAAATCTACTGTCTTTGTTACAACATCCGCATCCTCTACGACGACGTGTACAGCCTGTCCCAGGCGGTATATTTTTTTGGAAGCTTCACCGATCAGCTGATGCGCCGCCTCATCATAAATATAATAATCATCCCACATGGAATTCATAGAGACAAGTCCCTCGATCGTATTGTCGAGTTCCACGTAAATTCCCCATCCGGTGACACCGGATATGACACCCTCAAAAGTCTCTCCGATTTGACTGCTCATATATTCCGCCTTTTTGAGTTTGATCGTCTCACGCTCCACCTCTTCCGCACGCCGTTCCAGCATACTTGATTTTGAAGCCACGTCATCCAGCAAAAGCTCATAATGATGCGTCCGCTCCTGTCCCATTCTGCCCCGGATCACATCCTTGATGATCCGATGGATCTGCAGATCCGGATAACGCCTGATCGGTGACGTAAAGTGACAATAATGCTCTGCTGCCAGTCCAAAATGTCCGGCATCATCCACAGAATAGCATGCCTGCTTCATCGAACGAAGCAGCAGCCTGCTGACCATGGGTTCCAGCGGCATTCCATCAATACTTTTCAGGATTTTCTGAACTTCTTTGGGGCTGACGGTATGCTTTGCTTTCTGGACTGGTATCTGATTTGCCCGAAGGAAGGCAAGCACCCCTTCCATCCGGTCTGCATCCGGTTCCTCATGGATCCGGTACACAAACGGCAGTTCCCTGTCATGATATTCTGAAGCCACTGTCTCATTTGCAAGGAGCATAAAATCTTCGATGATTTTAGTCGCCGTATTGTGCTCATACGCCTTCACAGCGACAGGATGGCCTTTCTCATCAAGCAGCACCTTGCTCTCCGGGAAATCAAAGTCGATGGATCCCCTTTTTTCTCTTCTGGCGCGAAGCAGTTTCGAGAGCTCTTCCATACAGAAAAACATCGGCACAAAATCCTGATACTCTTCCTGCTGCTCTTTATCTCCTTCCAGTATCTGCTGAACTGCTGTATAAGTCATTCTGCGGTCCACTTTGATCACAGTTTCAGCAATCTCATGACTCTTCAGCTTTCCTTTCTCGTTCAGGGACATGAGACAGCTGAGTGCCAGCCTGTCCTCTCCCTGGTTCAAAGAACAGATGCCATTGGACAGCTCTCTGGGCAGCATCGGTATCACACGGTCCACAAGATATACGCTGGTTCCCCGTTTCAATGCTTCCCTGTCTAACGCACTGTTTTCCTGCACATAATTCGTCACATCCGCTATGTGTACGCCCAGCTCGTAACCTTCTTCTGTCTTTGTCAGGGTAATGGCATCATCCAGATCCTTTGCGTCTTCGCCATCGATTGTCACACACATCAGATGACGCAGATCTTTTCTTCCGGAAAAGTCACCGTCCTGTAATATCGGCAAAATCCTGCCAGCCTGCTGCAGCACTCTGGCCGGAAACTCCATGGGCAGCCCATAGCTTCTGGCAACCGAGAGTACATCGATCCCCGGATCGGTGCTTTTCCCTAATACTTCTTTTATGCGACCTTCCGGACTTTTATTCCTGCTTCCGTAACTGGTGATCACCGCAACAACTTTATCACCATCCTGAGCGTTCATCCCGTGCTCCTGAGGTATAAAGATATCCTGCTGTACTTTCGCATTGTCAGCAACGACAAAACCGTAATGCCTGCTTTTCTCAAACGTGCCGACAACTTCTGTGATACCGTGCTCCAAAACGCGCAGAACCTGCCCTTCACGTCTCTTTCCATTTATATTTTCAGAAATCTGAATTTCCACTTTATCCTGATGGAACGCTCCGTTTACATTATTTTCCGGAATATAGATGTCTTCCTGGTCCTTATCCTCCGGCTCGACAAACCCATAACCTCTTGAATGTCCAATAAAAACACCTGTTGCCAGATTGCTTTTCTTATCCTGCTTCGGCCCATACTTCCGTTCCTTTGCCTTGCGATATTTTCCCTGCTTGCTGACGGCGATCTTGCCGTCCTCCACCAGTGCATCCAGTACTGCGGATAATTCCTTCCTGAGCGGTTTGGGAATCTGCAGTAAAGATGCAATTTCTTTCGCGCGCATGGGCTGATATTCTTTGGAACTTATCAACTCACAAATCAATTTTTTTCTCTTCTTTAATTCTTTTTTATTCACGTTTCCTCCGACTAAAAAACACTCTTGTATAAAACAAGAGTGTCCTTTTTAAAATTTCATGTTTAATACAATTGACAGTACGATAAACAGAACCGCCATGATCTTTGTCGCCCTCACGAGCGCACCTTCCATGGAACGTCCCTTATTCTGGCCCCAGTAAGTGTCTGCCATACCGGAAATCGCGCCAAGACCCTGGCTCTTTCCCTCCTGCATCAGAACTACCACCGATAAGCCTATACAATCAATTACAAATAATATTGTAAGAATGATTCTTAAAATATCCACTTCTACACCTCCTGCAGTCAACTGGAATTATTTTACCACAGGAATGAGGGGAATTCAACACATATTTACAATTCTTTATAATTAGGATACGATGTTTCCTATATTATAAGAAGGGGTTCTGGTATTCCGCTATTTTTCCAAGGTACTCTTCGATCCTCAGCAGCTGGTTATACTTTGCATTGCGGTCAGTCCTGCACGGTGCCCCTGTTTTGATCTGCCCTGCTCTCGTCGCCACTGCGAGATCAGCGATAAAGCTGTCTTCTGTCTCGCCGGAGCGGTGTGAGATTACCGCGCGGTACCCCGCCTGCTGCGCGGTGACGACAGCATCCATCGCCTCAGAGAGCGTTCCGATTTGATTGACCTTCACAAGAATCGCATTTGCAACTTCCAGCTTGATACCGCATCCAAGGCGTTTGCTGCAAGTCACAAAAAGGTCATCCCCGACAAGCTGTATCCTGCCTCCAAGCCGGTCCGTCATTTTCTTCCAGCCATCCCAGTCATCTTCATACAGTCCATCTTCGATTGATAGGATCGGATACAGATCCATCAACTCCTCATAATACTGGATCATCTCATCGGAGTCCCTGGTAATTTCTTCATTGTGCGTACAGCTCTCACCCGGAAAACTGTAAACACCCCGCTCTTCATCATACAGTTCGCTTGCAGCCGCATCAATAGCGATCCCGACTTCTTCACCCGGCTCATATCCCGCTTCTTTTATGGCATCCACGATCAGTTCCAGCGCATCTGCAGAGCTTTTCAGATCCGGTGCAAATCCGCCTTCATCTCCGACAGCAGTGGAAAGTCCGCGATCTTTCAGCAGCCGTTTTAAAGCATGATAGATCTCGCTTCCCATGGAGAGTGCTTCATGAAAGCTGCACGCCTTTACAGGCACGATCATGAACTCCTGAAGGTCTACTGTGTTATCCGCATGTTTTCCTCCGTTTAGAATATTCATCATCGGAACCGGCATCCTTCTCGTATATACGCCGCCCAGATACTGATACAGTGGAAGCCTGAGGGCTGCTGCTGCGGCTCTGGCCACAGCCATGGAGACACCGAGTACAGCATTTGCGCCCAGGCTGCTCTTATTCTCTGTTCCGTCAGTCTCGATCAGAAGATGATCAATATACGCCTGATTCAGGGCATTCTCTCCCAGAATCGCCTCTGCGATCCGCCCGTTGACGTTATCCACCGCTTTTTGTACACCCAATCCGCAGTAACGCTCTTCTCCGTCACGCAATTCCAGTGCCTCAAATTTGCCGGTAGATGCGCCTGACGGAACCAGCGCTCTTCCTGTATATCCATCGATTCCCACGATGCCTTCTCCTACCGTAACATCCACCTCAACGGTTGGATTGCCTCTGGAATCCAGAACTTCTCTTGCGTAAATCCGTCGAATCGGTAAATAGCGATACATGAAATAACCTCCTACATATTGATGCAGCTAGTATTGCCTGTGCCGCGTATTTTTATACGATGCGCGTCATCGGAAGATCGTTGCTGACCCCTTTTGACATCAGAATCTGGTGCAGATCGATAATACCATTATGAAAGGTCGCCGCACAGGAGGACAGATACAGTTCCCACATTCTGGTAAACTCTTCGCCCTTCATCTTTATGACCTCATCTCTGCATTTCAGAAAATTTTCCCGCCAGCACAGCAGCGTTTTGTTATAATGCCGGCGCAGGCTCTCCACGTCAAGTGTATAAAAATTAAAATCCGGCAGAATATTGATAATTTCACGCAAACTTGGGATTGTTCCTCCCGGAAAGATATATTTTCGGATCCATGCATCTCCCGGATACTCTTTCTGTGCACTGATATAGTGCAGCAAAAACAGGCCGCCCGGTTTCAATACCGCATCCACATTTTCCATAAAAGCTTCGTAATGACCGCGTCCTACATGTTCCAGCATACCGACACTCACCGCCCGGTCAAACTGCTTTCCGGATTTTTTCAGATCGCGGTAATCCATCAGTTCGACCTGCAGAAAATCCGTAAGCCCATCACGTTCAATATCTTCCTGAAATTTATCGTGCTGCTCCTGGCTTAACGTGATTCCGAAGCCTTTAACTTTATACTTTTTTGCCGCTTCTCTCAAAAGAAATCCCCATCCGCAGCCAATATCGAGAAGTGTCATGCCTTCTTCAAGATGCAGCTTTTCCAGTATATGATGTACTTTATTGAGCTGTGCTTCATACAGAGTGTCAGATTCGTGTTTAAAATACGCACACGAGTAGCTCATGGACTCATCCAGCCAGAGCCTGTAAAAATCATTTCCAATATCATAATGTGAAGATACTTCTTCCTTCTGGTTCTTCCTGCCCAGAGAGGTAAACAACAGTTTTTTCAGCATCTGATGATTGGTCGTAAATTTTCCCATCTGCCCCATGAAACTGTCCAGTACATGATACAGGTCTTTATCCACCTCCAGTGTTCCTTTTGTATACGCGTCACCCAGTGCAAGTGACGTACTTGTCAGCAGTTCTTTCCTGCTGATGTCTTCCTTCAGAGTCACCGTAAACTCCGGTTCTCCGTCTCCGAATACCTGACTTTCATCCGGCGTCTGGAGTTTAAAAGTTACAGGTACAATGTTTTCAAGATACTGCCCAAAAAACTGATTCATATTACTTCCTCCTGCTACAATGTCATATCCTGTCATCTTTTGCCGTAGAGAAAAGGAGACTACCGCTCTGGCAATCCCCTTCGATTCTTATCTTTCGTATCAGTTGTTTTTTGTCAACAGGCTTTTTCCTGTCATTTCTTCCGGCTGTACCATCCCCATCAGCTCAATCAGTGTCGGTGCAATGTCAGCCAGGCAGCCGCCCTCACGCAATCCGTAAGCCGGGTCTGCATTCACGAGTATAAACGGAACCGGATTTACCGTATGCGCGGTAAATGGCTCACCCGTCTCATAGTCCACCAGCTGCTCGGCATTGCCGTGGTCTGCACAGATAAACATCTGTCCGTTTACCTCTTTCACCGCATCCACCGCACGTCCTACGCATGCATCCACCGCTTCCACCGCCTTGATCGCAGCATCCTCCACTCCGGTATGTCCAACCATATCCGGATTCGCAAAGTTAATGATGATCACATCATACTTCCCGGATCTGATCGCTTCCACCAGACGGTCGCACACCTCATATGCGCTCATCTCCGGCTGCATATCATACGTCGGAACCTTCGGCGATTTTACCAGAATACGCTCTTCTCCCTCATTCGGCTCTTCGATGCCTCCGTTAAAGAAAAAGGTCACATGCGCGTATTTTTCGGTCTCCGCAATCCTCGCCTGTGTCATATGGTTTGCTGCCAGATACTGACCAAATGTATTCTCTATTCTTACCTTATGGAATGCGACCAGTTTATTCTGAATCGTGTCATCATAATCCGTGAAGCAGACATACATAAGATCCAGTCTGCCGCCCCTGTCGAATCCTGCAAACTCATCATCACAGAAGGCTCTTGTAATCTCCCTTGCACGGTCCGGACGGAAATTGAAGAACACTACCGAATCACCGTCTCTGATTACCGTCACCGGCTGCCCGTCTCTCTCCATCACCGTCGGAAGCACGAATTCATCTGTTTTTCCGTCATCATAGGACGCCTGTACAGCCTCGGCCGCATCGGTTCCCTTCACACCCTCGCCTCTCGTCAGCGCGCGGTATGCGAGCTCTACCCGATCCCAGCGATTGTCACGGTCCATCGCATAATAACGTCCCGATACGACTCCGATCTCCCCGACCCCGATTTCTTTCATCTTCTGCTGCAGTTCCTCAATATATCCTTTCCCGGATGACGGGGGAGTATCCCTCCCATCGAGAAAACAATGTACAAAAACTTTGTTCAGGCCTTCTTTTTTTGCCATTTCGAGCAGACCGTACAGATGTGTATTATGGCTGTGTACACCGCCGTCCGACAACAGTCCCATGAAGTGAATCGCTGAGCCGCGTTCCTTCGCATTTTTGACTGCCGCAAGAAGTGCTTCATTCTTAAAGAAATCACCGTCCTCTATCTCCTTGGTGATCCTCGTCAGTTCCTGGTAGACAATGCGTCCGGCACCCATATTCAAATGCCCGACTTCCGAATTTCCCATCTGCCCGTCCGGCAGGCCGACCGCAAGACCGCTTGCGTTTCCCCGGACAAACGGGCACTGACTCATCAGCTGATCCATCACCGGTGTCCTGGCCTCGCAGACAGCATTCGCCTCACACCTGTCATTCAGCCCGTAGCCATCCAGTATCATTAACACAGTAGGTTGTTTTTTCATAAATAATTCGCTCCTTTTTAACTGCTGTCCTATAGTACCTTTGAAAGGAAATCCTTCAGGCGCGGATTCTGCGGATGATCGAAAAATTCATGCGGAGAATTTTCCTCTTTTATCTTTCCTTCATCGATAAACATCACGCGGTTCGCAACCTCGCGGGCAAATCCCATCTCGTGTGTCACGACAACCATCGTCATCCCCTCTTTGGCAAGCTCCTGCATGATCGCCAGTACTTCTCCGACCATCTCCGGGTCCAGCGCCGATGTCGGCTCATCAAACAGCATCACATCCGGATTCATCGCCAGTGCACGCGCAATGGCAATCCTTTGTTTCTGTCCGCCGGACAGCATCGCCGGATATGCATCTGCCTTTTCCGGAAGACCGACGCGCTGCAGAAGTGTATCCGCTTTCCCGGAAGCCTCCTGCACACTCATCACTCCCAGTTTTACCGGCGCCAGCATGATATTTTCCTTGATGGTCTTGTGCGGAAACAGATTGAACTGCTGAAACACCATGCCTATTTTCTGTCTGATTTTATTAATATCTACCGATGCATCTGTAATATCCGTGCCTTCGAAATAAATGCTCCCGCCGGTCGGTATCTCCAGCAGGTTCAGTGACCGCAGGAACGTGGATTTCCCGCATCCCGAAGGACCGATGATCGCGACCACCTCACCCTGGTCGATATCGGTCGAGATCTTATCGAGTACCAGATGATCACCGAATGCCTTGCTCAACTCTTTTACTTCAATCAGTACATTTTTATCGCTCATTCGTTCTCAGCCTCGCTTCCAGTTTATTCACTCCGGCCGTCAGCACCATGACAAGCACGAGATAGATTGCCGCCACCGCCAGGAGCGGCAAAAGCGGCGCATATGTCACACTTCTGATAATATCCCCCGCCCTGGTCAGATCCATCATACCGATATATCCGCTGATGGAAGTCTCCTTGATCAGTACGATAAATTCATTTGCCAGAGCCGGCAGCACGTTTTTAAATGCCTGCGGCATGATAATGAGCATCATGGTACTCCTGTAATCCAGTCCCAGACTTCGCCCCGCTTCAAACTGTCCGGCATCCACCGACATAATGCCGGAACGGACGATCTCTGCCACATACGCGGCGGAGTTCAAACCAAATCCGATCGCACCGACGATGATTTTATTGATATCAACCGACGCAAAGATCACATAATACAGAATCATCAGCTGTACGACAACCGGCGTTCCGCGGATCACCGTCAGATAAACCCTGCAGATGGCGTTTAAAAATTTCATGGAGCCCGTCTTATCGTGCGTCGAACGCACGACTGCGATCAGAAAACCAAGCACAATCCCGATCAGCACCGCGAACACTGTAATCAACAGCGTGTATCCAAGCCCCTTTACAAGGAACATCCACCGGTCTTCCTCGATAAAATTCTGATAAAACTGTTCAACAAAAGTATCCCACATAACACTTCTCCTATCTCATCTGTCGCGACAACGTACAAGAACAGGACTGTCGCTAAAAAGTAACAGCCCTGTTAATACAGTCTAACTATTTTCTTACGATAATAACCTGTGTTGCCGTTGTGTAAGAATCCGTGAAATCAACATTTTTCAGACGGTCTTCTGTCACTGTCATCCCGGCCACACCGATATCGGCTTTTCCGGACTGTACGGCAGTGATGATGGAATCGAATTCCATGTCCTCAACTTTCAGTTCCATGCCAAGTTTGTCTGCGATTGCCTGCGCCATATCGACATCCAGTCCGACAATGGTGTTATTCTCGTAGTATTCATACGGTTCGAAAGCTGCATTGGTCGCCATTACCAGTTTTCCGTTGGAGCGGTCTGTGTCTGCCGGAGATTCATACGGAGATTTTCCCTTTGTGTCATCGCCGATGTAATTGCTGGCGATAGAATCCAGAGTCCCGTCCTCTTTCAGTTCCGCCAGTGCAGCATTGATCTTGTCTTTCAGCTCTGTGTTGTCTTTTTTCAGCGCAATCGCATATTCTTCCAACTCAAACGGATCGTCCAGAATCTTCAGATCATCATTTTTCTCCACGAACGCCTTTGCCGGCTGAGCATCGATGATCACACAGTCGAGTTTCCCCTGTTTCACAGACTGGACGGCATCCATTCCCTTGCTGAACCTTTCGACCTGCGTTCCCTCGTTTTCCTCCGCAAAGTCACTGGCGTAGATGTCACCCGTTGTGCCAAGCTGAACCCCGATCTTCTTGCCTGCAAGATCATCCACTGAATTTACCGTGTTCTCTTTTTTAGAACCGCCGCACGCTGCAAGTGACAAGGCCATCACGGCAGTTAATGCCAATACCAATATCTTTTTCATTACTTATCCTCCTGATTTCGCTGTAATCTGTTAACTATTATAGCAGTTCTTTCACAAATATCAACAAAAACAGAAGTTTTGTTACGTTTTTGGTGAATTTTACTAAGCCTTATCTATGCCTCTTTGCCGTTTCTGTGCTTGCCAAGAATGGAAAATTCGACCCACTCCGCAATATTGGTGGCGTGATCTCCGATCCGTTCATAGTATTTTGCTATCATTAAAAAATCCAGAATTCTGTCGTTGTCATCGCCAGTGCTCCCCAGATGGTTTACCAGACTCTCTCTGACTTTCACAAACAGCTCATCCACAACATCATCCGACTGGATAACTTCCTGTGCTTTTTCCAGATTCTGCTCCACATATGCCTCAATACTCCTGGATACCATTCCCATCGTCGCCTCTGCCATCTTTCCCAGAAGTTCGCCGTCGTCGGCCTCAAGGATAGTTCCTGTCTCCACAATCTCCGCGATGTCGAGTGCCTGGTCTCCGATACGCTCCATATCGGTGATCATTTTCAGCGCGGCGGATACCTTTCTCAGGTCCGTAGCCACAGGCTGCTGTTTGAGCAGCAGTTTCATACAGAGCGTCTCAATATCACGCTCTTTCTGGTTCATCTGATCCTCCTGCACCACAATCGACTTGATGACCTCACGGTCACCCTTGCTTAAAAGCTGGTATGTCTCCGATATCACGATCTGGCACAGGCCGCCCATTTCCTTAAGTTCCTGATGCAGCTGCTTCAGCTGCAGATCAAAATATTTGCGCATATTATCCAAACCTCCCTGTAATATAATCCTCTGTCCTCTTATCCTGCGGTGACGCGAACAGAGCATCTGTATCATTGTATTCCACAACTTCACCAAGGAGAAAGAATGCTGTTTTGTCCGAGATACGGGCGGCCTGCTGCATATTATGCGTTACCATGATAATCGTATAATTCTGCTTCAGATCAACCGCAAGGTCTTCAATCTTTGAAGTGGAGATGGGGTCAAGCGCGGAGGTCGGCTCATCCATCAGAAGAACTTCCGGCTGCACGGCAAGTGCACGGGCGATGCAAAGACGCTGCTGCTGCCCGCCGGACAATCCAAGCGCACTCTTTTTCAGGCGGTCCTTCACCTCATCCCAGATAGCTGCTCCCTGCAGAGACTGTTCCACGATCTCATCCAGTTTCGCTTTTGCATGGATACCGTGCGTTCTCGGTCCATATGCGACATTATCATAAATACTCATCGGAAATGGGTTGGGTTTCTGAAACACCATGCCGACACGTTTTCGCAGGAGGTTGACATCCATATTCCCATAGATGTCCTCTCCGTCCAGTTTGATATCACCAGTGATTTTACACCCGCCAACAAGGTCATTCATTCTGTTCAGAGATTTTAAAAGCGTGGACTTTCCACAGCCGGAAGGTCCGATAAATGCTGTGATCTGTTTTTCCGGAAGGTGCAGGTTCACATCTTTGAGGGCATGAAAATCCCCGTAGTACAGATTCATATTTTCTATCGATATTTTATCCATTTCGTTCTTATCCTTTCGCAATGCGTTTTGCAATCCTTCCGGACAGCCAGTTGACTGCAAGTACGATCACAAGAAGCACGACTGCCGTCGCATATGCCTGATCCATATACAATCCTTCATTTGACAATGCATACATGTGTACTGCCAGTGTTCTGCCCGATCCCATCAGGTTGGACGGAATCTGTGCCACCGTACCCGCCGTATAAATAAGTGCCGCTGTCTCTCCGACGATTCGCCCCGTCGCCAGGATGATGCCCGCCAGAATACCAGGTACCGCTGACGGAAGTACGATCTTAAAGATGGTCCTGAGTTTTCCTGCTCCCAGCCCGAAACTGGCTTCCCGGAACGAATCCGGAACCGCTTTTAATGCTTCCTCTGTCGTTCTCATGATCAGAGGCAAGATCATGATGACCACCGTAAAGGAACCCGACAGCAGAGAAAACCCCCACTTTAATGTCGTTGCAAAAAACAGAAGGCCAAACAGACCGTACACAATAGAAGGAATACCGGAAAGTGTTTCTGCTGTGATCCTGATGATTCCGACCAGTTTGCTTCCCCGCCCGGAATACTCTACCAGAAAGATTGCAGATGCCACTCCGATCGGCACCGCAATCACCAGAGAGAGTGCCGTCATCGTCAGTGTGTTGACCAGCGCAGGCATCAATGATGCATTGTCTGTTGTATATGTGAAAGAAAATAAGTCCGGTGTCAGGAAGCGTACTCCCTTGATAAGAATAAACGCGACAAGAAACAACAGTACAAAAAATGTAATAGCAGTACAGATCATAACGAGTGCTGCCAGAAACGCGGACACAGGACTTTTTGTATATGCTTTTAATTTCTGAGATAATGACTGATAATTCCTAGCTTTCACTTCCACTGTATGTCCTCCTGTTCAGCAGCGACACTGCCAGATTGATCAGCATGATAAATACAAACAGTACAACTCCCGTTGCAATCAGTGCTTCCCTGTGAAGGTCTGCCGCGTATCCCATCTCCATTACAATATTTGCCGTCATTGTGCGGACACCGCGAAACAGTCCCGCAGGCATACGCGCCTGGTTTCCTGCTACCATGATGACCGCCATCGTCTCACCAACTGCGCGTCCGATGCCGAGTACGATACCGGCTACGATTCCCGATTTGGCTGCCGGGACGATTGTGAAAAACACACTGCACTCATGCGTTGCTCCAAGTGCCAGCGAACCTTCATAATAACTGTCCGGCACACTTCTGAGTGCAGACTCTGTCACTCCGATGATCGTCGGAAGAATCATGATAGCAAGCAGCACAGAAGCCGCCAGCATTGTGCTTCCGTCCCTCCCTGATATCCTGTGAATCACGGGTACAATCAATATCAGGCCAAAGAAACCATAGACGACAGACGGAACCCCTGCCAGGAGATTGATGGCCGACTGCAGAAACGGATAAATTTTTTTCGGACAGTATCTTGCCATAAAAACGGCTGTAAATAAAGCGACCGGCACACCCAGGATGATAGCCCCCGCTGTCACATAAATACTGCCCAATATCATGGGCAGTATTCCGTACAGATTATTGGAAGGTTTCCAGAGTTCCCCCAGAAGGAAATTGCCAATTCCAATCTCTCCGATCGCCGGTATTCCATTTGCGAAAAGAAATACACAGATCAGCGCAACTGCTAATACGGATGTACATGCTGCGATCAGAAAGACGATCTTCATTGCTTTTTCTTTGAATTGATTCATATATTTTCCTCACCTTCCCCGGGGGATGATCAGTTCAGGTCTTCCCAGTCTAAGATTTCGCCAGTGTAGATTCCTTTTACCTGGTCACTTGTCAGCTCGTCGATCCCACTTTCGTTGTTCACGATGACTGCAATACCATCCTGGGCAATCACGGTCGGAACAAGACCTGCCTTGGTCTCGCTGTCTTTTAATTCGCGGGATGCCATACCGATATCACATAATCCGTCGATGGCAGACTGCATGCCTGTTGTTGAATCACTCTGCTGTACCTCGATCTCAGCATCCGGATTCACTGCTGCGTATGCTTCTTTTAATTTTTCCATAACCGGTGTCACGGAAGAAGAACCTGCCACTACCACCTTGCCTGCCGGCTTGTTTCCTTCATATGCTTTTACATCACTCACCGGAATATATCCGTTTTCTTCGACTACAGCCTGACCCTCCGTACTCATGATAAAAGCCATAAAATCCGATGCCACTTCACTTAAGTCTTCCTTTGCCGCAACATTGAACGGACGGACTACCTGATAAGAACCACTTTCGATATTCTCTGCAGTTGCTTCCGCTCCGTCAATTTTGGCTGCCTTCACGGTCTCATTGAGAGAACCGAGTGATATGTAGCCGATCGCATTCACGTCACCCTGTACCGTAGTCATCATAACCGATGTGCTGTTTGTGATCTTGGCTTCTTCAGTTGTCATATCGACTTTTTCTCCGTTTACTTCTTCCTCAATGCCGAACAATTCCACGAAAGCGCCGCGTGTGCCGGAACCGTCTTCTCTTGAGACAATCGTGATCGGTCCGGATGCTCCTCCTGCCGCTGTATCCTCGTCTGCATCTTCTGTACCTGCCTCATCTCCTGCGGATGCTTCCTGTGTTGTGTCAGTTGTATTAGAACCTGAATCTGCAGATGCATCGTTGCCTGCGCATCCTGCCAGTAATGTACTGCCGATCATAACTGTTGTCATTAATGCTACAATTGATCTTTTCATAATAATCTTCTCTCCTTTATCTCTTCGATTTACAAGACCTATCTTACAATTTTTATTGTAAAATGCATTACCACCGTTCGGTAAAACGTATGTAAAATTTTAGTTAAATCATCGGTTATGCGTTGCACTGTCCATTTCAACACGTTACAATAAGAACAGCAGCAAACAATCAAAGAGGAGACTGATATGGAAAGATTAAGAGAAAAAAAAGGATTTATCTGTGACATGGACGGTGTGATCTACCACGGCAACATCCTGCTGCCAGGAGTTTTGGATTTCGTGAACTGGCTATATGAAAAAGAAAAAAGTTTTTTATTCCTGACAAATTCCAGCGAACGCTCTCCAAGAGAGCTGCAACAGAAGCTGGCACGCATGGGACTTGAAGTGGATGAGAGCCACTTTTACACCAGTGCACTTGCAACTGCCAGATTTCTGAGTACACAGTCCCCTGGCTGCAGTGCCTATGTGATCGGCGCTCCGGGGCTGCTGAATGCGCTGTATGAATCCGGTATTACGATCAATGATGTCGACCCTGATTACGTGGTGATCGGTGAGACGAGAAATTATAACTACGAGAGTATCCTGCACGCTGTCAAACTGATCGAGAAGGGAGCCCGGCTGATCGGTACAAACTATGACCTGACGGGGCCTTCAGAGACCGGTATCATCCCCGCCTGCCGCGCATTCGTGGCCCCTGTTGAGCTGACGACCGGAAAATCTGCATACTATGTCGGCAAACCAAACCCGCTGATGATGCGTACAGGGCTTCGGATGCTGGGTGTCCACTCTGAGGACGCCGCTATCATTGGCGACCGCATGGATACTGATATCATTGCAGGTGTAGAGTCCGGCCTGGACACGGTACTTGTACTCTCCGGTGTCATGACACGTGAGGATGTCAAACAATACCCCTACCGTCCACGCCTGATCCTGGACGGTGTCAGAGATATTCCTGAATAATACGCAGACAAAAAGCAGATTTTCAAAGCCACAGCGTGGTTGAAAATCTGCTTTTTTATTAATTACATTTTATTGACGCTTGATTTTTTTTGAAGGAGTTTTTTCAAACTCTGTTTCACGGATACTCAGACGGCTTATCCTCCTGAATACAGGTGTACCCTGATTAAAATCATCAATGATCCCCTGCATTTCCGCCGGAATATCCCTGATGCGTTTCTTTTTCGCATACTCTTCATCGGGAAACACTTCAGCCTGGATCCCCCCCGGATATTCGCTGACGATGATTTCCCTGACAAGAGGATTCTTCAGCAGCCGGTTCTCCAGCTCTTCCGGAGATACATTCTCGCCATTGGCAAGAATGATCAGATTTTTCTTTCTGCCTGTAATAAAAACAAATCCATCCTCATCCACATACCCCAGATCTCCGGTTTTCAGCCAGCCGTTCTCCAGAGACTGTGCCGTCTCCTCCGGCATTTTATAATATCCCATCATAACGCTGGAGCCGCGTACCCAGATCTCATCTTCAACGATCTTTGCCTCGCAGTTCGGAAGCAGCCTGCCGACAGAATTTTTCTTCGACGCCCACTCCAGATTGGTACTTATGACCGGCGAACATTCCGTCATGCCATAACCCTGAAGGATGGTAATTCCATACTCTTTAAACTTATCAATATATTCCGGATCCAGATATGCGCCGCCGCTGCATATCGTGCGAAGGCGTCCTCCAAACGCTGCTTTCGCCGCCATTTTTTTCGGGATCAATGGTCCCGCATCCTGCAGCTTTGCATAGATAGACTCGATCACCATCGGAACGAGAAGCACGATCTCAGGCTTAAACAGCTTCATATTTCTGGCCACATGCATGATGGAATCGTTGATACAGATGATGATCCCTATGTAAAGCGCTTTTAAAATGTCCATCGTAAAGCAGTACGCATGGTGGATTGGAAGAAGTGTCATGGAAACGGTACCGGGTGAAATTTTCATGTCCACAGAAACTGCATTCTCCGTCAGATTTCTGTGATTCAGCATAACACCTTTGCTTTTCCCTGTCGTACCTGACGTAAATAATATGGCACACAGCTTCTCAGGATCAATCGGAATCGAAAAGCTTCCGCCCTCTTTCTGCAAAAGTCCGGGGAGATCCGACTGCATGGAGATCACATGAGATAGTTGCGGGCATCTCTCCTGCACCATCCCTGCGACATCCGCGCGCAGCTCATCATAGATCAGCACACTGACCTCGGCCCTCTCCAGGAGTTCGCAGACTTCTTCAGCCGGAAGCTGGACATCCACCGGAACGACAACGCTCTGAGAGTTCACCACACCAAAATAACTGATGATCCACTCATAACTGGTCGGCCCGATCAGCGCCACATGTTTTCCCAGCATATCCAGACTTTTTAAGATACAGCTGACAGACTCACTGTCACGCTTTAAATCCTGATAGCTTTTGCTGACTACTTCTTTCCTTACTTTGTACCGAACCGCATCCTGGCTGCCGTAAGTGCTGGCTGCGTGATCGATCATATCTTTCATTGTCTTTACCGGCATTTCTGTTTCCTCCCCTGCTTTCGATTACTCCTGCAGTTCCCTGATATATTTCACCGCGTCACCGACCGTCTTTACATTCACAACTTCCCGTTCCATAACCTCGATGTCAAATGCTTCTTCTATCTCGCCTACCATCGCCATGAAATCATAAGAATTAAACCCAAGGTCCTCCATGAACCTGGAATTCTCAGTGATGTCTTTCTTTTCAACTTCCACATATTCACAGATGATGTCTTTTAATTGCTCCAGCATATCGTCTTCCTCCCCACATTTTTTATACTGACTCTATGATGTTTCCCACTGTCGCCTGCGGATCTGAGATTCCGCAAAACAGAATTTTACACAGGTAATAATAAATATACTCCAGATGTTCCGCCGTAACGACGCCCGTCTGATATTCAAATCCAAAATCAAGACCATTATCCTCAGCCCGGTGCATGACCGTCAGATACAGAGTATGCGCCGCAGCCCCGTTTGTATACCGCTCCGTCTTATACCGAATGTCCCCCAGCCGCTCCAGACCGCCTGTCCTCAGGCTCATCGGCTGATAAGTCAGACTCATCGGTTCATACGTCTGGCCATCCGGCAGATTATAGTACTGTTTACGGAATCCATAATAGTCAACCGGATTATAATTTGCATGACGGAAGTACTGATTCTGTCCGTCACGTATTTTTAACAAACCTTCCATAAAGGTGTCCTCCCGCGGAATGATCGTTCGAAACGGGAAGCAGTGGATCCTGGATCCCCCGCATTTTTTTTCTGTCAGTGTCGCCCTTCTCGCGATGGTTGTCGTGATGGAAATGTCATCCAGATCATTTTCCTTCTGCAGAAACGTACGCAGTCCCATCATCAGCAGACAAACCATGGAGACTCTGTTCTGCTCACAGAACTCCAGAAGCCGCATTGACGGCTCCGCCTCCAGATGAAAGGTTGTGATATTCGCTTCCACGTTGCTGGAAGTATTGGTAGCCGCACGCATATCCGGTTTGTTTTTTTCTAATCTTTCCGCCTCCAGTTTCGCGGGACCGTAAATATCCGCAAAAATCGGTTCCGAGGATGAGATCAGCTTTTCAAAAAATTCTCTGTCCCGTCTGGCGCTCTCGCTTCCCTGTTCGTACGCCAGATCTTTTTCCAGCTGCTTAATATAAGACGCCATCGGCTTCGGGTAATCGATACCCTCGTATTTCATATTGCAGTAAATTTCGATTACATCCTTTAAAAATACAATCAGAGACTGTGCATCCATCGTCAGATGATCCACAAGCAGATAGATTCCCTGAAAACCATCCGGCATTTTAATCATCACAACACGGTTTCTGGGTGAATCGAACGGTTCAAACGGTGTTTTCGTCCATTCGACCAGTTTATCTCTCGCGTGGCATTCCTGCCATCCCGTAAAATCAAAATGTTCAATCTCACGTTCTTCCTTATCTGCCACGTATTGATAAACATTTCCCTCTTCATCCTCTGCAAAACGCAGCCTCATGGATTCACAGCGGTCATATGCCTGATAAACAGCTTCTTTCAGCGCAGCCCAGTCCAGATCCTGCTCGATGGTCAGACTGCTTCCGATGTTCAGTACCTGCTTTTTCGGACAGTATTTCAGGCAGTAGTAATGAAGCTTCTGAGCCGCCGTCAACGGGTATACCTTATAACCTTTTCTGGTTTTCATCATGGATTTATCCCTCCTTGCTGTTTAATCATATCCAGAAACGAATGTACCGCATGTTCATAGGCAGCGGTGTTTTTATAGTATGCCTCTGCGTGGGAGGCTCCTTTGATGATCAGTTTACGCTTTGATGACGCGCAGCTGCGATAAATCTCATCACACATCCAGCACGGAACAAACGTATCTGCATCTCCGTGGATCATGAGGATCGGCACTGTTGCTTTTTTTACCTCATCGGCAGAATTACACTCTGCCAGGCCATATCCAGCCCTTTTCTTTGCCAGCCGGTCTGATATCTGAAGAATCGGAAATGCCGGTATATGATACATGTGATTCAGTACCGAAGTAAAAACGCCCCATGCTGATGTAAACCCACAGTCAGAGATAATTCCCTTCACCTGTGGCGGAAGCTTTAGTCCGCTTGTCATCAGTACTGTGGCTCCTCCCATGGACATGCCATGAAGATAAATTTCCTGTTCCTGCCCGAAACGGCCAAGCAGATATTGTATCCACGCGACAGCATCCCAACGGTCCAGACATCCGAAACCAATATATGTACCTTCACTTTTACCGTGCGCCCGTTCATCCACAAGCAGTACGTTATACCCCATTTCCAGGTAAAATTTAGCTATACACGGGAAATCATTCAGCCCTTCACTCGTATATCCGTGGAAACACAGAAATGTCCTGTCTGACCCTTCAGCCGGAAAATACGTGCCGCACAGTTTCAATCCATCACGGGACCGTATAAACACATTTTCCTTTTGTCTGTCCATCAGCCAGGCACGGCACGCCCTGATCCCCGGAATATAAACCTCCCATGTTGTTCCCGCCATCTTTTGTGTACGGTCTCTTCTGGCATTTCCTCTGAGCATCGTCCGCCGAAAAAAATATTCTGCAATCCCATACTCTGCTGCCGCCGTGACAGTTCCAAGACCTGCTGCCCATTTCCATACTTCCATCATAAATCCCTCCATTTTTTCGGATAAGGTTAAAGCAGTTTCTGTATGCTGAGTGCTTTTTCAATACTACCGTCTACCTTCAGTTTTCCTAATGTAAATGCCATGACGGGATCTGATTTTCCCTCAGCTATCTTAAACAGTGTCTCTGCTGTACAGGTAAAAACTGCGTCTCTGTCGTAATACTCAAATGGCTCAACCCGCAAAATACCGTCTGCCACTTCCGCATAAAATGCCCCTTCACCATCACCCGTAATATTAAACTGGAAAGCCAGATGTTCCGTAATCTGACTCACATCCGCCTTCATAAAAATCGCTTTTGCTTTTTCATACACTTCATTAAACGTCATAACTGTTTCTTCCTCCCATATCTGCTCCTGTCTGTTTTGTGCAGCGTAAACCGACCTTTTTCGACCATTGGTCGAATTTAATCATGCGCTTACTTTACCACCTTTTCGACCGCCAGTCAAGTATGGTGTTTTTGCGGCATATCTGCTATACTAATAAAATGACGGGCTTCTGAAAGGAGATTTTTATGCAGAATAACAACAAAAGAGACCTGATCCTGGATGCAATGCAGGAATTGATGAATGAATCATCAAACCGAGCGATTTCCGTCAGCGATATTGCCGAAAAAGCAGGGATTGGAAAAGGAAGTATCTACTACTATTTTGAATCTAAGAATGATATTATCGAAGCCGTAATCGAGCGTTCCTACTCCATGGCCATAAGAAAGAGCAAAGAGCTGGTCAGTTCCACAGACATGGATGCCTTTGCCAAGATGGAAATTATATTTCGTGCATGCCTGGAAGCCTCTTCCGAATTGAAACGTCAGGAAGAATGCGGCAGCTTTATCGAAATACAGCAAAGTGCATTGATTCATCAGAAATTTATGACATTTCTGATCAAAAATATGAAACCTATATTGTCTGACATTATCAGACAGGGGGTTTTTGAAGGTTTGATTCAGTGTGACTACCCGGATGAGATCGCAGAGATTGTTCTGATCGTCATGACAGTGAAACTGGACAATCATATCATACCCTCAAGCCCGAATGAAATCAGGGATCTTTTATATGCATTTTCCCTGATGCAGTCCAAAAGCATGGGCATCAGTATGAAGAGCCTGCAGTTTCTTCAGCAATAACGTGAAAAAGGCGGTTTCCGCAGATTGATCTCCACGGAACACCGCCTTCTTCATATTTTTAATAAACTTCACTTCCAAACGGCATCAGTGCCAGCTTCGCCAGTTTAAACTGCTGCATTCCAAACGGAATTCCGATGATTGTGATACACAGCAACGCTCCAAGCGCCAGATGCTCCAGCGCCAGAGGAATTCCAGAGACGATCAGCCAGATAATGTTCAGGATCATGCTCCCTGCACCTCCGCCAAACCGCACTTCTTTTCCAAAGGGAAAGAAGCTGAGAGATGCAAATTTAAAGCACTGAACACCAACCGGTATCCCTACGATCGTAATGCACCACAACAGTCCGGCTGCACACCAGCTGAGTCCGCTTAAAAAACCACCAAATATAAACCATAACAAATTACCCAGACATCCCATCAGTCATTCCTCCTGTCTTCCAATAATAGATTCTGTTCCCAGTGCTTCAGGTCACTCATGATCATCTGTACTTTTTGAATCGCATCATCAACCTGTTCTCTGGCGTCCGTAATCCTGGACTGTACCATCCAGTCGGCAATGAGCCCGTCGAAGAAAAAATCGGCAAATGTCAAAAATCCATTGACATCCATCCGGAGGTCCAGCGGCACCTCGATATCCCGAAGCTCATCTCTGAGTCTTCCCAGATGGTATTTTGCCTCTTCCAGTGCACTCTGCGAATCTTCAATTTTTGAGTGTTTGATCATTGTACTGAAGAAACCGCCTCCCAGCATATCAAAAATCCCCCAGTTACCTGCACTTTGCAGACTTTCCTGCGCTATTTCCAAACTTTCGAGCGCACGCTGTCCTGCCTCAATGGCTTCCCTGATCTCTTTTACCTGTTCTTTTCCCAGCATACTTCAATCTCCTTTTCTGTCGTTATGCCTGTTTCGTGCGTGACAGATTCCGGCTTGCCATGCGGTCCCCGAAAGGTATTCCTCTGAATCAAAAAAGACCCTTATCATGACGATCTGTCACGATAAAAGTCTTGCACATCTCATTTTATACGGCTGTCTCTCGGCAGCGGGTGACGATTTAAAATCCACCATCTGGTGTTCGGCTACTCCCTTTTATCAAAAGTTATTATACCATATGATGTTGTCAATGTCAAAAAAAATATTAAGATACTGGAAACGAATCAACCAACGAATCAATTCTATTTCCAGTATCTCAGATCAGAGTGTTTCTTATTTTACTTTTACAGACTTCTCAGCAGTATAGTTTCCTAAAACTTTCTTTCCATTCACAGCCCGATACGCACGCATTCTATAGTAATACATCTGCCCCGTCTTCAAGCCCCTGTGTGTGTACGTCACCGTAGTTCCATTTCTGGTCTGGGTCACGTACTGCCATTTGCCGTTCTTAGAAGTCTTATAATATACCTGATAACAGCTGGCTCCGTTCACTTTACCCCAGTTCAGTTTCGCCGACTTGCTGCCTGCTGTCACATTAAATCCGGTCATATTTGCCGGTATCGGCACCGTACTTTTTACGTCTGAATAGTCTCCGTAAATATAGCTGCCATTCACCCTCTGGTATGCCCGCACTTTATAATAATACGTCTTGCCGGTAGTCAGCCTATTGTGGAAACAGCATAACGTGCTTCCGCTGGTGATCTGGGCAACTTGCTGATACGTTCCATTTTTTGATGCCGCGCTATAAACGTGGTATCCCTGGGCTCCTGTCACCTTGTTCCAGGAGATCTTCGTCTGGTTGTATCCCCATGGCTTGGCTTTGGTGAGCATCGTTTTCGCGGCTACCGGTGTTACCTGTAGCGTTTTTCCGTATTCTCCGTAAATTTTTTTGGTGCCAACCGTCTGATAGGCACGTACTTTATAGTAATACGTTCTGCCTCCTGTCAGACCCGGATGGGTATAACTGGTGGTATTTCCACTTTTAATATTGGCAACTTCACTGAATGCGCCATTTGCTGAAAATGCGCGGCAAACGCTGTATCCACTGGCTCCGGCTATTTTATTCCAGGTCAGCACTGCCCGTTTCCAACCCGGCGCTACCTTGGAAAGATTGGCTTTCTTCGCGTCCAGTTTCACGATGCTGACTGCCGAATAATTTCCAAATACCTGCTTCCCGCCGACTTTCCGCCACGCACGTACTTTGTAGTAATACGTTTTTCCCGGTGTCATCCCCGAATGAGTGTACGTTGTCGCACTACCACTATTTGTTGCGCCAACGTAGCTAAATGTCCCATTCTTAGAGAACGCACGATAGACACTGTACCCGGTGGCTCCGTCCACTTTATTCCAGGTGAGTTTTATCTTTCCCCAATCTGGTTCGATCCTGGCGATCTTCGCAATTGTCGGTATCGGTCTGGCACTTTTTACCGTCGAATATGCACCAAAAACAGTACTTCCTTCGCTTTGTTTGCAATACGCCCGTATTTTGTAATAATACGTTATGCCTGTTGTCCGCCCGGTATGGATGTAGGATGTCGCTTTGGCGTCTTTAATCTGTGTGATATATTTGTAGGTCCCTTTTTCGGATGTCGCATAATAGAGGTTGTAGCCTTCCGCATCTGCTGTCTGTTCCCATGTTAGTTTTGTCTTATTGTAGCCCCATGATTGAGCTTTTGTTATCTCTGTCTTCTCCAGAACAGTCTTCGCTGACACACCTGGAGCCTCCATACTGAACAGCATGCCGCCCCATACCTCGCTGGCTGCTTTTACCGTATAATAGTATGTGGTACCAATCTCCACCGTATCGTCCATGAAACTAAATTCATCAGATACCCTGGCAATTTCCCCGAATTCCTCACCGGACGTTTTCCGGTAAATATAATAACTCTGGGCATTATCATACATCTCCCATTCAATCATGATTCCATTGGATGAGACAGCTTTTGCACTCACAGAAGGCCGCCCTGTCAAAAAAACATCCTTTTCCTTTCGTACTTCATGAATCTCAGTTTCCGCATCCAGCAGTGTTTGATAATTGACCACCAAGTCCTGCTCCTGATCTCCCAGTGCATTATAAGCTTTCCGCGCATCAGAAATTGCTTGTTCCTTCGATATGTCAACAACTCCGATGTCTTCAATCAGCCGGATTACATCTCTTACAGACTGTGGCTCCCAGACCAGTGCAGCAATCGCTTCTTCCAGTTGATTTTTTGCATGCTCGATAGTCTCCTGGGATCCCGGGTTCTGAAGTTCTGTTTTTGCCGTTTCCAAAGCCAGGTACAGTGCGCTCCAGGATTCTTCCGTATAATCACTTTCCGACAAAGCCATCGCATTCAGGATTTCTGCTTCCAAACCGCTGGTATCGAGGCTTCCTTCAATAGTAAATGTCAGTACAGTCACACCAGTATAACCGTTTTCTTCCATGAAGGTCACTGTCACCACTGCAGTCCCTGTCTCCACATTATCAGCATACTCCACTGTGTAGTCACTGCCTTCTATAAGCTCTGACTCTCCATACAGCACCGTGACATCGGGACTTTTTTCTGTTCCATCATAGAAATACTGCGTATCACTCAAAGTAATCTGACATTCAGAAACCGGAATCATCTCCTCTATTGGATCCAAAATCGTAAAATTCAGGATACTGTTTCCGGCATATCCGCTTCCCTCTATGGCGGTCACTGCCACCGTTGCTGTTCCCGGTTCTATATGCTCTGTATAAGTTGCTTCATAATGTATTCCCTCTTCTAAAAGAGTTGAGTCATCCTTTATAATGATCTCAGGTCTCTTTTCTTTACCATCATATAGGTATGTCGAACACCCAAGCACCGCAAAGCATTCTGACAGTTGAATGTCCTTCATTTCCCCATTCACTTTCACACTAACAGATGCTATTGCTGAATTTGCTGCGGCAGTCACTGTCAGATTTTCGGCACTTTCATGTCCATCCACGGTGAGAAGTCCTTCTCCTGATATATAAGTCTCTTCCGATTGATTCCCTTCCACAAACCAAAGCACCTCTTCCGAACAATCTCCGATATCCCTATAGACTTTTGCCTGAAACTGACAGGCATCTCCCCGCATAATCGTGATTTCATTTGGGGTGATCACCGGATAATTCAACGGAATGAAACTGAGTTGATTCATTTTTGCATAACTTTCTGCGATACTGTCTTTTATACCGTATAGATCAAGCGCAAAACAATTTTCAAAAGCCTGCTCTCCGATCGTTTCCAGATGATCCGGAAGTCTGATACCGGTCAGTACACCACAGTCTTTAAAAGCACAATCGCCAATCCGGGTAATCCCTTCATCAAAACTTACCTTCTGCAGATTTCCTGAAGACTGCTGCTCCAATCCATAGTAATAGTTTTTCGGGATCTGACCTGTTGAGTCGATGGCATTCTCCTTGTCCGGCATCACACCGCTTACGCCTTTTGTATACACGATTTCTTCAATGTTATACGTTTCGTAAAACGTTCCGCAATAATCCGATGATCCTGCCCTGGGCTCACGGTAAACATACTCCAGATCGATCGGAAGCATGATTTTTTTCAGTGATCCGCAGCTATTAAACGCATATTTTCCGGCTCTTCGCACACTGTCTGCAATCACTACTTCCTGCAGACTGTCGCAATTATAGCAAAATCCCTCCGGTATTTCCGATATATCTTCACCAAACACGATGCTTTTAATCCCGCTCCCTGCAAAAACGTATCGTCCGATCTTTCCCTTCGCAGATAACTGTTCGCTTGACAAACCACTGTCTGCAAAACAATAGTCGCCCATTTCCTGCAGACCCTGCGGCAGGGAATTCAGTTCCAGTCCCCAGCATCCCTGAAACGCGTAAGCTCCCATGCTCGTTACGCTTTCCGGCAGGTTCACTTCTTTCAATACTGCACATCTTCTAAAAGCACAATCGCCAATCCGGGTAATCCCTTCATCAAAGCTTACCTTCTGCAGATTTCCTGAAGACTGCTGCTCCAATCCGTAGTAATAGTTTTTCGGGAGCTGACCTGTTGAGTCGATGGCATTCTCCTTGTCCGGCATCACACCGCTTACGCCTTTTGTATACACGATTTCTTCAATGTTATACGTTTCGTAAAACGTTCCGCAATAATCCGATGATCCTGCCCTGGGCTCACGGTAAACATACTCCAGATCGATCGGAAGCATGATTTTTTTCAGTGATCCGCAGCTATTAAACGCATATTTTCCGGCTCTTCGCACACTGTCTGCAATCACTACTTCCTGCAGACTGTCGCAATTATAGCAAAATCCCTCCGGTATTTCCGATATATCTTCACCAAACACGATGCTTTTAATCCCGCTCCCTGCAAAAACGTATCGTCCGATCTTTCCCTTCGCAGATAACTGTTCGCTTGACAAACCACTGTCTGCAAAACAATAGTCGCCCATTTCCTGCAGACCCTGCGGCAGGGAATTCAGTTCCAGTCCCCAGCATCCCTGAAACGCGTAAGCTCCCATGCTCGTTACGCTTTCCGGCAGGTTCACTTCTTTCAATACTGCACATCTTCTAAAAGCACAATCGCCAATCCGGGTAATCCCTTCATCAAAGCTTACCTTCTGCAGATTTCCTGAAGACTGCTGCTCCAATCCGTAGTAATAGTTTTTCGGGAGCTGACCTGTTGAGTCGATGGCATTCTCCTTGTCCGGCATCACACCGCTTACGCCTTTTGTATACACGATTTCTTCAATGTTATACGTTTCGTAAAACGTTCCGCAATAATCCGATGATCCTGCCCTGGGCTCACGGTAAACATACTCCAGATCGATCGGAAGCATGATTTTTTTCAGTGATCCGCAGCTATTAAACGCATATTTTCCGGCTCTTCGCACACTGTCTGCAATCACTACTTCCTGCAGACTCTCACAGTCGTAAAAACATGCTTCTCCAATATAGCTTTCTCCTGAATTAATTTCTTTTATCAAACCCAGCGGATCTTCATATCCATACCATCCTTCATATCCGTAATAGATAGAATTCATCCATAACACATAAGATTCCATAGCATGTCCATGCATGACAGCACTCGCCGGATTTCCATCTGTATCATAAAAGAGGTATAAAATACTTTCCATATTATTAAACAGATCGGTAACTGCACCAATGTCCTCTTTTAACTGCGTTCTTGCAGCTTTTAAATCCTCCGGTTCATTTATCTCTATTTCCTGTTTTTCCTGAATTTCCTCCCGCAACCCCTGATTGCTGCTCTTCCAGTACATCCACTGTTTCTGATCCATTGATTCTGCTTCTGTGATAGCTTCATTAATCTTTATTAAGAGATCATCCAGAGAAGCCGTCTTCACAGAACGCAGCGCCGATACCGTAGTTACCCTCGCCCAATCATTCAAAGCTATGCAGACTCTTAATGGCAGCAACAAGGAACCACCCAGTATCGTTGTAAGATTAGCTGACCAATCTTTATGACCTCCCAGAAAATATGCTGCTACTCTGAACAAATACTGATTTTTAGGAAAATTATATGCTGTCTGCGAGCTCGCTATTGTCTTCAATCCATCAACAAACCCGGTAGTGCTTAAGGTTGCCTCGTATGATTTCCCGGTTACTCTCTGAAACTGCTGTTTAAAGTTGTCATAATCCGTTTCAGACAGAGGAATTGTTTGTCCAAATCTTTTAAACCCCCACTCCTCCAGCGGAATCGCTGTAATCGGGTCACCTAGATTATTAAAATTATAAATATTTGATATTCCTTCATCTGCATTCCTGCTTACATTTGGACAGGCAAAAGTATATCCCAAAATATTATTAGCAGCTGCACAGTCTTCACTCTGAGACAATTTTCCTGCGATAATATTTGCAGCTGCCGCTCCGCGGCTATGTCCCATTGTCCAGATAATCGTATGCTCCGGATCGTACTGGCTGTCTCTGCAGCCTCTGATCGCTTCTATCACTTCATCCGCAGCTTTATAAAATCCTTTATGATCGTTTCCGTATCCCAGATTAAAATTACTGTACCATTCACAGTTTGCGGGCGTTCCACGTACTGGAACCACATAAATGTTATAAACTTCATCCTGATACCGGACTTTTTTATTGGCAATCATATAAGCCACATGGTCATTATCCAGATAAGTGGTTTCTTTTTTGTAATATTCTGAAGTCTGAAGGATCTGAAAGCCCATGCTCTCAAGTCCCTCCTGAACATAATAATCCGTATAAGCGGCCGTAGCCAACGCAACCGAAGCCCTGGCCAGATCTGCCGAAACAGTATTCGTGCCAATCGCATCAAACAGCATTACATCACTGTACATATATTCGTTATGCAGATTTCTTCCATCCTGCGTATTGTGCGCATTATATGTACATTCAATCTCTTCGGGTACTTCTGTAGCATCATCTATGCTTTCCCCACTGCCTGCATAAATCTCCCAACTCAGGCATATTGTTAACAAAAACCCTATAATGAATCCAACTTTAACCCATTTTTTCTTTTTCATCATTATATTTATGATACAGGACTGTTCCGTCGAGTATTCCCTCCCTCATATTTTGCCGCTGCCATCTCCCACTGTCAAAAAAAGCTTCTCTCCAATATCACCGAGAGAAGCCTTTTTTCAAGTCTTTTATTTATTTGTAATTTACAATCTTACCGAAATCTGGTTTCAGTGCAGCGCCGCCTACCAGGCCGCCGTCGATGTCTGCCTGTGCAAACAGTTCCGGTGCTGTAGCAGCATTTACAGATCCGCCGTACTGGATACGGATAGCTTCTGCAGTCGCCTCATCATAGATCTCTGCGATGCATGCACGGATAGCTGCGCATACTTCCTGTGCCTGTTCTGTTGTCGCAGTTTTGCCGGTTCCGATCGCCCAGATTGGCTCATACGCGATGACAGCTGTCTTTGCCTGATCTGCAGTTACATTTAAGAATCCAACTTTCACCTGCTGGCGGATAAAATCCATGGTCACGCCCTGCTCTCTCTGCTCCAGAGATTCACCACAGCACATGATCGGTGTGATGCCGTGTTCGAAAGCCTTGAGCATTTTCTTATTCACTGTTTCACTTGTCTCTGCAAAATATTCTCTTCTCTCAGAATGGCCCAGAACTACGTATTTTACTCCAACATCTGTCAGCATTGCCGGAGAAATTTCTCCTGTGTAAGCGCCTTTTTCCTCAAAGTACATGTTTTCCGCACCGACTTCGATGTTGCTCCCTTTGCAGGCTTCCATAACCGGAATGATATCGATAGCGGGTACACAGAATACTACATCAACATCATCACTTGCAACAAGTGGTTTCAGTGTGTTTACCAGCTCAACAGCCTCACTTGGAGTCATGTTCATTTTCCAGTTACCTGCGATAATTTTTCTTCTTGCCATTTTCTTATCCTCTTTTCTTTTTGGTTTCTTTAGCCGCATAATTCTATATGCCGGCATAGGAAGTTCGATGCCCGACGGTCATCGAACAAGCTTCATACTAAGTTCACGCTTCGTCTGCGACTCGCATTCTCCAGGTTTTCAGCTTAGATTATCTGCTGCGGCTACACCTGGGAGTTCTTTTCCCTCCAGGAATTCAAGGGACGCTCCACCGCCTGTAGAGATGTGTGACATCTTGTCACCAAAGCCCAGCTGATTGACTGCTGCTGCGGAATCACCGCCTCCGATGATCGTTGTCGCATCCGTCTCAGCAAGTGCCTCCGCTACAGCGATGGTTCCTTTTGCCAGGATCGGGTTTTCAAATACCCCCATAGGTCCGTTCCATACAACTGTCTTCGCCGTCTTCACAGCTTCCGCATACATTTTAGCGGTCTCGGTTCCGATATCCAGTCCCATCATGTCAGCCGGAATGGAATCAGAAGCAACGATCTGCGTCTCAACCGGCGCATCGATCGGTGACGGAAATTCGCTGGTGATGGTAGTGTCAACCGGAAGCAATAACCTCTTACCGAGTTTTTCCGCCTTCTCGATCATTTCCTTACAGTATTCAAGTTTTTCGTCATCAACGAGGGAAGTACCGATCTGTCCGCCTTTTGCTTTCAGGAAGGTATACGCCATGCCGCCGCCGATAATTAAAGTATCGCATTTTTCCAGTAAATTTGCAATAACATTTAATTTATCTGCAACTTTTGCTCCTCCCAGAATCGCTACAAACGGACGATTCGGATTATTTACTGCATTTCCGAGAAAATCTATTTCTTTCTGCATCAGATAACCGACAACACAGGTTTCTACGTATTTTGTCACGCCCACGTTCGAGCAGTGTGCTCTGTGTGCCGTTCCGAATGCATCATTTACGAACACTTCGCACAGAGATGCAAGTTCTTCGCTGAATGCCTCTCCGTTCTTCGTCTCTTCTGCACGGTAACGTGTATTTTCCAGCAGTATCACATCTCCGTCTTTCATCGATTCAACAGCTGCCCTGGCATTGGCACCGACTACTTCCGGGTCTGCAGCAAATTTAACTTCCTGTCCAAGCAGCTGAGTAAGTCTTACCGCTACCGGTGCAAGGGAAAGCTCGGGTTTCGGTTCTCCCTTTGGTTTACCCAGATGGGAACATAAGATGACACGGCCCCCGTCAGCGATCAGTTTTTTGATTGTCGGCAGGGCTGCAACCAGTCTGTTCTCGTCCGTGATGCTGCCGTCTTTCAACGGAACATTAAAGTCACATCTTACCAGCACTCTTCGGCCTTTTACATTGATATCATCTACTGATTTTTTATTCAGCATAAAAATCCTCCTTTAGATCATTCCATAATCGTATTAAAAGAGGGTCCGGTCCTATAAGACCGGACCCCTTTGGATCTTGAAAACTAATTAAGCCAGTTCTGAGAAGAATTTGATTGTGCGAACCATCTGGCTAACGTATGAATTTTCATTGTCATACCAGGATACAACCTGAACCTGTGTATCGCCGTTTTCAAGAGGAGATACCATTGTCTGCGTTGCATCAAACAGAGATCCGTATGTCATACCGATAACATCGCTGGATACGATCTCTTCTTCGTTGTATCCAAAAGATTCTGTTGCCGCGTTTTTCATAGCTTCGTTAATCTGGTCTACGCTTACGCTTCCCTTAACTACTGCTACCAGAATTGTTGTAGAGCCGGTAGGAGTCGGAACACGCTGAGCAGAACCGATCAGTTTACCATTCAGTTCCGGGATAACCAGGCCGATTGCTTTTGCAGCACCAGTACTGTTCGGCACGATATTCAGTGCGCCGGCACGGGATCTTCTCAAGTCGCCTTTTTTCTGCGGTCCGTCAAGGATCATCTGATCGCCTGTGTAAGCATGGATCGTGCTCATGATACCGCTCTGTACCGGTGCCAGGTTATTAAGCGCCTGTGCCATCGGTGCCAGACAGTTTGTTGTACAGGAAGCTGCAGAGATAACGGTGTCTTCTGGTTTCAGTGTATCATGATTTACATTATAAACAATAGTAGGAAGATCATTTCCAGCCGGAGCGGAGATAACTACCTTTCTTGCTCCTGCCTTAATATGTGCAGATGCTTTGTCTTTGGATGTATAGAAACCTGTGCATTCCAGAACTACGTCAACGCCGATCTCTCCCCAAGGAAGTTCAGCAGCGTCAGCTTTTGCATAGATTTTAATTTCTTTTCCATCTACAGTAATGGAATCATCTCCGGCCTTTACCGTATCGCCCAATGCATATCTTCCCTGTGAAGAATCATATTTCAATAAATGTGCGAGCATTTTCGGGGATGTTAAATCGTTGATTGCCACTACCTCATAACCTTCTGCTCCAAACATCTGTCTGAATGCCAGACGACCGATACGTCCAAAACCATTGATTGCTACTTTTACTGCCATCTTTAATTTCCTCCTAATTCTTTGCTGTGATCGTGGTACTGAGCTTCCGATTTACGGTGGGAAGCTTCACTAACTGCTATTCTACCCAATTTGTGACAAAAATTCAAGTAAAACTTCATGCATGATTAAAATTCGATTTTTGTTACAATTGTACAAATTTCGGTCTTTTTCCTTCAAAATCCATCACGTAACGGTATCCAACCGTTCTCAAATAGTCAGAAACCGCCATAAAATCAAATCCTATATCTTCAGGAGCGTGCGCATCTGACCCGAGGGTAAGTATTTCCCCTCCCAGTTCTCGGTACCTTCGGATGATATCATAATGTGGGTTCGGAAAACCCAGACCTTTTTTTAACCCTGCCGTATTGATCTCCATACCACAGCCTGACTCTATAATATGCTTAAGAATCGCATCTATGATATCTCTGTATTCATCATACCCATATTGTAATGCCTTATGCACACCGTACCTGACAACGTAATCTATATGCCCAAGGACCTGAAACTCGCCAAAAGCCTGTACATTTTCCAGCAAAGATTCCAGATAACTCCGATATACTTCCCGGTCTTCTCTGCCCTCGAACACTTCCGGATAATACGGGTCTTTGCCGTCCACCAGATGTAATGACGCTATCACAAAATCAAACGGATACTGCTTTACATATTCCCGGTGCCTCTCAGCCAGATGCGGCTGCATGCCGATCTCGACACCGATCCGGACCTTTAGTCTCCCTTTGTATTCCTCCCGCAGATCCTGCATATAAGGAATATAGGCATCCGTATCCAGGATAAATTCCGGATCCTCACTGTCTGTATCCATGTGATCGGTAAAACATATGGATTCCATCCCCAGTTCGATCGCCCGGTCCGCCATCACGTGTGGATCCGCCTTGCTGTCACCGGAAAAAAATGTATGCAGATGATAGTCGGAAATCATAAGATCGTACCTCCCCCTGCCACATAATCTCCTTCATAAAATACCGCCGCCTGGCCCGGTGTAACAGCACGCTGGGGTTCATAAAAAGTACACAGCACCTCGTCCGGCCCCGTGCGCTTCACGATGCACGGAGCTCCTTTGTGGTTATACCGGATCTTTACAAGAAATTCTCTTTCTTCCCCGGTCCTTATCTCTTCCACTGCCATGAAATTCAACCGATTGGCGCGCAGAGTCTTCTGAAATACCTCGTCATTATCTCCAATGACCACTTCATTCGTCTCAGGCCTGATTTCCGTGACAAAAACAGGACGTCCCATAGAAAGCCCAAGACCTTTTCGCTGGCCCACAGTATAATGTATGATACCTTTATGCTGACCGATGACCTCACCGCCGGCTGTGACAAAGTTCCCGGGTCTTGCCTTGATGCCGGTCGCTTCATCGATAAATCTGGCATAATCATTATCCGGTACAAAACAAATCTCCTGGCTGTCAGGTTTATGTGCCACAGCCAGTCCAATGTCTTCCGCCATTTTCCTTATTTCATCCTTGGTATATTCACCAGCCGGCATCAGCGTGTGGGACAGCTGTTCCTGCGTCAGATTATAGAGGGCATATGTCTGGTCTTTTGCAGCTGTTTTGGAGTTTTGGATCGCATATCTCCCATTTGACAGCTGTGCAATCCTCGCATAATGACCCGTCGCAATATAGTCCGCGCCGATCTCAATGCTTCTCCTCAGCAGTGATTCCCACTTTACATACCTGTTGCAGGCAATGCATGGATTCGGCGTCTTACCGCCTTGATATTCCGCAATAAAGTAATCCATTACATACTCTTTAAACTCTTTTTTAAAGTTCATCACATAATGAGGAATCCCAAGAGATGCAGCAACTCTTCTCGCATCCTCCACCGCACTCAGTCCGCAGCAGCCGCCATTCTCTTCCTGCACTGTTTCTTCCTCATCCTGCCAGATCTGCATGGTGACTCCGATTACATCGTATCCCTGCTCCTTCAAAAGCCAGGCTGCCACGGAGGAATCAACCCCTCCGGACATGCCGACGACGACTTTCTTTTTCACCATTAATATGTTTCCTCTTCCTCTTCTTCCCCTTCATGGATATCTGATTTGGGCTTCTCCAGACCTTCAATCTGAATATGGTGTTTCTCAGCATAATCCCAGAGAGCCGCATGGATCGCCTCTTCTGCCAGAAGGGAACAGTGTACTTTGACAGGCGGAAGCCCGTCGAGCGCCTCCATCACTGCTTTATTTGTCACCTTCAGGGCCTCCTCTATGTTTTTTCCTTTCACAAGTTCTGTTGCCATACTGCTCGTTGCAACCGCAGCACCGCAGCCAAATGTCTTGAACTTGCAGTCATTGATAATTCCCTTATCATCAATGTCCAGATAGATGCGCATGATATCACCGCATTTTGCATTTCCCACAGTTCCGACGCCGCTGGCGTTCTCTATCTCTCCTACATTGCGCGGATTCTGAAAATGATCCATTACTTTTTCACTATACATGGTTTTTCTCCTTATTCTTCTCCTGTTTTGTCTGTCTGACTATTATCTGGCCGCCGCCTGTTTTTTTACGAAATCTTCATATAATGGAGACATCTCTCTCAGACGGTTTACAATCTTTTTAATCGCTTCTACCACGGTATCTACCTCATCTTTTGTCGTCTCGTCACTGAGCGTCAGCCTCAGGGATCCATGTGCGATCTCATGCGGAAGTCCGATCGCCAGAAGCACGTGTGACGGATCGAGTGAGCCCGATGTACATGCCGAACCGCTCGACGCACAGATTCCTTCCATGTCCAGCATGATCAGCAGAGATTCTCCCTCGATAAACTGGAAGCTTATATTGACGTTATTCGGCAGGCGCTTCGACGGATGTCCATTCAGGCGTGTAAAAGGCACTTCTTTTAATATCCGCTGTGCCATATAATCTCGCAGTTCGCATTCTCTCTGTGTCCGCTCTTGCATCGTGTCGGCGGCCCGTTTCGCAGCGCATCCGTACCCAACGATTCCCGGTACGTTTTCTGTTCCCGCACGGCGCTTTCTCTCCTGCGCTCCTCCGTGGATAAAGGAACGTATTTTCACACCCTTGCGGATGTAGAGAAAACCGATGCCTTTCGGTCCGTTGATCTTATGCGCGCTGGAAGAAAGCATATCAATATTGCAATCATCTACATCGATGGGAAGCTGTCCGAAAGCCTGTACTGCATCTGTGTGAAACAGGACGCCGTGTTCTTTCGCGATCCTTCCGATCTCTTCAACCGGCTGTACTGTGCCAATCTCATTATTTGCAAACATAATGGAAATCAGTATCGTATTCTCAGTGATCGCTTTCTGCAGTTCCTGCAGATCCACAAGACCGTGCTCATCTACATCGAGATAGGTGATGTCTGCTCCGTTTTTCTCCAGATACTCACACGTATGCAAAATCGCATGATGTTCGATTTTGGTAGTAATAATATGATTTCCTTTGTCCCTGTAAGCTTCAAACGCCGCCTTCAATGCCCAGTTATCCGACTCACTTCCTCCTGCTGTAAAATAAATCTCCTCCGGCTTCGCATTCAGCACACCGGCAATTTCCTCTCTCGCCTTTGTGATGGCTGTTTTACTGGTAGTCGCCAGCTCATAAATGCTGGACGGGTTCCCATAATATTCTGAAAAGTACGGAAGCATTGCTTCCACTACTTCAGGTGCTGTTTTTGTTGTTGCTGCATTATCCAGATATATCATTTTTCCCATTTTAACACTCCTCAATTATTACAGGTTGAAGACAGGGACAGTCCCTTCTCCTGAATCTTACGGCTTTCCTCTGCCAGATGATCGATCATGATGCTGTCTACCGCCTGTGTGATACTGTCATTAATCTTTTGCCATACATACCTTGTTACACATAAGTCTGCGCCCTCGCAGCCATTGTTCTCCTGATTTCCCGGACAGGTGACAGCCTCAAGGCTGCCTTCCAGCGCACGCAGCACATCTCCCACAGAGATTTCCGTGGCCGGCCTTGCAAGACGGTATCCGCCCTGTGCGCCCCTGACGCTGACAACGATATCTGCTTTCCTGAGCATTCGCATCAGCTGTTCCAGATAACTGTCGGAGATATTCTGTCTTTTGGCAATACTCTGTATGGAGACAGCCTCCTCCTCACTGTAAACCGCGAGGTCGATCAGTGCTCTCAGACCATATCTGCCTTTCGTTGATAATTTCACTTGTTCACCTTCCATTTTCAATCCCGAGTATTTTACTCGGGTTTTCTTAGGCTAGAATATCACCATTCCTTCGTTCTGTCAAGCCGGAAATCTGAATATATTTTTTTAAAGACTAATACGGAGGTCACCATGCCAAAAACACAGCGCCTCCTCTTTGGCACTCTTCTCCTGACCGCTGCAGGCCTGATCAGCCGATTGATCGGTTTCTTCTATAGAATATTCCTCTCACACGCAATTGGTGCAGAAGGAATGGGTATCTTTCAGCTGATCTCCCCGATATTCAATCTCTGCTATGCGTTTACAGTTCTGGGTGTCCAGACAGCTCTGTCCAAAAGTGTTGCAGCACGTCTTGCCACAGGAAACAAAAAAGGTGCCCGGGACCTGTTTATCGTCGGAAGCGCCATATCTTTCTGTGCTTCCCTGCTGGCTTTTATGGCAGTCTACTTTGGATGTGACTGGTTCTGTAACGTCATTCTGGCAGAACCCCGCTGTATTCCGCTGGTTCGGCTTATGTCATTTACCATTCCGTTCGGAACGCTGCACATCTGTATCACTTCCTACTACTTTGCACAAAAGAAAACCGTAATTCCATCTATCGAGCAGATGCTGGAGCAATGCGTCCGCGTCATGTCCTCCTGGGTGTTTTTCCGTCTGATGCTTGCAAATGGCATTCCGGCATCTCCGTTTCTCGCTGTTGCCGGTACCGCTGTCTCAGAACTGTTTGCCTTTTTCTTCATTTTTCATTTTCTGCGGAAAGAATTTAAAGAAGAAGGTTATCACATCCGTCAGGTATCTTCCGTACGGGTATATGCCTCGGAAATCCTCCGTCTGTCTCTCCCGCTGACTGCGAACCGTGTCATTCTCAACCTCCTGAGAAGTGTGGAGACCGTTCTGATACCGTTCTGCCTGCGATTATACGGCCTGACATCCGGTGAAGCTCTGAGTACATATGGCGTCCTGACAGGAATGGCGCTTCCGCTTATCCTGTTTCCTTCCACCATCACCCACTCTGTCTCAGTAATGCTGCTCCCGGCCGTCGCCGAGTCCAAGGCCCGAAACCAAAAAGACAGAATTGCATTTACTGTAGAAAAAACAATACGGTACGGACTGTTTCTCGGCATCCTGTGTTTCGGACTGTTTTACCGGTATGGAGACAGTCTCGGAGCGCTTCTCTTTCACAGTGAGGAAGCGGGACGCTACATTGCAATTCTCTCCTTTATCTGCCCTTTTATGTACCTGTCAACCACGCTGGCAAGTATCATCAACGGACTCGGAAAAACCACGCTGTATTTCATTCAGAGCCTTGCAGGCCTGCTGCTGCGGATATGTTTTGTGTTTTTTGCGATCCCCCGGTTCGGAATTCTCGGTTATCTCTGGGGTGTTCTGGCAAACGAGATCATCCTGGTTCTTCTGAGTGTAATTTCCCTGCACCGCGAAGGAGTCCTGGTATTCCACGCGGCTGACGCAATCGCAAAGCCCCTGTGTTTTCTGATGATTTCAGCCGGATGTGCCCAGAGTCTGCAGCTGATATCAGCTTATCTGCCCGGCGGTCCCCTTATCCTGCTTGTAGCCTCCTGTGCTGTCCTGACTCTGGTCTACGTACTTTTGCTGAACACCTTCCACCTGATACATCTTCCGAATCTTATCCGTAAAAGTCACGAATAAATTGCCCATCGACAACCCGGAAGAATTGTATTATACTTAGGGCGGAACCCGCAGGGGTAAATCCTTTGCACCGGGTTTCATTTCGAATGAGAAAGGACTTTGGATAATATCATGAGTATTGAATTAGTGAAAAAACTTCCGACACCGTCACAGATCAAAGAAGAGTATCCGGTCACTGAACAGATAGCAGCGCTGAAAAAAGAACGTGATGCGATGATCCGCGATGTTCTGACCGGAGCATCCGATAAATTTCTGGTCATTATCGGCCCTTGTTCCGCCGACAATGAAGATCCCGTATGTGATTATATCAACCGGCTGGCGAAGGTCCAGGAACGCGTCTCAGACCGTCTGATCCTGATCCCCAGAATTTATACAAACAAACCGCGTACCACCGGTGAGGGCTATAAGGGAATTGTCCATCAGCCCGATCCGGAAAAAAAACCGAATCTGCTGCAGGGACTGATCACCGTACGCAAGCTGCACATGCGCGCTATTAAAGAGTCAGGACTTACCTCAGCCGATGAGATGCTGTACCCGGAAACATGGCTTTATCTGGATGATCTGCTGTCCTATGTCGCGATCGGTGCACGTTCGGTCGAGAACCAGCAGCACCGTCTCGTCGCAAGCGGCATGGACGTACCGGCCGGCATGAAGAACCCTACCAGCGGTGATTTCACAGTTATGCTGAATTCTGTCTACGCCGCGCAGCACGGACATAGCTTTATCTACCGTAACTGGGAAGCCCACACCCACGGCAACGATCTGGCACATACGATCCTGCGCGGTGCTGTCAACAAACACGGAAATGCGATCCCCAATTATCATTACGAAGATCTCCAGCTGCTTCTTGAAAAATATAATGAACATGATCTGAAGAACACGGCTACCATTGTTGACGCCAATCATTCCAACTCAAACAAGCAGTTTAAGGAACAGATCCGTATTGTAAAGGAAGTTCTGCACAGCCGCAGCGTATCCGGCGATATTCGAAATTTTGTAAAAGGTGTTATGATAGAGAGCTACATTGAAGAAGGCTGCCAGAAGATAGGTCCGAATCATATCTATGGCAAATCCATAACCGATCCATGCCTTGGATGGGAAGATTCGGAAAGACTGATCGAGACAATCGCAGAGTTATGTTGATAGGGAACAGAATGATCGGAAAATGAAAAAGACCCCGAGGGCAATGTCATTAAGTTAATTCTTTAACTCTATAGCATGCAAGAAAAGAGATTTTGCTTAAGATGATGTTTTTATTATAATTAGGCAAAGTCTCTTTTTGATTGCAAGACAAAAAGACAGATTGTTCATCTGTCAAAAAACGTATATAATTAATGAGTGATTATGCTACTCTATATAGAAAACTTACGGAGGCTTGGGGTTTGACTTTCCGAGGGTCTCGACGCCCAGGTCTCACAGGCAACGTATGCTGTTCTATAAGCCTAATCACCGCAGGTGAACTTAATTGGCGCTTTCTTCGCAGATATTCTCTGCAGATATAGATGGCAATGGTAAAGTTCACCTGTTTTGTTTGATGAAACTTATTGCTTTGCTTGATAACATATGCAGTAATTAACTCGCAATAGTTATAAAGGGTCAATCTTGCAAATATTTCTTGTTTGATATAATCGACTTTTTTTGCATGAAAATTTGTCAATCCAATGGCATACTTTAATTCTCTAAAAGATGTTTCAATTCCCCACCGTAACTGATATATTTCTTTAAGTTTTTTAGGAGAAAATTCAAATTCATTAAGATTTGTTACGACCATTTCAAAGGAATCTTCAGATATTTTGAATCTGGCAATTCGAAAAGATAATGTATACTCATTCGGACTACCAACGGGGAGATAATCAAATGTTTGGCACGTTGGCATAAACTTATAGCCCTCCATTCTCTTTGCTTTTGTTTGCTTTCTTGTTAGCTTAATATCTACGTCTAGATCAAACGTTTCTTTATCAGGCAGTTCTAATCCCGATGCCATGCCATTACTTCCGATATCTTTAATACGGATCAAAAAATTCCACCCTTTATTGATTGCATGAGCCATAATGTTGTAATTCTCATACCCTCTGTCAGCAACTAGAATTACATTGCTCTGATGTGAGCGTTCCATCATTTGAATACATGCCCTGTGTTCTTGATATTCTGAAGCCGTTTGAACGATTGCATCCGTATAAACTCGGTTTTGTATATCATAGAAGGCATTTAGATGTAGATGGTTAGTTATACCTCCATACTGATTTTGCTTCCATGCTGTTTCGGAATCCTTGGGATTGGTTGCAATACTTAGATTACATCCATCGCAGGCCAGCAGTTGATATCCCTCATATAGATTTTGGATTCTTTGATTCTGAACATTAAATTCCTGGAATAAGAATTCGAATGCCTCAGGTAAAACTTTTGACCGTTGTTGAGTGTAGGCAGATACAGTAGGTGTATTTACATCGAAGTCAAAAAAATCCAATAACTCTTTATTCATAGTACAACCACCAGAATTCATAGTAATTCCAACCAGGGTTTTGAAATCAATTTTTCGATTTCTTGTAAAATCAACACTGGGATTTCTAAGAAAAAGTGATGGATTTGTTGCTAATTCTGATATTAAAGTTTCCAGAGACTTTGTAGTACTTTCAATAAAATCTGACATAATAGAATCCTCCTTGCAATCAAGATAGTTCTTAATTACAAGGGCCGCTTTCACTACCGCTTAAAATCATCAGTAGTGAAAGCGGCCGCACAATCGAACTAAAATGTCAACAGTTTTTCACAAAATAAAAAGACCCCTATATCATTTCTGATATAGGAATCTTAGTATAATATCTTAACTTAATGACATTGACCCCGAGGGGTCTTTTTTATTTTCGGGGATGTGCTTTGGTGTACACATCCCTGATCTTATTCACATTCATATGCAGATACATCTGCGTTGACGAGATGTCGGCATGTCCCAGCATTTCCTGCACACTTTTCAGGTCCGCACCGTTTTGTATCAGATGAGTCGCAAAGGAATGACGCAGCGTATGCGGCGTGATATCCGTCGTGATATTTGCAGACTTGGCATATCCCTTGAGCACTTTCCAGAATCCCTGTCTGCTCATCGGTTTTCCTGAACAGTTCGTAAACAGCAGTCCACAGTCCTGTACTCCGATCAGTGCTTTCCTGGCCTCATCAAGATACGTTTCAAGCGCCTTCTTGGAAACATTGCCAAACGGAATAATCCGCTCTTTATCATTTTCCGTACAGGTGATATATCCCATCTGGATATTGACATCCGAGAGCTTTAAATGCACCAGCTCGCTGACACGTATCCCTGTCGCATAGAGGAGCTCCAGCATTGCCTTATCCCGGAGTCCCTTCGGTGTCATGTCTGACGGCTGCTTCAGCAACAGGTCAACTTCTTCTACAGTCAATACCTCAGGAGCTTTTTTCTCAACCTTTGGCGGCTTCAATCCATCTGCCGGATCCGTCTCAACAATATGTTCTTTCAACAGGTACTGAAAAAAAGCCCTCATGGCCGCCACGCTTCGTGATACGGTAGAAGGAGCAAAATTTTCCCGTTCCAGATACAGCATATAAGTATTTAAATTCGTTGCCGTAACCTGCGATACCTCCGTAATATTGAGAGACTTCAGATATCGTGCCATTTTCTTTAAATCACGTTCATATGACACCTGTGTGTTTCTGGAAGTTTTTTTTACATTATTCAGATAATCAATAAAATCTTGAATTGCGCCTACCATTGAGTATTATCCTTATCTTACGTTTTTTTAGCAATTCACCCTTCAAATATAATAGTATTATAAGCATGTTTCACAGGAAAATCAAATGCTATTTTTCTTTAATTTACGCGGATTTTTCAACTTTTTTACAAAAGCACTATATATCGTCTAAACCCGCATTATGTTCACCATATGTAGTCTAAAAAAAAATAATTTTTTTTTCTTCATGTGAAGATTTTCAGCCATAAAACAGAGTTCACATAGGTTTCAATCAATATTCCCAGTGCCATACAGAACAGAAAAATCACACACAGAAGTATCGGCCATCTGCTCTCCTGTGCAGATAAGGATGGATATCCCTGGACTGACCGTTTGTGTTTTCCCATCAGAAGCAGAAAACCAAATACCGCAGGTATGTAAAAAATCAACTGTGAGAGAATTCCCGCCATGCAGAATAAAAATCCCTTAAGACCCGACTGCAGAAGAAACAAAACTGCAAGACCGCCTGCCAGAAAGCCAAGCCACAGCGACACCAGAACGGCCAGGATCTCCCCCGCCCCCGCAATACCTGCCAATATACTGACTCCCACAAACAGGCTCTTTTCTCTCAGCATAAAAAGCCCGTATTTTTTCATATCAATGTATGATGCCTTATATTGTTCCAGTACAGCATAGACTGATACATAATCCCGGAACCCATCTACCTTCCACAGCTGGTTCACTGCCAGTATCCCAAGTAGAAATGCTCCTAAATACAGGTATATAAAAAGCCGGACAGGAACATCCGGCTTTAATCTGAATCTTCTCATCGCTCCGCCTCCATAAAATACCCCTTATGTATCATATGCGCTTTGGAATGCCTGTATCACACATTTTTAGGCGTGTATCATGATTGACTTCACCTTTTTTTCAAGTAGAATATACCTCGTACACTGTAAACATCAGCCCGGACTTGTGAGGCAAATCCCATGAAAATTCTGATCTGTGACGACTCTGACACGGCAGATATGATCTTTCTTGATATTTTTATGAATCCGACAGACGGAACCGAAACCGCCAGGGAGCTGCGCAGTCTCGGTTGCAGTGCCTGTCCGATCTTCATATCACCAAGCCGGGAATTTGCTGTGGACAGTTATTCCGTCCAGGCAAATTATTATCTGGTAAAACCTGTCCGTTATGAAGATATATCAAGCGCCATGGTCAGCTGTATGAAGCATCATCGGAATTCAATCCAGGTCTTTCTGGAGAATGACGAACCGGAACGGGCTCGTGAATACCTGAAGCTTCTGGTCACCCAGGAAGTACTGACCGCCCCCACTCCTTACTGCGTCAACCCCTTTATCAACGCAACAATCAGTTATTACTTTGGTATGGCAGAAAAAGCCGGAATCCAGATCGAACACAGTGTAGACCTGGATGAAAATATCCCGTATGATTCCCACTGTGTATTCCTGTCAAGCAAAAGTCCTTTCCGTACCTGTTGTCAGATTTCAACGCTGATTCCATCTTTTCATGAATATACGATGCAGCTGTTCCATTTCTTTTCCTGCAGAGTATCTGAGCTGCATTAAAATCCTCAGCTCACCTTTGTCCGCTGTCTTCCTCACTTCCTGCATTCTCACGGCAATATCATTTCTCAGCACGGCGTAATCATGCAGTTCTCCGAGTGTTTCCTGGAACCATCTGCATTCGTCCGCTTTCTTTTTTTTCTCCCTCCCCGATACATCTCCAAAAAACTCCTGTACATACCGCAGTTTTTTAAAAGAAAGGCGCAGTCTGTGCAGTATGGGTTCCGGAACATACACTCCGCTGAGCCATTCCCTGTATGCGCAGATATCCTCACGGCACTTGCAAAGATATCTCTGTCTGACATCCTTCATCCGAAACAGCCGTGCCTGTCCTGTCTTGACCAGAATCGGAACACACACAGGTTCATCCGCAGATTTCTGCAGCATGTCAAGAAAATCCTGAAACTCCTCTGAACGGCAATGTCTTT
Source organism: Ruminococcus sp. OA3 (assembly GCF_022440845.1). Classification (NCBI taxonomy): domain Bacteria; kingdom Bacillati; phylum Bacillota; class Clostridia; order Eubacteriales; family Oscillospiraceae; genus Ruminococcus; species Ruminococcus sp. OA3. Next base: position 2,427,743 of record NZ_JAKNTO010000001.1, on the reverse strand, counting down.
CCACACGTTTGAGCGCTTTCGCCCTGGCTCTATCCAGCATCTCCCAAAAAACCGGGATTTCTGCCGGTACTTTTTCGTTATTTTTCATCAGAAATGCCAGTTTTTCCTGCCGTACATCCAAATCGCGAAGTTTACCGAGCAGGGTGATCTCACGCTTCAGCAGAGTGTCAAATCTCTGCGTCCATTCCGGCCGGATCATCTCAGCAAAAACATCTGTGACCGAATACAGCTTTCTGAATGCTACCCTGATATCATGAATCACTTCCGGATCGCCATAATCTGTTTTTGGTCCCGTCAGCTCTTTTATTTCCTGCATGATATTTCGGATAAATTTCTGTATACGACATGGTACGTTGTCAGCGGCCGTGCGGTTCAATAAATGACTGTCTGCCTGTTGTTTTGCGTCCCGCACGGCCTTTACAATACACATGACAACCGCCCTGTCTTTTTCATTTTTCAGGAATCTGCAGCTATATTTTCCCTGTTCGAGCCGCAGCGCACTCAGGGCTTCCGCCAGATACAGCTGTTCCCTGCCGGTGAGTTCAGCGACCGGATGCGTCAGGATAATATCCCCCTCCAAAATCCCGTATTTTCTGTCAAATACAAAGGTTCCTATGTCTTCCAGCATGCAGGCAGCTTTCGCAACCTTCGAGAGTTCATCAAAAGACGGACAATTCTGTCTGAACAATTCCTCTGCCAGACGGGCAGCACTTTCCCTGTGTGCAGCATCGCCACCGAACAGGCTGCACACCTTTTTGATGCTTGTAAACCGGACGTCAGATTTCCTGTTTTTCAGGTAATCCCGCCTGTACAGCAGCATGCGATCTCTTTTTTGCATGGCAGCTCTCCTTTTCCGCGAATGATTCCGCTCAAGTGACATATCTTTTTCTGTCTACAGTATAGCATACCCAGATATCTGTATGCTATTGAGAGATCGCGTTAACTGTGTTAAATTAAGAAAAGACGGAAATCACAACATGTTGTATATGGAGGTAGTTATGGAACGAAAAATAGCGAAAGAACTGTTGACATTTATCGCGCAAAGCCCAAGCAGTTTTCATGCGGTACAGTCAATCACAGATATATTGGATAAGAATGGATTTCACAGGCTTGCTGAATGTGAACAGTGGGATCTGACCCCGGGAAAATATTACGTCACGCGCAACCGCTCTTCAGTCGCCGCATTTTATATCCCGGGAAATAAGTTTTTGAATTATCAGATTATCGCATGTCACAGCGATTCACCGGCTTTCAAGATCAAGGAGCATGGAGAGATCGTCGTTGACCGTGCCTACACGAAATTAAACACAGAAGTCTACGGCGGTATGCTTTTTGCACCGTGGTTTGACCGTCCGCTCTCCATCGCAGGTCGTGTTCTTATCAGGGAAAACGCCAGACTTGTTACAAAACTCGTAAACGTTGACCACGATCTTCTTGTGATTCCCAATCTTGCGATCCATATGAACCGTGAGGCGAATTCCGGCTATACATACAATGCCCAGAAAGATCTGCTTCCATTGTTCGGCGACGAGAATGCCAAAGGCAGGCTGATGGACATCGTCGCTGAATGCGCCGGCATTTCACGCACTTCCATCGCCGGCAGTGACCTGTTTTTGTATAACCGCATGGACGGCACCATCTGGGGTTCTGACGGTGAATTTCTCTCCTCACCGCGTCTGGACGACCTGCAGTGTGCGTTTGCATCACTGAAGGGCTTTCTTCAGGCTGACAATCCGGATTCCGCCAGCCTTTTTACTGTATTTGACAATGAAGAAGTAGGAAGTTCTACAAAGCAGGGCGCCGCCTCTTCTTTTCTGAGCGACGTTCTTCGGCGTATCAACCGGACCCTGGGCGGGGACGAGGAAAGCTATTGCACCAGGCTCGCCAACAGCTTCATGGTGTCCGCCGATAACGCCCATGCCGTGCATCCGAACCATCCAGAAAAATCAGATCCGGAAAACCGCGTCTATCTAAACCGTGGCATCGTCATTAAATACAATGCCAATCAAAAGTATACGACAGACGGTGTTTCATCAGCCATCTTCCGTACCATATGCGAACAGGCAAAAATCCCGTATCAGGTTTTCACAAACCGTTCCGATATGGCGGGAGGTTCCAAACTTGGCAGCATTTCCAACACACAGGCGGCAATGAACACCGTGGACATCGGACTGGCTCAGCTTGCCATGCATTCCCCATACGAAACGGGAGGCGTCATGGATACCTGTTTTATGGCTGTGGCTGCCGAAGCCTTTTATAATGCACGCATCTCCTGTGAAACAGATGGAGTTTATGTGGTTCATTAAGCTTATCATTGATAAAAGAAGCTCCGGGATCCAACTGCCCGGAGCTTTCTTTATTTTTTTAATTTTTTCAGCAGTTCCCTCCTGGGATCTTCCACTGTCTCATCCAGCATTTCGCCTGTCAGATATAAATAAGCGTCTCTCCACTGCCGCTCTGTGTATTCCTTTTCCTCTAAGGAGCAAATGGCATTCAGTATCTTGTTTTTGTCATTCTCCATTCTCAGGTCAGACAGAAACCCCAATCCACTGTTCAGGAAAATATCGTTTAATAAATCTGCCATTTGTTCTCTCCTCCTTCCACGACATGCCGTACCGATATGCTTTCGTAAAATAATAAATTTTGTGATTTTGCATATATCTTCCAGTATTTACCATTCCCTCTGCCCGAAATCCTGACGGCTCATGACGGCTTAATCAGGCCGTCAGCCGTTCAAGGCGATCAATATATTTGCGTTTCTGCTGACTGGTCGAATGACCGTACCAGTCGAGTGTAAATTTGGCAGTACTATGCCCCATCAGCTCAGCCAGTGTTTTGACATCAATATGATTTTCCAGGCACCTGGTAGCAAAGCTGTGTCGCAATGTATGAAAATGCAGGTTTGCAATTCCGCATGCCTGAGACAGTTTTTTTATATGATGCTGCAGTGTTCGCGGTTCAATTACATGAGAATGACTGTGAAATACAAACTCTTCCGCTGTTCCGCGGACAGACTGTTTTATTTCTTTCAGGAGTTCCACGAGAGTTCCCGTCAATGGTATCCGACGTACCGCACTTTGAGACTTTGGTTCAGAATATTGAAGACATGTCTTTGAGCTGCCACTATATGTGCGGATGCGCTGGAGTGTATGCGTGATCAGAAGTTCCGAATCCTCGAAATGAATGTTTTTCCATTTGACAGCACAGCATTCCCCAATCCGAACTCCTGTATAAAGGCTGAAAAACACTGCAAAATCTTTTATACTGTTTCTGGTATCCAAATGTTCTTCCAGCTTTTCCTGCGCAGAAATACTTAAAAATTCAGGAGAATTCAGTGTCTTTTTGACTTTCTTAAATGGAAGCTTAGGAACATCAGTGAGAAAATGTGCCTCCTGCGCGGCTGCAAGTGCTGCGCGAAACCGTTTACATATATTCTGGGCTGTTCCCTGGCATATTTTTTTACTTCTGATGATCTCATACAGGTATTTGATGGTATCGGTATTGACTTTACAAAGTGTCGCTTTTCCCACAGCCGGTATCATATGGTTTTCGACCATACCGCGGTAAACTGCATAACTGGATTCCTTTATTTCAGGTTTTACTATCTCCTCCAACCATATTCTGAGCCAGACTTCTACACTGCCGTCTCCGATCCAGGCAGTTTCCATTGAATGTTTGGACGACGCTTCAGCTTTCAAAAGTTCCAGCTTCCGTTTGACTTCCGTATATCTCCTCCCGTATACGTATCCAAATGCAGTTCTGCCATTACTTTTTTTGCCGATTACATATCTTCCTTCGTATCTGCCATCTTTCCTAAAGTATATATTTTCCCCGCGTTTTGCCATAGTATTTTTCCCCCTCTGCATAAATCTTTGACGGCTTACTTGACGGCTTATTAGAAAATACCATAAAATCACTGTTTCTTACCAGATATTTGGGAATATTACCAATATTTACCAGATAAACTTGAAATCTTTGCCGAACCATTGTATATTGTTATATATATCATCTGTATTTCACAAAATTTATTATTTTGCGACACTTTGATTCATTTTTCTCTTCATATCTTCCGGTATTTCCGCTTTTATACAGATTTTCTCTCCTGAAAACGGCTGCATTAATTTAACCTTATACGCGTGCAGAGCCGCGCGCTCCATCCCGCCGCACTCCGCACCATAAATCTTGTCTCCCAGGAGCGGGTGACCTGTGGACGCCATGTGGACGCGGATCTGATGCGTCCTCCCCGTCTCAAGCGTAATCTGTAAGGCAGAAAACCCCCCAAATGTTTCCTGAACTGTATAATGTGTTACCGCATGTTTTCCCGTTTCCGAAGCCATCATTTTCATCAGCGATCCAGGAACCTTTGTAATGCCTGTATTGATACTTCCTCTCGACTGGTCAGGTACTCCATGGACAAGAGCAAGGTATTCCTTTCTCAGCTGCCCCTGTTCTCTCTGGCGTGCCAGACGTCCGGCTGCCGCCCGGTTTTTTGCAAAAAGAACGATTCCCGAAGTCTCCCTGTCCAGCCTTCCGACACAACGTATTTTTACCTGCTCGCTCTTTTCCAGGAAGTATTGCACCAGCATGTTTGCCAGAGAATCTGAATAATGGCCATGCGAAGGATGCACTACGAGTCCCTCCGGTTTATTTACCACCAGCAAATCTTCATCCTCATACAGGATGTCTGGTTTTCCAGCATATGGAACCAGATGCCCCGACTGCGTTACTGCATCTTCCAGCTTAATTTCCACACTGTCCCCCGCTTTCAGCATTGTGGTGACCCTCGCCTGTCTGCCGTTAACACAGATTCCATCCGTGCAAAATTTTGCCCGGCTGATCTGACGTTTTGTCAGACCCATATTTTCAGCCAGAAAATCATACAGCAGTTCTTCTCCTCTGGCTTTTCCCTTCAGCTTTTTTTCCATCTCGTAACCTCTTTTATTTATAATTTTTATACTGCAAAGGAAAAAGATGATATTCAGGTCATCTACCTGTCTATCATCTTTTTCATATCAGCTGCTGCCCGTTATTCTGCTGACATCATCAGCTGTATAGCCGTTGAAGTATCCCCATTGATCTTCGTTTTCTTTATGATCGCTGTATTTCACGGCCATCAGTTTTTTCCGTTCAGTATCGAAATACAAGACCGGCTTTTTATATTTCTTGGCAAAATCACCGCCAAGTGCATCAAGCAGCAGATTTCCATCATCACTGCCACTCATAACAGGACCGCTGATATCTATAACGTTAGTATTATTTCCAACCGCTGCAAGTGATTCTCCCCAGATTTGTAATTCCTGTTTATTCATGACTACTCCATCGTGATAGATAATAATATAAGAATTTTTTCCAAATTCTGATATCCAGGCATAAATTGTTGATGTCTTCGTATCGCCTTCATCAATACCGTCCTTTACTTGAATCGCCTGATAACCACGATTGAAATATTCATGAATCGCCTGCACCAGATCATTTTCATCGTCTGTGTAGTCCGAAAATTTTTCATTCCACGGTTCCGGCGTTGTTGTTATCTCAGGTGATATTTCAGGCGTTGTATCCGGCGTTATTTCTGGACTTTCAGGCAGACTATCATCATAGATCTTATCAAAATCAGAATCTGAAACAAAGTTATAGCATTCCACATACCGGACAGAGTGATAACTTCCGTATTTATCACTGACAAGTGTCAAATCTATCTTAATAATATTCGGAGGATACTGGTTTTGATCTGCCTGTGAGAATATTAGTTTCTCAATTTCGTATCCCATATAAACTGCTTCGTCAAAGATCCAGTCTACCGCCTCATAGCGGGTAATCTTTGTCTCACTGCCATCCGGTGCATTGGTAATGACCGCGTAATAATAGATCAAAAGCTGATTAAATACGCTCCCGTCATCTGGATCCTGATATTTTCCACCATCAGGCACATTTACAGAATCTATGATATTTCCATAAGAAGAGGTTGTCGTGATACTGATATGACTGCCCGTTCTGTCGTAAAGCTCTATCACGGAACCATTTTTATAGATTTTCAGTGTTTTATCTTTATTATCTGCGTCACCTTCTGAAATACTGACCTGCGCGCCTTCAATTTCACCTGATATTTTTTCCAGTAACGTATCCGATACCTGCTGTCCATAGGTCAATCCTTTGATATGGTAATAGACATTAAGTGCATTGGAAATCACCTGACAGGAAACCGCAATAAATAAACCCAGTAATGCAAAGGTCACGACCAGTTCAACCAGGGTTACACCACTTTTACTGTACAGTTTCGCTTTTATTCTTTCCTGTATATTTGATTTGCGTTTCCAGTTTCTCTGTCTCATGAACCTTCTCCTGCAGATTGTTTCTCTTCCGCTATAAATGAATACAATTTCAATCCCGTTCCCTTATCCTTTGATGCAGATGGATCTGCACCATCAGAATCCAGATAAAGCTGCAGGCTTGCAGACTCCAGCAAAAGTCTGGCAGCACTTGCCTGATTATTTTGATGTGTTTTTCCTTTACGAAGGTCCACTTGGAGTTCGAATGTCAGACCATCAATTTTTTTCCGTTCATCCTGTTTTTCTGTCTGATAATACCTTGCGTTAAACGTTTCCGTTTTTTCAATAGTTTCGTGTGACCGTTTCAGCATATTGCCTGATATGACAAGTATTTTTGTAAACAGTACAATCATCAGCATAACTACCATAAAAGCGACAAGAACTTCAACCATGGTAGAACCGGAATTATATCGGTTCCCCTTTGCATACTTTTTTATATTCTTTTTCATCCCGGTCCTCCCTTCTTACTCTACTGAATTAACTGCCCAGCTCCACGCTTTCTCCGGATATTTCAGCTCATTAAGAGACGGGTTTGACGCCGAGTTCGGCCGGACCCCTGTCTCAGCGTCATCGTAATCCTGACTTCCAATAATCAGTTCATACGTAACGGTAATAACGCTTTTCTGTCCGCCCTTCTCACAGCTTACCTGGACAACCAGCGGTACTCCATTCTCTTCCTGTCCGGTCTCACTTTCCCAGTACATCATAATTGAAATGTCATCCATCAGTTTCGCCGCCTCTGTCCCGGTGGCCGATGGGATGATCTGGAAATATCGGTGGGCATATTCAGCGGTATGCTTTCTTTCATCATTAAAGTACGGCCAGTTACTCTGCCCTACGTTATAACGAAGATAAAACCATAATGGATAACTGCCAGACTCAAGTGCCTCTTTCTGCTCTGTATAACTCTCAAAAGGCGGGATCGTAATCTCACTCTCCAACGCCCTGCTCAGGCTCTGCGCCAGTTCTTTACACTGCGCCATATTCTGCTGCCTGGAAGCAGTGGCATACAGATTGAAGGATACGAGCAGCAGTGCAAGACTGAGCATCATCACAACAGTCATAATAATAATCGCAATTAAAAGTGCTGAACCATCTTTTTTTCCCTGAGTTTTTCTCTTCACTGCCCGCATCCTCCTTTCCGTACTAATCAGTGAGTGCATCTTATTCTGCAATGACAGGTTCGATTACATCCGTTTCTGTTGCCGGATCAGTTTCAGCCGATTTGTCATCCGCTTCGGCCTCCTCCGCCTGCACCTGCTTCTCGGCTGCAGGCGGAATGATAAAGTCCAGCCAATCCGTCCACTCACTGAGATTCCCCCCGGCACCATCGACAGATGCAATGCGGACCCTCAGTTTCATGCCTGCAAACTGTGCATATTCTTCCGGCAGCAGCAGTCGGGTGGTAATGTCACTCGTCCCCTCACCGTATGCGCTCAGATATCTCTTTCTGTACAGATTTTCTTCACCATCTTCCACTGCAAGCTGATAGACGAGCCAGCTTCTGGTTCGCGATGTGATCTCATATGCCGTATCCGGCAGTGCTGATGCTGTCATTTCAGCTGACAGCGAAGGTGCCTCACCATACGACTGCAGCTCTGTCACATCGGTAAACATCGCATTCTCCGTCGTCCTGCCGCGATACCAGTTTGAGATCGCCGAAGACTCTCTGTACTCCAGATTCTCTTCACAGAGATACGCCTGCACCGAAGTCTGACCAGTGAACAGAAAATCTTCGTCCGAATATGCATCATTTCCGGCATTAACCACCTCTGCATCCGGCAGCACCAGTTCAAATCCTGATTCTTTCATCATGATATAGGATGCTGTCTTCACAGCCGGTGCCGTATCCTCCGGGGATTCCTGTGCCTTCCCCGTATAGGGAATGACCACATACGGTTCATCCTGCGTAATCGTACCAAGATATGCCGCCGTCGGGTCTGCACTGCAGACGGGATTGTCTTTGTGCAGATATTCATCCGCATCGAATTCCGGTTCCGTTGACTGATAGAACACATGATATTCCTGTTCTCCGTATTTTTCGAGCCAGAGCCAATTCGTATCATAGATACTGTACAGCTTATCCGGGTCCAGTTTATCCCCGTCCTTTGCAGACTGTATCATCTGAATACGGTAACCATCGGCATAATCCTGCCTGTTAAATGTCAAACTGGTCTGTGTGACGGGGAGATCATCCGTCTCCCCTTCCGCCTGAGATGGATCTTTCTTCCATTCTCCGTCCAGGTAAAACAATGTTGTCTGGCTCTCCATCAGTTCAGGCAAGGTGATCCGTACTCTTGGTATCCGCAGCCACTGATAATTTACTGTAGCTTCCGTCACGTCATCTTCATCCGACCACAGAGAACTGACATTGCTGTCGGAGATGCTCCTCATTGCAATCTTCAGCCATTTCCCCGCATACTCTGCAGATATATTTTTCAACACGTAATTGGAGCTGTCAAAATTTCCGTTCATAGACGTCTCAGAGCTCTTGGACACCAGGGTCACAAGTGCACCGCTGTTCCAGTAACCTTCCTCATCTGCTCCTCCATCGCCGGCTTTCACCATCTGTGTATCCTGTTCATCTCCTTTTTCTCCGTAGACTGCTGCGGCAAATTCATATTTCCCCTGCAGTACCTGGCTTACATCAGTTGCATTCAGGATCAGGCTGATTCCGTTGCTGTTCAGTTCTTCCTGTGTGACGAAAGAGTTTTCTCCCTCCGGAAGATCTGGATCATTCTGTGTATAATAGCTCGGACTGCTCGTGAGTTCCGTGATATCCGGCACATCCAGACGGCTTGGCAATGTCATTTCCCGAACTACGCCTCTGATACCGCTGCGGTACTTCCGGGCATCCTCCGCTGCGATCGCTTTGACTGAGATATCGACTACTTCACCTCGCTCGTAATCGTTCAGATCAATCGTCCGTGTCACTCTGTCCCCCGCTTCTGCTGGAGCGGCAAATATCCATACGCCTGTCAGCTCTTTTGTGATCTCATAACGGGAGTTTTCCTCGTCCTCCTTCCAGCTGAGAACCATTGTTTTTGTGACATTTCCTGTTCCGTCCGCCTCCTTCCACGTATAGCGGATGCTGTTGTCCCCCTGCATTTCCTGCTCAGAAGCTTTTCCTGCATACAATGCTTTTGCGTCATCCAGTGCCTTCAAAAACGCTTCTTTTTCCGCATACCTGAAGGCAGCTGCCGTATCGCCCGCAGAACGCTCTGCCGTAATTTCATAACCGGCAAGTTCACTGAGTTCTTCCTGCGGTACACTGTCCCAGGTCACATCATAGATGAGTGTATTTTTTTCTACCTTACCGTCTTCCCTGCGGTGCAGAGAAGCCACCGGTTTCGAAATCTGTGTCATACGCAGTTTCAGGTTATACTCTTCTGTATTCACTGATGGAAATACGGTCGTCATGCCCTTTGCGTTCTCTTCACCGCGCCGGCTGATACTGACTGTCACGTTCTGATAATTCCAGGACGTCGTGTCATATGTCAGGCTGTTTTCTTCGTCCTTCTTCGTCGTATGCGATCCAGCTTCAATCTGTACAGCCGTACCATCCGGGGTATATCCGGTGATGACATAGTCATACACGGCACCCTCTTTATATTGAATCCTGTTGTCCTCACCCGCATATCCCTGATGATCCAGATCCCAGGTGATCACCATGGTGTCTTCATTCGGGTCTCCGTCCGTACCGTCTCTGCCGGCGTCATTCACACGGATCACCGGCTTCTCCGCCATCGTTTGCTCTTCTGTCAGACGATAGTAGAAGACCTGGGTCGCCTTGCTCTGACTGCCCGCCACAGAATAATCGTTACCTTTATAGACATTGTATTCCAGCAGCGCATTGTAGTATATCGTGTATGTCCCGTCTGCCGCCAGTTCAATCACGTATCCCCCGGCAAGCGTCTTCTCTCCCGCCGCATTTTCGCTGATCAGTTTCGTGTCTGTTACATCCGTTGTAACTCCGTGATCCTCTGTCACATACAACTCCTTAAGTTTTGTCTTTTCAACACCGAGCAAACCTTCCCCTTTTATCGCAGACAAATCCACGGCGTGTCCCGTGTAGACGACGTTGTTGGACATCAGTGCAGGATAGCTGCGCACCATCAGGTTGTCATAGCAGGATTCCTCCAGGATTTCTTTCGGAAGTGAACTCAGTGAAGTCGCCACTGTCTTATCCGTAGTGTCTGAAGTTCTCAGCTGTGATGTTGATAACACCACCGGAACACCCAGTTCCTCATCATCCGCCACCATCTCTGAGCGCATATAGACAATGAAGCCTGTATAGCCAATTTTCAGCTGATAACTCAGGGTATCCGGTGTGATACCCCTGAATCCAATCGTATCTGTATCCGGTTTCATCGATAACGATGCTATGTTTGTATCATCAGCAGTATACGTTGCTGAAACAGGCGCCTGCGATTCTCTCATAACTTTAGCGGAACCGGTGAAGGCCAGGTCTGTCGACGTCGCCTGTGCCGTGAACATTGTATTCGCATTGCTTCCGCCGTAACAGGTTGCGGACTTTGCAGCCTGTGCCGTAAAATTATAATTTGTACTTCCGCCGCAATTAACATTGATCTCGATATTTTTCAGATCATCTTCCGCCTTTCCCTGCTTTTCAAGAAATTTCAGATATTCGTCCCTGTTGTCCAGGAAGATCTGATACGTCAGCGTCTCCTCAGCCCGGACAAGTTCCAGATGATACTGCGGTGACGGCAGGATCGGTGAAATCTTCACAGTCTTTTTCCCAGGAACTGCAGACCAGACCTCAACAATGGTTCCATTTCCATCAAGAGTCTTTGCTCCCGCCCATACGCTGAATCTGATCTCTGACACAGCTGTTCCGTTGATATCGGAAACCGGAAGTAATGTATCACAGTCATATACGGTGTCCGTCCTTGTATCCAGTACCCTGCCGAGGGCATCACGATACTCCGCCTCATACCGGTAAAACGAAGCGTTCTTCACCTCTTTCCATACAGCTTTATAAGCTGCATTTCCGCTGTCCTCAATGCTCGTGACTTCAGGAGTACTCAAAGTCAGCTGACCGCTGGAGGCCTCAACATTAAAGTAATCGTTATCCTCCTCAAACACATGATACCGGATGTTATTTGCTCCGCTTCCCATCGCTGACAGTGAAGTGTCGCTGGTTACTTTGTTACTGTTTCTGAATTCCCTGAGCGGATTCAGCGAAAATCCCGGAATCCCCACGGTAATCTGATCTGCACCTTCACCGGCGGTCAGCTGATAACGGCCTGAGCTTAATTTTGTTACATTAAGGCCAGTCCCGCTGTCATAGTTACTCTCATTACTTGTATAAATGGCATACGTTTCAAATGGAAGCCCGGACAGCAACCAGTAGCTGTCACTATTTCCACGGTTTGCTTTCAGTTCCCCGCTGTCTTTATATGCACCGTACGTCAGACCGTCCTCCGATCTGACAGCATAGCCGTTTTCTCCTGAATAGTCAAAACCAAATACCCTGCCATTAAAATTAGCCGTGATCAGACAGATGTTTGCTGCTTTCCCCTGATTGTTGTAAGCTTTCGTCACCTCGATTTTAACTCTTCTGACCCTATCCGTTACTCCGGATACCACTTCTTTTCCGACACCGGCAACAGTGGACTCTCTCAGCGGTTTTTCTTCCGTGAATCTATTCCAGGTTTCACCGCCGGTCAATTCACTGGTATAGACTTCATATTCCATCATACGCTCGTCCTGGTCACGGTTCCAGTACAGATCAATGCTGCGCAGGTCAATTGCCGCGCTGAATGTAAATTCATACGTAAATGTTGCAGTATTATTCGAATTCCTGTAATATGCACGTCCGCTGCTTCCATTCAACTCCGGTTTCTGATAAAGAATCCGTATCGCACCCGCCGGTGTATCGATTCCCGGAGTGTCCAGTCTGGTGACATAAAAGGCATTCGGTGCGTCTCCCGTCACCTGACCGTTGGCATCGTAAAATGTCTGATTCAGGTACGTTCCTGACTCTGTCAGGTAATAATTAGCACTCAGTTTCCCATTTAGGGAAACGGGATATTTTGTTTCTCCAATGCCGAAGCATTGTGTCACCCTCAGATTCGAAAAATCCGAATATTTGGAGGCAATAATCCCTCCGATGCCGGTTCCGTTTATCGCATAACCGTAATTGTTGCACGCAGTAATATAGGAACCGGGTCTCACGCCTGAGAGTTCACCCACGATACCGCCGTTGGAATCTCCCGCCTGAATCAATCCGGTGTTGGCACAGTTGCGAAGCTGTACAAATGCTGCCGAATTCACACGTCCGGCAATCCCGCCCGCATAGTTTCCCCGGATTGTACCGTGGTTCTCACACCGCACGATCTGTGCCGCTGTTGTCCTTACCTGATAGAACATGCCGACCATGCCTCCGGCTCCCTCGTCACTGGCAATCTGTATCTCCCCGTAATTGACGCAGTCAGAGATCGTGCCTCCGTAGTATTTCCATACACCGATCATACCGCCCGCACGGTTCAGTGCACGGATTTTACCATAATTGATACAGTCTTTGATTCTCCATGTCGTACTGTCCGCACATTCCATACGGCCAACCATTCCCCCGACCGCATTTGATTTCGCAGCGGACTTTTCCACCGTCGCACGGTTGATGCACGCTACCATATCCTCTCTGGAGGCGCTGTAGCCTACGATACCCCCGCACCCGTTGTCCTGAGCGCTCTGAGGTGCATAGACTGCCCACGTGCTCCCGGTCGCGGCTCTGTGTACACTTCCCGTTTTTCGGTTGTATCCCACAATTCCGCCTGCATGTCCCCGGTAATTCTCCACGACAACGTGCATTCGGTCGACAGGTGCATCGCCGTACACATTGCCGGAACCATCATAACAGATATCCGCTATCCTGCCGCTGTTGAGACCAGCCACACCACCCGTATGGCCATAGGCAGTGGTGCTGCTACCGGTCCCCACATACACGCTGCCTTTTGCGTTCCTGACATCTGTTTCCTTCGCATCCTTGTCAAAATTGACACCGTATTTCTTTTCCGTTCCAAACGTCACGTCTGATATCTCAGCTCCCAGTCCATTCACTCCGGTTACACCGCCGATATTTGCAACATTATTCGGATCACCCATTCCCGTGATCTTTGCCACATTCACTTTACAGTGTTCGATGATTCCTCCACTTTCTTTGCCCGAATCACCATTTACTCCGGCGATCCCGCCGTAACCATAGACCACAGAGCCATTTGTCTCAAAGTCCGTGTTCGGATTGTATTCCGGCGCATTCTGCGGGTTATTCGCGGTGCCCTGTACGTCACCGTTAAACTCACAGTAACGGATCGTTCCCGTGTTGCTTCCCGCAATGCCGCCCAGATTTCCATAGTACGCCATATCTGTCTGCACGAATCCGAGCTGCGCATAGACTGTGCTGTACGCATTCTTTGTCCCTTCGATTGTGCCGCTGTTGCTGCCCGCGATTCCGCCGGCCAAAACATCGGATGCATTGGAATACAATACAAGCGCAGTTTTTTCGGTTCCTGCACTGCATCTGCTGACTGCCCCGGTATTTCTCCCCGTAATTCCACCGAGAGAACTGCCCTTGCTGGAGGCAAGGTTGGTGATCGTCAGATTTTCGGCTGTACATTCCAGAATCTTGCCTTTATCATTGCTGCCGCAGATTCCACCTGCATACTGTTTACCGATAAATGTCAGTCTGTCCGGTCCGTTAAACAATTCTCTTATCCAGCGGACGATCGCATTCCACCAACTGTCCAGGCTGCTTTTCGGCGTGACATCACACGATTCAATGGTACCGCTGTTTACACCCGTCACACCGCCGCAGATTCCGTTTGGCGCTGAAATGTTTCCGTTATTAGCGCAGTTTAACACACTGCCCGGGTTATTGCCGATAATACCCCCGGCATTTCCTCTTTTCGTCGCCGTTACAGTGCCCTGATTGATACATCCTTCAATCTGTCCTTCCCTGCTTTCTGCTTTGCCAACGATGCCCCCGGCGTCTCCCGCCGATGCTGTCACGGAAGCCTCATTATAGAAATCAGTGAGGCTGTCTGCCAACTGATATCCTGCAACCCCGCCGACACGCTGCTCCCCGGTAATGCTTCCCGCGATTTTTGCCGATGTGGCACTGTCAGAAACACTCATGCTTCCATCATTGACGCCGGTGATTCCTCCGACATTATTTCCCGCAGAACTGACGGATACTTCGATATCCCGCTCCAGAGAGATGGTACCGTTTTCGTAGTTGTAGCCGGTGATCCCTCCGACATTTCCTTCAGTACCATAAGCTGTCACATTTGCCGCATTCGCTGACGGATTAACAATGGAACCAAAGTTTTCCGCCGTAAATCCGCCGATGTAATTCCGACCGGTCACTGTCCGGTCCACAAACGAACAGTTCGTAATTTCACCGTCTGCTTTATTTACCCCGGCGATTCCGCCGACGTAATCTGCAGTTCCTCTTCCGATGCTTGAAACAGAACAGTTGATAATTGTTCCCTCGTTGACCTCACAAAGCCCCCCTACATATGTTCCCGCGGACGTCACATCACCGACATCGCGATTCCTGCAGTTATCGATCGTTACATTTATACCTGCTCGTCCAATAATACCGCCGGCATAGGAATAAGTAAACGCATCTCCTGTATAAGTTGTTCTGCCGGATTGTTCTTCATCATTCTCTATTGAAGATTCTGCCGTAACCGGGGTCATATTGGTGACATCTTTGATGTAGAGGCCGGTATCTTCATCGTTGTATCCGACAACACCGCCCACACAGATCTGTGCCGTAATGCCTCCGAATTTGCTCTGTGCGGCATTTTCCTCATCCAGTCCCTGAATCCATAAAATATATTTGCTTTGCCCCATCTCTGCTGTCTGAACAGCCAGAACTTTTGGCGCGTCTGCCACTGACTCCGTCCCTGCAAGTGTTTTTGCCAGGGAGTCTGCCAGGTTCTGTATTTCAACTTTATCTGCTTCTTCTGTCAGCAGCAGATTGTATCCGATAAAACCGCCTGCAAATGCATCTGCCTTCAGGACACCAAGGAAATTGTCGGTGCGGAAAGCCGCCTCGATATCATATCCTTTTTCCGCAACTATATTTCCGCCGATCGTACCCCCGATGCAGTAGGAACCTGTCACCTGATTCGGATTGGAGTTCAGAAAACGTCCTTCATTATCTTCATTCATCAGCAGGGAGACAGATGCGTTAAGCCCGGCGTAACCCCCGACAAAGCTTCCGCTTCCATTGATGTACCCGCCGGCGACTTCGTAATCTTCGACTACCGCGTCCTCATCGTTATATCCGACGATTCCACCCACATAGTTATTTCCGGAAATGTAACAGACCGTCTGAATCTTCCCGTTGCTTCCGGACGGATTCTCTCCATCCGCATCGCGTTTCGTATTACCGATAATCCCATTATTATATCCCGCGATCCCTCCGGCATAATCACCGCTCAGGGATGCCGCTTCCGTCAGATTCTCCGCGGTCTCTGTGCTGTCCACATCACTGTTGCAGTTGTAGATCCAGCCGGCGTTGTAGCCGGCAACTCCTCCGGCGTAACTGCTTCTCGCCACTACCACGCCTTTGTTAATCCAGTTTTCAATCTTATTGCTCAACTCACGCCTGGGATCGGGAACCACGATTCCGTCTTTATCCTTCTCTTCCTGTACCGCTGCATTGCACCCGGTGACGCCGCCGACATACGTATCGCCGATGACATTGACTTCGTTGATCCCGCTGGTGCCGGAGGACGTACTGCCGTCGATACCGCTCGCCGAACCCTCACTGTAGCCCACGATCCCGCCCACATAGCGAAGCCCGAAGACATAGCCTTCCCTGCCGTCCTCTTTTTCCGTACTGCAGTACTGTACGGAAGCGTTATCATTGTATCCGATGATTCCGCCGACGTAGACTCCCGTCAGTTTTTCATCCAGTTTTTCCTCGTCTTCCAGAATATCTTCCATCGAATCACTCAGGTAATGCGGCGAACTGATACATTTTCTGATCCGCAGTGTTTCATCTGTATCCGTACTGTTTTTACAGTAGCCGACGATTCCGCCGATATAAGATGCGTCCTGAGAAGTACCGCTTTTTTTATCTCCCTCAACCGCTCCATAATTGCGGCACTCTTCCACAAGCACCGTTTTTTCGGCATTCTCCGATTTGAGCATGCCGACGATTCCGCCGATATACGTGTGCCCTTTCACCTGTGCACGGTTCACAAGACCTTTATAATGAATCTGCTGTTCCTCTCCATCATATGCCTGTCCGCCTGTGATGCCCCCTACATGGCTGTCACCCGTGACCGTACTCGGATTATTTTTTGCATCTGAATTCCCCGTGGTGAGGCTTTCCAGTGTGCCCGCATTTACGCCGCAGAACGCCCCGACATTCTCACCGCCGCTCACCGTTATCTTATCCAGCGCAAAGTCTTTCAGGGTCCCGTAATTCGTCACAAATAAGCCCACAGGACCTTCTGCCGACTCCTCTTCACCATATATAAGCGCCTTCTGGTTTGCTTTCTGTGTCATTTGCAGTCCGCTGATCGTATACGTCCTGCGCTCATTCCCCTCAAAAACTGCATTCACCCGCAGTTGACGGATGGACGGAAATTCTGTCTGTTTTTCCGTCACTTCGTTGGAATCGTCTTTTGCACTGTCGGTCGCAAAAAGACATCCCTTCTCTATCAAGGACTGCCAGTCCATATTCTGAGTCAGCTGGTACGTCACGTGATCTGCCGTCTTCAGCCCTTCATACCCTGTTTTCTCCCTCTGCTCCTCCGTATAATCCTCCAGAAAACGGATATTTGACAGATGGCGGGCATTTAAGACCGTATAAACCGCAGATGCCTTATCTCCCGCTCCCGAATATCTGGCAGTTCCAAAATATGTATGCTCACTGTTGCTCTGTTTCTTTGCCGTTGTCTTATAATAAGTACCTCTTCCCTGAACCGTACAGTAAATATTATCCGTCTTTATGCCAAATCTGTGAAAGCTGTAAGTGCTGATAAATTTAGGCTTGAGCGTGTCCGGTCCGGTACTCTCTTCCGTTTTCACGATTTTCGGATAATCTTCATAGTACTGTGCACTGGTGGCGGTCAGGTCAACCGCATCCAGTACGATCCGTACCGTCTGTTCTTTTCCTTCCACCCATGCAAGTACAGGGAATTCTCCCAGTTTCTGAGATGTGGGATTCTTTCCGTCCGCATCGTAATTCAGCCGTGTCACGCTGCAGGGTATTTTATCACGAAATAATTTATTCTTCAGTTTACTTCCGTCAAGTGTGATGACCAGCAATTCCCTCTTTGAGCTCTTATCATGGATCTTGATCTCATACGTCAGTTCCTGAGTTGCCGTCTGCACTTTCGTCAATCGGAAGGAGAGGTTCAGAGTTTCCTCGTTGTTTAGATTTACTTCGCTGATGGATGGCTTCTGGGCTTTAGGACTCGTGGCCTTTGACAGGGTATCCACCCCGTAATACCCCACCATGCGGGCTTTTCTGTATTTACTCTCCCTGTTTGATATGGAAACAGTTCCCTTTCGTTCTTCTGTTTCGTCATAGGTAAAACCAGTTGCCCTGTCACTGTAGAGAACCGCAAATATCTGACCGTCTGCCGGTGTAAATTCTACGCAGACTGTGGCATTGAGAATTGCCGGATCGTAGAGATAAGGAATCAGCATATCGTACAGTGCTTTGATCTCCTCCGTCGCCTTCCCCTCCTGATATGCCTCGTAATCCTCTGCCGTCCCGGTCAGCGAATAGATATCTCCCTGATATATCGTTGATTTCCCGGCACTTTCCGGCCACACCTCGGCAAGAACATATTTTTCTCCATCTGCATCAAAATATTGAGTCACATCCATGGGATCCAGCTTAGACACAGCATCCTGCAGTGCCGGCAGCTGTCCGCTCTCACTGTACTCCGTCAGCTGATTCTGAGCAGCAGAAAACAGGGTCTGGGCGTACTCATTCTGTTGCTTAAAATTCGTCCACTCGATCCACTTCACCACTCCGACAGCCATAAATCCTGTGAAAATCAACAGAATCACAACCACGACGATCGCTTCGACCATCGTAAAGCCGCCATTATGTTTTTTGTTTTCCCTGTTCCCGCAATCGCTCATTTTCATTCATTTCTCACTTCACTTAAAAATATTGTTCGAGATCTCTTTTATCATTTGTATACCGGAAAGCCGTCTCTTTTGTAATCTTACCCTCAGACACCATGCGGACCAGATCCATATTCAGTGTATGCATGCCTGCGGCCGCATTGGACTGCATGACACTTGCCAGCTGATGGCTCTTATTCTCACGTATCATATTCCCCACTGCATCTGTCCCCAGCAGGATCTCTGTTCCGGCAAATCTTCCGCCGCCGTTCCTCGACGGCATCAGGCACTGGGTAATCACACCTTTCAGCACGCCTGCCAGCTGCGTACGCACCTGATTCTGGCTCCCGGACGGACAGGCATCGATCACTCGGTCGATCGTCTGCGCTGCACCGGTGGTATGAAGCGTAGACAGTACCAGATGTCCTGTCTCAGCTGCTGTCAGTGCGGCCGTGATCGTCTCGTAGTCACGCATCTCACCTACCATGATGATATCCGGGTCCTCCCGCAGTGCACTCCGCAGCGCCGATGCGAAATCTCCGACATCCCTTCCGGTTTCTCTCTGATGGATCAGCGCCATCTTCCCATCATAGTGATACTCCACCGGGTCCTCGATCGTCAGGATATGCACCGCACGCGTCTGATTCACATGTTCGATCATGGAAGCAAGCGTCGTTGACTTTCCGCTCCCCGTAGGTCCGGTCACAAGGATCAGCCCTCTCGGTTCTTCCGCCAGTTCATACAGTTTCTGCGACAGATGCAGCTTAGCAAGCGTCGGGATGCTGCTGTTCAGCAACCGGATCGTAGCAGCGAGCTTTCCCTGCTGCCGGAAAACATTGACCCTCTGGCGGTTTCCGTCCGACGTCTGCAGTGAGAAATCCAGATCACATCCGTTCTCCAGCACTTTTAACTGCCGGTCATTCAGCAGTCCGCGGATCATCGCGTCCGCGGCCTCTTCATCCGGCTGAGCCAGAGCCGGAACAAGATCTCCGTGTACCCGAAATACCAGCGGCAACCCCGCCGATATATGAACATCGGATGCCTCCTCCTGCCTGGCCATTAAAACAATCTGATCGATACTATACATAACACTGCCTGCCTCCTGTTTCTATAGATTTTCCTGCCCGTCAGGCATAATATGCTACCTTACGCAGTTCCTCAATTGTCGTTATCCCCTGCTTCACCAGACTGATGCCGCAGTCTTTGAGTGTCTTCATATTCTGCTCATGTACCGCATACTCCTGAATCGCTTCCACAGAAGCGCCGTTCATGATCATATTCCGCACCTCCCGGTCGATCACCAGTATCTCGTGTATCGCCGTTCTTCCCCGATATCCCGTATAATTGCACAGCGGACATCCGTTCACCTTCTTGATACATTCTGCATGCCCGCCCAGCATCATCGCCTCCTGTTCAGTAGGAGGCACATCCTCAGCACAGTCCGGACAGACCTTACGCATCAGCCTCTGCGCAACGATCCCGGTCAGCGAGCTTGACACCATATATGGCATCAGTCCCATATCTTTCAGGCGGACAATTGAGGATGCAGCATCATTCGTATGAAGTGTTGAAAATACAAGGTGGCCTGTGATCGCTGCACGAACGGAAATCGATGCCGTCTCCACATCACGCGTCTCACCGACCATGATGATATCAGGGTCCTGCCTCAGCAGCGCGCGAAGCCCCGCTTCAAACGTCAGACCAGCCTGATTGTTTACCTGCATCTGGTTAACCTTGGGCAGGTTTTTCTCCACCGGGTCCTCGATCGTTGAGATGTTTACCGCTCTTTTGGACAGCTCTTCCAGAATCATATAGAGCGTCGTTGTCTTACCGGAACCGGTCGGACCGGTAAAATAGATAATGCCGTTTGGAGACTGCAGCATTTTTTGTAATTTTAAATAGTCCGGTTCTTCCATGCCAAAAGTAGACGGACAGTCGATATGTGCATTGCTGCTTAAAAGACGCAGCACCGCCTTTTCTCCAAATACCGTAGGGATCACAGACACACGGATATTGATAAACTCACCTTCCACGCGCAGACGGAAATGACCGTCCTGCGGGACTCTGCGCTCTGCAATGTCCATCTCGCCCAGAATCTTGATACGGGCGATCAGTGATGCGTGAAGACTCTTCTGAAGCGTCACGTATTCCACAATGACGCCGTCGATGCGCATACGCACCAGAGTCTTCTGTTCGAACGGTTCAATATGGATATCGGATGCATTGGTGCTGTGCGCCCGGTTGATCAGACGGCTCAGAAGATTGATGACAGGCGTGTCGCTGTCCCCCTCCTCCTCGAACTCCAGCTCCTCCATGTCCTGGTCTTCAAAGCTCTTATTGGCAACCTGTGCAGCCTGCCTTGCTTCCACTTCTGTATAATAATACTGAATCGCCTTTAACAGACTGTCTCTCATACTGAGGCGGATGTCAAGCTGCATACCGGTCAGCTGATGAATATCTTCAATTCCGTAAAAATTCATGGGGTCATTCAGTACGACCGTCAGCACGCCATCTTTTCTCTGGACTGCCAGCATCTCATACTTTTCCGCCAGCGGACGCGGGATCATTTCCACGGCTTCCACTTCGACATCGATATTTGAGATTTCCACGCGGCGCATGGCAAGACGGGCGGCAAGCGCCTCCAGTACGTGCTCTTCCTTTACATAACCCAGTTCGATCAGGGCGCCGCCGAGCCGAAGGGCCCTGTGCTCTTTTTGATAAGCAAGTGCCTCGTCTATCTGCTCATCCGTCACATAACCGTATTCTTTTAAAACGTCGCCTATCCTTAAGTTTCTGATATTATTTTCCATAACTGCCTCTTACTGTTTTGCAGGGGTCTGTTCTTCCTCTGTATCCTCAGTATCTTCCTGTCTTTCTTGGCCGGTATCCTGCTCCATCAGATCCTGCATGTACTGTAATGTGTCCTCATACATATACAGTTCCATGGAGATCGCAAGGGTATAACCGCCGGTATCCCCTCTCGTATTCTTCTGCCACTGAAAATTTGAGATGCGCAGGCGCGGTTCCTGAATGGCACATGCATCCAGCATGGCCTGCAGGTTCACCCGTTCCCCCGTCATGATCATCGTTACAGAAGCCGTGCATACTCCATTGTAAGCCAAAAGCCCCTGCGAATTATTATCCTCGGTGCCGGATGCCTGCTGATTCAGCATCGCCGTATAATCCATCAATTCTGTATACTGACCCTCTATCGGAAGAGAGATATTCAGATCCTGTACCTGAAGTCCTCTGCCAAGTGCCAGGTCTGTGAGCATCTTATCAATCTCCATACTGGGCATAGCCTCATAAAATTCCTGCTGGAGCTGTGAAAGGCTTTCCTTCAACTTTTTCTCTTTCTCCCTCATGGATGTCAGCATCGCCACCTTCATTTCTTTTTCCTGCCGCTCCAGCCTGGCATCTGCAAGTTCACTTTTGAGATCCTGGCTTTTCTGAATCAGAGGCAGCAGCACGCCTGCACCGATCCCGACAACCACTGTGAACACGGCAAGAAAGATCAGCAGTTTTTTGTCCCGTTCTGTCAGCTTCTGCATTGTGTTATCCCTCCTGTCTGTCCGCCATGGTACAATTCACCTTTACCTGCCACTGCCCCCCGGCATCCTGCGCATATCCCGTATAATCCACAGACGCAAAGATATCCTGTTCACTCAGCAGCCGGATAAACTGATTGATCTGTTCCACATTTCCAGCTGACGTATCAAAACTTATGATTCCTGTCTTCGAGTCATAACTGCTGATCTCCGCCGATACCAGTCCGCCCGCACAGCCGGCGATTGTCTCCTCCACAGCACTGTTGACCATCGGATAAGCCAGAACACTCTGCCGAAGTCCGGTCAGGCTCTGACTCAACCCTGCAACTGCAGAGATTTCCCAGCTCAGCGCCTCATATTCACTGCATGCCGCAAGTACGTCCGGGCTGTTATTGTACTCCTGTACATCCTTCAGTTCCATTGAAAGCAGCAGTGTATAGACGCCGAACGCAGCAGTAATCACAAAGAGAATCGCGCCTGCGGCCACTGCCGGTATCAGACGCCGGTTCCGCCTGCGTCTTTCTTCCGTCTTCTTTGCATTCACTTTCATCTGGCTCATGATGTTTGTTCTGGCGTCAGTCTCAATCAGACCGCCCACAGCCAGCGAAAAGTAAGAAAATGTCTGATACCTGCCCGTCCCGGGAGTGATCGCCACATTAGTTCCCCCGCTCAGCTCTTCCACTTCCAGCGTATGATCAACCTGGCTGATATTCTGGATATAGAATTCCTGTTCTTCTTTCGAAATCCCGGCTATATACACAGTTGTGATCTTCTGCGGAATCTTCTGTGCTTTTGCAAACTGCAGGATATTTCCCACCGCCCGGGCTGCCTCCTCGCAGAACCCAGGCGTTCCGGGATCAGAGAAAAGACGGTTATGGCTGGAATACTCATACCGTCCTTCAATGAGCAGCACATTGACCAGGGTCATGTCATCCACAAACTGTACAATGGCGTTTGCATCATTCACCTGTGACAGGATTTCCAGCAGACGGATCATTGCCCCCGATGCACACTCAACACTGTCGATCGTGATACCAAGTCTGCCAAAAAGCTCCTGATAGCCGCTGATATACTCACGGCTTACCACGGTTGCAAATACCGTGTGTGCCTTTGCCTTATGCTCCCGCTGACGAGGCAGCGGAAAATAACCGTAAACCGGATTTGAGATCCTGCCTACGTCTGTAAATTCACGGCTTAAAAACTGCATGGTCTGTGCGGGCTTCTGCAGCGGAACATCCACAACACGGCTCGTAAACTGTGTGCTGTCAATGACCAGGTTAATACCCTTTCCGGGAAGCCCGTTGCTCTCCCACAGGTCTTTTATGATCCCCAGAAAGCCTTCCTCATCCATGACACTCCCATTCAGAATACATCCCTGCGTATCCACAGCGTAATAAAGCCCGGATGCACGCACCTTTCCGCCTGTCTTTTCTCCGACTACAACGCGGATATACCGATTTGATAAATATACAACTAACATGTCAGTTTCCTCCTTATCACATGCCCGAAACCGCATCGTAGGAACCGTACAGCGCGCTGAATACCGCCACCATCACGAAGGCAACAATGATTCCAAGGACGATCAGCATCACCGGCTCCACATAGGAGACCATCTTGGTAATTGCCATATCTGCATCGTATTCCATGGATTCCGCGGTGGACATCAGCATCGTATCCAGCTTGCCGGTCTCCTCCCCGACTCGAATGGAATCTGCCAGCTTGCGCACGAAACCGTCCACCATATCAAGTCCGTCACTTAAATTGTTTCCTGCACGAACCAGCGGAATCACATCATCGAACTGTGCATCTATGTAATCATTTCCTATCGTCTTTCGGGCAATCTGCAGCGACGGCACGATCGGAATTCCAGCCGTATACAAAAAGCTCAGCGTTCTCGCAAAGCGTGATGTGCAGATAACCTTCTGCAGCTTTCCGATCAGAGGCATATGAATCAGCATCCTATGCCATCTTCTGCGCATCCTGTCGCTCCGCAGCAGCGCTTTGAATCCGATCCACAGGCCGAGCAGCAGTACAATCACCAGCAGCCAGAATTTCTGCATGAAATCACTGATCGCCATCAGGATCATCGTCGCTGCAGGAAGCTGTTCCATCTGGTCAAACAGCTCCTGAAACTGCGGAAGTACAAATTTTGTCAGGATTAAAATAACCCCGATGATCAAAAACACCAGAATTCTGGGATATACGAGGGAACTGGAGATCTTTGTGTTCAGCCGGTGGTCTTTCTCATAATTGACCGCCATCTGCATTGCAACCTGATCCAGGTTGCCGCTGCTCTCCGCCGAACGGAACATATAGACCATCAGCGGAGGAAACGCACCATTCTGTGATTCCATCGCATCAGACAACGCAATGCCCTGCCGCAGCTGGCGCAGCATGTCTTCGTATATTGTCTTTTCCCTTGGCCTGACAGCCTCGCCGTTAGCTATAATATTCAAGGCCCGGACCAGCGTCACACCGGATGCCGTCAATGTTCCCAGCTGTCTGGAAAAATCCGCCAGTACCTTCGGTTTAAACGGCTGCATCCTTTTTCCGGACTCTACAGGTTTTGCGGAAAGTAAAAAGGCATCTTCCTCCCGCAGGCGCAGCTGAAGATCTGCTTCATCCGCCGCATTCATGATGCCCTTTTTCATCTTTCCGTCTATCGTCTGTGCCTGATAGCGATATTGTGCCATGAGGTACTACCTCCCATATTTTTATAAAAAGCTCTTCGAATCAGTATAACAGCATGCCCAGATACCAGTCAATAAGCGGTTGTCCGTACAGCAGCCCCAGCGCCATCCCCAGGCATAGAAACGGACCGAATGCAAAGTGATCCTTCCGCTCCTTCTTTTTGGCCGCCAGCAGGAAAATTCCATAGATACCCCCTGACAGCACGGCAATTGCCATGGATACCAGTGTCAGCTTCCATCCCAGAAACAACCCGGATGCCGCCATCAGCTTGATGTCCCCTCCGCCAAACGCTCCCGGTACCAGAAGCGTCAGAATCAGCATCGGCACGCTCACTGCAAGTGCACCAGTCAGACGGCTGATAATCGGCAGTCCCGGCATCGTGAAAACAGAGAGTATTGCCACAGCAACAATGGCGACAGAACATCCATCCTCAATCTCCATCGTATCCAGATCAAGAAACGCCACCACCGTCAGCACGCAGAAAAATGCAAAAACGGTGGCTGCAGTTCCGCAATTTTCATATTGATAAAAGCTGAGGATGGCTAATCCCCCGCCCAACAGTTCTGTCCAGGTATCTCTGGTCCCGATCGTTTCGCCGCAATATCTGCATTTACCTTTGAGAGACAGGCAGCTGAATATGGGAATCAGATCTTTAGCCCGCAGACGCTGACCGCATGCCGGACAGGCGGAATGCCCCCTGACAAACGACATTCCCCTCGGAACCCGGTAGATGATGACATTTAAAAATGAAAAAATGCAGGCTCCCAGAGTAAAGAGCAGCGCCCACAGAAAACCCTCACACAAAATCAACAGCATACACTTCCTCCCGCAGGGATTATTTGCCAGAGCAAAGAAAGAGGAACCCCATCCGGCGGTCCACCAAATGGAATTCCTTCCTTATCATCCCTGATTATCGTATTGATGAATGTTCCAGTAAAGGTCCCAGGTGGCAATATCTTCTGCTTCCTCATACCTGTACTGTACCAGAAATTTTCCTTTTTGATAATTCATGGTGGCAACACAATTTTTTTTTGTATTCCATGATATCAGCTGTATATCTCCGTCCGCTCCGGAAAAACTCCGTACCTCTTCTTCCGCTGCCTTCGACATTCCGCTCGCACGGGAATTGTCCGCAAGCGGCGCTCCGAGACCGTAATACTGAATCGACAGAAGCTGCAGATTCTCCACCACGTTCTTGGCTTCCCGCAACGTCTGGCGTTTCTGTATGGACTGATCCCAGCACCACAGTGCCGGTGCGATCACTGCAGCGCAGACCAGCAGTGTGATCAGCGCAATCGCACATGCCCGTTTGAATTTCACAGTACGAAAAAGGGATTCATAATGTTCTGTCATTTGGAATTATGAACCCCCCTTCCGATATTTCATATTATTTACGGTGTCGTCACCGCTTCATCTACGTCTAACCAGCCATTCGTCGTCCAGTTAACAAAATTTCTTGGATTTCTGTAAGCAAAAGAAACAATGTCACCATCGCCATTAAGCACATACGTGTACTCCGCAGCGCCAGCCGCGGTATAGCTGCCCGTCTGCGGATTTGCACACGGAACGCTGTTTATAGGACCAGTTGGGAGAGTCGGAGCTGCTGCATCTGCTAAATATGCATCTGCTACTTCTGCCTGCAGCTGAACCAGAATTGTAGCCGCATCTGCTTTACAATTAGCTTCATGTGCTCTGTTAACATATCGCAGTATACTCGGCACCATCACTGCTGCCAGAACTAAAATAATGACTATAACCACAATCAGTTCCACCAGAGTAAAGCCCTTTTTGTTCTTGCTTTTTTCCCTCAGTTTTTTAAGCATAAAACCTTTTCCTCCTATTTTCAAGACCGTTTTTCTTCCCGAATCCCACGCATCATTTCCTGCACCGTACGGTCAATCGGCGTATCGAATCCATACTAAAAGATCATGCCTTTCTTAATATCCAATATACCCTTCTTGCATATTTTTGTCAACATTTTGCAAGAGAATTATTTGAAAATTATTTACATTTTACCTATTGTCATCATTTTGTTTCCTGCGACATAGTTTTTACTTCACAAAGGCATGACTCATCCGCTGTTTAGCCTGAACGTGAGGCTGTGAGCAGCCGGAAAATCTGCTCGGCAGTTCTGTTCAGATTCCTGGCAGTCTCATCGGGACGCATGGCATCTTCCAGCCGAATCGCCCCCGGCATAATCGGGAAAAACGCGTCGATGCCCGCCCGGTTGCATAAGTATGCCTCCTCTTTCACACTGCCTGCCACAGCGATCACAACAGCGCCGTATTTTTTGGCAAGCCTCGCGACCCCTGCCGGTACTTTCCCCATAACGGTCTGCGCGTCGAGACATCCCTCACCGGTGATCACATAATCCGCATCCCTCACACATTCCTCCAGTCCAACCGCCCTCATCACCAGATCGATGCCCGGCTCCAGGCTGGCATTCAAAAAGGCGAGAAAGGCAAAGCCCAGGCCGCCCGCCGCCCCGGCCCCGGGGCAGGCGGCAACATCTTTTCCGATGGTCCTTTTTGTCAGATCGGCAAACTGCCGGTGCATGCGCTCCATGCGGCGTACCTGTTCCTTGGTGCCGCCTTTCTGAGGGCCAAAAATGCACGAAGCCCCATTTTCACCGTACAGCGGATTCGTCACATCACACGCAATGCAAAACCTGCATTCTTTCAGTTCGGGCATCATACCGTTCAGACGAATGGTCACTATCTGCCCGCAGTCTTCCCCCTTGTTTCCTACATGTTTCCCTTCCCGGTCCAGGAATTCGGCTCCCAGCGCGCAGAGCATGCCTGTGCCGCAGTCATTGGTTGCACTGCCTCCGATTCCGATCAGAAAATCCCGGCACCCTCTCTCAACCGCATCCCGGATCATCTCCCCGACGCCGCGGGTACCCGCCTTCATAATATCTCTCTCCCTTTCCTGAACCAGGGTAATACCAGCCGCTGACGCCATCTCGATCACAGCCTGTTTTTTGTCTTTTATATAACCGTATCTCGCCGTTACCGGATTTCCGAGCGGACCTGTCACAAGGACTTCCTCCCACTGTCCGCCCATTCCATCCACCAGCGCCTCTGCTGTTCCTTCCCCTCCATCCGCCATCGGCACAATTTTAACCTCAGCTTCAGCTGCTTTTTTAATTCCCGCTGCAAGCGCCCTGCCCGCTTCCACTGAGGATAAACTGCCTTTCAGGGAATCAGTCGCAATCACTACCTTCATCATCATCTGTCACCTCGTATCATGTTTTCATTCCTTTTTCTTCTATCTTACAGGATTTTGCCATTCATGCCTATATCACAAATGCCAATATAAAAGCAAAACTTTTATTCTCTGTACTAAAAAGGAATCCCGTGTGCATTCCTCTATAAAATCCTCCGGATTTCCCGGTAAAAATAAGCAGCTATATAAAACATGGAGGTATCTTTCAGTGAACGCGGATCATAACCTGTACGATCCCGGATTTTCAACAGTTTATACTGCAGGGTGTTTTTGTGTATGTGCATACGCTCAGAGGTCCTGCCAAGCGATCCCCGGCACTCATAAAATATTTCCAGCAGGCAGATCGCTTCGGAAAGCTCTTCTTTTTCATAATCTTTAAATATCCGTCTCACATATTCTGCTTTTGACAGATCTGAGACCTCATCCAGAAAGATTTCCAGTCCGAGATCATGATAAAAACAGATATCCTTCTTCTCATTTCTAAGACAGACCTGAAGTGCTTTGGATGCTTGCTTTTCTGCTGTTCGGATCTGCGGATACGGATAGCAGGCATCGTCGATTCCGGCCGCAACCCGGATTGCCCCATCCTTTGACACACTTTCTTTTAACCTCCGCACAAACTGCCTCATCTGCTCATCGCTGCGGTCAGGAACTGCGCATACCAGTCCGGAAGCTGTCTGCAGGTAAATGCTGTCAGGCTCACGCTCTTTTACTCTCTGCCTGAGCTGCTGCAGGGCTTTCTCTGCGCTCTCCAGACTGTCTATGTTGAACATCCCATTCCCTTCATGCAATACGGCAAATGCCACAACACGTCTCGGAAGTGTGATATCGATCCGAATGGCCCTCCCCCGCTCTACGAATTCCTGATTGATCAGAATATCATCCTGCTTCATCCATTCCTCAGCGTATCGGTTCCTGATGTTTTCATCCAGCAGCTTCTGTTCTTTTATCAGCATCTCCCGCAGCAGGATTCCTGTGATACGCTGAATGATCTGTCCGTACTTTACTGCCTCCCGGTGTGGGCCGGTGATTCCGATCACACCGATAGTCTGTCCCTGGATCACGATCGGATAATTTACACCTTCTTTGCACCCGTCATATTCACCATCCCTGTGGACGATCAGTTCCTTTTTTCCCAGCTTCAGGATCCGCCCTGCTCCTTCATGATATTCGCCGACGCGTTCCGGATCACTGCTCGCAACAATGATCCCTGCATCATCCATCATGTTGATCTTATGACTGATGACATCATTCAGTTCCTGTACGATTCTCTGTGCATTCTGTCTCGACAACAGCATAACTGCCACTTCTCCTCCTCTGGCCTACTGCACCATATTCACCGGATCACCCTCCATAAATGCTTTTAAGTTATGCCCGGCGGTATCGATCAGCCGCGTTCTGGCCTCTTTGGTAGCCCATGCGATATGCGGTGTGATGATGCAGTTCTTCGCATGAAACAACGGGTTGTCCGCCTGGGGTGGCTCTGTTGTGAGCACATCCAGCGCTGCGCCTGCAATCCTGCCGCTGTTCAGCGCCTCTGCGAGGGCATGCTCTTCCATCAGCGGCCCCCTTGCCGTATTGATGAGAAATGCTGAAGGCTTCATCAGCTGCAGTGTATCCGCGTTCATCATATATTTTGTCTCCTCAGATAACGGACAGTGGAGACTGACCACATCCGAACAGCCAAGCAGTTCTTCCAGAGAGTCCGCCCACAGAAACTCAATACCTTCCACCCGTTTCTTTCGTCTTCCGAACACTGTCACCCGCATCCCCAGGGCATTTGCCACACGTGCCGTCTGCTGTCCGATCATGCCGAATCCTATGATCCCCATCGTCTTTCCAGCCAGTTCGATCATCGGATAATTCCAATAGCAGAAATCTTTACAGTCCGACCATTTTCCTTCTTTTACACTGTCACTGTGTTCTTTTACATGACAGCACAGCTGCAGTAGCAATGCGAATACCATCTGCGCAACAGAAAGTGTGCTGTAGGCCGGGATATTTGTCACGGTGATTCCATGCTCTCTGGCCGCATCAACATCAACCACATTATATCCGGTGGCAAGCACGCCGATATATTTAAGTTTTGGCAGGCTCTCGATGATTCTCCTTGTAAACAGCACCTTGCTGGTCAAAACAATCCGGGCATCCCGACAGCGTTCCAGCACAAGATCTGCCGGTGTTCGCTGATAGACGGTACATTCACCCAGCCGCTGAATCACTTCCCAGGACAGATCTCCCGGATTAATAGTATGTCCATCTAAAATCACTATGTTACTCATACTGTGCTCTCCTTTATTGCTCATACATTTCCCGCATGGTAAAACCATTTTGCAGCATCTGGCCAATAACAGCACTGCTCTCCTGTCCCGTTACAGAAAAGATCAGCCTGCCGCCCTGCCGCCTCACTCTCTCGCCGAGCTTTGCCGGCAGCAAACAGTCCGGCGTATCTTCAAATACCAGAATATATCTGCACTCCTCAAATTCACCTGAACTTTCCCCAGGCGAGAGTCCTTTGTCCTGCACCAGATAAACAACATCCGATAAACGGTGCATCAGATATGGCTCATGGCAGGACATGATCAGCGTGGTCCCCTGATCTCTCAGGCGGTTCATTTTCTCGATAAAAACCATCTGGGACGGCCTGTCCTGCCCGGACAGCGGTTCGTCCAGCAGCATTATATCCGGAACTTTAAGCAGTGCCTGGATGACTCCGACTTTTTGGAGAGTGCCTTTTGACAGATGTTTCATCGGCACGTCCTTCATCTGCTCCATAAAGAAATCTTTCAGCAGCTGACCTGACAACTGATCTGCTTTATCCTTATCAATACCGTCAATTCTCCCCATAAACTGAAGATACTTCCATACCGTTAAATCAGTTTTCGGAAAATGCTCCGGTATATAGTGAAACAACGCTTTTTTTCTGACGTCCACATTTCCAGAGGTGGGTTTCACCAGTCCTGCCATTAGTTTCAGCAGAGTACTTTTTCCGCTGCCGTTGTGCCCGCAGAGTGCCAGTGACTGTCCTCGTGGCACAGAGAGATTTACATTCTGCAGGACAGTTTTCCCCTCATATATTTTTGTGACATTGCGCAATGTGATGATCGTATCTGACATTTAAAATCCCCTCCGCCTCAGCAGCCAGCCATTTAACAGAAAAATCACGGCTCCATATGCCAGCATTCCCAGCAGATAAATCAGGACGTACGGCATGAAAAAATGCCCCGCCCGTGAAA
Organism: Ruminococcus sp. OA3; assembly: GCF_022440845.1. Classification (NCBI taxonomy): domain Bacteria; kingdom Bacillati; phylum Bacillota; class Clostridia; order Eubacteriales; family Oscillospiraceae; genus Ruminococcus; species Ruminococcus sp. OA3. Next base: position 2,396,591 of record NZ_JAKNTO010000001.1, on the reverse strand, counting down.
AAACAGCCGCACTCTCAGCGACTGGCGGAAAAATCCACATGATAAATGCCAGAACCGGAATCTGCTGCAGGATAACTGTCTTTCCAATGGCAACTGCTGCAGCCAGTGCTGTGAGGATCACAGCTGTTTTTCTGTCCCTCATAACCCTTGGGCAGAACATCGTTCCAATCGCACTGCCGTCGAAAGCTGATGCAGTCATGAGCAAAAAAGCCCAGAATATATCAGCCGGCTGAATCACCCTCGTAAACAGCCCGGGATTCAACATACTCTGTAGTAATGGAACTGCCAGACTGACAGCCGCAGCGGCAGCGCTGATCAGAAACAGAAATGTACTGTAGCAAAGACAGTATTTCCCGTTTCCCCGGATACGCAGTATCAGGATCTGTTCTGATTCACTGCTGTTCAGATCGTGGCAGGACAGCCCTGTCCAGACCATGATCAGAAACAAAAACATACAGGAAACAGAAAAACTGTCGGTTATATCGACAGGCGCTGAGGAATATATAATATACAGCAACGCCAGAAGTACAGCCAGCGGCATCACAAATTTATTGGATTTCAGATAAATATTCAGATGATATTTCGTCAGTTGAAAGAATGCTGTCAACGTTTTGATTTCCTTTCACTTTTGTTTTAATATAACACAAATCAATGAAAAAAGAAATCACATTGACTTCCCACACAGAATATGCTACACTACATTCGTTTAACGCCAGGTAACGCTTATTCCCATTCTGTCATGTCATTGCAGGAATGGAGATAAGCGTTTCATTTTGGCGACAGGGAGAAATGTATGAAACGAACAAATGATTTAGGCCGTGATCCTGTTTTTCATCTCGTATTGCGGCTGGCGGTACCCACCATGCTGGCGCAGCTGGTAAGTGTTCTCTACTCGATTGTGGACCGCATGTACATAGGCGCCGGAGTAGGAGACCTGGCTCTGGCAGGGGTCGGGGTATGTGGTCCGATCGTAACTTTACTGTCTTCCTTTGCTTCCCTCGTGGGACTGGGTGGTTCCCCCATCATGGCCATGCGCATGGGGGAAGGAAATAACAGGGAAGCAAAGCGGATCCTCAACAACAGTTTTCTCATGCTGCTGGCGCTCTCAGCTGTGTTGACCGTCCTGTTCCTGCTGGCAAAAGATCATCTGCTCATGTGGTTTGGCGCAAGTCCTGCAACTTTTGATTATGCGAACTCTTACATGACCATCTATACAGCGGGCACCTTTTTTGCCCTGATGTCCGTCGGGATGAACAGTTTCCTGATCGCACAGGGATTCTCCGGATTAGGCATGGTTACTGTTATGCTGGGGGCTTTGTTGAATATAGCGCTGGACCCTATTTTTATTTTCCTGTTTGATATGGGTGTAGCGGGAGCTGCTGTTGCCACCGTGATTTCGCAGATGGCATCCTGTGCTTTTGTACTTTTGTCTCTGCTGCGCAAGACGATGCCGATACGGCTTGGATGGGGAGATTTTCAGTGGCAGGCGGTGCACAGGATCGTCTCCTTCGGACTTTCACCGTTCCTCATCATTGCAAGTGACAGCGTACTGCTCATCGTACTGAACACCGTCCTCCAGCGCTACGGGGGACCAAAAGAAGGGGACATCCTGGTCACCTGTGCAACTATCGTACAGAGTTATATCCTTCTTATCACAATGCCGCTTGGCGGAATTACACTGGGCAGTCAGCCTGTGGTCAGTTTCAACTACGGCACAGGCGATGCAGTGCGCATGAAAAAAGCCATCCGCTGTATCGTGGGTCTGTGTGTCGCATTCTGTGTGCTTATGACTGTATTAACACATACAGCTTCACCGCTCTATGTGACCCTGTTCACGAAAGACCCGGAAGTTATGGCACGTTCCGTTCATTATATCAAAATATTTACGGCTATGATCATCCCCCTGGCAGTCCAGTATCCCCTGGTGGATGAGACCACAGCACTGGGACATGTACGGCTTGCATTGTTTTGTTCTGCTTTTAGAAAGACCATTTTTCTGGCGGGTCTTTTATTGCTGCCCCGACTGGTTACACCGGAAGCTACCTTTCTCTCAGAACCGATCGCAGACCTGACGGCGGCACTGGTGACCTCTGCTTTATTCTTTCGCTTCTTTCCCCGCATTGTTGCTGCGCGTTCTGAAGCCGTGGCACAGAAAAATACATAATGTTTTAACGTGATTCCCAGACAGCGAAAGGGCTGCAGCACTGACCCAAAATCAGTGCTGCAGCCCAGGTCTTTTAACCTCAGTTCTTCTGATCTTTCATTCTGTCAGCGTATTTTTTGTCATACGCCTTCATACTGGTCTCAATCAGCTGAACAGCTTTCATTGCCTCAATCCCTCCCCGGACTTCGATCGTATCTGCATCCGGACCGCGGTAAATACCAAAGAAATATTTCAGTTCTTCATATACCGTTTTTAAAAGATTTTCTGCCTCCACAACTCCCATGGCATTCGCAGAATCCATTATGGGAATCGCCAGAATCCGTTCTGTCCGGACTCCCTGTATCGATGTCTGCAAAACTCCAACCGGGCAGCATTCTACGAGTGTATTTCCATCCAGAATCTCCTGGCACAGGATCATAACCTCCAGCGGTTTTTGATCTGTCCCCATCGTTCTCGGAATAATACCACAGTTCACCGGATAACACGCCGCTGTATACAAAATCTTTACCAGCTGCAGCAGTCCGGTCTGGATATCAAACTCATATTTCTTATTACTCCCCTTTGGTATCGTGACATAGACAGAGAATTTTTCAGGCCTGATTCTCTCCGGTTTCATATCATGCCAAACATTCATTCTCAGCGCCTCCTTCAAAATGCACTTTACCATTTTTATGTAACATATCTATCATACCCGATAAAGTGTAGTTCAGGTCAAGACATAAACTGTGAAACTTCTGTGAAATAGAACATATTTATTTTGCTGAATTTTTTACATAAGGCTTGATAAATGGATTATTTTATGGTAGGATAAAAATATAAAATCATAAAAAAGTCGAAAAAATTGCTGCGGACAGATATCTGCAGCAATTTTTTCGTCTATTTATTCGTCTTTTCGGTTGATTTTAACGGATAACTGTGGTGAAGGACCAGATTTTCGGCGTCAACTCTGCGCTCCTCATAAAAAAATCTGCAGATACGCTGAGCGATCATTTCAACATTTTCTTCCGATACATCGGATACCATGACCAGGTACTGGCAGCTGGTATACTGTGTGTATAAATCCCCCATACGCAGGTTATTCTGAATCCCTTCTCCCAGTATATTCATCTGATAGTCACGGTGTTCGAGATTCGGAAACAGATTATCCTCATCCGTCAGCGTAAACAGAATAATATACGCCGTATTCTTGATTCTCTCCAGTCTGCGTTCCATAAAACGATAAATGCTCCTAAACGTATCATAATCCTGGCAGTACGCACCAGGCATCGGAGATTCTTCCTGCATTTCTCTGGCTATCAGGTCCATATCCAGTTCAATCCCGGCACTCCTGCGGTTTTCGGCTGCGCGCAGCCTGCCCTTTTTCAGCTTTCGCGCGCGTTTCTCCTCTGTCACCATCTGGTCAACACGGTCAAACATCTCACGATAGCTGTCCCCCTCCCGATAGCCGGTTCCAAAAATCGTCATGCCAAGTTTCAGAAGGAGTCCGCCCTGGATACGTACTTCGCGAAAACGCCCCCGCACCTGCGCACACCTGCTGCTGATCCAGCTGCCGTCCATGGTATGCTGCACAAATATGATGAACTCATCGCCGCCGATCCGTCCCACAAGGTTCGGCTCCGGAAACATTTTATGTAATGTGTCCCCTACGCTCTGCAGAAGACTGTCTCCCTTAATATGTCCATACCGGTCATTAATCTGTTTAAAGTGATCCAGATCCAAAAAGATCAGTGTTCCGGCTTTTTCAGCCGTGATCCAGTCATTCACCTTTTGCTCCATTGTTCCGCGGTTATAAAGACCTGTCAGCCAATCCCGCTCCGCAAGCCTCTGGTACGCTTCAACCGCTGACTCCAATTCTCTGTCTCTCATATTTCATACCCCTTTTTCCAGAAAAAATCAGATTTATCATAGCAAACAGAGACCCTCCCGTCAACTGCTGATGCATAAGTGGCAGATAAATATGCATAAAATGCATTCCAAAATAACAGAAGCCGCTATATTTCGATCTCCCTGCCCTCTTTTCTCCATTGTCTGAGTTCCGCAGAAATTGACAGCAGCAGATCGGAGGAGGAGTTCAGCGCCGTTTCCACAGAGTCCTGAACCACACCGATGATAAATCCAACTCCGACGACCTGCATGGAAATGTCATCCGGGATGCCGAACAGCGAACACGCCATGGGAATCAGCAGCAGGGATCCTCCGGCCACTCCGGAAGCGCCGCATGCCGATAATGCCGCAAGTACGCTTAAGATGACAGCTGTTGGAATATCTACTGCAACTCCCACGGTATGGGCAGCCGCCATAGTCATCACCGTGATGGTGATCGCCGCTCCGTCCATATTGATAGTGGCACCGAGGGGTATCGTCACCGAATACGTATCCTTATCCATCCCCATCTCCCTGCACACCTCCATATTGACCGGTATATTGGCAGCCGAACTCCGTGTAAAAAATGCCGTGACAGCACTCCTTTTAAGGCATTTGAAAATCAACGGGAACGGATTCTTTCGTATACACCAAAAGACGAGTATCGGATTTGTTATAAATGTGACAACCAGCATACAGCCTACAAGCAGTGCCAGCAGTAATCCGTACTGTGTAAAAATATCCAGGCCGCTTGTGGAGACCGTGCCAAACACCAGTCCCAGTATACCAAAAGGTGCCAGATTTATGATCCAGGTCACAAGTGTGGAAATTCCGGATGAAATATCCTGCAGTACCTGTTTTGTGTGTTCCCCTGCTGTACGTAACGCGATACCAAGCAGGACAGCCCATGCCAGTATGCCCAGATAATTGGCGTTTGCAAGGGACGCGACGGGATTCGCAACAATGTTCATGATCAGCGTCTGCAGTACTTCCAGTACACCCCCCGGTGCCGTCGCATCCTCCGCAGCCTCAGCCAGCGTCAGCTCGATCGGAAATGCCATGCTGGCAAACACAGCAATGACAGCTGCAAGCAGTGTGCTCAGCATGTACAGACTAATAACGGTTCGAATGACGCCTCCATGAGAATTCTGAGCATTGCTCAGTGAGCTCATGACAAGAAAGAAGACCAGGATCGGTGCCACCGCTTTTAATGCTCCTACGAACAGATCCCCCAGCACAGTGATTCCAGAGGCCTTAGGAACTGCAATCCCCAGGAGCGCTCCGATGATCAGACCGCCCAGGATCCTCTTGATCAGACTGATATCTGTCCATTTTTTAATTAAGTTATTCATTTTCCGTTTTCCTTTCTTTCTAATAGCCCACACCTATATATAGGATATCCCAAATAACTGCGGTGCATCCGGTTCTGAGCAAAGATACTGTGCCAATGTCCCGTACAAAGAAGACGGATCGATCGGTTTCGCAATATGTGCATTCATTCCTGCTGAAAGGGCCGTCCATCACAGGCATCTGAATATCCATCAGTACGGCATTATAATCTCTGCCGCAATTTCACGGTTAAGGACCTTGTCCTCGGCGGGCCGTATCTTTTTCCCTGTCAGATTACCTGTAACTCTTTCCGTTACCTTTCATCCAGAAACGTCTCACTGGGAATATCCTTATCCAGCAGTACTGTCCCAATCAGCAGGCGCATTCTCCTGTATCAGATTTTTGTAGGGTGTAATGTCATGGCAGGACAGCAGACACGCCTCCTGGCTGCCCCAGCGAATCAGTGAGGCATCTGCCAGAGACCATACCTTTAATAATGGATTATAGATCTCCATTGTTTTATTCGTGTTTTTTCGTATATCCTTCATCGGACAGGCGGCACATGGGATCATCCTGTCAAAAAAAGCTTTATGGCAGCTCATGCCGACCTTTGCCGCCGGCGCGATCTTGCTGGTTTTCGCATTGATGTAGCGCAGTTCATATGTATTCGGGTCAATGACATAGATCCAGGAATTCTGCGAGTCAAGCAGGGTATGCAGATTCTCCACGGCCTGGGCAAGGTTTTCCTGGGCACGCTTTTTAAGCAGATACGTAGAAAGCAGTTCTGCAATAAAGGACAGCGTCTTTATCTGGCTCTGTGTCCACATCCGCCTGGCTGTACAATCGTCAAACCCTACAAATCCAACGAATTCCCCTTCATTCTGGATCGCGCACTGCAGCATGGAACGGATCCTCTGGACAGCAAGATCATCACACTGTGGCTTTGGCAGTATCGAAATATCCGGACAATAGAAAACACCGTTTTCATCAAAATTTTCATGGTAATCTCCGATATCTGCATATGCGACGTGCTGTAGAAACTTTATCTGCGGTTCAATCCCCTCATTACACCATTCAAAGGTATTGCGGCAATAGCAGTGATCCTCTGATTCTTCAAAAATGTAAGCACGGCTGACATGATACCTGCACCCGATCAGCTCAAGTATCGACTGTACCGCTGCATCCATATCTTCGGCCCTGTACAGAAGCTGTGAAGCCTGCTGTATCACGGCGGCATTATCAAAGTCGAACGCCTCATCCGATTCAATCCGTGTATTGGCCGTCACAGCCTGCTGAGAATTTATATCAAAAGTCTTTGCCATTGTCAGTTTGTCATACATGGCAAACTGGTTCTTCCCCTGTGCCTTTGCATAATAAAGTGCCCTGTCGCAGCACTGAAACAATTCCTGGAAACCTATCGCGTCTTTCGGGAAACAGGCCACCCCTACACTGCATGACAGCGGGCAGAGATGCAGTTCGTCTGGCAGGACAGTCCGCATCGTCGCAATAAGATTCTCTGCCCGTCCTGCCAGCACATTCTGATCCGGCAGACTGTTGATATAAACCAGAAATTCATCCCCCCCGATACGGGAGACAACATCTTCGGAACGGAAGAGCTTCTGCAGCTGTCCTGCAACCTCCATAAGTACTGCATCGCCAAACATATGTCCAAAATTGTCATTGATCGTTTTAAAATTGTCCAGGTCGATGATCATCATGGCAGCTGTCCCGTTACGTTCCCAGTGTTTCATCGCACTCTGGATACGTGTACGTGCGGCATTTTTATTAAACAAATGAGTCAGATGGTCCCGCTCAGCCTTATCAATCAGATCCTGTGCATGTCGCTTCTCACTGTCGATATCCACTATGACACCGACCGCTTTTACCGGTTTGCCGTCATTATTAAACTGTGTGGTCGCACGGATACGGCACCAGATATATTGGCTGTCCGTATTTGCTATACGCAGTTCTGTTTCACCGTAAGGGGCACCGGTTTCCACATCTTTCATCAGCTTCAGAAAGTTTGGCATATCTTCAGGCAAAACATGCGATGCCTGGGGAATCCTTTTATCGATTTCTTCCGTGATCGGCTGATACCCAAATTTCTTTACCCAGTTTGAAGAATACAGAATTTTATTCTGATGAATATCCCATTCAAAGATAATATCATTCGTCTGATCCATGATAATCTGATGGCGCTCCATGGTCAGTCGAAGTTTCTCCTGTTCCTGCTTGGTATGTGTCACATCAATCAGTACACAGTTCATATATTCCACTCCGTCCTCACCTGTGAAGAGCTGACTTTTATCCAGTACCCATAAAACACGGCCGTCTTTGGTCAGTATTCGGTATTCATATTCAAACGTTTTTCTGACAGACTGTTCTTTTCGAAAATATTTCAGAACTTTTTCACGGTCATCCGGATAGATCATCTCTATAAAACGATTCTGAAAAACCCGCTCAATTTCTTCCCTGCTGTAGCCAAAAAGCGTAATAAATCCTTCATTAATATGCCGGATCGTAAACCATCCGTCATTGAAACACTGTTGAATACCAACCAAAGAATTATCGATAAACTGCCGGTCCTCTTTAGGTGACACCGCAGGGCCTCCGGCATAGTCTTTTAGTTTACGCCAGATCATCAGCAGCTTATGCTGCCTGGGATTTTCTATATTGATCCTCAGAATTGAAAGCCCATACCAGATATAGTTTCCGGATCCCTGGTGAAACACGCGATAGTTCAGCGATCTCTTCATCGCTCCGCTTGCGAGAAACACATCAATACTGTGATTCTTGAGCAGTCCCATCCTGTCATCCGGATGGACAGCCTTTTCTACAAACACCTGATAAGACTCTTCGAACAGATCTCCTGAACGCAGCAGATCAAAGTCGCTGTTTTGTGTGTAGACCAGATGATAAATACCGCTGTCTGCATCCACTTCCATCACGGTAGAATCTTCATAACGAAGCATGGCAAAATATTTCATCTGTCCAAGCTCCAGCGTATTCTCCGCTTCTGTTTTATAGTCATCCCGAGTTGATATCATCTCAAAATCAGTTCCCGGTGATTTGCCGTCAGCGTACTCCCGCGAAAGTTCTGCAAACGGCTCCTGGACATTTTTAAAGCACTCCAGAAGCTTCGGTGAAAACAGGCCGCACTCTCCATTCAGAATCATATTGCAGGCCTTTTCTGGTGTATAGGCTCTCTTGTATACACGGTTGGTTGTCAGTGCGTCGTACGCATCTGCAACCCCCGCCGCCTGTGCACAGATCGGAATATTTTCTCCGATCAGTCCGTCAGGGTATCCGTTGCCATCCCAGCGTTCGTGATGGTAGCGACAGATACTGTATGCATACTGCAGATATTCCTTGTCATGCATCCGGTCAAGCCCCGCCAGTATCTCACACCCCTTTTCGGCATGAGTTTTCATGATCTGGAATTCTTCTGCTGTCAATCGCCCCGGTTTATTCAGAATTGCATCAGGAATTGCTATTTTGCCGATATCGTGCAGTGCTGCGGCACTGGATATAATATCGATTTTCCGATCATCAAGTCCATATTCCGAATAATTGTCTTTTACATCTTCCAAAAGCAGCTTCGTGAACATCCGGATACGTAAAACGTGCTGTCCTGATTCAATGCTGCGGTGCTCTATCACAGATGACAGTGCATCCATCAGTACCGCTTTTGATTCGCGCAGATTGATCGCCTGTTCCTCCACGAGTTCTTCCAAATGCCGTTTGTGCCGGTTTAACTCAACGACATTTTCTACCCGTCTCCTGACCACATGCGGCTCAAATGGTTTCATCACAATATCGGAGGCCCCCAGATCAAATGCCCGGACTTCATTTTCCGTAGAATCCTGAGCAGTGATCACTATCACCGGAACGTCATCCAGCAGCCTGTTTCGTGACATTTCCGCCATAACCTCATAACCGTCCTTCACCGGCATGACAATGTCAAGAAGCACCGCAGCGATAGTGTCTTTATATTGATTGAGCAGCATCAATCCCTGTTCTCCGTTTTCTGCCTCCAGAAGATTATAATCCTGCTCAAATAAAGACCGAAGAATGGCACGGTTTACCTCCATGTCATCCACAATCAAAAGTGTATTCCGATTCATGCGTTTTCCCCCCTGAAAACGGCTCAATACAAACAAATTTTCTTACGCCGTTTAATCTGTTTCACAAGTCCACATTGCGACTTTTTCATCTTCTGAAGCTGTCGCTCTCTTTTTAGAGAAAGCCGGATTTTAGAGAAACTCAGCTATATGGTAGTTACAAATATTATACGATAAAGTTAAATTTCTGACAAGACAATCCAAACATGTTACTGAATTGACGAAGTATATTTGACTTATCTCCGAAAATAAAATACAATAGTTTTAAAATGATTGAAAGCGGGGCTCAGTCATGAATCATACCTTTAAGCGGATCCTTACCTTAATTACAATATTTCTCTTTTTTTATCTCTGGCTGACTCCTGTGGTATTTGCATCCGAACAGAATACAGAGACCGTTAAAGTCGGATATTATGAGGACGGAGACTATATGTCCCTGAATCAGCAGGGAGAATACGTCGGTTACAATATAGAATATATTCAGGAGCTTGCCAAGAATTCAGATCTTCAGTTTGAGATCGTAGATACGGGAAGCTGGAACGCGGCTTATGACATGCTCGTCCGTGGAGAGATCGATCTTCTGCCTTCTGTTTATCATACTGAAGAGCGTGCGGAAGAAGTCCTGTTTGTCACTCAGCCGATGTGTTCCATCTATACCACCCTCAATGTGCGAATGGACGATGAACGTTATGCCTATGATGATTTTACTGCTTTTGAGGGAATGAATGTCGGCATCATACGTGGAGGCATCGACGGAGAACGTTTTAAAGAATTCTGTAAAAATAATGGGGTTGTACTTAACATCATAGAGTACGATGAGACTGACAAATTACTGGGGGCACTGGAGGATGGAACCCTGGACGGTGTTGCGATCACACATCTGGGAAAAAACAGCTCTTTCCGCAGCGTCGCGCAGTTCTCTCCCAGTCCGCTTTTTTTAACCGTCACAGCAAAGAAACCAGATTTGCTGGACGACTTAAACCGTGCCGTGGACAATATACTTTTGAGTAATCCCAGCTATGGTGCAGACCTGTATGACAAATACCTGGCACCCAGTTCCAACCAGAAACCTGTATTCACTAAGGATGAGCGCCAGTATATCGAACATGCAGACCCTGTGATCGTTTCTTACGATCCGTCTTTCGCGCCGTTGGCATACCAGGAAGAAAAAACCGGGAATTTCAGGGGGGTTTCCGCTGATGTCTTCCAGTACATTGCAGAAAACAGCGGATTGGAATTCCGTTATGAGGCACACCCTCAGTCAGATGCTCTTAAGCTTCTGCAGCAGGGTAAGATTGACGCGCTGTGTCTGTCTGACGGAGATTACCTGTGGGACAGCCGAAATAGTATCAACTCCACACTCTACTATCTGCGCACCCCCACATCCATGATCACCCGTTATGACACCGGCGCTCCTGAGATTCTGGCACTCATAGAAGGGTACCAGCTTTCAGAAGTTATCAGCAATGATAATCCACACAGTAAGGTGCAATATTATTCTACTGCGGTCGAATGTCTGGAAGCCGTGCAAAAGGGTGAAGCCGATGCAACTTACATTAATACACAGGTTGCCGGATTTTTTCTCAACAACACAGATTATAACGGACTGCAGGAAGCTGCCCTGGGGCAATATATCAATAAGATGTGTGTCGGAGTATCTTCCGGTAAAGATTCAAGGCTTTACTCTGTTATCAATAAATGTATTCAGTACCTTCCGGTTGAACAGGTAGATACATTTATGGTAAACAATTCCATCAGCGCAAAAGAAGTCAGTCTTGCTGAATTCGTGCGGGAACATATGTGGGCTGTAGTCTTTGGCGTCAGCCTGGTCCTTTTCATCATTATCCTGCTTGTCAGCTATAATCTCAGAAATGCCCTGCACAGCAACCGGAGAATTCAGGAACTGCTCTACCAGGATGAACTGACTGGTCTTGACAGCATTAATGGTTTTTACCATAAATGGCCTCAGAACGTGAGCAATGAAGGAGAACAGAATCTGGCACTGCTCTACAGCGACATCTGCCAGTTTAAACTTATCAACGATAACTTCGGTTTCGCAGTCGGGGATGAGGTGCTGCGCGCCTGCAGCCGGGTGCTTGAGGACGAACTTGAAAGCAGTGAGCACTGTGCCCGTGTCTCAGCCGACAACTTTGTTCTTCTGATGCGGTACACAGACTGGGATCTGCTGATCGGACGTCTCAGGACCTGCGTAGAAAAATTGAACCGTTGGAGAACAGAAAACACAGACATTCCCTACCGGATAGAACTTATATTCGGTGTGTATTCTGTAACTTCTTCGGATAAAACCGATATCAAACAAATGCTGGACTTTGCAAATTACGCGAGACGCCATGCGAAATCCACACCAGGCAGTTTTGCTGTTCTCTACGATGAACAGATGCGCAGGCAGGCTCTCCAGGCGCGTCAGCTGGAGGGAGGACTGGATGACGCATTAGCCGCGGACGAGTTTGAAGTATACTATCAGCCCAAAGTCTCCATGTCAGACGGGGAGATCATCGGAAGCGAAGCACTGATCCGTTGGAATCATCCCAAAATGGGATTTTTAATGCCCGGAACGTTTATCCCACTGTTTGAAAAGAATGGAATGATAAAAAAGGTGGATTTCTGGCTGTTCGAGAACGTCTGCCGCACGATGCACGGCTGGAAGGAGCAGGGACACAGCCTTCTGCCGGTTTCCTGTAACTTCTCCAGGCTGCATTTCGAGCAGCAGGATTTCCCGGAACGCATCTGTGAGATAGCGGACAGGTGGAGGATTCCCCATGAGCTTCTGGAAATTGAGATCACAGAAAGCGCTCTGATCGATGACTCCGGCAAGATTGAGCGAATGCTGCCCCGTCTGAAAGCGCTCTGGTTTAAAATAGCAATCGACGACTTTGGCTCAGGCTATTCCTCACTCGGACAGCTCAGGCAATTACCTGCAGATGTGTTAAAACTGGACCGCAGCTTCGTGTGTCACGGTGTAGCCGGAAAGAGAGAACAGATTGTTGTAGAGAGTATCATCCGTATGGCAGGTGAATTGGGCATCACCGTGATCTGTGAAGGTGTGGAGGACAGGATACAGTCTGAGATACTTCAGGATATGGGCTGCCGCCTTGCTCAGGGATTTTATTTCTACCGCCCGATGGATATGAAAAGCTATGAAAAACTGATAATGTAAACAGAAAAGGCACTGATTTATGAACAGGTAAATCAGCGCCTTTTCTCAAATGTTGTTGCGGCAAAGTCTTCTCTACTCTGCCTTGTTCTTAAACGCTCCGCATATGGCACGCACCGCTACGAATAAAACAGCCGCGCATGGCCAGATGATCCATGTCCGGTCCCAGTCGTTTGTGTACAGGCTGACTCCCAGATACACCGTAACAATGATGCACCAATAGATACGGCTCACACGCTCGGTCTTTTTCCCTTCCATTTTTTTCTCTGCGGTATAGTCCCCCTCCTGGAGCAGCACTTCAAAACAATCCTTTTTCTCTCCCGCCAATACGAACAGAAAAACGGCACACGCTATCATGATCAGCAAAATTTCTGTGCAGATAATGTATACAAAGTCCGGACTGTCGATCGCTGCCGCTATCATGAGCGGTACAGCGCAGATGATGCAAAGGAAGACTCCCGCCATAATACAGATCCGGTAAGTCCCCTCGTATTCCGCCATTCTCTTTCTGACGATCCCTTCCACTCCGTATTCCAGCCGGAAACATTCTTTTTCCAGGTATTCATACTTCTCCAGTTTCATTCCGAGCATCACAAAATACGCCGTCGCAATCCCCACGATCAGAAGCAATACAACAACCCCCACACCGCCTGCCATGTTTTCACTGATCACATTCTGTCTGTATTCGGACAGTCCTGCCAGGAAGAGAAGTACAACCGGAGACAGCACATAGGATGCCGTCGCGATGGCCGACTTTTTCGCTGCCTGTATATTGAGTTCCATATACTCGTTGGCCTCCTCCACCGTAACTGTTTTGACCAGTTCATCACTGCCGGTATCTGATACAGCAGCTGCCGGCTCCTCCTCTATATCTTCTTTTAATAAATAGTCTGTGCTGACACCAAATATCTGGCTGAGTTTTAAAATACGTTCCAGGTCAGGAATGGAAGTTCCCGATTCCCACTTTGATACAGACTGTCTGGACACTCCCATCTGATATGCCATCTCCTCCTGCGACCATCCATTTTTCCTGCGAAGTGCAGCTATTTTTTCCGCTAAAATCATATTATCATCCTTTCAAATGTTAGATTTATTGTCTGTATCATAAGATTTTTTCCGGTTGACAACCACCAAGTGCGCTGTATAATCTGTCAACCAGTGGTTGCGGTTTGATTTTCTTCATGTTCTCAATCCTCGCAGTATACAGCCATTTTTATCCTGTCCAGTGCCTGCCTCAGTACACTTCTCGGACATGCCACGTTGATTCTCTGGAACCCTTTGCCGCTGTCCCCGAATATTTTTCCACTGTCCAGCCAGAGCCCCGCCTTATGAATGATCAAATCCTCCAGCTCATCCACACTCAATCCCAGGCCTCTGAAATCCAGCCATACCAGATAGGTCCCTTCATGTTCAGTCATGGTTACGCCTCGCAGATTTTCCGCCACATATTCTCTTGTATATTCAATATTATCTGCTACATATGCATGCATCGCTTCATACCATTCTTCCCCCCTGCTGTACGCCGCCTCACAGCCCACGAGCGCCATGACCCCCAGCTGGCTTATCCCTGCCGCACGTGTTTCTTTTCTGAATCTGCGCTTCAGCTCACGGTTCGGTATAAATACGTTCGATATGATAAGCCCCGCAAGGTTAAAAGTTTTGCTCGGGGACGTGCACGTAATACTGATGTCCTCGTATTCTTTTTTAAGATTGGCAAATACCAGGTGCCTGCCCTTAAATACGAAATCCTCATGTATTTCATCACTGACTACGATTACGTTATGTTTCACACAGATATCTCCCAGTCTTACCAGTTCATCCTCCGACCAGACTCTTCCAACCGGATTGTGAGGATTACACAGGAGAAACAGCCTGATCTTCTCATTTATAATTTTCTGTTCAAAATCTTCAAAGTCAATATGATACCGGTGATCCGTTCCGAGATATAACGTATTGCTTATCACTTCCCTCCCATTATCCTCAATCACTTCGGAAAATGGATAATATACAGGCTGTTGTATTAAGACACTGTCTCCCGGCTCAGTGTAAGCTTTTACCGCCATCGCCAGTGCAAATACAATGCCCGGTGTCTTAATCATCCATTCTTCCTTCACATCCCAGCCATGATGTCTCTTCATCCAGTCCCTTACACTTTCAAAATATGAAGACTGTACTTCACTATAGCCGAATATGCCATGTCTGACCCTGTCTGTCAGTGCGTCTGAGATATAGGAGGATGTCTCAAAATCCATATCCGCAACCCACAAAGGCAGTACGTCCTCCGGCATACCTCGCCTGTTTCCAAAGTCGTATTTCAGGCTCCCTGTGCCTTTTCTTTTTACAATTTTATCAAAATCAAGATTTCTTTCCGCCACCTTTTTCTCCTTCTATTTCATGAAATACGTTATCAAGCTCCTCCAGCAGATCTTTAGCATTTTCAATCCCTGCAGACAGCCTCAGTGTTGTATCTGTGATTCCATTCTTTTCCCTGATTTCCTCGGGCACATCTGCGTGTGTCTGTGTTATCGGATAGGTTATCAGTGTTTCTGCCCCTCCAAGACTTTCAGCGAATCTGATCATGCGGACTTTCTCCAAAACAGCCAGTGCGTACTCTCTGCTCTCCAGCTGAAATGTCAGCATCGCACCGAAACCACGCGACTGACTTTTCATGGTCCCGTATCCCGGATGCTCCGGGAGTCCCGGATATATCACACGTTTTACTGCCTTTTGCTTCTTCAGCCAGTTCGCGATTTCCATCGCATTTTCCTGGGCCTTCTGCATACGGATGCCGAGTGTTTTGATACCCCGCAGAATGAGCCAGCTGTCAAATGGTGAAAGCCCTGCTCCTGTAGTCTTAATCAAAAAGCGGAACTTTTCACTCATATCCCCCCTGTTCGTCACCAGAAAACCTGCCAGCGTATCGTTATGCCCGCCGAGATACTTTGTTCCGCTGTGCACTACGATATCGGCTCCCAGATCAAGCGGATTCTGAAAGTACGGTGACAGGAATGTATTATCCACAATCAATAAAAGATTGTATTTTCTCGCTGTTTCAGAAAGAACCCTTATATCCGCAACATTCATCATTGGGTTTGTGGGAGTTTCAAGAAAGATCGCCCTCGTATTTTGATTTATATGGTCCTCCACGTTGTCTTTACAGCAGTCGATAACCGAAAATGTTATTCCGTTTTTCACAGATACGTTATCGAACAGGCGAATGCTCCCGCCGTAAAGATCAGAATCCACAATCAGATGGTCCCCCGGCACAAACAACTCCATCATCAGCGTAATTGCCGCCATACCTGATGACAATGCAAGTGCATCGACGCCGTTTTCCAAAGCTGCCACGATCTTTTCCAGGCGTTCTCTTGTGGGATTCTGCAGTCTGCTGTAATCATATCCCGTACTTCGCCCAACCCCCATATGGGCATAGGTTGCAGTCTGATAGATC
This sequence comes from Ruminococcus sp. OA3, assembly GCF_022440845.1. NCBI lineage: Bacteria > Bacillati > Bacillota > Clostridia > Eubacteriales > Oscillospiraceae > Ruminococcus > Ruminococcus sp. OA3. The sequence continues at coordinate 2,380,488 of NZ_JAKNTO010000001.1, read as the reverse complement.
GGATAGCTGATCGCCCCATAGTGATCGGTCCCGCCTTCCTCCTTCTCCAGATGAATGCATTTTGTCTCAATTTCTCTTGCCATTTCAATTTCCTCCTGATCAGCTGAATGCATTTTCTTTATACTTTTCAATCTCCTCCAGATATTTCTGCCCGATCACACTTATATGAGCATCCTTCCGGGAGATATATCCAATTGTCATCTTCTCGTCTGATCTGAGTTTAACAGCACAATAGTCCTTTCCGTTCAGGTCTTCACATATAATCCCGGAACATAAAGTATAACCATTCAGTCCAACCATAAGATTCAGAAGGGTTGCCCTGTCATTAGCCCTGATGAATCTTTTATATTGATAAGTACTCAACACCTCTTCCGCAAAATAAAACGAATTGTGTTCTCCCTGTGCAAATCCCAGACATGGATACTCCTTCAGTTCCTCCAGTGCTATGTCCTTTTGCTCCGCCAGAGGATGCCCCTTCCACAGATATACGTAAATCCCGCATTCCAACAGGGGCTGAAACACAAGATCATATTCTGTAAATAATTTCATTAACACTTTCCTGTTAAAGTCATTCAGATATAAGATCCCAATTTCACTTTTGTGATTTTTAACATCTTCGATGACCTCATGTGTCTTTGTCTCATGAATTTCAAATTCGTACTCATCCATACCATACTGTCTGACAAGCTCCACAAAGGCATTCACCGCAAACGTGTAATGCTGCATTGACACACTGAATTTCTTCTTGACATTCGTCTGGGAAATGTATCTGGCATCCAGTAATTCGTACTGTTCCATAACAGATTTTGCATAACCGATGAATTCTGTCCCTTTCACAGTGAGGGTTATGCCCGTCCTGGATCGTGTGAAGATATCAAATCCTACTTCTTTTTCCAGTAAACGGATTGCCGATGAAAGTGTGGGCTGCGATATAAAAAGAACTCTGGCTGCATCATTCAATGATTGTTCACCCGCCACGGTAATTGCATATTTCAGCTGAATTAATGTCATGATATCATCTCCTGTCTTCCTGTTGCAATTGCTGCAAATATTGTTATCTCACAGTATAGCAAACTTTCCTGATTTTGAATAATTGATTATGCCTTTCGCCGTTAATAGATTTTACCAATCGCTTGGTTTGTAAGGTTGATTTAAAAGTGATATGATAAGATTCAATCGGTTTTTTTGATTTTATCTGTCACACAGCCATTCTCATGATGTCTAATCATATAAGGAGGCAAATTTCATGAATAAAAAAACGAACGAGGAATTATCCGCACTGATCGAAAAAGCAACTGCCGGGGACAAAGATGCCCTGGAAACCGTCATTCTCAATGTCCAGGACTTAATCTTCAATCTTTCCCTTCGAATGCTGGGAACCTTCGCTGACGCTGAGGATGCCACTCAGGACATCATACTGAAGATCATCACACACCTGTCTGCTTTCAGGAAGGAAAGTTCTTTTTCCACCTGGGTTTTCAGTATCGCTGCAAATCACCTGAAAAGCTATAAAAAGCATATGTTTGCACACTATCCCCTGAGCTTTGAGTATTACGGAGATGATATTGAAAACGGGCAGGTACAGGACGTTCCTGATCTGACACAGAACGTTGAGAGAGCCATTCTGGAAGAAGAGCTGAAGATGTCCTGTACCAATGTGATGCTGCAGTGCCTCGATACAGAAAGCCGGTGCATCTTCATCCTGGGAACGATGTTCAAACTGGACAGCCGGATAGCGGGCGAAGTGCTGGGACTGACACCGGAGTCTTACCGCCAGCGCCTTTCCAGGATACGCAAAAAAATGGGTGATTTTCTGGAGGCATACTGCGGTGAATATGGAAGCGGCAGATGCAGATGCAGAAACCGTATCAATTATGCCATACAGAACCGCCGGCTGAACCCAAAAAGCCTGGATTATACCAGCGCTGCAAGTATACCGGAAGATACCAGGGTTAATTTTAAAGACGCAATGGAGGACATTGACAATACGTCCTTAAAATTTTGTTTCTGCAAAACTTATGAGTCGCCGGAACGCACCAGGCAGTTTCTCATTGACTTTTTAGACTCGGCATCACTTTCCATCGTAAAAAATTCGTAAGGAGAACGATCATGAATACAGCAATCATATTAGACTACTTAGCGGAACTTGGCGAAAACAATAACCGTGAATGGTACCATACCCATAAGGCAGAACAAAAAGAGGCATCTGCACAGTTTGAGAACCTGCTTCAGGAACTGATTTTTCGAATCGGTGAGACAGACCCCTCCATTCTTCATAACATTCCCAAAAACCTGACTTTCAGGCTTGTGCGGGATACCCGTTTCAGCCATGACAAATCCCCGTACAATCCGGCTTTCCGAGCACACATTGCGGCAAAGGGAAAGCTCCCCGTTCCGGTCGGATATTACATGATGATCAAACCCGGCGATCAGACGTTTCTGGGCGGTGGATTATTTGCCGATATGTTTAAGGACGCCACTTCGATGGTACGGGATTACATATCCTCGCATCCCGGTGAATGGGAAGAGATCACCGGCGCTGAGGGTTTTTGCTCACTCTTTTCCGTGAAAGGTACTTCTCTGAAAAATGTACCGGCAGGCTATGACAGAGAAAATCCTCAGGCGGAATATCTGAAATACAAGAGCTGGTATGTGGAACATTTTATTCGGGATAAAGATCTGCTGAATGCGGACCTGTTCATTGAACATGCCGTCGATATATTTCAGAGAATGAAACCGTTCAATGATTATCTGAACAAAGCGCTTACCGGCTTTCAGATGCCGGCACGATAACCTTCTTTCCAGGGTTTTGGGTCAGGCGGCATAGCCTCATACAGGGCTATGCCGTCTTTTCCCTGCGTATGGGGCACCGGCGTTGCTGTTCTCGAATCGTCGGGTCAGGTCCGTTCACGGTACTCGCTTCTTATGATTTCAAACATTTCTTCGGGGCTCTCCCGGCAGCCATTTTGCAGCCACATTTTAATGATTTTTGTGATACCGCCTTTAAAAAATTCCATGTGATATTCTATAAATAAATTTTGAAAGTGCTGACGTGCAAGATTTATATCATAGCTGATAATTTTGTACTGGTCGTCATAACCAAGTTTAAAATAAGTTTTATAAAATATCTGATTTTCTTTTATGTGCCGGAACAATCTCAGATAATCATTACTGTTATATCCCTGCGTAATCTCGCTCTGGTAAAGTTCAGACAGACTGCTTTCCAGTTTATCCCGTATCGAATCGGCCAACGCGTAAATGTCAGCATAATTCGCATAGAAAGTGGTACGGTTCAGTCCGGCTTTTTTGCAGATATCGGACACGCTTATTTGATTTAATTCTTTGGATTGAAGCAAGTCAATAAAAACCTTTTCAATCCTCTCAATGGATTCTCTTTTCCGTTTGTTATTTGGCGTATTCACACTAAGCTCCTTTATTCCAGCATTTGTTGAGAAATTGAAGATTCGCTGAACCGAATAGCGGCCAGATTTCCGCATAACCGACTTTCGTCAGCAGGTATGCCAGTATCAGTGTCAATTCCGTCGCAGCGTATTTGTTGGTCACGATCTTCAGGAATGGGCTCATATGTTCCACGTCCACATCATCCTCCAGGAAGAATTTTATGTTTTACCATGATTTCAACATAAGTTCAGCTCCGTCTGACCGGTGTCCGTGTAAGGAAGACCGGAAGATTTTCCGCTCCATTCATCAGCCGGGCAACCAGGGAGTAGATTCCCTCGTAGCTCTGTGAAAAAAACCTTTCTGTGAGTTCCGGCAGAGCGGCCTGCTCCCTTGTCCTCAGAGCATCAGCAATATCGGCGGTTGTCCGCGATACACTGCTGGTATCGGGATATAACGTCTCATCTGCGAAGAGCAGATAATTTCCCCATAACAGCAGTTCATTCAGCTGCTGATATATATTCTGCAGAGAATGGCAGGGGGCTGAGTGTATCATATAATTCATCAGTATCTGAACTGCCTGAGGGCTTATTTGATCTTTGTCAGTCATATTTAGATTTTTTTCCATTTCGCAGATGACCTCTTCCGAAACCCGCGGAAACTCTGACACACAATTGCGTGTGGTCAGCGCTAAGATCTGAAGGGCATCCAGAAAAAGTATAAGCCTGTTCCGAATCACGGGTTCATTGAAATCAACACGTCCCTTGACGCTTCGAAAATCATCCGTGGCAATGACTGTTCCTTTTTTATCTATGGTCCGCGTAAAGCCAAGCGTGTTCAGCAGCTTGACTGCACGGCTGGCGGTCTCTTTCATGACACCGTATTCTTCCATCAGCCCGGGAATTGAAGGAAGGTATTTCTGACCCTCAAATTCACCATTTAAAATACGGCGCATTATTGTCATAGCCAGACGTGAATACAGTTCAGAATGCCCTTTTGTCCGGAACCAGAGCATATTTTTTTTCGACAATGAAACTTCAGCGGCATGTTTACTGAGAATGCTGAGATATCTGTCCACTCTTCGCCCTGTGTCATGGTAGGTACGCAGAATACTCGCGTAGAATTCATTAAATTGTTTTTGTTCAATTCTATTGTGAGCCGTCTGCAGCCAGTTTTTCATATGAAACGCGGACCGGTAGAAAGGGTCATCCGTGTCGTCAGCAGGGATATAAGGAATATGCAGATAATTCTCCTCATCAATCTCCAGGTCAGTAATCAGCTGATTTCGAAACGGCTGAAGCGTGATTGTTAGGAAGTCATTTGCCTGGCGATACAGCATGGAAACTTCCATATCGTCAGTAATCCCATCGACAATTTTTTGCATTGCCTTCAGCTCACTTTTTCCGCACAGTTTTGCGCCTTCACGGTACAATTGCGGAAGCAGCAGTTTCATCCCCTGGTAACAGTCTGCTATCTCGCTCCTGCGGCTGGCAAGAGTGGATATGAAGTCTTCATGTGCAGCCTGATAGATCACCGTCGCCGGAAGACCGGATGATGTTTGGATATAACCGCAGTCATTTAACATTTTCATCACCTTTCGAACCGTAGTGATTCCGACATTGTACTGTCTGCAGAGCTGCTGTTGTGACGGAAATGCCTGCCCTCCGGAAAAAGCGCCGCACTCAAACTGTAATACCAGCGATTGAAATAAGTATTCATATATATGAGGCTCCTGATACAACCACTACCCCTCCTTTTTTAAGCCTTATTATAACAATTTCAGTATATCAACTTAAATCAGAACATACAACTTGATTTTTCCGCATGGCTGATATACTATATACCTATAGCCCAAATAGGAAAGATGTTGTTAAATAGATTTAATTTATCTTTCATGCAGATTGTTAAAATGGAGGAAATATATGGATACACTTAACAAAAGTCATGGACAGACCGGATATGAATACGATACATTAATGAACCTGCTTCAGGTAAGTGTCAGCAAACATCTGCTGGATGATCACTTCACATTGGTTTGGGCAAATGATTATTATTATGATCTGATCGGTTACTCCCGTGAGGAATATGAGGCCGTCTATCATAATCTGTGTGATACTTATTATATGAATGAAGAACTGGGGATTCATGATGAAGTTCTCTGGAAACAGCTGGGCGAAGAAGTCGTCAAAATGGTAAATGCCGGCAGGAATCATTATACCATGATTACCCGAATGCGGCGGAGAAATGGGGAATATATCTGGGTGCGTATGACCGCCAGATTTACTGATGAATATATTAACGGTTATCAGGTCTCTTACACTGCAATGACCGATGTCAGCAATGTCATGCAGATGCAGCTGGAGCAGTCAGTCACCTACGATAACCTGCCGGGTTTTATCGCTAAATACCGTGTCGGAAAGGACCTTGGCTTTACTCTGCTGGATGGAAATGACCGCTTCTTTAAGTTTTTCGGTGAGGAAAGCTGGAAGAATATGGATTACGCTTTATATCGCTGCAATGTCATGCGGAACCTGACAGTATTTCAGTCACACAGAGAAGAGCTTCTCGCCGGCGCCCCCGTACATTTTACCGTACAGATGAATGATCAGTACGGTAGCACTGCGTGGCTTCAGATTAATGCCTCCTGCATCGGTCATCAGGATGGGGATCCCATCTATCTGGTCATATATATTGATATCACCAACGAAACTGAACTGCGGAAAATGCAGCACCAGCTTGAAAAACAGGCTGTGCAGCTGCGCTGCGCTCTGAAAGAGGCGGAGGATGCCAACCGGGCAAAATCAGATTTTCTCTCCCGGATGAGTCATGATATCCGGACTCCGTTAAACGCGATCATCGGTATGAAAGATATTGCAACTTCTCACCTCGATGACCGTGCAAAAATAAAGGACTGTCTCAAAAAAATCGGCCTTTCCGGTCAGCATTTGCTCGGTCTTATCAACGATGTCCTGGATATGTCGAAAATCGAAAACGGAGAGATGGTGCTGCGGGAGGATGTAACCTGTCTTCCGGATGTTTTGGAAAACATCGTAAGCATCATGCAGCCCCAGTTTAAGGAAAAAAAGCAGAACTTTTCCATCCGTCTGAAATGTGTGATCCACGAACATTTTTTAAGTGATTCTCTCCGGCTTAGACAGGTGTTCCTGAATATCCTCTCCAATGCCTGCAAATTCACCCCGGAGGGCGGACGCATTACCATGGATGTACAGGAAGTTCCCCCCTGCGGCAATATTGCCCGGCTTATCTTTAAAATCACAGATACCGGCATCGGTATGCGGCCGGAATTCCTGCCTCATCTGTTCACAGCATTCAGCCGGGAACAGGACAGCCGGGTAGATAAGACAGAAGGGACCGGACTGGGAATGGCAATCACGAAGAGAATTGTAGAACTTTTGAACGGCGAGATCAGCGTAGAGAGTTATCAGGGAAAAGGTTCCACATTCTGTGTCTCACTTCCGATGAAAATCGAAAAAGAACCGTCTGTCAGCAGCAGTTTTCCGGATTTAAAAATCATTGTCGCAGATGACGATGCCATCATGTGCGAATACACTGTGGAGATGCTGAGAAGGATTGGAATTTACGCCGATTGGGTAGACAGCGGGGAAGCGGCTGTTGAGAAAGTAAATGAAGCTCTGCAAAACGGCGACGTATATGACGCTGTTCTGCTCGACTGGAAAATGCCCGGGCAGGACGGCCTTGAGACTACCCGCCGGATCCGGGAACTTCTCGGCGAGAAACTCCCTGTATTGATCATCTCTGCTTATGACTGGAACGATATTGAACGGGAGGCACTGCGGGCCGGTGTCAACGGTTTTCTCCAGAAGCCAATTTTTATCTCCACGCTCATACGGGGGCTGCGCCATTACGTGCTGGGTGAACAGATTCCTTCAGATAAAACGGATTCCTCTCAGACTTCAGGTTTTCATGGACGGCATTTCCTCCTGGTGGAAGACAATGAACTCAACCGGGAAGTAGCCATGGAGCTTCTATCCGATATGGGTTCTGAAATCGAGATTGCCTGTAACGGTGAAGAGGGTGTCAGCGCATTTCGTAACTCTTCCGAAAATTATTATGATATCATCCTGATGGATATTCAGATGCCGGTGATGAATGGTTACACCGCAGCCAGAATAATACGCTCCTCAGACCGCAAAGATGCATCCACCATCCCGATTCTGGCGATGACTGCCGATGCATTTGCAGAGGATATTCAATCTGCCAAAGAAGCAGGTATGAATGGACACCTTGCGAAACCGCTTGATTCGGCTGCACTGAAACGGGAAATCAGCAGATATTTAAGCTGAAAACCATTCTGATATCATCAGAAACTACCGGCAGCCTGTTGGACCGGTCATTTTTGTCAAAAGGGAGGGTATGCCGCAAAGCATATCCTCCCTGAAATCATGCCGAAAACTTTCTGTACAGCGCAACGTGATCATCAATACACGCCCAGACGCCGGCGGCGTTTGCCGTCACACAGATATATTCTTTTCCATCGCTGCCCACACCGTAGCTGGCTGAACAGTTTCCTGCCTGTTCCACATATCCTGTCTTGGCACACATTACCCTGGCACCGGTATCCTTGTCCTCGATGCGGCGCAAAAACCAGTTGGAGATCAAAATTCCTTCCGGATGCAGCTCAGAAGCCGGAATCTGATAGGTACGGGCAGACAATACATCCCTGCACAGATCATTTGCAACAGCTGCCTGCAGGATCAAAGCCATATCATAGACTGTGCAATAATGGTCCTCATCGTACAGCCCGGCGCTGTTGGTAAAATGAGCGGTCTTAGACAGCCCCAGCTCTTTCAGTTTCTCATTCATCAAACCAACAAAGTCTTCCAGGGAACCTGCCACATATATTGCGAGGGCTGTCGCTGCATCTCCCCCGGACGGCAGGATGGTCCCGTAAAATAAATCCCGCACAGTCACTACATCGTTCGCCACAAATCCTGCACTGCTGCACTCATTGAGATAGCTGTAATCTACGATCTCCTGAGTGATCGTAAACGTGTCATCCAGGTTTTCAACATGTTCCGCCGCCACCAGAATTGTGAGTATTTTCGTCATCGATGCGGGGCTGATTCTGGCATTTGCATCTCTTTGGGCGACAATCTTTTCCGTACTCAGATCAACTAAAACTGCAGAACTGCTTGTAATCTCATCTGTCAGTTCCACCGTTTCGCCCGTTTCCGTTGCTTTCTCTGCTTTCGGTTCGGATCCACCATCCTGTCCTTTTGCATCATCAGCTTTTGCTGTATTGTCATTGCCCTGCGAATCAGAAGCGTCCTGCCTGCTGCCACTCTCCCCTGACTCTGCCCTCACATGATGTGTACGTTTACTCAGGTCCCCCGCCATCCAGAATGCTGTCAGAACAAAAACAATGCACGCGAAAAACAGCAAATACCTTAAGAATGGGTGACTTTTCTTTTTCTTGTTTTTTCTTTGGTTATTCAACTTCTACAACTCCGTTCGCTTTGATCGTAATGTTCATATCATCTTTTATATACGCCAGAAATTCTTCCCCCAGAGAATCTACCACCGGCATCGTGACATTATCGAGCCACACATCAGCCAGAATTGCCCCCGCTGCGGCGAGGGAATCGATCGGCTCCGAAAACAGCATACACGCTGGCTGCCGTTTCATGGAACAGGCGCAGTACAGCACAAGCCCGCCGGTCGTAGAACCGATCGTTCTCGGGAGACAGAGTGCTTTCCCCGCCATCTGTTTTCCATATAAGTCTGCGTTATTCTGATCCCCGCAGGTTGCCTTCTTATCCCCAAACTGCAGTGCTTTCTGGAACGAAGCCAGCGTATTTACTCCCTCATGAGAGACAAGAGCAGGTGCAGTAATATTTCCCGGAGTGACTATTCTTCCCTGAAAACTCTTCATCACACGTTCCCTCCTTTTGTAATCTGCTCCAAAATCTCATCATCCGTATAATATCTCGCACTCGTGTAGGTACGAAGCTTATTGCTGGAAGTGATGACGGGCATGCTGGTGCTCAAAGGATTATTCATATACATCAGAGGACAGATATAGGAAACGATCACCCCTGTCTTTTCAAGCCTGGCGGCATAGGGTGTTTCCCCAAATTTTCTGAGCACCGCCGGCGCAGCCGTAAATACGGTGGGAATCACAACTTTTTCATGTCCCGCGTCTTCTAATCCCTGCTCCACTTTTTTTGTCCAGCCGATCAGCTGAGTCAGGCTCATGTGCGGACACCCCATAAAACACAACTTAGGCCTGGCATTTTTGTCTTTCCAGATGACCGGATAGCTGTCATAGACACGCTGGAGCTCTGCATCGTCAATGACATATACTTCCGGGTTTTCTTTCAGCAGGGCTTTTCCCTGCTGTACCGCCTCCGGTGTGATTCCCTCTACATGGTACAGTCCGACCGCACCGTTTGACGCTGTTGCCGCTCCAAAGTCTTTCAGATACGTCCTGGTGTCATCATTCAGTGTACCGAGCCACCGGTCCAGTCCGACAATATACGGTACATCTTCCATCACTTTCATACCGACGGCAGATCCCAAAAGCTGCGCTTCCGGCTTCTTCGTGGTCCTGATCTCAACAATCCAGTCTGCTCTGCGCCCTTCATCGGTCAGCAGTCCGAAATGCGGCACATAGCCCACGACGGACCCCATCAGATCGACAATTCCCGAATTCCTGTTGCATCTGGCACCCAGCACGGAGTTGGCATATACAACCGCAGAGGATTCTGACCAGGATAGAACATCTCCCCGGGCAGGTGTATTTCCAACTTCGTCCATATAACAGGTACATGTAAATGCATCCTTTTCAAGTAACCCAAGTTTATCCAGCTGATTTTCGTAATAGTCCTGCCTGCTGTACATGAAATGCTGAAATACAAGATTCTGTATAAAAGAACCCGGTACCTTTTTGTCCAGCGGGCGGGGGTCTGCTGTAAATTTCTGTAGTGATGTGCATCCTGCACCGATCAGTTTCTCCATCAGGTCATAGACAGGTCCCAGAGCCTTCAGACCGAAAGAAGTGACCAGATGATTATATTTACCCGTGATTGGAACCATGCCGTCCGCCCCGAACAGTTCACCATAGCGGATCATGGTTTCCATCACTTTCGCCATCACGTCACCTTTGCTGCCGTTTAAGATGGCTTTCTGCTCATCCGACAGCTTCATCTTATAATCTGTCATTTTATCCCGCCTCCTATCAGATTTTCATTGCCGCCTCAAACGCACTCCAGACAACGGATCTGAGATTTCCAACTTTCAGACAGTCTCCCACAAGGTACGTTCCTTTTCCTTTTTCCCGCAGAGGACTGGCGATATATCCGGCGGAACTGATCACCGAATCACAGGGAATCTCCACGTCCCTGCCGCCCTTTGTGCAGATAATCGAGCCTTCCCTTACCTCCTTAAGCGTTGTCTCCAGGTATACAGGGACCCTGTGAAGTGCAAACCATTCGCGCAGATAGGAACTATTGGCAAGACAGACGCCCTTCTGGGAAACCAGATCATCTTTCATCTCAACGATGACCGGCTTTTTTCCGTTTAATGCCAGCTCATACGCGATCTCGCTTCCCGTCAGCCCCCCGCCGATCACAGCCACCACATCTCCGACTTTGGCACCGTTTAGATACTCACATGCCTCGATCATTCTTTCATAACCCGGCACATCCTGCAAAATCCTGGGAACTGCTCCGGTAGCAATGATGACCGCCTCATGACCAAACTTCGCCGTGTCCCTGACCTCCTCGTTCAGATGAACTTCTATATCAAGTACACCTATCTGTCGTCTGTACCAGGTAAGCAGATTCCGCAGTTTCTCTTTATATGATTCCGCGCTTGCCGGAATAAAGGTGCCGCCGAGGCAATCACTTTTTTCATAGATGACCGGCTTATGCCCTCGCAGTTTCAGTACTCTGGCTGCTTCCATTCCGCCTATGCCTCCCCCGACGATATGTACTCTCTGTGGCGACGATGTTTTTTTAATGTAATGCTGTTTCCACTGCATGGTCTGTGCATTGACCGCACACCGTGCCAGATGCAGGCTGTCCGTCAGGTCCTGATCATTCGGGACGCCTTTATAGTGGCACATATTAAAGCAACCGTTGTGGCATAGGATGCAGGGACGTATATCCTCCTCTCTGCCCTCCATCATCTTGGTCACCCATTCCTGATCAGCGAGAAACGGCCGGGCAAAACCTGCACCATCTATTTTACCGGCTGCAATGGAATCCGCTGCCGCACGCGGATCCATTCGCCCGGCACAGACAACGGGAATATCTGCGAACTGCCGGATGTGCTCCACATCTTCCAGGTTGCAGTTCTCAGGCATATAGATCGGCGGGTGCGCCCAATACCACGCATCATATGTCCCATTATCACAGTTCAGCATATCATAGCCCGCATCCTGGAGGTATTTCACAGCCTTTTCGGACTCTTCCATATCTCTCCCCGCTTCTGTAAAATCTTCTCCTGGCAGTGCACCTTCCCGGTATCCCTTTGTCATGGAACGGACACTGTATCTCAGGGATACGGGGAAATCTTTCCCGCACACCTTCTTGATTGCCTGCACGATCTCCACAGCAAAACGATAACGGTTTTCAAAAGAACCTCCATACTGATCGGTACGGCGGTTGACATATTTCAAGGTAAACTGATCAAGCAGATAGCCCTCATGAACCGCATGGATCTCAACGCCGTCCACCCCTGCGTCCTGAAGCAGTTTCGCACATTTGGCAAAGGCCTCCACAAACTCATGAATCTCTTCCACCGTCATCTCTCTGGACGGAACCTTATCGGACCAGCGGTTGGGTGAAGGACTCGCCGAGGCTGTGATCTTATCAAGATTCATAAAAGGTTTTGAAATCACTCTTAAAAATTTATTTGTGTACAGTGTCTCCATCAGCTCACTGATCGTAAAAGACCGTCCAAACCCCGCGGTCAGCTGAACAAATAATTTCGCCCCCGTCCTGTGAAACTCCGGCATCCAGGCCTTTAACTCTTCATACATCTTTTTATTCTTGTACAGCCACTGCCCGAACATCGGGTTATAGACAGGCTGGCACCCGGGAAGCACCAGACCCGCATGGTTCTTTGCCACTTCCATGATAAACTTTGCCCCATCTTCATCAAAATGATTCTTTTCCATCCACCCCAGAAGATTCGTTCCCCCCATTGAGGTTAAAACAATCCGGTTCTTAATGTCACAATTCCCGATTTTCCACGGTGTAAATAACGGTTTTAACTTTGCGTCCATCCTCTTTCCCCCTTGTGCGGTCCTGTATTGGTGAAATACCTATAGCTTTATACAATATATATTTTATCATATCCGGCACTGAGACGCCATTTATTACTGTAAAAGGCTTCCGGATAACAGATACAGCTAAAGTTCTGCAGTAAAAGCAGCCGTAAGGCTTATCGCCTCCGGCCATGTTAAGATCTCAGCCTTTAAATATTATGGTATATTATCAGGTGATCCATCAGTTGTTCAATATCTCCAAGAAAAAACAGGAGGTTCTGGTACTTATAAAATGCTTTTCCCGGCCATATATCAGTTCCCGCTTCGTCACGATCCGGCATATCAATCCAGGTCATGTCATCAGCATGTACCATGCGCGGCTCTCCGGAAAGCAGGATTCCGAGCTGATATTCCTGATATTCCAAAATCAAAATCACAGACCTGCCCCCTTCTTCTGATGTCTCTGGCTCTTCCTCCAGCCTGATAACCGGTATAATTGCTCCCTGATGCTGGAAGACTCCCATAAAATACTCCGGCAGGCACGGAACCCTAGACACCATTACATCTGAACAGATCTCTTTGATATATGTAAACTCCACTGCATAATTCTTCGCCTTGCCTGGAATGCAGAGAATCTCTTTGTTAACGTCCATTTCTGTGTCCTCCTTCACTCTCATACAAACTCAGAAGTAATTCTGCATCCAGCGCCGAACAGATTGTACCATCCCCCATCATACTGAGTCCGCAGATTCCCGTAAACCGACGGAATCCTGTACCAAATAACGGAGGCAGCGGTTTCACTACAATACGCTTCTGTTCATACATGGAATCCGCCACAATACAGAACTCTTTCTCATTTTTTCTCAAGCATATGATGATTGCGGTATCTTCTGTTGCCCCTTTCAGATTATAAAAATGGTAGAGGTCTATCAGCGGTATCATGTTATCCGAAACCATAATGTAAGAAGTCCCGCCACTTATCTCCTGTATCCGGCCCGTTCTTTCCCTGTACTCCATAAAACCTGACACATACCGGGCCGGCAGTGAAAATGTGTATTCTCCCACCTGGAAGCGGACACATTCAATCGTGGAGAGCGTCAGCGGAAGCATAACAGTAAACTTACTTCCTTTCCCTGTCTCACTGTCAATATACAGATGGCCTCCCGCCTCTGCCATAATATTGTTGACTACATCAAGCCCCACTCCACGTCCTGAATAATCTGTGACGTTCTCCTTCGTCGTAAAACCGGGAGAAAGAAGCAATTCCCACAGTTCCTGTGTATCATACTCATTTTCCGGTTTTTCCAGAATTCCCTTTTTCATCGCAGATGCTTTGATTTTTTCTGCATTTATGCCCCGTCCATCATCCTGAATCGAGAGGATCAGCTCTCCGACAGTACTCTCCGCAGTAAAAATAATCTTTCCAACCTTGTCCTTGCCGGAAGCCGCACGCTCTTCCGGTGTCTCAATTCCATGGTCTACTGCATTCCGTATAATGTGCATCAATGCGTCAAAGACATATTCCACGACACTTTTATCCGCTTCAATATCCCCGCAGTTAGCAATAAACTCTACATCCTTCTTCTGTACACGGCAGATGTCGCGAAAAATCCTGCGCAGTTTCGGAACGAGACTGTTGACGGGGACCATCCGCATCTTCATCACGGTTTTTTCCACATCACCGACCAAACGGTTAAGCTGATATGCGATACCCTCTCTGATCTCCTCCTGGCCTGCCTTATGTAACGCACTGTCCAGTGTCAGCATCTGTATCATCATCTCTCCGGCCAGATTCTGAAGAACATCCAGACGATCTGTCCTGACATTCAGAAATTCCGCCTCTTTCTTCTCCTCCGTTTCATTTTCATCTGTTATCTTCTGTTCCACTGAGGCAACCGGTCTCAGCGTCCGGTCTTCTACAACATCACAGGACGCCACAAACAAGCCTCTGCGGAGTATATCAAGTACTGTTTTCTTTTCCTGGCTTTCGAACCGGAGCAGCACTCCGTGTTTACTGATGTATTCTGCTTCCGACTGCGCCTTGTCAAGATGCTCCGGAATCGACTCTACGCAGCTGCAGCGGCTTTCAATCTGCCGGACAAGCATAAATGCACGAATATGTTCCAGTCTGCATCCCTCCTCCAGCTTAATTCTGACGATCACACCGCTTTTTCCATCAAACTTCTCTGATATCCGTTCCGGTTCCTCTGCAGCTTCCCCGCTGGTTTCCGGTGTTTCTTCCATTTGTTTTTCCCGGTCCTCCTGCTTTGCCCTCCGAAGATACGCTTCTGCCCGATCCTCAATATCACCCGCCGGATGAGGCTGATAAGATTCCAGTGACATCTCTTCCAGTTCTTTGGCTATATAGTCGGATGCCGTAAATAACAAATCAAACAACTCAGGCTCAGGGTCTTTTATTACACCATACGTTTCTCTGTAGTATGCAAAAAGATCCTCCAGTTTATGTGCTGTCCGTGATAAATCACTAAGCCTCATCATCGCCGAGGATCCTTTGATCGTATGCATAATCCGGAAAACCGCATGAATTTCACTTTCCGTAAATATATGGTTCTTTTCTGCTTCCAGCAAAAGCCCGTCCAGCTGCTCCAGCAGCTGTCGGGTTTCCAACATATATACCTCCAGCATTTCTTTTTCATCTGAATCAAAATATCCCATATTTATCTCCGTCTATTCGTTATCTTCGTACCAGATACTACAATTTTTTCCATGACGTTTTCCGTAATAAAGCGCTTTATCTGCATATTTAATATTCAGCTCAATTCCTTCCTCTTCACTGTAGCAGTGCAGACCCAGCGTAATTGTACAGAAAAATTCCACAGAATCATGAAAAAATGGATATTCCTCTACTTTCCTGCGGATCGTTTCACTCACCTCATAAGCCTCTTCCTCAGTAACATTCATGAGCGCGATCAGAAACTCTTCACCGCCCCAGCGGACCACTTTGTAATCCGCGCATACTTCCCCCATGATACCGGCTATACATACCAGAGCCACATCCCCCGCATCATGTCCATATGTATCATTTACTTTCTTAAAATCATCAATGTCTGCAAGGATCAGGACATTTTTCTTCTCATTATGAATCTGAATATCTTCTGCCAGATCTCCTACGACATACCGGCGGTTATACAGACCTGTCAGGCCGTCCCTGAAAGCCATGTTGTTCAGCTTCTGCATGTTGCTGCGCAGTTCTTCGTTGACTTTATTCAGTTCATCCTTCTGTTTCTTCATCTGGAGATGTATCTGTACCCGTGATTTTAACTCTCCATGCGCAAATGGTTTCTTGATATAATCGCAGGCGCCCATCGTCAGTCCCCGGACCACGTCCTCATCATTATCTCTGGATGTCAGAAAAATAATAGATGCGTTATTCTGATCAACTTTTTTCAGCTCTTCAAACAGATCATACCCATCTGTATCGGGAAGAACTACATCCAGCAGTATCAGGTCCGGCTGATACTGCTTAACCAGTTCAACTGCTTCTTCTCCATCGTGCGCCTCACAGAAAAAAATTCCTTCTGCCCCGTCAAGAGCTGTTTTTATCTGCCGGCAGATCAGCAGACTGTCATCGACCGCCAATACTATCCGTCTGTCACTTGCATTCATAACTTACCTCCATCTATCTATTCGTCAGATAACTCTCGTTTCACGCCTTACCGTACTGATTTCCAGACTGCCGTCCTCTCCCGAGAAAAGGAGTGTCCTTCCGTAATTTCTGCCAGTATCCTCTGCTATAACAGGAATCTTAGCCTCACTCAAAGCTTTCTTCACTGCATCGACGTTTTGTTTTCCAATCTCCCATTTTCCGCCTGCATTTTGGAACATATTGGCACCGCCTGCAATTTTGGCTGTCATCCGTACTCTCTTTGCACCAAGCGTTTCCATTTCCCGGATCAGTGTCTGCACCCCTGACCCGGCGTATTTATACGGATTCGTTTGATCGGTGCCATGTCCGGCATCAGGGAGAACAATATGAGCCATTCCTGCCACCTTTTTGCCCATATCATACAGGCAGATTCCCACACAGGACCCGAGTGCGTACGATATAAGCGTCTGACCAGCATACACAACTTTGCCCTCCGCAATCCCCACAATCACTTTTTTCATATCGCTACATTTCCTCCAGCCATTCGGAGACTTTTTGCATTGATTTCATCTCCGGGAAGAATAAAATCTGTCCGCACAGCAGCTCCTTATCCAGACGGATTTCATTGTCAATTATAAGAAGTGTATCACTTGCTTTCATCAGATGTGAAACAACTGTACTGAAAATCGCACCTCCCATGTCTAAACAGATATGAGGCACCGTGAGCTCGATTCTTCTGCTCAGCAGCTGCGCCAGTGCATTGACATAAGCCCCGCACATCACGTTTCCCAGTTCACAGAACACTGACTGTTCCATTTCATCCATTCTGGACAGATCTCTTTCCTTTTTTTCAAGCAGCCAGTCAAGCGCACGCACCGCAAAACCCATATCAGGCAGAAATAAAAATATTCCCGTTATTTCACCGTACGCCTCCAGCATAATTCCTATCTTCTCTTCCTCTGAGCTTCCCAGTTCTGTATACATCTCCTGATAGCTTACAAGCTTCAGCCTTGTAGAGTGAACTTCCAGTGGACGCGCCAGCATTGTGGAAAGTGCCGTCACCGCGTTGCCTGTGCCAATATTTCCAAGTTCTCTCAATATATCCTGTTCATCCTCATTCAGTTCCTGGATTTTATCCATTCTGGTCTCCCTTGTTTTATGCAAGCTCAAACTGTTCTACCAGTTCTTTTAATATCTGGGCCTGAGCTGACAGTTCTTCACTTGCTGCTGCACTTTCTTCCGTCGTAGCAGAATTTCTCTGTACAATGTCCGAAATCAATTCTACACTTTTTCGAATCTGTGTCACGGCTGTCGCCTGCTGTGATGATTCAACGGAGATCTTGTCCACCATCCTGTTGACCCCCTGGGCACCTTCTACCGACATTCTCAAAGCCTCAGCCGCCGAATTCACAGCTTCCATTCCCGCCTGTACAGCCTCAGTATTCTTATCGATTAATTCGGCTGTGAGCTTTGATGCTCCAGTCGTCTTAGATGCAAGTCTTCTCACTTCTCCTGCTACGACAGAGAATCCTTTTCCCGCATCACCTGCTCTCGCCGCCTCCACTGCGGCATTCAATGCAAGAATATTCGTCTGAAATGCAATGTCTTCTATCTCTTTTACAATTCCCGTAATTTCTTTTGAATTCTTCTGCACCTCCCTGACACTCTCTAACAGTATCTCCATCTGGGCATTGCTCTTTACAAGTCTTGTTCCCACATCATCTGCAAGCAGACTTGACTTATGTGCATTTTCTGCATTTTCCTTTACACTGTCTGTGATCTCATTGATGCTGACTGCCAGTTCTTCGATGGAGCTTGCCTGTTCCGATGCCCCCTGTGCCAGAACCTGTGCACTGCTTGAAACCTGCTCTGCACCACCGGACACCTGATCCGCACTGCGGCTGATCTGCTGTATGGACTCTCTTAACAGATGGGCAATCTCTTCCATCGACTCACCCAGAGCGATAAAGTCCCCTTTGAATTCAACATTTGGCCGATAACCAAGACATCCGCTGCCAAGCGATGACAGACCTGTTCTTATTTCTCTGACATAGCTGCTCAGAGCATCAGCAGTGCTTCGGATATCTTCTGCCAGCTGCCCCAGTTCATTCTCTGATCTATATGTAATTTCCAGATCCAGGTCACCATTTGCGATCTGGCTGGCCGCCTTTTTAACGGTATTGACTGGTACAATAATACTCCTGGTGATTACAAACCATAAAACTCCCGTGAACAGTATGATCGCACCTGCCAGAATCCAGATCAGAACAATAATTCTGCTGTTCACGCTCTGCCCTTCTTTCAGACTGTCCTGTGCATCTGCCGAGGCGGCATCTACAAGTTGTGAGAGCGTCTCTCTGACCTCCGTCGCTACCGAATCATACTCATCGAAATAGACTTTCAGGGCCTGATCATTTTCCCCAATCTCCAGCAGAGTCATCATCTTGTCTCTTGGAATCATCATACTGGCAAACTTTTCTTCCAGTTCAGCAGCTATTTTTCCTCCGCTGATATGGCCTGTTGTCAGTTTCTCCACATAAGTTCCCGCATTATCTATCAGTTCTTTAGTGTCTGCAAGATATGTTTCCCTGTCTTTTATCCCATCTGTTGCCGCCAGAAGAATCATATTCCGCTGTACATTATTGATATTTCCAAGCAGTTTCTGTGACGTCTCCACATTGGCAAATGCACCGTTATACAGCTGGTCCATCCTTTCTGACATACTCCTGATATTAACCACGGCAGTAAGCACTGTAACCACATACATCACCAGAATCAGAGCAAATGTAAGAATCAGTTTTTTTCCAATCTTCATATTATCAAATTTTTTTCTCATATCATCCCCTCCTCTGCGATACAATTATTTATTATTTTGATAAATTCATCATTTTTAAATGGTTTTACTATGAAATCAGCAGCTCCTTTTGAGAGCGCGTCCAAAATCATTGTTTCCTGACCAACAGCAGAGCACATGACAACTTTCGCCCACGGAGCCTTTGGCATTATTTCTTCTAACACCTTCATCCCCGACATCCCGGCCATTGTGATATCTAGAATCACCAGATCCGGTTGTTCCCTCCAGAATAATTCCAGTGCCGTTTCACCGTCCGATGCCTCCACGATCTTATGATACCCTTCCGCTTCCAGATTCCTGCGGATCAGTTTTCTCATAAACATTGCATCATCTACGATCATAATTTTTTTTTCCATAAACTCTCCTCAGCCTCATGGCTGTTTTCTTTCCTATTCTTTTTATAGACCGCCGGATATTCCGGCTGCAGGTTTGTCTCATACCCCGGCAAAAGTTCCGCATGTCCGATCAGCAGATAACCTCCTGGATTCAGAGTGTTTTCCAACTGTCTGAGAAGCTTTTTTCTTGATTCCCGGTCAAAATAAATCATCACATTCCGGCACAGAATCAAATCGTACTTCTCCGATACCGGTTTCATCAGATTCTGTTTTACAAAACGTATATTGTACATCAGTTCCCTGTCTATCGAAAACTGATGTTTATTTTCCATATGGCAGTATTTTTGCCTCCACTCGGAAGGAAGCTGCTCCAATTCCCTCGCCGGATATACTGCGGTTTCTGCCTTCCTCAATACTTCTTCAGAGATGTCGGAGGCCGTGATTCTGATATTCGGCATCTGCGCCCCCTGATCTCTGTAATCTCTCAGCAGCATCGCCAGTGTATAACACTCTTCCCCTGTGGAACATCCCGCACACCATATATTGTAGAATGCTCCATAATTCTTCTGAAACACTTCCGGAAAAATTTTTTCTTTTAACAGTCTGAAATGTTCCGGCTCTCTCATAAAATATGTATAATTGGTAGTCAGCCTCACAACAAGCTCTTCGACCATCTTCCCACTTGGATCCTCTTTCATTTTATCTAAATATGAGCCAAAAGAACTGAACCCCCTGCGTTCCAGTTCTCCGGACATTCTGCATTCGATCAATATTTGTTTCTTTTCAAGATTAATCCCATATGTCTCGCGCATAAACCGCACAATATCTGTAAATTCTTTCTCATTCAGCCTAATCATCATTTCTCATCCGCCTTATCCGGAATTTATAACGGCAAGATCCGCCAGAATTTCCATACACAGAACGAATGCAAGACCTTTTCCACGCTCCTCCAGATTCACTGCCGCACTGATAAACCGGTTTTTTTCGTTTTTCACCGGCCATTTAAGCTCAAGCATACACCCTGGATTCACTTTCCTGACTCCTGACACTTTCTCTGCCGTAATTCCCAGACGCTTACCTGCATGTTCAAGGACAATTTCGAATACCGGGCAGTTTTCCTCCGCCCGGCATCCAACAGCTTTCTCCCAGTCAAGTATCGGCACACCTTCTTCCCCTGCCCTGTTTTTCCTGATTTCTTTTACCCATGGCAGTGCGGCAAGAAAACAGAACCCGTCTGCAGTAAATTCCAGATATAAATTTTCCAGACTTTCCACGTCCATCCGCCTTTCCCTGTCATTTTTATTTAAACAGTCTGTTGCCCTGTGTACTATTAGCTCTGCAAACCGTCCGCTTGTTCATATTATATCATACTCCACAGGCAATATCCACGAAAACCCCTGCATATGGTACATTCATACCATATGCAGGGGTTATGTTTTCATACGTATCGGGGTTCCCCATCAAATCTGTTTACTGTCCCGAAAGGATACTGTCAATCAGCCTGGAAGCCTCACTTTTTGTCAGTGTATCCATATTCATCTCCTGCATGATTCCCTTTTGTTTCATCAGACGTTTCAGCAGGCTTAACTGTTTAGGCGTCGCAGCAGGGCATTCCCTTGACGCACATACAAGTGGTTTCGCCGTAAACAGTCCGGGGTTTTTTACCTCAAAAAAGTGAGACATGGTCTGATACAGCTTTGCAGTTGCCAGGGCATCATGATAAGCCCTGTGGGCGGCTTTGTTTTGTATGCAATAATGTTCACACAGAGCTCCCAGACTCTTTGACGGCAGATCTCTGTGTACTGACCTCGCAATATTCAAGGTATCAATGCCTCTTCGTTCAAACGTGTATCCCAGTGATCTGGCACCGTTTTCCACGAAACTATAATCAAAAATTATGTTGTGTCCGATCAGAATGTCATCCTCACAGAATTTCAGAAAATCAGGGATTACCTGCTCCCTGATCCTGGCGCCGGCAACCATATCATTGCTGATGCCTGTAATTTGGGTAATATTTGCCTGTATCGGCAATCTGGGCTTTATAAATTCAATAAAACGTTCCTGTACCTTTCCCCCACGGACTTTTAAAGCCCCGATCTCAATAATCTCGTGCTCCGCGGGGCTTAGTCCGGTCGTTTCAACATCAAAAGCTATGTATGAATTCAGCATATAGCTTATGTCATCCTCACTTTCTCTTCTGCAATTTTCTCCAATTATATACTGAAAACGATACGCTTTCAAGTCGAAACATAAAACTGGTGATCAATTCTGTGCATTGAGTTTCCAGCCGGTCGCTTCCCTTCGTTCTGATACGAAGTCCGCATAGATGCCTTTCTGCCCAATCAGCTCCTCATGATTTCCCCTCTGAACAATCCGACCCTCATCTACCACCAGAATCTGGTCTGCATTGCGCACGGTTTTCAGCCGGTGTGCGATCATAATAATGGTCTTATCCCTTGTCAGTGCTTCTATGGCTTTCTGCAGTCTGTCCTCATTCTCAGGGTCTACATTTGCTGTGGCCTCGTCAAGGATTACAATCGGTGCATCCTTTATCATTGCCCTCGCTATGGAGATTCTCTGTTTTTCCCCTCCCGACAGGGATGCTCCGCCCTCCCCGATCAGGGTATGATAACCGTCCGGCAGCGCTTCTATAAAGTCATCACAGCATGCTCGTTTTGCTGCAGCTACAACTTCCGCATGGGTGGCTTTTGGTTTCCCGAACTTAATGTTGTTCTCAATGGTATCGGCAAACAGGTACACATTCTGAAAGACCATGCTGATCTGATCCATCAGGGATTCCAGTGTATAATCACGCACATCGCGTCCTCCAATCCTCACTGAACCGCTGTCAACATCCCAGAACCGTGCTATCAGATTGCATAGCGTGGTCTTACCGGAACCACTGGGACCGATGACAGCGGTTGTTGTCTTATCCGGAATCGTAAATGATACATCATGCAGAATTTCCTTTTCCTCATAGGAGAATCTGATCCTATCAAAAACAATGTCGTGGGAGCCGGGAGCCATCTTCGTCCCTCTCTCATCCATCTGAGGAATATCATCCATTCGGTTTGCATGCTCGATGGAACTGCTGACCAGCCTGAGCAGCGACATTCCGCTGCCGGCAGTCTCAATCTGGGCAAAGACCAGAAAAGACATGATAACAACCATCAGCGCGTCGGCAAGAAGCATGCTTCCGGATAAAAACAGCTGCACGGCTCCCAGTATCATACCGATGCCGAATATCTGCAGTGTCAGTCCCTGGGCGATCACATACGGGGTAAACAGCTGCTCCATATCCAGATTACTTTTCCGGTTAAATTCCAGTGCATCCTGCACTTTTTTATCCCCTTTTCCGGTCAGATTAAAAGATTTGATAATGCTCATTCCCTGCACATACTCCAGTACGGTCTCTACCAGTACCGCTTCGGACTTTTGGCGTCTCGGCGCAACCAGGGCGGACTTTTTTTCCATCGACGATGTTATCAGCAGATATAGTATAGTCCCTGCTGCAACAATCAGCCCGATCCGCCAGTCGAAAGCAAGGATCATGACGGTAAACACCATAGAATTAACGAAACCGCCCAGCATACCCACCAGCACCATGGGGGCAATGGTCTCTACATTTTCAAGAACCGTTGTAGTAACACCGGTTATCTCACCAAGGCTGTTGTCGTTAAAGTATCCCATTGGCACGCTTTTCAGCTGATTGCCTATCCTGATACGCTTGTTCGCCACCATAAAATAACCGGCATGTGTCTGCTGAAGCTGTGAAAAGTTTTTCGTGACTGCATTTCCCAGGATGCTGACCAGTACAAGAAGAAGTGCCGTCCATGCAGGACGGGTTCCGTTGTCCCCATCGGTCAGTGCCAGCAGGACAAAGTATATGGCTCCAATCTGAAACATTTTAAAAACCGCTTCCAAAAAACACAAGGCTACTGATTTGTTGATATTTTTCCGTTCTTTCCCGGCAAACTGCCAGATTTTCTTCAACGCGTTAATCATGCCACATCACCATCCTTTACCCCCATATGTGCCTGCCACATAGATTCATACAGCAGGCTGTCTTTCCTGAGTCTTTCATGCGTACCCACATCTTTGATCCTGCCGTCCTTCACAACCACAATCTGATCCGCGTCCGTAATCGTAGACAGCCTGTGTGCGATCACGATGACTGTCTTTCCCTGAATCAGTTTGGCCACCGCTTTCTGAACAATGGCCTCATTCTCGGGGTCTATATATGCTGTGGCCTCGTCAAGGATAATAACAGGAGCATTTTTAAGCATTGCCCTCGCAATCGCGATGCGCTGCCTCTCCCCGCCGGAAAGATGCGCACCGCCGCCCCCCACTTTAGTATCATATCCGTTTTCGAGTCCAAGGATGAACGTATCGCAGCCCGCAGCTTTTGCCACTTCTTCCACTTCCGTATCTGATGCTGATATTCTTCCCATTCTTATATTCTCCCGTATGGTATCGTCAAACAGATAATTATCCTGGGAGACAAAAGCAATCTGCTCATACAGCTGTGTCAGCGGTATCTCCTTTTCCTCCACACCACCAAGAAGAATCTTTCCGCTGTCCACATCCCAGAAACCACCAATCAGCTTGGCAATGGTGGACTTTCCGCTCCCGGACGGACCCACGAGAGCCGTCATCGTCCCTGCCGGGATTGTGAGACTGACATCATGGAGAATCTCCTGCCCAGAATGATATCCAAAAGATACATGCTCAAGCTCGATGTCCATCCGCCCTAACTCTGCGGGTATTTCACGGTGTTTCTGCTCCTCACCCTTCAGAATCTCATCTACTGAACCGACGATTGTCCCGATTTTTGCGAGACTGTCTGTAAAGCTCATGGCCTTGATCAGCGGACCTACGATGCAGAGTGACAATACAATGGTGATCACAAAGGTTTCCGCAGGGAGGCTGCCTCCGCGGTACATAAGCCATCCTGCCGGGAGTACGGTAACCAGTGTAGCCGGGGCAATGGCATATGCGAGAGACATCTTAAACTGGCATTTTTTCATCCAATTATAATAATAAGCAGCATTTGCTTTTACACGGTCTGCAAATTTTCCATAAGACGTCTGTCCCTGATTAAATGCCTTGATAACTTCAATGCCACCGATATACTCCACAATTGTTTCATTCATTTCCCGGGTTGCCATGACTGCTCCCTCATAATCCTTCCCATATCCGCCCATGACCAGCATCATGAAAAACATTCCTGCAGGGATTGAAACCAGTGAGAGAAGCGCCATGCGCCAGTCTGATATAAGCAGATAGATAATGATGCAGACCGGTGCCAGCAGATTGGACGTCATTTCCGGCAGAAGGTGGGCAAGTGTTGTCTCCATACTGTCCACCTGATCCACGATGATCTGCTTCATCCTCCCGCTGGAAGTATCCACAATGGTTCCAAGGGGCATCCTCGGAAGTTTGGCAAGGATCTTCCTGCGGATTTCTTTCAAAATAGAGAAGGTCGCTTTGTGTGACACTGCCAGCGCCAGATTATACAGCAGCGTTTTCATCACAGAGCCTGTCAGTGCAAGCCCGCACCACATCAGGTAAATACTGATCCGGGTTTCTCCATGTACCAGGGCAATAATAATCTGTGCTGCTGCAAAAAACGGCACAAGGCCTCCCAGGACTCCGGCAGCCGGCAGCACAATGGCCAGTCTCAGCCTGCCATGTTCAGATTCTCCCAGCTCCCATATTCGGAGCAATGGACTTTGTTGTTTCATGCTTTGCCTCCTTTTTGGTTAGTTTTTACTAACCATTATTTTTATTTTAAGGCTGTTTCATCCCATAAATGGACACCACAGCCTCGCTGACTTGTTTTACTTATTATCCCGGATAAAAAAGGTATCGAACCCCGCCGCATGGTATCGCTCCAGCATACGCACGTATCTGCCGGCTGATCCCCGGTCCATCCCATGCCGGACGACTTCGAATACCCCCTCGAAATACGCGGTTGTCACCATGTGTAAAAACTCACCGGTCACCTCACCGTCCTCAGCACTCATATATCCGGCCACCTCCATGTATTTGTAGGTGTACTCCACTTCAACGCGTGTCAGTTCATCTACGAAATTCTGAAATCTCGTGCCATGGGACGCATCCAGCAGCAGGCGGAACTCATCCAGATTCCCATATATATAATCCAGAAACCGGTCCATTTCCTTAAAGCTGTATTCATTGACCCGCGCTTTCTGTATCTCCGGCTCAAATTCATGAAATGTCTCCTGAATCTCACAGAACAACTGAAGCACGCCCGATACGACAGGCTCAACGATGGCTTCAAACAGCCCTTCCTTATCCTGAAAACGGACGTAGATGGAATTGGTACTGGTGCCTGCGTTTGCTGCAATCGTCCGCAGTGAGGCATCCTTAAAGCCTTTTACCAAAAATTCATGCTTTGCGCATTCGAGCAGCTGCTCGTAGACTCCTTCTATCTGTTTTGCCATGAAATCGCCTCCTCTCCCGATAAATAACACTGTTTCATAACGCTGTTATAAATATATCAGTTTTCAGTTTATTTGTCAAGATAGAATTTCCGGTGTAAACATCTGATCGTGGACAACTCCCAGTCAGGCTGCAAAACCTCCGATCAGAAAAATAATCGAGGTTCTTACTGCAAACTCTAATTATCAGTTTGTCGTAATTTCATAATAATAAATGCAGGTTTGATAGGCCGGGTTCTCATAAACACCGCTGATTGTATTGCTTATAACATAATACTGCATTGTGTTATAAGCAAAAATCATATAACATTCGTCTAAGATTTTTTCCTGCATCTGAATATAGAGTTCTTCCGCGGCGCCCTTATCTGTGGCTGTCAGCCTGACGGCTTCTCGATTCTCCTCACCAAAAACATCATCATCCAGGTAGCAGAAATTGTATCCTGCCGAATCCTTGTTGTTCATCAGCAGGGGGGTAAACCACCCGGCAGGATCCGCATAATCCGGCCACCATTTCATCAGCATAATATCCTGGCAGTCATCCGGGTCAGAACTCTTTGCAAGAGCCATCTGGGCATCCCAGTCCATATTTAAAAGTTTTAAATTTACTCCAATTTGAGTAAGATTCTCCTTATATACCTGAAGCATCTCACTATATGCAACATCGCTTCCCATATAAGAAATAGTCACAGTCACATTTACGAAACCTGATTTCTCCAGATACTCTCCCGCCTTTTCCAAGTCGCAGCTATACTGCATCAAATCATCACTGTGTCCCCATAGCCCTGTTGGTACCATACCGCGGGATTGCGCGGCATTATCCTTCAAAACATCATGGACTGTTTCTTCATACGGGAAAGCATATGCCAATGCTTTTCGAAAGTCTGCATTGGAACAAGGTTCGCTTTTTGTATTCAGCATCAGGATTATATTTGTGAATGAATCTGCAGGCACAACAGTTAATCCATCCTCTTTGCTTAATGCAGACAAATCTTCCTGTGTCAGGTCAGACGCAAGCTGGGCTTCTCCCGTCTCCAGAAGTTCACGGCGGATGCTTGAGTCAGACACTTCCTGGATATAAATATTTTTATACTGCTGATCCTTCCAGCCGCCCCGGTAGTTCTCATACGCTGACAGAGTCACCGCTCGCGCTGAGATTGCAGAAATGGTATAAGGGCCACTCCCGCCGTCGTTTCCTTCATTAAACCATTCCAAATCCTTGTCAATCACATTTGGACTCATGATATAAGCACCGTATCCCGCCGATGCAATGAGCGGGACAGATGCACTATAACTAAGGTGAAAAGTGACTTCATATTCCCCAGTCACTTCAACAGACTCCACGCTGTCCCAGATATATGCAGCACCCTTGCCGAGGGCAATCGTCCGGTCGATTGATTTCTTCACCGCTTCCGCATTCATTTTTTCTCCGTCATGGAAAGAAACGTCATCCCTCAGCTTGAAAACCCATTCCGTAGCATCGGCATTGGATGACCACTCGGTGGCAAGCTCAGGCTTGACCTCGCCGGACTGGTCATCATAGTGTGTCAGGGTTTCATATACATTATAAAGAATTTTGACTCCGTTGGACTGCTCTGTACTTGGATCCAGTGTCACATATGGTTCAGAATAATAAGCATGGTACAGGACCTTGGCGTCCTTGCTGTCTGTCTGGGAGCTTTTACTGCATCCGGCAAATATGGAGACAGCCGCCATTAATACCAGCAGAATGGTTAATACCCGTTTCATACTCATCATCATCGCCTTCCCCTTTCGTTGGCAAGCCCAACGTTCCTTAGTTCCCTGAAAAGTCTCTTCATATCAATCGGCTTGGCTACATGACCGTTCATACCGGCTTCCAGACAGGCCCTTATGTCCTCTGCAAAAGCATCCGCAGTCATGGCGATAATCGGAATATTCTGCTTTTCCTTATCCTGAAGAGACCGAATCCCCATGGAAGCTTCACGGCCATTCATAACAGGCATCTGAATATCCATCAAAACAGCGTCATAAGTACCCGTTTCAGCCCGATTCAGAGTATCAACACAAACTTGTCCATTCTCTGCTCTGGTTGCGTCGATCTCATAAAATTTCAGTAATTCTTCTATGATCTCCCAATTAAGGTCATTATCTTCTGCAACCAGCAGATGTAACCCCTGTAAGTCATCCGCAGTGTCATCGGAAACCTCTATTTCTATTTCTCTAGGATGTAGAAACTGATTGAACTTTTTATAGATTACAGATCTAAACATCAGCTTGCTGATAAAACCATCTGCCCCCGCTGCCTTGGCTGTATCCTCCATTCCATCCCAATCATATGCGCTGATCAATAAAACCGTAGCCTCATCACCGGTCCCGGGCTGAAGCGCTCGTATTGTCTGGATATAATCTATTTCCAGCATATGAAAGCTCACGATTATAATCGGGTAATGTTTTGCCGCAGCCATTTTAATCGCTGTATGTCCTTGATTCGCCTTATCAACCGTCGCCCCCATAGAAACGAGTGTGGCCGCTGTGGTATCAAGGAATATATCATCTTCATCTACCAATAATATCCGTAACGGCGGCAGCATGTAATCATTTGTTTTTTCTGCAGTCTGAAGCGGCAACGTAACGGTAAATTTAGTTCCTTTCCCCAGTTCACTTTCACATTCGATAGTACCGTCCATCAAATCAACCATCTGTTTTGTGATCGCCAGCCCCAGGCCGGAGCCTATGACTTTATCAATACGAGAATCTGCCGCCCGGGTAAAGGTCTGATACATATTTTTCATAAATTCTCTTGACATACCGATTCCTGTATCCAAAACGGTATACGTCAGCATCACTTTCCCACAGTTGTCAGGCAGCTGTGTCTCCAAAAAATCTAAGACAACTTTTCCATCCGGATCCGTATACTTAACGGCATTGGTAAGAAGATTGATAAATATCTGGTTCATCCGCAGCTCATCTGCATACAAATATTCGTGTTCCAGATGGTGCAGATATACGTTAAATGCCAGTCTTTTATCCTTGATTTCGGATTTTACGATATTTAAAAGATTCATACTGCATTCAGAAAGAGAGAACACAACCGGGTGTAATATCAACTTACCACTCTCGACCTGAGAAATATCCAGTACATCGTTGACCAGCGTGAGCAGATGACTGCTGGACAATGCTATCTTTTTTAAACAGTCCAACACCCGGACGCTGTTATCCGTATCTTTCATTGCGATCTCGGTTATCCCGATGATCGCATTCATCGGTGTGCGGATATCATGGGACATCGCCGAAAGAAATTGTGTTTTTGCAAGATTTGCGTTTCGGGTTTCCTCCACACTTTTCCTGAGCTGCCTGTTAATGGACAGAATATAACTTCCATCTAATAGAAGCAGCAGGATAAAACCGATGGATGCATAAAAAAACACATGCCAGCCAGATTCCGCTGCAATCACCTTGTCAGCCGAAATATAGCCTACAAACGTACAATTCGGTGTGTTTTTTATCTGGGCACTGACATAATAAGCCGCTTTCCCAGCCTGATCCGCCAGTTCCACCAGGCAATGGTCCTTTTTCTGGAAGGAACTCTGGAAATCACCTATATCTATATAGGACAAATCATTGTACTTTTTGATAAAGCTCCAGAAAGTATCACTTCCCATTGAAGCCGATTGAATGATATACCGCCCATTGATATCAATTAAAGAAACCTCTGCCTCACGGTATGCTCCAGGAAATATCCACTGGGAACCCAACACCTCTACAGGGACCGTCTTTACAAGTATTGCTTTTGCAGGTTTTTCATTTTCATCTTTTATCGTAAGCAGACTGCAAAATCCCACACTCTTGACCCTGTCCAGTGGATTGACATATGTTGAAGAAATATAGATGGTTCCTTCTCCCCGGGTGCCGTTGACCATCTTGGGGAGAATATAGGAAAATGCCTCTGTGAGCTGGGAATAGTCGACTTTGTCACCTTCATTTTCCGGATTTGTAGACAATCCAGTCAATGTGTCATAATATAAGATATTTACAGAAAAATCCGCATTAATATTAACTTCATTCAGATACTCAATAGCTTCTTTCATTGAATAATCGTGGTTCTCCAAATAGGATGCCCAGCTGTCACATTCATTCTGCAGGCTGCTCATATATCCGTAAGATAACTGGGCAGTAGATTCCACAGCCGCTGTAAAGGATTCCCGTGCCGCCGCCGCATTATCGCCCCGCACATCTTTGGCGTAGCTGGCATAAAGGATCAATATACAGGCCACGATAACCATATTGCCGAGAGCAAGCACGATATATTTACCTTTTCCCCGTTTATTTTGCATTCGCACTTCCCCCTTTATTTGACTAACAAATGTGACCATGTGGAAGCATAATCAATCCATATAGTTTAAGATACTGTGAAACAGTTTTTCCATATCAATCGGTTTCGACAGATGCTCATTCATTCCGGAATCCAGGGAACGCGCTATATCCTCCTGAAATGCATTGGCACTCATCGCCAGAATAGGAATGGTTTTTGCGTCTGCATGTCCGCAGTCCCGTATCTGACGGGCAGCATCATATCCATTCATGACCGGCATCTGGATGTCCATAAGGACGATACTGTAAGTTTCTTCCGGTGATCCGGTAAACTTGTCGACAGCCTCTTTTCCATTCAGCACTAAATCCACCTCAAATCCAAAAGAACGCAGAAGCGTTTCTGCAATCTCTCCATTGATGAGATTATCCTCCGCTACCATAACACGCAGCCCCTTATAGCGGGCATCGCACATAGGCAGGATTTCCTGCTTTTTATCCTCATCCAGGATTTCCATCGTGAGTGTAAAGGAAAACTCCGTTCCAGCGCCTTCGATGCTTTCGACTTTCAGCTCACCGCCCAGCATCTCCACCAGGTTTTTACAGATGGTCAGGCCCAGCCCACTCCCTGAATTTCCGTATAACTTGTCATGTGAGCCCTGATCAAACGCCTCAAAGATGCGTTCCTGATCCTCTTCGCGGATGCCTTTCCCATTGTCCTGGACCTGGAACGTAAATTTAGCTTCCCCCGCTGTCATTGCAGCTTCCTCAATATTCAGCAGCACGATACCAGAACTGTCAACGAATTTAAGTGCATTTCCGGTAAGATTTGCCAGTATCTTATGCAGTTTCACTTTATCTGTCATCACATACCTGTGAAGCAATTTTCCCGCGTGGGTGAGACCGACCCCTTTTTCTTTGGCTAATGCATCGAATTCACCGATCACATCGGAAAGCAGCAGCCTTAAGTCCACCGGTTCCATATCAAGCTCCATCTTCCCGCTCTCGATTTTTGACAGATCCAATACATCACTGACCAGCTGCTGCAGGTGAAGGGAGGAGCGTTTTAGCTTATTTAAACAATCCTGCAGTTTTTCCCCGTCATGGCGACAAAGCAGTGCACTGTCGATCATGCCCACGATCCCGTTAAGAGGAGTCCGAATCTCATGGCTCATTTTGGAGAGAAAATACGATTTGGCCTTATTGGATTTTGTGGCAACTGCAAGCTTGGTCTCCGCCTCACGCAGCAGTTCCCTCTCTGTGCTGTCCAGAAACGTAAACTGTACCACCCTCGCGCCGTTGTCCTCCATTATAAGATCCACAGCACCCTCAATGGGCATATTCCTGTCCTTCAGTTTAAGAACCC
This sequence comes from Ruminococcus sp. OA3, assembly GCF_022440845.1. Lineage (NCBI taxonomy): Bacteria > Bacillati > Bacillota > Clostridia > Eubacteriales > Oscillospiraceae > Ruminococcus > Ruminococcus sp. OA3. The sequence continues at coordinate 2,348,923 of NZ_JAKNTO010000001.1, read as the reverse complement.
CGGTCAGACGTCTGCGCTCCTCCATTTTTACGGACTGCATCAGTTTACCGATACTGCTTAAATTCAGGCCATCCTTCCCGCTGTCTTCTGTCTGCTGATCGAACAGTTCTCTTTCGAGTTCAGCTGTATCAGCGCCGAGAAGGTTGACTGCCTCCCTGTTAACAGCGAGTACTTTACCGCTTTCGATATCCGCCTGGATCACACCGCACACTGCCATGTTATACGAAGTTTCATACAAAAGGTCATAACGGTCCCTTTCGTCCTTGAGTTGCTTCAGTGTGGCTTTCTCCTCTGTTGTATCTATAAATGTGCTTTGTATCAGCAACTTGCCGTCGGGAGCCGCGATAAGTTTTGAAGCTCCCGTCACCCATCGGATTACCCCGTCTGCACGGACAATGCGGTGATCAAAGCTGGCGGAGTCCCCTCTCTTTTTAAGAGCCAGCATCATTCCCGCGATCTCTTCCCTGTCCTCCTCAAAAGTGATCTCCAGCATTGTTGGTCCGCCAAGGTTTTTAAACTCTTCCGTGGAAGAATAGCCCAGCATACGGATTGCCTCTGGATTCATGCTCACAAAGCGCATGGTCTTGTCACCATATTCGTACTGTGCGATTCCGCAGAGCATATTTTGATAAAGCGTGTCATAATTATCCCGTTCTTTTTTCAACTGCTGTTCATAGTCTTTTATCTTTGAGATATCCATGATGATGCCTTGAAGTTCGATCAGACCGTCTGCCCCAAATACCGCTGCCTGAATGGAATACCACCTGACAGGCAGTCCAGGTACACAGCCGCGGTATTCCTCTTTTAATATCCCGTCCCCGTCTGCGGCCGCTTCTATCTGCCGTTCCATTTTCTCCCAGTCCTCACGTAATATCATGCGGCTGAAGTGGTTGTTAAACTGCCTTTTTACCTCGGCAGGACTGTAACCGGTCAGTGCATAGAAGCTGTCGTTGGCATAGTCGATCACCAGCTCTCTGTCGTAGTGCATCCGCACTACGCCGCCAGGAACACTGTCCGTCAGCTGCTTTAGTTCAAATTTTGCCGCCTCCAGCCGTTTTGTGATATCAAACATGGTCACCAGCAAACCACCCACCTGTTCCGGCTTTTCGTGGTAGGGCCGGATCCGTACCAGCCATATGATGTTATTGGCATCCGTCACTTCTTTTTCAATGATCGCCCCTGTCTCAGATACCGTTTTCACATCGGAAATAAAGGCTTCGTATGTATCAATGAAATTAATATGGTATACCGGGCGCCCCAAATCAGTAGGGAGGAGATTGGTATTCTGCAGCATAATGGGTGTGATCTTGCGGATCTTCATATCACGGTCCACATAAAGAGCCCCTACCTCTGCATTGACCAGCAGATTGTCAAAGTCTGTGTATGCCGTGGTCAGTTCCACAATCTTACTCTGGTGCTCTGCGTTAATGGTATACAGTTCTTCATTGATTGACTGCATCTCTTCATTCGTGCTCTGCAGTTCCTCGTTGGAAGCCATCAGTTCCTCATTGGTTGCCTGAAGCTCTTCGTTACGGGATTCTGACTCCTCCATCGCCAGTGACAGCTTCCAGTTGCTTTCCCCCAGCTCCTTTTCAAGCTGACTGATACGGCTGTTTTTTAACTCACTGATATCCAGTGAAATTTCACCGACCGGTTCTTCCTTTATGATCTGCCCGATCCCAATCTGGATCAGATAGTAGTCTTCACCTTCAATGTTAAAGTAGCTTATTTTAATCTTCAGGCATTCGTTCGGATAATCGGCTACTCCGGCCACACTTCTCTCGATAACAGAACTCCCTTCTTCCTTTAGCTCCTCCATAATGTGGTTTAGAAGAATCGTAAGGCTCGGGGCAAAGCAGGAACTGATGGAATTATCAAACGTCCCATCCTGCAGGCTTAAATACTTGCCTCCGCCCTGGATAATCTGTACGATCTTTCCAAAACCGTCCACCAGGACTGACGGACCTGCAAACGCAAAAAGAATTTTCTCAAAAATATTGGCAGCCTGAACTTTTGAGCGCTGGCTGGCAGAAGGGGAATCCGTTGACTGCCGTGGGTGATACAGATTATCCCATAGATAGAAACCATTATTTTCTGTATGGTAACCTTTTATTTTAATATAGATTTTCCACTTCCGGTCCAACGATTCAAACGCCTTATCCATATCACCCAGAGATTCGCTGCTGCCAAGGAACAGATATCCGCCCTCATTGAGGAGATGGTAAAAATTTTCAATGGCACGCTGCTGCACCTCTGTTTTCACATAGATAAACATATTCCTGCAGACAATAAGATCCAATTTGGAGAACGGGGCATCCCTGAATATATTATGTTTGGCAAAAACGATCATCTTGCGGATCAGGTCCTTGACAACATACCTCCCCTCTTTCTTGTCAAAATATTTCTCTATAATGTCATCACTTACATCGCTTAGATTTCCCTCGTTGTAGAAGCCTTTCTGGGCCACTGCTATGGCATCCGGGTCCGTGTCTGTAGCAAAAATCTTCACATCCACATTGCACTTTAACCGCTCCATATATTCGCAGACCATGATCGCAATGGAATACGCCTCCTCACCGGTGGAACAGGCGATACTCCAGATGCGGACAGACCGTTTTGCGCGGAGCAGCACAGACAGCACCTGTTCACCAAGACTCCTGAAAGCTGCCTCATCCCGAAAGAAGGAAGTTACCCCAATAAGAAGGTCACTGCATAAAAGCCGCTTTTCTTCCTCTGAGGAGAGCAAATGGTCAATATATTCCTCAATTCCGGCAAATTTGTTGATGGCTATGCGGCGTTCGATCCGGCGAAATATGGTATTCGGTTTGTAGGCCGTGAAATCAATATCGGAATACCTCGTTACCGCGTCGATCACCTGGTCAAAATACCGGCCCATTTCTTCATCCTCAATGCCATCCTCATGATGGATGTATTGGATGTTGGGGTTTTTTAAATAATCCCGTATAGCCAATCCAATTTTAGATACTTTCTCTGTCAGATCCACCAATCCTGTAGAAAGCGCACTCTGGGGCATGGAGGCGTACTGTGCTTCCAAAGGCTTCTGTACAATAATGATCCCCCCGTTTTCCTTAACTGATCCTATGCCGATCGTACCGTCCGACCCACTTCCTGAGAGGATCACTGCAATAGTATGGATATCATTTTCCGCTGCAAGTGAATTGAACATCTGATTGATGGGGGTATAGCGCTGCAGCCGGTCCTGCACTGGTTTTAGATGCAGCCTTCCCGCTTCTACCTCCAATAACATCCCCGGCACGTTTAAGTAGATCTCGTTGGGCCTAAGTTCCATATTTTCCTCCGCCAGCCTTACCGGCATTTTAACTGACTTCTGAAGGATCTGATCCATCATGCTCACGGAGTCTGGGGACAGGTGCTGTACAACGATGAAGGAGGCACCTGTATCAACCGGCATATTCCGAAAAAGTTCCTGCAAAGCCTCCACACCTCCCGCGGAGGCTCCAATGCCAACACAATATTTTGACTGGCGTTTCAGCGTTTCATGGCCATTGTTTTCCATTGTATTTATATCTCCTTCTTTTAATCTTATATATGTCTGCTTCAGACTCTGCGGCATGACGCCAATTTTATATTTATAGGTAACTATAATTTTCAGATGAGATAACGATGCAGAACTTGATATAGACGCTCTAAATCAATAGGTTTCTCAAGATGGTCGTTCATACCGGCTTCTTTGGTCCTCTGCCGGTCATCGTAGAAAGCATTGGCCGTCATAGCAACAATGGGGAGTGTTTTTGTATCATTACGTTCTAAATTCCGAATCGCTGCTGCTGCGGTACAGCCATCCATAACGGGCATCTGAACATCCATAAAAATCAACTGGTAATAGTCCGGAGGCGAGGATTGTACCTTTGCAAGGGCGATTTTTCCATTTTCGGCCGTCTCTATCTCCGTACCGGTTGCGGCAAGCAGCTCCACTGCGATCTCCCGATTCAGTTCATTGTCCTCCACCAGTAACAGGCGCTGCCCGCAATAGTGACGTTCCTGCTCTGCTCTGACCGTTGGGGAACCATGTCTATTTCCCCGCAGGAACTGCTTCAGTTTATAGACAAGATGGGAACGGAACAGGGGCTTGGTGATAAAGCCATTTACCCCCGCCTCCTGTGCCTGGTCCATCTGCTCAGACAGATCGTAGGCGGAGATGATAATAACGGGCAGTTCATAACCGACCTTTTCACGTATCAGACGTATTGCCTGCATCCCATCCATCCAGGGCATTTTGAGATCCATAATGACGGAAAAATAATCCCTGCCTGACTGATGGGCTTGCAGAACCTTATCAACAGCATCCTTACCGTCCATGACCCACTCGGCTGTCATGCCCAGATCAGTCAGCCGCTTACAGGTATTGCTGCAGACGATCTCGTCATCATCTACGACAAGGACCGACAGCCCTGCCAACTCTGAGTCGTCAATGGGTTCTTCCTCAATCCGCAGATAAAGTGTGGCGGTGAACCGGCTCCCTTTTCCCCATTCGGACTCTACCAAAATCTGTCCGCCCATCATCTCCGTGACCGTCTTACAGATGGCCAGGCCCAACCCCGTACCCTGGACAGATTTAATCCGCTCGTCCTCCACCCGCTCAAACGGCTCAAATATCCGGCTTAAGAAATCGGATGATATCCCAATCCCGGTGTCTGCCACAATAAATTGATACCGGGCGTACCCCCCACGATCCGATGGTGTCTCGTTGATCTCCAGCAGCACCTCTCCCCCGTCAGGCGTGTACTTGACTGCGTTGGAAAGTAAATTGATGAGCAGCTGCTGTAACCGCTGCATGTCACTGATAATCTTTTCATGGGCAACATCGTTGTTCCGCGCCTTGAATTTCAAATGTTTGCCCGCAAGCAGAGGCTGTATCATGGTCACAACGCCCTGTACCATATCCGCCAGATCCACATTTTCTTCTGCAAGTACAATGTGTCCGCTCTCCATCTTCGACATATCCAGAACCTCATTGATAATGTTGAGCAGCAGTTTTGAGGAGGACGCTATTTTCTCCAGATAGTCTAAAACCCTGGCGGGATTATCTATGTATGATTTGGCAAGTGTTGTCATTCCCATGATAGCATTCATCGGCGTGCGGATATCATGGCTCATATGGGAAAGGAACTCTGCCTTGGCCTGATTGGCCTTTTCCAATTTCCCGGTGATCTCCTGCTCCCTGGCCAACATTTCCTCCAGGCCTGACTGCAGGTAATGTTCCTCAGACATATCCGTATAGGTGGCGTAATAAGTCCTGTATTCCGGAGTGCTCTCACGTAAATTTAAATCCGCATTCACCCAGACATAGGTTCCGTCGCCCCGGAGTAGGCGGTATTTTTTTACCGTAAAGTGGTCTTTGGAAAAACCCGCTTTATATTCTCTTCGTACCCTGCTGTAATCCGGCTCTGGGATATTTGCAAAGAAATCCTCGAAATACTCCCCCTCCAGAGGGGCGGCATTGAGATCGGGAACAACCGCGTCTTTTGCGGTGCGGGGTATGCGAAGCATACGGTACAGTCCCAGATTACCGTACTGTGGATTGGCACGGCCATCGGGATAAATGTTTACGACAATGACACCGGCAGAGATGCCGTCCAGCAGTGCATTGGCGGTATCGGTCCGTTGTTTGGAAGCATGGAGGGATTCCTCAAGGTTCTGCCGGGTCTGCTCACTCCGTTTTGTGTAGCGTGTTTTTAAGAGGAAGGTACCGATCACTTTAGATAGGGTGAGAAGCCCGGTCCGTATGATTTCATCATTTTCCCAATCTTTCCTGCACGAGGTAGAATCGGAAACACCCAAATAAGCGCAGCTGTTCTCCTGCCTGATCGGACACAGCAGGACTGTGCGTGTACCGCATTCCCGAAACACTTCCGTGATGCTTCCCTCCGTGTCATCCAGGCACAAACACAGTATCTCTTTGTCTCCAATAAGATGCCTTGTCTTGTCAAAGAAATCCTGGGTGATACGTTCCGTCTGTTCGATTGGCTCCCCAGTCGATCCCTCCGGTTTCCAAAAATAAATATTCATCACTTTGTTGTTGGAAATTTCGGTTAAGTAAACACTGCTCGCGGCAAACAATTCTCCAATCATGGCAAGCGCCTCATAGATTGCCGCTTCAAAATCAGACGATGCCCATAAGACACTGAGGACATCCTCTCTTAACTTTCCCAGTTTTTTATACATTTGATATCCCTCCATTCGCGCATTAATCTTCATAAAAAGAAAAACTGTTTTTTCCACCATGTTTGGAAAAATATAGCGCTGCATCTGCATCTTTATAAAAGTCAGCAAAGCTTTTCCCCTTTGAAAACGCAATTCCGACACTGAAGGAGACTTTACCTCTTGCATCCTCTTTAAACAGGTATCCGGATATACGGCCATATAATAGTTTCATATATATCTCCATCTGTTTACGGCCGTAATCCTCTGGAAGGAAGATACCAAACTCATCCCCTCCTAACCGCCCAATCACAGCATCTTCCGGAAAGGTGGTCCTCAATATATCTGCTATTATGATCAATACTTTATCACCAAAGGGGTGGCCGAGGGTATCATTTATGGTTTTGAAATCATCAATATCCAGTATCATGAAAACACCGCTGCTTTGTTTTGAAAGGCTGTCCACACGTAAATTAAATGTATTCTTGTTGTAGATACTCAGGATCGTGTCATACTCCGCACGCTTCTGCATAACGATCTGCTGGCGCTTTGAATCGTCGATATTTTTGACATACATGATTCCTTTTCTCTCACCAGTTACAATGTCAGTGATCAGCCGGATAACCGTCATCACCCAAATAAATGAGCCTTTTTTACCACTCCTCATCCTATATTCGTATTTGACTTCCTGTTCATCATTTTGATAGGCTCTATCAATATTTTTTAATAAAAAAAATTTTAGATATGACTCTCTGTCTTCCACTGCCACATAATCGGATATGTGCTCCCTGGCATACTGCTCATAAGGGGTTCCATCTTCAACATATGCACATATTTCACTGTTAAGCTGGCATTTTTCATAAATGTCTTTAGAGAAATTAACGATATAGAACGCTATGGTGTCTGAAAGCACGGCCATACGATACTGCTCCTCCACGGCGTATACTTCTTCACCGATTTTATCCCGTAGGCTTTGCAGTGTTTTCTCTGCGAATTTGAGGGGATACGCATCAATATTCTCCTCCGTAACTATCGGGGTTGAAGCGTGCAGGCAGCAGATCTTCCATTCGTTCTCCTCTTTTATAAGGGTCAGTGACTGCGAAAACCTGCTTTGAGTCACCATTTCCTGACATTTTGCCGTCACGATCACATCGGCACAAAGTACAGACATATCTTCTCTCAGGAGCCTTATCTCTGTACGTCCAAAATCGAGGAAATGGGACACTTCATTTTCCTCTTTAATCCCAGCTGTGAATACATTTATAATATCGTTTTTGGAAGTCACAAATCCTTGTTCACCGATCCCGATCCCTATGATAGTGTCTGAAAGACAGGACAAAATTTTATCCTGATCTTTTGATATGAGACCCCCGTCTTCAAATTTATAAAGCACCTCTTTGATTCTGTCTTCCTCAGTCATATCCATATCCCCCATATTTTATAAGTTATTCGGTCCGGGCATGGGGCATTGGCTATTTCCACAATGCGCTGCCATCGTAGACCTCCATTGCCGCCTCATAGTACCCCAGCCTCTTACATTCCTGAATAACAACGCGGTAGATGTATTGAAATATCCGGGATGACTTCCTGGAAAATGCCTCATGGTTCCCTTGGGAAAGAATGTCCAGTGCTTCTACACATTGTGTGTGGATCTGGATACTCTCTTCTGTTTTAACCGTGTCAACCATAGCCGGGATGCTTCGGCCAATCCGGAGATTTCTTTGGAGGAGTGTGTAGATCGTATTCAATCCTTCTATTTCTATATGCTCTGTTATAATCCCCAGGAGTATAGAGGGACTGCGGCCATACAGGTAATCAACATTCCAAAGATAATCTGTTTTGTCTTTTGCCGCCTCTATTTCTTCCGGTGTAATGTGGGGAGCTGCGCAGACGGCCGCCCCTTCTATGGTGAGTGCAAGTAATTCCATGCTATCAAGGTAACGGCGGACATGATGCGCGATCAAATGGGGAGGGATCTGTATTTTCTTCATCTCAGACAGGTCCATCTCCACATAAATACCACTTCCACGAATCGTTTTTACAACGCCCCATTCCTGCATGATCTTTATGGCCTTGCTGGTGGTGTCCACACTGACATTGTATAATTTCTGAAGTTCTCTGTGTGTGGGGAGCTTGTCACCCGGCTGGAAACGCCCTACCGCGATAAGGCCCAGAAGGTCCATATATACAGCCGAATATCTCATTTCAGCCCCTTCTAACAATTTTTCCAGTTGTTTTTTCCCAAGGATGAGCGTGGAATCAGGAGGAACATCAATTAAAAACTCTTTTCCATATGAAAATCCGTATAAACCAGAGAGGTCGTCAAAATAAGCGTTTTCAGGAGGCTGCCCAGATTCAAGAATACGCATGAAGTCATCCAGCTGTTCATATAGCACCGTCCTGATCTCCATGGTATCCACTGCTGGCTTCAATTCCTCAAGTCCCAGACTGTCCACTGCGCATAAACATAATTGGTTTTCATTCCGGGCAACGAAAAATCTCACAAACCGTTTGGTCTGCCTCCAAAATTCTACTGCGTTTTCTACTTTAACATTGTCCAAAATTTTGCGCGGTATTTTCAAGTCTTCCTGCCGGCACAGATTCAGCCCGCTTTTAATGATCGGATAAGATAAGAGCACACCTGTTTTCAACAGATCGTTGGTGATCTCGGCATTGATTTTCTTCACCGCAAGCCTTGTAGCAAAATGTCCCCAATCCTGATTTTGACTTACCACCGGCCGCTTCCTCTGTTGTGTCTGAATCAGTCCCGTTTTCTCCAACATTGCCAGTGCATGCCGGATTGTTTTCTCTGATGTATTAAATTCCCTTTGCAAATTGATCCGTGATGGGAGACTTGAACCTGCCGGTAATAATCCGCATTCAATTTTATTTTTGAGTATCTGGAAAACCCTCTCATACATTAAACAATCGTACTTCAATCTAATTTTCCCCTTTCTTCTGATAACGGTTTAGGAAGCCCAACAGGTAACCTGGCAGCAAAACAATGCTCACCGTTCCCCCGGGCTTGATTCTGTATGATGCTGCAATAGGATCGTTCTCATGGAACTATTATAAAAATGGTACTGGTTCCTTCCGGCTTGTTTACTTGCATACAATGCCTGGTCCGCATGGTGAAATAAATCTTCGTATGTAATACCGTTTTCAGGAGCTAAAGAAATGCCAACACTGATTGACACTTCAAGCCCTTCATAGGACCCTGAAACCGTATGAAAAACACGGTCAGCCAGTTCTGTAATATCTCCCTCATATTCCATATATACTAGAAATTCGTCACCGCCGATACGGGCAACGATATCCGAATTTCGCACACTGCTTTCCAAATGTGAAGCCACTGTTTTCAGCATCTTATCTCCATAAAGGTGTCCGTACCGGTCATTCACGTTTTTAAAGATATCCAGATCTACGATCATCATGGAGGCCTTTTTCTTTTTTAAATCCAGGAGTCTCTGTTCAATTTGTCTGCATGCATAATTCCTGCCAAGAAGTCCTGTCAGATCATCATGCTGGGCTTGTAAGGTCAGTTTATCCAGTGTGTTCTGTTCTTCCTCATTATCGGTAAACTTACCAATGACCTTTGTGGGAGAAGCATCTTCCTCCATTCCCCAGATAGGACGGGCCACTACTTTATACCATCGCTGTTCTCCTTTGAGCGTCAGATGGTATACCTTACTCACGACGGGATTTTCAGGTGTGGCTTGCATCAGATGGGTATGCAGATCCCAGAAGTCCTCTTCGGAAAACACCCGTAACAGATCAGGATCCTTTTGTGGATGCTGAATGCTTTCCCGTATGCCTGCCTGGGCGGCCCCCCATTCCGTAATGATCAGCGTATCCGATTCATAACTATGCTCAAAATGAATCTCCCTGGTCAGAGAGGCATAAAACTGATATTTCGTCCGCTCCTGTTCCAGTAAATCCAGTGTCCTGTCGGAAACATCATTATTATGCAGCCCCATATAGGTCAATTCGTGGATTTTATCTTGTGCTATCTTACCCGCCGAGCGAACCTTAACCTCACTTTTCAGATGAGCCTCCACCGCTTTTAATGCCTCCAGCAGTATGGGATTGAATACGCCGCATTCACCGCCAAAAATCATTTCTAAGGCCTGATTATGGGAGTAAGCCAGCTTATACACTCGTTCACTGGTCAAGGCATCATATACATCTGCCAAAGCGACAACCTGTGCGGCAATTGGGATCTCATCACCCTTTAATCCATCCGGATATCCCTGTCCATCGTACCGTTCATGGTGCCAGCGGCAGATGTCTCTTGCCACCCGTACCAGTTCTTCATCCTGATAATAAGTAAGGTCTTCAAGCATCCGCGCACCGATCAGGCTGTGGGGCTTTATGATCTCAAATTCTTCCGGTGTCAGTTTCCCTGGCTTATTTAGTATTTTTTCAGGGACTGAGATTTTCCCAATGTCATGCAGGGAAGACGCATTTATGATAACCGCAATTTTTGCCGGCGTCAATTGATATTGCCGGGATGTTTTTCGCAGATGTTTCAGCAATAGTTCTGTAATGGTCCTGATATGCAGCACATGAAGTCCGCTTTCACCGTTACGAAATTCCACGATATGGCTGAGGATCTCCACCATGACCACGTTGTTCTTCTCCTTTTCTAAAATCTGCTCTGTGACAATGTTTTCCAGATATTTCTGTTTGGTATAGAGTTTCACGATATTTTCAATACGGTGGCGCACGATCATTTTCTGGAACGGACGGCTGATATACTCCGCAGCCCCCAGGTTATAGGCATGATCAATATAAGACGCCGCAGTTTCTGAGGAGACGATGATCACCGGTATTTTTTTTAGAAACCCGTCACGGTTCATAAATGTCAGCACCTCGAAGCCATCCAGTTTAGGCATAATGATATCCAGCAGGACCAGAGCAATATCAGAGTGCTGTTTCAGACAGGCCATTGCTTCTTCACCATCAGAAGCTTCCAGCACCTCGTAGTCCGGCGCCAAAATATCCGATAGGATAGCCCGGTTGATCTCCGAATCATCCGCAATGAGGATCTTTGTATTCTTTTTCATCGTATACCGCCTCCTGAAGTAAGAATCAATTCAGAAAAAGTTGTATACATATCCTGGTATGCATGGCCTAATCCCACAAGGGATGGCTGAATATCATCATTCTGCTGTCTGCTGCGCAGGGCTTCCGCTAGTACGCTTGCACTTTTCGCCAAAGGTGGAAGGCACATATTCAGGGCAATACCCTTTAAAGTGTGTGCCCCGCGAAAAGCGGTATCGTAATCCTGCCGATCCAATGCTGTACAGATATCTGTATAACTTGAATCTTTCAGTAAAATACCAATCAGCCTTAAAAGCATACGCTCTCCAAACTGGTAAGTCATATCATCATAATTTCCACCCAGTCTTTCATAGGCTTCTTTAACTGTCATAAAATCCCCTTTCACACAGCACATTGAGCAATTTAGATCAACTTCATGTGTATAACAAAAATTACTCTCAATATTACTTGGTTCCTAATCCAAATTATTAAAAGATAATTCACCTATAAAATTCCCGGTTTATAGAGTCTCCCTAACCCATTCCCTATGTTATCATCACAATAATTCCCTGAGCACATGATATACTTCATCCATCATTATAGGTTTACCCAGATGCGCATTCATTCCCGCCAATTTGGAAGCGCGTTTATCTTCTGCAAAAACATTGGCAGACATGGCAATGATAGGAATATCTTTTGCCTGCCTGTGCTCTGATGCGCGGATTCTTCTTGTTGCCTCATAGCCATCCATGACCGGCATCTGAATATCCATAAAAACTGCATCATAATATCCAGCTTCTTTGGAGAGAAAAGCCTCAAGGCCAGCTTTCCCATCCTCTGCGTCTTCTACCACCGCCCCTGAAAGTCCAAAGAATTCCGTGGCGATCTCACGGTTCAGCTCGTTGTCTTCCACCAGTAAGAACCGTCGTCCTTTCATGATATCCTGAAGTGATCCATCCGCATCATCTGGAGCCGGTTCATCAAATAAAATGGACAGATTTTTACACAGAGTGCTTTTTAAGATCGGTTTCTGAAGGATAAGATCCACTTCCCGCTCTGCCATGTTGAATTTTTCTGCCGGATCATCCGAATTTAAAAGCATGACAAGCTTGCCACAGACTGTGCCATCCGATATAATCAAAAAACGATTCTCCCTGGCATATTCCGTCATCCCGCCAATGATGATCAAATCATAAGAATCTTTTTCAGAAACCATCGACAGCATATCCTCTTGGGTAGCTGCAATATCTACTGCCATTCCAAACTCTGTCAGATAGCTGTTAAGCAGTGTAAGATCCTCTTCAGAATCATCCGCCACCAATGCATGCAGTCTTTTAAGTACCCTGTCGTTCTCCCCTTCCTCCTTTTCATCTTTCTGAAGCTGAAGCTCCAGTTCTACCGTAAATGTCGTTCCTTTCCCTAACTCACTTTCCACGGCGATCTGCCCGCCCATAGCCTCTACGATATTTTTTGCGATGGCCAGCCCTAAACCTGATCCTTCCGTATGATGAACATTTCTTGTGTCTTCACGTTCAAAAGGCAGAAAGATACTGGAGAGAAATTCAGGTGCAATACCAGAACCGGTATCTGAAATCTGGAAACGGTATATGGCATAGCCTGAGCGCTTCTGGGAAAGTTCTTCAATGAAGACCGTAATCTTTCCTTTGGGGGGTGTGAATTTTACAGCATTAGAGATCAGGTTAAAGATGACCTGATTCATCCGAAGCATATCTCCAATCAGATACTCGTGCCGTATATTCTTAGTCTCTACTGCAAATATCTGCCCTTTGCTTTTGCATTGTGGCTGAACGATGGCGGCTGCACCCTCTATAAGCTCAGAGAGTGAGAAATCTTCAACTGTCATAGTCATTTTTCCACTTTCAATCTTGGACATATCCAATACATCATTGATCAGGTTCAGCAGATGCCGGGATGACAGCTCAATTTTGTGCAGACAGTTATAAACTTTTGACTTGTCCTCCATATGAATCTTAGCAAGCTTGGTCATTCCCACAATGGCATTCATTGGTGTACGGATATCATGAGACATATTTGAAAGGAACTGGCTCTTCCCTGCATTCGCCTGTTCAGCCGCGGCCACAGCAGCAGAAAGTTTCTCTCTGATCTGACGCTCCTGTGTATGGTCCGTCACCGCATAGATGCATTTCGGCTGCCCGCCCAATGTCACCGGATGGACCGTTATCTCTAACCACATCTGTCTTCCAAGCACATCATTGTACAAAGAGCGTTCCCATGTGAACTTTGATTTTGGTGGTTCCATCCAAAGAAAATCTGAGATCGCATGTTGAAACTCACCCATTGATGACTCTTCGGGTTCATTGAAGCTTTGTGCAGGAATACCCAGTATTTCCTGCGCATTATCAAATACATATTCTACCTTCTTGGTTTTGGGTTCCACAATAAAAATGACAGTATCGATGTTCTGTGATATTGCCTGGTAGGTGTTTTGTATGTATATTTCATAATCTCTCCGTTTCTTATTTCGATAGTAAATGGCTGTAACTGCCAGAACAAGCACTACAGCTACAGCGAGCAGTAAAATTACTGCCATTCTTATCGTCAACATAACAATTACCGTTCCATCCTGCTCTACCATATCCAGCGGGATCACTGTCACAAAGTACCAGCCTTCTTTTTCTTCCAGTGGAATAAAATATAAAAACTGCTCGTCACCTTCAAAGGTGAAAGTTGCATTTCCTTTTTCGCCGGTTTTGAGCGCTTCCATAAATGCAGAGATATCTTTCTGGTCATTTTCTCCATTATTGTTCAAAACATTCCGGAAGTTTTCGTATATCTGCAAATAGCTGAAACGCAAAGAAGACAATATAACTTCCCCCTCTTTCCCCAGCACATAGCTATAGCCTTCATCATTATAAGTCCCGCTTCCATAAGTATTCTGCAGCAGCTCCACAGGATAAGATTCATACAGGCCCCCTATCATCTTTCCCTCACGTTTAATAGGCGTATAAAAAAGGATCTGCTTTCTCCCCTTCTCCCCGATAAAAGGGTCTGACATACCTGATTCCCCCCGCAGGGCAGCCGCAAATAATTCTTCCGTCTGCCCTGGCGGAAGAAGGTCATTCCCCGGGCCCGAGCTCCACCCATTGCCTTGTAGATCGAAAATCCACATACAGGACGCCTGATGCGTCTCCTGGTATTCTGTTATGATATCACTTAATGAAAAAATATCCTCATACATCCCAATGCTGCCAGCCATAAATTCTAAAGCCACCTGCTCAGAGCGAAGACGCTCATCCAGATTCTGCGCTTTACTGGCTGTCAGTTCGCTGATATTATTTACCGTGGTACTCCTCACTAATTTTTTAATTGAACTCACATATGTTAAATTGATCAGAGTGGTTACCATGACTATTACGATGAGGATCAGGCTGACTGCAAGAGCCATCATTTTTGTGGCCCCTGCTTTTTTTTCCTTCATAAAAAGTCCTCCTTATCCCTCAATTATCATACTGTGCGATCTGCTCTATCTGTATCCTGTCATATTCCTCTGCTGCTTCCCCTGCGGTGTATCCGTCAAACATTTTAATGCTTAGTTCTCTCACGGTATCCCAATAAGTGAACTGCAGCTGCATATCCTCTATTGGTACCTGCCCGCCCTTGATAAATGTCTCATAGGCCGGACGCATCTTCTCGTTTTGTAATGTATATTCCGCATCAACATAAATAGGCAAGACCCCATTCCCACTGGAAGACACTTCTTTATATTTATTACTGGTAATATAATTCACAAAGTCCACGGTTTCGGCCAGGTTTTTACTGTCCGCATTAATAGACAGCCTTGTCAAAGCCGCGGGAAGGGTTACCGTTCCATCCGTGACTGGTACTCCCTGAACCACACAATTGATATCTGGATTTATTTCTTCCGCCGCAGAAAGCGAATCCAGATGTCCAAAATAGAAAGCAGTCTTTCCACTGACAAAATCGGGCAGATCCTGGTCCCCGGCTTTCATTGTTTCAACAGAAGCCGCATTCAAGCCGTCACCATACCATCCCTCCTGAATAAATTCCTCGACAACCTCGAATCCGTCCTGCATGTAATCACCGATCTTAAGCTCTCCGCTGTTCAGATTGCTTCTGATATCCTGCAGATTTTCTGCACCGTATATCTTTGACAGACCGTTTGCCAGCGCAGGCACTGTCAGAGCGTACCAACGGTTAAGGCTCAGGGGGGTTCCTCCTGCCGCCTTAATGGTGCTGCAACAGTTCCTGAATTCCTCTAAATTTTGCGGTGTCTGGAGATTGTACTGATTCAGTACGTCCAGATTAACGAACAGACAATAGGCTGTCATGCTCACCGGAAGACAATAGGCAGTATCTTTAATCATAGCCTGCTCTTTTGTAGATTCATTCAATTGCTGAAAAGCTGAAAACTCAGACATGTCATAAAAATAGCCTTTATGATACAGCGTCTTAACCATATCTGCATTTACGATAAAAACGTCATCACCCTCTCCCGCATCCAACCGCTGTTCCAGATATTCATTATAACCATCTCCCGTAGATATCCCTTCATAAACAACACGAACCCCTTTGTTTAATCTGTTGTATTGGTCAATCAATTCCCGATAGTACAGAGCACTAGAGCCTGCATCCATAGGAGCAAAAAAACGTAACACTTTTTCCTGTGCGGTATGACCGTCCTCTGCCAGGACAACATTTTCAGAGTCATTGCTGCAACCGCTCACTCCTGCAATACAAAGGCACACAGCTATGTAAATTGCAGGCAGACACCTGTTCCGGCTCATATTATACACCCCTTCATCTTTCGCAACTGGGTATCTTTAAAATCTTGGTACCTCATCAGTAAACTAATTTTAATTATACCATTTTAATTCGTATTATTCAATAAATTTAATCCTTGATTTTCTTATAACCTAATCAAACTGCTTCCTTGTTGACAGGCCCAATAACTTTGCTACACCACTTCCTTCGTCCATACCATTACTGATACCGACTTGTGGTTCGCTACACTTGGTGGTAAAAACCCATGGCTGGACTTTTAACCAACCAGATTAGTGCCATGCTCGGCACACACATAAAAGAGGGTGTCCCAAAACTATGAATCTATCATTCATAGTTTTGGAACACCCTCTTTTTGTATCTGTTAATGCGTAAATCTCTAAATTTCCGTTACACACTTTTATAGTGTAACAAATGTTTTGGTTCATTTAAACTATTTAAGACCATATTCACCTTGTGTAAATACAGGATTTTACGGACCCTTTCGGGGAGATTGCGGAAACCTAGTTGCTTCCCATCTGCTTAGCAACTTCAGCTGCGAAATCTTCTTCTTTTTTCTCGATTCCTTCGCCTGTCTCGAAACGTACAAAACCTTTGATGGTGATGTTGGCACCATTGGCCTTTGCAACTTCCTCAACATACTTGCCTACAGACTGTTTTCCGTCCTCAGCTTTTACATATACCTGATCAAGCAGGCAGATTTCTTTCATTTCTTTGTTGATACGTCCGTTTACCATTCCCTGGATAACTTTTTCCGGTTTCTGGGATTCTTTCGGATCGTTCATGATCTGAGCGAGCAGAATCTCTTTCTCGTGAGCAATATACTCCTCACTGATCTCAGAACTGTTAGTGTACTGCGGTTTCAGAGCCGCAACCTGCATGGCAATGTTTTTTGCCATCTCTTTCACTGCATCATTTACGACATCTGTCACAACATCAACCAGAACACCGATTTTTCCGCCCATATGTGTGTAAGCAGAAACCATACCATTTTCCTCGGTAACCTGTGCAAAACGGCGGATGTTCATGTTTTCGCCGATTGTTGCGATCTGATGAGCAAGCGCTTCTGAAACAGTCTGTGTTGTCTCGAATTTCCATGGCTCTGCCAGAAATGCTTCGATATCTGCTGCCGTTGTATCCATCGCCTGATCAGCAACCTGAGCTACGTATGCCTGGAATTTTTCATTCTTTGCAACGAAGTCCGTCTCTGCATTAACTTCTACAGCAACTGCTTTCTTGCTGTCATCAGAAACTTTTAACATAACGATACCTTCTGCCGCAATTCTTCCTGCTTTTTTCTGGGCAGTAGCAAGTCCTTTTTCTCTCAAGAACTCCATTGCTTTATCCATATCGCCTTCTGTTTCTGTAAGAGCTTTCTTACAGTCCATCATACCAGCGCCGCTGATCTCTCTTAATTCTTTAACCATTGCTGCTGTAATAGCCATTATGATTTCCCTCCTGATTGACTTATCGTATTGATTACTCTGCTGCTGCTTCAGTTTCTTCTGCGAATTCCTCTTCGCTGGCTTCACCCTGTTTGGCTTCGATAACAGCATCTGCCATTTTTGCAACAATCAGTTTTACTGCACGGATTGCATCATCATTGCCCGGAATTACGTAGTCCAGTTCTTCCGGATCACAGTTTGTATCACAGATACCAATCAGCGGAATACCCAGTGTATGTGCTTCCTGAACGCAGATTCTCTCTTTTTTCGGGTCTACGATGAAGATCGCATCCGGAACTTTTTTCATTTCTTTAATACCGCCCAGGTTTTTCTGAAGTTTGGACAGTTCTTTTTTCAGTTCGATTACTTCTTTCTTAGGAAGAACATCAAATGTCCCGTCTTCCTGCATTCCTTCGATTTCTTTCAGTCTTCTGATTCTGCTCTGGATCGTTTTGAAGTTAGTCAGCATACCACCCAGCCATCTCTCATTTACATAGAACATTCCACAGCGCTCTGATTCCGCTTTGATCGCATCCTGAGCCTGTTTTTTCGTTCCAACGAACAGAATTGTTCCGCCGTCAGCAACGATATCAGAAACTGCTTTATATGCATCGTCAACCATTCCGACTGATTTCTGAAGGTCAATGATATAGATACCGTTTCTTTCTGTGTAGATGTACTCCGCCATTTTCGGGTTCCATCTTCTTGTCTGATGTCCAAAGTGAACACCTGCTTCTAAAAGTTGTTTCATTGAAATTACGCCCATGATATTATCTCCTTTTTTCGGTTTTTCTTCCGCATGCTTCGACGTTTCCTTGAGACCCGAGGGCTTCGGGCACCTTCAAGATACCCACATGCGTGTTTTTTGCGACCTTTGCATTATAGCATGGATAAACCGGTTTTTTCAAGCACTAATTGCTTAAAAATCCCGTTATTTTACAATTTTTCAGGGATTTTCGGCAGGCGTAAGCACAACTTCCTGACTTCCGGCAGCAAAAGGTCCCAGCCAATAGAGCTGAGCGCGCAGTACAACCCCCTCCTCTGTCCGGTAATACCCGACCTCACTGAACTCGTCCGATACCTGGCACTGTGTCCCTTCAAAATAAAGTTCGGGGTGAACTTTCATATCCTCATTGAACGCATTGTTTACCATATTGACTGCCGAAGCATGGTCCGTGTTCAAAAGTTCTTCCAGCGTATATACATGATCACTGGCGAGATCGATCGTCATACCGTACTCATTATACATGCCGTGTGCTCCTCCCGAATAGTACCAGTCCGTAAAATGCATGGAAACATATGCTCCATTCTGAAATGTAACTTCCACATCACGGGACACGCTGGCATTTTCAATTCCCTCTTCCTGCATGTCTTTCAGATATGACTTCAATTCCGACGCGCTGTCCTGAAAATACGTATTCCACGCATCTGCCGACGGAGAGGAAGGTGAGAATACCGGATACCAGATATCCTGGCTGCCGTCAAGTGTTTTTACCTGCATGGAATACTCCTGCTCACTGTCTTCTTCCTGCCTTTTCCTATAATCTGTAAACTTCACCGTGGCGCCGCTGAGTTGTTCGCCCGTTTCTGCCGCGTACAGTGCCTCTGCCTGCTCGCCCGTAATGTTTGACGTCTTATCCGTTCTCAGTATCTTTCTCAGACTGATATCCTGATCCATCGCCGGATATTGGTATCCGATGCCGTCTATGTCAAGACCGGCTTCTTCCACCTCTGCGATAAAATTCAACACATACTGCCGGCCTTCTTCGGGACCGCTGTAGTTTTTGTCCAGTCTCAGACATGCATCAGCCACGTCGTCAGACCCGGCTATTTTCATATCCTCTCCAACCCGCTGAAAAGTCTGATCATGGTACTGCACCCTGCCCATACTCCAGAATGAACCATCTGCAAAATACGTCGCCCTCCCGCCGCTCTCATAGAATATCACTGTATCCTTTTCATATTCTTTTGAAAAAAAGTCGATGCGAATGGGAAAACAGATGCTGTCCAGAGAGTGATATTCCATATCGATCAGATACTCTGCCGCTTTCGTCCAGCTTCCGTCTGTCTCCTGTTCAAGCATATTCAACCAGTAGCCCTGGTTAGAATACTGTGAAGAATTTGTTCCTATTATAATAGCAAGGATTTCATCCTGTCCGTCCCTGTCGTAGTCAAACAGATCTGCACTCAGGATTCCAGCATCTGTAATATAAGAACATTCGATACCCTGTTCTGTTTTTTCATACCACATTTCATACGTGCGGTCTGCCAGGTAAGGAAGACTCAGAACCTGCTGCGCTGTTGCCACAGCATCTGCGGCGGCATCTTCTCCATTTTCAGTCTGCTCCCTGCCCGCATTTTCCCCGGAATCCTGTCTGATATACGCTTCTTCTATTACGGTCAGCTGTTCCTGAAGAATCTGTACATTTTCTTCTTTTACCGCCTCAATCCCCTGATTCAGCACTTCCACCGCCAGATTGTATTCTTCAGTCTCTATATAGACTGCAGCAAGCCGGATGTATGGCCTTGGATGCCCGGGACTGATCGTGATCGCCTTTCGGTAACTGCTTTCCGCCTTTTCGTAATTCTTCTCATCCAGATACTGATCCCCCAGAGTGATCTCCTCCTGATATTCTTTCTCATCAGAAATATGAACCCAGAAAATCCCACCCAGAACCATAATCAGCAAAATGATCCCTGTGATAATAAGTATAAGCAGCCTGTTTCTGCCGGCATCGCGCTCAGAGGGAACAGGGGTCTGCTGAACCGGTGCTCCCGCAAGCCTGTTGCCACAGTTTTCACAGAATGCATGGCTGTCATCGTTGTATGCACCGCATCTTCCACAATACATGGCTCACCCTCCGCCTCAGACATTAATTGTAGCCTTCGGAAGCCTCATAATCTGAAATCAGCTTCGCATTTTTCAACTCCGTCTTGCTCAAATATGTATTGTCATCAAAATTCTCCGCCGGTATACTCGGTACATACCAGCTTTTCCCCCGGAAATAAGAATCCAGTTCGGAATCGTTGAACATTCTTCCGTGTCTTGCATAGATTTCATTTCGGGCAACTCTCAGTTCCCACTCACTCAGCCCCGACAGATCAGAACTGCCAAGCTGCCGGCTGCTGCTGTCCGGAATCACATAGTCTCCGCCTGTTGAATAACCTGGTTCCTGTGCAGGTACGGGAGTTGGAGCCGGAGTCGCTGTCGGTACAGGCGCCGGGGTTACGACTGGTTCCTGTACAGCTGGCTGCTCTGTCGGATCAGGTGTTACAGTGACATCCGGCACTTCGGCAGGCTCCACTGTATCATCTTCATCATCTTGCTCAGGCGTCTGGCTCTGCTCTGTTTTTTTAGTCTCTGCGTATCGCTCTTCTTCTCTGTTGAGACTGACCAGCGTCGCGACACCCCAGATAATACCGATGACCAGCAGTACTGCGACAACTCCCAACAATATATAGAGCGCTTTTTCTTTCCCGTCAGTCTCCGGCTTTTTGCGCGGCGGCTGATACTGCTGCGTGTTATCGTCCGTCAGTTTTCTTCCGCATCCCGGACAGTATATATCTCCAGGCTCCAGCCTGCTTCCACATTTTTCACAAAACATTTGATTTCCCTCCTCATGTGTTATCGCCAGTCGAATGCTTCAATTCTCTGCCGCAGCTTCTCTTTGACTGTGTCTGAGGCAAATGCATAGGCAGCGCTGTTCAATAACAGCTGCTTTTCTTCTATGGCGGATAACCCACAATGTTCCCGCATAAGCAGCATTTCTTTCGTCAGCGTCGTGTCACTCACCGTACGGTTATCCGTATTTACTGTCAATGCAATGCCTGCATTCAGCAGCCTGCGAAATGGATACTGTTCGATACTCCCCGCCGCTTTTGTCTGAAGATTGCTGGTCGGGCAAAGCTCCAGGCAAACCTTTTTATTTACACATTCCTGCATAGCCCTGGCGTCTTTTGCAACTGCGAGCCCGTGCCCTATGCGCATCGCTCCCATGGCCAGCGCATCCAGTACATTCATGACACTCCCGCACTCACCGGCATGGATCGTAAATGGTATGCCATGCCTTCCCGCTTCATAATAAAAGCGGCTGTGTGCGCCGGTCGGATACTGTTTCTCATCACCCGCTATATCGAACCCGACAAGACCTTTCCCATGGAACTCCAGAAGATCGTGCAACATCTGTATGTTGTCTTCCACGTTATGGTGTCTCATCGCGCATACGATGACCCCAGCTTCAATCCCGGTCTCACGCCTTGCATCATTCATACCCGATATGACCGCATCGACCACCTGTCTGCTGCTCAGACCCTGCCGGGTATGCAGAAGCGGTGCAAAACGAATTTCCATATAGATAACATTTTCCTTCACAGCCTCACAGATTGTATCATTGGCGGCTTCTCTCAGGTTCTCCTGTGTCTGCAGGCAGGCGACCGGCAGATCAAAATACGTCAGATACTCTGCCAGGTCCTGACATTCAGCAGGTGCCCGCAGCACCTCTTTTATGTCATTCTTTCTCTTAGGTATTTTTAACCCGCTGCGGTTCGCCAGCTTTTGTACCGTTATAAGCGGAAGAGACCCATCCAGATGGCAGTGCAGATCGATCTTCGGTGTCATAATATCCCTCCCTCAAAGTTAAATATTCACGGATTTATTATAACATTTCCAGAAAACAAAAACAACGCCGGACAGGCCCAATCCGGACCTGCGGCGCTGTTTTTTTAGTTTTACTGAATGGGAAGATTTGTATAGCCCATCAGACTCTCATCCACTGCTCTGGCAGCTTCCCTTCCCTCGCGGATTGCCCAGACTACCAGAGACTGGCCTCTGTGCATATCACCTGCCGTAAACACATTTGGAATATTTGTCGCATACCCCTTCTCTTCAGTCGCAACATTGGTCCGTCCGTTTACAGCTACTTTAAATGCGTCTGTCACATATTTCTGTGATCCCAGAAACCCCGCGGCAATCAGCACGATGTCTGCATCAATCGTCTGTTCTGTTCCATCAACCGGTACCATCACCATACGTCCCGTTTTCTCATCCTTTTGACTTTCCAGTTTCACAATCTTTGCCTGACAGAGTTCTCCCTTTTTATTCTTAATAAACTCGGTCACCGTCGTCTGATAGACCCGGGGATCCCTGCCAAATACCGCGATAGCTTCCTCCTGACCGTAGTCTGTCTTGCAGACTCTCGGCCACTCGGGCCATGGATTATTCTCCGCTCTCTGGTCGGGAGCCTTGGGCATCATTTCGATCTGCACGACACTGGATGCTCCAAGTCGGATCGACGTACCGGTACAGTCATTCCCGGTGTCACCACCTCCGATAACCACTACTTTTTTCCCTTTTACATCAATAAATCGTTTATCCTGAAAATCGGAGTCAAGAAGACTCTTCGTCACGGATGTCAGAAAGTCCACTGCGAAATAGATTCCTTTGGCATCTCTGCCCGGAACGCTGATATCGCGCGGATTTGACGCACCGCAGCAAAGCACGGTGCGGTCAAATTCCCTCATCAGCTTCTCCGCCTTATAGTTTTTCCCAACATCCGTATTCGTCACAAATGTGATGCCTTCCTCTTCCATGATTTTAATCTTCCGGTCAATCACGTGTTTTTCCAGCTTCATATTCGGGATTCCGTAGCGGAGAAGTCCGCCGATACGGTCACTCCTCTCAAACACGGTCACCGAGTGTCCCCGCTTATTCAGCTGGTCAGCTGCCGCGAGACCTGAAGGACCGCTGCCGATCACTGCTACTTTTTTCCCTGTCCGGGTGCGGGGCGGTTCTGCCTTTGCATATCCCATCTCATAGGCATGCTCGATAACGGCAAATTCATTTTCTTTAGTGGATACTGGTTCCCCGTTCAGATTGCAAGTGCACGCCGCCTCGCAGAGTGCCGGACATACCCGTGATGTAAACTCCGGAAAGTTGCTCGTCTTTTTCAGGCGTCTGTACGCCTCTTCCCAGTTTCCGAGATATATCAGGTCATTCCATTCCGGGATCAGATTGTGCAGGGGACAGCCCGACGCCATCCCGCCTAGCATCATGCCGGACTGACAGAACGGCACACCGCAGGCCATGCATCTCGCCCCCTGCAGCTGCTGTTCTTTCAGAGGAAGATGGACTTTAAATTCCCGGAAATGCCTGATCCTGGATTTTGGCTTTTCAGAGACACTGACTTCTCTCTCATATTCTAAAAATCCTGTTGCTTTTCCCATTATTCTCCCTCCTATCCTCTCGTAGTCGCATAAAATGCTTCAATCTGCGCCTGGTTTGAGCTCAAACCTTTTTCTTCCATCTGTACCACCGCATTCAGCATCTTCTGATAATCGTGTGGGATGATTTTCTTAAACTTCGGAAGATAATCTTTGAAGTTCTCCAGAATCAGTTTTCCTTTGACGGAGTTCGTACTTGCCACATGCTCCTGAATCATTTCTTTGAGTTCCTGAACATCATATTTGGAACTGATACGTTCGATGGATACCATGGACTTGTTGATCTTTGTATACAGATCATTATTATCATCGAGGACATATGCCACGCCCCCGCTCATTCCGGCTGCAAAGTTCTTTCCGATCTGTCCCAGGACAACCACGCGGCCGCCCGTCATGTATTCGCATCCGTGATCACCGACGCCTTCCACCACCGCAACAGCTCCTGAATTGCGGACACAGAAACGTTCTCCTGCTACGCCGTTTATAAATGCCTTTCCGCTGGTTGCCCCGTAAAGTGCAACGTTTCCGATGATGATATTTTCGTCCTGCTTAAACTTTACTCCCGTCGGCGGATAGACGATCAGTTTTCCTCCGGAAAGTCCCTTTCCAAAATAATCATTGCTGTCCCCGACAAGCTCCAGCGTCAGTCCCTTTGGAATAAACGCTCCGAAGCTCTGTCCTCCGGCACCGCTGCATTTTACGATATACGTATCATCTTTCAGATTTTCTCCGAACTTCCTGGTGATCTCTGAGCCGAGGATCGTCCCGAATGTGCGGTTTGTATTGGTAACATCCACCTCGATACTCCTCGGCTGTCCGCTCTCGATCGCCGATCCAAGTTTTTTCAGAAGGATTCTCTCATCAGCCGTTTTCTCCAGTTCAAAATCATATATCTGCTTCGGATCAAACGTCACTTTATCCCCCGCCTTCGCATACGGATTATTTAATACACGCGACAGATCCACTTTGGATGCCTTGATTCCGTCATACTCCTGTTTCATTCGAAGGAAATCACTTCTTCCGATGAGTTCATCTACTGTTCTGACCCCGAATTCTGCCATGTATTCTCTCAGTTCCTCTGCAATGAAGCGCATAAAATTAATGACATATTCCGGTTTTCCCCTGAACCGTTTCCTGAGTTCCGGGTTCTGCGTCGCCACACCCACCGGACAGGTATCCAGATTACAGACACGCATCATGACACATCCCATAGTCACAAGCGGCGCCGTCGCAAAACCAAATTCTTCGGCACCCAGCATGGCTGCAATCGCCACGTCACGGCCGCTCATCAGTTTGCCGTCCGTTTCTATGCGCACTTTATTGCGCAGACCGTTCATGATCAGGGTCTGATGTGTTTCAGACAGTCCCAGTTCCCATGGAAGACCTGCATTGTGAATGGAACTTCGCGGAGCCGCACCGGTTCCTCCGTCATACCCAGAGATCAGTATGACCTGTGCACCGGCTTTTGCAACACCTGCCGCTACGGTTCCCACTCCCGCTTCTGACACCAACTTCACCGAAATCCTTGCATTCTTATTCGCATTTTTACAGTCATAGATCAACTGTGCAAGGTCCTCGATGGAATAGATATCATGATGGGGCGGCGGAGAGATCAGACTGACGCCCGGTGTTGAATGCCTTGTTTTTGCAATCCAGGGATATACTTTTCCGCCCGGCAGATGTCCGCCTTCTCCCGGCTTTGCGCCCTGTGCCATCTTTATCTGTATCTCCTGTGCACTTACCAGGTATCTGGAAGTAACACCGAATCGTCCGGATGCCACCTGTTTGATCGCTGAGCATTTGTTCAGTCCGTCCTTACCGACAGTCAGACGGTCATAGTCCTCTCCGCCCTCTCCGCTGTTGGATTTTCCATGCAGCGTATTCATGGCGATCGCCAATGTCTCATGTGCCTCCTTGGAAATAGAGCCATAAGACATCGCACCCGTCTTAAACCGTGTCACGATCGAATCCACGCTTTCGACTTCCGCGATCGGAACTCCCTGTTTTGGAAAATTAAATGTCAGCAGATCTCTCAGCGTCCCTTCCCGGTGCTCCGAATTTACAAGTGATGTATACTCTTTAAACATTCCATAATCACCGCGTTTCGTTGACTCCTGAAGCAGATGGATTGTCTGCGGATTGTACAGATGTTTTTCTCCCCCGCTTCTCATCTTATGGCGTCCGACACTGTTCAGTGTCAGATCTGTTTCCAGACCCAGTGGATCGAATGCAGCCGAATGCAATTCATCGTTCTCTCGCGCAATGTCCTCCAGCGTGATCCCGCCAATCCGGCTGACAGTATTCGTAAAGTATTCATCGATCACGCTCTTATCAATACCAATTGCCTCAAAGATCTGTGCTCCCTGATATGACTGAATGGTCGAGATTCCCATCTTGGACGCAATCTTTACGATCCCATGGAGAACCGCATCGTTGTAATCACTGACAGCTGCATAATAGTCTTTGTCGAGCATACCGCTGTCAATGAGCTGTCCGATCGTATCCTGTGCCAGATACGGGTTGACCGCACATGCACCGTATCCGAGCAGCGTGGCAAAATGATGTACTTCACGCGGCTCTGCGGATTCCAGTATCATTGCCAGCGAAGTTCTTTTCTTTGTTTTTACCAGATGCTGATGTACCGCAGACACCGCAAGCAGCGAAGGGATGGCAGCATGGTTTTCATCCACTCCGCGGTCAGACAGTATCAGGATGTTGGCGCCATCCCGGTGAGCACGGTCAACCTCTACAAACAGGCGGTCCAGCGCTTTTTTCAGATCGGTGTTTTTGTAATACAGGATCGGTACGATCTGAACCTTAAAATTCCCGGCGTTCATGTTCTTAATCTTCATCAGATCCGTATTCGTCAGGATCGGATTATTCACCTGAAGCACTTTGCAGTTATCCGGTTTTTCTTCCAGCAGATTACCGTCCTCGCCGACGTATACCGTCGTTGAGGTCACGATTTCTTCCCTTATCGCATCGATCGGCGGATTCGTCACCTGGGCAAACATCTGTTTAAAATAGTTGAACAGTGGCTGATGGCCCTGATCCAGAACCGGAATCGGGGAATCAATGCCCATGGCGCCGATACCTTCACTCCCATTTTTAGCCATATTTAAAATTGATGTCCGGTACTCTTCATACGTGTACCCGAAGGCCTTCAGAAGCCGTGCCCGTTCCTCCTCCTTGTAGCTCTCCACCCGTTTATTAGGAATTTTCAACTCCTTTAAAGTGATCAGGTTACTGTCCAGCCATTCTCCATAAGGCTGCCTGGAAGCATAGTATTCTTTCAACTCATCATCGGATACCACCTTCCCGTTTACCGTATCAACCATCAGCATTTTACCGGGGTGCAGACGCTCCTTTTGCACAACCTGGGATGCCGGGATATCCAGGACACCAACCTCGGATGACAGGATCATATATCCGTCATCTGTGATATAATACCTGGACGGACGCAATCCGTTGCGGTCAAGTACTGCCCCCATGATATCACCGTCTGTAAACAGTATCGATGCCGGACCGTCCCACGGCTCCATCATCGTCGCATAGTAATGATAAAAATCCTTTTTATCCTGTGTCATCGTCCGGTTATTCTGCCATGGCTCCGGAATCAGGATCATCACTGCCAGCGGAAGCGGCATACCGCTCATCACCAGAAATTCCAGTGTATTGTCCAGCATCGCGGAATCAGAGCCTTCCGAATTGATCACCGGAAGCACCTTGTGCAGTTCATGCTGCAGTGCCCCGTTATCCATTGTCTCCTCACGGGCAAGCATCTTATCTGCGTTACCGCGGATGGTATTGATTTCTCCGTTATGTACGATGACACGGTAGGGGTGCGCCCTCTCCCAGCTTGGATTTGTATTGGTACTGAAACGGGAATGTACCATGGCGATCGCTGATTCATAATCAGGATTCTGCAGATCCTCGAAGAACGTCCTCAGCTGTCCGACCAGAAACATACCCTTGTAGGCAATCGTGCGGCTCGACAGGGATGACACGTACGTATTATCATTGCTCTGTTCAAAAATTCTCCGTACGATATATAATTTGCGGTCGAACTCCAGGCCTTTCTCCACGTATTCCGGGCGTTCAACAAATCCCTGCATAATGCACGGCATGCATTCCAGCGCTTTATGCCCTAAAACTTTCGGCACTGTCGGTACCATTCTCCAGCCGAGAAACTTCATCCCCTCTTTTTCCACGATGATCTCAAACATCTTTTTCGCCTGGTTGCGTTTCAGTTCATCCTGCGGGAAGAAAAACATTCCGATTCCGTAATCTCTTTCTGAACGTAAAAAGATGCCGATGGAATGACAGGCTTTTGAGAAGAATCTGTGCGATATCTGCAGCAGAATTCCTACTCCGTCTCCTGTTTTTCCTTCGGCATCTTTGCCCGCTCTGTGTTCCAGATTTTCAACAATTTTTAATGCATTCTCCACGGTTTTATGCGTTTTCACACCGTGAATGTTCACCACCGCTCCGATTCCACAGTTGTCATGCTCGAATCTGGCATCATACAAACCATGGCCGGACTGATTTTCCATCATCCGTTGCATAGCCATCTCTCCTTTTCGTATTTGTTCTATGGAGTTATTACTAATGATGTATTAGGTTTTCACTGTAAGTACTATACTACATTTTTTTTCTCCTGTAAATAAAAACTTTCTATAAATTTTCAGTCTATTCATCAACTCTTTATCTTCTTTCCTTTTTTCTGATTTTTCATGCCGATAACATTGTATTTTGATTTATTCAGATACAATTAAAGCTCAAACCCCAGATTTTCCATAAGGTTTGAGCTTTATATTCTTTGCCGTCACGCCCTCTTTTTGTTATTGCTGATTTTTTTCCCTCCCAACAGACAGACACCGGAGAACAGTGCAAGGATTACGAATATCCCCAGTAAAATACTGTATGCCATCACATTAGTCGCCGCCAGCGCATTCACCAGACTTTTTCCGAGCAGGGACCAAAGATTTGCCGCCGCGTGTGCGGTTATGACTACTTTTAAGGAATTTGTTCTGACCATCAGCATCGCAAATGCAAAGCCCAGCAGTCCTGCATAGACAAACTGTATCATATTTTCATGGTAGATGCCAAACAACAGTCCGGATATCAGTACTGCCCATCCATTCCCAGTATAATCCTGCAGTCGTTTGAACACAAGTCCACGGAACAGTATCTCTTCCACAACAGGTGCCAGAAACCCGACTGTTATACAAAGTACTATGATGCTCTGTCCATCAAAGATAGCTGACTGCAGTTGGGGATACGCCGGAAACAGGTCCGCAAGCCCGCTGTAATTGATCAGATCGTTTAAAACCTGGCTTGCAGTGACCGCAAACAGAACCGTCATCGCATACGTACCGCTGTGAACCTGCCTGTGATTATTTTCTTTTTTCCCTATGATTCCCCGAATCCTGAACCTCTTGTCTTTCTGATACAACAGCATCATCGGAAAAATCGCCAGAAGTGCAGCAATTCCATTCAGCAGCACAGTGTGCTGCATGAGAAGCGCCTGCATCTCCTCGACTGTGGAGGCTGCATTTTTCATGGTATACCAGCTGTAAAGAATAACAGCTCCCGCCTGTGCGACTACAAAGGTAATCAGATAATAAAGCCCCATGGGATAGACGACCTGCCATATCTTTTTCAGCAGACTGTCATTGCGCGGTACCGCAGTATATTGATGTGTCTCCCCCTGTGTATCAGGTAATGTTTCCTCTTTCCCTGCATTCCTGTACCGTTCTGACAGAATCTTCAGATCTTCCACTGTATCCGCCACGTATACTGCCCCTGCAAGTTCCAGCTCATGTGGGCTTCCATATCCGTATCCGGCACCGATGCACTGCACGCCGCATTTGAGCGCACCTTCGACATCGTAAAAACGGTCGCCTACCATCAGCACGTCCTCCCGTTTGTCGGTCATGCCCAGCCTCAGCAGTGCCTCCTCGATCACCTCATCCTTTTCCGTTCTGGTACCATCCATATTGGCACCTGCCACCACATCAAAATACGTGTCGATGTGAAAATGCTCCAATATCTTGTTTACATAGATTTCTGGTTTTGAGGATGCCACACCCAATATTTTTTTCTCCTCCCGGAGCATCTTCAGGACTTCCTCGATCCCTTCATACGGTTTGTTTTCATACATTCCGATCTTGGCATACCTCTCCCGGTAAACTGCCACCGCGATTTCTGCCTGCCTCTCCGGCATATGATACGCCTTCATGAACTGTTCCTGAAGCGGGGGACCTACAAAATGTTTCAGTTTTTCCAGGTCGGGTTCATCGATTCCAAAGTGCCGGAGTGCATACTGTACGCACTTCGTGATCCCCTCTGCCGAGTCTGTCAAAGTTCCATCCAGGTCAAACAATATTATCTGTGACATACACTAACCTTCCTTTACTCCTACGAAAAATAACGGTCAATACCGTTTGCCATTCCCTTAACCATCTTATCCTGATAAGAGCTCTTGGCCATATTCAGATCCTCAGACCGGTTGCTCATGAATCCCATCTCAACGATAGTGACCGGAATCGTACTCCAGTTGATGCCACTCATATTATCAACATACAGAACACCTCTGTTCTTCGCACCGGTCTCTTCACAGAAGCTGTCAATGACTTTTTGGGAAAGATTCTGAGAAGCCTTGATATTGCTGCCGGTCAGATAGCGGTTTGAACCGGAAGGTGCCATCGTCAGAGCACCGTATACACTGCTGTTTTCATCACCATTTGCATGGACTCTTACAAGAATATCAGCTCCCGCATTTGCCGCCATTTTCGCCCGCTCTGAATTACTGATATTGACATCATGGGTTGTCCTCACCATATAAACATCATAACCGCGTTTTTCTAATTCTGTCTGCAGTTTCTTTGCCACAGTCAGATTCAG
Source organism: Ruminococcus sp. OA3 (assembly GCF_022440845.1). Lineage (NCBI taxonomy): Bacteria > Bacillati > Bacillota > Clostridia > Eubacteriales > Oscillospiraceae > Ruminococcus > Ruminococcus sp. OA3. Next base: position 2,318,345 of record NZ_JAKNTO010000001.1, on the reverse strand, counting down.
CTCATATTCATTCAGTCCCGACCAGTTACCATATGTTCCCGATGAAACTTTCGCTTTTCTCTCAGCAGCTCCCGGTCCGATGGGCTCCGTCTCAGAATTCCCTCTTCTCTGGTGACCGGCATCGATCGCCACTTTGAACCGCTTCATGTCTGGAATATATGCTCCGCTCGAATTAAAATAACAATATGTTCCATCAATCTCATGCCACCCTGTCAGCATTTCACCTTTGACTCCATAAGCTCCTGTACGCTTCAGAAAATACCGTTTGCCTCCGATCGTCCGCCAGCCCGTATACAGCTTTCCACGCTCTCCGGCCCCTCCGCCTGCCTGGAAATAATACCATTTACCATTCATAAGCATCCAGCCGGTATTCAGCTTTCCGATATTTCCATTGCCATTTCCTTTCTGGAAATAATAAACTTTGTCGTTCATCGTTCGCCAGCCCGTGTACATCTGGCCTTTTTGACCGGCTATCCCCCCTATTTGAAAATAATAGGTGTTTTCTCCGATCGTCCGCCAGCCCGTATACAGCTTTCCGCGTTCTCCGCTCCCTCCGCCTGCCTGGAAATAATATCTTTTGCCGTTCAGCAGCTTCCAGCCAGTATTCAGCTTTCCTATGTTTCCATCACCATTTCCCATCTGAAAGTAATAGACATTGCCATTCATTGTCCGCCAGCCCGTATACAGCTGACCTTTTTGACCGGCTTCCCCTCCCATTTGGAAATAATAGGTGTTTTCTCTGAGTGTTTTCCAGCCTGTATACAGCTTTCCACGCTCTCCGTTCCCTCCGCCTATCTGGAAATAGTACCGTCTGCCGTTCATCAGTCTCCAGCCCGTATTCAGCTTTCCTATGTTTCCATCGCCATTTCCCATCTGGAAGTAATAGACTCTGTTGTTCATCGTCCGCCAGCCCGTATACAGTCTGCCTCGCTCTCCGAGATTTCCACCCATCTGAAGGTAATATGTATTTTTTCCAATTGTTTGCCAGCCGGTCAGCATCTTTCCGATATCAGATCCTGACTCCTCAAAATAATATCTCCTGTAGGACATATTCATCCAGCCTGTATGCATCTTGCCCTCAGCCGGTCCTGACTCCTCAAAATAGTATATATCGCCGGCTATGTCCTGCCACCCGGTCAGCATCGCACCTCTCACGCCCGGCTCCCCCGTCTCCGTCAGGTAATAGGTACCGCTCGTGAGTGTAATCCAGCCTGTTTCAAGCCATCCATCCGCACCAAAATAATACCAGTTTTCACCGATTTCTTTCCATCCCTCAGGGTAACTGCCATCTGCATTCTGATATCTGATCTTTCCGTCAGTATCTTTTTGCCAGCCTGCTTTCGCCTTTGCAGACATTATATCCTGCGTCTCACCGGATATCCCTGAATCCTCTGCAGGTTCGGCCTCTTCATATTCGGGAACCTCTTCCGGCTCCGCTGCCGTCTCCGCCGACAGCGGCTCCTTATTATCCTCAGTCTCCGGAAGCACTGGTTCTTCCTGTGACCGTTCATCATTCTCACCCTGCTCCCACACTGTCTGAGTATCATCTTGCGCACCGTATACCTGTTCCAAAACGGTAAAAAATGCCATCCACAAAACCAGGACAGTTGCCAGAAATCGTCTCATAATTCCCTCCTTTATTTTATATCCCTGAACATGTCAACTACTTTTTATTCCGGATTTTCAACAAATTTTAATATAATTATACCGTCATTACTTATCTTTTACAATATTACTTTTAAGTATTTTGGAAATGGCCATGTTATAACAGCCTTACCGATGATATAAATTTCAACATGTGCAGCAGCAGTTCAGACATTTCTTTGAGCCAGTTTCCCCTTCCATTCGCGGTTTTCTTCAGCATTTTTGCCTCCTTCTCACCTGTATCGTCTGCCTGGGCATAAAACTCCCATGGTTCCATGGAACTGACATTTCCTGCCCCATCCTTCGTCTCCAGCGTAACCGTATTCTTTCCCGGCATAACCTCTCCGCGGTCTATCCTGAGTAATTCACCATCCCAGGCATAGTCCACTTCTCTTCCATTCAGCATACAGGACACAATGCGGATATGGTCGGGATTCTGCATCCTTACTGACGGTATGAATCCGGCAGTTTTTATCTCATTTCCATCACTGCAGACAACAAATGTAGTTCCTTTTTTATTTACCGTAAATGTACATTTTTTCTCAGTCACCGTACCGTATTCATTTTCACCTCTCACTAGCAGAGTGTATCTTCCATCCTTACTGACTTCATGCATTCTGCAAATCAGACTGCTGCCCTTCTGTGCCAGTTCCGCTGCAGCAGGTATCTGCCTGCCGTATTCATCCGTCAGCAGCACCTGTACTTTCCCCTGTGTCAGCGCCATCTCTGTGAACATGATCTCCGGTGACAGTGCTCCCCGGCTTGCCGTAGCCGGACCCAGATTCAGGAACCGGATCTTCGGCGTTTTCGGAATGATTTCTACAGGATTAATTTCTTCAGATGTTTCCTCATGCTGATGTCCATCCATCTCCGGATATCTTATCCTTTCAGGCTGCCGTTCTTCTTCCTGCCCTGTGTATTCAGCCACAGCCGTTATCTCTTTCTGCTGAATGTGCTCATCTATCGTCTGTTCCTTTTCCGGCGGTGTCGTACTGTCCGGTACTTCTTTACCAGCCTTCCCCGGCAGTTCCTGCCCGTCAGGTACCGGCTCCGGATCTTGCCCCTCCTGCACATCCGGTACCTGTTCCGGATCTGCTTCTTCCTGTTCATCCGGTACCTGTTCCGGATCTGCTTCTTCCTGTTCATCCGGTACCTGTTCCGGATCTGAGTCCTCACCCTCATCCGGTACGTGTTCCTCTTCCGGCTGTTCCTGCTCCGGCTGTACCGGATCACCTGGTACCTGTTCCGGCGGTAGCGTTTTATCGGCTGTCGGCTCCGTTTCTTCCGCAATTCTGCAAGATTCGCTCTGCTCCAAATGGCTCTGATCTGGAACTCCCGTTTCGGCATATGCATTCAGCGGAGCTGCCGTTATCTGAAGGCAGCACATCGCTGTCACCACGAACCATAATTCTCTTCTTCTCATTCAATTCCCTCCAGTCTCTCTTTTAATATCTGATAATTTTTATGTTTCTCTGCCCCAGGCAGCCCACCGGCCGCACGATACAGCTGCAGAGCTTTCTGAACATTCTGCCGTTTCAGCAGCTCCATCAGTGCATATTCACAGTAATATCCCGTATTTTCAGGATAATGCTCGATCAGCTGTCGATAATAACCGGCTGCAACGTCGTAAGCCTTCAGTTCTTCATACACATAAGCCGCACGCTGCCAGTTCTCCCGCCGCAGCTTTTCCGGCAACAAATGTTCCGGCAGGATCTGGTACAGTTCTGTCCACTTTTTCAGGAGTGTCACATCACTGTTCAGCATCCCGTCCAGATAATATACCTGTGTCAATGCAGCCTGGATTCTCACATACACTTCCCTCTCGTATACTCCGACAGAAAGTTTCATTGCCTCCTCCAGAAGCGCCTCCGCCTTGCCAAATGAATCTGCACCGGTTTTCTGCAGATAACTGCGGTTTGTCACCCAGACAGAAGCAAGCAGTTCCAGCTGAATGATCTTCTGTGCATCAGCAAGATCAGCTGTCTGTCGTTCCATGGTCTCAAGAGCTTTTGCCGCCTGTTCCCAGTCCACGTTTTCCCGGGACTCCTGCAGTACTCTCAGGAGTTCTATTCCGCTGTCCGCCTCCGGATACCGGCCCGATGGCAGCTGCGACAAATATTCAAAAGCTTTCTCATAGTCTGCAGCAAATTCAGCATCCATTGGATTCCCCAGAAACCAGATCATACCCATCTCGAACAGTGTGTGCTGGTGTGGTGCAGTCTCTTCCTGATAAAGTGAGCGCAGTGCAGACACCTGCTCCAATGCATGCAGTGTTCTCCCGCTGTTTATTCCTTCTCTTAATATTTTTTCGTATACTTCCTCCCGCTCAGGATACAGTTCTGCCGCTGTCACATACTCACCTTTTTGCAATTTCTCATGGTACAGTGCCTCACTGCCGATATGGATCACATTCTGCAGCAGGGCGAGAGTTACCAGCACAACCGCCGCTGCCGCCGTGAGTCTGCGTATCGAAGAACCGGAAGTACCGGCTGCCCGCAGCCGCTCCAGCCGCTTTCTGACTGCAACCGCACTCCCATAACGTCTGCCGGGTTTCTCTTTCCTGCATTTTCGCAAAACTGCGCGAAATCCGAAATTCTTCCCACGGTACAGAAGATCAAATGTCACTCCTAACGCATACAGATCTGTACGGGCATCACTCTTTCCTCCAAACTGTTCCGGGGCAGCGTATCCCTTTGTCCCTGCCTGTACTGCATCTCTTACTCTTACTGTTTCCAAAAAACAGGAGCTTCCAAAGTCAACCAGCTTCAGCATTCCATTTTTTTGGAGCAGAAGGTTATGCGGTTTCAGATCCCGGTAAATAACAGGGGGCTGCCGGCTGTGAAGGTATTCCAGGACTTCACAGACCTCGATGGCAAAACGCAGCACCTCATCTTTTGAAAATGTACGGCCATTCCGCATCAGCGCAGCCAAATCTGCACCTTCCAGATAATCCATAACCAGACAGACGTTTCCTTTTTCCTCTATATACTCCACAATACGCGGAATCATGGGATGCTCAAGTTCCCTGAGAATTTGAATCTCCTGCCTGTGCAGGCCGATATCGGTAAATACCTTGATTGCCCAGCGTTTTTTCAGCAGAATGTCCATTGCAAGATAAACATGACCGCCGCTTCCGCAGCCAATCTCCTCCAGCAGACAGTATTTTCCCCGGAGCACAGTACCTTTTTTAATGATACGGATCACCCCGCTTTATAATATTGATTTAATATTTTGAAAAATATGGGCGAACTGCCCGGATATGCCGTATGGCACAGGAATCTGATTTCAGGATATCACATCAGCTCACTTACTGCAAGTGCAATTTTTCAATTTGCACTTTATTCAAAAAAATGAGCCCGGAAGATCTCCAGGCTCAGAAACAAACCATTTATTTACTTTTTTACATCCGCTCAGGAGCCTCAAATCCAAGCATGTCAATGCTGGCTTCCAGCACATCCCGTGTCAGCTTCAGCAGCTGGATCCAGGATGCTTTCTGCGCAGCATTTTCCTCAGTCAGAATTTTTGTCTCGTGATAAAAACGGTTAAAATCATTTGCCAGTTCGTAGATATATGCACACAGTTTATGAGGTGCTTTCTCATCGAATGCATTCTCCACAACACCATTGAACCGTGCAAGCTGCAGCATCAGTTCTTTTTCACTGCCGCTGTTTGCCTCGAGTATCCCGCCCTGATCCAATGAGCCGCCTTCTTCCTGGAAACGTGTCAGTATTGACTTGATCCGAACCGTTGTATATAAGATATACGGTCCTGTATCCCCTTCAAAAGAAGTAAAACGCTCAACATCAAAAATATAATCTTTCGATGCCTGATTGGAAAGATCTCCATATTTCACAGCTGAAAGCCCTACGATTTCAGCAGTTTTTCCTGCATCCTCTTCTTTCACATTCCGGTTTTCGGAAATCTTCCGGTACATTTCATCTGTGATCTCCCGAAGCAGTGTTTCAAGACGCATGACACCGCCTTCTCTCGTCTTAAATGGCTTTCCGTCTTTTCCGTTCATCGTTCCAAAACCCAGGAAAAACAGTCCCGTGTCTTCCTTCACCAGCCTGGTTTTCCTTGCGCATCGGAATACCTGTGTAAAATACAGTTCCTGGCGTTTATCCACAATATAAATAATCTCATCAGGATCAAACAGCTTCATGCGCTCAACAATCGTAGCCAGATCCGTCGTATTATACAGAGATGCCCCGTCTGATTTCAGGATCATACACGGAGGTATTTCTTTCGTGTCACTTTCCTCTTTTACATCCACGACGAGTGCACCGTCATCCAGGTGCGCATATCCTTCACGTTTCATATAATCAACCATTTCCGGAATATACGGCTGTGCATCCGACTCTTTTTTCCAGAGATCAAATGTAACATTTAACTTCTCATAGTTCTTTTTCAGGTCATTGACAGAAACCTGCATGATATGATTCCAGAGCGCACGGTAACCAGGATTCCCCTGCTGCAGAAGATGTGTCGCCTCCATCGCGCGTTCTTTATACTCTGCATCCTCCTTGGATCTTGCACTGGCGGCCGGATAAATTTCTTCCAGTTCCCCGATCGTAAAAGGAGCCTCGTCAGGATATTCCCCTGTATAATCCCCCTGAAAATACACGAGATCCGGTTTTCTCTCTTTCAGTTCAGTGATGATCAGCCCCATCTGGAGTCCCCAGTCACCCAGATGTACATCCCCTATCATGTTATGCCCCACAAATCGTCCCATACGCTTAATGCTCTCGCCTATGATAGCGGAACGCAGATGCCCTACATGCAGCGGTTTCGCAACATTTGGTCCGCCGTAATCCAGAACGATCGTCCTGGGCTCTCTGACCTTCTCCACAGACAGATGACTGTCGGCCTGCATTTGGCGAAGGTAGCCGGCAAGAAATTCCCGCTTCACTTTCAGGTTGATGAATCCCGGCTTTACAGCTTCCGCCATCTCAAATACGCCGCTGTCCTGAAGCTCTGCAACAACACCCTCCGCGATCACCAGGGGAGCTTTTTTATAAGCTTTGGCTGCTGCCATGGCTCCGTTACACTGGTATTCACAGAGGTCCGGACGATTGGAGATCGTCACCCTCGCATATGTCTCATCGTATCCCGCATTTTTAAAAGCGGAAACCATTTCATTTGTGATCAAATCAATAATCTTATTCATTGTCCCTCCTGCGCCGGTTTAAAATCCCAGCTCTTCTCCCACTAATATAATTTTTATGCGTCCTCTCTCTCTGGAAACACGCGTGATAACTTCCTGACAGCAAATACATTCGCTGCCTGTACAGTCTGCACAGACCCCTGTTATTGAACACGGTGTGCCGGCGCCCACACGAATCGCATTGGGGGGTGTAGCCAGTGTCCTGACACGGTCGATACCCTCCTGTACGTTTTTTACAAGTTTATTCATGCCTGTCACGACGATCACCTGGCGCGGGCCGGTGATGAGACACGCCACCCTGTTTCCGTTTCCGTCAATATTGATCAGTTCGCCATCCAGTGTGAACGCGTTTGTGCTCATCAAAAATGAGTCGGAACAGACAATCTCTCCGTACAGTCTGCGGGCCTCCTCGGGAGTCCCGGCAGATTTTCTGTCGATAGCTTTATATGGACCGTTTTTAACGGCATCGATAATGCCTGTCTCCTCCAGCGTCACGGAACCGCCCCAGGTTACGCTGCTGTTTTCATCCAGAAGACTGAGCACCTGTTCTTTTGCTGATGTTTTATCCGGACAGTAGAAGGCTGTCATGCCGCGTTTCTCGAATTTTTTTATGATGGTTTTGGCAGTGTTTTCATAACTTTGTGATTTATAATTCATATGTGTTCCCTCCGTTTGGTTGTGACGGTATCCCTGCGGGCGCTTCGCTCGCAGGGAGAGTTTAATTGTGCTGGTATGGGGTTCCCGCAGACGCTTCGCTCGCGGGATGGTAGTTCCGGGCGGTTGGGGACCCTGCGGGCGCTTCGCTCGCAGGGGAAGTTTGTTTGTTTCTATACGGTATCCCGCCGTGCTAAACTCGCTGGCGCTCGTTCGCGGGCTTCGCCCTATAAAATACTGCCTCACCGCAGGGGGATGTGCAAGCACAGCCCCCTGTGCTTCGTTGTATTTTGCACGGCTCATTGGGGTCGCGTACATTATACCACACCATTGGCTGGTTATGGTTGTTACGTAAGAAAAAATTAATAAATTTTTGGCACGCTTTTCCACACTTTTTCATGCAAATAGTATATAATAGAGACAACGTTACTATAAGGAGTATACATAATGAATATTTTATTTTTTCTAACACCCAAAAGTGAAGTGGAATATATTTATGATGATTTTTCACTCAGACAGACGCTTGAAAAAATGGAACACCATAAATATACCGCAATCCCCATTCTGAACCGGAGCGGTGCGTACATTGGGACGATTACGGAAGGTGACCTCCTTCGTGTTATCAAAGATAAATACTCACTGACACTGCATGAGGCGGAGGATCTGCCTATTCGTCAGGTATCGAGGCGATGGCATAATAATCCTGTCAATATCAACTGTAATATTGAAGACCTCGTGATGACTGCCATGCGGCAGAACTTCGTACCTGTAGTGGATGATGAAGGTAAATTCATCGGCATCATCACTCGTAAAGATATCCTGGAATATTGCTTCCAGAAGCTGAAAGGACCCGGACAAGGTGGCGATAAAACTGCTTCCGGTGGCGGTGTAGGTGGTCCGTCATGAGCAGGACCTTCCACCCCCTACGTTATCTCACTCTGTGCGCGGCAGCTGTTTTATCCGCCTGGCTCCTGACCGGATGTGTCTCTGAGGAACAGAAAGCGGTCACAGACTGTATCAGGAGTGAACTCGACCTGCTGAAGACTGACGACCAGGCAGGCATCGCAGAACACCTTTCCAACTCCAGTCTTTTTGAAGATATGTCTGCAGAGAAGCTTCCGGCGGAGGTCATTGATGTCTTTTCACTGTTTTTCAAAAACTTTGATTATGATATTAAAAACATCCAGATTGATGAGGACTCGCAGAAAGCATCGGCGACCCTGAAGCTGAAAACGATCGATGCCAGAAAGCTCGCAAAGGATTACACCTCCCGGTCCATCGTCAAACAGCTGCAGAATCTAGCCAACCCAAGCCGGGTCGAATATTCTCTGGAGGATTATTATCTGACGCTGCATGATCTTCTGACTGTCAACGATTACGAGACTGTAACCAGTGATTATCCTGTCACGCTCACCCGTACAGGAGAAACGTGGAAACTGGAGCGGGACTCTGATTTGGAAAATGCCCTGGTTGGCGGTTTTGTCACCTATGCGGCTGACCCGGAGCTCTTCACACCTGAAGAGATTGTGGCTCTGCACTTTGACACGATCAAGAATTTTGACACAGAGCAGATGAATCAGTTTTTGTCGCTGGACGAGCTGTTTTCTGCAGATGATGAATACAAACGTACGATTGCCAAAGCACTCGCTGCTCAGATTCTGCAATATCTCGACTACGAGATCACAGCTTCCGAAAATGACGGCATTACGGCAAACGTCACCATGGATATTACGAGCTGTGACAGCCACAGCATCATACATGATTATCAGGAGAGTGTGGCAGCTTACACAAATACAGCGCAGGCTCTGGCCGACGGCTTTTCCGTCAGGCTTTCCAAAGCCAACCAGATACTGCTGGACAGCATCACGCACAATACGTCTTCGTCAACCACTTCCATAACTCTTGTTCTCGTCAACGACGGGACCAACTGGAAGCTGAAGATGGACGATGCAGTCGCAGAAGCTATCCTTGGCAATATCGATGAGGCAGTCGCCGGTATATCAACCGACCCGGATGAGGGCGGCAGCGCAGAACCGGCTGACGCCACCGCATCAGCCGAATGACCATAAACAAAAAGGACACTTATCGGTGTCCTTTTTGTTTATTTACATGAGGATTCCTGCAAAACACAGTCAGAATCTGTTATTCGCTCTGTGTTTCCTTCTTGGGCAGCTCCACTTCCAGACACAGTTCTTCCAGCTGTTTATCGTCCACTGTTCCCGGTGCTTCTGACATCAGACAGGAAGCATCTTTGACTTTCGGAAATGCGATAACATCACGGATACTGTCCTCTTTCGCCATCAGCATCACCAGACGGTCCAGTCCATACGCAAGTCCCGCATGAGGAGGCACCCCGTATTTAAATGCTGTCAGCAAAAAGCCAAAGCGCTCAGCTGCTTCTTCCTTTGTGAAGCCCAGCATCTCAAACATCTTTACCTGTATATCATTTTGATGGATTCTGACGCTTCCTCCGCCGATCTCCGTACCGTTCAGAACAATATCATAGGCTTTGGCACGCACGGCACCCGGATCACTGTCCAGCAAATGCAGATCTTCATCCATCGGCATGGTAAACGGGTGATGCATCGCAGTATAACGGTTTTGTTCCTCAGACCACTCAAGCAGCGGGAATTCTGTGATCCACACGAAACGATATTCATCTTTATCCAGCAGCTCCATCTGTTTTGTGAGCTCCAGACGCAATGCTCCAAGCACATCCCAGACTACCTTATTCCTGTCGGCGGCAAATAGTAACAGATCTCCCGGTTCTGCCTGCATGGCATCAGCCAGGGCTTTCAGCTCTTCCTCCTTCATAAATTTCGCAAAGGAAGATTTATAGGTTCCGTCATCGCCTACCGCCAGATATGCCAGGCCCTTAGCCCCGTAATCTTTTGCAAAATCGACCAGCTTGTCGATTTTCTTTCTCGGCATCGAGCCCTGGCCTTTTGCATTGATGCCGCGCACACTTCCACCGGCTTCCAGCGCATTTTTGAATACCACGAACTCACAGTCTTTGACAATCCCTGAAACGTCAGTTAATTCCATGCCGAAACGCAGATCCGGTTTATCAGAACCAAATCGGTCCATGGCTTCCTGCCATGTCATTCTCTGGATCGGCAGCTGTACCTCGACTCCCAGTACTTCCCGGAACAGATGGGCAAGCAGTCGTTCATTGACGTCAATGACTTCATCCACATCTACAAATGCAAGCTCCATATCGATCTGCGTAAACTCCGGCTGACGGTCAGCACGCAGATCCTCATCGCGAAAACATTTGGCAATCTGAAGATAACGGTCATAACCTGAACACATCAGCAGCTGTTTGAACAGCTGGGGAGACTGCGGAAGTGCATAGAAGCTGCCAGGATGCACACGGCTCGGCACGAGATAATCACGTGCCCCCTCCGGGGTGCTCTTTGTGAGCATCGGTGTCTCGATCTCCAGAAATCCTTCCTTTTCCAGGAACATTCTGGTCAGCATCGCAACTTTGGAACGCATGATCAGATTCTTTTGAATATCAGGTCTGCGTAGATCCAGAGAACGGTATTTCAGACGAAGTTCTTCCTTCGTTTTGCTGTTTTCCTCAATTGGAAACGGAGGTGTCTCTGATTCTGAGAGAATTCTGAGCGTATTTACACGAATCTCAATGTCGCCCGTCTTCAGGTTTTCATTGACGGCTCCGGAACGTGCCTCCACTTTACCCACAACCGCTATGACAAATTCACTTCGCAGCCGCCCCGCTTTCTCAAATCCCTCTTCATCAATACTTCCATTTTCAAAAATCAGCTGAATCATGCCGCTTCTGTCGCGCAGATCGACAAATACGATACCACCTTTATTTCTTCCCTTTTGTACCCATCCCATCAGAGTGACTGTCTCTCCGATGTTGGCGCTTGTTAACTCCGTACAGCGATGGGAACGTTTCAGTCCCTTCATTGACTCTGCCATTTCATAATCCTCCGTCTGCTCTACATTTTATCGATAAAAAATTCCTGGAATGTCTCATACCCTTCTTCTGTCAGCTGTTCTTTCTGGAACTTTTTATTTTTCTTCATCACCGCAATCGTCACCTGTGTACCGGCGCTCCTCAGCTTATCGGCTTCGTTCAGGACAACCAGCAGCTTGTCGGCCGGCATCCCTTTTTCAATCAGCAGTGCTGTCTTCCCGGCAGTCCCGGGAACCTGGTATCCACGTTCCAGAAGCAGCATGACAATCCGTTCAAACCCGATGGAAAATCCGCAGGCACTGGTGTCATTTCCCGTAAACTTTCCGATCATTTCATCGTAACGCCCGCCGCCGCCGACAGACCCTCCGAACTCATCCATGGAAATCTCAAAAATAGGACCGGTATAATAAGACATACCTCGCACCAATGTCGGGTCAAATGCGATCTTAAAATCCGCATTTTTTACTGCATCCACACTCTTCATAATCATCTCGAGGTCATCCGCATACTGCGCATCCAGCACGCCATCCAGTTTTTCCTTAAGATAGCGCACGCCTTCGATGCCCTCTGTGACCTCGCGGAACATTGAAAGATATTTATCGATGGATTCCTGCGCAAAACCTTCCTTTGCAAGCTCTTTTGCGACACCCTCCATACCGATCTTGTCCATCTTATCCAGAATGATAAACACCGTGTCAAATGACTCGGGTGCAAATCCACTGTACGCCGCCATAGCTTTCAGTATCCTGCGGTCATTGATGCGGATCGTAAAGTTTTTGAAATCCAGTTTTCCGAGCAATGTGGTCGTTGCGAGAATCAGCTCGATCTCCGCCAGAATCGTCGGCTCTCCCAGAATATCAATATCACACTGCATAAACTGGCGGAAACGTCCGCGCTGCGGGCGGTCAGCTCTCCACACATTTCCCATCTGAAGCGCCTTGAACGGACTGGGAAGCTCATTTGCATGGTTTGCATAATATCGGGACAGGGGAACTGTCAGATCATAACGCAGACCGCCGTCCACAAGATCATTTTCTGATTCCGCCTCATTAATCTTAAGTTTCTCTCCCCTTTTTAAAATCTTGAAGATCAGCTTTTCATTTTCTCCGCCCTGTTTGCTGCAGAGATTCTCAATATGTTCCACGCACGGCGTCTCCATTGAGGAAAACCCAAATGTCGCATATGTCTCCTTGATCAGGCGGATCACATAATCGCGGATCGCCATCTCTGCCGGCAGGATATCCTTCATCCCTGTAACCGGTTTCTTCTTCAATGCCATAATGTTTCTCTCCTTTTATTCTGAAATGTCGGTGGCGAAGATAATTTGCCACCATGATACCTACGAATTGCTCCGCACAACGTGCTCCCACAATTCTAAAACATCAGAAATCCGCTCTGATCGGGCTACTTTCTGACAGGGTCCAGAGTCATGTTTTTTTCATACGAACATGAAACGCATAACCTTCTGGCCCTGGTATCACTCTATCAATACCAGATCCTGGTAGTTTTTACGATGAATGACACGCTGGAACGCCAGGAAGACCTTGATGTCAAAATTTTTCACTTCTTCAATCATAAGTTCCATGGCCGTATCCTGGTCAAATGATTTTCGATATGGACGGTCTGAGATCAATGCTGCAAATACATCACAGACCCGTATGATACGTGCACCGTAAGGAATCTCCTCGCCCCGGAGGTTATCCGGGTAACCGCTCCCGTCCATATTCTCATGGTGATGGAGCACTGACTGCAGAATGATATCCGGATACCCGCGCTCTTTCAGTATCTCATACCCAAGCGTTGAATGCATGCGCACGTATTTCATCTCTTCTACAATCAGCGGGTTGCTCTCTTCCTCATAAATGTAAGCTCCCAGTTTTTCCTTTCCGATATCGTGCAGGATGCCTGCATCAAAGAGGTACTGGCAGGTCTCCTCCGCAAGTCCCAGTTCCTCAGCTACCGAATACGAAAGGTTGCTGACGAGCATGGCGTGCACGATCTGATCATCCAGCGTATACGTCAGAAGATGTTTCTCATTGATATACTTTTTAGTCTTATCTATTTCAACCACTTTTCTATTCCTGTTTTCTTTCGTTCAATCATCTCATCGATACGAGAAATGTAATGGGTGACATCCTTCACATTTTCCACACGTTCAATCCGGCTGCCATGATCAAAGACCAGCTTCGTTGAGGCGCCTGCGCCCACAGCCAGGATTGATTGTTTCTCTTCCATAATCAGTATATTGTAAATTCCCGCTTTGTCAACCTTTGCATACCCTACATTTTCAAAATTTCCGGCAATATTTTTCTGACGATACAGATAATAGGGGTGCATGTCAAGTCTCATTGCAGATTTTTCCGCCATTTCCATGATTTCCTGGCTGTTCTCGAAAGATATCTCCTCATATTGATCCTTAAACAAATGCAGCCTGGTGGCTCTCTTCAGCGAGAGGGAATGCACGGTGATGCTGTCCGGATGCAGTGCCTCGATCTCACGGAGCGTCTCCTCTACTTCCGCCTTTCCCTCGCCCGGCAGTCCAATGATCAGATCCATATTAATATTGTCGAAGGACAGTTTCCTGGCAAGCACAAACGCGTCCCTGACCTGTTCCACTGTATGCCCTCTCCCGATAAGATCAAGCGTTTTCTGATGCATCGTCTGTGGGTTAATGGAAATACGATTTACCGGAAATTCCTTAAGCAGCATCAGCTTTTCTTCTGTTATACTGTCCGGGCGCCCGGCTTCCACTGTAAATTCCTGCAGTTCCTGAAAATCAAAACATCCTGTAATATGGCGCAGCAGTCTTCTCATCTGTTCCGGCTCCAGCGTCGTCGGTGTACCCCCGCCGATATAGACCGTATTGAGCTTTTTATCCCGAAATTCCCGGCTTACAAAAGTAATCTCTTTCATCAGCGCATCCAGGTATTCTTCCATCCTGTCTCTCCACTTTGCAAGCGGATGAGAACCAAATGAGCAATACAGGCAGATGCTCGGACAGAAAGGAATTCCTACATACAGACTGTAGCCATTTTCATAGTCAATGTCTTTTAGGATTGCCCGTTCTCTGTTTGCGATCGCGATCGCCAGCGCCGTTTTTTCATTTCCTGCGTAATAAGTGCTGCGCATGTATTCCGCGATCTGCGGGTTTTTCCATCCTTCTTCCAGAAGATGCATGGGAATCTTCGTAGGACGTATCCCCGTAAGTGTCCCCCACGGAAGTGTCCTTTGGCTTACCTCGGACAAGCCGCGGTAGACCAGCTGCTTCAGCCGATTCTTTGTCTCCGGCCGTTCCTTATAAAAATCGATGTCCTCCTTACCGCAGAATTTCTCTTCTCCGCTCATGTAAATCCTGCAGTCAATCCCGTCCCCGCGGTATCCCAGGGCAAGCAGACATTCAAATTCCCCGGCCGGTTCCTCTTCTCCCAGCACGTACATATGTACATTACTCGCCGGGTAAAAGGCGCGGACCAGGGAATAGACATCATATTCGAAATTTCTTTCCGAGAATTGTATACCTATGTTAAGCAAAGGGATTATACCTCTTTTCATGTCCGATCGTTGTACTCTGTTCATGCCCCGGCCAGACCTCAACATCCTCCGGAAGCTTAAGAAGCCGCTTGATACTGGCGCTCATATCCGCAGCGCTGGACGTTGGAAAATCCATCCTTCCGACAGACCCTGCAAACAATGTATCACCGCTCACCAGAACCTTTTCTTTTTCCAGATAATAACAGCAGCTGCCATGCGTATGTCCCGGTGTATAAAGTACGGTAATCTCAAACCCTGCCAGTATCAGTTTCTCATGATCCTTTACATACACATCAGCTTTCGTCGTAAACGCATGATCCCAGGCGGCAGAAAGATTCAGCAGAGAATCTTCCAGTACATCCTGCTCCTTTTCATAAGCATAGACAGGTATTTCATACAGATCCCGAAGATCATCCACAGCCAGAATATGATCGAAATGACCGTGCGTCAGCAGCACCGCTACCGGCTTCCCGTTCAGCTTTGTCACTGCCTGTGAAATAGTCCCCGCGTTGTCTGCAGGATCTACGATCAGCATCTCCCCTGTCTCACTGTTCTTTATCAGCAGGCAGTTCGTTCCCACCTGACCCAGGACCAGATTTTGTATTACTGCTTTGTTCATATTTTTTCCTCCACTGAGTTGGTTTAATGATAATATAGGTATCATCCCTCAACTAAACTCGTGCTTCGCACTCGTTAAGGTTCGGGATGGGCCTCGCACTAAGTTCAGCTTTCGCCTTCGGCTCGGCTTCACTAAGTTGCTTCAAATCGGATTCATCCCTCAACTAAGTTCGCGCCTGCTGCGCTCTCTAAGGTTCGGGATGGGCCTCGCACTAAGCTCACGCTTCGCCTTCGGCTCGCGTTCACTAAGTTGCTTTCGGCCTCAACTAAGTTCGCGCCTGCTGCGCTCTCTAAGGTTCGGGATGGGCCTCGCACTAAGCTCACGCTTCGCCTTCGGCTCGCGTTCACTAAGTTGCTTTCGGCCTCAACTAAGTTCGCGCCTGCTGCGCTCTCTAAGGTTCGGGATGGGCCTCGCACTAAGTTCACGCTTCGCCTGTGGCTCGCGTTCACTAAGTTGCTTTCGGCCTCATCCGGTTGTTCGTTCTATGTCAAGTACGCTTTCTACCTGCTGCAGTTTATTCACGAGCTGGTTCAGTTCCTCGATACTGTGTACGTCAAACGACATGGAAATAGTGGCAGTCCCCTGCTTGCTGGTCCTCACATTGATTGATGCAATATCGATCTTCCGCTCGGTGAACAGTTTCGAGATATCCACCAGAAGTCCCGTTCTGTTGTTTGCATAGACATTGATCTCCGCCGTAAATAACTGATCCGGAATTTCACTGCCCTGCCACTCCGCATCGATCAGACGGATCCTCTCAGTCTCATCCATATGGATAATATTGACACAGTCCGTGCGGTGTATCGTAACGCCCCGGCCCCGTGTCACATAACCAACAATCTCATCTCCCGGAATCGGATTGCAGCACTTTGCAAAACGGACCGCCACATCGTGAATACCCTTGACGATAATACTTCCCTGCGGGGATTTCCCCACATGAAGTTTATCTTTTGCCTCCGCTTTTGCCTCAAGTATCGTCTTGTCTGTAATCTCCGATTTGTGTGCCTTGTCATAGCACTCTACCAGTTTATTCAGTACCTGGCCTTCCTTCAGGCCGCCGTGGCCGATCGCGGCAAGCACAGAATCCCAGTCTCGGAAACCGTACTTGCGCATCACCGGTTCCTGATACTCCATCTTCAGATAGCTGGAAAGTGTCTTGTTCTTCTCCTTCGCATACTGCGCCAGCATATCTTTCCCCTTCAGAATATTATCTTCCTTCAGTTCCTGACGGAACCACTGATTGATCTTATTCTTCGCCTGGGTACTCTTAACGATCTTCAGCCAGTCACGGCTGGGGCCCTTTGAGTTCTGTGAGGTGATAATCTCCACACGGTCACCATTCTGGATGACATACTCGATCGGCACAAGCTTTCCATTTACTCTCGCACCCACCATCTTATTGCCGACGGCGCTGTGCACACTGTATGCAAAGTCGATCGGTGTGGAACCTGCCGGAAGCGTTTTGACGTCTCCTGCCGGACTAAAACAGTAGACATTGTCCGCGAAAAGATCCAGGTCACTTTTCAGCAGACTCATGAACTCTTTGTTGTCTGACATATCCCGCTGCCACTCCAGAATCTGGCGCAGCCAGCTCAGCTTTTCTTCCTCTTTCTGTGCATCCGTCTTCTTGCCGTCAGATGCCTCCTTATATTTCCAATGAGCAGCAATCCCGTATTCTGCTGTCTTATGCATCTCAAATGTACGGATCTGAATCTCAAACGGCTGTCCCTGAGGTCCGATCAGCGTCGTATGCAGAGACTGATACATATTGGGCTTCGGCATTGCGATATAGTCTTTGAAACGCCCCGGTATCGGCTTATACATCTCGTGAATGATACCGAGCGCCGCATAGCAGTCTTTCACCGTATCTACGATAATACGAACTGCAAACAGATCATATATCTGATCCAGTGTTTTTCCCTGGTTCACCATCTTTTTATAGATACTGAAGAAATGTTTCACCCTGCCATCCACTTCAGCGGTAATGTTCGACTTTTCCATATGAGACTGTACTTCCGATACGATTTTTGATACAAATGCCTCCCGCTCACTCTTGCGGACGGCAATCTTGTCAACAAGATCGTAATAAACCTCCGGCTGGAGATATTTCAGCGACAGGTCATCAAGCTCTATTTTAATCTTCGAAATGCCGAGGCGCTGAGCAATGGGTGCATAGATATCCATCGTCTCCCGCGCCTTATCTTTCTGCTTCTTCTCCGGCATGTATTTCAATGTCCGCATGTTATGCAGACGGTCCGCCAGTTTGATCAGTATCACACGAATATCTTTCGCCATGGCAAGAAACATTTTCCTGAGATTTTCTGCCTGTACCTCCAGCTTATCCTTTGAATAATTCAGCTGCCCCAGCTTTGTAACGCCGTCCACGAGAAGTGCCACTTCCGAACCGAAGATTTCTTCCAGTTCTTTGTAAGTCATAACCGTATCTTCCAGCACATCATGCAGGATTCCGGAAATGATCGTTTCTTTATCAAGCTCCAGATCAGCCAGTATGATCGCAACACACAGCGGATGGATAATATACGGTTCGCCTGATTTCCGGACCTGTCCGTTATGTGCTTTGTCAGCAATCTGATAAGCTTTTTCAATCATGTGAACGCTGTCGGACGGATGATATTTTTTCACACTCGAAATAAGCTCTTCATAGAGTATCGAAGGGCTTGTAAAATCATCCATGGCTTTCACACTTTTTTCAACCTCACGGATGTTCTGTATTTTTGCATGTGCATCCTGAACCTGTGCGTTTTCTCCACCCATATCTATCCCTCTTTACCTGTTATTTTCCATCATAGCAGATTATGGATTCCACATCATATTCCTTCAGACGTTCTCTGCCTTTTAGTCCTGCCAGTTCCATAAGAAATACGATCTTCTCCACGTGGCCGCCCAGCGATTCGATCATCCTGGCACATGCCTCAACAGTACCTCCTGTCGCGATCAGGTCATCGATGATCACGACACGCTGTCCCGGCAAAATGGAATCTCTGTGCATCTCTATTACCGCGCTTCCGTATTCCAGTTCATAGCTCTGCTCAATTGTCTCACGCGGAAGCTTTCCTTTTTTCCTGACCGGAATAAACGGTTTATGCAGATTATACGCAATCGGCACGCCAAAGATAAAACCTCTGGACTCTGTGCCCGCTACAATATCAAAATCAAGTCCACTGATACACTCCTGCATGGAATCGATCGCCAGATGCAGTCCGTCAGCATCCTGCAGTATGCTGGTGACATCCCGGAAAATAATTCCCGGTTCCGGAAAATCAGGTATGTTTCGGACATAATCTTCTATTTTCTTCATTCTTGCGTTCCTCCATCCGCTATTTCTCGACATTTATGACAATAAGTATATCACCATTCCAATGCATTTGTAAATATATTCCGATGCATTCACTGGTAATGTGTGATAACAACCTGCAGATTTTCCTTTCCACGGTAAGAATTGACGGATGGGTAATAAACGACGTTCAATCTTCCTTTGTCTTTTACATCATTTACAAAGCTGTCCCCATCGCCAAAATATACACCGTCAATGGAATACCCCTGATCATCCATCACTTTCATTTTGACCACATTTCTATTCTTCCCAAAAATTCTGCATTCCAACATCCTGACCTGCCTCAGTGCGAACAATGGTCTGGTATTTCCTTTTCCAAAAGGCTCCAGAAGCTCGAATTCCTGCACCAGGTCTTTGCGTATGTATCCGATCGGCATCGCAGCATCTATGACAACTTTTTCTGCAAGATCTTCTTCCCGGAGAGTACAGAGCTCATTCAGCCGTTTTCGAAATCCCGGCACATTCGCCTCCTCCAGCGAAAGCCCTGCTGCCATCGGGTGTCCTCCAAACTTTATCAGAAGATCTTTTACCTTAACCAGTTCCTCATACATGGAATACGCCTCAATCGACCTCCCGGAGCCCTTGACTCCCTCCTGCGTCCGTGTGAGGACAATCGACGGCTTGTGGTACCGTTCACGCAGTCGTCCCGCAATGATGCCTGCCAGACTCTCATGACATTCCGGAAGGTAGACCACAAGCACCCGGTCCCCGCTCAGCGAACTGTTTTCCACCATCTCGACTGCCCGGGCGACGCCCTGCTCCGTCAGGTCTTTTCGTTCATCGTTCAGCGCCTTCAGGTCTGCCGCCAGCCTCACCGCCTCCTCCTGCGTTTCTGCATTCAGCAGTGCCAGTGATCGCCTGGCCGTATCCAGCCTGCCCCCAGCATTCAGGCATGGCCCGATGACAAATCCAATGTGATACGGCGACAGTTGTTCCGGTACCAGTCCATTTGCCTCAATCAGGGCCAGCAGCCCCATGTTCTTTGTGTGCCTCAGCCGATTCATTCCCTCTTTTACCAGGATCCTGTTATCCCCTGCCAGATCCATCACGTCCCCGATCGTTGCTATCGCAGCAAACTCCAGGAATTCTTCTATTTCTTTTTCATCGATCCCGAAACCGTCGTACAGCCCGGACACCAGCTGCATTCCGACACAGGCTCCGCACAGTTGTTTGAACGGATAATCACACCCCTCCTGCCGTGGATTGATGACGACATCAGCAGGCGGCAGAATAAACACTTTACCGTTTTCTCGCTCAATATACGGCACTTCATGATGATCCGTCACGATTACTGTCAGTCCGAGATCCTTTGCCGTCTGAATCTGTGCCGCAGCTGCAATACCATTATCACAGGTCACGATCGTATCAATGCCGTCCTGTGCGGCATCCGCGATCAGAGACTCATTGATACCATATCCGTCTGTGATCCGATCCGGAATCACCACATCTGCTCTTGCCCCGACTCTCTTAAGGCCGTTCTGAAGAATATAGGATGCCGTCACACCGTCAATATCATAATCCCCGATAATGCGCACCCGCCGTCCCATCCTGATCTTATCTTTCAGGATATCGACCGCCTCCGCGATCCCCTTCATCGACTTCCATGATGGCAGTTCGCTGATGTTTCCGTGGAGATAACGCCTGATGGCCTCCTCCCCGACCACATCCCGGTTTCTGATCAGACGAGCCGTCACCTGATCGATATGAAATAATTCAGCTGTCTTTTTAAAATCTGCTTTCTTTGCAGCAATTACCCACTTTTCCATAAGAATCTTAAAAGGGACGCCGTCCGGCATCCCCTTTGCTCCTTCTGATTTTATTGTTTTGCTTTTCTGACACGTGATTTCATCACATACCACAGGGCACCTGTGATGCATACGGAGGAATATGCTCCGCATACGATACCAACCATAATCGGAAGTGCAAAATCACGGATTGACGAAACCCCAAGGATGTAGAGTACTGCAACCATGATAAATGTCGTCAGTGATGTATAGATACTTCTCGTCAGTGTCTGTGTGATACTGCGGTTAACAACCTCTGCGAGTTCTTCTTTCTTCTTCACGCCACGCATATTCTCTCGGATTCGGTCGAAGATGACGATCGTCGCATTGATCGAGTAACCCACGATTGTCAGCATACATGCGATAAAAGTACTTCCCACAGATACACGGAACAGGGCATAAAATGCCAGTACTACCAGAACATCATGAACCAGTGCAAGTACCGCACTGGAAGCAAAACGGATATCCTTAAATCTCAGCCAGATATAGATCAGCATGAAAATTGTCGCCACTACAACGGCTATGAAGGCATCCATACGCATCTCTTTGCTGACCGTCGATGAAATCGTCTCCGCGGAAATATGATTCTCATCCACTTCAAACTCTTCCTTCAACTTCTGATTGAAAGTCTCGCGCTCATCAACATCCAGGCTGCGCGTCTTGATGATAACCTGGCTGCTTCCTACTACCTGCTGGAACTGGACATTGCTGTCCCCGGTTACCTCCTCGATGACCGGTCTCACATCTTCTTCCAGTTCATTCAATGTAAATTCCTCATTGAAAGTAACTGTCGTCGACGTACCTCCGATAAATTCAAGGCTGTAGTTCAGAGCCTTGCCGTCTTTGGCAGAGAAAATCCCCATGCCGATCGGCGCCAGAAGTACCAGTACAATGGATATTGCAAAAAATATTTTTCTCTTTCCCACAAAGTCAATGACTTTGCGTTCTTTCTGCTGTCCGTAAAGCTTCGGATCCTGAAGTCCCACCGTATATAAGGCATTGATCAGAAGCCGTGAGATCACGAGTGCTGTGAACATGGACAGAACAATACCGAGTGCGAGCGTCATGGCAAAACCTTTGACACTTCCGCTTCCCAGCAGTCCAAGAACTGCAGCTGCAATCAGCGTCGTGATATTACCGTCCAGGATCGCTGACAGGGCTTTCTGAAATCCAGATTTAATTGCATTTCTGACACTTTTTCCTACCGCAATTTCTTCTCTGATACGGGCATAAATGATAACATTGGCGTCTACAGCCATACCGATGGAAAGTACGATACCGGCAATTCCTGGAAGCGTCAATGTCAGGTCAAATGCATTCAGCATTACAAGCATCAGGCCTGTATAGATCAACAGTGACAGTGCTGCGACCACTCCCGGGAGCAGATACACCACGATCATGAACACCATGACGATTGCCATGCCGATTGCCGCAGCGATCAGACTCGTCTTAATCGCTTCCTGTCCGAGCTGTGCGCCGACTACGTTGGAACGCATTTCCTCAAGCTCCAGAGACAGGGATCCGATACGGATCGTCGATGCCAGTTCTCTTGCATCTTCAATGGAACTCATTCCTGTGATCTGGGCTTTTCCGTCTGATATCACAGACTGAACAGTCGGTGCGCTGATAGTCTCGCCGTCATAGATGATGGCTATCTGTTTTCCCAGATTCTCTTCTGTCGCTTCTGCGAATTTCTTCGTTCCCTCTGCCGTCAGCTGAAGCGATACTACATACTGGTTGTTTCCCGTGTCATCCTGTGTGATCCCGCCCTCAGCAGTTTCCACGTCGGTACCGTCAAGTACGGTATTCCCCTCTGCATCTGTAAATTCCAGCGAACCCGGTTTACCAAGCTCTTCCAGAATCGCATTTGCATCGGATACACCTGGAATTTCAATGTTGATCCGGTTGCTGCCTTCCTGATACACCTGAGCTTCTTCACTGTAATTCTCCACACGTTTCTGGAGTTTATAAATCGTATCCGACATATCTTCCGATGAAGGATTATCATCCTTCGCCTGATACGTGATACTGACACCTCCTGCCAGATCCAGACCCGTCTTAATGTTTTTAGCCGATCCTGTCCCCGTTGGCCCGAATCCTGCCGCCGTCGTGAAAATCAACAGTCCTATCAGGACGGCCGCCAGGATAATGACGACAACGCCTTGCTTTTTCTTCATGTTTACCTCCCGTTGTTGTTTTATTCTTCCGCCTGCGCTGCTTTAATCATCAGCGCGCATTCGACACGTTTTCTCTGCAGTTCGCAACCAATCTCGTAGACGTCATCTATCCTGCCCGTGAAATTGAAAGAATTCGCCGCACAGCCGCCACTGCAGTAGAACCTTGCAAAACAATCCCGGCACTTCTCTTTCGCATAGACATTGCAGCCTTTGAACTCGCTGCAGATCTCCTGCCGGGTAATGCCCTCATCCACATTTCCCATCAAAAATCTGTCTTCACCGACAAACTGATGGCATGGATAGAGATCTCCCCACGGCGTCACAGCCAGGTATTCCGTACCCGAACCGCAGCCTGAGAGTCTTTTATATACACAGGGACCGCCTGTCAGGTCGATCATAAAATGAAAGAAATTAAATCCCCGTCCCTCTTTTTCCCTTTTTATCATTTCTCTCGCCAGGATATCATACTGTTCACATATCTTCGGGATATCCTCCTCGCGCAGCGCATAATCCTCTTTTGGATCAGCGACCACCGGCTCTACGGAAATCTGTTTAAAGCCCAGATCAGCCAGATGCAGCACATCTGAGGCAAAATCCATATTATACCGGGTAAATGTTCCCCTGACATAATACCTGTCCTGATTTCGGCTTTCAGCAAATTTCTGGAATTTCGGCACAATCAGGTCATAACTTCCCGCCCCTTTACAAAACGGCCGCATATGATCATGCACCTCTTTCCTGCCGTCTATACTCAGCACTACATTTCCCATCTCACGATTCGCAAACTCCATCACCTCATCGTCAAGCAGTACGCCATTCGTTGTCAGTGTAAATCGGAAATTTTTATCATGGATTTTCTCCTGCTCTCTTCCGTATGCCACCAGGTCTTTTACCACCTGCCAGTTCATCAGAGGTTCTCCTCCGAAAAAATCCACTTCCAGGTTTCTTCTGCTTCCTGAATTTGCGATCAGAAAATCAAGCGCTTTTTTCCCCACCTCAAAGGACATCAGCGCCCTGCGTCCATGATATTCTCCTTCCTCCGCAAAGCAGTACCGACAGGCCAGATTGCAGTCATGGGCGATGTGCAGACATAGTGCTTTTACTACTGTCTGGCGGTCTTTAAAATGCTCAATGGCATCACGATAGATATCTTCGGTGAAAAGCATCCCCTGCTCTTCCAACTGTCTGCATTCTGAAAGTGCTGACTCAATATCTTCCTGGACATACGTTCCGCCAAGCTCATCTTTTATGACCCCGGCATCTTTTTTTTCTGACAGCAGACTGATACAGTCATAGACTACGTCATCCACGACATGGACAGAACCGCTGTTGATATCCAGAACAATATTATATCCATTGTTCCTGTACTGATGTATCACTGATATTCTCCCTTCCGCCTTCTCTCTTTTGTGCTCATAGAGGGGCTGCTGCAAAGTAATTTCTCACTTTGCAACAGCCCCTTCTACCTTGTGCAGCTACCTTAAAAGGTAATTATTTTTCATTTTCACAGCTCTGGTTTCCTACTGTACAGGAAGTTTTACAGGCTGACTGACAGGAAGTCTGGCATTCACCACATCCGCCTTTTTTCACTGTGTTCTGAAGTCCTTTTGTATTTAAAGTTTTGATATGCTTCATGGTATTGTCCTCCTCTTTTATCACTATGCCACATTATAGCATAGAATCTTCAGTTTTTAAAGAGTTTTTTTCAGGACAGCATCCCGCCCAGCATTCCTCCTCCGACGCAGAGCAGGACTGTCGTTACGATGTAGTCTCCTCCCGTCATTGCACCCGGCGATAGAATTGCCGATACACCGAGAAGCATCAGAAAATAACAGCCCCCTACGCATAAGCCCCACAGGAATTTTCTTTCCCTGATGCTCTTTCCCGCTGAAAACCCCCCTATAAAACAGGAGATTATGTAGATGGCCGCAATGCCTGCCGTTACCATTCCCTCCTTCAGTTCCAGCTTATAGAGAAGCAGCGCCAGAAGAAGCAGCAGCAATGCAGTAACTACAAAAGAAAAAATGAGTGCCTTCAGCATGGACATTATCTTTGGTGAGGATACTTCTGTCTTAGCCATAAAACAACCCTCCCATATAGTACTATATGGAAGGGTTGTACGTCCTATCACTCTTTATCGTTGTTTTTTTTGTTTTTTATTCTTCCGACAATGATCAGTATGATGATCAGAACCGCAGCCACACCGGCTACAACAAAATAAGGAATCAGGTTCGTCGTATCACCTGTATTCACAGCTTTCTTCACCATGATCCTGCTGCTGTTCTGACTGCTCGTCGAAGAGGAGGTCACTTTCTGCGATGCATTTCCCTGAGATGAACTTCCGGAAGTTCCCGAAGAACTGTTGTCTGAGATCGAACTGCCAGTGGAATTATTTCCCGTACTGCTGCCGCCTGTTGCCGAATTGTTGTTGTAAACAGCATCACCAGGTCCCACGATCACCTGACTTCCGGCTATATACCCTGAAGCCTGGCCCGAGATCGTATAAGGACTGAAGGATGAGGTCGTAAACCGGATGGCATTCCCCAGAATCTCCGGATATAACTCTTCATACGATCCGTCGCTGAAATAATGCAGGACAGAAACCTTTTCATAATCCGAAGCGTTCTTCACAGGAACGGTCACCGTTACTCTTCCGCCATTCAGACTGTACGGTGAATCATCCAGAAGGTTCCACAGCGACATCTCATAAGAACCCAGAAGTTCCCCGAGATCAAAATTAGCCGCATCCGCAATGCTTCCCCTGGATACCCTGAACTGTACATACCATGGAATGTCACCTTCCACTGTGATGCCGCTGCTCGTGTGATTGTACAGTTTACATACAGTCTGTGCTTTTTTCAGGCGGATCACAAGTTCATTCGGAACATTCATCTTCTCTTCTTCCGTGCATCCTTCATACCAGCGGAATGCATCGATCACTGCATCCACATCAGCCTGATTCTCCACTGTCACTTTCAGGTTCTGCAGTTTTGTCAGCATATCCCGGTCTTTGTCTTTACCCGGAACATTCTCCTGTACATCTTTATCAGGTGTCTCTGTTGCCTCCGGTTCTTTCGTCGGTTCCGGTGTCTCTGCTGCTTCCGGTTCCTTTGTTGGTTCCGGCGTCTCTGTTTCCTCCGGTTCCTTCGTCGGTTCCGGCGTCTCTGTTGCCTCCGGGTCCTTCGTCGGCTCCGGTGTCTCTGTTGCTTCCGGCTCCTTCGTCGGCTCCGGTGTCTCTGTTGCCTCCGGTTCTTTCGTCGGCTCCGGTGTCTCTGTTTCCTCCGGCTCCTTCGTCGGCTCCGGCGTCTCTGTTTCCTCCGGCTCCTTCGTCGGCTCCGGCGTCTCTGTTGCTTCCGGCTCTTTCGTCGGCTCCGGCGTCTCTGTTTCCTCCGGCTCCTTCGTCGGCTCCGGCGTCTCTGCTGCCTCCGGTTCTTTCGTCGGCTCCGGCGTCTCTGCTGCCTCCGGTTCTTTGGTCGGCTCCGGTGTTGCTGTTGCTTCCGGTTCTTTCGTCGGTTCCGGATCTTTTTTATTATTTTCTTTTCCGGCTATGGTACCGGATCCGCTGATATCAGAAGCAGATAAAGAAATATTATTTAACGTCAGCGTACCGGAAATATTTACGATGGCTCCGGAAAACCCTGAAGCACGCTTCAGGCTCACGCCGCCTGGCAGTGACCATGTCGTATCACCGGAAACGGAAACTGTTCCACACACCAGGATCTCACCGTCACTTCCCGCAAGCTCCTTGGCTTTTCCAAATGAACCAACGGCATCAGACTGGCTGGTCCCGCCGGCAGAATCACTTCCGCCGCTTCCGTTCAGATAAACACTCCTGCCGCCCGCTTCCGCATCCAGCGGCGGCTGTACCACCGCCGCTGATATTGCAAGCGTTACCACGATCAAAAGGCTCAGCGCCTTAAAAAAACCATGTTTGATACGTTCTTTTTTTCTCTTTACTGCTCTCATAATAAATCTCCTGTCTATGTAAAGCGGAAATACTTATCCACCAGTTTACTACGGGTGTTATTATATCATAAGTCTTCTTTTTTCGACACCCCTAAACGCAGTTTTTTTACATTTTTTGTAATACTTGCATTTCTGCTCAAAATCATGTATATTTCATAGTAAAACTATACGTAAAAGTAAGAAGGAGTTGACTGTACTTGGATTCAAGTGACGCCATACAATTCGCAGTCCTGTTTATACTGATCGGGCTCTCTGCATTTTTTTCATCCGCCGAGACCTCCCTCACTACGGTAAACAAGCTGCGCATCAAAACTTTACACGATGAGGGAAACAGAAGAGCCGGTAAACTGCTGAAGGTTGTTGAAAACCCCGGCAAGCTGCTGAGTACCATATTAATTGGTAATAACATTGTAAATATATCTGCCTCTTCGCTGGCAACCTCCCTTGCCATTCATCTGCTCGGCAATGCGGGAGTCGGAATTGCAACCGGTGTTATCACCCTGCTCGTCCTGATCTTCGGTGAGATCACCCCAAAGACCATGGCTGCTCTGTATGCAGAAAAGCTGTCCCTGTCTTATGCACCGGTCATCTATATACTGATGATACTGCTGACACCGGTCATTTTCATTGTAAATAAACTGTCTTACGCTATTCTGCTGCTGCTTCGCGTTGATCCGAATGGAAAGACGCAGCCGATGACAGAGAACGAACTGCGCACCATCGTAGATGTAAGTCATGAGGACGGCGTCATTGAGACGGAAGAACGTCAGATGATCTATAACGTATTTGATTTCGGAGATTCCGAGGCAAAGGATATTATGGTCCCCCGGATCGATATGACTTTTGTCCATGTGGACACTTCGTATGAAGATTTAATTCAGCTTTTCAAAGAAGAAACTTATACCCGATATCCGGTATATGAAGAAACAACAGACTCTATACTTGGGACTATCAATGTCAAAGATCTGATTGGTCTTGACAATACAGAACATTTTTCCATCCGCAGCATTCTCCGTGAACCATACTTCACGTATGAGCACAAATCTACCTCTTCTCTGCTTCTGGAGATGCGTGAGCAGTCCATCAACTTTGCAATCGTGCTGGACGAGTACGGTGCAACGGCTGGTCTTATCACACTGGAGGATTTACTGGAGGAGATTGTCGGAGAGATCCGAGATGAATACGATGAAGGTGAGGAAGAAATGCTGACTGCCATTATACCTGATCAGGAATATCTGGTACTGGGTTCTGCCAAACTTGAAGATCTGGACGAGGCCCTTGGTCTAGACCTTGAGTCTGAAGAGTATGATTCCATCGGCGGATATATCATCGAGCAGCTGGACCGCATCCCGGAACCTGGCGAGAGCCTTCAGCTGGAAAATGGCATTCGCCTTGTAGTGGACCAGCTGCAGAAAAACCGGATCGAACTGGTGCACCTCTATTTGCCGGAAAAAGATAGCACCGCAGAACATCAAATGTAATTACATGCGGGCGGGACAGGCTGCTTTCAGTTCTGTCCCGCCCGCTTTTGACGCTGTCATGTTTTAATTGGCATCTTCCCCCGTCATACTCCTCCTCATCTCCCGCAAAATCTCATGAAACTGACTTCCGCAGCGCTCCATTTCCCCCAACACCAGTTCTATGCCCGCCTCCGACAAATACCAGTTATCCCTGCGGATCCCCTGAATCTCCACTGCACATATCTGAAATTCAGTCTCCGGGTACAGCAGCTGATAATACATCAGACATCGCCGCGCATGGTAAGATTTGCAGCAGATAATGGCGCTGTGCACATCGATCCCGGCAGCATCCGTAACCCTGCGTGAATAAATTGCATTTTCGTAAGTGAACGTAGCCTGGTTTTCCTTTAGAACCGCTCGCTTTGGCACTGCACATCTTAGCAGTACATCATGAAGGAAATCCCATTCTGTATCGTACGCTCCGTCATATAACTCCTGTTTATCCTGCACACCCTCAAAGACGCCGCGCAGTCTGCCATACTTTCCGGAAGGCAGTATCAATGGTGCATGTCCCTCGTGATAAAGCTTCGCCGCGCGCTCCGCCATCTGCGGATACCCATTGCCCGGGACCATGATCATGTCTGCCCCGCCCGGTATGTCATTTACAAAAATAAAATCTGTAATCTGATCGAGAAATCTCTGGTTCATGTTATCCTCCGTAATTCTTTTCCCCATTGTATCATATATTGCCGGCATTGTAAGCACTGACTCTGACCCGGAGGCAGAATCATGGGCGCACATTCTTTTTTTCAAAGCTGTGCTGCCCGCTCTGCCATCTGCGGTGCGTTTCCTACGTTGTGATCATCGTACTGTATCCATCCTCGCGCAGTCTGCGCTCCATTGTAACCGCGTTGCCAAGCTGCTGAAATGCACCCACCTGCACTTTAAACAGTCCATCCTGGCTCAGGATAAACGCCGGATATCCTTTTTCCAGAAGCTCATACAGCTGATTATCCGCATATTGCCGTACACGGTATGCACCCACCTGCACACGGTAATATGTCGGATCCGTCACGGTCTCCTCATTTAATGTGCCGAGTATCGCATCTGCGATAGCCTGCGCGATTTCGTCAAATTTTGAATCAAACAGCTCATTGTCAGCATCACTGTTGATAAACCCAACTTCGACCAGAACCGCCGGCATATTTGTCCTTCTAAGTACCACAAGCCCCGGCCGCTCTTTTACGCCAAGGTCCTTGAACCCTACTTCACCGAGTGCACCGTTAATATTTTCCGCCAGCTGAAGTTTAATGCCGGACTTATCATAGATAAGGCTTTCCACTCCGGAATACTGATTTGGCCGCGGACTGGAATTGCGGTGTATGGAGATAAAAAAATCCGCACCCGACTGGTTCGCGATCTGCGCCTTTTCAAAAGGCGTCTGATAGACGTCCGTCGTCCTCGTATACTCAACGTCGACCCCATTATTCTCCAGAATCTGTCCGATTGCCAGTACGAGACGGAGCGTGTCGTCTTTTTCGTTTCGTCCCTGGTAGGTTGCTCCCGGGTCTCCCCCGCCGTGCCCTGCATCGAGCATAATTTTATACGGCAAAAAAAACACCTCTTTTACATATCTTTCATAATTAAGATATGCAAAGAAGTGCCTCCATGCCTCTTTATTTTATTGTAAGATGCCATGTCTACAGTTTTCTCATCAGATAGACGATGCCTCCCAGGAGACCAACAAATGCTCCGGAATATCCGGCAATGCAAACCATCAGCACATTTCTCTCCTCACCGCGCAGACCGAAGACCAGGCAGACCAGAAAACCAATCATGCCTGCAGACAGAGTCCAGAAAACTGTATGAAAAAACAAAAAAAGATATCCTTTATTTTCCCTGTTCTGCCTTATCAGCCGATTCGTAAGATTCCAAATACACGTCATATCATCGCCTCCTATTCCATCTTTACTTCTTTATATACAGAATAGTACAGCGATGTAAAATTGGTAACCGTATCTTTGTAAAACCGAAGTAAAATTATTCCGCTATTTCGTGAGGGGCTTGATATCCGCCGGACTTCCCATCACCATCAGGCTCTCACCTTCTGAAAACACGTGATCCGGATGCGGCAGCGGATAGATCTTACCGTTACGTTTTGTAGCCAGGATACTGACATGATACCTGGTGCGCACAGACTTCTCGACAATACTCTTGCCCAGCCACGAGTGCGGAACCTCAATCTCATAAATCGCATATTCAGGTGTCAGCTCGATGTAGTCAAATATATGCGGTGAACCATATTTAATAGCGAGGCGTTCTGCCATCTCACGCTCCGCATACACCACATGGTCTGCCCCGTTTCTGAGCAGCAGTTTCTTATGAACATCCCGCGTCGCGCGCGCCAGAACATATTTTGCTCCCATGTCTTTCAACAACACCGTCACTTCCAGCGCCGTCTGAAAGTTATCACCGATCGCAACCACGCAGAGATCAAAATTAGCGATCCCAAGAGACGAGATGAAATCTTCATTTGCAGCATCCCCAATGCGGATGTTCTGCACCAGATTCACCACACTGTCTGCACGCTCCTCGCTTTTTTCTATCGCCAGCACACTGTTCCCACACTCGATGAATTTTCTCGCGATATGCCTTCCGAACCTCCCCAGTCCAACCACCAATATTGATTTTGCAGCCATTTGAAATCTCCTTTTTCTCCTTCATTTATCCTATTTGTATCTCTTCCTTTGCCAGTTTCGACGCGATCGGCGTTCTGCCGGATGCAAATGCCAGCAGGATGGTAATGGATCCCACACGCCCAAACAGCATCAGAAGTGTCAGCAGTATCTCAGATATGGTGCCGAGTAAAGGTGTGACCCCGAATGACAGACCGACTGTCGCGATCGCAGACACACTCTCAAACATCGCTGTCAGGATCGGAATATGTTCCACACTCGATATCACCATTGTCACGGTCATAGACAGCAGCAGGTACAGCATGAACACACAGCTTGCCCTGCGCACTACGCCTTCTTCCAGTCTGCGGCCGAACACCTCAATGGATTTCCTCCTCCTGAACGTCGTAAAAATGCTGATGCACAGCACGGCAAATGTGGTCGTCTTGATCCCCCCTGCTGTTGAACCGGTTGAACCGCCGATCAGCATCAGGCAGATCATCAGAAACTGGCTCGACTGCGTCATTGCCCCGATATCCACTGTATTGAATCCCGCTGTCCTGACCGTCACCGACTGAAACATGGACGCCAGCAACTGCTCGGGGAGTGTCTTCCCATTGTAAGCCTGTCCGCCCTGTTCAAACAGGAAAATAGCCGCTGTGCCCGCCAGGATCAACGTTATGCTGATCGCGATCACCAGTCTGGAATGCACTCTCAGTTTTTTAAAATGAAATCGGTTGCGGAAAATATCGCTCCACACGAAGAAACCGAAACCGCCCATTACAATCAATGCCATAA
Organism: Ruminococcus sp. OA3; assembly: GCF_022440845.1. Taxonomy (NCBI): domain Bacteria; kingdom Bacillati; phylum Bacillota; class Clostridia; order Eubacteriales; family Oscillospiraceae; genus Ruminococcus; species Ruminococcus sp. OA3. Next base: position 2,286,572 of record NZ_JAKNTO010000001.1, on the reverse strand, counting down.
TGATAAGATTGACATACCAGTTTCCGGCAGCACCCGTAAGTGATGAAAATTCCGCCTCCGTTCCCATCAGATCAAATCCCGCATTGCAGAACGCTGAAACGGAATGAAATACAGAATAGTAAATTCCCTTACCAAGCCCCAGTTTCGGGCAAAAGTAAAATGCCAGCAGCAGCGCACCGGCTGTTTCCGTGAGGGCTGTTCCTATCAGGATTCCCCGCGTCATACGTACGATTCCGCCCATCTGCGGTGCCGCAATGGACTCCTGCATGATCATACGGCTTGCCAGTCCGATTTTCCGTTTTGTCAGACTGATTCCATAGATGGCCACGGTCATAAATCCCATTCCGCCTGTCTGTATCAGCGCCAGGATCACAAGCTGGCCGAACGTCGACCAGTACGTGTAGGTGTCGAACCGTACCAGCCCGGTCACACAGGTCGCGGAGGTCGCCGTAAAAAGTGCATCCAGAAATGGAGTCACTTTTCCCTCTCCTGTAGCCGCAGGGAGCATAAGCAGCGCGCTGCCTGCAAGAATGATCAGACAGTATCCCCAAAATATTATCTTCATCGGTGAAAGCTGCAGCAGCTTTCGTTTTATCTCTTCAATCTCCATATTACTCCTATTATGAACTGTATGCCGACTCCTCATTCCCGGCTTCCTGCAGTGTTTTTTTCTTTTTTTCCGGAATCTGCGCCAGAATGATCGCACCAAACATCAGAACGCATCCGGACAGTTCACGCACCGAGAGTTTCTCTCCGAGGATTATGAAGCCCGCCAGCACCGAAATGCAGGATTCCAGACTCAGGATCAGCGATGCGACCGCCGGGTTGACATTTTTCTGTCCCAGGATCTGCAGTGTGTAGGCAACCCCGCACGACAGCACACCGGCATACAGAATCGGCAGCCATGACTGCATAATACCGGAAACCTTCGGAGTCTCCAGCAGAAACATTGGAGCGGCTGAGAGTATGCCGCATACAAAGAACTGAATGCACGCCAACCGGACCCCATCCGCACGCGGTGAAAAATAATCAATCACCAGAATATGCAGGGCAAAAAGTACCGCGCCCAGGAACAGATACACGTCCCCTTTTCCCACTGTGAATTTTTCTGTCATACACAGAAAGTAAAGTCCCGCAAGAGCAATCACGACGGCGGCCCAGACTTTCAGGCCCGTCTTCTTCTTCAGCAGAATCCCGAACACCGGGACCAGCACGATATAACAGGCCGTGATAAATCCCGCCTTGCCCGCAGCTGTATACTGAATCCCAATCTGCTGCAGACTGCTGGCGGCAAACAGAAGTGTCCCGCAGCACAGGCCGCCGAGCCACAGTGTCCGGCTTCGCGGCGCCTTTTTTCCGTCTTCTTTTGTTCTGGACAGCGCGATAAACGGCAACAGTGTGATCCCTCCGATCAGACTGCGGACGGCATTAAACGTAAACGGACCCAGATAATCCATGCCGACACTCTGCGCCACAAAGGCAAATCCCCAGATAGCGGCTGTCAAAAGAAGCATACATGCATTTTTCGTTTTCATATCACTTTTTCTCCCGGTCTCCCCTCATATCAGTATCCACTATTGTACTCCCATACCCATCTGCGGGCAAGTGAAATTTTGCTGAATTCTGTCTTATTTTTTATGGTATAATGATAAGCAAATAAATGACAGTGAGGTAAGCATTATGAAAACTTCTGACCAGTTAAAGCAGCTTCTGTTATCGATCAATCACAGAAGCTATCCCGCCTATAAAGACACCAGGGGCAGCTACCGTTTTGACGGCTACCAGCTGAACATCGACCATGTACAGGGCGACCCTTTTGCCGCCCCTTCAAAAGTCAGTATCCTTGTGCCGGGCAGACAGGCCGCCTTTCCGGAAAAATACTATGATCTGCCCCACAGGCGCACCGCACTTGAAGATCACCTGACACGGCTGTTTGCTCACGAAACAGAGCAGTTTAATTTTAAAGCCAAAGGTTCCGGGAAAAGCGGACTGATCTCCACCAGCCGCTGCGGCCAGGAGATCCTGTCACGTACCGCGTGTACTGTTTTTCCTGAATCCGGAGACGTGGTTGTACGGATGGAAATCGGATTTCCGGCAAACGGACGCAGTATCAATTCCCCGGAGCTCATCAAAATCCTCTTTGATTTTCTTCCGCTGTGTGTCAGGCACACTCTTTACTGCAAATCCCTGGACGCAGGGAAACTGGCATCCGTTATCGAACTTGCCGAAGACCAGTATGCAGTCCGTAAGCTGCTGCCCAAACTGGGGCTTGTCGCTTTCATCGCAAACGGTTCTGTTCTCCCAAGGGAAAGCGGTGTATCCCAGAGACCAATGCGGGGCGCCACGCCGTTTCGCTCCCCGGCTTCCATGGAAATTACGCTCACCCTGCCCAACAGAGGCAACATCACCGGAATGGGAATCCGCCATGGCATTACGCTGATCATCGGCGGCGGATACCATGGCAAATCTACACTCCTGAAAGCACTGGAGCTCGGAGTGTACGATCATATCGCCGGTGATGGAAGAGAATTTGTCATAACAGACGAAACCGCAGTTAAAATCCGTGCCGAGGACGGACGCAGTATCCGCAGCACAGATATTTCCATGTTCATCAGTAACCTGCCCAATAAAAAAGACACCCGCCGTTTCAGCTCGGAAGATGCCAGCGGCAGTACCTCGCAGGCTGCCAATGTCATCGAAGCCATCGAGGCGGGTACTTCTCTGCTGCTCATCGATGAGGACACGTGTGCGACCAACTTTATGATCCGGGACGAACTGATGCAGCGTGTCGTACACAAGGACAAGGAACCCATCACACCGTTCATTGACCGGGTGCAAAGTCTCTACGAACAGAACGGAATTTCCTCTGTCATGGTAGCAGGAAGCTCCGGATCATATTTCCACGTGGCAGACCGTATCATCCAGATGGATTGCTACGTGCCGGCTGATATCACAGACTTTGCCCGGGAACAGGCAGCAAAATTCCCCATCCAGGAGAATATGGCAGGAACAGTCCCGCTTCCGGATTTTTCACGTGTGCCGAAACCTTCCCGGGATTTTCGGTCAGATAACCGAATTAAGATGAAGACTCTCGGACGCGATGCATTTTCCATCAACCGTGAGACCGTTGACCTGCGCTACGTGGAGCAGCTGGCCGACAGTGAGCAGACGACAGCTCTTTCCTATCTGCTCAAATACGCGATGACTCACCTGTGTGACGGAAAGAAGAACCTGCGCACTATTGTGGATGAGCTCGTCTCACTGACGCAAAAACAGGGCCTCGCCGCTGTCTGCGACAGCTCATGGCTGCCTGCAGGTCTGGCAATGCCCCGCCCTCAGGAAATCTATGCATGTTTTAACCGCTTCCGCGGACTGACACTGCAGAAATAATTTGTCGCTGCCGGCGCCTGTGTCTTCACTCGCCGGCAGTAAATATCATCACGCTTCGTCCGCTGATCGAGACTGCATCTGTCTGATTGAAATACGTATCTCTGATACTGTTCTCTTTCCCCGTATCCACATTAAGCTTCCAGCGGAATCTTCCTGCCGGAGGATACGGCAGCTGAAATTCCAGGGATTCCCAGTAGGCATTGACCGCAACAAACACGAGATCATCCCTGCTGTCAGACTCATCTCTTCCCGCATACAGGATACCGAGCAGCCTGGTATTTTCATCAAACTGATCGTTCCAAGGAATGCCTGAGTGGAAGCTGACATCAGGAAGCCCGCACAACGCACATTTTGTCTTTCTGCGCAGTACCGGATGACGCATCCGAAACGCATTCATCCAGCAGCAGAATGAGAACATATCCTGCTCGGTTTTCAAATTGTCCCAGTCCAGCCAGGAAATCTCATTATCCTGACAGTACGCATTGTTGTTTCCGTACTGTGTATTTCCGAACTCATCTCCCGCCCGCACCATCACAGCGCCGCGGCTGCACATCAGGACGGCGTACGCATTTTTCCGCAGCCGTTTTCTCAGTCTGAGGATTTCAGGGTCTTTGGTCTCACCTTCTGCTCCACAGTTCCAGCTGCGGTTATCCGCGTCACCATCCGTATTATTCCATCCATTTTTTTCATTATGCTTTTCATTGTATGCATAAAGGTCATACAGTGTAAACCCGTCATGGCAGGTGATAAAATTCACAGAAGCCTGATCTTCCCGCTCCGGAGCATGATAGAGATCCGGAGAGCCTATCATCCGCTGCGCCGCATTTGCAGCCATTCCACTGTCTCCTTTTAAAAAGGAGCGGATGTCATCTCTGTATTTCCCGTTCCATTCCGCCCACCGCCCAAATGACGGAAAGCTTCCGACCTGATAAAGCCCCGCCGCATCCCAGGCTTCAGCGATCAGCTTCACTTTGCTCAAAATAGGATCAGCACTCAGGCTCTCCAGAAGAGGGGGCTGCCGAAGCGGTGTCCCGTCTTCGCTCCGCCCCAGAATGGATGCCAGATCAAACCGAAATCCTGATACATGGTATTCGATCACCCAGTACCGCAGACAATCCAGTATCATCTGCCGCACCACAGGATGGTTGCAGTTGAGTGTATTGCCGCAGCCGCTGAAATTGTAGTAGTCCCCGTCCGGTGTCAGCATATAGTACACATTGTTGTCAATTCCTTTCAGTGAGAAGCACGGCCCGTACTGGTTTCCTTCCGCGGTATGATTGAACACAACATCCAATATAACCTCAATTCCGTTCTCATTCAGTTCGCGGATCAGTGTTTTCAGTTCACGGCCTTCCCGGTTATACTCAACAGCTGAGGTATAGCTGGTGTTAGGCGCAAAGAAACAGACTGGATTATAGCCCCAGTAATTATAAAGCGTCTCTCCATCCACGACCCGCATCTCTTCCATCTCGTCAAATTCAAAGATCGGCATCAGTTCCACCGCATTGACACCCAGCTGCTTCAGATACGGAATCTTTTCCCGCAGCCCCTCAAAGGTTCCGGGACATTTCACGCCGGAAGACGGATGTTTCGTAAATCCCCGCACATGCAGCTCATAGATGATCAGATCCGTAAACGGAATATCCAGACTGGAGGATTTTCCCCACGAAAACCGTTCTTCCACCACACGAGCCCTGTATGTCGGATAGTTCTCTGTTTTCTCCCCCCATTTGCTCTGTCCGACAACAGCCCGCGCATAAGGGTCCAGCAGATACTTTTCCTTATCGAACAGCAGGCCCTTCTTCGGGTCGTACGGACCGTCAAATCGAAATGCATATTCGGTTTCCTCTATATCCAGACCGAAAACAATCATGGAATATGTATTTCCGATACGATACTCCCCGGGAAACGGTATGACCGTATACGGCTCTTCCTGTCCCCTGTGGAACAGAGCAAGTTCACAGGAATATGCACCCAGCGAGTGTATTGTAAAGCTAACTCCACCCGGTAGAGCCAGCGCTCCCTGAACCAGGTACATTCCGGGGCGGATACCATATCCGCCCACCTGGTCAAGCGGTTTTAAAAGTCTTCTTAAGCTCTCAACACGTTTATCAACCAGCTTCTCAACCATAATCTACTCCCTTTCCAGCCTGTGCTCCCGCCTCAGCACATCATTTTTCAAAAAAATATACAGAACGGTCGTGACCGGAACGCCGATCAGCATACCCACAATTCCAAACATTCCGCCGCCGACCGTGATTCCAAGCAATACCCAAAGACCCGACAGGCCGATCTTATTTCCCACAACTCTTGGGTAGATCGCACTGTTCTCGACCTGCTGAAGGATCACCAGGAAAACCAGGAAAACTAATGCCTGCTTCGGCTCCACGAACAGCAAAAGCAGGACCGCCACTCCGCCTCCGATATACGCTCCCCAGATGGGAACCAGTGCAGTTACAGCGATGATGATGCTGATCAGTCCCGCATAACCGATGCCCAGAATAATCATCCCGATAAAGCAAAGACTGCCCAGAATCAGTGCCTCTGTCAGCTGGCCTACGACGTAATTGTCGAATACAACATTGATCGTACAGCAGACATTTTTTACTTTATGGCAGGCTTTATCCGGACAATACGTACGCAGCACTCTCTTACACTGACTGAGCAGCTTTTCTTTTCCGCTCATCAGATAAATGGACAGCACCAGAGAGATGATAATCTGGGCAAGCCCGGATATGGCGTTCGAAGTAATCTTCCAAATCTGTGGAAGCGTTCCCTCAAGTACCTGATCCAGTTTTCCCAGATAGCTGTTGATGGAGGCGATCACTTCAGACATATCAATCTGATTGATTCCCATCCTGTCCATAAACTGATTGAGTTCCTTCTGAATCATTGCGACATACTGATCCGCGCTGCTCACGAATGTTGATATATTCTCCGCGATCTGGGGAACCATAAAACGCACCAGCAGTACAATACCACCGATAACTGCCAGATAAACAGTCAGAATTGCAAGTACTTTTGCCGCACCCGGACGGTTTCCCATCTTCTTCCCATAGAGTACACGCAGTTTTTCATATGGCCTGTTCAGCACAAACGCGATCGCGATACCGATATAAAGCGGCTTTAAGTAGCCCATAAACGTCCAGATACCTTTTAAGATATCACGAAAATTAATGACGACCAGAACCAGAATCACTGCATACGTAATGACTACTATCCATTGTTTTACCCGGGAATCTTCCAAATTCAGTAACACACTCCTTATCATTTACTTACTGTATTATCAAGAGTATTCCTATCGTAGCACACTTTATACAAAAAAGATACTCGGTTCAGCAGTAATACACATCCGGGCACCCCCTCTTAGTTATCGTCGACATAAGGTACTTTCAGCTCGTACGTTTCCAGATACCCTGTAATTAAACTGTACGCTTTTATGAAACAGCCTCCTGCGCAAGATAAGAAAAGGTCCGGACTCTTTCGAATCCGAACCTTTCCGTATGTAATCATTTGTTAATTAAGCTGCTTTTCTTTTTTTATAGTAAGTAACACCCATACCAAGAGCTGCAACTACAGCGATCAGTCCAGCGTATGCTGCTGTTGCTGTCTCACCGGTTTTTGGTGATGTACTTGTTGTAACAGTTTTTGCTGCATCACCGTCAACTACGAATGCTACCGGTGACAGAGAATCGAAAGTTGCTTCAATTGTGCCTGCACCAGCTTTAGCTGTAACAACTTCCCATGCTTTCTTCTCTGTATCATAGTGAAGAACTGCTACTTTACTGTCTGCTTTTACGCCAGATACGTTAAAAGTAATTTTCAACGGGAATTTTGCACCTTCCGGAGCAACAACGTCTTTTACATCCACAACCTGCATGCCTTCTACAAAAGCATCTCCCAGCAGCTCTTTGACTTTATCAATATTCTTGATCTCATCTGCCGCTGCTTTGTACTCTGCCGGAATGTCTTTGATCGTTACATTAACTGCGTTTCCGTCAGCATCAGTTGCACTGTTTACCTTGGTTACAACGCCTGTCACCGACGGGCTTGGTGCTGCGAGTACGGTAGCAGCTGTTCCCAATGTCATCAGCGCTGCACATACTACTGCAATTACTTTTTTCATCATAAAAAAGTCCTCCTGTTTCTTATTCTTTTTCAAGAATAGTTGTTATTTCATTTTCTCTTATTCTACCATCAATTCTTCCGTTTGTAAAATGTTTTTAGCAATAAATCGTATAAATTTTCCTCATCCACATAAAATTCGTCATGTTCAGCGCCCTTCCGGACCTCTCCCGGCAGATATTGTGTCTCTTCCGACTTAAAATCATAGTTTGCAAAACTGTCAATCTGCTGTGCATTCATGTCAGTCACCATATATGGCTTCAGAAATGACGAAAAACGCTCATAATAACTGCCCTCTGCGCCGGCAGTACTCTTCAGTGCCTGTACAAGCGCCGTGATATACTGAACCTGGCGCTGCATCCTGCCGTTATTGCTCCCGGTCACATTCGTATCACGATAGCGGACATACCGTTCCGCCTGCTCGCCGGTCATCGTGACCACGGTCCCCTGTACAAACGCCGGATCAACCTCTGTATAATCCTCGGGAATCGTAAGTGTCACTCCTCCAACAGCATCATTCAAAGTACTGATTGAATCAATATTCAGAGAAATGTAAGCATCAATGGGCAATTCATATAACAGCTCCGATACGGTCTTCTCCATCGCCCAGCAGCTGCTCTTCTCACCGTTTCCATAGGCGTACTGTGTCGCGATCTGTGCCTCAACACTCGTATAGAAATTTCCATTCACATCGTAGATATCCACATCCGTCATGGTATCTCTGGAAATCTGCAGTACTTTTCCCGTCTGTGTCTTTTCATCCAGTGAAAGGATCATGATGCAGTCAGCCTGTCCCGCCGTTCCGGGAGTGTCCTGCAGAGTAACTTCTTCTTTCTTATCCACACCCATAAAAAGGATATTCGTAAGCTCCCTGTTGTATTCATATGTCTGTCCATGATATGTCACCGTCTGCGCATTACTGCTCTGTGTGACCTGTTCTTCCTGAACTTTGGCTTCCGCCACTTCCTGCCGGTGTTCCAGCAGGAGTTTTCCCGCCAGGATACCGAGCCCCCCGATAATTACCACCACACAGCCCACAAGGATCATGCTGCTGATACTCATAGCAGGGCTTTGGTGCTTATGTTTTTTCTCATTTTTCATCGATCAATACCGCCTCTACCAGAAAACGCTGTTCGCTGTTTCCGTTACATGTTGACAACGTGATGATCCGGTCATCCACCGTCGCCGTTGTTTCTGAGCTGAAATGACTGGCAATATTTCGCACCGACATCACAGAATCCAGAAATGCCTGAAACTGTGATTCATCATTACAGTCATACTGACCCAGAATATGCCGGTTATCGTACGTGACTGCCGCAAACACACGGTATGTATAAATGTGTTCCGGCGTATAAATGTAAATATCCGGATGTGCCTCCATGTATGCCGGATCCACGTACTGGTGAAGTCCTCCAAACATCGAACCGTCATTCATGTTATGCCCGTAGATCACCGTGTTTTTATCGGTAAAATCTATCCTGTTGATATTTTCTGTGTAGATAGAGCCGGGCAGCCCTTCCGCACCGTCCACCGTATGATCCAGATAATACATATTATCTGATGCGCTCTGCAGTACCGGATAGTCAACAATGGTATCCGGTATCTGTATCCACGCGTAAATGTCCGCATTGCGCTGTTGAAGTTTTTCAAAATCAACCGGAATTATTACTTCCGGTGTCGGTTCCGGAGTTACCTCCTCCGTCGCTTCCGGCGTTTTCGTCGGTTCAGCAGTCGGATCAGGCTCCGGTGTCGCTTTTACTTCCTCTGCCAGTTCCTCATATACCTGTTCCTTCTGTTTCTGTGTCGTATAATAGTAAACACAAAACCCTGCCGCAGCAAGAAAAACAATCAGGAATACACCAAATAAAATCTTATATCTATTTTTCATGTTCTTTCTTCATCTCTTTAAGTTCTTTCCTCTTGTCTGGTTTGCCTTTCTCCAAAGGAATGACAGCAAGAGTGCTCAGGCCCAGATATTTTTCAACGTCTTCCTGTGTCTTGATGTTGTCATTACGGATAAACTGGATCACCAGGTAAAGACCTACCAGCAGGATACCTGCCAGGATACCGATCACCGTGTTCTTCGTAACACTCGGGCTGATTGGTTCCACAGACACTTCCGCCTCCTCTACCGTTGTCGGAGGGTCAGATTTCATGATATATGCCATCTGGTCTGCCGTCTCTGAAGCCACGGCGTTCGCAACAATACAGGCACGCGTGGGATCTGCGTCCTGAGCTGTAATCACAAGGATACGCGTGTCGGACGTGTTCGAAACTGAAATCATCTCCTGAATCTCTTTTCTCGTCAGCGTGATCCCGTCTTCCTCCTGAATCTTTTCGATCGCTCCGTCGATAACCGGCATACTCGTCGCAATTACCTCAAAATCGGCGGTCAGCCCTGAACTGAGCTGCAGATCGGCAAATGATGTAACGCTGGTCGTCTTGGACAAAATGTACAGCATGGACTTCGACTCATACTGCGGTGTCAGCAGCACCAGCGTGACAATAATCGCGATCAGCCCTGCGATAACCCCACCTGCCACGAACATCCACCACTTCTGAAGCAGAGCCCGGATCAGGCTGCCCAGGTCTATTTCAATTTCATCATTCTCAAATCTTTCCATTGTTCACTCCTCTTTCACTTCCCTATATGATTCTGAAATTGCTTACGCATCATAACTGTAATAGCTGTCGTATCCGCCATAACGTCTTCCATAATAGCTGCCACGGCGGACATCAACTTTATTCAGAACAACTCCCAGCAGATTATTGTTTGCCGAACGGAGCTGCTCTGTTACAGTTTTTGCTACAACGCGCGATGAATTGTCTGCCGCCAGAACCAGAAGCGAAGCATCACACTCCTTAGCCACGACTGCCGCATCGATCACGTTGGAAAGCGGCGGTGTATCGATCAGTACGTAATCAAAAGTCTTCTTCAGAATAGGAAGCATCTGGGCAAAGCGCTCGTTTCCCAGAAGCTCTGTCGGATTCGTCGGAAACAGTCCGGATGGAAGCAGGAAAAGGTTCTTTCTGTTTGTGGAACAGATCACGTCCCCGATATTCTCCTGTCCCGACAGGTAATGGCTCAGCCCTTTCACAGAATCCTGAACCTGAAGCCGGTGAAACAATACGGACTTTCTCAGATCCGCATCTACCAGCAATGTTTTCTTTCCGCCATCCGCAAATGCACAGGCCAGATTATAAGAAACTGTCGTTTTTCCGTCATTCGGGGTACAGCTCGTGATCGCGATGGCCCGGTTTTCCACGCCTGTGAACTCGATATTTGTTCTCAGTGTCCGGTAGACCTCCTTCTCACGGTTTGTCCGGCTGGACTCCTCCCCGATGGTTATTCTATTCATCTATGTATTCCCTCCTGATAATTTTCCTTGCGTTCTCCCGGCATATCTGCCTTCTATATGTTTTATCTGTCTTTTTCTCAATATATGCCGCACACTTTTTCATCAATGGCCTGCGGTGTGCACTTCCGTGCGCATCCGTTCCGATAAAATGAATGTACCGTTTTTTCAGCAGCTGCAACAGGTATTTCTTGATATCCCGTCCTTCTCTCCCGATCACACTGCCGGCATTTACCTGAATGTAAGCCCCCATTCTGACCAGCTCTTCCACATTTTCTTCGATCAGAAGAGCGTCATATCGTTCTATATGAGCCAGAATCGGAAGATATCCATTATACTGCAGCGTCTGCACCGCCCGCCGGATATACGTAAATTCCACATAAGTGGCAAACTCGATCAGCACGTATTTACTGGCGTTCAGGGTCCATACATCCCCCATCATCAGGTCATCCACCGCTTCCTGGCTGTAATAAATCTCCGCCCCGGAAACAATATACAGATCAGGTGCAATGTCCTTTGCCATCGCAATCGTGGATGCCAGTGCAGCTCTTCTTTTTTTCCAGACCTCCGGTTTCATTCCACCGTGATAATGAGGCGTCGCAATGATACAGCGAATCCCCTCATTATAGGCGATCCGCAGCATTTTTTCTGTCTCCTGTGTATCCTTTGCCCCGTCATCCACACCGGGCAGTATATGGCAATGTATATCAATCAATTTTTTTCTCTCCATTTCGACAAAACCTGTTCATGCCATATTCTACACGATATTCGTCCATTTGAAAAGTGTTAATTAACGGTAACCGTCAGAATCTCGCGGTTTGAGCGGTTGCCATCGCTGTCTGCGGCATAATATGCCAGCTCGTACGTTCCGGGTTCATTTCTGTTCACATCACCTTCCACGCGGATGTCACGGAACAGACGGGATCTGTCATCCTTATCATCCGTAATGTCTTCCACCCAGGAGAGTTTATTGAACTCTTCACCGACATTGATCGTCACATAGTGCTGTTTCAGATAAAAACGCGGTGCACCTGGGGACAATGCCGCGATCGCCGCATCCCGCTGTGCCTGGGCCTGCTGTTCCAGTTCCTCCGGAGTCTGGGCCGCGGCATCTGTCTCTGCTGTCTGTTCTTCTGCAATGTCTCCCGCTTCCGTATCCTCCTGCGTATTTGCTTCAGCATCCGGCTGTCCTTCGGTCTGCTGTTCTGCTTCACCGGATGTATCTCCACCGGTGTCAGAATATCCGACTTTTCTGGTCGCTTTCGTTACATTGTGGCTGCTGTCCTTTGCCACATAAGTCACGACAGCCTCATCTCCCGTCGGCTGCGGCTTAATGGATTCTACGATCAAAGTATCTGTCACATCGCCGTCTTTATCATCCACCGCAGTCACTCCCTGAAGCAGGTCTGTCTTCTCCATATCGGTATGCCAGGAAATCTGCTGCGTCTCATCTATCGTAATTACCGGTCCCTCGCGATCCTGTGTAACAACTACCCATACGGCTCCCGCAGCCAGCAGTATCGCGACGACTGCAACGCCAACAAGGTAAAGTTTTCTCATGGAATCTCCTCCTCTTTCTCGAAAAATCATATACATCTCATAATAGCACAATTTCCCCCTGCTGTTCAATCCTATAATTGTATATAATAAGAAATAATAGAAAATTCCACATGGACAAACGGCTGAACACATAACCTGTTCTCCGGTTTTATCTCTTCCTATATTAATATTCCTACCTGGGGCTGTCGCACTAAGCAATTAGTGCGCAGCTCCTTTTCCGTGAAAAAAACGACTGCCAGACCTCGAAAGAATCCAGCAGTTGGTGTAAAATATAAGTATGCAAAAACCTGTTCCTTTACAAAAGAATTATACGAAAAATCAGAATGCATATCAATGAAAACTTCCATTTAATCTTGAAGCTAAAACTCAATCTCTTTCAGATAACGCGCCACCGCATCCTGCCATGACGGCAGCCTCTCAAAACCGTTCTCCGTCAGTTTCTCTTTGCTCATCCGGCTGTTGGAAGGTCGTTTCGCCTTAGAAGGGTAATGATCGGCAGTGACCGGCTCAACCGTCAGATGTTCTGGGTCATACTCACTGCGTCCCATCGCAGCTGCCTGGCGGAAGATCTCACAGGCAAATTCATACCAGGAGCAGATGCCCTCGTTTGTCGCATGATAGCGCCCGTATTTATCCGTCTCGATCATGTCCGCCAGTAAACGTGCCAGGTCATACGTATAAGTGGGACTTCCGATCTGATCGCAGACAACCGTCAGCTTATCATGATTTTTTCCCAGATTCAGCATCGTCTTGATAAAATTCTTACCGTTTACACCAAATACCCAGGCGATACGGACGATAAAATACTTGTCCAGCAGGTTTTCAATCGCGATCTCCCCCTCATATTTCGTCTGTCCGTACACGTTGAGCGGCTGACGATCCAGGTCGTCCGGTTCCCAGAAATTCGTTCCGGTTCCACTGAACACATAATCCGTGCTGATATACATCATTTTAATGTCCAGTTCCCTGCACAGTTTTGCCACATGTTCCGTGCCGGCTGCATTCACCATCCGTACTTTATCGACGCAGTCCTCCGCCGCATCGACTGCCGTCCATGCAGCACAGTGTACGACCGCATCCGGATTCACATCTTTTATTGTCTTCTCCACGGAAGCCAGATCGGTGATATCCATCTCCTCGATATCCACACCGACAGCCTCGTGCTGCCGTTTTGTGAGTTCGTCTACCACATCATGTCCAAGCTGTCCCTTAACACCGGTTACTAATACTTTCATTCTAACTCCTTTCCGTCAGATACTAAAACTGTCAGACCTATCGGTTCCCGTACATCGTCTCATAGTAATTCTGGTATTCCCCGGATATGATCGTCTCCCACCATTCCCTGTGTTCCAGATACCACCGGATTGTCTTCTTAATGCCCTCAGCAAACATAGTCTCCGGCAGCCAGCCGAGTTCCGTATGAATCTTTGCCGGATCGATCGCATAGCGCATATCATGGCCCTTTCGGTCCGTCACATACGTGATCAGGCTTTCCGGTTTTCCAAGTTCTTTACAGATCATCTTCACAATATCAATGTTTTTCATCTCATTGTGTCCGCCGATATTATAGACCTCGCCGGCACGTCCTTTATGAATAATCAGATCAATGGCTTTGCAGTGGTCCAGGACGTACAGCCAGTCGCGTACATTTTCGCCTTTTCCGTAGACTGGCAGCGGACGGTCGTTCAGCGCATTGGCGATCATCAGCGGGATCAGCTTTTCCGGGAAATGATACGGACCGTAATTGTTGGAGCAGCGGCTGATGGTCACCGGCAGTCCATACGTGCGGTGATATGCAAGCACCAGCAAATCCGCGCCCGCTTTGGAAGAACTGTAAGGACTGCTCGTATGAATCGGCGTCTCCTCCGTAAAGAACAGATCCGGCCGGTCCAGGGGCAGGTCGCCGTACACTTCATCTGTGGAAACCTGATGGTATCTCTGAATTCCGTATTTCCGGCAGGCATCCATGAGCACCGCCGTTCCCTTGATGTTGGTATCTAAAAATACTTCCGGATTCTCGATAGAACGGTCGACATGACTCTCTGCCGCAAAATTCACCACCATATCCGGATGTTCTTCTTCAAATAACCGATACACCGCCTCTCTGTCCGTAATGCTCTTTTTTACAAAGCGGAAATTCGGATTTTCCATCACCGGGGCGAGAGTCGAGAGATTCCCGGCGTAAGTCAGGCAGTCCAGACATACGATCCGGTAATCAGGATACTTTTCGAGCATATGAAAAATAAAGTTACTTCCGATAAAACCGGCACCGCCGGTCACGATAATCGTCATCATAATTTTCTTCCTTTTCTTATATTATGAGGTTTGAAGCAGCAGTTAATGCAGCACATCCAGATATTTTCCATCCAGAACGTCTTTCAGATACTGTCCATACTGATTCTTTTTCAGAACCTCATAGACTTTCCAGACTTCCTCTTTCGTAATCCAGCCGTTCAGGTATGCGATCTCTTCAAGGCAGGCGACCTTGCGGTGTTGATGCTGTTCCACCGTCTTTACGAAATTCGTCGCCTCCACGAGACTCTCATGCGTCCCTGTATCCAGCCAGGTAAAACCCTGCCCGAGCAGTTCCACATTCAGGTTCCCATTTTCCAGATAAATACGGTTCAGATCTGTGATTTCCAGCTCTCCGCGGGCACTCGGCTTCAGGTCTTTTGCATATTTCACAACATCGTTGTCGTAAAAATACAGACCGGTCACACAGTAATTACTTTTCGGATGTTCCGGTTTTTCTTCGATGGACACCGCTCTTCCCGCACTGTTAAATTCCACGATCCCGAAACGCTCCGGATCGTCCACGTAGTAGCCGAAAACGGTCGCACCTTTCCCCTGCTTTGCATTTTCCACCGCAGCTGTCAGCCGCTCTTTCAGGCCGTGTCCCGCGAATATATTATCGCCCAGGACCATCGCCGCCGTATCATTTCCAATAAAGTCACTTCCAATGATAAAGGCCTGCGCAAGCCCGTCCGGACTCGGCTGTACGGCATAGGAAAGACTGACCCCAAACTGGTGCCCGTCTCCTAAAAGCCTCTCAAACTGCGGAGTATCCTGCGGAGTCGAAATAATCAGTATGTCACGGATTCCGGCATTCATCAACACCGACATGGGATAATAGATCATCGGTTTGTCGTAAATGGGCAGCAGCTGTTTCGAAGTTACCATCGTCAGCGGGTAAAGCCTTGTTCCAGAACCGCCTGCTAAAATAATTCCCTTCAAATGTAATGCCTCCTGTCTTTTGTTTTAATCGAAACAATAAGTGTCTAACGACATTATAAAAGGTGACCTTAGGTCACCTTCAAGTGTTTTTTGATATAAACTTACAACTAAAAATCCCCGCCTCTTTCGTAATACGAAATCCCTTCCTTGTCTTTTTCTCCACAAAGAGACGGAATTCCTTATAGCGGTCCAGAATGTACTGATTCTGGTTTCCATGGCAGGACAGGATATACTCGATCAGCGGTTCCGGCGTATCCACCAATAAAGAATCTTCATATATTAATGTCTGGACATCGTCAAAATACGATTGAAGCAGTTTCCCACCGTTTTCCAGCCCAAACTGTTCATACAGCCGGTCCGCTGACAACGTAATCCTGTCATCAAATCTTCGCACCAGCTCATTGATTTCTTTCATATGATTCGCACTGTAAGTACTGCAGACCAGTCTGCCGCCGGACTTCAGTACACGTGCAATGCCGGAACACGCTTTTGGAACATCCTCACAATAGAACAGCAGATGATTGGCGATGACCAGATCAAAACTGGCATCCGGATAAGGAATCTGCTGACAGTCAAATACCTCAAATGTAAAACGTCTGTCCCCGGGACCAATCGCCCGCCTCGCATCACGGATCATCCCCTCCGAAATATCAGACAGGATCACCTCGATACCAGCGGGTATGGACTTCAGATTCTCCGTCCATAAGGCTCCATTGCCGCATCCAAGCTCGAGCACACGCATCCCCGGCCGCAGATTACACTGCGCAAAGATCCACGGGAACCATCCCTGTTTGTTCCGGGTATACAGCGTATGCAGGTTAATCCGCGCAGATATGTTTGTGGCGTTCTGATACTGGCTTTTGAGGCTTTTTTCCATGTTTGTCAGATGGATCAGCTCCAGCATCTGACTCCAGTCGATATAATGATCCGTCTCGATCACAGAAGTCGTATCCTGTATCGCCTTCTCCACCATCTGCAGTTGCTCGATCCGGTCGCGGATCAGTTTCAGCTGCAGGTTAAGCGAATTGATAAGAATATGAGAATCCGAATCATTGATCGTCATATTCCGGATATCGTCCAGTGAAAATCCAAGATATTTGAGCAGAAGAATCTGCTGAAGTCTTGCAAGATCCGAATCTGTATAGAAACGCTTGCCATAATCATTGACATAGGACGGTTTAAGCACATTCTGTTTGTCATAAAAACGGATCGTACGCACAGATACCCGTGCCATCCGGGCAAATTCACCGGATGTATAGTATTTTGACTGCTCCATGCCTCACCTTCCTCCTAATTCTTCCTGCCCGCTATATAGCGGCATGCTCTTCTGGCTATCACATAGCCGACCACACATCCAAGCGTATTGTGTATGATATCGTCCCACTCAAACAGTCCCCGGTGAAACACAAGCTGGCAGACTTCGATACAGGATGATACCACCAGTCCTGTCAGGCAGGCGAACCACACGCTCACCGGCTTGCCCAGCGCAAAAGGCAGCAGCACCCCGAGCGGCATCAGCAATACGCAGTTGAGCAGAATCTCTTCCAGCATTCCCACACTGTTGTTTTCCAGCACATATCGGTACGACCAGAATAACTGCAGATTATAGTTTGCCTCCGAAGTCGGAACCCTCGTAAATACCGTCGATGCGAACACAACAAACAGAAAGATATAAATCAGTAAAATCGCGGTCCCCTGCACACCCTTCAATTTTCTCTTTCGTATCAGCACAGCCACGGTTATAAAAAGCAGGCATAATAAAACTGCAAAACAAACGGTCTCCCTGGATGACCAGGGTGGGTTCTGGTGTATCAATATTTCATATAAGTCCATGGACAGCTCCTATCGTAAACTCAATACTATGATATCAAGCTTTTCCCTTATCACACAACTCCATGCAAAAAAGACTTCGCCCCGAAGCAATCTCCTGTGTAACAGAAAAGAACAGACCCGATCACACACACATCATCAAGTCTGCTCTCCTTTACGCTATTCCACTGTAACCGATTTTGCAAGGTTCCGTGGTTTATCCACATCCAGCCCTTTCGCGAGTGACACATAATATGCCAGCAGCTGCAGCGGGATCACCGCCAGGCTGTTTGCAAAACATTCCGCTGTTTTCGGCACATAGATGGTAAAATCCGCCGTATCTTCAATGGAATAGTTTCCATAAGAAGTCAGACCCATCACATAGGCACCGCGGCTCTTCACCTCAACCATGTTGCTGACTACTTTTTCAAATAATTCAGACTGCGTCGCAACGCCAACGACAAGCGTTCCGTTCTCGATCAAAGAGATCGTACCGTGTTTCAGTTCGCCTGCAGCATAAGCCTCAGAATGGATATAGGAAATCTCTTTCAGCTTCAGTGATCCTTCCATTGAAATTGCATAATCCAGTCCCCGGCCAATGAAGAAAATATCATGGCTGTGGGAAAACTTATTCGCAAACCACTGAATCCGCTCTTTCTCATCCAGTATCCTCTTGATTTTATCCGGAAGTTTCTGAAGCTCTTTCAGATAAGCCGCATAATCGTCCTCCGGCACCACGCCCCGGACCATCCCAAAGTGAATACCGATCAGATACATTGCTGCCAGCTGTGTGCTGTATGCCTTCGTCGTTGCCACCGATATCTCCGGACCAGCCCAGGTGTAGAATACACTGTCTGCCTCCCTTGCAATGGAGCTGCCGACTACATTTACGATCCCCAGCACCTTAAACCCACGTTTGTGGGCTTCCCTCAGCGCTGCCAGAGAATCTGCCGTCTCCCCGGACTGGCTGACTACGATGACAAGTGTGTTCTCTTCCATCACCGGTTTGCGGTACCGGAATTCACTTGCCAGATCCACATCCACTGCAATCTGCGTCATCTGCTCGAGAACGTATTTGGCACTCATGCAGACATGGTAAGCCGAACCGCAGGCTACCATCTGGATTCTGCG
The DNA here is from genome assembly GCF_022440845.1 of Ruminococcus sp. OA3. Taxonomy (NCBI): domain Bacteria; kingdom Bacillati; phylum Bacillota; class Clostridia; order Eubacteriales; family Oscillospiraceae; genus Ruminococcus; species Ruminococcus sp. OA3. Next base: position 2,267,967 of record NZ_JAKNTO010000001.1, on the reverse strand, counting down.
GATATCCTTAATCTCTTCCTCCGTCATCTCCAGTTCTTCAATGACGATCCGGTTATTCTTAATTCTCGGACTGATGGTGTCTGCAACAGCTTTCGGCTGTTCATAGATCTCTTTGAGCATAAAATGCGCAAATCCACCTTTTTCTGCTGCTTTGGCATCCCATTCAATCCTGCTGAAATCTTTATTGATCTCCTCCTGGTCAATATCGTAGAATTTAACGCCATCCGCTGTCAGCTTCGCAATCTCCATGTTCTGGATAAAACATACATCTTTCGTATATTTCAGAATCGCCGGCACATCAGATGCGATGAAGTTTCCTTCTGCGCTGCTTCCGATGATCATCGGACTGTCTTTTCTGACGGCATAGATCGTTCCCGGGAAATCCTGAAACAATACCCCCAATGCATAGGAACCACGGATACGTACCATAACCTTGGCAATCGCCTCCAGCGGGTTCCCATCATAATAGTAGTCCAGCAAATGTGCAAGAACCTCTGTATCTGTCTGAGAGACAAACTCATATCCCTTCTTCTCCAGATTTTCCCGCAGTTCCTGATAGTTTTCAATGATACCGTTATGCACGATAACAATCCGCTTATCCTTCGTAAAATGCGGATGGGCGTTCACGACAGAAGGTTCCCCATGTGTCGCCCACCTGGTGTGTCCAATCCCACAATTCCCGTTTACCGCCTTGCCGTTGTCTGTCATTTCACACAATGCCATCAGCGGACCCTTTGCCTTGATCACGTCGATAACATGCTGATCCTGTTTCGTACCGTCCACTGCAATTCCTGATGAATCATAGCCGCGGTACTCCAGTTTCGACAGACCATCCAACAGGATGGGGGCTGCTGCCTGGTGTCCTGTATACCCTACAATGCCGCACATAGATTAATCCTCCCTGTAGCCATTCTTGATAATGACATCCAGCACCTGGTCTACAAGCCTCTCACACTGCTCATATTCCGGCGCTTCCACCATCACTCGGACAACCGGCTCCGTTCCGCTCTCACGCACGAGGATACGGCCGTCATTGCCGAGCTCATCAGCTGCACTCTTCACCGCAGCCTGCACTGCAGTATCCGCCTGTGCCTGCGACTTGTCTGTCACCCTGATATTCTTCAGTACCTGAGGATAAATCGTAACCGGGGAAGCCAGAACACTGAGCGGTTTTTTCTTTTCCAGTATGACTTCCATCATCTTGAGCGCCGTCAGAATACCGTCACCCGTGGTCGCATATTTCCGGAAAATAATATGACCGGACTGCTCTCCGCCGATGCGATATCCGTTTTCCGCCATATTCTCATAGACATATTTATCACCGACAGCAGTCTTTTCATACTCAATCCCGGCCTCGTCAAGCGCCTTATAAAGACCAAAGTTCGACATTACCGTTGTCACGACTTTGTTGCCCACCAGTTTTCCGCGGTCCTTCATATAGCATCCATAGATATAGATGATCAGATCTCCATTGACAACATCTCCGTTTTCATCCACGCAGAGACAGCGGTCAGCATCCCCGTCAAATGCAAAGCCGACATCCAGCTTCTTCTCTTTCACGAGCTGCTGCAGTCCTTCCATATGAGTCGATCCGCACCCCATATTAATGTTGGTGCCGTCAGGTTCATTATTGATCACGTAAGTTTTGGCTCCAAGCGCATCAAATACGCTCTTGGCAATCATCCACGCACTGCCGTTCGCACAGTCAAGTCCAACGCGCATGTTCTTATAAGAACGTGTAGCCAGAGAGATCAGATATCCCACATAACGGTTTCTGCCTGCGGAATAATCCACGGTGCGTCCGATAATCTCCTTCGTAGCCAGCGGAATCTCTCCCGCAATGCCGTCTATGTAAGCCTCGACTTTCAGAATGGTCCCCTCATCCATCTTCTCGCCGTTGCTGTTGATCAGCTTTATTCCATTGTCATAGTACGGATTGTGGCTCGCCGAAATCATAATACCACAGTCAAAATCTTCCGTCCGTGCCACATAAGAGACACTTGGAGTCGTCGTCACATGCAGCAGATACGCATCCGCACCGGAAGCTGTCAGTCCCGCTGCCAGAGCATATTCAAACATATAGGAGGATCTTCTTGTGTCCTTGCCGATCACCGCCTTGCAGCGCTCATCTTTTTTATTTCTGCCGTAATACCAGCCCAGAAACCGGCCGATCTTGTATGCGTGCTCCACTGTCAAATTCACATTGGCCTCACCGCGGAAGCCGTCTGTTCCGAAATATTTTCCCATTTTACCTCCCCTGCCGCACTTGCTGCGGCTCAAATCAGGGATGGGTGAAAGTTTTCTTTCAACCTTATCCCCTTCTTTCCGTGTAAATAACCCTTGTTTCAAAGGCAATCAACTTAAAATCCCGGATATATTAATTTCATTTTATCCATTTTACACTATAGTGGAAAATAAGTGGCATGTCAAGAAATGGAACGGATAATTTTGCAGATTGGGGTTTAATTATGCAGTATAACATACATAGCTACGCAAATTAAACCTCACATGAAAATTTCAATCCGGCATTCATAACCTCAAATGGAATCTCATCGGGATTGCAGAGCTGAATTTTGTGAAGAAAATGATTTGTTGACCGTGATGAATACTTAAACTGACATTCATTTATTTCAAATTGTTATCTCTCATACCGCTGATACTCCTGGTTATCTGCCGCCTTGCAAAAATTGCGAGAAACGCAGTGTAAATTATCGTGCAAATGAAGATCGCAATTATATCGCCCGGTGTTCCCCTCAAAAATGTCTTCATGAAAACTGAACCTATGACCATACAGCCCGTTGCCAGACATGGCGTAATAAATGTTACGAAAAATTTATTGAGTGCCATCCCTATATACTTTTTCATGAAGATTACGCTTATAAACACCTGCCACAGAACACACAGGCACCTTGCATAGACCATGATCCAAAAGCCATACCCTGCACTCACGATACAGACTGGAATCAGTATGACCAGGTAAAGCATTTGAAACAAAAATAATACCTGGGGTATTCCTTTGGATTTATACAGTTCAGCCGGAAAACTGTAAAACGTTACGCTGCACAGCATCATTAATCCCCATGCTCCCACTATATTGGCTGCTTCCGACCATTGACTGCCGAACAAGAGAAGTGTTGCAGTATCTCTATATAGGAAAAGGCCTGCTCCCATAGGCAATATAAGATAGAGTATCAGATTGTAAATATTGAGAAACGCATCACTGTATTTTTCTTTTGAATTTTTCAGACGCGACAATGTGGACAGCAGAACAGGGCTCATGGATGCAGATATCATTCCCATAATAGACTGAACCATGTTGGTGGAATTTTTATAGAGCCCTAGCTGGTATTCTGAAAACACACTCCCGACAATGAACGTATCCACCCAGAAAATCGTCCAGTTTGCAAGCGCTTCACATAAGGACCAGAAACTATAATTAAACATTCTTTTTAGAATCGTTACCTTGTAAAAAAAACCTGGCCTCCATTTAGAAAACGCTGTCAGCACCATCGCATTCACCAATGCACCAGAAATATTTCCGATGATCAGTGCCCAAAACGAGCGCAATATGAGTGCCAGTGGCACTGTAATCATTAAAGGGGCTGCCGCAACTGAAATCCTGGCGACAAATAACTTTTTAAACTCAAATTCTCTCCTGAAAATCGCCGTTTGAATGCTGGAGACCGATGTAATTATCAATTGTACACTGGCTATTGCTATAACGTTGCCGTAATCTCTATGTCCCAAAAATGAAGCGATCGGGAACCGGAACAGAATAATCAGCACTGTCATCAGTACAGAGATGCCAAGATTGGTCCAAAATGATACGTCTGCATACTGACCTTTTTCTTCTTCACTTTCAAAATCATGCTGTACAAGGTACTTGCCAAAACCGGCATCTGTAATTAAGTCGACAAAGCTAACCAGCATATTGCAGACTGCTACCACACCGAATGCATCCGGAGTGAGCACCCGAGCCAGAATCATGTTTGTTACCGGAACAACAAATTTAACAGCCACCTCTGAAGAAAGAGACCAACCCATTGACTTTTGAATCGTATTATCTTTTGTCATTCATGATACCTCACGCCCCAGGTGTCAAACCTTTTAGTTTTTTATTTAACAGAAGCTGTGCTGAAACAAACACAAAAATAATAGTAACTAAAGTTGTGGGTGCAAAAAGCTGTGTGATAAATCCAGTGTAACTGCCTCGTATAGCCCACAGTAATTGAGTGATGATTATGAAACGAATAGCGGTCGATAACACCCTCTCATCCTTATTTCTGTTTGCAATCCTTGCAATCAAAAGAGAATAGAGAACATTTCCCAGTATAATACCTGTATAACCAAAATCCTGATATAACTCAGCAATATAACAGCTGCCCGTCCCCCTGCCTGATAAATACGCATCTCCCATCACGGTATAACCCAGCGCATGCGTAAAGCTTCCTCCGTATAATGCATGTTCAACCGTATTTCCGTGATACACTTTGATACCAAACAGCCGCGCAAAAATTCCGCTGTGCAGGAACTCCAAAATATATGTCTGATCTGACGGAATTTTATCACTGTACATGTAAGCTCTCTTCATGACATTGCCGGTAACACCCTGATCGTAAAAGAAGTTGATAAATCCATCCATAAATCTGATTCCGGATATCTCCCCTCCTTCACGCCAGATGCTATAGCCCGATGCAAATACCGCTAATAGTGGAACAGCTATGACTCCGGTTATCACCATTTTTTTTGTGATCCAGGACTCATCTGGATTAAGCCCCTGGCGATATACAAAATACACAAACAAAAACAGAATTCCCAGCATCGCTGTAGAGCGCTGTCCGCTGCCCAGGGATATCACGAGATAAACTACATAGAAGATGAGCGGACACTTTATCTGCTTTTTATTTGGCCGTGTTGCAAGATAGATATTCCACGCAACGGGCATAATCAATTCAATTTTACTGATAACATATAATATGGTGTTTCCGGTCAGATACTCGGAAAAATCCGTATAATAATCCGTAACCCCTCTTGCAGCTACAAAACTTCCAACTGCAATCTCAGATACGACTGCAAACACCCACGAAAAATAATAAACATACAGACTTATTTTTTTTATTAACGCAACCTTCTCAGTATTATTCACATAATCTACGTTTCGCTTTCTGCGTTTTTTTCCATATTTGGTGAATATATGATAACCTAAACCAAGAGTCAGTAACGTTACAAAATAGGAAATGTAAGCATGTGCCTGCACATCCTCTGGAAAACTTTCTGTTTTATAATCTATGAATTGCTGCAGAAAATCCCTTCCCAACAGAAAAACAAAAAAAGCAATTAAGAAAACAAACAGCATACTCCGGTCTTTGATATGATGATATGCATAGAACAGTAAAAACAGCCAGGCAGACAAAACAAGCAAAAACCAGCCTTCGACATTTGTCAGCAAACCGGCAATCAACATCACAGCTATTGCCAATAGTCCATATAACGATTTGATATTCACACGCAAACCTTTCACCTCTTACTATCGATCTGTTTGTTACTCCCCTGCCAGAATAATTCGTTGGTAAACCTCAGATAATTCTTCTCTGCATTATACTTATCATCCCACAATCTTCTTGCCTCTTTGCGGAATCGCAGATACTGATACCTGTCCAGCCTGCAAAACCTCGTAATCCGATCCGCCAGTTCCTGGTCCGAAACATCCGCACTTAAAAGAATACCATTGACACCATCAGTAATTATTTCTCTGGTCCCGCCGACATCAGTGGCAATACACGGTATGCCCACTGAAGATGATTCCATGATTGATACGGGAATACCCTCTGATGAACTGACGTTTAAGAACAAATAATAATTTTCTGTCATATAATCTTCAAGCAGTGCCGTATTATCGACATTTCCCTTAAATTCATATGTAACGTTAGCGCCAAGCATTTTTTCTGCAAGCGCTTTGATATCCTCCATTAGCAGTCCATCTCCATAATGAGTCCATTTAATTTCCACATCTCTGATCAAAGACATGGCGCGGATTAACTTATCCAGACGTTTTACCTTTACCACATTGGAGCAGGTTACAATCTCATATGGAAAATCTTTCCACTCATATTCCTTTATACCGCGGTCCAATGTACCCAGAAATTTTGTAGCCACCTTGTTTTTATATTCGGGATAACCATTTAGAATATAATCAGTTCCATCATCAGAACAGGGGTATACAAAATCTATCTCATCAAGGATTTCTTGTCGCATTGGGATATATGCACCGCGGTGTTCTTCTTCATATAGATCATATCTGTGTGCCCTGGCGACAATCCTGCAGTTCAAGTTCCACTTTTTTCTCAGAATCATTGCTACGTACGGCTGATATTCAAACCTGTAGGAATAAAAAACAACCTCTCCAACCAGTTTTTGATTTTTCATTTTCTTTTCAATAATACCTGCTTCATAATACGCCCGGCTAAAGAAAACAAACAGATTGATTAAATTCCTGATACAAAAACGCCTGCGTTTAACAAGACGCAGGAATTCTTTATAAAAGTCAGCGTCAAATACCGCTCGCAGCGCATTTATCAGATATGTGAGCCTGGAGGCATACCATACCGGAATAACACTCACGTTTTTTCCCACAGATCTCCTGACATTTTTATGTTCTTCGCGAATCTGCAATGCAAAAATCCATACTTTATCAAACTCATTATAAAATTTTATTTCTGTTTCCAGATAAGGTTCCCAGTTTCCATATGGAAAGGCATTCGTAAACAGGCATAACGTTTTCAATTATTTCTCCTTCTGAGACTGAACTCTAAATTCAGACATCTATCCTTATTTTTTCAATAATCTCATTTGATTTTCTTTTACAGTCATTCATCGTTTTGCCTTTCACAATAATCTGTCCTACACAATCATTGGAATTTTCAAACACCCGGATATCATCCCCCGGCTTCCTGAAGAAAGTTATCTCTACAATGTCATCACTCATCTGGCCTGTATAACAGATGTCCTTTAAAGTCCCCTTCTTTTCAGTGGAAAACAGCATTTTTGCAAGCCCTGCGGTTCTCACAGGGTTTCTCATTTCCCAGTATTCTAATGGATCAGCCCCAACGGCCATAGCAGCAATCATCTTATAGTATTCAACACCGTAATTGATCTCAACAAGCTCCGGCAGACAGTTCGCACCCACCCGTCCTGTAAGCTCGATCATATATACTTTGTTGTCCTTCAATATCAGATCCACATTGACCGCACAGTTGTTCAGACCAATTGCCCTGATCGCCTTCCTGACCACATCCTCTGTCTGCCTGTAAACATTCTCGTCGCATTCAAGTGGAACATAATGTCCAACCGGAACAGCTGTATGGCTCATGAATGTCTCATCTCCGTGGGGCATTACAAACAGTACCTCCCCCTGGTAAACAAACGCCTGTGCACCAAACTCCCAGCCTTCAATGAATTCTTCAACGATACAGTATGAACGTTTCGTCAATTTCATCGCGGAATGAAATCCCTCTAAAGCCGCTTCCCTTGTTTTGGAAATATAGATGCCGTTGCTCCCCTGAAGATCTGTCGCCTTGATAATAACAGGAAGATGAATTTTTTTCAGAGCATCTTCCAGTTCCTGATCACTGGAAATTTCAAAATACTGTGCCGTGCTGACTCCGTTTTCCATAAAAGCCTTCTTCATCTTAGATTTGTCATTGCACATGATCGCAGCATTTTCCCCAATGCCCGTCAGATTTAATGTGTCACAGGTTTTTCCCAGAGCAGAAATACCGGTATCCAGACAACAGGTTGCAACACCGTCTAACTCAAGCTCCCTGGCTTTTTCCACAACCTCATCCGGTTCAGCGATATTCATATATTTGATTTCGTCGGCCCGAAAAATACCCGGAAGATTGTCACCTGGCATTGTCCCTGCTATGGCTGTAATTCCCATCTCCCTTGCCGCCTTATAAAGTCCCACCTGTCCACGGCCTGCACCCAGGATCAGCAGCCTCTTACCTGCTACATTCATACTCTTTCTCCTTAAGTTCTCCATTGCTTTGGATCGTCAACGTTCATATAAATATTTTTTCTCAGTAAAACTGTCTCAACTGTTTTGATTAGTATTTTCACATCACCAATAAACGTGACCCGCCTGGCATAATCGGCATCTTTTTGTAATTTCTCTTCCTGAGAAACAGAATTTCGAAAATATGCCTGTGTATACCCCGTTATCCCCGGTCTGACGGTAAGTCTCACCCGTCTCTTTTCATCATAATCCGAAAGCGGTCTGTCCGTGGTCACCGGGCGAGGCCCGACAACGCTCATATTGCCTTTTAAGACATTTAAAAACTGAGGTATCTCATCGATGGATGTCTTGCGCAGAACGCTTCCTACTTTTGTTATTCTCGGGTCCTTTGGCGAATTGTAAGTGGAATTGTCTTTGTTTCGTATGTCAGGGGCGTTCATTTTCATGGATCTGTATTTATACATTACGAAAACTCTTCCGTTAAGCCCTCTTCTTTTTGCTCTGTAAAAAACACATCCTCGGTCTTCCAGGTATATGAATGGCGCCACAATTATCGTAATTACACATACAAACGGAAATGCAGCAATACCAATAATGATGTCAAACAACCGCTTCAAATAACGTTGGTACACGTCAGAGTTCCTCCCCCACAATAAACTTGATTTTTTTAACCGCCTGATCGCACAGTGTCTCTGCCTGTTCCGGGTTGTCCGCCTGAGCGATCACGTAGCCCGCCCTGTCCAGACTGCTGGTCAGCGGAGGGATTCTGTCACCAATAGTCCGCAGACATTCAACCTTCATGATGCCGGGAATCTTCGCGGCTTCGTCCATGCCCTCGATACCCCTGATGATTCCCTCCCCGGCAGGAATGAACCGAATCGCACTTCCCCTGTGGAATTTAGGCGTCATATCGGGTCTCTCTCCGCAGGCCACCTGAATCACCGCTTTCAGAAAATCAACTCCCGTAGCCAGCGGAACCAGGTCTGTGGTAATAAAATCCCCGCCGAGCCGTGCTCCCAGCTCCACCACCTTTGCTCCCTTCGATGTCACGATGATCTCGACATGTCCCGGGCCTTCAGCTGCCCCAACGGCAAGCATTGCCTGTTTTGCCAGTCTTTTTATTTTCTCAGTGATCTCAGCGCCGAGCCGTGACTGTTCACTGTGCCCCATCTCTATAAAATGCGGCGCACCTGTTGTCAGCTTATCCGTCACAGCCAGCACATTTGCCTCTCCCGAAAGCATCATCACCTCGACGCTCACTTCAGGCCCTGTCATATATTCTTCGACTATGATCCTTCCGTTCCGGGAATGACTGCGTGCATACGCAATTGCCCCCAGAGCATCTTGGCCGTTCTCTGCAAGCGATACCCCTCTGCTTCCGGAATTATCTGCCGGTTTCACAACACATGGATACTGTATCTTTCCCAATATGAATGCATCCGTATCATCGGGGGCAAACGCGTAGAACCACGGACTGCTCACGCCGGCCCTTTTGAACGCCTCCATCATTTTTTCCTTATCCGTTGCGTTCAAAGCTGCCTCCGGGGATATTCCGGGGATATGGAGTTCTCTGCAGGCTTCTGCCACAGCTCGCATCGGCATATCCGTCTGAACCGTGGTAATACCGTCCGGTTTATAATCTTTTGCCGCCCTCACGACCGCATCCGTATCAATCGTACTTGCGTGGTAGAATTTATCTGCATAAGGAATACCGACGGCCCTGTCATTGTAATCTACGACCGCCAGTTCATATCCCAGCTCCTTCACTTTTCTGATCATCGGCATCTGACCCGCAGAAGCTCCGAGTATCATAACTTTTTTCATAACAGCTTCACCTCTTAACACTTCTCACCGTCATAAACGCCTCAGCCGCTTCCATGGAGCACTGGTTCCCCCAGAAGTGTGCCGCATGCTCCAACGCTTTTGCAGACCTGGGATGCGGATATTCTCTCACCTCGCTGTGATAACTCAGGAATGCCGCAATCTTTTTTTCCAGTGTATCCGTGATGTCAATCCAGGTGTCCGGCGTAAAGGTCCTGGGAAATCCCCACTCTGTGCTGCTCGCCGTATAAAAAGCATATACGTCCTCGATCCAGCCGTCCAGAGGCCGAAAGGCCACATTTGCCGCCTGAAAAAGCAGCTGATGATCCATATTAATGTCTCCGCCATACTGGCAGTACACAATATTCGGCTTGAACTTATCGGAGATCTTTTCCAGCGGAGTAATGATCTCGGTCAGTGTAACGGTATCTAACCGCTGGTCGGGAAAACCTATCTGTCGTATCTCTTTGACGCCGAGGATCTTTCCCGCCTGGCTGATCGCCGTCTTCTGTCCCATATCTTTTTTGTAGCGCAGGGACTCGCCCTCGCACATGATGACAGACATGACTTCATCACCCTGACTGACGTGCCTTGCGACAGTTCCACCCACTCCAAGCAGCTCATCGTCCGGATGAGCAGCAACTACTAAAACCTTTTTCATAACAGTATCCTCCAGTCAGCTCATCTCGCCGGATTGCCTTTTACAACGGCACCATCCGGGACTGGTTTTACAACGACGGCGCCCATGCCAACCAGCGCTTTTTCTCCTATCCTTATACCGTCACGCACGCAGCAATTGCCGGAAATATATGCCTGTTTCCCTGTCGTGGCGCTTCCGAACACGATACTTTCCCCCACAACAAATGTATCTTCACCCAGAATCACGTTATGGGAAATGAAGCAACTGTTATCTATTTTGCTGCCTCTCTTCAGTACCGTATCATCGATTGCACCTCTTGCAACCACTGTCAGGGCGCCAATCTGCACGTCATCCTCGATAACCACACCGCCAAACTGAGGCATCGTGACTGCACGTCCCTCTTCGTCCCGGTTCGTCGATAATCCGTCTGCGCCGATAACGGCATTTTCGCGAATGACAACATGATTTCCGACCTTTATCCTGCCGACCAGCCTGGCTCCACTGCCCACATACACGTGATCCCCCAGTCTGACCTCACCCCCGATATAAGCACCCGGAAAAATCCTGCACTCTGATCCAATCACAGCTTTTGGAGAAATACAGGCCCCATTCACCAGATTGTATTCTTCGACTTCCGGATAATATGTAATCTCATTGTCTCTGTAAAACCTGCAGTATTCGGTTCTGGGATCTGCACTCGCTGCGACGGCATGTCTCTCATTGATCTCCGGTGGGACTTCAACTTCTTCCGGCCAGAAAACCAGGCAGTTTGTGCAGGTTTCCAGCGCGTTTACTAATCCCATGTATTCTCTCGTTATGAACATAACCGCATTGTCTTTCGGAAAATACAAAGACGCCGGCCTGAAAACGTCAAATGATCTGCAGGGAACATATTTTTTTACATTTATCTCAAAATACTTCATTCCATTTCTCTCATTTCTTCTGTGCAAAACATATGTGCAGCTTCTACAGTAACTCCGCGGAAACTCTCTTCACTGCCCATACCAGATAGTCTATATCCTCATCACTCAGGCTCGTATGCATCGGCAGCGTAATCTCATTCCTGAACTGCTCATACGCATTGGGGTAATCCCTGATATCGAATCCAAGCGCCTGATATCCCGTATGCATCGGCAGCGGCTTGTAATGAACATTTGTCGCCACACCCAGCTGCGCCATCCTGACAATAAAATCATTGCGGATTTCCGGTTCTATGGCAGCCTGCCCCTTAAAGAGACGCAGGATATAAAGATGCCCGGATGACTGCCATTCTTCTGTATAGTGCTTCACAGGTTCTGTCCCGCTACCACAAAACGCTCTATCCAGTCTCCCAATCATATTCTTCCTTCGGTTCAGCATGCTGTCATAACGCTTCATCTGACCGAGACCGATTCCGGCATGAACATCCGTCATATTACACTTAAACCAGAGTCCTGCGATGTCGTATTCCCAGGCGCCCGGTTTCGTCTTTGCCAGCGCGTCCCTGCTTTGGCCGTGAAGGCTCATCAGCATATAGGTGTGATAGAGCTCCTCATGATCAATTCCCGGAATGTCTCTCCACACAACTGCGCCGCCTTCCGAAGTCGTCAGATTTTTTACGGCATGGAACGAAAAGCAGGTGAAGTCTGCAAGGCTTCCCACAGGCATTCCTTTGTATGCCGCGCCAAAAGAATGGGCCGCATCCGCCATAACAATGATGCGGCCCATCGCCTGTTGGATCCTGTTATCGGACGGCTGAAATAAATGTTTCTTCCGCTCCACAATCTCGCAAATCCTGTCATACTCACAGGGAATACCAAAAAGATCCACGGGAACGATGACTTTTGTGTTTTCTGTAATAGAATCCTCCAGCTTTTCATAATCCATCGTGAATTTTCCGGGTTCGCAGTCGACCATCACGATCCTGGCGCCCACATGGTCCACCACAGATGCAGTAGCCGTGTACGTATAAGCCGGGACGATCACTTCGTCTCCCGGGCCAATGCCCAGGATACGAAGAGTCATCTCAGAGCAGGCCGTATTGGAGTTCAGACAGACTGCCCTCGAGGTCCCACACCGTTTCGCCGTCAGTCTTTCTAATTCTTTCGTCTTAGGTCCTGTGGTTATCCACCCTGAACGAAGCGTGTCCACCACCTCATTTATCTCATCCTCCGTAATATCCGGGGGACTAAACGGAATATCACGCTTTACAAACTTATTTTTCATCGCCGTACTTTCCATTCTCCTGTCCTCTTGCTGCCTGTCTGTCACATTTTTAGCTCTTGTAGAAAATTTCCAAACCCGCCCACATCGTATTATTTACATAATGCAACGGAACTTCCAGCCGCGCCATCCGTTTATGGCGGTCAATTTTTCTGATATAACACTCTAGTCCCCGAAGCGGTCCCTCGTCGATATGTGTTATCCCATCACAAATATATCCTCTGGATAACTTAAGGTGATGGGAAGAGTCACACAGCGAACGCAAAAATCTCTCTTCCTCCGGCAGCACCTTAAACAGTGTATTTGGAACATCCTCCGCTTTCACGAAATCCCAGCACTGCTTTAATTCATCAGAGTTGATGTCTTCATCTTTTGATTCCAGAAATATGTAATTGGGAAACATGAGAGCATTTTCTATATGCCACTGTCCCTGATAGCGTTTCATGCGATCAAATGTGAAGGTAAATATGTCCTGTATTTTCCCTTTTGTTATAAACCTTCGACTGAGCTGCAAAATATCAACCGCTTCACCAGAAGAACACCTGAGCGCATACCACATGAACAACACCTCCCTTTTCGCAGAATACCGAATTCTATGAAAGTGCAGTCAGAAGGTTCATCTGTTTTTTCTTAAATTCCAGCGAGGAATGAAAATAGTATTCCAGCGTTATTTTAATATCGGAATGCCCCAGAATCTCACTCAATGTTTTGGGATCCATCCCCGCCATGATGCACCGTGTGGCAAACGTATGGCGCAGCGTATGGAAATTCAGGTACCTTATATCCGCCTCCTGCAGACATTTTTTATAGCGGTACTGCATCGTGCGGGGTTCCATGGGAGACTGGCTGCCGGTGAGGACGTAATCGGGGTCCGTATAATTTCTCGCCAGCGTCTGTATAGATCCGTACAAAAACTCCGGTATGGGAATCATCCTTATGGAAAACGCACTCTTCGGTTCTGAGATAATCAGGTTTGTCTTTTTTTCAGATCTCAGGTTTTCCAGCGGCAGCCGCTGAACCGTGTGCTGTATATGAATGTAACTGCCTTCCAGGTCTATATCACACCAGCGCAAAGAACATACTTCTCCCAGCCGAAGCCCCGTATACAGGCACAGATAGATGCCAAACGTTGATAAATTCATGTTTTTCTTAATATAATTTTCCAGTTTGACCTGCTCCTCGTGGAGAAATACCCTGGCCACATTCTTTGCTTTTCCCAGTCTCAGAGACAGCGTGAGCGGCACGGAAATCAGATTCTTACTGTGCGCCAGCTGTAGCGTATGATTCATGATCATGATGATGCACCGGAGGTTTCCCGGAGAAACTGCCGGGCCTTGGGTACATCCGTCTTTTAATAAATGAAGACGAAAACATTCCAACATCCGGGGTGTTATCTGTGTAATTTCGATTCCTAAAAAAAACGGGAAAATATGGTTCTGACTCAGCTGCCTGTACTTCACATATGTGGACAATGCATTCCTGTCCTTTACACTCTGAAGCCAATAATGAACCACATCATTAAAATAAATTTCTTCTGTCGTCATAACTAGTTGTATGCCCCTTTCGCTTTTGGTTAGTATGGTAGATTGTATTACTGTAGTATTCTTATTATTATACATTTTTTCAAAAATACTGGGGAAAATTCAGAAATTTTATATTGATTTGATCATTTAGCATTTGCAATCTTTCTGTTGCATTCTTATTTCATCTGAGGTATAATGATTTAGATTTCATAGAATTCGGTATTCTGCGAAAAAAATGATATTGACGGAAAATAGAGATGAGTATTGACAGAAAAACAAAAAGGTCATAGAAACCAATGGCGTAATGACGTGGTTTCTATGACTTTTTTGTTTTATTTACATTTTCATGATATTGGTGAGTATTCTGCGACGCCGTAATATTCAAGGATTGCTCTCTGAAGCAGAAATACCTGCTCTGAAACTTAGGATTTAGGTGCTCCGAATTTCCGAAAAGAGTGCACTATTCAAACGGAATACTCCCCCCTTTTCGCCAGTTCACGGTGAATCCAAGCACAATCCGGTTCCAGATAAACGTTTGCTTTTTTCTGCCGTTCCGGATAAAGCAGATATAAAGCTGTGGATTAGTCATCTCCTCTCCGAGCGGCCATCGGATTCTTTTTTCATCTGCAAGCCTTTCCACTTCCCTAACGGTGTTGCGAGAGCTGTGCAGCGATCCGGCGATCTGTGAGATGTTGTGTCCAATGCTCTGAAGCCTCAGGATTTCACGATAATCTACCTTGATCATCATCCTCCTTAAATGATAGTCACACGAGAGTGTGCCATAATCATTATAAGAATGACTTTGGTCATCGTCTATCCCTCTTCGAGATCAGTGATCTAAATCTCCGTCAAAGGTGGTCAGTTTGGCCATGAAGGATGGTCAGCTTATCTGAAATATACAAGGAACCATTTTCACCGTAATATACATAATGACTTAGTTATCAATTACCATTCCCGATGACCCAGTTTAACTATCGCATTATTTTGGCTCTCATTGTTTTGATAATTTTCCAAACAATTTCTTTATTATTAAAATATCCCCAAACACAGACCAAAATTAGCACAAACAACATCAATATATGATTGTTAACAAAATAAACCACTCCAACGATAGTAAACATAACCAGTAATTGAAGTGTGAACCTTAATGGCAATCTTATTTTGACCATTCGTTCCGATACTTTCATTCGTGCGAAGAGTATTACTAAATATGATACAAGTGTAGAAACCGATGCCGCATATAAACCAATAACATTGATTAAACACAAATTTACAATTAAGTTTACAACTGCACCCAAAATGGTAGTAATACCCGTTGTTTTTGAATCCTTGAATCCAATAAATATTCCTCCATACATTGAGCACATTGAGTTAAAAAATACAGCAAGCAATAAGATAAAAATATGAGGATAGGCATCCCTATAATTTATACCTATTAAAATTTCAAACAGTAATGATGAACAACAAATTATTCCCAATACAAGAAAAGAAAAGAATCTGTATGATGATCCCATCATTCTATTCAAATAGCCATCTCTATCTTTATCTTTCATTGAAATAGTAACATTTTCTGTCCAAGCCAAGTTGAAAATTGTATAAATAGTTGTATAAATTGCAGGCAACTTATTTGCAGCAGCATAAATACCATTAAATGTACTACCAAGAAACACTAGTATCAAAACCCTGTCAGACATATTAGCAACCCACCATGAAACAGCGGTAGGCACAAGCGGAATTGAATAAGAGAGCATTTCCTTTAAATTGCTGATATCAACGGAATTAAACTGTATTTTTTTCCAGAGTTTCTCATATAAAAATACACTGATGCCACCAAAAAGATTCGAAACAAACAGCGCAATAAGAATAGCTTCTCCACCAAAATGAAATATTAAAATAAGTAAAATATTCGTAATCAATGCCACCACTGTAATTGCCGTGCTTACTATCGAATACATGCCATTATGACCATATCCGCGAAGTACGTTAAGCATAATATTGGTGAACGAATTCACCCAATATGCTGCAATAAGCAATATCACATGTGGTATTGGCCAAAATATATTTAAAATAACAATAGCAATGGTAAAAACTACAGATCCTGCCAAATAAACTAACATACCAGAGGACAAATATTCAATCTGTTTTTTTTCAACATTTCTATATTCAATTAAATACCGAAATATTGCAGCATCAACTTGTAATGTGACAATATATAGCGATAACGAAATTACTGTTTGCAAGACATCTATCGTTCCGTAGTCCTCGGGAAGTAAAACAGATGTATACAAAGGCAATAATAAAAACGTGAATAATTTAGCACTTAATTTACCTATTGCCAGTATGCCTGTGTTTTTTACAAGTTCTTTTTCTCTACTCATTATAAAAAAATCTTTCTGTTATTTTGAAATAATAATACATTTTACGCAATTACCATTACTTATCTATGACGTAATTTCCAAATTAAATTGTAAATAGGTATATATACTCCCAATTTGTAAAGTATTTTTTTGATTCTGCCATGTGAAATTTCAGGCATATTTGCCGACAAATTTTCTGAAATATTTAAAGTGTGCAAAGAATTAAAAAAAGAATCCCTTTTATTATTTCTCTTATGTTTTTCAACTAAAGGTGGATTCACTGTTATAACATTGTCTAAATTTTCCATCTCCCAATTGAATAATGATTCGATATCTGAAAATATTTTTTTCCCATTCAAAGTCAGTGGAATAACGACTGAGGCTCCCTTATTTTTACATCCCTTCATCATTTTTTTATTAATTCCCCAATGATCTCCTATAATGATATCGGTATTTAAAGAATTAATCTTAAAAGAGCATTCAAAACATGCCCCACAAATTGTCAAGCCCTTTACGTAATTTGCACCATAAATATTCTGCATAATAACTTCATGTATACTATTACCACTTTGGAAATCAAACTGCATATTAGCTACAAGCCACCCTTTAGATTTGCTGCGGTGATTAATATAAGTAATTTTACTTTGTTCTCTTTTTTCCAAATCCTCTTTATATAAACGCCAAACCTCCGGCGAAGGACATCCTCCGCATATTAGAGAAATGCTTAAAATATTATCTGTATCTTTTATACTATTTTTCAGTGCTGTAACTTGACAAGGCAGGCCACAAAACAATACTTTTCTTGTTTTTGAAATATTTTTGACTTCTTTTAAGCAATTACCAAGATCACTTTGGACATATTTCGAACCACGCATTTTTTCGACAATATTTAAATCATCTGTACAAACATGCTTTGCAACAAAATCTTTATCCCAAATACACCCGCAAACTGCACCTCCATCATGTATAATCCTCTTTGCCAGTTCATAAAAAACACCTCCAGAGGTGCTTTTCATCCTACTCTCTTCATCTAAAGTATAAGTTGCATAGCATTTTACCCCAGATAAATCTCTATCTATTGTGGATTTATTTAAAACTGGACATATTTTTTCACACAATCCACATTGTGTACATTTCTCAGTGTCAATAAAAGAAATATAAAATCCTTTTTCAGATTGTTTCATTTTTACGGCTCCATGTGAACATGTTGAATAACACGCCGTACACCCCATACACAGATTTTTATCAAAATCAAGCATAGCAGTACTCCTACATTCGTTTGTATATTGCCCATTATCCTATAATTGCATTTTTTAGCCACTGAAACGATTTATCTCTAAGCTGCTGCATTCTGAAATTAACTTGATCGTAATCTATCATATTCATTACCTCTTTCGGCTCCACATTTATAAGTTGTTCCAACCCCAAATTATCTAGGAGATTCTTTACTCTCTCTGGATTTTTCATATTAAGAATCGGGATAAATTTTTTATTTAAATTTAAAGAAAAGGCAACTCCATGAAATGAGTTTGTAATAATAAGTTCTGCATTATCCAAAAGGCTAAGGAATTCTCCAACTGTAGGTGCTTGAATTACTTGATCGACACCATTTGTCCTCTTAGAATGAGACTGAATATTCCAAATAGGCAAATTAAGTTCTTTAGCATATTTTTTAACCTCCTCCATATATAATGAAATACCACTCCAAACAAAAAAACATAAAATGTATTTCTGACTGTCCTTTTTCTTATAACTGAGCTCATCAGGAAAACACGCTTCCCAATCACCCCGATTTAATAACAGTGTCGGGTCACTGACAACTTGGATCTTTTTGTCCGTTAGACTTTGCAATTGTCTTTTAGCATGTTCCTCTCTAACACTAATTGCAGTAAAATTTTTTAAATAACTAGATAAAAGAATCTTCTCTCTATCGTTTATTTCATAGCTTCCCATACTTGCTGCGTAGGATATCCTTCTTTTCGCCTTACCGAAATCCAGCAAGAAAAATGGATCTATTTCTCCCATAATTTCCGGATTCCAAATTTGATCGCTTCCGCATACCAAAACATCATACTGTAAGTCCTTCAATTCAAAAACAGAATGATACTTTTTTGTAACGCATCCGTATAAAGAATCTAATTTTGATGAATCTCGATACGGATTTTTTCTCATATCATATAAATACATTCTGGCATAGAAATTAGCGCACTGCTTTATCTTTTTTATAAAGGAAACATTTTTGGTTTTCAGTTCTGTTTGCTCATAAATGTTTTCATAATTTATTATTTCTACTCTGTCACTGAAGTTTTGACACAGCTTAACCATCGCCACTGCCTGAAGGCATGCCCCATAACTGAATTTAGCATGATGAATTGTTGCTATGCCTATCTTCATAATACATTCTCCTCCCACGGTTATCTTGCTTATATAACAACGTTAGTATGTCATTTGTCTCTCTGCATTTTTTATAAACATATCTACATATTATCATCGGCATCCAAAATGTGGCGCACTCATAACCATTAACAAAAAATAGTGGCACAAAAAAGCAAATCATAAATCCGGCCATAAACACACCATTCCCCCTATTCACTTTTCTGTGTTCCCAAAAAATCCACAGAACAATAAAAGCTCCGATCAATCCCTGTCCAACTAAAATATCAATAAAACAATTATGTGTTTTCCATTGAGTATCCAACAGAGAATAATAAGACCCCGATTCAATCCCGCTTCCAATGACCGGTTTTGCAAAAAATCCATTCATTGCATACGTCCATATCGTAACCCTGGAGTTACTTGTATAATTATCAAAATCCATAGTTCTTGCAAAAATGGCACTTTTTGACACTATTACATAAAGAACTATCCCACCAATAATCAGAGCAGCTATAATTAATGGTTTGTTCATTTTATGCTCAGAATCAAAAACCATTTTAATAAATATAATACTCATGGTAAGCATCATTGCCATGAAGCATGCCCGTGAACCAGCAATGAACATAGCAACAAAGATAATTGCTGCCTTCATTAATAAACTTCTGCGTCTTGCAAATAGTCCTACATACAAATGATAAGCGAATGTCGGGAGTATAAATGCAGATAAATAATTTACATCTTTTGCAATTCCAAAATACTGAATAGTAACTCTTATATTACTGGCATTAAACACCTGTATTCCAACAGAAAATATGTAATTAAATATAAGCACCACACATAATAAAAAACCGAAATTCACATAAAACTTCAGAATCATATTAAACGTGTCATCCGACAAAACAACATTTGAGATAATCACGTAGGAAAGTATACAAAACTCTAAATTTATAAATGTTGATTGATTTAATTCAATTTTAGAAAGATATGTGGATAACGCCGCTGAAATCCCAAGAAAAACCACTAATAAATTTAACTTCCCTTGAAAGTGCTTTTTCATAAAAAAACTTGCACCAAGCAAAAGGAAACTTGGAAACCAAACAAAGGAAAGTCCGGCTAAATATATATTTCCATTGAATACCGTCATGATAATCATCAAATAAATACTTACCAGAAACAATGTTTCATTGGCCGTTCTTCTTTTAATTGTTAACCATGAATGATTCATTCCTGTACTCCTAAATACCCGTCTAATACATTCCTATTGTGCATATAAATTATCTCCTCAATATCATCTTAATTCTCTATAAATAATATTATTTTAAACTTTGTAACTGTTTCTTAATTTGTGAAGAGCAAATTCCTGGTGTCCTGGGCAGACGAATAACTCCCTTTCTATTTTTTTGACACCACTTTACTGCTCGCTGGAATCCTATATGATTTTGATCCTCGCCAATTGCAAAAACATCAAAGTCAACATCTGGCAATGTTTTATCAACATCTTCATAAATTATTACTTCATCTACAACTTTTAAAGCGCTTACCATATGCACTCTCTGCTCAGTAGTATACAAAACATTGGCATCAGGTTTTGTCTTCAAAATACAATCGCCATCTTGAACAGCAACAATCAGATAATCACCTAATTTTTTAGCATTCTCAAATACTCTTAGATGGCCAAGGTGAAAATAATCAAACACTCCTACGGTAATAACCTTTTTCATATTATTTTACTTCCTCTCACACATTTTTTTCCCATGCTTCCTGTTATATATATTTCTTGAAAAGTTCATAAGACCATAAAGCTTAAATCTCAACAGCCAAAATTTAATCTTACTATTTCTGTTTAAGTCGCCAGACTTAATATGCCTGTATATGTCTTTATATGGTGATTTTTTAAAGAAATCTATATTATCTTTCCACCGTTTAAATAGCCCATCCGGATTCTTGTCATTAAAGAATTTCTGACTTACACATCTTTGCATTGCTATAAATACCCTTAAATACAGAGTATCTATAAATGATTCCTTTTTTTGATGTTTTTTAGCAAACTGAAATATCTCTTTAACATATATATCCTGTTCATAGT
Organism: Ruminococcus sp. OA3; assembly: GCF_022440845.1. Classification (NCBI taxonomy): domain Bacteria; kingdom Bacillati; phylum Bacillota; class Clostridia; order Eubacteriales; family Oscillospiraceae; genus Ruminococcus; species Ruminococcus sp. OA3. Next base: position 2,246,948 of record NZ_JAKNTO010000001.1, on the reverse strand, counting down.
CAGCATTTTTTCTAAACCCGTTAACCATACCTCCTTCTGTATCGCGGTAATGATATACTGGCCGTGAAACATATTCAACTATGTCGGCTTGTTCTACTGCGTATAAAAAATAAATACTATCTTCACCATATGGAACAATAGTAAAATAAAGATCATTTAAACGTATAAAATCTATATCAAATACCTTTGCCCATCCGGAGCCAATAAAAAGCTGATCACCATTGTTACGAGTTGGAACAAGACAGCACTCTTTCTGCAATTCCTCACGTTCTGCATAGGAAACGAATCTTTTTCCATCCTCATAATAGGGAGTACAGGCAACCTGCTGCTGCGCATAATTTCTATATCCATTATAAATATAAAAATCCGCTAGTTCTTTTTGGCTTTCAATTCTTCTCAAAAAAGATTCTGCGAAGTTTTTATCTACCCAATCATCGCCATCTACATAAGTAATCCATTTAGACTGGCATGCTTTCGTTCCCGCATTTCTAGCATCAGATAAACCACCGTTCTTTTTGTGGATCACTTTTATCCGTTCATCCTTTAGAGCATTTTCATCGCACAGTTTCCCACAATCATCAGGTGAACCATCATCAACAAGAATAAGCTCAATATTTTTATGCGTCTGTCCGATAATACTGTCTATACAATTTTGAAGCAAATCATATGGTACCTTATATACCGGCACAACAAAGCAAAAATCCATCATTTTAAACTCCTCTTACTCACTTCTATACATTTAAATATCAACGATACCTTAATTTGATATACACTTTTATAAATATTCTTTTAAGATAAGACATCATATAAAGTGGATACTGGTATATAATCCTGCCACCATCATACCTCTGAGCAATAATGTTGACACTCACACCTGCTCTTTTCAGTCTCATATCAAGCGTGTTATCTTTTGTCCTTGAGAAAACTGTTATTCCATTTTTTGAAAAATTTTCTATCTCCCCGGGATGCTTTAATGTACAGTACCAAGGATAAGAAATAAACCGAATATTTTTTTCCAACAACTCCTGAGGTGTTATTGTAGTCTTATCATCCTCATTCTTCTCAAATCGCACACATGCTATAATATTGGCCCTCGCCGTCACATTTTGAATGCCCATGACCATTTCCTTGTTATACGATTCAATCAAAAGTCTATCCCAGATTTCCACATTATTGCCAATATATTGCGATAAATTTTCTACAAACATAGCTGTCTCTTCACTCGTAAAGAGCCCAAACAAATCCAGCATCACAATCATATCGTTATATTTAATTAACAACTCAATAATAAGTCCCATAGATAATGGCTTTAATCCTTTTGTAGATATTGAAAATAACTTGTGTCCCATAAACCATTTAGAAGTACAATTCTCTGGCAAATCAAAAATTTCCAACCTTCGCAAATCTTTTTTGTTAAGATGATGGGCCACAGCTACATACTCACTATCAGACGTCTTAGCCATATCAATCTCAAAAATCCGGACACCTTTTCGGTACCAATAGATCAATGCATCTTCTGTATTCGTCTGTCGAAGTCCTTTATATGCACCATTTCCGTGCATAGCATACTGATATGTATCTTTTATCTTTAATAAATTCATAGTCTAGTCTCTCTAGTTGTACCACTTTATACAACTATCTGGAGAATCCATCATATTAACAGGATGCTCCGGCTTTCTTTTTCCCTCTGGCAATAACTTATTGTAGTCTCCATACATTTCTTTTAGAAATGTATGGGCATTCTTAATTGCCATTAACCTTTCACCACGAAAAAGTACATCTACATATCCGGAGTTATAACTTTCAATATTAAATCTTCTACTTGTTTCATACATCCTAGATGTATATCTAGTATACAGTCCTGATGATTGATGACTCTTAATGGCTACAGTCTTATCATTTAATTCAAAAACATCTCGCTTTCCAATCACAAGTATTGCAATCACTCTTAACACCGATTCCGCAATTTGTCGTAATATTCTATAGAATCTGTTGAACTTATCATGCCTGACATTTCTAACATTACTATTATTAAAGTATATACGTAGAAATTGCGTCTTAAACTTTTTCCACATAAATACAATAGAACTTTTAGGCATATCTTCATTGATGAACAAATCAATGTACACCTTTTTAATATCAAATCCTGGTGCGGTAATCCGATCTAAAAAATGAATCTTTAATAAGCGCACTGAGGAATCTTGTTGTATCGCTTTACGAATTTTATCATATTCCCCTCGAGTTACCATTACATCTGCATCGTCATCCCAAGGAATAAAATCCCCATGTCTGAAAGCTCCTAACAGAGTCCCATCAGCAAGAGAATAATAAATTTTATTTTTTCTGCAAAATGTATCAAAGATAAGCAATAATTCTAGCATTTCATCATGCGTTTCTTTTAACCTAAATTTTTCCTCATAATCCCCCATCTCACTATAAGGGTGTGGAATATTTATATTAGCCACCGCAGACATTTCGTATTCTCCTCATTAATAAATTTAGTCCGTATACTTTTTCTGAAATTCTTCCCATGCCTTTTCACAAGATGTGTATTTTCTGACCCTTTTCCGTTTTGCAACTAAATCATCAAAAGTTCCTATTATTTTTGCCGGACTTCCTGCAAAAACAGTTCCTCCCGGAATGTCCTTGGTAACCAGACTATTAGCCCCTATCACAACATTTGAACCTATTTTGACATTTCCAAGTATAATTGTTCCTGTGCCAATAAACACATTGTCCATAATCTCAATACAACCAAACTGTTCCGTGTACTCTTTACTCTCCTTAATTCCATGATATTTAAAATTCAATACCCCGTGAATGGCATCATGCACTACGAATTTAACACCCGATGCAACTTCAATATTATTATGAAACGAAATCAATTCTGCATGTAACGGTACAAGCATTGCAGGCAAACGTACATTTTTTCCCACATGATGAAATATTTTCTTTTTTCTGGCATAATTAGCTCTTTTCATTTGATCAAAAAACATAAAAAAACGTATTGATCTGACCATTCTGCTTATGTTCATTAGATATACTCTCCCGCTGTTACCCTAAATGTACTTCCGGTCATCATTGCACTCGCATCACTTAACATATAAATAATGGCTTCTACATAATCATTTCTTTCACACATACGTCCCAATGGGAGGATAGCAGCTGCTCTTTTTCGCAGTTCTGCTTCACTTTCACCCAGTCTTTTTCGTAGCTCCACCTCCCCTTCTGTAGGCGTCCATCCCAACGTCAGGTAATTACACCTTATCTGCTCTACCGCATAATTATGAGCAATGTGCTCCATTAGTGTACGTAACACACCCTTCGAGCACGCATATGCCGCTCTGTCTTTTTGTCCTCCCCATGCATGCGCGGAACCGGTAAGAACGATGCTACCACCGCCAGTCTTTCTCATATATTTGATTGCCTGCTGACAACAGAAGAAACATGATTTAAAATTCACATCCATAATCCAGTCAAATGTTTCCTCACTGCAGGAATCCAAAGGACTAACTGGAGTTACCCCTGCATAGTTAAAAAAACCATCAATTTTCCCATATGTTTCATATGCTTTATCAAATAGCTTCATGCAATCTTCAACCTTCAATAAATCTGTATGTACAAAAATCCCTTCCGAACCGAAAATTTTTACATTTCTTAATGCTTCTTTTGCTGCTTTTTCGTCTCTTCCGCCTATAACAACCTTTGCGCCTTCCCTTCCACAAACCTCCGCCATTGTTTTTCCGACACCTTTTGTTCCGCCTGAGATCACAATAACCTTGTCTTTTAATCTATGCAATTCCATGATTTCTCCCTATGAATTATGCTTACTTCAATTCCAACGCAATATCTACATCAAAACCATTAAGGACCATGTTGTTTCCGTTGACATCATAAACTTTCACTTTGTCCTGATACTCTTTTAAGCATTCTGCCAGTTCTTCTTTCGTATCGCATACCAGATACATCCTGGTCAATACCTGCTTCTCGTTTCCAATCCATTCTGGTACAACGACATCTCCTGCGTAAAGTCTTTGAATATTTGCCACAACTCTCTCGTCACCCTTGATATTGTCCAGACCTTCAATCTTAGCTATCCTTCCCTGCTTTAGCAGAAACCATAGCGTACTTGCCCATTTACCACGAAGCCTGGCCATATCATCTGTTTCCAGATCAATATTGCCTTCTGATCCGGTCAATGCAAAACAAATCAACATTTCTCTCTGGTCAAATCCATGAATTGCTTTCATGAGAAGATGCGGTGCTTCCCCCTGCAAACGAAATCCTGTATCATATACGTAAAACTCTCCGTTTTCATAAAATCCGGAAAGCATTAATACGCCATTCTTAATTCCAATTTCTTTAAACATCCGAACTGCATTTTCATGCATACGTAAAAAGTATTCATCAAGATGTTTAGAAGGATACGTGCCTCCCAAGCACACACGGCTCAATCCCGGCTGCTCATCTGTCGTATATCGGTCATAAATACAGGAAGCACTGCAGTAACCATCCTTAAACGTATAATACATTCCCATATCATCACAAAGCATATACTTTTCAACAATAAAACGCTTTTTGTTAGAGGCATCCAGAGCCTTTTTTACACCCTCTTTAAGTTCAGCTTCATTATATGCGACTGTCATCCCGACACCCCCACCATTATCAACCGGCTTTATCATGACCGGATATCTGATTTTATCCAAATCCTCCCTTTTCATCTCTGGATCCAGATAATATTCCGGAATACCATGCACTCCATATCTTTCACAGGTTGTTTTAAATACATCTTTAAATGCAAACACATCCACAATTTGCTGTGTTGCATAACATGGAAGTTCCAACGCATTACATACTTTGCAATAAGAAGGGACAAGCACGTCGGCAACACCTACAAGCACCCCATCTATCTGTTCATCTCTTGCCAGTGCAATCAGTCCCGGAACATCCATTCCATCCACATCATAGGATTTCCATGCTGCTTTTTTTGCCGGATCGGTATGTCTTCCACTAGATACGATTGTTTTAATTCCCATGCTATTCGCTATTTCCACAAGGGGAGTTGTCTCCGGATTTCCTCCAAGAATTAATAGTTTTTTTCCTTCAAATGCTTTATCCATACCGCTCTTCTCCTTTAAATCTATATTTTCTAATTTTACGGCTTATATTTCAACGCATTCTCCTTGCATCATAATCAGAAATTTGTTTAGTGTATATTCTTCCTTCATAATGTTAAAAAACATTCCGGGATCCCCTCCGTGTGATGCAAACATTCCATAATGGCATGGAACCAAAAACTTCGGCTTTAAAATATCCGCAAGCTGAGCACATTCCCGTTCATTTAAGTTTCCAAAAGCACCGTTGATTGGAGCTATCATTACATCAAACGGCCCCTCACTAAGATACTCGTCTTTTCTGTCAAGCCGCAAACAAGTATCTCCCACTTCCAGGATTTTTTTTCCATCAACCGTAACAACAACACCAACTGCATCCGGTACATCGACTCCGTGATCGCAATTTATAAAATGCAAAGAAAAATCTCCATTCACATAACTTTCACCCGATACCACGTACTGAATTCTTTCATCACTCATTTCTAATCTTCGGATATCTTTTTTACAATCTGCCGCTGCGTATAACTGTGTCCTTCTGTTTGCCATTAATAGTGGAATTGCATCAGAATCAAAATGATCTCTGTGTGAATGCGTTGTGATAATAACATCAAACTCCAATTCTGATGGGAATAAAATCTTAGGAAGCATTCTTTTGTATCCCATATGGCCTTCTACTCTTTCTACACAGTCTGTTAAGTACATATCAATTCCCAAAAGCTGCCCGCTGCTGCTTTTCACAATATATCCTGCCTGTCCTACAGAAAAAAGCCATGTTTTTCCCAAAGCTGCTGCAGATATCCTTCCTGCAAATTCATTCATCTCTCTCACCATCAATCCTTTAAATACTGTTTTATCAGCTCTTCTCTCTCATTTTCAGGACATTCCACAGTGAGAATCCTTTTTCTGGAAATACCATAATCAAGCAATCGTTTTGCTATTTTTTCTCCAACAATGTTATCTACCGTTGCAATCAAAACATAATCAAACGACCTCTGCGTGATACTCTCTACCGAATCCACATCCATACAGCAACGCCGGTATTCCCGATAATCATCATCTATCCAACCGATGACATTACAGTGTTTACTCTCCTTAAAACGATTTACAAGCTGCTGTCCAAATGTACCTGCACTGTAAACAACAACATTTTTACCATAGTAAGTATTGTCATATGTAGAGAAAGCATCAATGCATCGATCGACAGGAAGACCTCCGCCAGACCTCATAATACAGATTCCTAATACATAATCATTAATCTGTTCCTGTAATCTATAAACCTTATCATACTGGGCTGCAAAAGAACTCATAAATGCATATAAATGTTTCAGTTTCCGAGCCTCTGTCTCAAATCCCGCATTTTGTTTCAGCATGGAATCTTCTCTCTGACGGTAATGATACGCTACATTATCTGTGATACAGAGTCTTTCACATTTCATAAGAGCCGGATATGTCACTGCCGCGTCTTCACCTATTGATATTCTGTCGTCTACTTTCATCTGTACATCACATAAAATGTTTCGTTTGAATAGCTTGTTCCACACATATGTCATAATACCCGGTCTATAAAAATCACTATATGAAATCATTGTCTTTCTTACATCATCTAATCGGCTGCCTTCATAGACTCCAGCAGGAATACAATTATAAAAATGTTCGCTTTTTTCAAATAAATCCCTACTATGCCCCGCAGCTGTCAGATCCGCTTCTGATGCTATCATTTCCGTATATAGCATCTCATAAAAACCGGGACCTACCCAGTCATCTCCATCCACATAACCTATATATTCTCCAGTTGATGCTTCCAAACCAGCTTTTCTGGCAGATACTAAACCACCGTTCTCTTTGTGAACAACCTTTATACGCGAATCTTTTTTAGCATACAAATCGCATATTTCCGGACACCTGTCGGACGAACCGTCATCCACCAAAATAATTTCGAGATTTTCATATGTTTGATCAATCAAGCTCTCTATACATCTGCCAATATATCTATCAATTTTGTATATTGGAACAATTACACTAATCAAGGATTCTTCTTTGTGCATTTTTACTCCTTACACCTCCACATTATTCCTCATGTGCTTTATCTTTACATAATCTGCAAAATCTTCCATGGTAGCTGAAGTAGCCGATGAAATTCCTTCGCGCTTCAACACAGTTTTCACTGTCTGAAAGATAATTTTCCAATCTCCTAAAAAAGAAATATTGTCAACATAATGTACATCCATATCAAATTTTTCTTCCCATGTAACCGCATTTCTACCATGCACCTGTGCATATCCAGTAAATCCAGGTTTTACTTCATGCCTTCTTGCCTGTAATGAATTATAATAAGGAAGATATTTTATCAAGAGTGGCCTTGGACCAACAACCGCCATGTCGCCTTTGAGGATATTGATCAATTCCGGCAGCTCATCAAGAGATGTGGAACGGAGCCATTTTCCAAAAGAAGTGAGTCTGACTTCGTCCGATTGCAGTTCGCCGCTTTCATCTCTCTCATCCGTCATGGTACGGAACTTATATAAGGTAAAAATTTCTCCATGCAGCCCCGGACGCTTTTGTCTGAAGATCACCGGTGACCCTAATTTAATGCGGACCAGCATTGCGGTAACTGCCATTACCGGTGACAGAATAAGTACAGCAAGTAACGCGCAGCAAAAATCCTGCGACCGTTTTATGTGTTTTTCATAAAAGCTCTTTTTATGTGAGATCTCCTGCTCTTTCTTCTGTTTGTTTTTTGCGTTCTTTCTAATGAGATAAGCAACGCTTCCGACACCCGATCCAATAACAGCAGCGATTGCTGCGCTTTTCTTATTCATATCATTACTCCAACACGGATTTTACTCAAAACAACGCTTAACAATCTCACTCACCACATCCTGCTGCTCCGCCGTCATCTTATTATCACTCGGCAGACACAATCCCCTGTGGAAAATATCCATCCCCACATCCAGCGGCAATCCATCAGCCCCAACGCTCCCGCCACCAATATAAGCATTCGTCTTAGCCCTTCCATCGCCATCACGGGTGACAAATCCGTTGCTTCTGTAAATCGGCTGCATATGCATCGGTTTCCATACAGGCCTTCCCTCCGCGTTATATTTCGCCAGAGTTTCCAGAATCTCCGTCGGGCAGCTCTTTCCGGGTTCACTCACATAGAGTACCTCCTGTTCTCCACGCACCTGCTTACACATCGCTTCCGGGATAATTAACAGACAGGACAGCCAATAATTAGGCTCCGAATTTTCATCATCAAATGGATTCATCATCACCGGTAAATCTCTGAATCCTTCCTTATATCGCTCATAAATCACCTTTTTCTGCGCGATGTGTTCATCCAGATAAGGAAACTGTCCCCTCACCACCCCCGCGATCACATTGCTCATGCGGTAGTTATAACCCAGCTCCTCATGCTGGTACCACGGCGCCTGTTCCCTCGCCTGAGTGGACCATTTCCTGACCTTGTCCGCCGCCTCCTGATCATCGGTAAGCAGCATACCGCCGGCCGATCCCGTGATGATTTTATTTCCATTAAATGAGATCGCGTTATAAGATCCAAATGTCCCCGTCTGCACGCCTTTATATGTGGCTCCCAGAGATTCCGCCGCGTCTTCGATGATCACTGCATTATGTTTTGCACAAATATCTCTGATCTCATCAACCTTGCCGGGAGTTCCGTACAGATGTGCAAATACCACGACTCGCACGTCCGGATAAAGTTCAAATGCTTTCTCCAAAGCATTTGGATCCATGTTCCAGGTGTCATACTCAGTATCGATAAAGATCGGTACTCCGCCCTCATACACCACCGGATTGACCGTGGCGTCAAACGTCATATCCGAGCAGAACACCCTATCCCCCGGCTTCACGTCCGCCAGCTTCACAGCCATATGCAGAGCAGCAGTTCCTGAAGATAACGCAACACTGTATTTACATCCTGTTTTTTCGCAGGCAATCCGTTCCAGTTCATTGATATTTGCGCCCACCGTAGACATCCAGTTCGTCTCATATGCCTCCGTAACATATTTGAGCTCCGGTCCGTGCATAGTGGGTGAACTAAGCCAAACTTTTTCCGAAAATCCAGCAAATTTCATCTGTTTATCTCCTTGTGTTTCACCTTATTTGTTAATGGCATATTCCTTTATTCCTTAACTTTTCAAAATAATCTCCAGGCCAGCCTTAATTTCCTTCTCATGATTGGACACTCCCTCACCCAGCCTGGCAATTCTCTTATGACGGTCTATTTTCCGAATCATATTTTCCCTGCCCATCAGTGGACCCTCCGTCACATAGGTGATACCTTCCCTGATGACTCCTCTCGACATCGCCAGATGATGTTCCGGACCATACAACTTCTTCAGCAACTCTTCTTCCTCCGGTTTTAACACCATAAGCTCCGCTTCACTATCCAATCCTGCACATATATATGGATGATTTTCTATGCATGAGATCAATTTTTTAGGCATATTGCTTTCGAGAAATACATATCCTGGAAATAGAGGCAGTCGTTCCAGATGCCATTGTCCTTCATACTTTTTCAGACATTCATAGGAAAGCACGAATACATCCTGTAAAATCGATTGATCTATATTTTCCCTGAGACGACGGATATATTCCTCCTGGTTTTTCTCAGGGCATGAAATACCTAGCCAGATAATGCCACCTTCTTTCTTAGAGTAGAGTACTCAAAGAAAAAGGGCCGGAAATACTGAGTTTCTCAGCACTTCCGGCCCTGTTCTGACCAGTTTCCTGACGGAAAACAAAAATTTATAAATTTAGTTTTTTCATATTTCTGCGTTTCTGTTCTAACGATGTGTGTACATAACGGTTCAGCGTAATATTTACGCTGGAATGTCCCAGAATTTCACTCAAGGCTTTTATATCAAAGTTATTTTCAATGCATCTTGTCGCAAAAGTATGCCGAAGAACATGAAAATTTACATCGGGAATGTTTAAAATTTTTAATATATTTTTTAATTGATTACTCATGCAACGCGGTTCTACGTATTGTTCACTGCCTGTCAAAAAAAAGCAGCTTGGTGCAGGACCTGAAATATCCTTTATGTGTTTTTTTAAAAAATCGGGCAGCGGAATATCTCTATTTGAACATTTACTCTTAGGCGTAGAAATCAGAATTTTCGTTCTGGGTCCAGCAGTTTCCGGCTCATCCAAAGATTGTATCCTCTGCATCGTACAGCGTATTTGAATAATACCATCTTCACAGAGAATATTTCCCCATCTAAGAGCACACAGCTCCCCGATTCGTATACCAGAATACAGGCTTAGTAAAATACCATCGCAAACACGGTTGTCCTGGCTCAACAGATACCGTTCCAAGCGTTTTTGATCAGGCAAATTTAAGATGGTAATATCCTTTACTTCGGACTTTATCCTGATATTCTGAACCCGGCACGGCAGATGACAGTTTCTTCTTATTCCAAACTCCTGCACTAGTTTCACCACTGCCAAAATATCTTTTACAGATTTCGGAGCCATATTACCATGTCCGTTCTTTTTCCCATATTCAAACAGATATCTTACATAATCCTCTAATTTAGAATTTGTTATTTCTGCAACAGTAAGATTCCCCAGATCAGGACGTATGTGATTTTTTATAATGTTGTAGTATTTAATATAAGAAGAGTCTTTAATCTGAGGCTTTATATTCAACAACCACTGATCTAACATTTCGCTGAAACGTATCTCTGTTATCAGGTCTTTGTATTTGTTTTTTTCAAATTTCACCGTATGTAACTTACTTTTTACTTCCATGTAGGTTTTAGCATAAAGATATCCGTATCGTGCTTTCCCGGATAAATCATAATCTCTAATGTATCTCCCTTCCCATCTCCCATCTTTGCGTTTATAAATGTTTTCTCCTCTTCTCGGCATATGATTCTCCCTCTCTTTGACTAGGATTTGACGATGAATACAACTATTTTGTTCATCATAATTGAGAATATCATAATATAAAAATAAGTTTTTAGATAAATCGATCTGTTTTTGTTTGGATTTGCAAAAACCAAGATAGCAATTATATGAAATTAGTATTGAAATCTATTGAAAATAGGTTATAATAGATGAGTAGTGTATATTAATCGACATTATTTTCATGTTTAGAGTACTCTACTCTAAGAATTGTTTATGTGATAAACGAAAAAAAGACATTTATTTTGTGTACCCGGCATCAGAGCCTGAGTTGCAAAATAAATGTCTTTTTGTAATCATATACGGTAAACTTGTTCAGAAATCTGCTGGAATTCCTCTTGTGAGCGTGGTCATTGAAACCGATCGTTTTTCAGGCATTTATAATAGAAGGACAAATCCATCACCTTCCCAGTACAGTGCATTCAATCGGTTGCATTTACGTCCGCATAGAAGAACAGACTCTTTGGAACCGGAATTTCGATGACTGCGTTACCTATATAAATTGTAATCAAAACTAATTTGTAAGAATGATTTCTTTCCATAGAAATTTCAGCAAATGCCATTGGCATTGAAGCTGATTATTGCGGACTGCAGTGTTGATAAAACAGATGATTTTCTTGTAATATTTTCAATTTCCAGTTTTCGAATTTCTGAAAGCCAGTAGTAATAGCTTTTAAGTTGAATACCATTATCTTCGCATCATCGACAGTTGGAAAGTCCGCTGTCCCGGCAAAGATGGATGATATCCAGCCATTTCAGAATGTTCAATTGAGTTTTCAGGGATAATTCGTTCATAAGATTAGGCCTCTTATTTTACAGTTACTTATAAGAAAACCGAGAACTAAGAAAGACGCCCTAATACTTGGCACCTACAAATTATACTTTGAACTACTTAATTCAATTATTCTATTATACAAAAGGCAATTGCCATATTTACTTCAGTTGTAATACTTATATTGATTATATTCACCCCTGCTCTTTTCATCTGATCAGTTATTGTTACAACTGGTGCTCCATTTTCAAGGCTTAACGTTTCTATTGTTCTTAAATCAATCCTCATCAAACCAGATAAAGCTTTGAATACAGCCTCCTTACATGCGAATCTCCCTGCATAGTATTCATTGACATTACCGTGTTCATTTTTTATCTCATTATCCGTATAGATTGAATATTTAAAATGCTTTCGCTTCAATGCTTTTTCAATTCTTGAAATTTCGCATGCATCGACACCTACGCCTTTTACCATAACCAAACCTACTCCTCATTTTCATCTAAGGAAACCAGAACATTATGTACACTTCATACTGCATAAAGATACCTATATATCCACCTCTCACATCATATTCTTCCATCAACCTTGAAGAAACAGATGCGATAGTCGGTTTCATATTCAGCACTACATCTGAAATCAAACAGACACAGGTTAGGATACCATAATGTGTTTAACCTTTAGCATTAAGTATTACCTGCAATGCAACAAATAACTCTAGAAATTTCATGCATATAACCTGATTCAAACACCATACCATTTAGAAAACCCTTCCATTCATCAACTTTAAGAGTAATTATATCAACCTGATTAGAAATTGTAAGTATTGTATCCCTTGTACAATATTATTTGATAAAATCTTCAACTATTTTTGTAATCTTCACTTTTTCTTTCTTCAAATCTAATCCGGCTTCTCCCGGTTTTCTACCTCTTTCGGCAGTAATAATAATTAAATCACACTCTGTACAGTCTGTGCAATCGCCTGCGTAAAGATCTGTGGCGTCTATGATTACCAGGCCTTGTCTGATATTCATCACTTCACCATCAGCTTTTTTAAGATTTATATCATCCAGTGCAATTTCTGTTACTATATGATGAATTGCAGGGCATAAGCTATTGGAAAATCATCAAAATCTGCTCTTATGATTGTAACTTTACTATTTCCAACAATTACTTCTTTTCTAACCGGTTTCCTTTATTTCAAGACGATGTTTCTCGTCATACTTTCATACAAGTTATAACCATCCCATATTAAATCAAAGTCCATGGTTTTACCCATTGGTACAACTCTGTCAATACCAACAATTCCACTCATTACAAGAGGCTTAACAATCTCCTTATCTCCGATATACGATAATGTCTGACATCTTGTATCATTGCAAAAGTCTCTGATTTCCATAATATTACTGCAGTCATACTCAAAAAAATAACCAGAATTATCTTTAAGTTCCATAAGATCAGCGGTCAACGCAGGCACGCTCATTCTGATAATCAAGTTATCTTTAGATATAATCTTCTTTACACCATCTTTTACTGCAGCTAATATATATCCGCTAGTAAGCTTATTTATTGCTTGAACGCCTGAAATAATATACTTGCCATCAATAAAAGTATGAAGCTCGTTCCAGAACACTTCCTTAGCTTCAACAATCCTACTTCCCATCCAAACAACAGCTCTAGAAGATGTACATGCATTTTGATCTGTCAGATATGTATCGTTATAGAAATCCTGTGCAACCTTTGACTTATTATCAATAGTTAAATACGCATCAGAATCGATTACTGCTAACGAGTATCTATCTGCAAATGTAACTTCTACTGCTCTTGGTTTCATTTTAGATTTACGAAGTTCACTAATGGTGTTATCTCCTCCCCAAACAACCCTAACATCTGCAATTGCAGACATAGCATCATTAATTGTAGATTCATGACCATATTTCACAAGACAAATATATGGTTTCATTTCTGGCATATCAGTCAAGACTTTATTGAATGCTTTATTAATTATTCTTACCTGGTCAAACTCTTTAGATGGAATACGTACAACATTTTTATTCCCGCAAAGAAGCCCAGTAATAAGCGAATACGCATAGTTTACAGGAACATTAGATGGTGCAATGTGAAAAGCAACACCCCTTCCAAGTTTCATTATAGATTTATCTGAATGGGTAAATCTTTTCTTTAACTCTTCAATAGAAGCCTTTCTCATCCAAAATCCCAGTGTTACTACATCAGGATATCTTTTTGCTTCTCTATCCGATAAAAGTACTTTTGCTACTGCATTTAAAAATTCAACAACCGACTCGGCAAATGGAACCTTTGCCGGAGCACTTTGCATTTCACTCATGATGGGACCACTACCAACAGAATACTGAATATTTAGTTTGCTAAAATCATTTAAACTTTGCTGCATAAGTATCACTACACCCCCTTACCTCGGCATTCCTAAGTCTTCCCAAAATCTTAAAGTATTTACCTTTTCTTCCACAAGGACAATCATCCTCACCAAGAATAAATCCCTCATCCTCTGTCAGAAGTGAATGTCCTGGGTAAGATTCAGGAATCGCCGATACGACCTGAATAATTCCTGTTTCTCCTTCCTCACAAATGGAAAAGTCTTTTGGATTTCTGATAATTACATCAGAGAAGATACTTGCGTGTAAATGACCACATTCGCACTGCATATAGATACATCCAGTTTGTTCAACCATTCCATAATAATCGTGGATTGAATTAAGTCCACAGACATCTTTCAGCCTCTGATGGAATTCCTCTGGAGTAACCGCCTCACTAACAAGTTTCTTCCAACCACCACCATGAATCAAAATTCCCTTTGATAGATCAAACTTAATTCCTTCATCGGTCAATCGTACAAGTTCTTGATAAAAATGCTGCCATACCATAAATGTAAAGCCAAACATGAAAATCTTTTTGCCTTCATGTTTCTTAAGAAACGCCTGAATACTCTCGATGTCTAACTGCATATCATCATTTAGTGCATATGCTTTATCAGAGCCAAACATAGAAAATCCAAGAATTCCGGCTCCTCTTGCGGAAAACATCATTCTGTTTTTAACAACAGAGGGGCAGTCAATAATCAACATCGGCATTCTTCCTGCACCTGTAAAATCAGACACTATCTTTACCATGGTCTTCTGCTGATTACTAGCAGTTGTTCTATCTAGATAAATCTTTGATACTGCCTGCCCAGACGTTCCAGATGAAGTCAATGTTTTAAAGATTTTTTCCTGAGGAACACTTTTAAGCTCCATTTCCTTGAACAAACGAACCGGAATAAATGGATAGTCCTCAAATCCATTTGCCTTTTCTGGAACAAAATCGATGCTTTCCATCATTTTTCTGTAAGCCTCACAGTTTTCCATATGCTTTACTGTCAGATCTTTGATTCTCTCCGTAAGCATCTTCATTTTGTCTTTCTTATCCAACGAATATGGAGCAATGGAAAGGATTTTACTGTAATCCATAACCTTAACCTCCTTACATAATTGTTATTTACATTTTTCACCTTTTCTATATGAATGAAAACTACCCTATATAATGAAAACAAACATCATTTCAATTAAAAAACAGCCGATCTTTTATTTGTCCGCATACCTGCCCCGTTCCAGCTATATTATGATACATTCAAAAACCGAATCGCTTCTACAGAGAAAAATAAATATTCATTCACATTCAAAATAATTCTTAATAATCCACTTAACATATTCACCACCTGTGATCTCCTCTGCCCATTTTTAATCAAAGTCTGAAAGATACCAAGCAATTTTAAATTCTATACCTTCAGCAAACATCGTTGTAGGATTCCAACCAAGCTCTGCATTAGCTTGTGAAGAGTCAATTGGATATCTTAAATCATGACTAAGTCTATCTACTGCGTGTCCCAAGTTCTGAAAGAATAATTTTACTATTTCAACATAGCCGCCAAGATTCTTAATCTCACCATTTTTCCTCTTTTAAGAACTGCAAGTATTCCACGACAGTGATCTTTAACATATAAACAATCTCTTAAGTTCAAGCCTTCACAATAAACAAGAAGTACTTTTGCATATTTTTAGGAGAATTATGCAAGAATGCTTTGCACTTACAGGATCCTCAGCCAAAGTTTATATAATACAAAATATAACCTTATAGATAAGGCTGCAAACTCTAACGATGCTATTTAAAGTAACGTGGGTACACAAAAGAAAACGTCTTGTATTTCTATAGTTGCCTTTCAGATCACCCATCTTGCTCTTTCATCCTCTCTGTTTCCTTTAATTTAGAATACTTTCGCAAATTGTGTCAACAACATCCATTGATAAATCCGCATACAACGGAAGAGTCAATACTCTTAACGCTAAGTGCTGTGCTACAGGAGTTTTTTCTACTCCAGCAGTAGGATATGTACGGTAACACTCAAAACTGTTTGTAAGTGGATAAAAATATTTTCTTGTCATTATTCCTTGTTCATTGAGCATTTCAAAAACTTCGTTGCGAGTATACTTGTACCCATCAAAAACGACTGGAAAATATGCATAATTAGATTCTACATTCTCCTGCACTGGACAAAATTTAATGCCTTCGATTCCACTCAAGTTTTGCTTATATCTTTCAACTACTGACTTTCTCTTCTGTATTTCTTTGTCTAAATGTCTTAAATTGCATATACCCATCGCAGCATGAAATTCACTCATCTTAGCATTGCCACCAACATAAGATACCTCTTCCTGTCCACGAATACCAAAATTTTTCATGTCATTAAGAAGCTGAACCCAGCTATCATTCTTAAAGCAAACCGCTCCACCTTCAACTGTATTAAATACCTTTGTAGCATGAAAACTGAACATTGATGCATCGCCACAGTTGGCAATAGACACTCCTTTATACTTTACAGCAAACGCATGCGCTGCATCATAAATTACTTTTAATCCATATTTTTTTGCAATTCTATCTATTTCATCAACATTACAAATATTTCCATACACATGAACAGGAACAATCGCAACGGTTCTATCTGTAATTAAACTCTCCAGTATACACGTATCAATTGTAAAATCTTTATCATTTATATCACAAAACACAGGAACCAAACCATTTCTGACGATTGCATGAGCAGTTGATGCGAAAGTGAAAGGAGTTGTAATTACTTCTCCACCTTTTGGAAGATTAAATGCTGCAATTGCATTTTCTAATGCAAGGTGGCCATTGGTATAAAGAGTCACATGTGGCATCTCAAGATAAGTTTCTAATTCAGACTGAAGTTCCTTATGCTTCACTCCCATATTGGTAAGCCAGTGGCTATCCCATAATTCTTTTATTTCTTCAAAGTATTCTTCCATTTCAGGCATAGAAGAACGTGTGACTAATACTTTATTCTCCATATACACAATCCTTTCATTAGTCATTAAATACAAAATATTATTTTTAAGCAGTTCCATTATGTATCGGATACTTTTAAATAGATCTAAAAAATTTACATTTAATATATCCATTCCAGTCCGTTTTGAATATGAAATCATAACACCGGAACTAACAAACAGAATAAAGCTATTTGTTCCCAATACAAGAATTGACAATATCAGCAACCTCTTGCCAGTGGTCATTAATAAAGAAATGTGTACTTCCTAATTCAAAGTAATCAACATTTCCATTTACAATACACTTCCAGTCTTCCACTCCAGCCGATAATTTATCTTGAGGGCTATAGATTATCGTTGTATCACATGGGATTTTTCCTTCAACATATTTATATTCACCCCAAATTATGTAATCCGCTCTTACCTCTCTTAAAAAAATGCTCAAAAATCTTTTATTACTATAAATCCTTTCATCAATCCCACCTAATTCCTTCATACGATCAGCAAATTGTTCATCTGATAATTCTCTAAATTCTTGACTTTCTGTGTAGCGAAACAAACTACCTCTTGCACACGCAAATGCATGTGTGGGAAATCCTGATATCTTTTTCTGTGATAGAAGGTCATACATTACTGCACTACCTAAACTATATCCAAATAATGCATAGTTAACATCCTGATTTCGTTGTTCATTAATTACGTCAGAAACATCTTCAAGAAATTCATTATAATCTGTAATAAAATTTTCGCCTTTCCGTGTCCCTCTTCCAGCATATTCAATAGTGTGAAATTCGATACTTGGAGACAAACGCTTTTCGAGCTTCCTGAATGATGTTGAGTTTCCACCCGCAAAAGGCAATAGAAACAACTGTATTCTTTTACTATTTACATTAAACATAATACTTAGATAAATCCTTATATATTGTCTTTCCACTTTCGTTATGCGGAATACTGTCAACTTTTATCGTCTTAAAAGCAACCGCATTCAAACCCGTTTTTGCAACCAGAAACTTCTTCATAAGAGGAAGATTTCTTTCCTCAATGCCAAAAATGTATAGTTTATCATCCACACCACCGCAAGCTAAGTCTTCGTGAAATTCTTCTTTCAACATTCTCTCACAGTCATCCAAATTCACACGATTACCGTATATTTTCAGGAAACGCTTCTTCCTTCCAACAATATAGTAGAAACCTTCCTCATCCTTCATTGCCATATCTCCAGTTACATACTTTCCAAAACGCTCATCTGGTTTTTGCAAGTCTGAAGCGGATGTTGCATAGCCCAAAGTTACATTGTTTCCATAGTAAACAAGCTCTCCCACCTGATTCGGTATATCGAATACTTGATTATTTGTATCTATCAACTCAAATCTGCCCCCAGGGATTGCAATTCCCATTGACCCCTGCTTATCCAAAGCCTTTTGCGGGGGCAACCAGCCCATTCTCGCCGTTGCTTCACAAGCTCCGTACATAACAACAAACTCCTTATTATTAGTCTGAGCATACTCCGCAAATTCTTTATGCAATTCAGGTAATAGTTTTCCTCCCGCCTGTGTCATTGTTCTAAGGCTTGGCAAATCCATCCGCATGAATCTTAGGCGTTTCAACATTTCATATGTATAAGGAACTCCACCGAATGAAGTGGCACCTTCCCTTTTGAAAAAATCCCAAAATTCCCTCTGCATCAAGGTTTTATCTGTAAGTAGAATTGTAGCTCCCACATCTAAGTGTGTGTTTATAATGCTAATACCATATGTATAGTTCATTGGCAAAGTTGTAATAGGGCGTTCTGTTTCATCAAGATGCAAATACTCAACAATAGAATCTATATTTGCTCTGATGTTAGAATATGATTGGCGAACAAATTTAGGTGAACCTGTTGATCCTGAGGTCGTAAGCAATAACCCAAGGTCATCAGACAATTGTGCTTTCTTGTCAAAGGGTGTTTTTAGTAACACATAATCAAAGGCTTCATAAACTACTTTTAATCCACTAAATAACCGCCCGTATAAATCAGCTTTAGGAGCCCAGACATAAGCTGGCATATACTCTGTATACAAATCAATCAATAAATCCTCGTCAAGATCATGTTTGAGCATTACTGGAACTACAGTTCCGTTTAAGAATGAAACATAGCCGACTATAGATCCCATCACATTGTCACACATATTGAAGACGAGGCACCGTGCTTCATCCTTATTTTCTTCCGCAATTTCTCCACAAAGTATATTCCCTATTTTATCCAGTTCTTCGTATGATAACGAATTCCCACAATCATCGAGGATTGCTATTTTTTGTCCAAATTCACAAAAGTTCCACATGACTAAGCTCCTTTTTAAATTAAGATTAAATATCAATGCTATAATTATTTGCCAATAATTCTTTTCCCTTCTCAAACGAATCAAAATCAATGATATCATCTGTATCCATCATTATATCAAATGCATCTTCAATACCAGAAATTAAACTCATATGACCTACTGAATCCCAGGCCTCAATATCCTGATAATGTAATTTTTCTGCTGTTGTCGCATCTACTTCAAATAATTCGATAAAAAGATTTGTGTATTTTTCAAGATTGTTCATTTTTTCTCTCCTTTATTAACCAATGTTTTTTGAAAGTAATTATTTTTCGACGCAAAGAATTTTATTCAAAATCCTCTGGCATAAGCAATGTATCTGCTTCAATATCACGAGTTGTTTTCTTTCCTATAAGAATAGCTATTTTATCTGGGCAAATACCAGTGCCAGGTCTCTTAGCATAAAGATCCTCTTCTTTAATTACTGTACCCTTAGGCAGATCTCTAACTGCAATAATGCTACGCCTCATATTAGTACGCTGTTGGATTTCAGTTTCAGAAACAATACGCTCCTTAGTTCCCATTGCAATCTGAATTTCTCTGCACTTATTGACAAGTTCTTTGAAAGGTGTTGGTTCTGTAGCCATTCCATTGTCCATGCCGACTTTACTATGGTCCAATGTCAAATGTTTTTCTATTAATGCCGCACCTAATGCAGTAGCAGCAACCGCTGCAGCATCACCTTCGGTATGATCGGAAAATCCGATTGGAAACTCAGAAAATGCTTCACGCAATCCAATAATGTTATTCAAGTTAACAGTTGTAAGATCTGTTGGATAAATAGATACACAATGCAGAATCGTCATTTGAGTTGCTCCCGAATCTTTTAAATTCTTGACACCTCTCTGAATTTCTTCAATATCGCTCATACCTGTTGACAAAACAATCGGAACATTTTTACCCCCAATATAGCGTAAAAATTTAGGATTATTTAATTCCATAGAGGCGATTTTTATATAAGGAACATCACATTCATCAACAAGAAAATCAACTTCCTCCTCGGAATATGGTGTGGAAGAAAACTGAATCCCCTTAACTTTACAGTAATTGGCAAGCTCCTTCAATTGTTCAGGTCTTAATGAAAACTTTGTTACAAACCTCTTTGAAATAGGATTTAAATCATAGTATGTTTTAGAATATAAGCTTTCCACAGACCAAGACTGGAATTTAACACAATCGGCACCTATTTCAACAGCTGAATCAATCATTGCTTTAGCAACATCCATTTTTCCATTGTGACTACTATTCACCTCAGCAACAATATAAGGTCTCCCAAAGTCTGACACAACAGTACCATCCCTGAATATACAATTACTCATTTTTCATCTCCTTAACTAAATCTTATATGTATTTTTGTACTAAATATTAGCATTTCTGTAATTATTCTCAAAAATCTTCCAAGCTTTTTCTATTTCCTCCTTTGATATATTTTGATTTACTTTTACATACGTGTACTTATTACCTCGGCGTCGATTATATAACTCGTCAAATTTTCCACATTTCTTAGCTGGCATTCCCGCATATATACCGCCTGAAGGTAAATCTTTATTAACTACTGAATTAGCCCCAATAATTACATTGTTTCCTATTTTTACATTTGGTAGAATTGTTGCTCCATTTCCAATAAAAACATTATCTCCTATTTCTATACAGCCAATATATTCCATAAATTGTTCATTATTTATATTACTAAAAATGTAATGAATAGCATCATGTGTAATAAAACGGACATTAGAGCCAATCATAATATTATTTCCAAATTTTATCAATTTGGAATATAATGGAACAACTCTTGGTTGATAATAAAAGTGCTCTCCAACTGAAAGAAAAAGATTTTTATTTTTCAAGTATTCCCCTCTTGCAGTTGCCCCACCTCTTAAAAACAATCCTATTGTTAGTTTAATTCTAGTCCAATTCATTTTCATCTCCTCAATACGTTATTAAGCGTTTCTTTCACATATCTATAACATTCTAATTTTAGAACTTTAGCTATGGATACATATATCAATAATCCCAAAGGAATCTGAATAGAAAGCTTAATATAATCGGAAATATCCAATAAGTTAATTAGATATACACATAGTCCCATAAAAATACTAAGTAATGCACTAGGGATAATATCTCGAATCTGATCTAAAATACTATAGTCCAATAGTTTTCTATTTGGAATTGCATTTAAAAGCGATGCAATTACCGTATTAATGCAACGGCCAACCATCATCACCGTTAATCCGTATCTAATTGTTAGGATTAATGTAAGAATTCCTAATGTTTTTTTAATTATTTCCAACTTCAGATATACATCACTTCTTCCAATTGCACTGATTGCCTGCAAGTTAGAGGTATGAATTGGCCAAAATGCATAAATGAAACAGCAGAACTGAAGGAACGTAACTGATGGTAGCCACTTTTCCGTAAGCAATACTACAGTCAATGGCTTCGCAACTGCCGCCATTCCAGCCATACATGGAAAAATCACAAATGTACTTACACTTATTGATCGTCTCATCATCAATCGCACTTTTTCAAGATCACTTTGACTTCTTGAATATGCCGCAAACATGACAGACTGAATAGAAGAATTGATATTTGTAATTACCAATTGTGGAGTGTTCTTTCCTCTATTGTAGTATCCAAGTTCTTCTGCAGAATAAGCCTTTCCAATAGTCAGCGAATAAATATTATTATAAATCGTATCAATTAAGCTAGAACACAGTAACTTCCATCCGAAAGAAAAAAGAACCTTCAATCGCTCAATAGATATTGCTTTGCTCGGCCTCCATTTAATGGTAAACCAAAGTACTAAAGTATCAATTGTCTGATTGGTTAGCTGCTGAATAACCAAAGCCCACAAACCTGCTCCTGCCAAAGCTGAAGCAATTCCTGTAAAACCAGAAATAATAGTACCTATGAGTGTTGCAAAGAAGAATTTTTTAAAAATCATCTTTCTTGAAACGTAAGCCTGTTGGACACTATTTATTCCGGCTAAAAACAAACTTAATGATAATACTCGAACAACTGGAGTCAACTGTCCATCGGCTGCATAGTAACTATCAATCCAAGGTGCAACAAAAACCAGAAGAACACATAAAAAAGTACTGAATGCCAAATTGAAAAAGAAAACTGATGAAAAGTCTACTTGATCTGCATTCTTTTTTTGTATTAATGCGTTACCAAAACCACTTTGCACAAAAACTGTTATCACTGAAATAAAGACTGTAACTAATCCAACAAGGCCGTAATCAGAAGGACTTAAAATACGTGCAATGACAATAGTTACAATAAACTGAATACCTTGTGCACATACTCGTTCACCCAAACGCCAAATCAAACCACTCAAAACATTCCTTTTACTAATACTGTTACTCATATCTTTTTCTTCCACTCATTCCTTCGAAAATATTTCCCCATCTTTTTGTGTTTATTTCGACACTAGTATTCTCATATATAATTTGATAATTACATTCACGATCATTAACTGTTTGAAAAATAAATTCATCAAAGGAACTATCGCTAATACTATAGATATCATTTACGACATTGTTTCGGTCAACATAAGTGCTCCACATTGTCGTATCTTTACGTAAGAAAACCTTTGCGCCAGAAGCCATAAGAATTGCAATATTTCCCATTGCCTGCTGCCTGTTACAATTAAAAATACCAATATCCATTGTAGACAGTAGCTTTGAATAATCAGTGCCATCCATTTTGTTGTAAATGGGAACTATTTTTTCCTCACCAAAAAGATCAACAGCATATTCAACAACTTTTTTTCTATACTCCAAATAGTTTGTAATCAAACCATAACTTAAGGGAATATATATCTTAATATCTTCTCCCTTATATTTTTTTAATAAATCTAACGCTTCAAAATGCTGATTTGTCTCAGTTGCACTATTCCCAATAACGATATTCACGGGAAATTTTATTCCTTTATTTCTCTCATTTTTCTTTTCACATAATGCATCCAAAACTCCGACTCTAGTCAACGGAGTAGGATATTTAGTAAGAAATTTATGCCCTTTGAACCCATACCACTCTTTAAAAAGATCATAATCTTTTATAGTCAAAGTAGTAACGTAACCAATATTTTTTCCAATACAGATTTTTAAACGTTCTCTGACTTTTTCTTTCAACGACTTTTTTTCGGAGAGATGAGTATATATATCTCCCCCCCATACGACCCAATTACATTTTTTCAGCAACAATGGATTCAGTACAAGAAATGCTGTATACCAAATGTTAAACAATCCATGAATTATAATCCCATCACACGTATACACCTGACGCAAAAACTCGAAGGAGAGTGGACTATGCACCGGAATAAAAGAATCTGTTTGGGCTTTCTCATCATAAAAATTTTTTTTAAATTCTTCCGAACCGATTTTTACATAACTAAATATCACATGTTCATTAGAATTAAAATTGTTATTCAAAAAAGTGTAATAATCACGTGAATATATACTAGGTGCTAATAGATGTACTATCATTAGTAATCCCTCCTATATACCATATCGTCGACACTAATAATTGCCTGTTCTTTTTTAAGTTCTCTATACCTGCAAAAAGTAATTGCCAACAATCCCCAAAAAAACTTATCCCCCCAGAAAGTGCCGGAAAGAAACAATCTCCCACTCATTGATAAAAAAATTAACATTATTAAGAAATTTAATTTGCTGGATGAATTAAAAAGTCTCTTAATGGTAGTAATAAACAATACTATCAGCATAATTGCTCCTGGATATTTACCAAATGTAGCTTGGAACTCCAGAAAAATATTATGAACGTATCCCCAATAATAAACTTCTCCTGCATAGGGTCTGTCACCGTAAAATCCATGTCCCCAGAAAGATCCTTCATTAATTGCAGTTGATACTGCCTCAATTAAAAGACTCCTTCCAGAATCAGAAAACAGCTCTCCAGCTGCAAACATCTTAATTATACGTGAAGTAGAATTCGAATTAATAGCATATGTTGTCAATAATTTCATTAATGGGTCAAATCCGAATATCAAAATACAGGAGATTAAAACAAGTAAAATAATATATTGCAATTTTCTTTTTGAATTAGACATCCAAATTTTTCTAGCAAAATAGAAGGTTAGATAGATAACTATAACTAACATGGGGCCTCTAGATCCCCCTAGCAAAGTCATGACTAGTGTAATTACAACAGGTAAAAGATATACCTTACGCTTTTCCAATAAAAAACAGGTCAGGAAAATAATAAACACAAATACCGCCATATAGCCAAAGTCCAAACTGTAGTCTATCTGACCCAATTCACCGGTACTAGTCATGCCAACCCAATAGCCTAAACGTCGTGCATTGAAAAACTGATAGCTAACCAAGATAAAGTCGAAAATGCCAATCCATTTTAAGGAGTAATATAATCTCTCTTTGTTTATCAGAAGAGAGATCAAAAGATACGCATAAATTCCCCCTTGGTCAAGCCTGAATACCGTATCCCAAGCTCCATAGATTTCTCGATCAACCCAATACTGCAAATTTGAATTA
Source organism: Ruminococcus sp. OA3 (assembly GCF_022440845.1). Lineage (NCBI taxonomy): Bacteria > Bacillati > Bacillota > Clostridia > Eubacteriales > Oscillospiraceae > Ruminococcus > Ruminococcus sp. OA3. The sequence continues at coordinate 2,221,904 of NZ_JAKNTO010000001.1, read as the reverse complement.
GCTAATACTGAAAAATATACAAAAAAACATACTGCCACAAATAGTGCCAGAAACGACACGTTGAATCTGGTTTTTGATACGACATATTTTATAATCACCAATAAGACTGGAACAAAGACTAACACTGCAACAATAAAATTTTGTAAAGAATCTGTTGCAAGTGCTCCTAACAACTTTGATATGAGTAAACGAAAAAAGGATGACGAAAAAAAGACAATTATAGAAAAGCTTAATAAAGTCTGTGAATTCACTTTTATTGATGTTTTTATTTTACTAAACGAGTTTCTTTTTTGGTTTACTCTTATTTCCATTATAATATCACTCTCATTCCTTAATCACTTATTTCTTTGTAGAACTAAATACCGATGATTTGCCATTATTTTTTGCAATTACTCTTGCAGGGTTTCCCATCACAGTAACATCACTTTCCACATTTTTTAACACAACAGCGCCTGCAGAAATGACTGCATTATCGCCAATAATTAACTGTTCTCTTATTGGGCAATTTAACCCAACATATACACATTCTCCAAGTTGTGTTCCGCCTCCGATAACAGAATGCGTTGCAACCTGACAATGTTTACCTATTTTTACATTGTGACCAACAGCAACATATGCCTGTAATGTTGTATTATCTTGAACCATTGCTTCAGGGCTAATTAAAACTCCTCTTTTGACAATTAATCCTTTTCCAAGATTAGCATAAGAACTAATCTGACTTTCCGGACAAATTACATTTCCAAAGTTGAACCCCTTTTTCTGTATCATTTCAAAAATTTTCTTTTTCGTCGATGGCTCGCCTAATGCAATAACAAATTCAACATCTGTTTTAGAATACTCTTTTTCAACAGTATTAAAATGCAACCTTCTGATACCCATAAGCTGTCCTTCTGGACAATAATCATCGATAAAAATTATTTCGTTCCATTTTCCATTTATTTTATTGTCAAGTTCAGCAATTTCTTTTACTTCTTTTCCTTGACCACCAGCACCAAAAATACATAAAATCATATTACATTCTTCCTCCATCAACACTAATAATCTGGCCCGAAATATAGGATGACTTATCCGAAATCAAAAATGATACCACATTCGCAATCTCTTCTGGTCTAGCTGGTCTCTTAATATTGTTTATTTGAACATATCTCTGAACAGATTCTTCTGACCTTCTCAAAGTGCCCATTTTTGTCTCAGTTAATCCTGGAGCAATACCATTTACTCGGATATTGTATGCAGCCAATTCCTTTGCTGTTGCACGTGTTCCCCATGCAAGAGCAGCTTTACTGGAACCATACGCGTATGTACCTGAACGCACTTCCATTGCAGCACGAGAAATAATATTGACAATATATCCTTTTCTGTTTTTAATCATTACTCTTGAAACCAATTGTATGATATACGATGGAATCACGAAGTTAACTCGGAGCGTCTTTTCAAGATCTACCATTGAAGTCAAACTCAATGTTTTGTCGTACGGCATACCAGCATTGTTAACCAATACGCTGATATTTTTATCACTCTTAATAATTGCCTTAATTGCATCACTGATTAAATCCATATTCAGAAATTCAACTTCAACAATTTCAATTTCCACTTCATTTTTCTTTGCAACCTGATCAAATGTTTTTTCGATTTCCTCATTTTTATGATGCACTAAGGCCCAAACATTATACTTTTCACTTGCGAGTTGTTCTACGATTGCACATCCAATACCACCAGATGCACCTGTAACAACTGCGCTTTCTCTATTATCATTCATACAACTATCCTCCTTTAATAATAAGCACTCAGATAATACTGAATAATTAGATCTCAATTTATTTCTCTCACCAAGGAAAACGCCTCAGCTGCGTGCAGACGCATAGTCGCACCTCTATACAAAGCCAATGCTTTAACTGCTTCCAATGATCGAGAATTTGGAAAACTCTCCATCTGCATATTAAAATACGACAAAGCATGTAGCTTATGATCCAAAAAATACGAGATATCTTCATATGTATTCGGTATAAACTCATTTGTGGTATTTGGTATATCCCATCCTGTCTCCGAAAGAGTCTCATACATCAAAATCTTTTTAACAACATGATCATGTTTAGGTCTCAATGCAACCATTGCTGCATCAACGACTAGTTTGTGGTCTAGTTGCATATCGCCACGATGTGGTAGAAACACAATATCAGGATTAATTCTTTGAATCAAAGTATCAAACGCCGAATTAAACTGATATCGCGGTACGGTTTCTATCATCGATGCAGGGAAATCCATAAAAATTGTTTCTTTAACACCTAACATCGCATCTGCATCCTTACAATACTGTCTTGTTATCTCAGTACGTTCTTCAGAAAAAATAGGTTTCATCCCTTTTGTGACAATCGCGACAAATACCTCTGCACCTTGCTTTGCATATTTTGCGATTGTCCCCCCACATCCTAATACTTCATCATCTGGGTGGGGTGCAATTACTAATACTTTCATTTTTAAATAATGAGAACCATTAAAAAAATTTCTCATTTCCCCCTCTTATTATCTTCTTTATTAAATTCCATAGACAACTAAATGCAATAAAAAGCAAAAACTTTACCAGAATTTATGTCCTACTAATAGTTTGACGTCATCTGTGTTTTCCCAGTCCGTAATTCTCAATAAACCATCATTACACACAACATCTATATGCTTTGAATCTATCTGTGCGATCTGTCCTGGAAAGCCAATGTATTGTTCGTTTTTGTGCATCTCAGCTCTCCAAATAATCACTTTATGCCTGCCATCATAGTTTGAAAAAGCTCCGGGATAAGGTTTCGATATTGCACGAATCAAAAGATGAATTTTCTGAATGCTTTCAGACCAATTAATTCTCCCATCTTCAGGACTTCTTTTTAAGCAATATGTGGCCTTTGATTCATCCTGCTTCATTGCAACTAGCGAACCATCCATAATCTGATTTAATACTCTCTCTGCCAATACTTTTTCAGCATCTTTTATCTTTTTCCCAATATCACATTGATAGTCGGTTTCTTCAAAGGTATACTCTTCTTGTCCAAGAATATCACCTGAATCGATACCTTTATCAATGAAAAACATTGATACTTTTGATTTTTTTTCACCAAGAATCATTTGCCAAACATTAGCGGATCTTCCACGGTACTTAGGTAAAGGTGCCGGATGAAAACCAATAACACCAATTTTTGCAGAAGTAATAATATCTTTCTTTACTAACTGAGACAGGCCAATTACAAATATATAATCAGGTTCAATACTTTTAATCAAACGAACGTTTTGCTCATCATTTATATTTCTAAATTTTCTGTAATCAATGCCGTACTTTTGTGCCGTTTCGTGTATTGGATAATATCCAGATACATTCTCCAAGCCAGTATCATCTAACGAAAAAACACAATTTAACGGAAATCCAATTTTGACCATTGTCTCAAGCATTACATTGCTTGATCCAACTGCACCAATTAAAACTGACTTCATTATTTCTCATCCCCCATAAATTCACTATTCGTTGCGGATGTACCTCCTGTTTCATTGATTCCTTCCCTCTTTAGAACAATTTTTATTGTCCAAAGAATAATCTTAACATCTAATAAAAACGAAACATTATCAACATATTTTGTATCAAGTTCAAACTTCTTATTCCAACCAGCACTATTTCTAACACGTGACATCGCTAGCCCAGTCAAACCCGGCCGAACTTCATTTCTTCTGCGTTGCTCATCTGAATACCGGTCCAAATATCTAACCAAGAGAGGTCTTGGTCCTACAATCGCCATATCTCCTTTAACTATATTGAACAACTCAGGTAACTCATCTAATGATGTAGATCTTAAAAATTTACCAAATGCCGTCAAACGATAAATATCCTTTAACAAATTTCCATTTTCATCCCTTTTATCATTCATTGTTCTAAACTTATAAATCTTAAATATTCTATTGTCTAAACCGGGACGATCTTGCGTAAATAACACAGGTTTTCCTAATCTGGTTCTTACTGCAACTCCAGTTAACAAAATGATTGGTGATAAAGCAATCAAAGCACTTAGCGAAAGTATAAAATCTAAAGGTCTCTTAAAATACTTTTCATAAAAACCTTTTTTATGTGGAAATATTTCACTTCTTTTTCTGTAGAGACTATCATCATTTTTTATCATGGCTAAAACTACAAGAATAATGATTATGACTACGCATCCTAATCCAAAATACACCATACCCATCACGACTCCTATTATTTGAAGCAAGCATTTACCACTTCAATAATCCTATCCTGTTGTTTTTCTGTCATCTTGTTATCAGACGGCAAACACAACCCTCTGTGGAATATATCCATTCCCACATCCAAAGGTCTACCATCCACTCCCCCTAAACTAACATTTATGTAGGCATTGGTCTTAGCCCAACCATTGCCCTCTCTAGTGACAAACTCATTCATTCGATAAATCGGCTGCATATGCATTGGCTTCCAAATAGGTCTGCCCTCAGCATTGATACCACTGAGTGCTTCCAAAATCTCTGTCGGACAGCTCTTTCCATGCTCAGGATTATACAGTGCTTCGCACTCACCTCTGACCTGCTTACACATGGCATCTTCTTCAATGATCAAGCAGCTCAGCCAGAAGTTCGGCTCAGACTTCTCCGCATCATAAGGATTCATCTTCACCGGAATTCCTTTGAATCCTTCTTTATATCTCTCATATATAGTTTTTTTCTGTCCGATATGTTCCTCTAGATGCGGCATCTGTCCTCTTACCACCCCGGCAATCAAATTACTCATGCGATAGTTATAACCAAGCTCCTCGTGCTGATACCACGGAGCATTCTCCCGAGACTGTGTAGACCATTTTCTGACCTTATTCGCTGCCTCTTCATCATCAGTCAACAGCATACCGCCGGATGAACCAGAAATTATTTTATTCCCATTAAATGATATTGCATTATATGTTCCAAAACTACCTGTCTGTGTATCTACACCATGTGTACAAATACCTTGATATGTAGCACCAAAAGATTCCGCAGCATCTTCTACAATCACTGCACCATGTTTATCACAAATAGCCTTAATCTCGTCTATTTTTCCGGGAGTACCATAAAGATGTGCAACCACTACAACCCTTACATCAGGATAAATTTCAAACGCTTTCTCAATTGCCATTGGATCCATATTCCAGGTATCATATTCTGTATCAATAAATATCGGCACACCGCCTTCATAAACAACAGGATTGACCGTTGCATCAAAAGTCATATCGGAACAGAAAACCTTATCTCCCCGTTTCACACCCGCTAATTTCACTGCCATATGTAATGCTGCAGTTCCACAGGATAGTGCAACAGCGTATTTACAACCAACCTTTTCGCAAGCCATCTTCTCTACTTCACTGATGTTTTTTCCAACAGTACTCATCCAGTTAGTCTTGTAAGCCTCCATCACATAATCCATTGAATCCGGATACATGGTGGGTGAACTTAACCATACTTTCTTTTCAAATGGTTTATATTTTCCATCATTCCGATACATTTCTTTTTCTCCCTTTGATTGTCTCACTTGATTTTCTGATTATCTAAATTCTAGTCTTATTGTATCTAAATTGTAATGCCGTTAATAAAGCAATGCCACCTACCTGGACATCTAGTTTATCTTATATGCTTCCGTCACATATCCAAGCTCCGGTCCATGCATCGCCGGAGAACTGAGCCAAACCTTTGATTCAAATGGCTTAAACTTTTTATTGTCCTGATAATTATTCATTTACCTGCTGCTTCTTCTCCACAATCTCCAACCCAACCTGAGTCTCCACCAGCCGTCCCATCATCTCAATCCCCAGATATGCAACTCGCTTATGCCGGTCAATCTTTTTAATACAGCCTTCCAGTCCCTGCAGCGGTCCCCTGGTAACCACCACGTTCCCGCCTTCCATCACGCCTTCTGACACCTGAAGCACCTGCTCATCACAACCCAGTTGTCTCAGAAACTCAACTTCTTCCTGACTCAGAGGGATCACTTCATTCCCGGCACCGAGTATCTTCGTCAGGCCGATTACATTTTTCAGTTCAAAATAAAGCTCCTCAACCTCATCACTCACCATAAACACGTATCCCGGGAATAAAATTTTCTTTTCTTTATTCCACTTTCCCTGATACCGTTTCAATTGTTCGTAATAAGGAATAAAACATTTCTCAAGCACCGGAGATGAAATCGTACTCTGGCACTGCTGCCTGATATTTTCTTCCGTACCGCCCTTGACCTGAATCACATACCACACAGTTGCCACCTCCTGTTAGTAAAATAATGATCTATTGCAAAAATTTTGCACTAAAAAAAGAGCCTGACCACTCAGACTCTTTTCAACATTCCCAAATTAATATTCTATCATACACCGGATTTTATGCTTTCTTAAAAAATTTCCCGGCATAACCACAAAAGGGTATGCTTCGCCATTTCACCCATATTTCGACCGAATATGACATCTCATATCCAACGAAACTGCGTAAACAGCAACACAATATGACCTCCTGCATTTTTAAACGCGGCAATGCGACGATTTAAGCCTGCAATCGTTTTACTTCATTGATTCTAACACTTAACTTCTAATTTGTCTATTTTGTATTGATGATAATATTTGCTAAATTATGTTTCCCGATGATAAGTGGGCACAATCTCCGCCACGATCTCTTTTATATTATCGGCTTCGCGATAACTCGCTTCATCCAGCTGGCGCAGCTTTGTTTTGAACCACTCATCGTCCATATCGATTGGCTGACCGATATGGATCAGTTTGTTTTCTGTCTCCTGAAGACCTTCCTCATCCATCAGAAGTTCCTCATAGAGCTTCTCACCCGGACGGAGGCCGGTATATTCAATTTTGATATCCACATCGGGAACGTATCCCGAAAGACGGATCAGATTCTTCGCCATATCATCGATTTTTACAGGATCTCCCATATCCAGAACAAAGATTTCTCCACCCTTTGCATAGTAGGATGCCTGCAGCACCAGGGACACAGCTTCAGGTATTGTCATAAAATACCGGATGATTCGCGGATCGGTAACAGTCACCGGACCACCGTCGGCGATCTGCTTTTTGAACAGCGGAATCACACTTCCGTTGCTGCCCAGAACGTTGCCGAAGCGGACCGCCACAAAGTCTGTCTGTTCCGTCTTTCGGTTCATCATCTGTACGACCATCTCGCACAGACGCTTGGAAGCCCCCATGATATTCGTAGGGTTCACAGCTTTGTCTGTGGAAATCAATACGAAATTCTTAACACCGTATCGGGCGGCAGCTATCGCCGTCTTATATGTACCCAGTACATTGTTTTTGATCGCCTCGTTCGGACTGTCTTCCATCAGCGGCACGTGTTTGTGGGCCGCGGCGTGAAAGACAACATCCGGCCGGTATTTTTCCATCACACTGTTGATTCGGTTGGAATTTCTAACAGAACCGATCAGTGTTACCAGATGCAGCTGCGGATAGGTGCGGAGCAGTTCCTGCTGAATGTCGTAGGCGTTGTTCTCATAGATTTCGAAGATGATCAGCTGCTTCGGATCTGCGGATGCGATCTGCCGGCATAATTCACTGCCGATGGAACCTCCGCCTCCCGTGACAAGAACAGTCTTGCCTCCGATGACATTCAGGATCTCATCATTGTTGACCTTCAGCTGTTCCCTTCCAAGCAGGTCTGTGATCTCCACACTTCTCAGCTTGCTGACGCTCACTTCCTCATTCACCAGCTGGTAGATGCCCGGCACCGTCTGCAGCTTACAGTTACATTCCTTACAGATATTCAGGACTTCCTTTCGGTCCTGAACGCTGGCCGTCGGTATTGCGAAGATAATCCGGTCGATCTCGTGTTTTTTCACCAGATACGGAATATCATGGCGGTCACCCTCGATCAGGATGCCGTCCAGGATCTTTCCTCTCTTATAAGGGTTATCATCCACTACACAGCATACTTTAGAGTGCAGCTGACTGCTGCTCTGCAGTTCACGGATCAGAATCTGACCCGCAGCACCGGCGCCGATGATCATGATATGCTCCATTCGAATCCCTTCGACCCGCTGTCTGTGTCTGCTGGTATAGCTTCTCAGAAAGCGGTATGAAAACCGAATGGCGGTTGTCAGTCCATAGCTCAGCACACAGCCGATAAAATAATAAGACCGTGGCATGTGCAGGTTCATAATCAGAGAGCCAATGACATATAACGGCACCAGAACCAGATATGCCATCGTCATCCGAATTAATTCCGAGACACCTGCAAAGCTCCAGACGCTGTGATACAGCCGGAATGCATAGTAGATGACAACGGTAATGATAATCCAGTATGGAAGCGACCACACATAACCCTGGATATATTGTTCTGGTATGTGAGAATACGAAAAATCAAAACGCAGCAGCAGGGCCATGAAATATGAGCCCGCAATCAGGATGACATCCAGCAGCGCCAGTATCATTGCCCTGGCCCACCATTGTGCCGCGATATCTCTTTTTCTGGATTTATGTTTTTCCATGTTTCGTTCCTTATCCTAATATGTATTTTACTATGAAAGCCCCTGATAAGCGTCCATAAATGAACCATGCTTGCCAGCAAATTCATGGATTTTAAAGGGCAAGACGGTATGAGCAGGCAGCGCGAGAGCGTGCATAGCGAATATCGGCGGCGATTGCGGAAATTCGAAGGATGGAGCAATCGACTTTCATTTACAGTGGTAACACCGTCGGGCGTCATATCCATTTCGTTATGTATTTAAGATATACGAATCTTTCTTCCTGTCTTCCAGTTGCGCACAGCATACAGCAGAATACCGACCAATGCAGCCGAAAGCGCCGCTGCGGTTGCCATCACAGGATTGACACTGTCCGTCGTCCTCGCCAGTCCACTCACATGTTCAGCCATGAGAAGTACCGCTGTACATGCGGCCACACTCAAAAATATCACGGATATCAATGCCCGCTTTACATGTTTTTTCATCTCTTTTTCCTCCCCGCACCTTTTGGAACATATCTCCATATTATAAGAAGTTTCTCTATTGCCTTAAGCGTATAAAAAGACCAGCATTTGTTTCTTCACACGCCAGTCATTCTCCTTATCAGTTTACGATATGCAGTTTATATAATGTTAATTTGATTTTCTTCACTTTTTGCCCCTCTTAGTTCCTTATATATGATACCATATTATCAGGTTATGTCAACACGATACATCTTAAAAAGATGATTTTACGACTTTTTCGCACTATTATGACATAGTTTTCCAGTATAAGATCATTGATGAAATATCACAATTAATATAAGAACATTTTTGTTTATTTTCAGAACTTTTATTTCATCTTCTGACCCCTGTCAGTTCATTTCGACTTTTTCCGATACTTTGTATCATGTAGAATGGAGGTGTTATATAATGATAGACTTGGTTGAACTTGGAAATCGTATAAAGAAACAACGTGAATTGCTTGGTTACACGCGGGAGCATCTTGCCGAATTAGTAAATGTTACACCTCGGTTCTGTTATGACCTCGAACTCGGACTAAAAGGAATGTCACTGGAAACTTTATGCAACTTGAGCAGCGCTTTAAATATTTCGACCGATTATCTGCTCTTCGGTCCAAAAAAGGACGAAAACCTTACTTCGATCAACGCGTTGATTGCAACGTGTCCGCCTGAAAAACGGCCTCTGCTGGACGGCATCGTCAGCAACTTTATTCAGGCAGTGCGATAAACTACAAGTTTGCACGTGTATATTTATACCACATTTTCGACACAAATGCAACATCCACCAGGCAGCATTCACTACCTTAAATGCTGTCCTTTTGTTGTGAATGTATTTTTTCTTTCAAAAAAATACATATATTGCAGCATATCTGACATACCATGCCGTCTGTATCAGGATTTCAGACGGCATGTTGTTTTTCCGTGGATCTTTTCTGTCACCAGAATCTGTTCTTCGCACAGTTCCTGGATCAGCTGTAGGGCACCATCAGCCCTTATCATAAGCAGCTCTGCGATATCATCGGCTGTGGCCGTGATATTACGTGTAACGTAGTCGATGATCGCATCTTTTCTCATTTTGCGCAGTGTCATTTTACGTCTCCGGTCCCACTTCGGCGGATCCGGCTTCATATTCAGATTATTTTCATCAAACGTAAGTATCAGCGTGATACGCTCCGGATGGAAACTTTCACGGATTACGGGCTGCGGCCATTCCTTCTTTTGCCAAGTGTTGAAGATCCTGACCAGACCACCTCCGAGCCCTTCACACAATCCGATCAGCTTGAACAGACGGTTCATGATTGTATTTCTCGGATCTGAGACTCCTGCGCCTTTTGCTTTCTCCACATCCATTCGAAAACTCCCAGGATTGGAAAATACCAATGCCGTCGGCCTCTTCATCACGACAATACCGCCCTGACCATTGTAATCCGCATTGACAATGCAGTTGGCAAGCGCTTCTTTGAGCGCCATCGCCACCTCTGCCTCCTCCGGTGTATGCCGGAACTGGTACGTGAATAATTCCGACAGCCTGTAACAGACTTTAAAATAAAAATCATAAATGTTGCCGCTCCAGCCCCCTTCATCTGATGTAAAGCGGTAGGAAACCTCGTGTTCATAATCCAGCTCTCTGTATTCCAGATGATAATCCGGAAAGGCACTGCGGATCGCCTGTTCATTCCCAAACATTAACAGGCCTGCCTCCGTAGGGTGCAGCTCTCCGTCCTCACCCGGTTTCAGAACGCCTGCCCTTGTCAGAAATTCATCGTCTTCCAGACCTTCCCATAAGTGATTTGGCCGGCTGCACATCATCACAAACCGAAAGTGGTCGACTGCATCACGTTCCATGATACTCGACGGAAGGCTGCTGATGACCCGGCTGTCCGTATCTGTTTTTCCGGCATCGCGCAGCATCCGCTCAATCTCTTCCCGCGTACAGTGGTAATCCCCTTCGCCGTCTCTGCGGTAAGTTCCTGTATTCATATCACCGTCTACAAATACCGGACGGTCCCGGCGGTCTGCTCTGGGCACATCGATGGAAATGATTCGTTTGCCGTTTAACTTATGTATTTCTATGTCTCTTCTGGACAACACGTTGACACTCGCTTTGTTCACATCGTTCACAAGCTTCCAGAACTCATGGATCAGTCCGTCAGGGTCCGGAAGGTCGATCGCCTTCAGACTTTTGTCCGGCATCTCTTCCACACCGAGCAATATCATACCACCGATCGTATTTGCAAATGCAGAATACGTCTCCCAGATACTTTTCGGTAGTCCACCCAGGGCTCGCTTGGCTTCTATCCTGTTATTTTCCTGGTAATTTTCAAGATTTTTCAGGTCTATCATAGCATCTCTTCTCCACCTACCATTGCCGACGCATGGTTTATATACGCCTATCATATCACCAGTTGGAAATTTATGCCATGTTTTCCTTTTATTAAAATTTTCTTCCAGAATATACCATGTCATTTTTTCGATTTTTTCCTTACAATGATAATAAAAATATAATATCAGGAGGATCTGCTTATGACTTATGGATATATCCGTGTCTCTTCAAAAGACCAGAATGAAGAGCGACAGCTGATTGCAATGCGGGAATTTGGCGTCCCTCCGGAAAATATTTTTCTGGACAAGCAATCCGGCAAAGACTTTAACCGTCCGCAGTATCAACGTCTGCTGAACTCTCTGCGTGCAGACGATCTTCTTGTGGTCAAAAGCATCGACCGTCTTGGACGGAATTACGATGAAATCCTGCTGCAGTGGCGCGTAATCACCAAAGAGAAACTGACCTCGGTCGTTGTCCTTGATATGCCCCTTCTGGATACCCGCAGAGGACGTGATCTCACAGGAACACTGATCGCGGACATTGTGCTTCAGCTTCTCAGCTATATTGCAGAGACAGAACGCGACAACATCCGCCAGCGTCAGGCCGAAGGCATTGCCGCAGCCAAGTCCAGGGGTGTTCACCTGGGACGTCCGCGAATCGCGGTACCAGACTCTTTTGACATGGTAAAGCATGACTATCTCTCCGGAAAGATCACCTGCCGTCATGCTGCCAGACTGCTCAGCACCTCGCCTTCTACCTTTTTACGCTGGCTGAAAAGATCTTCTTAGCCGGTTTCCATTTTGTTCCAGAACGTACACCTTTTGGTACAAGCAAAATACGAGTCAAAATCTGCCTTCAGGCGGATTTTTTTTTGCTTTACAAGCAAAATGCGGTTGTTTTTTTAGGTGTACCTTTTGGTACAACATAAAATTCTTTTTAATTATATACCATTTTCTGGAAAAATGCAAATTGTTATTCTTTTCTTTTATAATAGGTAAAAACACATATTATAGATCAAATATCGACAGCTGTCTCCCCGCATATTTTTCCTCAAAGGTATTCAGATAAGCAAATATCTGAGCATTGTCGTGAAGCATTTCATTCTGCCTGCAGATTTCGTGAAACAAAGCCATCAGCTTCCGGCTGTTTGGACTCTCTATCATATATTGATCGCCGTATTTCCGAATATATTTTTCTTTCATACCCGGAAAGCTCCTGTCCAGTTGTCTGTAGAAGTATTCTCTGTTTCCATCGCGCAGCGTCAGTCCCATACCGAAACAGATGACGCCGTATACCTCTGCTCTGGCACAGTAATCCAGGATCCCCAGAATATTTTCCTCCGTATCGTTGATAAACGGCAGGATGGGACTGAGCCACACAACCGCTGGTATTCCGGCGCCGTGCAGCTCCTTCAGGACTTCAAACCGCTCCCGTGTCGTACTCACGTTGGGTTCAATCTTTCGGCACAGCTCTTCGTCATAGGTTGTCATCGTCATCTGGACCACGCATTTGGTGGTGTCGTTTATTTTCTTCAGAAGATCGATGTCCCTCAGAATGCGACTGGACTTTGTGATCACCGTAAACCCGTGGCCGTACTCGCAGACCAGCGCCATTGCCTTTCTGATATGTCCAAGTTCCATCTCCAGCGGAATGTAGGGGTCTGTCATGGCCCCCGTGCCGATCATACATTTCTTCCGTTTATGTTTCAGTGCAATCTCCAGAAGTTCAATAGCATTCTCCTTAATCTCAATATCCTCAAATTCGTGTTCCATATGGTAGCATTTACTCCTGGAATCACAGTAAATGCACCCGTGGGAACAGCCGCGGTAGAGATTCATCCCATTTTTTGCTGACAGGATTCCTTTTGCTTTCACGTAATGCATGTTCTGTCTCCTCTCATTTTTATGAATGGTACCATATGAACAAATAATTTTAAACATGCCAAACTTATAAATATTCTAACCATTAGAAAAAACGGCATCAGCTTCACGCCAATGCCTCTCTTTACCTAATTGTTCTGTTATAAAACCCCTGCTTTTTTAAGGCGACCCGCTGTGTCTTAGCAGACCGTTGTTCTCTCGTTCCCTCCTCATGGCAATTATTCGGATACTTTATGCCATCCTTCAATATCTGATATATAGATTGCCCTTTCAATTCTTCGATTGCCACTTTTAATTCAGATCTTATGTCACTCGTGTACATTATCAGGACCCAAAATACTCATACCATCGATTAACAATAATAGCTCTATTCGCACAAATATATTTCTGAATCTTTTTCAAGTCACTTTTAGGAATATTACCCCTGTTATGTTCCAATATAACACCATCTCTCTTTATCCAAAATTTTGTAGAACTTTCAGACGGTTTTCCTTTAGCTACATGAATATGAATAGGCTCTCCATTCTCATTTGAGTAAAAATAAAATGTATACCACAAAAAATCAAGTAACGCTTTAGGCACTTTGCTTGTCTCCTTTTTCGCTTGCAATCTCCCAAATAAGGAAGCTGTTATTTTTTAAATATTCCTGCATCTGCATCAGCTCATCTTCGGAAAATCCATAAGTTTTATAAATCTGGTTTTCCGGCAAAACCCCCTCAGCAAAGTCAAAGCCATTGTCATTAGTACGTTCAAAGCGAAATGTGATAGAGTCAAATCCATTTTTATCTTCTTCTACATCTGAAAATGTAAGTACAATATTGTCAATCGTGCTATAATAATTTTTCATATCATCTCACCGCCTTCTAAAAAGTATAATTACTATTTTATGACTATATTATATCATCAATTATTGTAGTTGTCATGTTGTTTCTTTGGGGCAGCATTCCTATACAAAAGTGCAGGAAAGACCTCAAGCCAAAAGATATCTCTAATGACTCAAGGTCTGTTTCTTATTTACTCAATCTGCTCTGTTTGCTTCAAAATCACACAAAGGTTCGGCTACCTCTGTTTTATCACTGCCTGTGCCGCCGCAAGCCGTGCGATCGGCACACGGTACGGGCTGCAGGATACATAGTCAAGCCCTACCTTCTGGCAGAACTCTACCGAGCTCGGGTCGCCCCCGTGCTCCCCGCAGATGCCCAGCTTGATGCCCGGGCGGCTCTTCCGCCCCTTCTCTGCCGCCATCTCCACCAGCTGCCCTACCCCGTTTAAGTCCAGGCGGGCGAACGGGTCGGATTCGTAGATTTTTGCCTTATAGTAGGCGTCCAGGAACTTCCCGGCGTCATCCCTCGAGAAGCCGAACGTCATCTGTGTCAGGTCGTTCGTACCGAACGAGAAGAACTCCGCTTCCTCCGCGATCTCATCCGCCAGCAGCGCCGCTCGCGGAATCTCGATCATCGTCCCGATATGGTACCCGATGTCCGAGCCTTTCTCCTCCTTCACTTTCTCCGCCGTCTCCACCACGATGTCCCTGACGAACTTCAGCTCCTTCTTCTCCCCCACCAGCGGGATCATGATCTCCGGCACGATGTCATAGCCCTGTTCCTCCTTCACCTCGATGGCAGCCTCCATCACCGCGCGTGTCTGCATCCGGGCGATCTCCGGGTATGTCACCGGCAGCCGGCAGCCCCGGTGCCCCATCATCGGGTTGAACTCATGCAGGTCCTCGCATTTCCCACGCACCTCTTCCTCCGTCAGACCCATCTCCTCTGCCAGCGCCCGGATATCCTCCTCCGACGTCGGCACAAACTCATGCAGCGGCGGGTCCAGGTAACGCACCGTCATCGGGCGCCCCGCAAGTGCCTCGTACATCGCCTTGAAGTCCCCTTTCTGGAACGGGATCAGCTCTGAGAGCGCCGCTTCCCTCGCCTCCGCCGTGCCGGACAGGATCATCTTGCGGATCTTCGGGATCCGCTCCGGCTCGAAGAACATGTGCTCCGTCCGGCACAGGCCGATGCCCTCCGCACCCAGTTCCACGGCTTTCCTGGTATCCGACGGGGTGTCCGCGTTCGTGCGCACCTTCATCTGGCGGTACTTGTCCGCCCAGTCCATGATCCGCTGGAAGTTCCCACCGATCTCGGCCTCCTTCGTCCGGATATCGCCCAGGTAGATCCTGCCGGTCGTCCCGTCCAGGGAAATGTAATCGCCCTCTTTGACCGTCTCGCCCCCCAGCTCGAAGTACCGCTCGTCTTCATTCATCCGGATCTCGCCGCAGCCGGAGACGCAGCAGGTTCCCATGCCCCTTGCGACCACCGCCGCATGGGAGGTCATGCCCCCGCGTGCCGTCAGGATGCCCTCCGCCGCGTGCATCCCCTCGATATCCTCCGGGGATGTCTCCAGGCGCACCAGGACCACGCGCTCGCCACGCTCATGTGCCAGCTTCGCCTCATCCGCCGTGAAATACACTTTTCCCGCGGCCGCACCCGGGGATGCCGGCAGCGCGCTGCCGATCACCTTCCCGGCTTTTAACGCCTCCGCGTCAAACGTCGGGTGCAGCAGCTGGTCCAGGGACTTCGCCTCGATGCGCAGCACCGCTTCCTCCTCCGTGATCTTCCCTTCGTCCACCAGTTCACAGGCGATCCGCAGCGCCGCCGGGGCTGTCCGCTTCCCGTTCCTCGTCTGCAGGAAGTACAGCTTCCCTTCCTGGATCGTAAATTCCATATCCTGCATATCCCGGTAGTGCTCCTCCAGCTTCATCGCAAGCTTCATAAACCCCGCATAGCACTCCGGCATGTCTTCTTCCAGTTTCGTAATCGGCTGCGGCGTGCGCACGCCGGCCACCACGTCTTCCCCCTGTGCGTTGATCAGGTATTCCCCGTAGATCCCCTTTTCCCCCGTCGACGGGTTCCTCGTAAAGGCAACTCCCGTTCCGGAAGTGTCCCCCATGTTCCCGAACACCATCGCCTGCACGTTCACCGCGGTCCCCCAGTCCCCCGGGATGTCGTTCATCCGGCGGTACACGATCGCACGCGGGTTGTCCCAAGAGCGGAACACCGCCTGCACCGCGCCCATCAGCTGCTCGCGCGGCTCCTGCGGGAATTCCTCCCCGCCCATCGCCTCTTTGTACACGGCTTTGAATCTGCCCACCAGTACTTTCAGGTCCTCCACCGTCAGTTCCGTATCGTAATGGACGCCTTTTTCCTCTTTGACCTCATCGATGATCTTCTCGAAGAAGGATTTCGGCACCTCCATCACCACGTCTGAATACATCTGGATGAACCGGCGGTAGGAGTCGTAGGCAAAACGGGGGTTCCCCGTCTTCTTCGCGAACCCTTCCACCGCCTCATCGTTCAGCCCCAGGTTCAGGATCGTGTCCATCATGCCCGGCATGGATGCGCGCGCACCGGAGCGCACGGATACCAGCAGCGGGTCGCCGACATCACCAAACGTCTTCCCCTGGAGCTGCTCCAGCTTTCCGAGCGCCCCAAAGATCTGCTGCCGGATCTCTTCCGAGATCTGTTTCCCGTTCTCATAGTAGTTGGTGCACGCTTCCGTCGTCACCGTGAACCCCTGCGGGATGGGAAGGCCGAGGTTTGTCATCTCTGCCAGGTTGGCGCCCTTGCCGCCCAGCAGGTCCCTCATGTCTGCATTTCCTTCCGTGAACATATAAACCCATTTCGCCATCGTATTTCCTCCTACTACCTTTTTAGTGGTATCATCGGGCAAAATACCTTTTGCCCCCTTCCATCATAATATCATCTTAACATATATGCCATTCTAGTCAAGAATATTTTTGGATTATTTGTGCAATTTACACAATTATTTCCATGCAGAAAAAAGACGCTTTCCGGCAATGTCTGCCGAAAAGCGTCGGTATAATAAGTCTTATGCAGTTTTATGATGCACAGGCATCTGAAACAACCTTATTTTCTGTAAGTAGATTTGTTTAAAACAAGGTGTCTTGGAAGACCTTCCACCATCATTGGTGTCAGCTCGCCCATGATCAGCGGACGCGCATATTTCACATATTCCTCGCTTACATCCGTACCATTGTTTACGATCCACTCAGCCGGTACCGGTCTCTCTACGTTTGCAATCGCATGGATATCGTAGATATTGTAAGCTACTTCATATGGGTCACGGTTTACAACTTCGATTGTCACCATCATGCCCGTCTTGCCTTCATCAGCTGCCTTGCATGCCAGGTATCCAACGGTAAATGCTTCGTTGATATCTGTCAGGGATGCCAGATGAGTAGCTGCTCTCTGCAGTGTTGAGTATTCGATGGCACGAGATTTCAGGCCCAGTTCAGACTGGATCTTATTTGTCAGCACAACTGCACATCCGGACAGCTGTTTATGTCCAAACGCATCCACATAGTCAGATGCGGAACCAAGTTCGCATACGAAACGTCCGTCAGCCAGTTTGATACCTTCGGATACAGCAATCACAACAGAACTCTTCTCTTCAGAGAGTTTTTTCACTCTTGCCATGAAATCATCCAGGTCAAAATCTGCTTCCGGAAGGTAGATCATATCAGGTCCTTCACAGTCTTCTCCTCTTGAAAGAGCAGCTGCAGCTGTCAGCCATCCCGCATGTCGTCCCATGATCTCAACTACAACCACAGTTGGTTTTTCGATACCGAAGCTGGAATTGTCACGGATCACTTCTTTTAAGGAAGCTGCGATATATTTAGCTGCGGAACCGTATCCCGGTGTATGGTCAGTGATCGGCAAATCATTGTCGATCGTCTTCGGAACACCCATGAATCTCTGCTTTTTGCCTTTTAATTCCGCATAGTCAGACAGCATTTTGATCGTATCCATGGAATCATTTCCGCCAATGTAGAACAGACATTCAATTTCATTTTTTTCCATGATCTCAAAAATCTTGTCATAGATTTCTTCATTTCCTTCAATTTTCGGAAGCTTGAAACGGCAGGATCCGAGGAATGCGGAAGGTGTTCTCTTCAGAAGCTCAATGTCATTTTTATCTTTTACATATTCAGAGATATCAACCAGATCTTCGTTCAGGAATCCCTGGATTCCGTGATGCATACCATAGATTTTGTCATAACCAAGATCTTTGGCAGCCGCAACTACACCTGCAAGACTGGAATTGATAACAGCAGTCGGTCCGCCGGACTGACCTACAACGATATTTCTCTGTGCCATAATAATTTCCTCCTAATTGTTAAAATCATCTATTTTCGATTATAGCAAAAACATTCGCCTTCGACAACTGTTTTTCAGCATTTCGCAAAAAGGCAGTATTAAAAACGGAACTTCTCCGCCATATAGCGCTCCAGATCTTCGATCTTCACGCGTTCCTGTTCCATTGTATCACGGTCGCGGACGGTTACCGCCCCGTCTTCCTCAGAATCGAAATCGTATGTCACGCAGAACGGAGTTCCGATCTCATCCTGGCGGCGGTAGCGTTTTCCGATATTCCCGCGGTCATCGAATTCACAGTTATATTCTCTCGACAGCATCTCAAATACCTTCAGTGCGCCGTCATTTAACTTTTTGGACAGCGGGAGCACACCGATCTTCACAGGCGCCAGCGCCGGGTGGAAATGAAGCACCGTGCGCACGTCGTTTTTCTCAGCATCCAGAACTTCCTCATCGTACGCGCTGCAGAGGAAGGCCAGTACCATGCGGTCCGCGCCGAGCGACGGCTCGATCACGTATGGGACGTATTTGATCTTCTTCTCATCATCAAAGTACGTCATATCCTGTCCGGATGTGTTCTGGTGCTGTGTCAGGTCATAGTCGGTACGGTCTGCGATTCCCCACAGTTCGCCCCAGCCGAACGGGAACATAAACTCCACGTCCGTCGTCGCCTTGCTGTAGAAGCTGAGCTCTTCCTTGTCATGGTCTCTGACGCGGATCTCCTCTTCTTTCAGCCCCAGCTCTTTCAGCCAGTCGAGGCAGAACTGTTTCCAGTAGGCGAACCATTCCAGATCGGTATCCGGTTCGCAGAAGAATTCCAGCTCCATCTGTTCGAACTCGCGGGTACGGAAGGTAAAGTTGCCCGGTGTGATCTCATTTCGGAAGGATTTTCCGATCTGGCCGATTCCGAACGGAATCTTCTTTCTCGAGGTGCGCTGTACATTTTTAAAGTTTACAAAGATGCCCTGCGCCGTCTCCGGTCTCAGATAAACGGTATTCTTGGCATCCTCTGTCACTCCCTGGAATGTCTTGAACATCAGGTTGAACTGACGGATATCTGTAAAGTTATGCTTGCCGCACGTCGGACATGGAATCTGGTGCTCGTCGATGAATGTGCGCATCTCCTCCTGTGACCACGCGTCAACGGAAGTCTTCAGCTCGATTCCGTGTTCGGCGCTGAAGTTCTCGATGATCTGGTCTGCACGGAAACGCTCATGGCATTCACGGCAGTCCATCAGCGGATCAGAGAAACCGCCCAGATGTCCTGATGCCACCCATGTCTGCGGATTCATCAGGATCGCACAGTCAACACCGACATTGTATGGGTTTTCCATGATGAATTTTTTCCACCACGCCCGCTTCACATTGTTTTTCAGTTCCACACCGAGATTTCCATAATCCCAGGTATTGGCAAGTCCTCCATAGATCTCGGATCCCGGATAGACGAATCCTCTCGACTTTGCCAGAGCAACGATTTTGTCCATTGTTTTTTCCATCATATTTCTCCTCTTTATATTCATGATGTTGGGGGCAAAAGCTTTTTTGACCCCATAATACCACGGATTGTTCCGCACTATGTGCTCCCCCAATCCTGAAAACATTCGAAATCCGCCCTGCTCGGGCTGCTTTCTCATGTTTTGCGGGTCCCAAAGTCATGCTTTTTCATGCAAGCATGAAACGCACGACCTTTTGACCCTGGTATCTATTCATTGATAGACGATATAAGCATAGCCCGCTATACTGGTCTGCGCATTTTCATTATCCTGGTTTTCCCCAGCTTCAACCCGGGCCTTTTTCTCACCCAGAATCTTTACATTTTCACTGACGCACAGAATTTTCCCGCGTGTCACCACATCCACAGGCTCATTCGTCACGGTCACACGCGCCTCAGGGTACTGGGTTCTGACTGCAGCGATATCTGTTTCATTTCCGCCTGCATCAAGAAATTTCCCCTCAAAATCATACGTCTCCCCGGCCTGTGTTATCGTCCCGTCAAACAGTGTTACCTGGTTGAATGCTTCATAATCGCTGCAGGAAGCGTATTCCATTTCCAGACGAATCTCCTGCTGCTTTTTGTCATACCTGCACTGTTTCATCGATACCTTCTCCGCATCCTGCTCTTTGTTGTAAGCAGCAACGGCTTTTTCCACCGTGCTTTCCAGCTTCTCCGTATCGTAATAGGACCTGTCAAAGCTGTCCACGATCACAGAGGTCACTCTCCCCTTTTTGTCGATCGTGACCGTGCTGTTGTCTGCCGCAGCCCCACAGCCCGTGAGCAATATGAACAGTATACCGGCCAAAAGCACTATGTATTTTTTCAACTTTTCTGCCTCCTGTGCCAGTTTTACTTCAAGTTTCAATTATAACCTCTGGAGCCCATATTTTCAACACATCATTTTCAGTATTTCAAGACTTTTAAACTTTTTATCCGTATAGAGCTCAACATACCGGTCCATCAGCCGTTCAAATTCCCGCAGGACCTCATCCGTCACGGTAAAACTGTACAGTTTACCGATGGGCGAAGCGATCACATACTGCATCGTATACAGGAGCGATGCGCTCACCGGCACGCCTGCCTTGTCTTCCCGGCAGCATTCCGTGCAGAGCACTCCGCTCTTCCCTAAGCTGAATGTCGCAAGATCTTCCTTACTCCCGCAGCGAACACACTCAAAAACCTGCGGATACTCACCGTTCAGGGTCATCAGCTTCAGCTCAAAAACCCGCCTCACCAGCGGGTTCGGTATCTTCGGATTTTCAAGGCTGCGAAGCGCAGCGTACAGCAGATTCACCATCGCGGCAGCGTCAACACCCTCGCGACCGTAATAATCCAGAAACTCAAGAAAATAGAATCCATAATACACACCCGGCTGTTCCCTGGCCAGCTCCGTGAAATGGTGTGAAACCTCAGCCGCAACCAGGCTGTATGCACTGCGCCCTTCATATACGCTGAACGCAGCAAATACAAATGGATTGGCCGCTGCCAGAAGTGCACTGGTGCTTTTCCGCGCCCCGCGTGCAAATGCTGTGATCTTTCCGCGCTCCCTGGTCAGCAGCACAACTCGCTTATCATATTCCCCCACCGGCGCTGCCAGGAGGACAACGCCGTTCACAGTTACCGGTCCGCTCATTTTTATTTATACTTCTTTCTATCGTTCTTTTTTATCGTATCCGAAATTCTTCATCAGAAAATCACTGTCACGCCAGTCTTTTTTCACTTTCACCCACAGCTTCAGATTGACTTTTCCTTCGATCATCTGCTCAATCTCGTAACGTGCATTCGTACCGATCTTCTTGAGCATCGCCCCCTGCTTTCCGATGATGATGCCCTTGTGCGATTCACGCTCACAGACGATCGTCGCTTCAATATCTGTGATATTCCCTTTCCTGCGTTCCTTCATCAGATCAATGGAGACCGCGATCCCGTGCGGTATCTCTTCGTCCAATGCATGCAGCGCTTTCTCACGTATAACCTCTGCTACGATCTGGCGCATCGGCTGGTCTGTCACCACGTCCTCGTCAAAATACTGTGGTCCGTACGGCAGATATTTGAATATGCTGTCGATGATATCACCCGTATTCTGTCCGCGCAGCGCGGAAGCCGGAATGATCTCGTCAAATTCATACAGCTTCCGATAAGCATCGATGAACAGAAGCACCTCTTCCTTCGGCACCGTGTCCACCTTATTGATCACCAGGATCACCGGAAGATTCAGCCCCGCAAGCTGCGCGGCGATATGCTTTTCCCCCGCTCCGATGAACGTCGACGGCTCCACGAGCCAGAGGATTACATCCACTTCTTTCAGCGTGCGCTGTGCCACATTGACCATATATTCACCCAGTTTGTTCTTCGCCTTGTGGATCCCCGGTGTGTCCAGGAACACGATCTGTCCCTGCTCGCAGCTGTAGACCGTCTGGATGCGGTTGCGGGTGGTCTGCGGCTTCTTGGATGTAATTGCAATCTTCTGCCCGATCAGCTGATTCATCAGCGTTGACTTGCCGACATTCGGTCGCCCGATAATCGCCACAAAACCGGATTTGTAATGTTCGTTCATATATCCTCCCGTTTTTCTCTCATTTATCTTTATGTTGTCTCTGCTGTGTTATCTCCGATCAAATGCCTGGTCACAAAGAATTTATTCTCATTTTCATCAATCGCCGCTTCACTTCCGATCACACAGATATTATTCTGTGAGAGCACAGACTCCACAATTTCTGCCAGGTTCCGAATATCCTGGACCCCCGCACTCAGTATCTCATCTCTTTCTTTCTGCAGATCTTCTTCAGTGATTCCCGAGAAAAACGCATTGAAGGACAGCATTCCTTTTCCCTGCGGCGTGAGCGGCGTATCCAGCCCGCTGATCGTCCCAATGATATACTTAGTCATCTCGTGTTCATCCGCGGTAAAGCTTTTCAGATACTCTGGCGTTCCATCAAAGACGGACAGGGTCTTGTCCAGATTCGGATCCCGGTAAGATACAAAATAGCTTTCCCCTGTTCGCTTGAAAGCGCTCATACAGCCGTACGCGCCGCCTTTCACACGGATATTCGTCCACAGATAATCATAACTCAGGATCAGCTTCAGAATCTGCAGGCTCCCCGTATAGGAGTAACCGTCTTTTCTGAAATTTCCGCCCTTCGCCACATACTGCACCTGTCCGGAAGTCTTAAAGCCTTCATTGCTCTGGTGTGGTGTAAAGGTAAACGGATCTTCAGCGACCGGATCCGTACACAGTATCTGTGAGAAATCCGGTACAGACTGTTCCAGCATCTGATAACCCTCTTCATCTGCCGTATAATTAATCATCATATTCTCCGGGCGGAACAGAAATTTCATCAGTTCTTTCAGGTTTGTGATAACAGTATCTTTTAGCGTCTCAAACTGCGCTTCCAGTCCTTCAATAAATTTATAATATCCGATGCCGCTGATCTCCTCCTGCATGCAGCCACTCGCCGAGTAATAGGATGTCACACGCGATACCGCAGATGCATGTCCGGAACTTGGAATCGACATCTGCATCCTCGATTTCTGCTGCGCGATGATCTCGTACAGCCGTTTCTCATCATCCAGTTTCGACGAAGTCAAAATTTCTGCAATCATTTCAAACACAAATCCCAACTGTGAATAGAGGCATTTTGCCTTGACGCCGAACAGTCCGATACAGGACTGAATATCATCCGCTTTCGTCAGAATATGGATCCCGCACAGAATCCCGCCGGAGTTGGCGTTGATCTCATTAAATAATTCCGCATAAGAAAACTGTTTCGTATCGACATATCCCAGCACGGACTTCAGCAGTCCCATATAGGGAACGAGCCTGCGCGGAACCCCTTTTGTGTCAAATAACAGGGTCAGATAACCGATCTGGTTGGTCGGAAGATTATGGAACAGCACCGGCATTCCGGAAAGTGTGCGCAGCTCATTGTACAGCTTCGCTGCCTCCCGCCCGATATCACTGCGTGTAAGCATCGGGATCGCAGCCAGTGCCTCCGCCGTCTCTTCCGCCGACTGATATTCTTCCAGCGCTTCTGTCCGGCTGATCAGCTCCTGTATCTCCTGTGCGGACAGCGACGCCTTATGGGCAGCCAGCCTCTCTGTTGTCTTCTGTTCCATTTCCTTTGCCAGTCCCTTTTTCGGCTCAACGACAACGATCGCTGAATGCGGATTTTCCAGAAGATATTCCCTGAGCAGACTTTCAAAATAACCGGTTTTTATTTTTTCTTTCAGAGATGCAAAAACATTCAGCTGATGCAGATAGGCAAATGGTTTTTCATCATCATAGAGCCAGCTGTCAAACACATCAAGACCATACATCAGTCCTTTTGGATAGGATGCATAATCCGCCTCCCGAAAGCGGAATTCAAAGTAATTGATCCCCGCTTCCAGTGCCTTTCGGTTGATCCCCTCATCTGCCAGCTGCCGAAGCGTTGTGCGGATGAGCTCAAGAAACCGCTCACGGTCTTCCGTCCTGGCGTTCTTTGCAACGACGGAAAAAAATGGCTGTAGGATTCCGTCTTCATAGGAACCCATGATATCTTTCCCGATCTTCGCGTCCAGCAGCGCCTGCCGGAGCGGAGCTCCCGGAGCCGAGAGCAGCGCATATTCCAGAATCTGAAACGCCATGTTCAGCTCCACATCCAGACTGTCGCCGACCACCACATTCCAGGTCAGGTAGGCATTTTCCTCCTCCGATTCATGATCCGCGATCGGATAATACAGTCTGCGCTCCACCGGCGCGTCAAATGCCTTCTGATACTGGACGGCAGAATCCGGCACAGACGCCTCAAAGGCACTCAGGTACTCCCTGTCCAGCCACTCCAGGCGTTCAGCCATATCCATATCACCGTACAGATAGATATAACTGTTTGACGGATGATAGTATTTTCTGTGAAAGTCCAGAAACTGTTCGTACGTCAGCTCCGGAATGTGTTCCGGATCCCCGCCTGATTCTACCCCGTAAGCTGTATCAGGAAACAGCGTATTGAAAATCTCACGGTCCATCATCTCCTCTGGTGAAGAAAACGCACCTTTCATCTCATTATATACAACACCGTTGTAGCACAGCGGGCTTTCTTCGTCCCGCAGCTCATAGTGCCAGCCCTCCTGGCGGAAAATCTCTTCTTTCTCATAAATGTTTGGATAAAAAACGGCATCCAGATACACGTGCATCAGGTTTTTAAAATCCTGATCATTGCAGCTGGCTACCGGGTACATCGTTTTATCCGGATATGTCATGGCATTTAAAAAGGTATTCAAAGAACCCTTGACCAACTCGACAAACGGGTCCTTCAGCGGAAATTGCCTTGAACCGCACAGTACGCTGTGCTCCAGAATGTGTGCCACGCCGGTGCTGTCTGCCGGAGGTGTGCGAAATGCAATATTAAATACTTTGTTATCATCTTCATTTTCAAGAAGCATCACCCGGGCCTGGCTTTTATTATGCACCAGAAGGTAACCTCTGGAGCCTATATCCTGAATGTCTTCCTCGGACAGTACGGTATATGCCTTTAATTCCTCAAATTTCATATAAGTCCTCCAATTCGTTCTTGCGTATAAACGTAGTATATCACATTTTGTTTATTTTTTTCACAATTTCTTTAGTTGTACTGCAGATTTATATCTGCTACAATAAATAAAACGGATATAAGGGAATCCGGGGAAGGATGTAAAGAGTTATGAGGAGAAAAAAATTATTATTAACAGTCTCACTCGCTGGTCTTCTGATGTTCGCGGCATATGGCTGCAGTTCAAAAGAAAATGCAGATGAGTCAAAAGAAAATACACCGGCGGCAGAGGCGACCAGTGAAGCTGATCCGACGAAAGCCCCCGAAAAAGAGGGAAAAGACGATGCTGCTGATCTAAAAGATACCGGAGACAGCACCGATGCGAAAGATGCCCCCGGTGATGACAGCGTCGATCAGACACCCGTCGAAGAGATCCAGGGAGAGGGAATGACCGATACGACAGTTCCTGATCTGGATTCCATAGAGTCAGCACCGACCGAACGGGAGTATTCCGTCACCGGCCAGTCCGGAGCCGAGCAGTATACACTGAGAATTGACGGTATATCTACAACGGATGAACGCGACTCCAACAACCCGAGCAATCCGGAAAATGTTGCAGTCATCGATTATACTTATAAAAACAGCTCTTCAGAAGCACTTCTGGTCGACGATATGAGCTTCAAATTGGTGGTTGGCGATACAGTATGTACTCCGTACTACTCCGGCTCTCTTGACTCTGCCGAACTGGTTGATGAAGGGGAATCCTGCTCCGCTCAGATCGCCTTTGAAGTCGGAAAAGATTTCAGGGAAGGTTCTCTGGTGTACACGGATGCCCAGACCCAGGAAGAGATTCAGTTTGACATTAAATTAAAATGAGGAAACGCAGGACAGTGGAACTCAGACGAAATCAATCGTCTGGGTTCCACTGTTTCATTTTACATTCTCTGCCGGTCCGGCAGTCTCTCTATGGATCAGCTTTGTCCCCACTGTCACTTTCAATATTTCCTGCCGGTCCTGTCCCGGTATCATCATCTGCAGCCGTTCGACGGCCAGCTCGCCCATCCGTTCCAGATCCGCATGGATCGTCGTCAGACCCGGGACGATCATATCGCAGATTCCGGAATCATCGAATCCGATCACCGAAATATCCTGCGGAACGCGGTATCCGAACCGCTGAAAGATCCCGATCGCGGCGATCGCCATCACATCGTTGCAGGCCAGAAATGCCGTCGGAAGTTCGGACTGATTTCTGATATAAGATTCCAGGCTTTTTTCCGCCTCTTCCCGCAGCATGTTCAGATACACCACATACTCCGGTTTTACTTCCAGCCCCAGCCGCTCCATGGCCTCGAAAAAGCTTCGCTTTCTGTGCTCCAGCGCTCCGGATTCCAGATCGCTTGTCAGGTATCCGATCCTCCGGTGTCCAAGCTGCATCAGATAACGGATCGCGGCGTGCAGGCTTCCGAGGTTGTCGATATTGACCGTATTGATCGGTTCCTCCTCAAAATAGCGGTCAATGCACACAAA
This sequence comes from Ruminococcus sp. OA3, assembly GCF_022440845.1. Lineage (NCBI taxonomy): Bacteria > Bacillati > Bacillota > Clostridia > Eubacteriales > Oscillospiraceae > Ruminococcus > Ruminococcus sp. OA3. The sequence goes on along the minus strand of NZ_JAKNTO010000001.1, from coordinate 2,195,014 downwards.
GGGTACATCTTTGGGAACCATGATCTTATCCGCACGATGTGCAAACTCAGTTCCCAGGAAGATGATCCCGTCCGACTGCTCCCTTTTAATCTCCCTCAGCACCCTGCTCACATTGTCATAATTAGCGTTGATAATGGATATGGAACAATTGTATCTGGAGCATGCCCGCTCAACGCCGTCCAGGACCCTGATCAGAAAGTTGTCTTTCCGGTTTGCGATCCAGTTTGTACTTTTGTAATAGACAAAACATATATTTCTCTTATCAGGAGAACGCTCCGGCTGATTTTTCAGCGTATATCCGTTTTCCAGCAGCAGATGTTCGATCTGTTTCCGCATTTCCATACGTACTCCTGGTTTGCTGTTCAGTACCAGGGAGACGGATGACGGGGATGTGCCTGCCATTTTTGCAATGTCTCTTATCGTGACCTTCATTCTTTTCACCTCAGCAGTTATGATATGATGCCAGGGTAAAAGGTCATACAATGCTTGCATGCAATTGGATGACTTTGGGACCCGTAAAACATGAGAAATTAGCCCGATCAGGGCGGTTTTCGAATGTTTTAGGATTTCGGGAGCACGAAGTGCGGAGAAATCCGTAGGCATCAGGGGTCAAAATACCTTTTGACCCCAACATCATGATATAAGAATAAATGATTTTCACTGCAATTGCAAGCGCCCCATACATCCAAAATACAATTTATACGATGCCGTTCGGATAAATGACCACCCGGCACGCCTTCTGCTCGCGCAGAAGCTGTATGCCCGTCAGAATATCCTTTAACTCCAGCTTATGACTTACGATCTCCTCCAGCCCCAGCCTTTTGTCCTGAAGCAGGTCGATCGCATGCGGAAACGTATTGTGCGCACAGTACGTTCCCATCACGGTCAGCTCATTGCGCGTGATCACCGCGGGAGGTACCTGTGAGACCGCATTCGCGTTCTGGCCGAAGATCAGCAGTTTTCCTCCGGCATTCAGAAGCCGGACCGCCTCACCGAAGACCGCTCCGGCACCCACCGCATCGATCACGATGTCAAACAGGCCGCCCCATTTCCTCATCACCGTCTCGCCGACTGGTTTCCCGGACGGGTCGATCACCAGATCGGCTCCGCATTTTTGGGCCCACGCCCTCCGCTCTTCTGCCATCTCGCAGACCGCCAGCTGTTTTACGCCGTACAGTTTCAATACTTTGATAAACGTCAGGCCAATCGGTCCTGCACCGTACAGCAGCACGCGCTGTGACGGCATGGGATTTATTTTTCTCATGCCGTTCATGACACACGACAGCGGTTCGGTCTGCGCCGCCAGCTCCGGCTGCACCGATGCAGGCATATGAAACAGCTGAGCCTGTGGAATGACGGCATACTGCGCGAATCCCCCCGGCTTCGTCTGACCGTAAATTTCGGCATCCGGACACAGATTATCCATTCCCCGCCTGCAGTAATCACAGACATGACATTTTTCAATATTATCTACCACGACCGTGTCACCCGGCGCAAACTGCGTGACTTCATCGCCGATGGCATCCACGACTCCATAGAATTCATGCCCCATCACAGTCCCGGGCTTCGCGTACTGTGCCGGGGGAACATGCAGCACGTGCAGATCACTGCCGCAGATTCCCGCCGCCGTCACTTTCACTCGCACATCCGTGGGCTTTTCGATCTTTGGCATCTTACGTTCCTCCAGCTCAAGCACACCGTTTCCCTTAAATACCGCCGCCAACATCTTATCCATAGAGTCCTCCTTCATCACAATTCAAATATTCGTTTTACAATCTCCATATCTTTTTTCACAATTTCAAACTGATCCGCATCCAGCCGGCTCAAAGGCTCCTGATTGTAATAATTCTCCAGAAGCAGCCATTCACTGCACGCTGTCTCCCGGATCACCGCCGCCGTCTCCATAAATCCGCTCTCACCTGTCCCGAGAAGCGCACTGCTCAGCTTGCGGTGGTATCCGTCTTTCAGATGAATCTGCACCACATAGGGGGCCAGTTCCCTCAGATACTCTGCCGTGTCGGATACCCCGGCAAGAAAATAATTCTGTGTGTCAAACATCATCTTAAAGCCACTGCAGTTTACTTCCTCCATCATCCGCAGGCTGTCGCCAATGGAGAGTGCGTTTTCTGTCGCAAGGATAACCCCCGCACCCTCCGCATATTCGCACAGCAGCCGGATCTTTTCGCATGTGTTCAGAAATCCCTCCTCGTCCAGGATCGCCCCGTCGTTGAAACTGGGAAGCTGGACCACAGGAACCTCCATCTGCGCCGCCGCATCGATCGCACGCTGACACCCCTCCATGGCGATCATTCCCTTTCTGGTGTCCAGTGGATTGGTGAGGCCGTAACAGTTTAGAAGCTCAACCGCGATCGATGTGATCGCAATCCCAAAATCCCGGCTCACGTTCCGGTATTCATTTTGAATCCGTGGATTCGACAGCGGGTATCCGTTCTCATACGGTCCCAGATCGATCTCCGCGCCCGCAAATCCTATTTCCGCCGCCATCCGCACTCCGGTCGGTCCCTGCATAGGAAACCCCCACATGCAGATTCCCAGTTGAAATCCATTCATTTTACACACTCCTGTCACTGATCACAGCCGGCGGCGGCTTACCGCCGCCGTCGCTTATTCGTATTCAGCCGCATTGTCTTTGTCAATGATCCACTGATCCGTATAGATAATCTTCGTGGCCTCATCGTCATAGCCCGGAGCCTCCCCGTCCAGATTTTTCAGGAACACCTCCACAGACCCCGATCCCATGCCGTACGGATCCTGTGCAACCGTGCCGAGCACCGTACCGTTTTTGATCGGCTCGAATACGTTGGTCTGTGCATCATATCCAATAATATGTACATCCTCACCCGGTACGAGACCTGCATCGGCGACCGCCTGCGATGCCGAGATCGCCATCGGGTCATTGCTGCAGAATACGATCTCCACATCCGGATTTGCTGTAATGATATCCTGCATACAGGAATATGCGATATCCGGCTCTGACTGTCCGGACAGCTCTGCCACTACCTGCCATCCTGCCGCTTCCACAGTGTCTTTGAATCCGTCACTCCGCACAATATTTGTGTTGGACGGGTCCACGGTGATCATCGCCGCTTTCTTAGAATCATCCGTATCCGCCAGTTTTTCCACCGCATACTTTCCAGCCAGTACGCCTCCGTCATAATTATCTGATTTCAGACATGCCAGGTATCCCTGCGCCTCGGTACTGATATCTGCCAGCACGACCGGAATTCCCTTTTCTTCAGCGATCTTATAAATATTTGCAGCCGCCTCGGGTTTGCAGGGAGTCAGCACAAGACATGCGATGTTTTGATTGAGAAGGTCTGTACATCCCTGGATCATAATGCTCTGATCACTCTGCTGGTCATGCTCCACATAATCATACCCGGCTGCCTCCGCCGCCTCCTTTACGCCCTTTGCCAGCGTCACGTAATACTCCCAGCTCATGTTATAGCAGGAATACGCGATCACTCCCTTAGAATCCCCGCCGGCATCTTCTCCGCTCCCACCGTTGGCCGGCTTTGCTGTATCAGCCTGAGCGCTGTCACTCGCCTGTTCCTCCTGTTTTGACGGGGAACCACATCCGATGAGCCAAATCGCCAGGATCGTTATCAGGATTACCGCCAGCATTTTTTTAATTTTTTTCATATTCTTCTCCTTTGCTCGTCTTTCACTGTGTTTTTGCCTGCATTTGTGTCATGCACTCTGTGCTGTTTTTTTCTGAGAGTTTTCCCGCAGTCTGCTGACCGTACGCTGGATGAAATCAAAGGAGAATGCCAGCAGCAGGATGATTCCCATGCAGATTCTCTGCCATTTTGCATCCACGTGATACAGATTCAGGCAATTAGCCACACTCGCGTACAGGATCGCTGCGATCACTGTGTTAAAAATACTACCCTCCCCTCCTGTCAGTTTTGTTCCTCCCAGTACCACAACGGTTATCGCATCGAAATGAAAATTGGTCGCCACATCCGGGCTGGCACATGCCTGTCTCGCCGTCACAATCATCGTGGCTGCCGCTGTGCAAAATCCCATCAGCATGAACGCCAGTGTCTTTACCCTCTTCGTGTTGATCCCGCTGATTCTGCACGCCTCCATCGAATTTCCCAGAGCACGGACATTTCTGCCGTATACTGTCCGGTTTAGGATGACCGCTCCTGTCACAGCAAGCACGAGCAGCATGATAAACGGGATTGGTATGATGCCTATGCTTCCATTTCCAATCTGAAGAAATGAGGGTTTTGTGCACATGATCGTATTGGCATTATTCAGGATGTACGCCAGCGCCCGGAAACTGTAATACGTTCCCAGGGTTGTGATAAATGCCGGCACATTAAAATACGAAACGATCACTCCGTTGAGCAGCCCGCATATCACCCCGGCGATACACACAAGTATAAGAGACGGACCCATTCCGACAGAATTCATGGTGCCCGCCATCACGATGCCGAGGAAAGCCAGCATGGAACCGATGGACAGGTCAAAATCTCCCATGATAATGATAAATGTCATTCCAAGCGCCGCAATTCCCGTGGAAGACGCCTCCCTGAGAATACTTGCGAGATTATCTCCCATACGGAAGTTCCCGTTCAGTGCAAACATGATGATCCAGAAAACCGCCAGGATCAGCACAACGACGTGTTTTCCAACACTCACTTTTTTCATCTCCTAACCCTCCCTCCTGATCTGTTTTTCGTTCTTCATTGTCTTGACCCCGTTTACCACCAGCGCAAAGATCAGGATCACGCCGATCACAAGCTGCTGATAATAGGAATTCACATTATTGATGTTCAGTCCGTTCTTGATCACTGCGATCAGTATTGAAGCGATCAGAGTTCCTGTCAGGTTTCCTTTTCCCCCCGTGATGAGGGTCCCCCCGAGAATAACGGTCGTCATGACATCCAGCGCAAAGTCTTCCCCGATCGTCGCCTTTCCGAACATGACCTGCGCAGTCTTTATAAGACTCGAGAAGACTGCCGTCACTGCCGTCAGCACGAATGCCGCGATGATCATCCTGTTTGTATTGATGCCTGAAATACGCGATGCATCGGCGTTGGAACCGACACTCCGTATCTTCATCCCAAATGCCGTGGCATGGTAAATGAAGCAGGCACATCCATAGACGATTACGGTCAGCAGTATCGGAAACGGGATCCCGGCGACACTTCCCGATGAGATAAATTTGACGCTTGTCATGGAATAGAGCGGAACATCCGCGCCGTTTGCCAGAAGCACCGCGATCCCCCTAATCAGAATCATCGTTACGAGCGTCGCGGCAAACGCCTGAATCTGCAGCTTTGTCACAATCAAGCCATTGATGATTCCGACCGTCACGGCGATCACAAAAGCCGCCATTATCGCCGGAAACAGTCCTGCCGCGGTGGCAACTTTTGCCACCACCACGCTCACCAGAGCCAGGATCGATCCGATGGACATATCAAATACGCCCGCCGTGTAAGCAAACGTCATGCCCGCAGCGGCGATAGCCGTCAGCGAAACCTGAACCAGAATATTTTTAATATTGAATGCCGTCATCATGTTCGGCTGCATCACAGAGAATATGGCGAGCAGCACGATGATCACAATTCCCAGGCTGATGTTTTCGCTATGTCTGGATATGATTTTTTTCATCTTCCCGCTCACGCCTCCTTTCCTGATGCAAACGTCAGAATCCGTTCTTTGTTGAATTCGTCTCTCGTCAGGCCCCCCGTCACCCTCCCGTCGCAGAATACAATCACGCGGTCACAGACCTTGATCAGCTCATTCATATCAGAAAACACTGCGATGATTCCCATTCCGTTTCGTGCAAGCTCGGACAGCAGGTTGTAGATCTCTTCTTTCGCCCCGACGTCGATACCGCGGGTCGGCTCCAGCATGATGAACACTCTGTTGTCCAGCAGCAGGTCTCGCCCCAGAAGCGCCTTCTGCTGATTTCCTCCGCTCAGGTAGGAGATCTTTTGCTTTGCATTTGCGTATTTGATCGCCATAAAGTCCGTCATATTCCGAAGCTGTTCCTGCTCGCTTTTCGGATCGATATAAAAGCCAAATTTCTTCTTCAGGCTGCGTATGGAGATCAGGGTCACATTCTCCTCAACCGACATCATCGGAAGGATTCCCTTGTCCTTCCGGTCGTCCGTCAGGAAACAGACGCCGTGTTCGATGGCATCCTGCGGATTCTTAAACCGCACTTCTCTCCCGTCCAGGAACACCTGTCCGCTGTCATACTGGAACAGTCCGTAGATCGCAGACAGTACCTCTTCCCTTCCGCATCCCATCAGGCCGGCTGCACCCAGTATTTCCCCCTGATGGAGACAAAACGAAACGTCTTCAAATACATTTTTCAGAGTCAGTCCCCTGACCTCCAGCAGTACATGGTCCGTTGCATGGCAGGGGCGCACCTCACCATGATCGATCTCATGGCCTACCATCAGTTTGATGATATCCGCCTCCGTCAGTTTGCTGATCGGTTTCGTATCCACATACTCGCCGTTTCGCAGAACCGTGACGGTATCTGCCATATCAAACACCTCTTTCAGCCTGTGTGATATGTACAGGATCGTCTTGCCCTCATTCCTGAGCATATGCACGACCTCTTCCAGTTTTTCGACCTCCTCCTCATTCAGGGCTGCCGTCGGCTCGTCCATGATGATGATATCCGAATTCCTTGATATCGATTTTGCAATCTCCACCATCTGTTTTTCTGACACCGAAAGGTCTTTCACATACTCGTCAGGACCTACATTGATCTCCAGAAAATCCAGCAGTTCTTTTGCCTTTGCAGATCGCTTTTTCTTCTCCACGATTCCAAAAAAAGTCTTTTTCGGTATATCCGAGATAAAGATATTCTCCGCCACCGTCAGTTCGGGCACCAGATTAAATTCCTGGTAAATAACACTGATTCCGCACTCATCCGCATCCCTGACATTTTTGATGCTCCGCTCTCTGCCGCCAATACTGATCGTACCGCCGTCCGCCTGGTATGCCCCGCCCAGAATCTTCATCAGCGTACTTTTCCCCGCACCGTTCTCTCCCATGATGGCGTGGACACTGCCCTGTTCAATATCGAAGCTGATATCCCTCAGTGCGTACACACCGTAAAACTGTTTGCAGACATTGCGAATCTGAATATATGCCCCCACGCTTCCCCCTCCTTTAGTTTTATTTTTTGTTTTATGTTTTATCATTTGTTTTACTTTTTAACATTATGCATTATTCCACTTTTTTTGTCAATATTATCGGATTAATTTTTTATTTAATGGCATTTTTACCATATTTAAGCGTTATTTTATATATATATTTACAATTTACCGATTATTGTTTTTTGTTTATCATCGCATTTGTTTTATGTATTATAAAATATTTTTAATTCTGCATAAGAAAAACTTGAAATAAAAAATCCCGTCTATGATACGTGTGTCATAGACGGGATTTTTTATCATTTAAACAATACTTCTGTTATCAGCAATTTTCACAGCGAAAGCTTCCGCATTCTGTCTCTTCACATGAACAGGCATTGGAACCTTCGATTCCGATTTCTCTTGCTGTACATTTTTCATGGTCATTAAATGTACATTTACATGCCTCACAGCAGATATCGATGGTTGTACATCCGCAGCCGCCGTCAGCGCTGTTGCTCATGGAATCACTGCGCTCCACGAAACTTGCACAGCAGGTATCGTCCGGATGACGTGCATCGTCACCTGCGACTTTGATCTCTCCTTTTGAGCAGAGTTCGTCTTTGTTGTAAATGCATGTTGTTGCTGCACAACTTAATACTGGCATACATACTACCTCCTTTTCATTTTGGGATAGTATGTGCGCTTCCGTGCTTTTTATACATATTAAAATGCCATGTTTTTTTAATTTTCAACTTCAATTTTACGAATTTCTTTTGTTCGGATTTCGCGGCAGATGTCATCAATAAAAGTATCCAGTGTTTTCTGCCCCTCGTCTCCGAGATAACGGCTTCTGACAGAAACCACCCCCTCTTCCTCTTCCTGGGCGCCTGCGACCAGCATATACGGAACTTTCTGCAGTCTCGCTTCCCTGATCTTATAACCGATTTTTTCACTCCGGTTATCCAGAGAGCAGCGTATACCGTTTTCTTTCAGCTGTGCCTCCACTTTTACCGCATAATCCTGATATTTTTCAGAAATCGGAAGTACACGCACCTGTTCCGGACATAACCACGTCGGGAACAGACCGGCATATTTTTCAATCAGCCATGCCAGTGTTCTCTCATAGCATCCCATCGCCGTGCGGTGGATAATATACGGACGCTTCTTCTCTCCGTCTTTGTCCACAAAACTCATGTCAAAACGTTCTGCCAGGAACATATCCAGCTGAATCGTGATCATGGTATCTTCCTTGCCGTATACATTTTTCGCCTGAATATCCAGCTTGGGTCCATAGAACGCCGCTTCCCCTTCCGCCTCTGTGAAATCAATGCCGATATGACCCAGGATCTGGCGCATCGTATCCTGCACTTCATTCCACATCTCTTCTGTTCCCAGGTATTTTTCCTGATTCCTGGGATCCCAGAGTGAGAGGCGGTAAGTCACATCGTCCTGAAGTCCCAGGGTTGTCATGCAGTATTTAGCCAGATCCACACAGCCTTTAAACTCCTCCTCAACCTGATCAGGGCGAATGATCAGATGCCCCTCCGAGATCGTAAACTGACGGACACGCGTCAGTCCGTGCATCTCACCGGAATCCTCATTTCTGAAGAGCGTGGACGTCTCACCATATCGCAGCGGCAGTTCACGGTAGCTGTGCTGTTTTGCCTTGTATACATAGTACTGGAACGGACACGTCATCGGACGGAGTGCATAGACTTCCTCGTCTTTTTCTTCATCCCCCAGTACGAACATACCTTCTTTATAATGATTCCAGTGATCTGATATTACATACAGGTCTTTCTTTGCCATCAGAGGAGTTTTCGTCCTGATATAACCACGCTTTTCTTCCTCGTCCTCGATCCAGCGCTGCAGCGTCTGAATGATCGTCACACCATTGGGCATGATCAGCGGCAGACCCTGTCCAACTACATCAACAGTCGTAAAGATCTCCATCTCGCGCCCCAGCTTGTTGTGGTCTCTTTTTTTGGCCTCCTCCAGCTGATGCAGATACTCTTTCAGCTCCTCTTTTTTTGCAAATGCCGTTCCATAGATACGGGTCAGCATCTTATTTTTTTCACTGCCTCTCCAGTACGCGCCTGAGGAGGAGATCAGTTTAAATGCCTTTATTGATCTGGTGCTCATCAGATGCGGTCCGGCACAGAGGTCAACAAAGTCTCCCTGCGAATAGAAAGAAATCACTGCATCCTCCGGCAGGTCTTCTATCAGTTCAACCTTATACGGTTCATCTTTCTCCCGCATAAAAGCGATCGCTTCCGCTCTCGGCATTGTATAGCGCTCCAGCTTCGCACCTTCTTTGATGATCTTCTTCATTTCTTTTTCGATCGCATCCAGATCCTCTCTTGTAAAAGACTGACTGTCAAAATCGTAGTAAAATCCGGTGTCAATCGACGGTCCGATCGCCAGTTTTGCTTCCGGATACAGGCGCTTCACCGCTTCAGCCAGGACATGGGAAGTCGTATGACGAAGCGCCGCCAGACCTTCCGGCTCATTAGCCGTCAGAATGCTGAGAGTACAATCTGAATCCACAACCGTCCTCAGGTCCACAACCTCACCATTCACCAAGCCAGCCGTCGCAACACGCGCCAGTCCTTCACTGATATCAAGAGCTATGTCATAAACTGACATCGCCTGCCCATATTCCTTCACTGTTCCATCTTTCAATGTAATCTGCATTATAATTCTCCTCATTCCAATTGACTTTTTTTCCAACCTGACAGTAATTCATACCTGCCTGCCGCAATACGCTGTGACACATATCACAGCTAAAAAATCGCCCCGGTCTGCTCTCACAGACAGGGACGACTTACGCGCGGTTCCACCCTGATTGTACTGACGTCACTGCCAGTACCACTCAGCTGATGATAACGGAATCACCGGACCGGATCAGGGTCACTCAGAGTCAGTTTTCAAATGTTTCCCCATGAGATGCTTCCAGCATTTTGCATCTTTCTCTGAATGGTTGCCACATTTTACTCTTCTCTTCACTGTGATGACATAATAGTAATGTCATTATAGCATCCTGCATCTTTTTGTCAACCTTTGCCGGCCAATTTTTCTACTTCCTCCGCCACTCTGTCGAACGCCTCCGTCACACAGTCAGGAACCATGCCTCTCTTGAACGAATAGTACGACATCATTTTATTTCCGCTCTCATCAGTCCGTTCCATAACCATACTGATATTGTAACCCATTTCCTCGTAAAGGCTGCTGTTTCTGTTTATAATAGAATTATCCAGAATCTCCTGAATATCATTCGTCTCAGTGAACGTCACCGACCCGTCCTCATTTACCATCGCGATGGACGAATAGTCAGCCGTATCCATTGAGTAATCTTCTGTATAATTATAGATGGTGATCTGGTCCACTTCCGACACTTCCGGTTTACCCTGCATATCGTATCCCAATTCACTCAGCAGACTGCGTGTCTCTTCAAAGCTCTCATATACACTGCATGCTGTCGCAAGCTCCTCATAGGAATCTTTATAAAAATCCAAAACCCCGATGACCGCTTCCGGTTTTAAATCTTCATCAGATGCCTCCCTCAACTCATCCTGGTACACAGCAAGAAGCTTCTGCGCATCCTCTTTCGTGATACTCATAATCTCATTTGCATGATAGGCATCACTCAGTTCTACCTGTTTGATCTCAGGATTCTGTATATTCATGTTCAGAAGCGGATATTCTCCACCTTTAAATCCAGGCGTATTATACAGGGATGGGATTATTGATTCCAGATCTTCATCCCTCATGTGATAACTGCGGTACTTAACACCGCCTCCCTTCAGATAGAACTTCACACTCACCAGAGTCCAGTTTTCGCCTTTTGAATCCTTGTAGCCCTGCACTTTTTCATTCTCAACACCCTGTCTGACAAGCGCATAAGCGGCCTTGATGTCTTCCATCTTTCCGTATTTAAAGCGATACTCATCCATCGAATAGGAGTACAGCTGTTCTTCATCTGTCTGAACAGAATAGTTAATATAATCATCCAGTCCGCTTACAGACACAGCCATTGCCTCAACTTTATTCTCCTGTGGTATCCGCGTATCATAGCCAAAAATATCAAAACGGAATACAGCTGCAAACAACAGAACTACGCCAAGCGAGATGAAAAATGTAATCTTCTGAGACAGCACCTTTTTAAATTCATAGGAGTAGATCACTTCTACAATGCAGTGCAGAATAACTGCTCCGAATACAATCCCGAATACAGCCCAGAAATCCACTGCCTCCATTGCCATGCCAGCAAAAAACAGGCCGCATGCCGCAGAAAGAACTGTCAGCAGCAGAACTTTGATCACCGGTTTTGATTTCGGAAACACCATGGAGTGCAGTGCTGCTTCCGACGGACGCTTCTTATACAGCCAAAGCGCGACAACCAGCAATATCGCAGCAATCCCAATGACTGCAGCCAGCATGAACCAGTTTTCCAGCAAAACAGAGATACTGTTCTGTTCCTTTTCGTAAAAAACTGTCATATGGTTGATGTACATGGTGGCCGGTGATAAATACCCCAGTATCTTATGGAACAGACTGTTACCGGACATATAAAACGTATCAAAATACGTCTGATAATACCCGCATACGACTGCCTGCAGCACAGGAGCATAACCGAAAAACACAATGGTCCCGAACACACTGACCAGGATTCTCCCCGTCATCAGAATAGCAATGATCACCACATGGTAAAACAGCAGAAAATAGAACAGCTGAATGAAAATACCCACAATGAAACTGTTCATCACTGCAGCCGTGCAGACAGTACGTGTGATACACACGATCAGCATCAGCAGGATATTGACACCGTAAGGAATCAAAAAAATGAAAAGCCCGCTGACATACTGCATCCCAAACATCGTCTCACGCTTCACAGGAATACTGTGAAACAGATCCAGTTTATTCTTTGACTGCAGGTAGGAAAAACCAGTAAATGCAGCCAGTACCGCACTCACTACAATCCCTGCCGCAACCAGATAGTTATCCGCACTGACGTAACGCGCCGTCATCTCAAACAGATCCGCCGCCTTGATCCCGCCGTCTGCGAGCATCCTCTGGTAATTACCAACTTTCAGCATGCAGCCGAGAGGCAGCACGATAAAGAAGCCCAGGAACAAAAGTGCCATGACCCATATCCTTCGCTTCATATCACTTCGAACCATTTTAAAAAATGAGATTTTTGATGTCATATCCTGCCACCTCCGTTTCACTGATAAAGATCTCTTCCAGGGTCAGAGGAAGTATTTCGCAGAACAGTGGATTTTTGCGTTCCACCCGTTCCAGAATCTCACATTTTGACCCTCTTGCAGTAATCGTCAGCAGAGAACCGCTCCTTATACACTGCAGCACATCCAGCTCCTTGAGCAGCTGCTCCTCGTCAGCCGTGACCGGGATGACACACTGAACTTTATGAATCATGCATTTCATCTCTTCCAGGTCTCTTGAAAACAGGATTCCTCCCTGATGAAGAAGTCCGACATGATCACAGATATCTTCCAGCTCCCGAAGGTTGTGGGACGCTATCACCGGTGTAAAATCCCTGCCCATGATCTCTGACACAAACATGCTCTTTACTGCCTGGCGCATTACCGGATCAAGTCCGTCAAAGGTCTCATCACACAGCAGATACTTCGTATTGGCACATATTCCGAGCAATACTGATACCTGCCGTTTCATTCCTTTCGAAAATGTATTAATCTTTCTTTCCATATCCAGCCCGAATTTTTCAAGATACTCTTTGAACTTTCTTTTGTCAAAGTCCTGATAGATCATCGCATAATATTCCATCATATCTTTCGCAGAAGCATTCGGAAAATAATACTGGTCATCAGAAATGAAAAACAGTTTTTCCTTAGCAACCCTGTTCTCATATACAGGCGTTCCATCGATCAGCACTTCTCCGGTATCTGGTTTCAAAATACCGCTGACAATTCTCAGAAATGTACTTTTCCCGGCTCCGTTCGTTCCGACCAGTCCAAAAACTGCCCCCTCGCGAATATCTGCGCTCATATCATGAATCGCCTGTACATCGCCGAACTGCTTGCGGATATTCTTTATTTCAATCATCGGCTCCCCTCCTTATAGATTGTATCTACATGAGAATACATGTCTGTCTTTTCAATTCCCAAATCATATCCCTGCGCAAGCAGCATATCCAGGTCATCAAAGAAGCAGCGTCTTCTCTCGGTAATAAAACTCGTTCTGGAAGAAACAAAGTTCCCCCGTCCTTTAATGGGATAGATATATCCCTGCTGCTCAAGAAGCCCGTATGCCCTCTGGATAGTGTTTGGATTGATTGACAATTCCATGGCCAGATTTCTGACAGACGGCATCTGTTCGTTTTCTTTTAAAACCCCTTTAATGATTAACATCTGCAGTTTCTCGGTAATCTGTTCGTAAAGCGGCCTGCGGTCCTGATAATCCAACACAATCATGAATGCCTCCTTCCACCACTTGTGTATCAAGTGTACTAATGGTATTAATACACTTATACTATATAAAAACCCTGACACATTCGTCAAGGCTTTTATGATTTTTTTATATTTACTATGAAAGTTCCGGACAGCGTCTGTGCATCTGTGCAAGCAGACATGTCCGTTTACTTACCGCAGCATTTTTTATATTTTTTACCGCTTCCGCATGGACATGGATCGTTTCTTCCGACTTTGTGTCCCTTTACAATCGTACCGGATTTCTTCTGTTCCAGATACAGCTCTTTCATGTGCTCCGGTGTAAAGATATCATTCCATGCCGGGAGCTCATAAAGCCAGTCAGCTTTCGCATCAACCATGTTTTTATACAGCAGCTCTTTATCAAATCCCAGATTGACCGTGGTATCCTCATCCATCTCTTCGATTGGATTCGCTTCCTTCAGGCTGTCATTGATGCCGTCCAGAAAACCGACCATCGTCATCACATCGATCTCATATTTTTCGGCCAGCTCTTTTACCGTTCCGGTCACAACCTCATCCGGATCTGCAAGCAGCTGTTCATAGATTCCTTTTTCAACCAGAAAATATTCTGCCCAGAATTTCTGAAGTTTCCCCTTATCTGCGTTCTGATCATACGCAATTTTTCTCCACTGTTCTAATAAACTCATTTATACGTCCCTTCTTTCACTTCGTACTTCCACCACGCCCGTGATGCTAACAGATATAGTATATATGATACAGACTTTTTTTTCAACTGCTTTTATTTTATCTGATTTTCATTATAATAAGTGTAGATGCCCAACATCACAGGAGGAGAATAATCATGAAAGACGTATTAGACGCGCACACACACACCATCGTCAGCGGACACGCATACAACACCATGACAGAGATGATGCAGGCAGCTGCCGAAAAGAATCTCGAACTGCTTGCGATCACCGATCACGCCCCGGCAATGCCCGGCAGTACCCATCCGTATTATTTCAGTAATTCCGATATGATCGACCGGGAGTATTACCATGAAAAATTCGGCAAAATCACCCGGTACTTAATCGGCGTTGAGTTGAATATCCTGCCGGGAGGCGACATCGACCTCGGTCCAAAAGAACTGGCTAAAATGGATGTTGCCATCGCCAGTATCCACCCGCCATGCTATCCGTGTGGTGATATTGTCGAGAACACCCGCGCTTACCTGCGTGTAATGGAGCATCCATACATCAATATCATCGGTCATCCGGATGACGGCCGTTTTCCTGTACACATGGAAGCGCTGGTAGAGGGTGCCAGAAAACACGGCAAGGTTCTGGAGCTGAACAATCACTCCCTGGATTCAAGAACCACCCGCCGCGGCGCCCGTGATATCGACCGCGGGATGCTGCTGCTCTGCAAAAAATACGGCCAGCCGGTCATCGTCAACAGTGACGCCCATACGGATACTGAGATCGGCAATCACGCAGCTGCTTTTCAGCTGATTGAAGAAACCGGCTTTCCGGCAGATCTGGTATTAAACACATCCGTCAGTCTTTTTCTGAAATACACCAACCTTTCGCACAAGAACGCTTAACACGATGATGATCAGCATGACAGGAAGCGTCTGCCCGACCGGTGTGTCAATTTTCATAAACATCCGGTAGCCCAGAAAGCCTGTACCCCAGAGGATCAGATTCACCCAATCTGCACTGCAATCATCACGCTTACGTTTCAGGATAAAAAAATCTGCAATCTGGATTGCTATCATAGGCGCGAAGACAGATCCGATCAAATAAAGAAAACCCTCGAAGCTTTGAATCGGAGTAAAGACTGCGAGCAATATACCGATCACCGCCACACCGATCGCCATCGGCTTTTCCTTTAGTCTCCGCGAAATACTCTCTGCGCTCACACCTGCAGAAAATGCATCGAGATACGTCGTAGTCACCGTTGACACCACAAGAATGACAACACCTGCAATTCCGAGCCCCGCCTGGAGTAAAATCTTCGATATGTCTGTCTCCCCCGTAAAAATAGCGGCTCCCATTCCTATGGCGTACATCCAGCAGCTCCCCGCAAAATAAATAAGCGTACTGACCACGGTAGCCTGCCGTGGTTTTTTTGCATCCCGCGTATAATCCGATATAAGGGGCAGCCAGGACAGCGGCATCGCCGCACTCAGTTCTACAGCCGCACCGAAACTCAGGCTTTCCTCTGTGGATACTGCTGGTGTACCTTTGAATACGACCGTGCTTAAAATGACAGTCAGTATAAACAATGCTCCCATGGCAATATAGTTCAGCTTACTGATATTTTTAATGCCCACGGCGATCCACAGGATAATCAATGCGCCGATTGCCAGACACCATATCCATGCCTGGTCGATTCCCCACAGCTTGCCTGTGATAACAGTCGTCGCCAGTGCTCCGTTGATGATCATGATGGCAGTCCATCCCACCAGCTGCAGCACATTCAGTACAGCAAACAGCAGCGCCCCTCTGTTCCCGAACGACATTTTCACAGTCTCCATCGCACTTTTTCCCGTCCGGCCTCCGATGAGTCCGGCAAGGAAGAACAACAGACACCCGATCACATGTCCGAGCAGGATAGCTGCTGTTCCCTTCTGCATGCCCAGCGGTGCAATATAGGTACCCGTCAATATTTCAGCGATCGACACCGCAGCACCGAACCAGATCAGCCCATTGCCAAGCGTCGATGTTTTCTTTTCCTCCACTTCACGATTCCCCCTTTATATCAGATTTTAAACATGTGATTGAGCGGACCGCTGCCGCGCCCCAGGTTGAGATTGGCGCGCAATGCCCCCGATATATATGTCTTGGCAGATTTTACACTGTCAGTCAGCGTGTCCCCTTTTGCCAGACCGCACGCAATCGCAGAGGACAGTGTACACCCTGTTCCATGGGTGTTTGGATTGCTGATGCGCTCACCATTCAGCCATTCAAAACTGCCGTCCGCATACAGCAGGTCATTGGCATCATTCAGGTCATGACCGCCTTTTATCAGCACTGCTCCCTTTGTGAAATCTGCTATTTTCACAGCCGCTTTCTCCATATCTGCCGCTGATTTTATTTCCATCCCGCAGAGTACCTCCGCCTCCGGTATATTCGGTGTAATCACCTCTGCAAGCGGTATCAGCGTATGAATCAAAGTCTCGGAGGCATCCTCAGCCAGCAGCCGGCTTCCACTCGTTGATACCATCACGGGATCCGCCACAATATGGTGTGCCCTGTATTCGTTTAATTTATCTGCAATCACCTCGATCAGGGCCGCCGAAGATACCATCCCGATCTTTACGGCATCCGGATAAATATCTTTAAAAATACAGTCCAGCTGATTAGCCAGAAATTCCGGCGTCACTTCCATTATGCCATAGACTCCCGTAGTATTCTGTGCCGTCAGCGCCGTGATCGCACTCATGGCATACAGTCCGTGCGCCGTAACTGTCTTGATATCCGCCTGAATACCGGCGCCTCCGCTCGAATCACTGCCCGCAATCGTCAATACTGTTTTCATCAGATTTTATGTTCTCCTTCCATCATTTCCCCAAAGTCATAGATATACCGGTCAGCAAGCGCTATCATGGCATCCTTTTCGTATTCTGAGTACCGGTCATATACTCCGACTGCAAAAAATCCGCCCGCCCTGGCACCTTCGATTCCTTTTAAAATATCCTCAAACACGGCACATTCCTCCGGTTTTACATCCAGTCTAAAAGCTGCCTCCTCATATATATCCGGATAACCCTTTCCCCGTTTTACATCCCGGACCGTAACGATGTGTTCAAAGTACCCGTCAATTCCATTATTGAGAAGTGCCGGTCCAAACAGCTCATTATCCGACGATGTCGCCGCCGCGATCCGAATCCCCCTTTCTTTCAGCACCCTGAGATATTCCCGGACATACGGCTTCAACCCAACGGTATTTCGGTAGGCATCCTTCGCCATGGAGTACCACTCCTGTATGATCGCTTCCGGCTCTTCCTTTAATCCGAAACGTTTCACCGTATAATCGGCGGCCGCCTCAAATCCCATGGGTGTGATCGTTTCCAGGTAATCCCCAGGCAGGGAGAGATTCCGTTTTCCTAAAAATTCGATATCAACCGTTTCCCAGACCCCCATTGAATCCAGAAGTGTTCCGTCCAGGTCAAATATTGCCGCTTTAAACTCTTTCATCTTCTACTCCCTGAACATCGACACCATGTCTCTGGCAGCCTGTTCTATATCTTCTGCAGCGATAATAGCAGATACGACCGCCAGTCCGTTGATTCCGGTACCTTTAAAATGATGCACGGTTTTCTGATTGATCCCCCCGATGACAACAATCGGCAAGTCAACGGCACCGCGGATGCTCCTCAGTTCTTCCATCGTAACAGGACGTGCATCTGTCTTGGTATCCGTAGGATACATTGCTCCCACACCCAGGTAATCTGCACCGTCTCTCACAGCCTGTTCCGCTTCAGAGAGCCTGGCGGCGGATACGCCGACAATCTTATCCTCACCGATGATACTGCGCACAACCCTGGCAGGAAGGTCACTCTGTCCGACATGTACGCCGTCTGCATCGACAGCCAGCGCAATGTCCACACGGTCATTGATGATCAGCGGTACCTGATATCTTCTGGTGATCTCACGGATGTTCATTGCCGTCCGGTAAAACTCCATGGATGAACAATCCTTTTCCCTGAGCTGAATCACGGTGCATCCGCCTTTTATCGCTTTCTCCACCGCCTCTTCCAGCGTTTCCGTACTCATCAGTTCCCGATCTGTACACAGGTACAAAGTATAATCAATATTATGCTTCCTCAATTTTTCCCATCTCCTCTATCATCTGTTCATTCAGTATGGACAGCGCATCAATCAGTGCCACGTGAAAGCTGCCGGTTCCCGTGTGTCCTGCTTTTTCATATGCGATTTCTCCGGCAATTCCCATAGACATCACGCCTGCCGCTGCCGCTGTAAATGCATCCTGTCTCATTCCCGCATAACCGCCGGTAATTGCGCTCGCCATACATCCGGTTCCCGTAATCTTTGAAAGCATTGGATGTCCGTTAAAAATCCTGACAGCGCGGCTTGCGTCCGTTACGACATCAACGGCACCTGTGACGGCAACTGTGCAGGAGAGCTTCTCAGCCGCCGATTTTGCTACCGCCAGTGCGTCTTTATCGCTGTCCTCCTCTGATGTGTCTACCCCCTTGGTGGATGCTGACAGACCCGCAACAAAAGACACCTCCGAGAGGTTCCCACGCAAAATGCTGATCTCAACCTGCTCCAGAATTCTCTGTGTCGTCTCATTTCTAAGTTTTGACGCTCCCGCTCCCACCGGATCAAAGACAACGGGAATCCCCAGTTCATTCGCCTTTTTTCCCGCAAGGATCATGGACTCTATGGTTCTCTGATTCAGTGTTCCAATATTGATGACCAGCGCTGAGGAAATGGACGTGATATCGGCGGCTTCCAGAATATCATCCGCCATAATTGGAGAAGCTCCTATGGCAAGCAGGGCGTTCGCACAGTCATTGACTGTCACATAATTTGTAATGTTGTGGACAAGGGGGGCCGTATTTCTCATCCCGGTGTTCAGTTTTGCTGCTTCCTGTTTTACACTCATTTTTTTCTCTCCTTTTTCTCTTGAATTATAATTGCAAACGTAACAAAGTGAACAAGTCCACTTCAACTCCCTAAATCCCTCACTCATGAGGGACTTGTACACTTTGTGCGCCAATGTGCAGCTGCAAAGCAGCCTTCCTATGCACATTGTGTGCATCCCCCGGAGGGTTTTTGTATACCAGGAAAGTTATAGCTTTGCGCATAGAACAAATTGGAGTACTTTCCTGGTATATAAAAAAATGCCCGGGTGCAAATCCCCAGGCATTCTATTCCATACTGTGTTTGTTTGCTCCCTACGACGGTATTAACCGACAGGTTCAAAGGGTCAGGTGCGCCACTTGCTGTGCGCTGCCTTCTCAACTGCATCAGTTCCCCTGCAATTATAAAATTTTAATTGTATTATAGCAACATTGTCTTCTGTTTGCAAGCTTTGCAGAACATCTGAAAGGCAATGGTGTTGTTATTTCAGGAATAAATTCATTTTTTAAAATTCAAATCCTGCCTAAACACTTGATTTTTCAGGAAAAACTGTTATAATAAATGACATGCAGATATAGTTTATCGGTAGAATGCTAGCTTCCCAAGCTGGAGAGGGGGGTTCGATTCCCCTTATCTGCTGTCAGTTTGAAAGCGGAATAGCTTTCCTTTTTGGAGAGCTATTCCTTTTTACGTTATGCGTCAATTAGGATATGCAGTGAATCATGGGGAGGGTAGGATGACAAAAGAAAAGAACAGTGAAATTACATTTACGGAAGGTTCCGTTTTTCAGGCTATTGTACGGTTTGCTCTGCCTGTGTTGGGTGCACTGGTGCTTCAGGCAGCATACGGCGCGGTAGATTTGCTGGTAGTAGGCCAGTTTGGCGATGCGAGCAGCATATCTGCAGTCGGAACCGGAAGTGCATTCATGCAGATGGTAACTTTCATTATAACCAGTCTTGCCATGGGTGCAACGGTAGTGATCGGTCAGCATATCGGCGAAAAAAAACCAGAAGAAGCCGGTAATACGGTCGGTACCTCCATTGTACTGTTTGTGGTCATCGGTATTATAGCAACTATACTGCTGGAAGTATTCGCAGGGAACATTGCACACCTCCTGCAGGTACCGGCGGAATCGTTTGACAAAGCCGTCACCTATATCCGTATCTGCTCCGGCGGTATTCTGATCATTATCGCCTATAATGTCATCAGCAGTATCCTTCGCGGTGTCGGGAATGCCAATCTTCCTTTCCTGTTCGTCGGTATCGCATGCATCGTTAATATTATTGGAGACCTGTTGCTTGTCGGAGTTTTCAAGATGGACGTGGCAGGTGCTGCGCTGGCCACAATCGCCGCCCAGGGAGTGTCCGTGGCGGCTTCCCTGATCGTACTGAGACGTCAGGATCTTCCCATCTCGTTTTCCTTCAGACAGTGCAGGATAATCTCAAGGGAACTGCGGCTGATCCTGAAAATAGGGGTTCCCATCGCTCTTCAGGAAACCATGGTACAGATTTCCTTTCTGGTCATCAATTCCATCATCAATGGTATGGGACTGCAGCCTTCTGCCGGATATGGAGTTGCACAGAAAATCGTAACTTTTATCATGCTGGTTCCTTCTTCTGTCATGCAGAGTGTCTCCGCCTTTGTCGCACAAAATGTGGGCGCCGGAAAGATGGACCGCGCGAAAAAGGGATTCTATACTGCCATGCTTTCGGGGATAGCGGTTGGAATCGTGATGTTTATAGCCGGTTTCTTCGGCGGTGCCGGGCTGTCCACAGTTTTCACGTCCGACCAGGCGGTGATCGCACAGAGTGCCAGCTACCTGAGGGGCTTTTCGGCAGACTGTATTCTCACATGTATACTGTTCAGCAGCATCGGATATTTTAACGGCTGCGGCAAAAGCATTCCCGTTATGCTGCAGGGAATCACTTCCGCATTCTGTATCCGTATCCCGGTGTCCATTCTGATGTCCCGGCTTCCGGGCGCATCTCTGATGCTGGTTGGCCTCGCCACACCGATCACGACAGTATACGGCATCGTGTTTTTCCTGATTTGTTTCAAGCGGCTGAAACAAAAATAACCGTACCTGTCAAATGAGCCTGAATTACAGAAAGTCCGATTTCCGGTTACGGGGATTCTCCCTCTGAGGAAATCGGACTTTCTGTTACTCACTGTAACCCATGATACACCCCCTGCATTGCAATCATACTGTTCAGGCTACCCGGCACCTCAACATTCTCACTTCATGTTCCAGTACATTCAGCCTGATATTCTGCAGTTCCTCAGTTGCCCTGATGTCATTTGAGATCCGGATCGTCTCATTCAGATTTCGGCACAGGTCCAGGTGCCCCTCCGCGATAATCTTAACATTTCTGCAGATTTCATTCTCCAGCTTCAGTTCCATCCGGCTCATCCTGCTCTCAATACCATCCAGCCGGTAATTGATCGGGTCCAGTTTTGCGTCAAAATTTGTCTCAAGCTTCTCAAGTTTCTCATCAAACTTTGCTTCCAGCTCCTCAAATCTCCCGTCAAACTTTGCTTCCAGCTCCTCAAATCTCCCGTCAAACTTTGCTTCCAGTCTCTCAAGTTTCTCATCCAGCTTCACGTCCAGTTTTTCGTCTAATTTTTCCTCCAGCGCCGAATCAACAATCTGTGCGATCGCCTGCAGATCTTCTTTTGTCAGTGACATATGCATTCTCCTTCCTTTGGTATATGCATATTATATCATTGCATTTGCAGTCTGAAAAGCTTCATTTTGTTGCCCTGCCTGTCCTGAACGTTAAAACTTTTCCCAGTGTATGTTATTCAGTGACAGATCAGATAACATGATTTTCATTCACGATCTTCCCGTCCTCAATCCTCACGACCCGGTCTGCCATCTGTGCGATCTCTGGATTGTGTGTGATCATGACAATGGTCTGATGAAATTCCCTGCTCGTCATTTTCAGGAGCCCGATCACGTCGTCGCTGGTCCTGGTATCAAGATTGCCTGTCGGCTCATCCGCCAGAATGATCGACGGTTTGGAAGCCAATGCACGGGCAATCGCCACACGTTGCTGCTGACCGCCGGACAGATTGTTCGGCAGGCTGTCAAGCTTACGCTCAAGCCCCAGCAGCTGTACTACCTTCATAATGAATTTTTTATCCGGCTTCTGCCCGTCCATCGAGATCGGAAATACAATATTTTCCCATACACTAAGCACAGGTACAAGATTAAAGTTCTGAAAAACAAATCCAATCTGTTTTCGCCGAAAGACTGTAGCCTGTTCGCCGTCTAATTTTGACAGTTCTGTTGTCCCTATCTTAACACTTCCCGCTGTGGGGATATCCAGCCCGCCCAGCATATTCAGAAGTGTGGACTTTCCGCTTCCTGAGGTCCCGATGACCGCAGTGAATTTTCCTCTCTCGATTTCCAGATCTACACCGTCCAGCGCCCTGACCATCGTATCGCCTGTTCCGTAATACTTTTTTAAACCGGTTGTCTTTAAAATACATTCCATAAAATGATCCTCCATCTATCTGATTTAATCTGTCACACGCAGCTGTTCTACAATACTTCCTCTGTTAAATACCTTCAGTGCCAGAACCGGGACGATTACTGATACTATCAGCAACACGCCAGAAGTCAGCATTGCGGGCAGCAATGTAAAACGGAAGGTAAAATACCAGATTCCTCCTGTGATACTGCGCACCAGCGTCAGGTTTAAAATTACTGAAGCGATTACACCCAGACTGCAGGCGCCCAGCGCATAATAAACTCCCTCAAACATCATCATTTTTCTGAGCTGCCGACTCGTCATTCCGATGCTCTGCATGGTTGCAAATTCATGACGGCGGGTAAGTACCGTTGTAATCAGTGTATTCATAAGGTTCAACACCCCTGCAATTCCAAAGATGATGCCAACCAGGCCTCCCACGAAGTTGATCATATCCCGTGTCCCCTCAGCATTTGCACGCGCTGAATCAGCAGACAGGAACGTGATACTGTTATCCACGTTCTCCATGTAATCATTCAGAAAAGCTGTCACATCCTCTCTCTGATTCGGCTCTGCATTAAAAGAGTATTTATATACTGACGGCTGGTCGTACAGCTCGCGGTAAACACTAGCCGGAAGATAAAGGTAGACGCCATCTCCGCCCACTTTCATGGAACCTCCCACGGTAAAGCCGATCTCTTCATCATCGCCGTTCGTTGCCGCTTTTGCCAGCACCGGAAGGTTCATCACCGGCTGACCATTTTTATATACTTTGATCTCATCGCCGATATTCAGGAAATCAAATGTTTCATCTATCTTCATCGTCTGCCGGTCTGCCTGAATACCCAGCAGAACCCCTTCTCCATGTTTCATTTTTTCATAGAGGACCCGGACATCCGTTTCGCCTTCCTGAATATCCATACGGGCAATCGACGCTTCCTCCATACCATATACGTTGCAGATGGGTTTGCCGTCATCTCCAAGACCGAACCAGAAACCATCTTCGGTGATCCCCCTGTTCAGCCCCGTCTCAGTATCGGTACTGAAATTTGCGAAAGAAATACCGAAATCATAAGTGACATCTGTGTCTTCGAGCGTATTTTTGTAGACAGGATTTCCTTCTGTTACCCCGGGCCGGGCTGCAATATCCTTCATGGTCTTCTGTTTTAGTGCCTGCTCCCGGTTTGTAAAACCTTTCATGCCATCACTGGTGGCGGTATTGACCACGGCAAAGTCCGTGCGAATCATATAAGCCACCTGCTTTTCGATATCCAGACTGCTCGCTGCTGTACCGACACAGTTGAGCAGCACGACACACAGCATCAGAGATACGATAATAAAAACACTGCGCCGTCTGCTGCGTCCGAGATTCGACCACGCCAGCCGCGGCAGACTGGCGCTGATACTGCTCCTCTTTACTTTCTTTTTTCCTGTACTGCTCTCCACGTAGCGGAATGCCTCGAGTGGAGGTGTATTTGCGGCAACTCTGACTGGTTTGCGGGTGCTGAGATAAACGGTAAAAAATGTGAGCGCCGCCGCTCCCAGGAATATAACAGGGGAAGGTGAAACATCCACTGCAATGTTGCGGTATTCGACAGATAATGTAGACATAACGACAGGCAGGGCCGCACGGCCAATAAAGAACCCGCCGATCAGTCCGGCGGGAACCCCCAGACAGGAAAGCAGGAGTGCCTGCCGGTTGATAAGTTTTTTGACCTGGCCTCTGCTCATGCCGATGGTACGGTAAAGACCATAGCGTCGGATTTCACGCATGACCGCAATGTCAAACACGTTATAGATCAGCAGATATCCGCAGAGTATGAACAATACCACAAATGCTGCACCGGCCGCCATCATTTTAGGATCCGGTGCCGGATTCGTCATCGTATTGATGATGCCGGGAAGATAATGATCCGACTGCAAATCATCCGGATCACCGCCAACGCTCCGGGAAAACTCATCCATCTTTTCCTGCAGTCCCACGGTGCTGTCCGCCACAAAATCCGACCAGTAAGTTCCTGCGATTTCGCGGTCACTGTCATAGGTATATTGAAATATGTCCGGATATTCTCTGCAAAAAGCAGTGCCTGCAGCCATCATACTCGTCTGATCATTAGCTGCCTCATACCATCCCGACACGACCATCGGCAGACGGTACTCCTGTCCGTGAACAGTAAATTCGATCGTGACCTGTGCTCCGATCTCCGGCTCTGCCCCCAATTCGCGCAGCGCACGGTCGGAGGCGACAATCTCATTTGGCGCATCCGGCATTATGCCGTGACTGGGATTGCAGAACGTCAGCTCTGCCTGCACCTCATCCAGCACATCAAACTCGATGTTATGACGGTTCGTGTTGGTCAGGAATCCGACCGGCATCCGCTGACCTGCCTGCCTGATAAAGTCCGCCTGTTTCAGGGACTCAAACTGTCCGGCAGTCATATTTCGGAAATCTCCGTCAGACTTACTCCCTTTTTGCAGCTGCATCGTAAGTGTCATGGATTCCATGGTTCCCATGGCGATCGTAGTGACGGATGTAAATAAAATACCTGTGAGAGCAATAGCCAGAACGGCGATCAGATTGCGCACCTTACTGGCTGCAAAGCTGCGCTTCACAAGTGTATTCAGCATATCTTTCATGCGTGGTTCCTCCCTTGTTTTCTATCTGATATCAGCATATCACCTCTGTG
Organism: Ruminococcus sp. OA3; assembly: GCF_022440845.1. NCBI lineage: Bacteria > Bacillati > Bacillota > Clostridia > Eubacteriales > Oscillospiraceae > Ruminococcus > Ruminococcus sp. OA3. Next base: position 2,169,696 of record NZ_JAKNTO010000001.1, on the reverse strand, counting down.
TTACAGTAAAGGTACCGTAAAGGTACATTTTTGTACCATACAATCTTTTTCAGAAAGAAAACGCCCCGCTGTTATCGGGCGGGGCGCAAAAAATATTACGATTCCATTATCCGGCCATCCTGCAGGCGTACCACACGATCTGCAAGCTGTGCAAGTTCCAGGTCATGCGTGATCATAATCAGCGTCTGGTGAAAAACCGCACTTGTCATTTTCAAAAGCCCGGCAACATTTTGACTTGATCTGGCATCCAGGTTTCCGGTCGGCTCATCTGCCAGAACGATGACAGGTTTCGTAATCAGGGCACGGGCAATCGCCGCACATTGCTGTTCTCCCCCCGAGAGCATGTAGGGATACGCACTGAGCTTTTCCTCTAGCCCTAACATTTCTGCAATATCGGCAAAAAAACACTCATCTGGTCTGGAATCGTCCAGCGCCAGCGGGAACAGGATATTTTCCCGTATCGTCAGATCAGGCACCAGGTTATATCCCTGAAAGATAAACCCGACCTTCCTGCGCCGGAACACCGTAAGCTGTTCTTCCGTCAGATCTGCCAGATTCACCCCGTCGACGCTGACCGTTCCCCCTGTTGGTTTATACAGGCCTCCAATCAGATGAAGCAGCGTGGTCTTACCTGACCCGGATGCTCCTACGATTGCCGTAAATCTGCCTTTTTCAATGCCAAGGCTGACATCATCCAAAGCCTTCACCTGATGTGTCCTTTTTCCAAAATATTTCTTTAAATGATCTGTTGTTACGATATCCATAGATGTCTTCTCCTCAACTCGGCAGATAAACAGAAAATGTGCTGCCTCTGCCGATACAGGATGTTACGCTGATGTAACCCTTCTGCCGGGTAATAATACCACGGGCAAGGTACAATCCCAGGCCGACACCCTCCTGCGGCGCGGCCTCCTGCGCTCTGTAAAAACGCTGAAATACGTCATGATAGTGTTCTTTTGAAATGCCCATTCCGGTATCCGTAATGTCCACACGGGTGTAAAACTGCCAAGGGCGGACCGTCACATGGATATCCCCGCCCCGCGGGGTATACTTCACCGCATTATCGAGAATATTTCCCAGGGCTTCGGCAGTCCATTTTTCATCATGTCTCACAAGTACACAGCTGTCACATTCCACGTCAATCTGAATGTTTTTTCGCTCAGCCTTTGCCCAGACTGCGCCGACGGCTTCCGCAATTGTGGTGTACAGGTTCTTCTCTTCCATATGCAGCACAAATGTCCCTGTCTCCAGACGGGACATTTTAATCAGCGACTGCATCAGAAACTCCAGCTTATTGATCTGCCCCTCCATCATACCCAGAAATTCCATCCGTTTTTCGTCTGTCAGCCGGTGCTGCTGCAGAATGCCGGTAAACATCCTGATACTGGCAATGGGCGTTTTCACCTGATGCGAGATGTCACTGACCAGTTCCTGAATCGTCTGTTTATCCTGCACGCTCTGAAGCCGGCCGTCTTTCATCTTTTCATAGTACTGCAACAGTTTGCCCTGCACCTTAGAGACCGCTGAATCTTCATACGGCTGATAATTCTCCGGCTCACGTTCATCCATCAGTGCATCAAGCGTCTCGCAGATGTCATTTGCAAAATCAGACATTTGCCTCTTCTGATCCCAGTTCCACAAAGCGGCAAGAATCAAAACAGCGGCACCGGATGCAGGTATAAAATACCGTGCACCTTCAGCGGGAAGGTAATTCCACATGATCCCCCATAAGCAGAGCATCAGGCTGATGATGGTAAGAAGTGTTTTGACGGGCATACTTCTTCTGCGTGTTCTCATCATTTTCCTCCCATCCAGATATACCCCATTCCCCGCACGGTTTTGATATAGGTATGTGCTTCATCTTCTATTTTCGCACGCAGCCTGTTGATCGTCACAGTGAGCGTATGATCATCGATGTAATTGCCTTCGCAGTCCCACAGCTTCTCCAGCAGAACCTGACGCGTCACAATGTTTCCGGAACTGGCAGTCAGCACACGCAGCAGCTTATATTCATTCGGTGTGATCGACAGCTTATCACCGTTCCGGACAGCCGCCAGGGAGTCATAATCCAACTGCAGGTATCCATCATCATACCGGTTACAGGAGCTCTTTCCAGCCGTTTGGCTCCGTCTGAGCGCGACTTCTACTCTTCGTTTTAAAATCTGGATATTGAATGGTTTGGTGATATAGTCATCCGCACCCATGTCAAACCCGTTTAAAACATCCCGTTCCAGATCATTTGCCGTGAGAAAGATCACCTGCATATCCGGCAGCTCTGACTTAATTTCCCTGCAAAGCTCAAAGCCATTGCCGTCGGGAAGGTTCACATCCAGAACTGCCAGATCAAAGTGTTCACTGCCAAGCAGCAGGCGCGCCTTGCGGCAATTGTAGGCAGCCGCCGTCATATAACCGTTCGAATCTAATTCAAAGCAAAGCCCTGCACTCAATGCCAGGTCATCCTCAACCACTAAAATTTTTACCATTTTTCTGTCACCTCTGTATTTGCATATACTTTAAGATTATATCTTATCTTAAGTTGTCACGCAATTAAAAACCAAAACAAATACCCCGCGGCTGTGATAGTCACAGTTGCGGGGATTCATGCAAAACACAGATGAGCATATCATCCGATCACTTTTCTCATAATGGCAGACCACTCTGTCAGACGCCCCGGCTGATAGCAGACAGTCGAAATATCTTTTAATCGACCTCCAGGCCGTAGTGAAACCCGTGGATCACCTTTGGAATATAGAGGAACGGTTCATACACCCAGTCGTCCTGAATATGCTTATTTCTGTACAGGAGTCTTCTCAGGGTTGTCTCCATGTCCTGATAGAAGGGCTCCTCACAGCGCAATGTCAGTTCATCGTCGATGTTCATTTCATTCCAGGGGAATTCACCCAGCAAAAACATGGGCTTATCCACCTTACGGGCATTCAGGTGATACCACTGTTGTTTCTTCTCCTGTTGAACCGGAAGTGCGGAAAGCTCCGCCAGTTCCTCAGCCAAACCGCGCAGCACTTCTATATCTTTTTTTGGCATCTGTCTTTCCTTTCTTACACAATGTAATCTTTTGCATCTTTGTGCTCCTGTCAATTTACTACATTAACAGGGGTCCCCTTCAGAAACTGAGCCAGATTACCAGCCGCGATGTCCATCAGCCTCTGACGGCTCTCTCGGTGCCCAGGAAATATGCGGGGTGATCAGACAGTTCCTTGCCTTCAGAAGCGGATTATCTCCTCGTATTGGCTCTGTGCTTACAACATCCAGACCTGCCGCATATACCTTCCCACTGTTCAGTGCATCTGCCAGGTCCTGTTCAGCGATCAGCGGACCGCGGCTGTTATTCAGGATGATCACACCATTTTTCATCCGGGCAATCGTATCTCTGTTGATGATTTCTCTCGTCTCAGGGAACAGCGGACAGTGAAACGATATCACATCAGAAGACTCCAGGAGCGTATTGAATCCTACATACGTTCCGATCTTCCGGCCTGCCTCGTTCTCAAAACTGTCATAAGCCAGAACCTTCATTCCCAGCGCCCTGGCGATCCGCCCTGTCACTTGTCCGATCCGCCCAAAACCAATGATGCCCATGGTCTTCCCCGCCAGCTCGATCAGCGGATAATCCCAGAAACAGAAATCCGGGCAATCCTCCCATCTACCTTCCCGTACCGCCTGGCTGTGGTGTCCGATATGATGGCATATCTCCAGCAGCATCGAGATGGCAAACTGTCCCACCGCATCTGTGCCATATGTCGGAATGTTCGTTACCGGTATGCCCTTTTCTCTGGCATACTCATAATCGACCACATTATAACCTGTTGCCAGGACGCCGATATATCTGATACCCGGGCAGGCATCAATCGTCTCCCGGGTGACGGGTGTTTTATTCGTATAAATAATCTGGGCATCACCGATTCGCTCCGCCTCCAGCCCCGATGGCGTGCGGTCATACACTCTCAGCTCCCCAAGGGCATCAAATCCCTCCCAGGACAGGTCACCGGGATTTTCTGTATATCCATCAAGAATTACAATTTTCATATGCAAACTCCTCACTTATCTCACAAGAGCACTGACTTCACTGTATGCAGCGGCAGCTCCCGACATCGCATAGGAGACATCAGAGCCCACGAAGATATAATCAGCCCCCCGGTCAACCCACTGTTTCAGGTTTCCTCCGCCGGAACCGACATTGTATCCGGTGGATACGCCAAAGGGAACGCCTGCTTTCTTCGCCGCTTTCGCCACAGTGTCAAAGCACTTCACAACCTCCGGATGGTCTGTCTGTCCGAGAACTCCGAGAGAACCTGAAAGATCATTCGGACCCAGTACAATTCCGCTTAAATATTTTACCTTCAGGATCTCATCGATACAGCTGACGGCATCCACATGCTCAATCTGAACGACCCGGAATGTATCTTCGATATAGCTGTCAAAATATTCCTGGTTTCCCATCATGCCGTACCGGTTGGCGCGGATCGGACCGAATCCGCGGCATCCGCAGGGCGGATAAATACAGCTTTCCATCGCCCGCTGCACATCTTCCGCGGAACGGACATACGGAAAAATGATGCCGTCCGCACCCATCTCCAGTACCGGTTTTGCCAGCACCGGATCATTCCACGGAATTCTGACAATGGCAGCTGTGCCATTACGATATCTCCGCGGCTGGTATTGATCAGAAAGGCGGTCGGCTTCATCATTGCTAACAGACGTTTATTCCACATCCCGACGGTCTCGGGCGTTTTCGGCGTGTGCAGACTGACAAAGTCTGATTCTGCTGCAATCTCCTCGATCGTCGCCTGCTCGACGCCCAGCTTCCCTGCCGCCTCCCTGTCAAAACAAATGTCATACGCCAGGATACGGCAATGAAACCCCGAGAGATATTCCGCCAGCTTCTTCGCAATAGCTCCGAACCCTACCAACCCTACCGTTTTTCCATCGAGGCTGCCTTTCGCAGGTCCTGTAAACCATCCGTCTTCCCGCAGCTTTCTGTCGCAGAAGGCTATGCTTCTGGCTGTCGACAGAATCAGCGTCATCGTCAGTTCCGCTACCGGCATGGACATCGTTCCCGCCGTGTTCGTAACGGCGATCCCGAATTCACTTGCAGCTTCCAGGTCCACCTTGTCAAACCCGACACCAAACCTGGCGATAATCTTCAGTCTCCCGGCCTTTGCCAGTTCACTCAGAACATGCCGGTTATATTCGTCTCCTCCGGCAATCACTGCATCACAGTCTTTCAGCTTTTCAATCACCTCCCCGTCTGTCGAAAGGTGGTCATAAAAAACAGGCTCAAACCCGTGGTCACGAATCAGCTGTTGAAGTCTCAGCATCTCATAGCCCTCTCTCGCTTCCAGTGTCATCGCAATTTTGCGGCTCATACTTTTCCTCCTTCTTTCATTAAATCGTTTTTCTTACACAAATAATACCCCCGGCCCGGCGCAAAGTCAACATTAAATCGTTTTACTTATCGATTTTCTACAATTTGTCAAATTATTATTATATTTTTTTGTTAAATACGACAGCGTTTTTCTTGTTTTTACTGGATATACAATACATTAATATCAATTTCCAACGGTATTCATTGTTTTTTAATGGAATTTGCATAAATTAAATCGATTGTCTAATAACCCACAGAATCCCACCGGCAGGACTCCAAAAATATTTTCTATGAAGTAAAAGGAGAAGCGGCAAGTCACATACGACTCGCCGCTTCTCTGCAATCACTTTTTACTCTTTGACTCTTCCCGTGCTCTCACGCACAATAAAACGTGGTTCAATCTTAATATCACATTCAGGCTCACCGCGTTCACCGGCGTTTTCTTTCCCCTCAATGGCATCGATCAGCATCTTTGCCGCCAGTTCCCCCATATCTTTCATCCGGCTGTCAACCGTCGTCAGCCTTGGATATGTGTGTTCTGAGAGAATAGTATTATCATGTCCTACCACTGAAATATCATCCGGAATGCGAAGCCCCCTGTCCCGTATGGCACTCATGGCACCGAACGCCACCGTATCATTAAATGCAAACACGGCAGTGGGTGGTTCTTCAAGATTCAGCAGACGCATCATCGCGTCATAACTGCCCTTCTCTGTCTGATCTGACTCCTGTACATATTCCACCCGGTAGGGAATTCCATTCTCATATAAACCTTTTCTGTAACCTTCAAACCGTTTCAGTCCTGAACGTGAAAACAATTCGCCTGAGATATGGGCGATCTTCTGATGACCCAGTCCGATCAGATGTTCCATCACCATGGATACGCCGGCCAGTTCATCTGCCAGCATCCCCATCACACCGAATTCTCTGGAACTTCTGCGCAGCATAACCATCGGCACACTGGAATATTTCAGCTGCTGCAGAGTTTCTTCCCCAATGTAGGAGGAAGCCAGAATCGCTCCATCCATACCGTATTCATAAACCGTTTCGATACATTTGCTGCCTTTTTTTCTGTCCTCTTCCGTTGAAAAAACAGAGATAATATATCCTCTCTCCTCTGCTACCCATACGATTCCTTCCAGAATGGCTGTAAAATAAAGGTCACTGAATTTTGATATCAACACAGCAATCATCTTCGACTTTTTTGTGCGCAGCATCTTTGCCGTCCTGTTCGGACGGTAGTTCAGCTTAGCCGCTGCTTCCCATACCCGTTCTCTCGTCTCCTCCCGGACTTTTAACGTCAAATCTTTATTGAGTACCCGAGAAACAACGGATGGATTCACATCCGCTTCCCGGGCGACATCTTTTATCGTTATTTTCGTCTTTGGCATACACCTAATTCCTCTATTAAAGTTTTACTCTGTATAATACCTGATCAGCGCCTGTGTACCCAGGTCGCCTAAACCAGCTTCCTGCAGTGTTTCATAGCTGGCAAGTACCGTACTGAGCATCTGCAGATGCAGCCCCTTCTCCTCGGCCTGCTCCAGTGCAATTTTCATATCCTTGATAAAATGCTTCATATAAAATCCCGGCTCATAATCCCCCGCAAGAATCTTCTCGCCAAAGGCATCCAGCTGACTGCTTCCCGCCGCACCGGAGGACACTGATCTCAAAACCGCCGGGAGGTCAAGACCTCTGCTTTTGGCATACGCGAATGCCTCACAGATACCTGACATAGTTCCGGCGATCATAATCTGGTTCACCATCTTTGCATGTTGTCCGCTCCCTGCAGGTCCCTGATAATTGATATTTGTCCCCATCGTTTCAAAAACAGGACGGCAGATCTCATAATCTTCCCTGTCGCCCCCCACAAGGATCGACAGTGTACCGGATTTCGCACCGCTGTCACCTCCTGTGACCGGTGCATCCATCACATGAAGCCCCCGCATTTTTCCTTCACGGTAAATCTTCTCCGACAGCAGCGGACTTGTCGTCGTCATATCAATCAGATACATTCCTTTATCCGCACTATCCATAATATTTCCCTGTTCAAAATAGACCTCTTCCACATCTGCCGGAAATCCCACCATCGTGATCAGAACCTCACCGGCAGCCACACAGTCCGCTATTGATTCATGGAACACCGCCCCCTCTCGGATCACATCTTCAGCCTTTGCCCTCACTCTCGCATAAATATGAAGCTCATATCCTGCTTTCATGAGATTTCTTACCATAGATTTTCCCATAATGCCAACACCGATAAAACTAATCTTATTCATCATGCCACTTATTTCCTTTCCAGCTGTTATCAACATTATAATTGATATTCCGGAAAAATTCCAGAAGTAAATCGATTTAATTTGCAAGGAGCATATATCCTCCATAATTTTCCCGCCTTACAATGCAGGAATCGGCATAAATCATTGATGGCGGCGTCTTATACTTTAATTAAAAATGCCCTTATCTTATGGAAGACCAGTTGTTAAAAGAAACGGACCTCCCTAAGAATCGGGCATTTATTATACGATATAAAAAATAATTAATCCAATGATACTGCAGGAGGCGGTCCGGCAGAATCACGAATCACTAACTCCGGCTCAACAGAATAATGAGAAAAATCAACGCTTTCCGATGAATAAATCATCTGCAGCAATGCATCCGCCGCCATCTTTCCATATTCCGTTCCCGGATGTGTCACCGTAGTAATGGCAACACCCAATTGGGAATACAGACTGTTATCATACCCGACAACCGAAATATCTTCCGGTACACGAACCTGTTTTTTCTTAAGGTAACCAATCAATTTGCTTGCCACACGATCATCGTGACACATGATTGCAGTAACCTCTTTACGCATACGCTCCAGCGCAATGCATCCGTCCGCTTTAAAAAGATCGTTCATCCGTTCATGGAACATCCACACATTATCTTCCGGTATATGACGCAACTCATGTTCCCGCAGCGCATCCAAAAATCCTCTGTATCGGTTCTGTCCCGTATATTCATCAAACGCATACACCGTTCCGATTCTTTTATGACCCAGCGTAATCAAATAGTTGGCAAGCATTTTGGATCCCTGCCGATCATTAAGTGCTATAAACGGGAACTGCGGCACGGAGTCCATATGAATCATAAGTGCCGGAATTCTGGAAAACACTTCCTTGCAGAGCGGATAATTAACAGAAAGGAGTCCCGAACACACCGGTTCAAAGAGCAGTCCCGCCGGAGGATTCTGCAGCATATTTTCCAGGATCAGCTGCTCCTTATCATAGTCACCATCCGTGATCACAATATTCAGAATATAACCGTTCGCCGTCAGAACCTCCGATATTCCCTGCATGATATCCAAAAAGACATAACTCTTCCCGTTCATCATCACCAGGGTAATCGTACGATTCTCCCCTTCTGCCGCCGGAACTCTCACCGCATATTCCGGTGTATCTTTCCGAAGCTCTCCACTGGGGCATTCTTCTCGTTCACAAACATACGTACCACTTCCCTGAACCCGCCTCAGATATCCGGCCTCTTCCATCAGCGCTACCGCCTTGCGGAGTGTCTGTCTCCCCACATTGAACTGCTCACAAAGTTCAGGCTCTGTGGGAATTCGCTCACCGGGTTTAAATGTGCCTTCTCCAATGCAGACCCTCAGCTTATCTGCCACCTGTTTATATTTAAAATCAGCCATCCTGCTCCCTGCCTTAGGTTTTTAAAGTATGCCGCCTGTCTGGCGACATGATCTGAGTTAAATATTAAATGAAACCGCACTAAAAGTCAAGGAATCCTGCTCCAGGCGCCTGCACCCGGTTGTAGGATTACAATACATATGTTACAACTGAATAATTAAAATGCAGGGATCTCTCCTTTGTGTTATATTTTAGTCACCACAACCACAACATAAACAAAGGAGTTCCCTGCTATGGCTAGTATAACACAAGATATGAGATACCGTCTATCCCTGATCCGTTACGCTGAGAAGTATGGCGTTACCAAAGCTGCCGTTAAATATAAAACCAATCGGCAGTATATCTATCGCTGGAAACGTCGCTTTGACGGCTCTATGGAGTCCCTCCGTGAACGCTCCAGACGCCCACACAGCCATCCCAATCAGCATACGCCTCAGGAGATCAAAATGATTACCGATATGCGCAGACGTAATCCTGAGGCTGGTTTAGTCATCTTTTGGGTAAAACTTATGCAGCGCGGTTATTCCCGTTCTATTCCCGGGCTTTACCGTTTCCTTAGAAAACAGGGGATTATGGCTGTTCATCCTCCGAATCCCAAGTACATCCCTAAGCCTTATGAGCAGATGGCCTATCCCGGACAGCGGATTCAGATTGACGTGAAATTTGTCCCTTCTGCCTGTCTCATGAATGAAGCCAAAGACCAACGGTTTTATCAGTACACCGCCATTGATGAGTACTCCAGATGGCGGTTTGTGGAAGCATTTGAAGAACACAGCTCCTATTCCGCTGCCTTGTTCCTTGAGCATCTTATCAAAGCGTTTCCCTGCCCTGTCGAATGTGTCCAGACTGATAATGGTCAGGAATTTACCAAACGCTTCAGCTCTTACGGCGGTTCGGATAAACCTACCATCTTTCAAGTCCGGCTTAAGGAATACGGCATCAGGCACAAGCTGATACGTCCATTTACTCCAAGGCATAATGGCAAAGTGGAGCGAAGCCACAGGAAAGACAATGAGCGTTTCTATGCTGTCCACAGTTTTTACTCTTTTGAAGACTTCAGCAAACAGTTAAAACTCTATAACCGCAGAGATTATAATAACTTTCCTATGCGCCCACTTGGATGGAAAACCCCAAAACAGGTACTGGATAATTATCTGATGTCACTGTAACATATGTTTGACAAACCTACATCCTGCTCCAGGCGCCTGCACCCGGTAACTTCGGGTGCAGGCAGATGCCGGCAGCGTCTAGTCGTAAAGGTTCGGGGCAATCAACGGATCATCCATGTTCTCTGCATTATACCAGTACGCAGGAATGGGCAGATCGCCTGCCTCGTCACCATTATTATTTGCTACCAGTGTAGCAATAGAATAATACCCCATGGCGTATGGCATCTGTGTGACACATCCGTACAGTGTACCATTGGCAACGTTTTCCTTGATCGTAGCACCTGCGTCGAATCCGGTTCCGATGATGGATGTTTCCGGGTCAGCTCCCAACATCTGCAGGTTGTTGTTCGCCATGATGATTCCCTCTGTGACGGTCTGGTTCGTTCCGAATACTGCAACCGTATCTGTTTTATTACAGACCGCAGATACTTCACTTGCACAAAAATCCACCAGCGCCGTCGCGGGCACTCGGCACTCTACGATGATATCTGCCGTGCTTTCCTCCCCGACGTCAGAGCAATTCTTTGTAAACCATTCGTTTCCAATAACTGCGACACGGTATCCGTCCGCTTTTCCAAGCTCAACGATACCGTCTACAAATCCGAGACCACGCAGCGTATTGCTCGCAGATGTACTGTCATTTGCCACCATACCGATACGGATCGGACCATCGCTTACTTTATAAGAAACTGCTTTGTAAACGTTTTCCGCTCCGATACGGCCTGCTGCCACACTGTCTGTTGCCACCGTTCCCAGGACGGAGCCTTCCGGTGCATTTTCCACACCGCTGTCAAATAACACAACCGGAACACCTTTTTCTTTTGCCGTTTTCAGGGAGTCAAGAACCGCTGAGGCATCTGAAGGCGCAATTGCGACACCGTCCAGTCCGTTCAGGATTGCCGTATTGAACATATTCACCTGATCTGCGATATCTGACTCTGTATTTGGTCCATTGCAGGTAAGTTCAACACCCAGCTCTTCGGCCGCCGCTTCGGCTCCTTCTGCAACCGCCGTGAAAAAGCTCGCTGAGAAAGACTTTACAATCAGCTGATAACTGTATGCTTCATTTGCCGTCAGGCCTTCAAACGGGGAACCTGCCAGCATATCGTCCATGTTCATTACCCAGGCCTCGGCGTCACCTACCGTGGTCACTTCGGAGCCTTCTGCCTCATCGCTGCTCTCTTCTGTTGTTTCTTTTGCTGTTCCCTTTGCTGTTTCCTCTGCTGCGGCTTTATCTGCCGAAGCTGCTCCTTCTTCTTTTCCCCCGCATCCGAAAAGCGACAATGTCATAGCGAAGATAAGTCCCAGTGCCAATACTTTTTTTCTCATAAGATGTTTTCCTTTCTCTTACCTGTCCCCCTATGTCCTATGACTTTGAGGGTTCCCCTTGGTGATCCAATCCGTTTCTATACGCTTCTTCCGCTGCTCCTTTGCTTTGCAATCTGCTCTTCCTGATTCTCATCAAGCCCATCCACATACTTTCTCATAAAGGCAAGAAGTTCTTGCTTTTGCGGCTGCAAATCCACAAAGAAGGAAAAGGGCGTTGTGTTCGGTGCCGCAAAAATCGCGATCTCATGTTCCATGTCCTCCAGCATCGTGATGAACTCCAATACGAGCTCCCGCTCTCCCGCTTCCTGGAAAATGCCGCTTTCACGGTCTTCGTACAATTTTGTTCCCGGCAGTATCGATACGGAATTCAAATACATCAGATACGGATTCAGCTGATTCAGCAGACGCGCTGTCTTTTTTGCGGACGTTTCACATTTTCCTTTTCCAGCCAAACCGCCCAGAAAAATCAACCGATAATCAACTCCCGCTTCCTCTAATTTTTTACAGCCTGACAGGACGTCCGCTGATGTGTATCCCTTATTTACGTATGCAAGCGCCTCATCATCGCCCGTCTCAAAGCCTACAACCAAATCCTCGAATCCACATGTTCTCAGCAGTTTCATCTCTTCCACACTCTTTCGTGTAAGATCCGTAACTCTGGCATAAGCAGATATGCGGCTTTCCGGAAAATATGTTTTGATCAAATTTCCGATTCTGGCCAGTCTTTCTGTGCCGAGCGCATATGGATTTCCTCCGTTGGCCCAGATTTTTTTCGCCGCGGGGTATCTTCGGCTCGCCTCGATCAAATCCTCTTCAATCTGTTGCATTGATGCGACAGAAAAAGGATAGCCTTCATAAAAATTACAAAAACTGCATTGATTGTGAGTACAGCCCACGGTCACTTCAATAAAAATACTGTCTGCATCCGTCTGCGGCCGTACGATCGGTCCATTGTAATGCATAGCGTCTCCTTTTAGTTATAAAATTCCGGTTTTTCCGGAAGGACGATTTCCTTTGATGTTCCGCCTTCCTCGCGGCACTGTCCCAATATATTGGATGTCACACAGGCCACATAGCCGTCCCATGCAGAGGCGCCGACGAGCGGCTGCGCATTTTTCACGCGGTCAACCCAGTCCTGCATCTCAATGTTATATGCCTCGACAAAACGTGTTTCCCATCCCGGCATGATGCCTGCTGCACGGCTGCAATCCGTCTTCGTGATCACTCCTGGCGGATCCGGCAGCCTTGCTGTTCCCAGATCACCCACAACTTCACACTGAATATCATATCCGTATCCGGAACTCTGACTGATCTCCACGTCAATACAGATCCCTTGCTTCGTTCTCAGCATCATGATCTGCGGATCCTGTAGTCCCTCTTTGGCCGAAATGCGGCTCTGCCGCGGAAGAACGACCTGCCCTGATACATACTCATCATCCAGAAGCCAGCGCAGAACATCGATTTCATGAACGCCGGAGTTTTTGATGGACATCTCCGATGTCATCGTCGCCGCATGGGTCATATTTCTGTGACATGCATGGACGATCAGGGGCTGACCGATTTTTCCTTCCCCGATCGTTTTCTTCAGTTCCGTATAGCCCGGATCATAGCGGCGCATAAACCCGACCTGAACGATTTTTTTGCCGAATGCCTGCTCCGCCGCAAGAATCTTTTCACACTCTGCAGCCTCCGTTGCCAGCGGCTTCTCGCAGAACACATATTTTCCGGCCTTGATACTTGCCAGTACATACTGCGCATGAGCCGGATCCCATGTGGTAACCACCACCGCCTGAACTTCGGGGCTGTTGATCAATTCCTCCCCGTCCGCATAAAATTTTGCGCCGTACTGCTTTGCAACCCTGCGTCCGACTTCCTCATTTACTTCGGAAACAGCAACCACTTTACAGCCGGTGATCCGTTCATCAAAACGTTTGACATGATCTCTGCCGATCGCGCCGAGTCCCACTACTCCAATCGCTAATTCCATTTTTTCTCCTCTCCTGCTGTCCGCTACGCTTCCCCGGGGAGACCCCACGGGTACAGTATGACTTCCAGCGCCGTTCCGTTTCGCATCGCTTCCAGCCCTTCGTCAAACTGGTCAAATGTCAGTTTATGCGTGATCATATATTCGAAATCCAGCATCCCACTGTTCAGTCCGTTGGCAACCGCCTGAAGCACATTATTTCCGATGAAGCTGCCGATCACATTCACTCCCTTACGCGCGATGATGTGCTGGCTGATACTCTGATACTCATTTTCGCTCAATCCTTCCACGAGCACCGTTCCTCCCGGCCTGCAGCAATCGACACACGGACCAATCATGGTGCCGACACACTCAATCACAAGATCTGCACCGAGCGGCATCTCCTCATGCACCGCCGTCAGCAGATCTTCTTCCCGCGTATTGATGATGCGGTCTGCACCGCTCATTTCCAGATACTTTCTGCGGGACGGGGATCTCCCGGTCACAAGAACCTTGCCGGCTCCCATCTGCTTACACAGCTTTACAAAATACATGCCGATCGGACCGCCGCCGACGATCACCACATTGTCCCCCGGCATCATCTTTACTTTCTTCAGACCGCCGAATGCCACATTCAGCGGCTCTGCAAAGATTGCCCGCTCAAGCGGCACATCTTTGTTGATCTTTGCCAGGTTACTGTCCGGCGCCACACAGTACTGTGCAAACGTTCCGTCGATCTCCATGCCGATGGATTTCATATTCGGACAGACATTATAGTCTCCGAGCCTGCAGATCTCACACGTCCCACAGGCAATATTATTATCCATGATCACACGGTCGCCAGCCTGAAATTCGGTCACTTCGCTTCCGCATTCCACGACCTCACCCACCATCTCGTGACCGATGATCTTACCGGGCGTCGCCGGATACAGAGGCGGTGTTGCCAGAATATGTACATCAGTACCGCAGATGCTTGTGGCAAGTATCCTGATCAGTACATCGTGATTCTTTTCAATTTTCGGAATCGGTCTTTCCACATGTGCATACTTGCCTGTGCTGATAAAAGCAATTCCTTTCATCATTCCTTCTTTCATGGTCATCTCCCTTTCCGATCAGTCATTCCTGGGCAGCCCGTTCGGGTAGACCAATACGCGGCACGCCTTCTTATTTCGCATCAGCTCGATTCCTTTGTGAATATCTTCCAGTGTGAATCTATGGGTAATAAATTTTTCAAGTCCGAGTTCTTCATTTTGAAGCAATTCCAGAGCGCCCGGGAAATCCTTGCCAAGCGCGCCGACGATCATGATCTCGTCCAGTACGATTGCGCCCGGTGCAATTTCAGAGCGGGCGTTATTGTCCAGTCCAAAGAGAAGGATACGTCCCTGCGGGTTGATCAGTCTCATCGCCTCCGGAAGAACAGCGCCTCTTCCCACCGCATCGATGATCACGTCTGCTTTGAACGGCCAGTTTGCCTTTACAACGTCCTCAATATTTTCTTTTTCTACATCCACAACGATCTCTGCGCCGCATGCTTTTGCCTCCGCCACACGATCCTCACCCTTTGCCGTCATGATAAGGTTCTTCACGCCAAATGCTTTCAGTGTGCGCAGGAACGTCAGGCCGATGGGACCCGCACCGTATAGAATCACATAATCCATCGGTGTCGGATTTACTTTTTTAATCGAACTGACAACACATGCCAGCGGTTCTGTCTGGGCCGCAAGATCCGGGCTGACGCCGTCCGCCACATGATAGAGCTGTTTCGCGCTTGTCAGTGCATATTCTGCAAATCCGCCGTCCGCGAGCTGTCCGTAATGGTCAGAATTGGAACAGAGATCACCTCTTCCATGAGTGCACTCGTAGCAGCTTCCGCAGCGGACGCGCGGGTTGACAGCCACTCTGTCCCCAACTGCAAAACCCTTCACCTCAGCGCCGACCTCGGCAACCACACCGCTGAACTCGTGTCCGTAAATGATGCCGGGCTTCATGTACTGTCCCGGAGGCACTGCCAGTCCGTGAATATCGCTGCCGCAGATGCTGGCTGCCTCCACTTTAATAATGACATCGTCCGGCTTTGTGATCTTCGGCACCGGAATCTCTTTTACGGTAAGCGTACCTTCGCCTTCAAATATTGCTGCTTTCATTCTATATCCTCCTTAATATCCAAAAATTTCTGCCAGCTGATCAACGTAGCGGACGTCTTCTTCTTCTCCGCCTTTGATGCCGGTAACATCGATGAACTCGAAGTCAGCGCCCATGCAGCCACCAAGAGTCCTGGTGATCAATCCGGTATCTCCCATCGCACAGATAATGATCGGCATGTCCAGTTCTTCTTCTCTGAGTTTTTTCGTCACGACAGAGGTCCTGACTGCATCGTCATAGTTCGTCGCCATCAAATAGAATTTCGGAAGGTCCGCGCCCTTTTCAACACATTCTCTGAAGGTTGCAGCAATTTCCTCATTGCCCGGTGTTTCTGTCCATTTGTGCTGTGATACAACAAATTTTGTATTTGATTTCACACAGGCATCTTTCAGTGTGTTGATATAATCGATGTCATTGTCGATCTCACAGTCACAGTATTCAACCAATCCTGTACTTACCAGTGCGCAAGCCATTTTCAGACGAAGTGCGTCCGGATACCATGTCTTTCCACCCTCTTTTTTAACGCGGAAAGTCATAAGCATCGGTACATCCGGCAGGATTTCCTTGATCTCTTTCAGGGCATTTTTCCAATAATCTTCTGTAAATTTGCTGTTGTCCATCGGCAGACAGTAATCCACACGCCATTCAACCATCTCCGGATTGTAACGCGCCACATTTCTTGCCGCTTCCAGGATATCGTCCTTTGTTCTCTCTTTCAGCATAAAACAGCGAATGAAGCGTTCGCCGCCCATGATGTGTTTCTCACCCATGTTGAACTGAACTTTGCTCTGTATTTTTTTACAGCCGCCGTAAATCTCATACATTGCCCGATACTGTGCATAGCTTTCGAACAGGCCGTCTTCCGGCTCGGCGAGATGATAGAAACCAAAGTTATTTCCGCACCGCTCCGATAAGATCCGTGTCTGGAATCCGACTTCTCCCATCGGAAATACACAAGTCGGCACGCTGACCAGATTGTCCGCCGCGATTTTCTTTGCCGCGTAGCCCAGCACGATCACATCCGGGTCATCCTTTGCCATATACGCAAGGTAAATCATATCGGCACCTTTCGTCTGGGCAGCCTTTGCCGTATGTATGATTTCATCTTCCGCTGCAATTCCGTCAAAATTGATATAAGAAAGCATCAGTTTCACGCCGCCTTCCACCGTAATCTTCTTCATTGCCGCAACATATGTCTCAGATGCAAATGCCTCAGCACCGATGATATCAACGCTGCCTGCCTTTGCGGCTTCCTCTGCCGCCTGCAATTTCTCATCATCCGATGCTGCCGCATCGTAGCCTGTTGTATCCAGGTTAAGGATCACTGCCTGTCCTGCCATGTCATCTTTACATTCTTTTAAAACAGTAAGTGCGTCACCTATATTCGTGAGATTTCCAACTTTAATCTCAATCCCTGCTTCTCCTAATGCTGCCGCCTCTTTCATCTGGCATTTCATTTCTTCTGCACTTGATGGTGCGATTGTTATAAATCTTGTATAATCACTCCCACCTACGACTGTGTTTTTTACCTGTACCATTTTCTTTGTCAAAATCATTTTTGCTCCTTTCTGTTTGATCCCCCTGGTGATCAAAATTTTTAACATTTGATATCCAGATGAATACATTCCTGAAATACATTATTCATTCCTATGCATTTCTCTGTTTGACTGTTTTATAGTATGAATATACACTAATTCATTCTGTTTTTCAAGCATCTTTTTTATTTTCATGTGCTTTCTTCCTTTTGCACAATAAAATACATTCGTTATTGTGCAAAAGGTTCTATTTTTATACGAATGAATACCATGAGAACTAATGTGCCTTTGCAGCCCTTCTCTGTTTCACGATATCGATCAATACCGCCGCCAGCAACACAAGCCCCGTAATGATCTGCTGCCAGTTTGCATTCAGACCGACAAACGGCAGACCGACCTTTAACACCAGTATGACGCAGGTGCCTACCAATATACCGGGAATCGTCCCGTATCCGCCTGCTGCCGATACGCCGCCGACAATCGCACCGCCAATGGCATCCATCTCCATACCGGCGCCCTGACCCGGCTGAATGGTAGGCGTGGCAGCTGCGTACGCAAGAGCAGCAACACCGGTGAATAACCCGCAGACTGTATAAACCATTACATGGTAGAACCTGACATTGACACCGGACAGCATCGTTGCTTCCCGGTTGGATCCGATGGCAATCAGATAACGTCCGAATTTTGTACTGTTCAGCACGTAACGCAGAACAAACACCAGAATTAAAATCCAGATAAACCCGATCGGAATCAGGGTACCGGTTTCTGTTTTAATTTTGAACATATTATGAAACCATCCGCCCGGCTGAGATATCATCGGCCACGGAATCGCATAGTTGTTTGCCACAAGAGATCCCGCCCCGCGAACAATCATGCTGGTACACAGCGTTACCAGAAACGGCGGCAGATTCATAACACCCACCATAATGCCATTGGCAAGACCGAAAATCCCCGCTGCAAAGAGCGTTACCAGCATTCCCACGATCACCGGCGCCCCCAGAAACCGCATGACAGCTCCGCCGATCGCCGCGTAAGCTACCAACCCGGTACCGATAGAGAGATCAACACCTCCCGTAATCAACGTAAGCCCCACACCGAATGCCATCAGCATATAGAAACTCGCATAGTCTGACATGGTAACCAGCGTTGTATACCGTGCAAACTGCGGATTCACAGCACTGAATCCCACATACAACAAAATCAGTATGATAAATACAATGAATTCCTGGCTCGCCGCCAGCTTTTGAAATTTGCTTTTTTTGTTCATAACGCCCCTCCTAAGAAATATTTCTCGTCGCTTTGTCCATGATATTCTCCTGGGTAGCTTCCGAAATATCAAGTTCTCCCTTGATTTCACCCTCACACATCACGACAATCCGGTCACTCATACGGAGGATCTCTGTCATTTCCGAGGAAATCATAATGATTGATTTTCCTTCCGCAGCCAGCTGATTCATCAGCTTATAGATCTCATTTTTCGCGCCTACATCAATCCCTCTCGTCGGCTCGTCGAAAATAAGAATATCGCAGTCGCGGGTCAGCCATTTCGCGATAACGACTTTCTGCTGATTGCCTCCGGAGAGATTCACGACCAGTTCCTCTGAATTCGGCGTTTTCGTCGCCAGTCTCTCAATATAATCATCGGACGCTTTGTTTTCCGCTTTTTTATTGATCAAAAAACCGTTCAGGTAGTTTTCAAGACATGCCATCGTCGTATTTTCCGCAACAGATCTTCCTACGACGACGCCGTAGCGCTTTCTGTCTTCTGAAAGATAACCGATTCCGTGTCTGACGGCATCCTGCGGAGATTTAATCTCCACTTTTTCACCACCTATATAAATATTGCCGCTCTGTTTCGGATCTGCACCGAACAATGCCCGCGCCATCTCTGTGCGGCCCGCACCCATCAGCCCGGAAAATCCCAGTATTTCACCTTGATGCAGCTCAAAATTCACATTTTTTACCATCTTCCCGGCATTCAGATTCTCAACTTTCAGGACCACCGGTGCATCCGCCGGGCAGGCACTTTGCTGTTTCGGGTCTTCATAGATGATGCGTCCCACCATCATGTTGATGATGTCATCCTTCGTACTCTCCTTCGTAATCAGTGTTCCGACATATGTACCATCACGCATGACCGTCACTCTGTCCGTAATGACCTTAATCTCATCCATGCGGTGGGATATATAGACGATGCCAAGCTGGTCCTTACGCAGATCACAAATAATAGCAAACAAATCTTCAATCTCTTTTTCCGTGAGCGCCGCAGACGGTTCATCAAATATAATCACCTTCGCTTTATGGGAAATCGCCTTTGCAATTTCACACATCTGCTGTTTTCCCACGGTAAGATTACTCATTTTTGCCGCCGGATCAATATCGATTTTCAAGCGTTCAAAAAGCTCTCTCGAGTCTTTGATCATCTTTCTGTCATCGACACCGAATCCTTTTTTCGGTTCCCGTCCAAGGAAAATATTCTGTGCAACCGTAAGATCGCCCACCATGTTGAGCTCCTGATGCACGATAATGACGCCTGCATTCTGCGCTTCTCTTGCGCTGCGAAATTCAATCTCTTTTCCTTCATACACGATAGAACCGGAATCCTTCGTATAAATTCCTGTCAGAACTTTCATCAGTGTCGATTTACCGGCTCCGTTTTCTCCCATCAGCGCATGTACTTCTCCCCGTCTCACATCGAAGTCAACATGATCCAATGCATGAACGCCGGGAAACGATTTGTCAATTTGCTTCATTTCCAAAATTACTTCGCCCATTCTCTTCTCCTTTACCGTTGCCAGTCCATCAGTTCTTTCTGCGCCTTGCGGTAACATCAACGTAAACTGCCGCAATAACGATAATCGCCGTGATAATCAGCTGAATATCCTTGGTAAATTTCATCGCCAGGATACCCTCCTGAATCAGCGCAATGATCAGCGCCCCGATGACCGTACCTCCGATGGAAGCCAGCCCTCCAATCATGGATGTTCCGCCCATCACACATGCGGCAATTGCCTCGTTGTTATACTGGTCGCCGTATCCCGGCTGAACCGTCGAATACGCCGCTGCAAAGAAAATAGCAGCAATACCTGCCAAAGTACCGCAGATAATAAATGCGATCATCTCCCATTTCTTTGTATTAACCCCCGAAAGACGGACAGCTTCACGGTTGCTCCCCAGCCCGAGAATGTATCGCCCCGGTCTTGTGTTGTTCAGGATAACCGAACAAATCACTGCTGCAATCAGAAAGACCAGAAGTCCCACCGGGATATCTCCCACCTTCAAAAGGCTGCGGAACCATCCCCCCGGATCCGTACTCTGCGGCCAGCTCACAGTCGTTGTTTTTGTACAGACCGATGCAAGTCCTTTCGCAATATTCATGGATGCCATAGAAATAATGAATGGGGGCACCCTCCAATATGCAACCATATAACCGTTAAATACACCAAACAGCATTCCGACGAGAATACACATGACCAACGCCCCCGCCATCGGCAGTCCATACTGATTCATCGCATAACCGGAAACCAGCGCACAGCAGAACATGACCGGTCCGATG
This sequence comes from Ruminococcus sp. OA3, assembly GCF_022440845.1. NCBI lineage: Bacteria > Bacillati > Bacillota > Clostridia > Eubacteriales > Oscillospiraceae > Ruminococcus > Ruminococcus sp. OA3. The sequence continues at coordinate 2,148,936 of NZ_JAKNTO010000001.1, read as the reverse complement.
CTGAAATCAATACCTCCCGTTGCAATTACGAATGTTACCCCCAATGCCAGAAACCCAAGAAAACACGCATAATTCAGCATGCTCATCACATGGGACGGGCCGAAGAAATTAGGAATCAATACGCAGAAAATAACGTAGATTAAAACCATAACCAGAAATAACATGATTCTGTTGAACCCCAGTTTCTTGACAATTGGACTTTGTTTCATCTTTCTCATTGCTTAACCTCCTTGTACAATGCTTTTCAGGATGAATAAAAGTACTTTTTATTATATTCATTCTATTCTTCCTCCATTTTTAACATCTTTATAGTATGAATATATAACTATTCATACTTGTTTTCAAGCAGTTTTTGCACTTTTCATACCATTTCTACAAATCCCACAATTGAATCCCATCGTTATTGTGCAAATGGTCTGCTTTTGTTCATGTTGTATATTGCATCGTATCATTTATTTATGGTATGATTTTCAATAATCATATGAGGAGTAATGTGCGAATGCAGAAAAAAACTGAGAAACGGCATATTCTCACGAAACAAGACGCGTGAGCCGAAAAGAACTGTTAGATATCTGACAGCAGTTTGACAACACTTTGACAACACTTTGACAACACTTTTTCGGTACTTATCTTCTCAAAAACATTAAGAAACCCCCGAAAACTGCGGGTTTCCGCAGCCACGGGGGTTAAAGGGGAGGATAAGTATGTGCGGTATTTGACGCAAAAACTCCGAAAATACAAGGTTTTTTCTCACTAAAAATGCAACTGACAACAAGTTGACAGCACACTATGGAACGCATCTCTCTTATCTAGTCCCGATAGTTTACATCTATATCACTTATCCTGAAGTTACAATATCGTCTATGTGACACTCACAGACGTTATACATAAAATACATTACCGAACATGTTTTCGAACCATACTCATTTATGCTCAATCAAAAAAGCCTTGCTGCATAAGGCTTTATCGGATAACCAAATTTTTTATCACAAGTATAATACCCTCTGAAAACCGCTTGAAACGGGTGTTTTCCCGAACTTTCCCGACTGTTATCAGAATCATAGCTTTTGATCTTTATCCGATGGTATATACTCCATGATATTTTCCACCTTACAATGCAGAATTCGGCACAAATCATTGACTGTGGTGGTATTCAATGGCTTGTCCTTTCGAAGCTTGTCAATTGTAGAACTGGAAATATTGTGCATATGAATCAATGTATACGTTGTCTCACTGGATTCACTCAATGTAGCCCAAAATGGTTGATATGAAATCATATTTTCCCTCCATGTATATTATCATCATATGATGTAGTCTTATACTTGACTATAGTCGCTATCGAGACTATACTTGTGTCAGGAGGTGGACGCATGGAAAAAGAATGCTTCTTGTACGTAATATATGATGTACTCAATTGCAGCAGAAAAATAAAACTTGTGACTTTGGTCGTCGATGAAGCGACCTGCTCATTGAAACTGCAAACGATATGCGGTGATAAATATTGTCTGTCTCTCACGACCACAGATGAACAGCTTTAAAGCCTCATTTTGCATAAGCGGTGTCATAACTCAGAAGAATTGGCACAGTAATTGAGGAAACCATAAAACAGTACTTTACGCGGTATCATTACTTATATTCAAAAATCAAGGAGGAAAAGTATGATTTACGGCTACGCAAGAGTATCAACCAAACAACAGGCAAAGGACGGCAACAGCCTTGAAGCACAGGAACAAAAGCTAAGAGAACATGGAGCGGTAAAATTATTTGTCGACAGCTTTACAGGAACAAAGATGGAACGTCCAGAATTTAATCGTATGATGCTGGAATTGAAATCGGGGGATGCACTAATCGTCACTAAGCTCGACCGCTTTGCGAGAAGCGTTACACAGGCAAGTGATTTGATAACAACACTGATTGACAGAGGAATAACGGTACACGTACTGAATCTGGGTATATTGGACAATACCTCAGTGAGTACTTTGATGCGTAACATCCTGCTGAGCTTTGCACAGTTTGAACGGGATATGATCGTGGAACGTACACAGGAGGGAAAAGCAATCGCAAAACTGAAGCCCTCTTTCACAGAAGGGAGACCCAGAAAATACAAGAGGGAGCAGGTGAAACATGCTCTCCAACTGCTAAGCGATCATTCCTACAAGCAGGTGGAAGCCATGACCGGCATCAGCAAAAGTACTTTAATTCGGGCAAAACGTGATTATGCGTGACAAATCACTGTAAAAACTATACAAATATTTTTACATAAAAGCATCTGGCGGACAGCTGGGTGCTTTTATTGTGCAATATTTTCTACGATAAATCACATATATGCATAAAGCAAAGTAGTATTTTTCACGATTTTCAACATTCTTTTTAGTGTATATTGTCCAAAACAAATGTTTGTGTTTTTAATTATTTTCGTGCATTATGTATAGACAAACTAATTTTTTTATGTTATATTGTACATGTTGAGCATGTTTTACCAATTCCATGCTATAACAAGTAACTATTAACGATGTAATACACAGGAGGCAATTTATTGAACAAAAGTAACATGAACGATTATCATTTAAGAGGCAGTATCCACACACTGACCATCAAAAGCAACGGTATCGTCACAAATGTAGATGATGCGGTAAAACGATGCATCACAAGCATAACCACCACAAACAACGGACTTCGAACCAGCAGTAAGCTAAACCTGAACAATCTGACAGGTGATATCAATACATACCCTGATTTCCTCACAGCACTTGACACTGTGACCGCCGGGGCTGGAATCCATCAATACGATTTAGTACGAGTCGATATGCGTTTTGATTCATCCGATGATGACCATTATATAAAGTATGCGAAACTGAATCGTCTGCTAATCAGCATGCTGGCTTGTGCGTATCATGTACGCAACTGCTACAAGACGGTAGATTTATTTACGGAACAACAGCTAAGTGTTGCCATCAAAAACGATGACTTCGAAGTGGAGAACTATGATAAGCGTGCAGAAAGTGGGGGAACAGATACCGCCAAGAGTCGCTTGGAAATCCGCTCAAAACGAATGCGCGGACAAGATATCTCCTATGAATTCACCGTCAACTGGAACCGTCGCTGGGAAAAAGCACTACAACACTTCAGCACCATGCAACAGCGGTATAATGATGGACTGGAAAGAATCTATCACCAGAGCATCAATGCATATCCAAAAAAGTTCAAAAATATCACAGATTTTCTCATGCAGTATCAAAACTGTATTTTCTGTAAAGAGCAGATGATCGATTTGCTCCAACGTCTGAATACTAAAAATCCCGAAACTAAATTTCAAAATTACAAATCAAGATATGGCATTGACTTATTCACAATAACAGATGCCCGTCATGCAATCGGTGAAATACAGCGTGCGACCCGAACGTTTTTCGAACCATCAGAATTGATTGCAAAAAATAATTCGCTTATGCCAACAAAGTCAGATACCATGTTATCTATCGAACACCCTGAAACATCCTCATCACATAATATACATGTGACAGTATAACATCACAGGGGGGGAACACAGATTACGGATACAAATGCTCCACTAGATTCCGTATTGAATTCCCTCCTCCTTGATGGTACTATAACAGTAGATGAGATGCGTTCCCTCATTACGAAAGTAGGGATGGGAATCATGAGGATGCCAAAGGCAACCTACAGAGAGGGGGAAAATCGGTGGATGATGTATATTCCCGCCCCCCTCTCCGATACTGGAAAACGTAAACCTGTATACGGAAGTACTCAGGAGGAGGTTTTACGGAATTATCTATTAAAAGTTGAATTCAAAAAATCAGGCAACATACCCACGTTAGCGGAATTCACAGATGAAGTACTCAAGAATTTCGTCTGGGGAATCAAAGAAGACACCACATATGACAGATACGAAACGGTTTACCGGAATCATATTCAGGACAGTGAGATTGGCAAAAAACCGATAAACACGATCACTGACAGCGACCTGTCCAAATTTTTCAAGAAACAGATTGATGCAGGCTATGCAAAATCCTCTGTCAAATCATTACATACTATCCTGAACAAAGTATTCCTGAGGGCAGAGCAACGCAAGTACATCGATGCCAACGTCCTCAACTATGTGGAGATTCCTTATAAGCGATGCAAAAAGGCAGAAGAATCCAAGCAGGTATTCACTTTAGACGAACTGCAAAAGCTGGAACGTGCCGTCTACGATGCGTGGGAACAGGGACACCTCTTTATGTACAGTCCCATATTTTTAATCATGGCATTTACCGGGATGCGTCTGGGTGAAGCTATGGCGTTGAAATGGACAGATATCAATTTTAAACAGCACACCATATCCATTACCAAGCAGATAGCAGAAGGATATTCACGCGATGAGAACGGCAACAGGGCTGGGAAACAGCAATATGAAAAGCCCCCGAAATCGGATTCATCACACCGTATCATACCTATATCTGAACCTGTAGAAAAATGGATAAAGGAATTAAAACGCCGTTACCTCTCAACTGGCATCCTGTGTGATCTGGTGGTCTGCAACAGAAACAAACACATCCCTACAAAGTCAAATATCTATGATACATGGTCACGCTTAACCACATATGCAGGGATTGACTACGCCACCAGCCACAAACTCAGAAAGACCTTCGCGAGCGGTGCCATAACAGCCGGAGTAGATATCAGCATCGTGTCCGAAGCTCTGGGACACAGAGATGTCGGAATCACAATGGCGGTGTATTACAAATCACTTTCAAAGAATAATGATGAGCTGCGCAGCACCATGTCAACCATCTACAATAACAGCCACATTATCTGACCGTACCTTGACAATATCTGACAGCAGTTTGACAGCAATTTGACAGCAGATTTTCAATACTTATCTTCTCGAAAACATTAAGAAACCCCCGAAAACTGCGGGTTTCCGCAGCCACGGGGGTTAAAGGGGAGGATAAGTATTTCTTTTTGTCTTTCGTCACTCACCATTGGAGGGGGATTCCAATGTGATTCCTGGTAATCTACAAAGAAACGTCACGCCGTTGTGATCATCCCTCTGTAGATATTTATAGTATGACCGCAACGGCGTTTCTTATACACTTTATTTTCTTTTTTTTAAATTCTTTCGTTTTAACCGGTATTTTGCCTTCGTGTAGCGTACAGCTTCTTTTTCTTCCTGACGCTGAACTTTTCTGGCACGTTTTCTTTTTTCACTGATGTCCTGCCAGAATGTGAACAGAACGTAGACCAAAACCAGGACTGCCTGTACGGCAAACACAATTTTTCCCGCCCATTTCTCAGGAATTTTCATATCCTTATCCCTCTTTCATATGCCGGTCATCAGCACGGACGACCGCAGCAGCAGTTGCAGAACAGATTGACGGCAAGACACTGCCAGCAGCAGTTCCCCATTCCCGTCTGAGGACGCTCGTATCCGTAACCGGTGCCCATATTCTCATACCACTGGCCTCCGGACTGCAGCTGATTGACCAGCATCTGATATTTCATATTGTTCGGGTCGATGCGAAGAGCTTCTCTTGCGTCTTCCAGCGCGCTCACATTGTTTCCAAGTCCGGCATTCGCAACAGCATGAAGGTAAAACCAGTCTCCGCTGCGCCCTGTGATACCGTTCAGTACATTCATGGCTTCTCGAAAGTGCTGACTGTTGATGTAATTGGCTGCCGCCTGCATCTTGATCGTCTCCTCATCGCTGCCGTATGATGTCCTCTGCGTATCTCTGCCGTACCAGGAGTCATAATCACTGCTCCCACGCTCCCGCTCATTAAGAATCTGATTGTACGCTTCCTGTACCTGTTTGAATTTTTCTTCCGCCTGTTCCTTATTCGGATTATTTACATTGGCATCCGGATGATACGTGCGGCTTAACTTTCGGTACGCTTTCTTTATATCATCCATGCTGGCATTTGACGGAACTCCCAGCACGCTATATGGATCTAACATCAATGATTCTCCTTGGCTTTCTTCTTCAACATATCATATTTTGTCCAAATACCAGAATACAGGATATTTCGTAAAATGTCCACATTTTCTATAATCGGAAGTTTTTCAAATTCCCTGGCACATCCGCTCATCATCATGGTCAGAATCTGTTCACTCTCTGTGAGAAAGTCTTCCCGTTCACTCAGCTTCATCCACGGGTTGTAATTTCCTGTCTTCTTATCCTTCTCCACATCATCGTACGCATCCATAAGGTAGATGAATTTACCCAGGTAGAACCCGAGCTTGCGCAGTATGGTTGCCCATATATCCTCTTCATATACAAGTATCTCACCGAACAGATCCCCGGTAAGTCCTGCGCCCAGGTCCAGATTCTGACTGTTCTTCCGTTCGCATTCTCCCAGACGTTTCATATAGTGACGAATCGCCCGTGCCTGCCTTGGATATTGGCTGCAGACTTTCCTGAATTCAGAACGCACCAGTTTTGCAACCGTATATGGAATCAGTTTTTTCTCATCCAGCCAGTCATCCATCAGATTATAATAGCAAAGCAGCAGATTCATATCCGCTGCATAGCTTGTATAGGTGTTGCGAAGGCACCAGTGCTTTTTCACCGGATGTACGATACACCTGCACTGCTCATCTATGACCGGGCCCTCATACAGCCCGGTAAGAAGCACTGCCAGAAATGTCATATCATACGTCAGCGTAGACTGTGCCGCCATGCCGTGCCGGTCCTTCAGGTCCTGGCAGACTCCGCAGTAGTACGCCTGGTATCTCCGCACATCTTTGATTTTTAACTCGTCTTTATTGATCGTAACATATCCAAACATCGTTTTCTTTTACGATTTCCATCCTGCACTATGTACGTTTAATGAATTCCGCATGACATTTCGGACAACGGATGGAAATCTTTCCTTTCCCCTTCGGAACCCGGACTTTCTGTTTACATGCCGGGCATTTAAAATAACGGTGGTCTTTATCCTGCCCCTGATTTTTAAGTGCCGAAAACCTACCGCTTATCTTATGCTGCAAATTCAGGAATTTTCTGTTTTCCTCATAACGTTTGGAAACGTTTTTTGAAAATATGCGGAAGTATGCATAGATCAGGGCGGCGATAGCCAGAATGTATACAATCCGATACCGTATGAACATAGATAAGATCAGCAGGATCAATGATGCATAGACCAACACCCTTCCCAGATTATCCACGCCGTACCGTCCGATCATAAACCGTGCAAATTTGTCTCGTAATTTTCCCATTCTTTCCTCCCACGACGCATCTGCTGCGTCTTCGCTCAGGGATGGGTGAAAGTTTTCTTTCAGACTTTCACTCTTTTCCTCTTAGTATAGAATACTACTACTGTATTCCTTTTTATGCATAATATCAACCGGATATTCTATAAATTTTTTCTAAAAACTATGAACTTTTGGTGTTCTTTTCGTTTACCGTGATCACTGCAAGGATCACTGCAAGGCAGATAAGTCCTACAGCAAGCCCTGCCCATCCGTTTCCTGCAATCCCTGCCGTCAGGTAACCTGCAAAACAGCACGCCGCTACCAGGAGGGCATACGGTATCTGCGTGGAAACGTGGTTAATGTGATTACACTGAGCCCCCGCAGAGGCAAGAATCGTTGTATCCGAAATCGGTGAAATATGATCTCCGCAGACTGCCCCTGCCAGAATTGCTGCGACCGTGACAGACAGCGATGAGACATCACCCGTACCCAGTATTGCAAGTGCAATCGGTATTAAAATACCGAAGGTTCCCCAGGATGTTCCCGTAGAGAATGCCAGTCCTGTTGCGATCAGGAAGAACAGACACGGAAGCAGAATGCCGACCAGCGAACTCCCCGCTACCAGATTTCCTACGTAACCGCCAATATTCATATAGTCCGCACTGCAGACTCCTGACAGTGTCCATGCCAGACAAAGGATCATGATGGGCGGCGTCATCGAACGAAAACCCTGGACAAAGCTCTCGCAGAATGCTTCAAATGTCAGGATTTTTCTTCCCAGATAAAGGACAAAAGTAAATACCAGTGCAAAAAATGATCCCAATACCAGACTTAATGAAGAGTCACAGTTGGCAAATGCTGTAACAACATCTGCTCCTTCCAGTATACCTCCCGTATAAAGCATTGCGGAAATACACAGAATGACCAGTACCACGATCGGCAGGATCAGATCTTTCACCTTTCCTCTTCCCATGATCGGAAGTTCATCGGACCCGACTGTCGTCTCCTCTCCGTCCGCCAGTACTTTATCGTTATATCTCTTCATCGCGGCAAAATCAACCTTCCGGATGATCAGAAACAGCATGAAGATGATCGTGAGCAGAGCATACAGGTTAAACGGTATGGTACGCAGGAACAGGTTAAACCCGTCAATCCCGCTGTTCTCCGGAAGTGATGAACCTACCGCTGCTGCCCAGCTTGAAATCGGTGCGATGATACAGATCGGTGCAGCCGTGGCATCGATGATGTACGCAAGCTTCGCCCGGCTGATCTTATATTTATCCGTAACGGGACGCATCACGGTGCCAACTGTGAGGCAGTTAAAATAATCGTCGACAAAAATAAGCATCCCGAGAGCCGTCGTTGCAAGAAGAGCCCCGCGCTCTCCTTTTATCCTTGCAGTCGCCCATTCACCATAGGCTTTCGATGCACCTGATTTCGTGATCAGTGCGACCAGTATTCCCAGAAGCACAAGGAAAATCAGGATGTTGACATTGTCTCCGATCTTCATTCCCATGATTTCGACGGTTGTCTCCACCGCCGTCAGCACATGAAACTGAGTGAAAAGCAGTGAACCTGTCAGAATTCCAACCAGCAGCGAGAGGTAAACCTCTTTTGTGATAAGTGCAAGTGCTATTGCCACGATCGGCGGCAATAATGACCATATTGTTGCTGACATTTGTATCCCCCTTCATTTTTCTTATGTATCGTTCAGACAGCGCATCTTCTTGCCCGGCATATGCCGGACAAGAAGCATCGGATGAACTGTTACTTTTTATTATAGCATACCCCGAAATGACTATGCAATTACATAAGAAAGATGTATAATAAGAATTATTGTAACAAGTTCAGGACGGCGGGGGAATTGGTGCAAAAAGCTGCGTCAAGCTTGCTTGTAAGTCGCTTTCTGCACCAATTTCCACTACGAATTATTGTATTTTCTGAAGGAGGATAATCTGTATGAAACGAATTCTTGCGGTCATCGGTGTTGTTCTGATACTGTCCATGTATGGAGCTACCATGTTTTTTGCAGTCACAGACAGTCCGAACTCCGCCGGATGGTTCAAGGCATCTGTTTTCTGTACGGTTGCTGTTCCGGTACTGCTGTATGGATATACTCTTGTCTACCGTTACCTGAAAAACAGCAGAGACGGCTCTGACAAAAAGGAACACGACGAATAATTTTATTCGGCGGCAGGGGTCAGGCTTCCGCCGCCTGAAAGTTCAATCGTGCTGCCGCTTAGCCATGCATTCCCTTCTTCCGATGCATCATAATAAATCGTATGTCCATTTGACTCAATATTAGATAAGGAAGTGTTGTCATCTGTAATGACCGAGACATATGAATCGCCCGCTACATTCCATGTGCTTCCCGCATCCATGGAAATCTGTACATTCCCCGTATTATCGGCATCAATGCTTCCTGCAAATCTGGTATTGTCACTGAGCTTCATACTGACTGTACTGATCCCATCGCACAAAACACTCCCGTTCAGGATCTGATTTGCTGCCCTAAATGTCAGATCTCCCCCGTTATTTCCCGGTGTGCCCCAGTTGTTTGTCTCGTTCCCAGACACATTAATCAAAACACCGGAGCTGTAATTCAGACTCACATTGTTCAGATCAACCTGTGCCTCGGTGTTGGTGACATAAAACATCGGGCCATCAGAACTTGTTGTGAGCGAACTGTCTTTTACAGTCAGCACACCGGTCCCCTCTGCCGCATCACCGGAAGTACTCTGATAAAGCATTACGCCGTTCTCTCCGGCTCCACTCAGATCACATCCTGTGATCGTTATGGAATTCTTTCCCTCAATCACCATTGTCTGTGCTCCGGCAGCCTTCCCGGTAATATTCTCTGCGCTGATGTCACCCGTGGAGTAGATACAGGGAGAGCCCTCTCCTGATGTGCTGATTGTTCCATTGACTGCCTTTATCGTCCCCTCCCCCCGGTCCGTTGCCAGCCCCGCAGAGTGAGCTCCTTCCGTTGTGATATCAATGTTTTCAGCGGTTACCGTTCCCCCATATGTCGCATCCAGTCCTCTCGACGAATCCGCCATTGTATGAATGGTAATATGGTCGGCCCTGACCACCGCATTGCTGCCTGTGGCAAAAACTGCATTGGCACCTTCCGCATCGGAAATGATCTCTGTATCACTGACAGTGATCGTACTGTCTGCTGTCGCTGCTACAACAGCATTGACCGCGTAAAAATTACTCTCATCATCGCTTGTCGTATCACCGGTTTTGCTGAGTTTTGCTCCGCTCATCGTCAGGCTTCCGCCATTTTTCACAAGCACTGTGTTTTCGTTCGCATCTTCAGATGAATACGACTGATCTTCGGAGGACGCCACATCTCCGTCAACAGTATAGACACCGGCCAGTGTAATGCTTCCGGTCGATGAGCTGTTCATCTCCTGGCCCATTCTCTGACCCAGATCATCTGAACGAACCGTGATCTTAACCGCATTGCCATCTGTATCCAGAGTAATGGCAACCGTATCACCCTCCTTGATATCCTTCCATGTAATATCTTCTTCCCGCATCTCTCCTGCCGGCGGTTCACCCGGAACTTCCCCGTCTTCTGGCCTTTCTCCTGCGTCATCCGAACTCTCATCTCCTTCTGGTTTTTCAGGGGCTTCTTGTTCATCCATTTTACCTGGCCCCTGGCTTCTCACAATCTGTGTATTTTCGGTTATAGCGGCTGTCTGCTCCTGGCTGGAATCATCTTTTTCTCCTGCTGATTCCGGATCAGTCAGTCTGACCGTAATACTCTCTTTGTCTGTCGATATGACTTCACCCGTGATGCTCTCTTCCTGTTTATCTTCTTCCGCCTGAACTGTCTGTTTTCCCGCTTCCGTATTATCTGAACATCCTGTCACCGCAATTCCCAGCATGATACCGAGAATGAGTGCTGCATATTTTTTCTTCATTTTAAATATCCTTTCCACATCATTCTATTCTTGATTATGACAGGATATTGTGTTATTTATATGAATTTTCCGTGGTAAATTTGTCAAATATCGCCAAAGCAAAACAGAGCTGCCGCCGCACATCAAACGATGTACAGCAACAGCCCTGTAAAAATTCATTTTAGCCCTTAACGGTAGATGATATCATTTCTTCCCGGTCCATTGGAGATCATGGTAATCGGAAATTCAATTTTTTCTTCCACAAATTCAATGTATTTCCGGCAGTTTTCCGGAAGTTCTTCATACTTTTTGATGCCGCGGATATCGCATTTCCACCCCGGAAGCACCTCGATCACCGGTTTTGCCTTCTCCAGTTTTGAGGTCGTCGGGAAATCAGTCGTTACTTTTCCGTCGATCTCATAACCGACACATACCGGGATCTCCTCGAGATAGCCAAGAACATCGAGCACTGTGAAAGCCACGTCGGTGGTTCCCTGGATTCTGCAGCCATATTTGGATGCAACACAGTCGAACCATCCCATACGCCTCGGACGTCCTGTCGTAGCGCCGTACTCTCCGCCGTCACCTCCCCGTCTTCTGAGTTCATCTGCCTCTTCTCCGAAAATCTCGGAGACAAATGCACCTGCGCCTACGGCGCTTGAATATGCCTTGCAGACGGTAATGATCTTTTTAATCTCATACGGAGGAATACCTGCACCAATCGCGCCGTACGCTGCGAGTGTTGAGGAAGATGTCACCATCGGATAAATGCCGTGGTCCGGATCTTTCAGTGAACCGAGCTGGCCTTCCAGTAAAATCTCTTTTCCTTCTTTGATCGCATCCCATAAAAATGCTGAGACGTCACAGACATACGGCGCGATCATCTCTTTATAGTTCATAAGCTCCTTAAAAATATCCTCCGGTTTGATCGGATCTTTATGGTACAGATGCTCCAGAACGACATTCTTAGTCTCACAGATACGCCCCACTTTTTCTCTGAGTGTTACTTCGTCGAACAGTTCACTCACCTGAAATCCGATCTTCGCATACTTATCTGAGTAAAATGGTGCAATCCCTGATTTCGTGGATCCAAAAGATTTTCCCGCCAGGCGTTCTTCTTCGTACTGGTCAAACAGAATATGGTAAGACATCACCATCTGCACACGGTCAGAAACTTTGATTTTAGGCATCGGAACCCCCTGGTCCACAATCCCCTTGATTTCCTCCATCAATGTCGGAATATTTAATGCCACACCATTTCCAATGACACTCGTTGTGTGGTCATAGAATACTCCGGATGGCAAAGTATGCAGTGCAAATTTGCCGTAATCATTTACAATCGTATGACCTGCATTGGCTCCGCCCTGGAATCTTACGATAATGTCAGCTTCTTTCCCCAGCATATCGGTGATCTTGCCTTTTCCCTCGTCACCCCAGTTTGCTCCAACGACAGCTTTTACCATATTCGTTCCCTCCTGAATCATTTCCATAGCTCGTATTTTTAATCATTATATTTCTGCGGCAACATAACCGCTACCCTATTGAGTATACTACATTCTTTTTCATAAGTAAAACCTATATTTCTCTTAATTAGAAGAAATTTTTACATCTGTCTCCCTTTTTCGAAATAAAATAAAAAGCAGCGCGCTGACAGCCATCAGCACAGGATAAAACATATAGGGAAGTATATGAAACGGTGTCAGCTTCGTAAGCGCTGCAGCTGACAGGAGCTGTGCCCCATAAGGGATCAACCCCTGACCGACCGAAGCAAAGATGTCAAGCAGTGAAGCGCTTCTCCTGGGTGATATTCCGTATTCCTGACTGATTTCTTTGGCGATGGGTCCCGTCATGACAATCGCCACCGTATTGTTAGCTGTACAGCAGTCTACCAGCAGCACCAGCAGTGCAATCCCCAGTTCAGCACCGCGTTTGCCCCGCACACGCCGCTTGATCTTCGACAGTATAAATGTGATTCCGCCATTCGCTCTGACAAGCGCGACAATAAACGCGACGACGAGAGAGATCACCGTGATATCGTACATGGAAGTCACTCCATCGCCCAGCACCTGGAAAATCGCTGCAGGTTCTATGGAACCAGTTGCTACACCGACGATCAGCGACAGCAGAATCCCTGCCAGCAGTACCAGAAATACATTAAATCCAATGATCGCTCCAATCAAAACCACAAGATAAGGCACCACTTTCAGCAGGTTATAATCCAGATCGTCAAATGACGGAGCAGCTCCCCTCCCCGATACAAAAAAGAAAAGGACCGCAGTGATGATGGCTGCCGGAAGCACGATCAGGAAGTTTTCCCGAAACTTATCTTTCATCTCACATCCCTGCGTACGCACAGCAGCGATCGTCGTATCGGAGATCATCGACAGATTATCCCCGAACATGGCTCCGCACATGACTGCACCCACACAGATCGGCAGTGCGATACCGGCCTTTGTACTGATTCCTGCGGCGATGGGCGCCATTGCTGCAATAGTCCCCATCGATGTTCCCATCGACACGGAGATAAAGCAGCTGATCACAAACAGACCGACGACTGCCACATTTGCCGGCATGATGGACAGTCCGAGATGGACCGCACTCTCGGCGCCTCCCGCCATATCAACAGCCTTTGAAAATGCACCTGCGACGAGAAAGATCAGGCACATGGTCACGATATTCTCATCCGCGATTCCGTCCGTGATCAGTTTTATCTTTTTCTGAAAATCCACCTTCCTGTTCTGGAGAAATCCGACCAGCAGGGCGATCAGAAATCCCACAATCGCCGGCGTACTGTAAAAATCTCCGGTAATACACCCAAACCCCAGAAATATCAGCAAAAAAACTCCAATGGGCAGCAGCGCCCATACATTTCCCTGTTCTGTTTTCTTTTCCATCCCGAAAAACACCCCTCTCATACTGTAAAAGGGGATGAAGCGGCACCGCTCATCCCCTTTCTAACTGCATCGTTCCCCGATTTCAATCATCTATACAGAACTTATACATTAATCTCCGCTTTTACGCCCAGCAATTCCCCGTTCTGCTCCAATATCGGTCTGACAACCTTTATGAGGAACGAGTCCACCTGCTCTTTTGCCCTTCCGGTATATTTGGACGGATCCATCGTCTTCTGAAGATCTTCCAATGTCAGGTTAAATGCAGGATCCGCTGCAATCAGTTCCAGCAGATTGTTATCTTTTCCCTCGACCTTCACGTTTTTTCCGGCTTCCATGGAAAGCTCACGGATTCTCTCATGAAGTTCCTGACGGTCACCACCGGCTTTCACTGCATCCATCATGATGTTTTCTGTGGCCATGAACGGAAGTTCTGACATCAGACGCTTTTCGATGACTTTCGGATATACAACGAGTCCGTCAACAACATTCAGGCAGAGGTCCAGAATACCGTCTACAGAAAGGAATCCTTCCGGAATACTCAGCCGCTTATTGGCCGAATCGTCCAGAGTTCTCTCAAACCACTGTGTCGCAGATGTGATCGCCGGGTTGAGCGCATCTGCCATGACAAATCTGGAGAGTGAAGCAATGCGTTCACTTCTCATCGGATTTCTCTTATATGCCATTGCAGAAGAACCGATCTGGCTCTTTTCAAACGGCTCTTCCACTTCTTTTAAATGCTGAAGCAGACGAATATCATTAGAGAACTTATGTGCACTCGCCGCAATCCCTGCCAGAACGTTAACCACTCTGGTGTCCACTTTACGTGAATACGTCTGTCCCGACACAGGATAACAGTCTTTAAATCCCATTTTCTCAGCAATCATCGGATCGATCCGGTCAATTTTTTCATGGTCTCCGTCAAACAGCTCCAGGAAACTTGCCTGTGTGCCTGTCGTTCCTTTGGAACCAAGCAGCTTCATGCCGTTAAGCACGTAATCAACATCTTCCAGATCCAGCAGGAATTCCTGAATCCAGAGTGTGGCACGCTTTCCGACAGTCGTCGGCTGTGCCGGCTGAAAATGTGTAAAAGCCAGCGTCGGTTGTGCTTTATACTCATTCGCAAATTTAGCAAGCTCTGCGATCACATTCACCAGTTTTTTCTTTACCAGCTTAAGTCCCTCTGTCATAACAATAATATCTGTATTATCGCCCACATAACAGGAAGTCGCGCCCAGGTGAATGATTCCCTTTGCCTTCGGACACTGTACACCGTATGCATAGACATGTGACATCACATCATGGCGGACTTCTTTCTCTCTCGCCCTGGCAACGTCATAATTGATATCGTCAGCATATTCCTTCAGTTCATCTATCTGTTCCTGTGTAATATTCAGGCCAAGCTCTTTCTCCGTCTCAGCCAGAGCAATCCAGAGTTTTCTCCAGGTACGGAATTTCATGTCCGGTGAGAAGATATACTGCATTTCTTTGCTTGCATATCGTTCTGACAGCGGACTTTGGTATCTGTTTGTACTCATAAATTATAATCCTTTCTCTGCGGCACGTTTGTATCAGCGCTCGTATTCCCCGCGGATATCCTCCCTGGGAGGTTCCATCGGATATTTTCCATTAAAACACCCCGTACAGATCGGCAGGCCTTCTGCAATCCCGCTCAGTCGGTCAAGACCGAGATATGCCAGGGAATCAGCCCCGATGATCTGACGAATTTCATCAATCGAACGATTATAGGCGATCAGCTGCTCACGCGCCGGAACGTCTGTCCCAAAATAACACGGCCATAAAAATGGCGGCGAACTGACTCTCATATGGACTTCTGTCGCCCCCGCTTCTTTCAGCATGCTGACGATACGGTCACTTGTTGTTCCCCGCACGATCGAATCATCAATCATGACCACGCGTTTTCCGCACACAGCTTCTTTCAGCACATTCAGCTTCACCCGGACACTGGACTCCCTGCTGCTCTGTTTCGGTTTGATGAAGGTTCTTCCCACATACCCGTTCTTTACAAACGCAGTCCCGTATGGAATACCGGATTCCATGGAAAATCCGAGCGCAGCGGCATTTCCTGACTCCGGAACACCAACCACCAGATCAGCTTCCACCGGTGAATCCATTGCCAGAAATCTTCCGGCTTTGATGCGTGATCCATAGACACTGACGCCGTCAATATGGCTGTCAGGCCTTGAAAAATAGATATACTCAAAAATGCATCTTGCCTGTTCATCTCTGGACAGGCACATGCTGGTATCAGACGTTATTCCGTCTTTTGTAATTGTAACGATTTCTCCCGGTTCTACATCCCGGACAAATTCAGCCCCCAGAGTCTCAAGTGCGCATGTCTCAGAAGTGATCATATACGCATTGTCGCGCCTGCCGATACACAGCGGCTTAAACCCATAAGGGTCCCTGGCCCCTATCAGCTTGCGCGGCGACATGGCGATCAGTGAGTAGGCACCTTTCATTTTTTTCATCGCATTTCCGACAGCCTCCTGAACAGTTGCTGTATTGACACGTTCCCGTGCAATGTGGTAGGCGATGACTTCCGAATCTATGGTCGTCTGAAAGATTGCTCCTCCGTATTCCAGCTCTTTTCTCAGCTCCAGCGCATTGATCAGATTTCCATTATGTGCGAGAGCAAGTGTTCCCTTGATGTAGTTTAGCACGAGCGGCTGCGCATTTTCGCGCGTGCTCGCCCCGGCCGTTGAATAACGCACATGGCCGACCCCAATGTCGCCATGCAGATTATCCAGTGAGCCAGGCAGAAAAACTTCATTGACAAGCCCCATTCCCTTATAGGAACTCACCTTGCCTTTCGGTCCGTTTGTATCGCTGACTGCAATCCCGCAGCTCTCCTGGCCGCGGTGCTGCAGCGCAAATAACCCATAATAAATTGAAGAGGCAACGTCGCTGCCATTCAAGTCGTAGATGCCAAATACCCCACATTCTTCCCTGAGCTTATCTGTCACTTCCGTCTGTTTGTGTATCTTGTTATGCATCATGGATTTCGCCTCTTTCACGGATTAAAGTCCGAGACGGTTAAATACTTCGTTGTATGCTTCTTCCACATTTCCAAGATCTCTGCGGAAGCGGTCTTTATCCAGTTTTTCGTTGGTCTTGACATCCCACAGACGGCAGGTATCCGGTGATACCTCATCAGCCAGAATGATTGTCCCGTCCGGAAGCTTGCCAAATTCAATTTTAAAGTCGATCAGTTTCATTCCCGCATTCAGGAAATATTTTTTCATGATCTCATTGATCTTACGTGTATATGCTTTGATCGTATCGATCTCTTCCTGTGTTGCCAGTCCCAGTGCGAGTGCATAGTCATCATTGATGAAAGGGTCTCCCAGATCATCATCTTTATAACTGAATTCAATGATCGGACAAAGCAGTTCCTTGCCTTCTTCAATACCCATTCTCTTTGAAAAGCTTCCTGCTGCCACGTTGCGCACGATAACCTCAAGCGGAACAATATCAACTTTCTTCACTGCCGTCTCACGATCGCTTAATTCTTCAACCAGATGTGTCGGAACGCCTTCCTCCTCCATCAGTTTAAAAACACGATTCGTCATGCGGTTATTGATCACGCCTTTTCCAACGATTGTTCCTTTTTTTTCGCCATTGAACGCTGTAGCATCGTCTTTATAGTCCACGATAACGATCCCATCAACATCCGTTGCAAAAACCTTCTTCGCTTTTCCTTCGTATAACTGTTCTAACTTTTTCATGAGTCTGACGCCTTTCCTTATCCACATAGTATTTTACAAAGTTATCTGTATAATCGGTTTAGACGGCTATCTTCTTGCCATGCGTATGCCGGGCAAAAAGCATCGGATGTTTATCCGATGTGAAAATACAGAGAGAATCCGGCTTATAAGCAAGCTTAACGCCTGCTTCTCTCTGTATTTTTCCGCCGTCTGAACTGTTACGTCTAATTATATCTTACATGTTTTCCAAAAGCAATACCTTATCTCTGGTTGAATTTCCCCAGAAACTCTTTCATTCTTGTGTGTTCCGATGAAAAAACGGCAGCAGGAGTTCCCTCCAGTGCGATCACTCCTTTATCCATAAACACGATACGGTCTGAAATGTCTCTGGCAAATGCCATCTCATGCGTGACAATCACCATCGTAATGTCGAGATCCGCAAGTGAACGGATGACTTTGAGCACCTCACCAGTCAGTTCCGGGTCAAGCGCAGAAGTCGGCTCGTCAAAAAACAGGATTTTGGGGTTCAGTGCGAGTGCCCTCGCGATCGCCACGCGCTGGCACTGCCCGCCTGATAGCTGGCAGGGATACGCATCCTCTTTATCGGACAGTCCCATCTTCGCAAGAAGCTCTCTTGCTTCCTGATATACCTCGTCTTTATTCCGTTTCTGGTTGTTAATCGGAGCTTCTGTCAGGTTTTTCATCACAGAATAATGAGGAAACAGATTAAAGTTCTGAAACACAAGGCCAAAATAAGAGTGAATCCGCTTCATATCCTCTTTCTTCGGGTGGCATGCCTCCCCAAGGTCCCCTATCCAGGCAGCTTTCTCACCCATATAGGATATCTCCCCGCCATTGATCTCCTCGAGCATCGTCGCACATCTCAGCAACGTCGATTTTCCGGAACCGGAAGGTCCGATGATCGAAAGGATCTCCCCCTCTTTCACAGACAGGGAGATATCTTTGATGACTTCAAGGTTGTCAAATTTTTTATTAATATGGTTCATTTCCAACAGGTTCATTAAAAATCCTCCCTAGTGATAATAATTCAGCTTTTTCTCAAGACCTTCCATCACAACTGCTACCACCAGATTAAACACATAGTAGAAAACTGCCGCCACGATAAACGGGACAAAGGTTGTGTTCGCTGCCGCAATCTGTTTGGCAATGGTGAACATCTCCATGTAGGCAAGTGCAAATGCAAGGGAAGTATCCTTAACCAGCGTGATCACTTCATTGGTGACTGCCGGAAGGATCCTTTTGATCACCTGCGGAAGAATAATCTTCACGAACGTCTGCTGTTTGCTGTATCCAAGCACCTTTGCCGCCTCATACTGTCCCTTTGGCATGGATTCGATGCCTGAGCGGTAAATTTCCGCAAAATAGGCAGCATAGTTCAGTGAAAATCCGATGATGATCGCGATAAACCGATACGCCCCTCCGATTGACATCTGGAACAGGTAGAACGGTCCGAAATAAACCACCAGAAGCTGCAGCATCAGAGGCGTTCCGCGCATGAGTGAAATATATACCTTAAAAATTGTGCTGACCACTTTACTGCGGGACATCCTCCCAAAACAGATCAAAAGCCCCAGCGGCAGCGAAAACAACAGCGTCAGCACGAAAATTCCGATGGATTTAACCATTCCTCCTGCCAACTGTTGCAGCATCATTGAAAACTCCATATTTTTCTCTTCCTCCTGTAGTAAAAGCCAGGGAACCCCCGTGACCAGCCGCCAAAGCAGCAGATCCGGGGGTTATACGCTCCTGACTATTTTGCCTGCAGGCATACCATGTCTGACAGTTCGTATTTCTCTGCCAGTTCATCAAAAGTACCGTCCGCCAGCAGTTTCTGAAGATCTGCGTTCACTTTATCTCTCAGTTCTTCGTTGCCCTTTTTGAATCCGATCGCATACTGCTCGGTATTCAGTTTTTCATCCATGATCATGAATCCTTCGCCTCTGGACTTGATCTGGTACTGAGCTACTCCAATGTCCATTGCGATTGCATCGATGGAACCTGCCTGCAGTTCCACGAATGCACTGTTATAATCCGCAAATTCCTGAAGCTGTCCAAAGGTATCTGCCAGTTCCTTCTGCCCTTCCTCATCCTGAAGAAGCGTCAGTGCCGCGGATGCCGCCTGTACTCCGACAATTTTTCCTGACAGATCAGAAAGTGCTGCAATTCCTGCACTTTCAGATACCACCATAACCTGACTGTTGTCTACGTATGGATCTGACCACGTATAATCATCTACACGTCCGTTCATGGTAAATCCATTCCAGATACAGTCGATGGATCCGGAATTCAGTTCCATATCCTTGGAATCCCATGCAATCGGTGTTTTTACAAGTTCCCAGCCCTCCAGATCACAGACAGCCTGTGCCAGTTCCAGGTCAAATCCTGTGTATTCACCGTTTTCATCCATATATCCATACGGCGGGTATTCAGCATCAAATCCTACCGTAAATGTCGTTTTGTCACCTGACACAGCCTTATCTTCCCCCGCATCCCCGGCAGGTTCCTCTGCGGCGTCTTCTGCAGCGCCGTCCGCCTTATCCTCTGTCTTCGGCTCCTGGCTCTCCTGTGCCGCATCTTTCTTCGATCCGCAGCCTGCCAGCAGCGTCACAGCCATTGCGCAGGACAGCATCAAACATAACACTTTCTTTTTCACCTTTTCAATCCTCCTGATCTTTTTCGTTCATTAGCTCACTAGCACTCTACTAGGCTAAAACCATACGCATAATACTAGCATATCTGCCAATCTGTGTCAACCGATTCGGCAGTTTCTAAAACCCTGTATTTTTATGGTATTCCTCCGTCATTTCTTCCAGTATTTCATCCATTGTCCGGAGGTAGGTTTCCATATCCTGTGCCTCCCTGTTTTCCATTGCTCTCATGAAAGCTTCCTGCTTCCGCCCTTCTTTCGGCTTTTCCACGGTAATCTCCGTCTCAAGCTCTTTCAAAGTCGTACTGTCCACACCGAGCGCGGCCCCTTTCTGTAAAAAAGCTTCTCTGGATTCGCCAAGATAAATGCAGCTGAGATAACTCTTCAGCACCGTTTTCGTATGCATCATGGAATAAGCCTTCTCAAAACATTCCGATGCTTCACCCAGCTGAAACATTCTGGCATATGCGCAGCCCAGATTATGCCATACACTGCCTGTGAACTGCTCCCCAAGCGCTTTGTCAGGTTTCCCCGCCAGTACTTTTTCGTATACTTTGATCGCATTCCCGTATTTTCCGTATGCGACCAGTGCATCGCCCTTTTTTTTGGCGAGCGCCAGCAGCGGTTGTTCCTCCATACTTTTCACCTGAACAAGCAGTTCTTTGCTCTCTGCCTGTGACAGGTAATGGATCTCTCTGAATATGGGCATGACCAGTTCACTGACCGGTGACTGTTCCTCAAGCATTTTAAGAAAACGCTGCCCCAGTGCGGCAAGTCCCAGCTCTTTCACGATCCATTCCCCAAGCTCTTTATTCAAAATCGTCTCATCCAGCAAATACAGATTATTACTCATATAAAAACAAAGCTCTTCCATGGAAAAGATGCCTGTACTGATATTTTCAATATAGTACGGATGTTTTGCTCTTTTTTGCTGGCATAGTCGATATCCCGCCATTTGTTAGCCTCCTTTATCCTGTCACCACTTCGTTCCATTCCATCCCGCTTGCCGGAAACAGTTCGCCCAGTCCCAGATCTGTTACCCGGATCGTACACTGTTTTGGTGATTCATACTCCAGATGAAGCTTCAGCCTCGTAGCCTTCCTGGGTCTGTCCGGCAATCCCGGAAGCTTCATACAGTAACGCTTCATCTCATTCGTCTTCATCTTACCGACCAGAAAGATCAGTTCCCTGGCATCCTCCAGAAGGATTTCACAATCCTTCACAGCTTCGTACCAGTGAACGCCCGGTTCAACAAGAGGATAATAAGACTGAACCCCGGACACCAGCAGTTCCATTCCAATCCCTGTCAATACAAGATCATCCCCCAGATAGAGATAATCTTTGAGCCTGCGTTCCTCCACCTTCTCCAGCGCCGCATAGCAGGCGCCTTTGCTGTACAGATTATTTCCATAAAACACGTGCCGCTGATTCTTGCAGAGCAGAGGGACAGACCGCACCGCCCATTCCTTATCAAATCCGTTTCCGATCAGAAAAATGCTGGAATAGATATCATTTCCCAGTGATTCCTGTATCAATTCATAAAATTGAATATCCCGCTGTTCAGGCGCGGAATCAAGCGCGATCCGCTTTCCCCTCTGTATGGACGCCATCGCAGGCTTCGGCTGTCTGTCGATGGAAAGAGACTGAAAGTCAACCTCCTCCCTGTCGAAAGAAAACAATCCTACCTTACGGCTCCAGAAATCTGGTTTCTGCGACATCGCATAATAGTAAAAGCTCTCATCATAGTCCTGCAGAAAGCAGCGCCCTGCGGGGAAGCCCAGCATGGAAAAGGCAGTTCGCATGTTGTCGACAAATGCTTTGTTGAGTCTCGGAACAGTTACCATGATCCCGGAAATATTCTTAATGGGATTGTTGATTCCCAGCATCGAAAGCGCCTGCCGGAAAAATTCCGTCAGCAGGCGAGCCGGTTCCACCATCTGATCGTCCACCTCCAGTTCTCGTGTCAAAAGGCAGCACTCATACAGATTTTCAATCAGGATCTCATCGTGGTGTGAGGCAAAATACTCTGCCTCCATCCCATAATGATAAATCTCTTCTCCCGGTTTTTTGCTCAGATACGTCGGAAATGTATGCTGGCTGGTCCCGGCTTTCACGGCAAGGGATACCGGCTCCTTTTCACTCCGGTCATAATAGCAGAGCTGTGAAGTCGTTTCTCCAAGCTCAAATCCTACGATAATATTTCTGACTTCGTTCATATATCTATGCCTCCACTCATTCCCCGGGGAATCATTCTATAATCGTAAACAGCTGGCCGGTCTTTTGTTCCATCCAGAGATAGTCCTTCATCACCCGGACCAGATCCTGATCTTTGCCAAGCTTTTTGTCTGCCAGCATCTGATTAATGCGCTCATATTTCGTCGCTCCGTCAGTAGCGGGCGCCTCCGGCATCACGGTAACCGGTTCTGTCTGCCAGCTGTTCTGTCCTTCGTTCACCGTCAGGTAATACGTCAGCCGTTCCCCGTAGAACAGCAAAAATTCTCTTGAAAAAATCCCGTGAAATCTGTTCTTCATCGGCTCGCTGTGGAACACAGGCTCCTCCTCATTCGCATTCTGAAGTGCGTAATACAATGTCACCTGTGCACTTGGCGATACCTGCGTTTCAACAAAGATCTTATCCTCCAGCTGATAGCCGCGGATCAGCTCTGGCGGCAGTTCTTTAAGGAAGGCAAACCGCAGGTCCTTCTCCCGGCAGTGCTTCAGGATACTGCGCACATTTTTCTGCTGATAGCCGGTCAGCTTCTTACAGAAACGGTAACGCTTCAGCAGTGCAAGCTCGCAGATGATATCCAGCTCCCAGCCTCTTTCATAGACACTCTCCAGTCCTTTGAATACGAACATGTCAATTCTAAAATCCTGAAGAAAATATCCATAAGAGAGGAACGTAAACACTGCTGCTATCACAACTTCTTTCCCATGACTGCGGATATAACTCTCCAGAACCTTTGACAGTTTCGGAATATTGGTCCGCGTGTACATCGCGATGAGCAGGATTTCCTCCTCCAGCGTATAAGAATCCATCTGAAAACCGCGCAGCTTCTCCCAGAGCTTTATCATCTCCGCTGCCGGACCCATATAATTGTCTCTCAGGTATCCAAGAAGAACTTCGTCGTATTTTCCCTGCTCCACCACATACCAGGACAGATAGATCAGTTCTTCATGCTCCGTAAATTCCATATCCAGAATCATGCGCCGGCAGAGTTTAAACAGGTTTGCCGTATCGATCCCTTCATAACCGTACTGGAGGATCAGCTCAAATGCTTCTTTATAAAATCCATGGCGGATCAGTACATCCTGAAGCAGCAGGTAATCCACTTTATAAAATTCCTGATAATCCAGTCTGCCCAGATATTCGTTCAGGGTATCATCCCCTGCGTTTTGATCATAGTATTCCAGCAGCCTGCGCCGAATCATGCACCGGTACGAATCCTCAAACGCATCAGAGTCAGCAGCCAGCTGAAAACAGCCGAGGTTTTTCACCGTCACGCGTGCATGAAGCGGTTCATCCCCACACACGTACAGCAGCAGACCCGGATGCGCGATATTCATCGTCATACACTGGTACGCCAGCTCTTTACCGTCAAGCAGTTTCTGCAGATTATAATCAACTGTCGTCAGATATCTTCTGCGTTTTGAATCCTCAAAAATGATCTGGGATTCCTTCGAATACAGATTGATGTATGCCACCCCGTCGATGCATGGATAAGCCTCTTCCTGCTTCAGTGCACTGTGGCAAACGATGACATTTCGGACTTTCGGATCGTCACTGTAAAGGCGGTGCGTGAAAATCACATGCGCAGCAGCGTCTCCCTGCTTTTCATCCCTGATCTCCTCGACGAACTCCTGATACAGGACCGCATAGTCTTCATTGTTTTTTCCGTCCATAAGACTCTGCTCCGCAAACTTCTGCATTGCATCCCGGTACATCCGGTAAGTGTCCGGATCCTGCTCCTTATTATGAATAACTTTGGCATAAATAAATGCTTTCCGGCTGTTGCTCAGTGTATTGTTATATGAAAAATACAGCCGTACAGCTTTTGGGAGCATTTCCTGATAATTACGGCTCATCGTCTCTATATAAAATTCATATAACCTGGTAATGCGGATATCCTGTTCTACTGCCAGCGCATACCATTTGAAATACTCTTTTCTGCCTGGCTGTCCCAGCATGATCATTTTGCAGACAGCCTCAAGTGCATCCTTTCCGGGATACACCTCGTAGGCATCACAGAGGAGCCGGTATACACTGTTTCTGAACTCTTTTTCATGACGCGCCAGATAAGCGATCCGCATCCCCAGCTCTTTCGTCAAAAGCTTCCGTTTTCCGGCAAATGCCATCACCTGAATCATAAAAGGAGAAAGCTTTTTAAACTGGTTCTCATCTTTTCGTATGATCTCATATGCCTCCAGATACAAAAACGGGCTTCTGCAGCCAAGTTCATACTGCTGTTCCATGAGATGCAGCTGCTTAACCGGAGAGTTTTTGATCTCTTCATCCTCATGCAGCAGGATCGTGAGCAGTACCAGGCTTTCCGGGTTTCTGCGGTACAATGATCGTATCCGCTCACTGATATTGCTGAGTGCATCGGGGAGCAATCCTGTCTTCTTCATCAGATATAGATGCATCCCTTCTTCCTGTGTCTCCTCAGCCGAAAACTTCCGGTCTTCCAGCACCTTAAGCGCCGCCCGTGCATGTCCGATATCGTCATCTTCCAGATAGATACCCGCTTCATATAACTGCATCATCGCATCGTAATCACCGGCGTTTTTCAGCTCCTGCAGGCTGCTGACCGCCTTTTCCTTCCAGGTCCGGTAGTCCCAGACTCCGGTCCTTAGGTTCAGATACCCCTGAGTCAGATCCCGCTTCATCCGGCTTTCAAACGCGTGCATGCTGATCTGGTAATCCCGTTCGGCTGATGCCAGTATCTCAAAGTTCAGTACCCCATAAACACTTTTGATCTGGATACGTCCTCTGTGTCTGCCGCTTCCAAGCCTGTCTCTCAGGATGATATATTCCAGCCCGTAGACACTGCCGATAAAATCTTCCGAGGTGATAATCTTTTTGTCAACCTCCAGAAAGTCACCTTCAACTTCCACCTCCATACGGGTGTATCCCCAGGTGCTCCTGTAAATATAGACAGAATCTTTCATGGAACCACCGAGGCGGAATGCCTCTTTTCGCTCTTTATCAAGTGAAAGCTCTACAGGCTCTTTCTTACCGGCGCCAATGAGGAATTCTTCCATGTTCTGGTATGTCACCGGATTATGTGCCATCCCTTTGTATAACCCGATATATGCCCGTCTATCCTCTCCCAGAAAGTCTGAAAATTTTTCACTTGTAAACATACGGAATGCTTCCCGGTAGTCTGCTTTGGCAAGCGCTGCGAAATCATCCAGATTGTGAAGCTCTCCAAGCGAGGACTTTACCTGCCCCTTTTGTATCACGAACTGAATCCTGATCCGGTATTCCCCCAGATTGCTCAGAATGATGATCTCGGCTGCTTCCTCATTTCCAGCTTTCAGACCATTTGTGTCAATCCCATATGCGATATGTATGGTATCCCCTGCAAACCTGTCTTCCGATAACAGCACCCTGCGGTTGGAGGCCGTCAGCATTCCTTTGATCCTGCTGTTATCCTCCGCCGCGAAAAAGAACTCTCCGCGGTAAGCTTCGCCCTCCTGCAGCTGCAGACTGACAGCAGTTTCAGACAGGATAAGTTTCGGTGCCTTATATTCAAATGTTCCGCTGACTAACTCTTCTACTCTTTTTTTCATTCTATCTACCTGTACTATTTCCTTGACTATTCTTTGGCAAACGCTATAATAAATATACGTAAACTGTTTAAAACGGCGGGCTCAAAAGGTATTTTGACCTTTTGACCTGCATCTTACAATTATACACTACCAGACAATCTGATGCAAGAAAGGCCGAAAAGAATCTGATATTCCGGCGGAAAGGAAAAATATGTTAAAGCACAAAGACCACTTTCACGGAAGTGACCTGGAAAAAATCGAATCCATTTACCATATAAAAAGAGAGGATATCATAAGCTTCAGCGCCAATGTCAATCCTCTGGGGATTTCTTATCACTTAAAGAACACACTTGCCAACCAGCTGGACGCTATCACCAGCTATCCGGACCGTGAATATACAAAGCTGCGCCGCTGTATTGCCGAATATGCAGACAGCCAGCTGGAAAATATCATTGTAGGCAATGGTTCCACAGAGCTGATCTCCCTGTTTATCCAGACACAGCATCCCAAAAAAGCCATGATCCTCGGCCCTACTTATTCAGAGTATGAGCGTGAGATTACACTCGGCGGCGGCACAACGAATTACTACCCCCTGAGAGAGTGTGACAGTTTCCATCTCGACGCAGGCGACTTCTGCCGTCATCTGAACGATTCCATTGACCTTCTGGTGCTGTGCAATCCGAACAATCCGACCTCTACCTCCATCAACAGAGATGAGATGCGTCTGATCCTGGACACCTGCCTGCAGTACGGTATTTTTGTGATGGTGGACGAGACGTATGTGGAATTTGCACCGAAAGAAGCTCGCGTGAGCGCAGTCCCGCTGACGAACTACTATAACAATCTGATCATTCTGCGCGGCACTTCTAAATTTTTTGCAGCTCCCGGACTGCGTCTCGGCTATGCCGTCACAGGCAATCAGGATGTCTGCAAAGCGATCAACACCCGAAAAAACCCGTGGACGATCAACTCACTCGCTGAGATCGCCGGACGGCTGATGTTCTGCGACAACGAATATGTCCTGCAGACCCAGCAGCTGATCTCATCTGAGCGGACACGGCTGTTTGAAGAGCTGTCCTCCTGGGATACGGTAAAAGTCTATCAGCCTTCAGCAAATTTCATGCTCATGCAGATTTTAAAAGATGGCGTGACCTCCGATGAGCTCTTTGACCACTGTATCCGTAAATGTATGATGATACGGGATTGCTCCACCTTTCCCTTCCTGAATGACAAGTACGTCCGATTCTGTATCATGCATCCGGAGCAGAACGACCGTCTGCTCGAAGCGTTCTGTGAGATTTTGCAGTAATAGAAACTGCCGCACATTCCTCATTGACTGAGAAATGTGCGGCAGCTTTTATCAGCCCGTCTTAAAATCAAAAATAGAAATCTGATTGGAATCCGGAATATCTCCAAACAGATTCAGATCATCCATCAGGTCAATGACCGTCTTACTCACTTTCGTCCGGTTTCGGAAATCATCCTTAGACAGGAATTTTCCGTCTCGTGCAGCCAAAACCACGGCATCCGCAGCCTTGTCCCCCAGACCTTCAATTGTATCAAGTGCCGGCATCAGCTTGCCTTCTACGATCTGGAACCGGTGCGCCTGCGCCGTGTACAGATCGACCGGTATGAATTCAAATCCGCGTGCATACATTTCCTGCACAATCTTCATATCCTTGACTGTATCCTGCTCTTTATTGGTCAGTATATCACTGCGTTTTTTATAATCCGCCATATGATATTCCAGACGCTCTTTTCCAAGACACATCAGTTCATAAGAAAATGCTGAGGCGCGGATACTGAAATATGCCGCATAATACGCAAGCGGATGAAAGATCTTATAATAGGCGATGCGGTACGCCATCATAACATAAGCTGCCGCATGCGCCTTCGGAAACATATACTTGATTTTCTTGCACGACCAGATATACCAGTCCGGCACATCGTGTGCTTTCATATCCTCTTCCCAGTCGGGCCTGAGGCCTTTTCCCTTCCGCACGCTCTCCATGATCGTAAACGCCTGTTCGCTCTCGACTCCCTGGCGGATCAGATATGTCATGATATCATCACGCGTACAGATGGCGGTCGAGATCGTCGCCTTTCCCTCTTCGATCAAGGTCTGCGCATTTCCCAGCCATACGTCGGTGCCGTGTGACAGTCCCGAGATACGAACCAGATCGGAAAATGACTGCGGTTTCGTATCCTGAAGCATCTGGATCACGAACTCCGTTCCGAATTCCGGAATTCCCAGACAGCCCAGCGGACATCCGCCGATATCTTCCGGCGTGATGCCGAGCTCCTGTGTCCCTTTGAACAGGCTCATGACCTCCTGATTATCCAGCGGAATCTTCTGTGCATCCAGTCCCGTCAGGTCTTCCAGCATACGGATCATGGTCGGATCATCGTGTCCCAGTATATCGAGCTTCAGCAGATTCTCATCGATGGAGTGATAGTCAAAATGAGTCGTTACAATGTCCGTCGTCATATCATTCGCCGGATGCTGGACCGGCGTAAATGCATTGATATCCTCACCGATCGGAAGAACGATGATTCCTCCCGGATGCTGCCCTGTCGTTCTCCGGATCCCCGTACATCCTTCCACGATACGTTCAATCTCACAGTTTCGTTTATGAACGCCGTGTTCCTCATAGTACTTTTTCACATACCCAAACGCCGTCTTTGCAGCCAGCGTACCGATCGTCCCGGCGCGAAACGTCTGTCCTGCACCGAAGATAACTTCCGTGTACTTATGTGCCTTTCCCTGATAATCTCCGGAAAAGTTCAGGTCGATATCCGGTTCCTTGTTCCCCTTGAATCCCAGAAACGTCTCAAATGGTATATCAAACCCTTCCTTTCTGAGCGGTGCACCGCATTTCGGGCATACCGCATCCGGCATGTCACATCCGGCCATACCGGTATAGGCCCGCACGGCTTCGGAATCAAAGTCGTAATAATGACACTTTTCACAGTAATAGTGCGGACTTAATGGATTCACTTCCGTGATCCCTGCCATCGTCGCAACAAAAGACGAGCCAACCGAACCACGGGAGCCCACAAGGTATCCGTCCTCATTCGACTTCCAGACAAGTTTCTGTGCAATGATATACATGACGGCATAACCGTTGGAAATAATAGAGTTCAATTCTCGTTCCAGACGTTCCTCAACGATCTTGGGAAGGTTTTCTCCATAGATCTCATGGGCACGGTTATAACAGATCTGCCGCAGCATCTCATCGGATTTCTCAATGATCGGCGGGAATTTCCCGGCACGTATGGGAGAGATCTTCTCGCACATATCACATATAAGCTGCGTGTTCCTGATCACAACTTCCTCCGCCTTATCACCTCCAAGATACGAGAATTCCGTAAGCATTTCCTCTGTTGTACGCAGATAAAGCGGTGCCTGGTCATCCGCATCCGAGAATCCTTTTCCCGTCATGATGATTCGTCGGTACACCTCATCCTGCGGATCGATAAAATGTACATCACACGTCGCCACAACAGGCTTTTTGAACTGTTCTCCCAGCTTTACGATCTTCCGGTTTATATTTTTCAGATCTTCCTCCGAGCGGATGTCATCACGGTCTTCCCTGAGCATAAATGCATTATTCCCGAGCGGCTGTATCTCCAGATAGTCATAGAAGTCCACGAGACGTGCGATCTCATGTTCCGGGGCTCCCCCGAGCAGTGCCTGGTAGAGCTCTCCTGCCTCACAGGCAGAGCCGATGATCAGACCTTCCCGGTACTTCAGATAGAGACTTTTTGGAAGACGCGGCCTTCTGTTATAATACTCCAGATGTGACTGAGAAATCAGCCGGTACAGGTTCACACGTCCGGTCTCATTCTTCGCAAGCACGATTGCGTGGTACGTCGGCAGCTTCTTTAACGTGTTCGGCGAGAGCTGACCGCTTTCGTTCAGCGTGTTTAGATCTTCGATCTCCTTCTCCTCCAGCATCGCAAGAAACTTCAGAAAAATCTCAGCAGTGCAGGCTGCATCGTCCACGGCACGGTGATGGTTCAGGAGCGGCACATGAAGCGCCTTCGCCACCGTGTCCAGCTTGAACCGGTTCAGTCCGGGCAGCAGAAAGCGTGCCATGCCAACTGTATCCACCGATGTGAACTCACGCGCGATTCCCAGATTCTCACAGTTTTTTTCAATAAAGCTCATGTCAAATCCGGCATTATGAGCCACCATGACAGCCCCCTGGCAGAACTCCAGGAAATCCGGAAGCACCGTTTCAATTGTCGGAGCATCCAGGACCATATTATCATTGATTCCCGTCAGATTCTCAATACGGAACGAGATCGGCACCTGCGGATTGACAAAACTTGAAAAGCGTCCGGTTATTTTTCCATGTTCCACGCGGACGGCTCCAATCTCAATGATCTTATTCGTAAGCGGGCTGAATCCAGTGGTCTCAAGGTCAAATACCACAAAATCCCCGTCCAGTCTCTGTCCCCTGGGATTTGTGACCATTCCCTTCAGATCATCTACCAGATATGCCTCGACACCGTATATCACTTTGAAGGGGCTCGCTATCTTTTTCAGCTCCTGCTTTGATACATCCGGGTGCTCTTTCGCATACTGATCGCGATAAGCCCTGTCAATGTCCTCCATGGCGTGATTTGCCTCAGGAAATGCCTGCACAACGCCGTGATCTGTAATAGCAATCGCCGGATGTCCCCATGCATGCGCCCGCTTGACCAGCACCGCGGCGTCAGTCACCCCGTCCATATCGCTCATTTTCGTGTGGCAGTGCAGTTCCACCCGTTTTTCCGGACTGGTGTCCATTCTCGAGGACGTAAAATCTGCGATCTTTTTCACTCCGATCACAGAGCCGATCGTCAGCTCATGGTCAAATTTGTCAACGATTGTAACTCCTTTGATCTTGATAAACGCGCCTTTCTTTATGTTCTGCATCACATCCGGCACCTGCTCGTTGTGCAGAAACATTTTAACCGTGATTGTATCCGTAAAATCAGTAACATTAAACATGAGAATCGTCTTCTCGTTCCGAATTTCCCGGGAATCAAGCGACAAAATCTTTCCGCGGATCACAACATCTCCCATCTCACCAGCTATGCCGTCAATGGTGACAGCATCTTCGTCAAAATCTTTTCCGTACAATACATCCGGATTATCTGACTTTTTAATTCCAGGTCGGTAATCCCGCTTCTGGAAGTCCCGTTTCGTCCGCCTGCCGTTTTCCTGTCTGGCACTCCTGCTGTCACCGGATGATTTTTCTTTTCCGGAAGCGCCGTTCGCTGCCGTTTCCTGATCAGGTTCCACGTGAGCAGGCTTCCTGGCATGTGCCAGCGCGGAACGTTCCAGCACGTGTCGGGCTTCTTCCTGTATCTTCTGCTCACTGTTTCTGCGCGCTTTGCTCTCCCCGGCTTCCACATACTCCGGTACGATCTGAAGGCACAGTCCGCTGCGTTCACAGAAAATCTTGTCCAGGATGTCAATCAGCTCCTTGCCGCGTTCTTTTGAGATCACATTGTCCGGCATTGTGATCTCCAGCACATCTTCCTGCGGAAAGACAAGTTTGGCGCTGACAAAAAGGTTATACGTCAGCGCACTGTAGTTTTTTAATTCCAGCATGATACTGTCACGATAGACATCAAGGAATTTTTCCGGCGTATACTGCCGGGACAGTTCAAATTTTTCCATGATCTTTATCTCCATCGGCAGCCCCGCAAAAAACTGCTCCCGGATGGCCTGTTCCAAAAAATAGATATGTTTTTTATGTATCCACTGTTCACTGCGCAGGTAGACGCGCAGACGGGTCTTCTCCGGATTTGAAGATACCCGTGTCACTTTTGCATCCTCAATGAGTTCCCGCAGTTCTTCCTCTATTAACAGTTTAGGAAATACTTCAAAAAACTTTTTTTCCATATTATGACTTCCAATTCTCCAATTCTTCCCTCAGGCATGCCAGCAGTTCTGTCTCAGGTACTTTTCTGATGATTTCTCCCTTTTTGATCAGCAGACCTTCCCCTTTTCCGCCGGCAATCCCGATATCCGCCTCTTTTGCCTCACCAGGACCATTCACCACACATCCCATCACTGCAACCTTAATGTCCAGCGGAATATCCTGAACCATGCTTTCAACGGCGTTGGCAAGTCCGATCAGATCAATCCGGGTTCTTCCGCAGGTGGGACACGATACAACTTCGATTCCGCCTTTTCTGAGTCCCAGTGTTTTTAAGATACATTTTGCCGATTTAATTTCCTCCAGAGGATCTCCCGTAAGCGAGACACGGACCGTATCTCCGATTCCCTTCGACAGAATGATCGCAAGCCCTGCTGCTGACTTGATATTGCCTGAAAACAGCGTACCTGCCTCGGTGATCCCCACATGCAGCGGGTATCTCATCTTCTGTACAATCAGTTCGTGTGCTCTTGCACACATCATCACATCGGATGATTTAATGCTCACTACAAGATTGTCATATCCCAGTTCTTCTATCATATAAATCTTATCAAGTGCACTCTCTACCAGACCCTCAGCCGTCACACCCTGATATTTATCAACCAGTTCTTTTTCCAGGGAACCGCTGTTTACACCGACCCGGATGGGAATACTGCGTTCTCTGGCAGCGTTGACGACTTCACGGATCTTATTTCTGCCTCCGATGTTCCCCGGGTTGATCCGGATCTTATCAGCCCCGTTTTCTATCGCCGCGATTGCCAGTTTATAATCGAAATGTATATCAGCCACAAGCGGGATCTCGATTTCTTTTTTTATTTCCGCAAGGGCTTTCGCCGCCTCCATCGTCGGAACAGCACTGCGGATGATCTCGCAGCCCGCAGCCGTCAGTGCCCGTATCTGCTCCACTGTCGCTTTTACATCCTCTGTCTTTGTATTTGTCATGGACTGTATCAGGACCGTATTTCCGCCGCCGATAAAACGGTTTCCGATCTGTATTATCTTGGTTCTCTGCCGATACATGTTCTTCCCTCCTGCTAAAACAAGAGGATGCCGCATTTACTGACAACATCCTCTTTTGTCGCCTACTGCCTGATTTCCAGCAGTTTGCTCTTCAACTGGTTTTCCATACTCTGAAGCTCAGCTTCCGCTGCCCTGCGCTTTTCCCTTCCCTCAGTCTGAATCTTCATCACCTCATCCAGCGTCGAGATCAGAGACTCATTCGTATGTTTTAAGGTCTCAATATCCACAATGCCGCGCTCAGCCGCTTTTGCACTCTCAATCGTCGCCGTTTTCAGTGTATCTGCATTCCGTCTCAGAAGTTCATTCGTCATATTCGTCACTTCCTGCTGTGCTTTCGCCGCCTGCGTTGAATGTGCCACGCCGAGTGCGATCACCATCTGGCTTTTCCACAGCGGAATCGTATTCACAACCGTCGACTGAATCTTCTCCACCATCACAGTGTCACTGCTCTGTACAAGCCGGATCTGGGGCGCTGTCTGAATGGAGATCATACGTGTCAGTTCCAGGTCATGTATTTTCTTCTCAAAACGTCCGCACAGGGATTCCATGTCCTTCGCTGCCTGTGCGTCCTCCGGCAGCCCGCTCTGTTTTGCCTTCGCCATCAGCAGCGGCAGTTCTTCCCTCTGTACTTTCTGCAGTTTCTTTTTTCCTGCAAGAATGTACATGGAAAGTTCTTTAAAATATGTCAGGTTCAGATCGTACATTTTATCCAGAATCGCGATATCTTTCATCAGCTGAATCTGATGATCTTCCAGCACCTGACAGATTTTATTGACATTGACCTCTGCCTTGTCATACTTCACTTTCATCGCCGAAATTTTATTGGAAGTTTTTTTGAACAGACCGAGAAATCCTTTTTCCTCCTCCTGTACATCAAAACTTTTAAGCTCTGTCACTACGTTGGTGAGAAGGTCTCCCACTTCGCCAAGGTCCTTTGTTTTTACATTTTCCAGCGCCGTCTCAGAGAAGTCTGCCATTTTTTTCTGAGTTGCCGCTCCATACTGGAGGATCGCATTGGAATTATTCAGGTCAATCTTCTCTGAAAATTCCTCTACCATTTTCCGTTCTTCTTCGGTCAGGACACTGTCATCGAGTGGTTTCTCCTCCTGTACCTGCGATGCCTGTACGGCAGTTTCCTGCGGATCCGCCGGCACGTCAAAAGTCAGTGTCGGCGTTGTTGTAAATTCTTTAAATTCGTCACTCATTGCTGTTTTATTTCCTATCCTTTCGTCGAAGTCGGCATTTTCAGTCCTTCGTCAACCAGTCCTTCCTGCGCCAGCATGGACTTCATCACAGAGATATCCGATGAAATATCCCAGGCCGTATCCTGGAAAAAACGGTCGAGCAGTTTTTCAAACGCCTCGTTGATGGTGTCGAGTGTATCTTCAATTTCTTTTTTCGTCCCGGCAATATTTGCCCCTTCCACAGGCTGTTCATCCAGCTCCTGATAAGCATCGATCAGCTTCGTTGTGGTTGGAAGGTAATAGTTCATAAATTTATGCATCTCCGGTGCGATATCAGGATCTTTCTCCACCTGTGAGAAGATTTTCGTCATGATCAGCTCCAGCCTTGACAGCTTTTCCGACATCATATCATCCAGGATCGCATCATTTGCCTGATGAATACGTCGGATGTACCGCTGCCCCTCATCTAGGATCGTATCACATTCTTCAGACAGCTTTCTGTTTTCCGGAGTCTCCTTCCGCTCTGCGGCGGCCGTCTGCCGGCGCTCCAGCTCCTGCTGACTTGACAGATACTGCTCATAATCCTGTTGGGTCACGATCAGACATGTCTGCTGTTTATCAATATGGCCCTGCAGGAACATCCCCCTCTGAATCATTGCTTTAACATCTTTTTTTACAAATTCTTTTGATTTTCCAACCGCAGAACTCAGCTCCTGAAACGAACAGTATCCCCGGTCTCCCAGCTGGCGGATATATTTCTTAAACCGCCGGACTCTTCCGTACGCAGAAGCACCGACACTTCCAACGATCATGCCGGCGATCCCGAGCACAGTAAAAATCCCTCCGGTAAGTGTGATGCCAAAAGCTCCCGTGACAAGTCCCGTTGCCAGGAATGCCAGTGCCATCACGATAAAGATCCCGCCAAATGAAAATCCTGTCGCCGCCATGACCGGTCCTGCAATCCTGCCTTTTGGCGAGCGCGTAAACAACGCTGTATTGTAAGGTACGCCGCGTACAAGCTGCGTACTGTAATTCGCATTCCGGAAATTCCCCCTGACTTCTTTATTCGGGTACCGCTCATAATTCCGGGAATTCTGCGCCTCATATGCGTCCGATGCCTTCTTCATCCCCTGTCTGACACCGTCAACCGCGGAATCCACCGCTTTATTGATCGTGCTGCTGACTGTCTTATTCAGTTGGCTGAAGTCCTTGGAATCCACAGCAGACTGTACCATATCACGGATCTGCTCCCCCAGTTCATACCATTCATTGCTTTTCATGTATTAGCCTCTCATCGCCTGTCTTTCAGACTGTTTCCTTTTTCCGCTCGTATTTTACAAATGTAAATTCCAGATCAAAATACGTCTGTTCGTCACTTGTAGCCGTAACTTCCCATTCCGGCATGTCATCCAGATTCGGGAAATGCGTGTCCGCCTCATATGCAAAATTGATTTTGGTCACATGCACGGTATCGCAGTACGGAAGCATCATCCGATAGATACTCTCTCCCCCGATCACATAAATCTCATCATCCCGGTATTTCTTGAGCTCCTCCATCAGTTCTTCCCGGCTGCGGACAACAACAGCTCCTTTCACCTGAAAATCCGGATTCTGCGTCAGCACAATATTCGTTCGGTTTGCAAGCGGCATACCGTTCGGAAAGCTCTCCAGCGTCTTTCTGCCCATCACAACTACTTTTCCGGTCGTCTCCTCACGAAAAAACTTCATATCAGAGGGGATTGAAACAAGCAGTTTATTATTGCACCCGATCCCCCAGTTTAAGTCCGCCGACAATATCATATTCATAAGATTTCCCGTCCCTTTCTTTTTCTAAACCGCAATCGGAATATTCTTTATCTGTGGTCCCGCTTCATAACCCTCCACGTGAAGATCATCTACGGTAAAATCATAAAAATCCTTCACCTCAGGATTCAGCCATACTTTCGGTGCATCGTAAAACGGACGCGCAATCAGTTCTTTTACAAGCGGTATGTGGCGGTCATAAATATGTGCATCTGCGATCACATGCAGCAGTTCTCCCACCTTCATACCGCAGACCTGTGCAATCATCATCATGAGAAGTGAATACTGGCATACATTCCAGTTGTTGGCAGTCAGAACATCCTGTGAGCGTTGATTTAAAACTGCGTTCAGCGTCAGTCTGCTGCTTCCCTTTTCCTGCGTCACATTGAATGTCATCGAATATGCGCATGGATAAAGATTCATCTCATGCAGATCCTGATGCACATAGATGTTCGTCATAATACGCCGGCTGAAAGGATTGTTTTTCAGATCAAACAGGACGCGGTCCACCTGATCCATCCAGCCTTCTTTATATTCATGTTTTACGCCGAGCTGATATCCGTACGCCTTCCCAATGGACCCCTGTTCATCCGCCCAGCTATCCCAGATATGGCTGTTCAGCTCCTTAATATTGTTTGATTTTTTTTGCCAGATCCAGAGAATCTCATCAAACGCACTCTTCAATGCCGTCTTCCGCAGTGTGAGTGCCGGAAACTCTTTCGACAGATCGTACCTGTTTACCACGCCAAACCGTTTGACAGTGTAAGCCGAAGCTCCGTCCTCCCAAACGGGACGTACTTTTTCCCCCTCCGTACTAAAGCCGTTCTCTATAATATCCGTACACATGTCCGTGAATAAATGATCTGCTAAACTCATCATACCGCCCTTTCTGTGTTTCCATTCTTCTTTGATTATAATATACCCCCTGCCTGAATTCAAGTAAAAGGAATCTAAATGAATTTTTGCCTGATTTTTGACATCCGACCGCAGTCGTGCTATAGTGAAGGGCATAATTTTGGAGGAATTGAATTTATGAAGCGTTTTATATTATTTTTATTGAAACCCCTTTCTTTTCTCCCCGCCATTATCATGATGTATATCATTTTTACTTTTTCTGCAATGCCGGGGGAGGAGTCCAGCCAGCTTAGTTATAAAGTCAGCTATCAGATTGTAACAGTGGGAGCAAAGATTCTGGATAAGGACCTTTCCGCCAATGGTGTGGACTATTATATTGACAAGATTCACGTTTACGTCCGGAAGCTCGCACACATGGCAGTATATTTCTGTCTGGCAGTCGCGATTTCCTTTCCGCTTTACGTGTACGGACTGCGGGGATTTCCGCTGCTTGTAGTGGCGGGACTTATCTGTTTCGGCTTCGCATGCACCGACGAGTATCACCAGAGTCTGGTAGAGGGCAGAGGTCCGTCAAAGCGGGACGTCGCCATCGACTGTGTCGGCGCATTCTTCGGGATCACACTGGTCCGTATCGTCTGTTACACCGCACTGCTGGGCAGCAGTGACGGTAAAAAGAAAAAACACCGGAAAAAGAAGAAGCACTGACCGATTTACTCTTGACGTTCCTTTTATTCTCTGTCAAAATGTTACTAGTACATATATTTAGTACCAATCATATTTTAAGGAAAGGGAGGTATACATAATGTATATTTCAAAAGATCCTGTACGTGGTTATAATGAATATCTGCGTCTCGACGAAGGCGAAGGAATCAAGGCAATGATGGATGTAGCTCTCCTGCTTATGGAAGAGGGAGATACCTACACATTCCAGGAAACAGAAAAGGAAATGGCATGGATTATGTTTGAGGGAAAAGCCAAAGTGGAATTTGGCGGCAAGACGGTGGAGATGGACCGTCCAAACCCATTTGATTACAACCCTTACTGCCTGCACCTTTGCAAAGGCGATACCTGTACGATCACTGCTCATGCCAGCAGCGTATTCTATGTACAGAAAACTTTAAATGACCGGACATTCGAAGCTAAAATGTACATGCCGGAAGATACGGATACCTGGGCACGCGGTGTGGATGAACTGCAGGGAACAACAAGAAGAAATGTAAGAACCTGCTTCGACTATGAAAACGCTCCATACTCCAACATGGTGCTCGGCGAAGTTGTGAACCTGCCTGGACGCTGGTCAAGCTATCCGCCTCACTGGCATCCACAACCGGAAGTTTATTTCTTCCGTTTTGACAAACCACAGGGCTACGGGGCTGGCTGGGTAAACGGCGATGTTGTGGAGATCGGCCACAACGGACTGGCTGTCATCACAGAAAAACCGCATCCAATGGTTGCATGCCCTGGATACGCACTGTGCTATACCTGGGGAATTCGTCATATCGATGGTAATCCATGGGTAAAAACCCGTATCGATGACGAAACTCATGCATGGATGCTCGACCCGAACGCTGAGATCTGGGACGGCTCCAATATGTAATTAGTTCAGGACGGCGGGGAAATTGGTGCAGAAAGCTGCGTCAAGCTTGCTTGTTAGTCGCTTTCTGCACCAATTTCCACATCGGATGAACATCCGATGCTTCTTGACCGGCTTTTTCGGTCAAGAAAGATGCGCCGTCCTGAAGCTTTTTCGCTCAAGAAGATGCGCCGTCCTGAAGCTACATTCAATGTAAATAATACAGCCGCAGCACATAACTGTTTTTAGTTATGCCGCTGCGGCTTTTCATTGCAACGGACCGGTATGACCGGCCCGCAAACAGACTTATTGTTCAGTTTTTTCCTTATCCACATCTGACTGTTCTTCTACAACCTCCGCTGCCGAATCTTCCGGTACTTCCGCTGTCTGTTCTTCAATACCTTCCACAGTCTCTTCTCCCTGCTCTTCTTCTGCCTGGGCGGCCTCCTCGGCCTGCTGCTTACTGACCATCTTCATGCCGCGGACACCCCATACCATCAGAATTACTCCAATTATGATAAAAGCGACTGCACAAACTGACACCAGTACGCTGTGCCCCCCCGTTTCTCCATTCATTACAGCGCGCAGAATACTGTAAGACAGGTAACACAAATATGCCCCCGCCACCGTACGCAGAATGTAAGAAAATTTCTCATTACCACCTTGCATAATGTACCTTCCTTTGTAATTAGTCGATGGTAATCATTATACCTGTTTTCCTGAAGTTTGTAAATCTCTATTTGCGCATCATTAAATCAGATCCAGGAGCTCTTCCAGATGCAGGATCACCTGATCGGCACCGGCCGACAGAAATGTCTCACGGACTTTTTCTTCACGCTGTCTGCGCTCCTCTGAATCCAATGTCTCATACTCCTGCCGCGTAAGTCCCATCTCGGAACTGCCGCTGATCACGCCAACTGTCCATACACCGGCATGCTTTCCCTCTTTGATGTCGGATACGGTATCTCCGACCTTTATGACATTTCTGACATCCGTAAGGCCGAGTGCCTCCATATTCCGAAAGATCATATAGGGATATGGGCGCCCTTTCTGACCTGTAGAATCCGGAGTAAACCATACATCCGGCTCGTATCCTCTGCTCTGCGCAGCCGGTGCGACCACCTTCATCATCTCATCCGTATAGCCGGTTGTAGACCCGATGGCAATTCCCCGTGCGCGCAGTTCCTCCGTCAGCTGTGTAACGCCCGGCTTGGGCTCTGCAAAATCTTGCAGAATCCCAAACAGCTTTTCCTCAAACATTCCATACATGGCCTGCGCATGCCCGTCATCAGGAACGCTCCCATACTTCTGTACCCACTCCCGCCTGATTCTGGGCATCGAGAGCATTGTGCGTATATGATCGATCTTCAGCATGCCCATCGGCCTGCGCACCTCATCCATCGTCGGTTCCACCCCGTAATGTCTGAAAACTTCCACGAACGCCTGGACAGGTGCAAAGCATCCATAGTCAACCGTCGTTCCTGCCCAGTCAAAAATAATTCCTTCCAGTTTACCGTTCATTCCTTTTCTCCTCCAGAAATTCTTTTATAATACTGCACAGGCTTTCAATATCCGCCCTGTAAATCTCACCGATGTTTCCGATGCGGAATGTATCCGCCTCTGTCACCTTGCCCGGGTAAATGGCGTATCCCCGTTCTTTTACATAATGGTACATTTCCAAAAAGGAGAAGTTACAGTCTTTTGGATAAAAGAACGTGGTGATGATGGGCCCCTGATACTGATTTCTGATATACGGTTCAAATCCCATCTCCTTCATTTTTTCAATGAGCAGCCAGTTATTGTCCGCATACCGCCTGTTCCTCGCCGGTATACCGCCTTCGGCCTCCAGCTCTTCCATCGCCCTTGCAAACGCCAGCACCGTATGTGTCGGTGAAGTAAACCTCCATTTGCCGTCCACAGCCATTGTCTTCCACTGGTCATAGAGATCAAGAGAAAGACTCCTGGCTTTTCCTGCGCTTTCTTTCAGCAGGTCCAGCCTTGCTATGATAAATGAAAATCCCGGTACTCCCTGGATACATTTATTTGCACTGCTGATCAAAAAATCGATCCCCCATGCTTCCACCGGTATATCCACTCCGCCGAAGCTGCTCATAGCGTCTGCAATCATGACCTTTCCCGCTTCTTTTACGACTTTTGCGACCTCCTCGATATTGTTCAGGATCCCGGAAGTCGTCTCGCTGTGCACCATGGCAACGTGTGTCAGCTCTGGATGATCTGCAAGGATCTTTCTGACTTTACCCGCATCCGGAATACGGTTATACTCTTCCCTATAGACCTCATGCCGGATCCCTGCGTGTGAGGCAATGTCTGCCATACGTTCCCCGTACGCTCCGTTGGCCACCACCAGCAGTTTTTCATCTGCTCCAATGACACTCGTCAGCACGGATTCCACGCCGAAGCTTCCGCTGCCCTGCATCAGCACCGCCGTATACGTTTCCGGCGAAACGTGCGCCAGCTTCAACAGTCCGCTTCTGATCTTCTGCGTGATCTGTTTATAGTCATCATCCCAGGTACAATGATCAAACATCATTTCTTTTTTAACGGTCCCGGTTGTTGTCAGCGGTCCCGGTGTTAGTAACTTGTAATTTTTCATCAACATTCTCCCCGTATTGTCTATTTGCAGCTCTCTGATAATTCCTGATGCTCTTTCAGGAGAGCAACTGTCAGCTTCTCGTCGAATACCTTCGGATTGCCTGACTTGTTCTGGCTGTCTGTCGTCTCGCCTTCATAAATAGCGATCGGATAATATGTGATCAGCTCTTCTCTGGCATTTTTAATAATACACTCCGCCATCTCCATCGCTTTTGGATTCGTCTTATCGCCTTTGTCCACGACCGCCACTGACTCTGTCAGTGAGAAGTTTCCTTCTTTCGGATCTACAAAATCAATCGGAAGTCCCTCTTCTTTGTCGGCAACCGCCTGCTGTCTCAGTCCGAAACCAATAGCAACCTCTCCCGCACGTACTTTTTTCAGCGGTCCCGATCCCGATTCTTCTATATGCGGACCGGCGTTGTCATAAATGCCTGTCAGAACTTCTTTTGCCCCATCCTCGCCGTACTCCGATACCAGCGCCTGGATCAGCAGCCAGGCTGTCGATGAGGATGAGATATCCGTTACAGAGATCATATCCTTATACTCCGGTTTGGCAAGGTCTTTGATCGACTCCGGCACTGCCAGATCATTCTCCTCCATCATCTCCGTGTTGAGAATGATCGTGCCTTCCTGCGCAGTGATCGGAGCACAGTATGTCGGATATTCCTCCAGTGTCCCCACATCAAAGGTCAGGTCCATAAACATCTGATTCTGTTCACTCGCACTGTCGATATAGAATGTACTCATGGTTACAAGATCAGACTCAATGTCTGTCCCCTCCGCCAGCAGTTTTCCTCCCAGCTCCGAGGTCCCGAATGTCTGCAGGATATATTGCCCCTCATATCCATTTTTGTCCAGCGCATGTTTCATACACTCTACCGCTTCGTCGTCCGCATTGGAATAGATGACCACCTGATCATCATCGGACCTCCCGCAGCCCGTCATCGACAGTACTGATACGCCAAGTACCAGTGTGAGCATTCCCGCCATAGCCTTTTTCCGTCTCGTAAATTTAAACATTTTCAGATTCTCCTTATTTTCTGTGGATTTTGCAAGTCTGCCGAACAGCCATTTGCCGGCGGCATTAGTCAGCAGTATCAGCAGTGACAGCACAAATATCTCGTTGAATTTATTGTAATACTGCAGTTCTTTGATTTTCGTTGTGATGACCATGGTTCTGGCTCCCGCGATAAAGATCACAGCACTGATCGTCACCATTGCATTGACAAAGTAATAGCTGAAGACCTCCAGCAGTGTAGACAGAGCATTCGGCGTCACCACCCTCACTACTGTTTTGGTCCAGCTGTCCCCCATCAGCATCGCTGTCGTCTCCCAGGATGCATTCATTTTCACCAGCGAATTCTTCATCATCAGATACGGTGTCGAGAAAAAATGTACCACGTTGCATACAATGAGAATTCCAAAAGTATTCTGCATAAAACTTCCTGAGAAGCTAAACAGATAAGCGAGCCCCAGAACCATGCCCGGAATGGTATTTGTCACCAGTGCGATACCCTCGATGATGCCTTTCGTCTTTTTACCCAGTGTGCTTCTGGCCGTGATGAGCGCCGCCCCGTAAGATATCAGCGTCCCCGCTGCCGCAGTGATCAAGGCTACCACAACAGAGTTTGTATATACACCTGACAGCGCACTGTCTGAGAATACTGTTTTAAAATGTTCCAGCGTAAAATTCGTATAATACGGCCAGTCTTCCACGAACGGTATCACAAAAATAACCGCAAAGACCGATAGTACGCTGAGCATGATGACCGCACTCACAGCTGCAAATACTGTATCTCTGATCCCGCTTCGTTTGAGTTCAATTTCGGATATTCTGTTGTAACGGATATTGTACTTTTCAAGGAAACGCAGCACCGCAATGCTTACGACAGATGGTATCAGCATCACCAGTGCAACCACCGCGCCTCTGCCAAAATCCGGCACACTTCCCAGCATTTCGCTGTACAGTACACTTGAAATTACGTGAAATTCGCCGCCTACAGATGCCGGAATCCCAAAATCCGTAAAGCACAGAAAAAAGGTCTGTATAAAAGATGCCGCCAATGTCCCGAGCATCGGACGCAGGACGGTGACACTGAACGTCCGAAACGCCGAATCATTCATGATTCTGGAAACAACCATAAATTTTTTGTCGATATACCCCATCGTGTTATTAAGGAGCATAAAAGAAATTGGCAAAGTATAGATGACGTAGCCCAGCAGAAGTCCGTTAAATCCGTAGATCTCAAACAACTGTCTCCCGAACAGACGGCTTAACAGCCCCTGCTTTCCAAAAGAATAGATGATAGCGAAACCATATGTGATGGTGGGCAGCAGCATCGGCAGCACTGCAACCCGTTCGATCAGTTTTTTATATCTTCTGCCCAGATTGGTATAATGCACCGTGTAGGCAAGGATAAAGGCAAGCCCCGTCGTCAGCACCGCACTCACGGAAGACACCAGAAAACTGTTTCCGAGTGCCGTCAAAAAGCCTTTCTTCATTAACACCGATTGATAGTTGCTGACCCCCACTCCCGAATCCGCCAGAAATGATTTCAGCAGAAGCCTTGCAATCGGCACTGCCAGAAAAACCAGAAAGATAACCGTCAGCACCGTAAAAATAATTTTCAGTTCCCGTCTCTTTGTTTTCTGCATGACGTTCCCCCGCTAAAAAGCCTGCGCAGGATTGCTCTGGACAGAAAACAGGGAATAAATATTGTTTTTTTTGATCTCGAGCTGATTCAGGA
The DNA here is from genome assembly GCF_022440845.1 of Ruminococcus sp. OA3. NCBI lineage: Bacteria > Bacillati > Bacillota > Clostridia > Eubacteriales > Oscillospiraceae > Ruminococcus > Ruminococcus sp. OA3. The sequence goes on along the minus strand of NZ_JAKNTO010000001.1, from coordinate 2,105,044 downwards.
TAAAGGTCTTTACAAAACTGTTTTTCGGCGCCTTAATGATCTCTTCCGGTTTTCCGTACTGGGAGATCGCTCCCTCATTGACAATCATCACACGGTCAGACAGCGTCAGCGCTTCCTCCGGGTCATGCGTCACAATAATGGTCGTCAGGTCAAATTCTTTGGCAATCATCCTGATCCTGTCCTTGATGGATTCCTTGATCACACCGTCCAGCGCGCTCAAAGGCTCATCCATCAGCAGGATCTTCGGCTTCATCACCATCGTCCGTGCGAGTGCTACCCTCTGTTTCTGGCCGCCCGACAGCTGATCGATCTTCTTTCCCAGATGTTCTCCCAGCTCCAGCAGGGAAATCAGTTCATCTACCTCTTCTTTCGTAGATACATTTGGTTTGTTTCTCAGTCCGTATGTAATGTTTTTGTATACATTGTAATTCGGAAACAATGCATAATCCTGAAATACAATATTAAAACCGCGCTGCTCCATGGGAACATGTGTGATATCTTCTCCATTAAACAAAAGCGTTCCTTCATCTGCATCTGTGATACCGAGAATCAGATTTAACAGTGTCGTCTTTCCGCACCCCGACGGTCCCAGAATCGATACGATCTCACCGTCTGCAACCTCCATGCTGATATCTTCCAATATGGTCACCTTATCATAAGATTTTTTTACATGTTTTAATTCGAGCATACCTGAATCATTCTCCTTTTCTTTCCACTCATTCTTCAACTGGAATGCCGTCATTATATCAGCATGGATTTTCGCTGACTATCAAGTTCAGCTCAATTCTTTGTAAAGAAAATGTAAATGCAATAAAAAAAATTGTGTAGTATTTCTACACAACTTCTACTGTTTCAATTTTCCACTTCCCTGTTTATATGCCTTGCCCCGTATGATTTTGCTGCTGCGGTCCAGCTGCCTGACATACTTTTTATAGTCAGCTGCTATGATGCCCATATAGATCATATCCACAACCAGCAGCGTAGATAATTATCATCAAAGTGCCTGCAGTTCAGCCCCAGATACAAAAGCTTCGTCATCAGATCATTTGCTGTCGTATTCGAGTTTTCTACACTGTAGATATCGATTATCCTCGCATTTATGATAGCCTCCACCGCCTTTTGAAAAGTCTTTACCGAAATGCATTTAAGATTCCGCTCAATTATACCGGAAGTGGTTGCGACAATCTTTTCCGGGATATCCGCCGTACCGTCATGTTCAGAAATATGGTATCCGTATATAGCCTGAACAGTGTTTTCTTCGTTTTCCACACCGGCCATCCCCTCCACAATGTCATATTGGAATGCTTTGTATCCCTCATATCCCAGAGCCTTTAACATTCTGAGAATGGTAGGCTGACTTACTTTACAGCTCTTTGCCAGTTTATCCAGCGACAGTTTCCGGACTTCTTCCAGATGATCCGTTATATAATCTGCCGCCTTTTTTTCTGACGGACGCAAATCCTGGTACCCTTTTTCGATACTGTGCAGCACATGATTTTTCGTCTTCATTTTTTATGTATATCTCCCTGTAATTTTTCTACATATATGCCGTTTTTTTCATTATATCAATTCTCTCATTTTGCTGTTACCATCCTGCGTAAAATCTTTGTAAAGTTTATCTATTCATCGCCAGTCTCTTTTAATAACCGCATAAAATGTGAAAACAGGAAATCGATTCGGATAGCAAAAGTCTCATGGGGGATTGGGTTCCAGTTTTATGAGGATTGAAAAACGCCGTGCAGGATTTACAAATCACTGCACGGCGTTTTTCAGTTTCAGGAGCCCGCAAACTGACTCCTGTACAACTTCGCATAGCTCCCGGCTTTCTCCAGCAGTGTCTCATGATCCCCTGTCTCGATGATTTTACCGTCCTTCATCACGAGTATCATATCTGCCGTCTTGATTGTCGAGAGCCGGTGTGCCACGATAAAACTGGTACGTCCCTTCATCAGCTCCTCGAACGCCTTCTGAATCCGGATCTCTGTCATTGTGTCAATCGATGAGGTGGCTTCATCTAAAATCAGCATGGTCGGGTCCATCAGCATGACGCGTGCTATGCACAACAGCTGCTTCTGTCCCTGCGAGATGCTGCCTCCCTCCTCCGTCACATAGGTGTCATATCCGTCTTTCATTCTTTTTATGAAACTATGTGCATGTGCCCGTTTCGCCGCCTCTATCACCTGTGCTCTCGTCGCTTCAGGTTTTCCGTATGCAATATTTTCCAGAATCGTACCGGACTTCAGCCAGGTATCCTGCAGCACCATTCCAAAATTACTGCGCAGGCTGCCGCGGGTGATTTCATTGATCGGGTATCCGCTGACTCTGAGTTCCCCGCCCTGAATGTCATAAAAACGCATCAGAAGATTTATCAGCGTCGTCTTCCCGCATCCAGTCGGTCCGACGATGGCGATCCGTTGCCCCGGACGTACAGACAGGTTCAAGTCCGTGATCAGAGGTACATCCGGCCGGTATGAGAAGGCCGCATGTTCAAATACAACCGTACCGTCTGCCGGATCAAGCACCGCAGCATCCGGCGCGTCCGGCGCCTCGGCCGGCTCATCCATCAGTTCAAAAATCCGCCGTGCCGATGCGAGTGCGTTCTGAAGCTCTGTGATCACACCGGAAATCTCATTGAACGGCTTCGTATACTGGTTGGCATAGTTTAGAAAGCAGGACAACTGTCCGACGGACAGATTCCCTTTAATCGCCGATAGCGCGCCGAAGATCCCGACTCCCGTATAGACAAGGCTGTTGATAAATCTGGTTGAAGGATTCGTGATGGATGAAAAAAAGGTTGCTCTCACCCCGCACCTGTTCAGATGCTGATTGATTTTGTCAAACCGTTCCTCCGCACGTTCCTCGTAAGAAAATGCCTTTACCACTTTCTGATTGCCGACCATTTCCTCCACCAGCGACGTGAGGGTTCCCCGCGCCTCCGATTGTTCACGAAACATGGCAAATGTTCTTTTTGCGATAAAATTTGCCACAAAAAATGAAAGCGGTGTGATCACAACGACAACGGCCGTTATCTTAACATTGATCGAAAGCATAAAGCCAAAGGTTGCGATGATCGTCATAACACCAGTAAACAACTGTGTAAATCCCATCAAAAGTCCGTCCGCGAACTGGTCTACATCTGTGGAGATGCGGCTGATCATGTCTCCCGGCTGATTCCGGTCGAGATATGCAAAAGGAAGCTTCTGCATATGGACGAATGCATCATCGCGAAGCCCCTGTACGATCTCATATGTGATGTGATTTGTCACCAGTCCCATCAGCCACTGCGAAAGTGCAGTCACCGCCACAATGACAGCCAGTTTTACCACGATGGCTGTCAGGCCGGAAAACACTACATTGTCTTTTCCGATCAGATAATCCACTCCGTTTCCGATCAGAACAGGCGCATAAAGCGTTGTCATCACAGTCACGGTCGCCAGTATCAGTGTCAGGACAATCCAGGCCCCATACGGCCGGATCAGTGCCAGGACTCTTTTCGCCGTTTCTCTGCTCGTCATAACCCTGCCACCTCCTCCTTTGAAAACTGTGACAGACAAATCTCCCGGTAGACATCACACGTTTTTAACAGCTCCTGATGTTTCCCCTTTCCAACCATTTTTCCGTCATCCAGTACCAGGATACAGTCCGCATTCTTAACGGTGGCAGCTCTCTGCGATACCAGAAAAACCGTGGCATTCCCCGTATCCCGGCGGATGGCACTCCGAAGCGCCGCATCTGTAGCAAAATCAAGCGCCGATGCGCTGTCATCCAGTATCAGAATACCGGGCTTTCCGACGAATGCTCTGGCGATCGTAAGCCGCTGCCTCTGACCACCGGAAAAATTTCTGCCGCCCGCTGCCACCACAGTATCCAGCCCTTCCGGTTTTCCATAGACAAATTCTTTTGCCTGTGCTGTTTCCAGTGCATCATCCATCTCCTGCTGCGTGGCATCTTCTTTTCCCCAGCTCAGGTTCTCCCGAATCGTCCCCGCAAAAAGCATGGCCCGCTGTGGCACGATACCGATTTTTTTCCTGAGCTGAGAGAACGGATATTTTTTCACATCAATGCCGTCCACCAGCACGCTGCCTTCCCCGCAGTCATAAAATCTCGGAATCAGCTGAACCAGTGTTGATTTTCCGGAACCAGTACCTCCGATGATCCCAATGGTCTCACCTTTTTCGGCCTCAAATGAAATATCCATGAGCGACGGCTCTTTTGCATGGTGGTACGTAAAGGTCACGTGATCAAATACAACCCGGGGACCGTCTGTTTTCCCGGTCTGCTTTTTATTTTCTGAATCCGTCATGGTCGCGCTGAATGCAAACACTTCATTCACGCGCACAGCACTCGCACTGGCCCTCATTACGGTTACGATCAGATTTGCCAGTGCAACAAGTGCCAGCAGTATCTGCATCATGTAATTTACCAGCGCGATCACCTCGCCCTGTGTGATGCTTCCTCTGTACACTTCCCGGCTTCCAGCCAGCAGAATACATAGGATCGCAAGATTGACCAGCACATAAGTTGCGGGGTTCATCATTGCCGAGATGCGTCCTGCCGTAAGCTGCGTTTTTTTCAGATGTTCCGTCGTTCCCTGAAACTGCCGGACCTCCTCATCCTGTCTTGAAAAAGCGCGCACCACACGTGAACCCACATAGTTTTCCCTTGTCAGGAGCACAACCCGATCCAGTATATTCTGTGCCTTCCGGTATATCGGAATCGTCAGCCTGACGGCCAGAAATATGGCAAATCCGATCAGTGGGATCGCTGCCAGAAAAATCAGCGTCAGGCGCGGACTGATTGTAAATGCCATAACGACTGCACCAATGACGATAAACGGCGCACGCGAAAACAGACGCAGAAGCAGATTTACTCCATTCTGCACCTGATTCACATCACTTGTCATTCTCGTGATCAAAGTCGAGGTTCCGATCGCATCCAGTTCCTGGTAGGAAAAACGGTTGATATGGGCAAACAGATCTGTGCGCAGTTCTGTAGCAAATCCAAGAGCTGCCTTTGCCGCAAAATACTGTGCTGTCAGGGAACAGGTCAGCCCCAGCGCTCCCAGTCCTACCAGCACCAGACACATCTTCCAGATGTACCCCTGATTTCCCGTCTTGATACCGATGTCAATGATACCTGCCATCACAACCGGTACGACCAGCTCAAAACTGGCCTCCAGCATCTTAAAAAGCGGACCCACGATCGCCTGCAGTTTATAATGCCTCAGGTATTTTACTAACTTTCCCATAGCTGTCATCCTATTCTTTACAGTCTTCCATATACGGCGCTGACACTGCGGATCTTATCAGCCAGTTCATCTGTAAACTGCTCTTTTTGCAGTCTCCACTTCCAGTTGTTCCCCAGTGTGGACGGCACATTGATCCTGGCCTCTGTTCCCAGACAGAGATAATCCTGCATTGGAATGACTGCTCTCTCGGCAACACTGCCGAGAGCCAGGCGAATCAGCGCCCAGACCATTTTTTCAGTATCATCATCTTCCAGATCCAGATACGCCTTCGTATAGTTTCTGGTATGCTCTCCCATAGAAGCGATCCATCCTGCAAGCGTATCATTATCATGCGTTCCCGTATACACGATGCTGTTCTGTATAAAATTATGCGGCAGATAAAGACAGTCCGCCCCGTCATCAAAAGCAAACTCCAGCACCTTCATTCCCGGGTAACCGGTATCCTTGACAAGCTGCAGGACACTGTCTGTCAAAAATCCCAGATCTTCTGCGATGACACTCAGATTTTCCACTTTTTCCCTGAGTGCATGGAACAGTTCCAGACCTGGACCTTTTTCCCAGTGTCCGAATTCTGCTGTCTCATTTCCAAAGGGGACAGAATAATATTCGTCAAAACCGCGGAAATGATCGACACGGACCACATCATACAGGCGCAGACTGTGCTGCATCCGCTGTACCCACCAGCTGTATCCTGTCTCCCTGTGATATTCCCAGCTGTACAGCGGGTTACCCCAGAGCTGTCCTTTCGGAGCAAAATAATCCGGCGGACAGCCTGCTACAGCTACCGGCTGATTGTGCTCATCAAACTGAAACAAAAGGGGATTCGCCCATGCATCTGAGCTGTCAAAAGCTACATAGATCGGCATATCTCCAATGATCTGAATACCTTTATTATTAGCATATCGTTTTAGCTTATCCCACTGCGTATAAAATTTATACTGTTTGAACCGATAATACTGTATTTCAAATGCAAGCTCTTCACGTATTGCCTGAATCGCACTCGGCTGGCGATCCCTCAGTTCTTCCTCCCATTCCGTCCAGCTCCTGCCATCGCGGCTGTCTTTGATCGCCATGTACAGCGCATAATCTTCCAGCCAATATCCATTGCTCCTCGTAAACTCACCGAAATTATCATCCGGAACAAAACGCTCATACGCTTTACGCAGCAGAACATTGCGTGCATCAAACACTTTGTCATAGTCTATATATGCCGGATGGGTTCCATAGGTAAACGCATCACACTCCTCATCCGTCAGAAGCCCTTCCTCGATCAGTGTCTCGAGATTGATAAAATACGGGTTGCCGGCGTACGTAGAAAAAGACTGATACGGAGAATCCCCGTACCCTGTCGGTCCGAGCGGCAGGATCTGCCAGATTTTCTGTCCTGCCCTCTCAAGCTGATCTACAAATTCATACGCTTCCTTCGAAAAACTGCCGATGCCGTATTTCGACGGCAAAGATGCAACCGGCAGCAAAATACCACTACTTCTCATCTGTTTTCTCCATTCCGCAACTGTTTTTTCATGTATTTGCAGACGTCCGAAAAGACTTTCTGCTTATTTCCTTCATTTAAAATTTCATGGCGCATCCCCGGATATAATTTTCCCTTCACATTCCGGTATCCCGCCAGGCGCATCGACATCAGAGCTTTTTTAAATTTCCTGACATTCCCAATGCATGGATCATCCGCCCCTCCGATAAAAAGGATCGGCAGATCCGGCTTCCTGCAATTCCAGCCTTTTTCAGAATACACTTCACTCATCAGTTCAAACAGTGCAAGATATGCATCATCTGTAAATACAAATCCACACTCCGGAGAACGTTCATATTCCAGATAAACGTCTTTATCAGAACAGATCCACGCATACCTGTTCTTTTCCCCCGCAAACCGTCCTGCAAACCCCCCGAAAGAAAGAAATTCGATCAGACGGCTCTTATGACGGTCTCCAAATATAAACTTTTCTGCGTGAGCCACGCATTTTCCCAGACCCAGTGCCGAATTTGCTGAAGGCGACCCTGAGAGGATCAGCATATCCAGCTCAATGTCGTACTGTTTGGTATACGCGCGCGCTACCAGCGAACCCATGCTGTGTCCGAACAGGACCAATGGAAGACCCGGATATCTTTTTTTGCAGAGCGCCGTAATCTGATACGCATCTTCAGCCAGCGCCCGTCCCCCGCTCCCGTACATATAGCCGAGGTCCTCTTTCCGTTTCACACTGTTTCCGTGTCCGCGGTGGTCATGTATCACTGCAATAAATCCCTGATGATTCAGATATTCCATAAAAGGAAGGTAACGCTCCTTGTGCTCACTCATTCCGTGACATATCTGCACAATCCCCTGCGGTATTCCGGAGGGTTCGCCTATCAGCACATCCAGCAAAAGTCCGTCTGTCCCTGACCGTACTTTTCGTACTTCCATTCCCATGACTCATTCTCCCTTCGTTATCTCCATCATCCCAGTCGTTCCAGTACAGTACGCACCAGCTTCTGAAATGTATCGGTAACACGTCCAGATACCTCCTGCACCTCCTGATGGGAGAGCGGCCTGTCTGTCAAGCCGCATGCAAGATTCGTAATACAGGAAATCCCGCAGATTTTCATCCCCATATGGTTGGCGGCGACAGCTTCACATGCCGTACTCATACCAACTGCATCCGCACCCAGAAGCCTGCACATCTTCACTTCCTGCGGGGACTCATAGTTTGGCCCCGGAAGCTGAATATAGACCCCTTCCTTCAGCGCAATTCCCAGCTCATCAGCGCATTCTTTTACCAGATTTCCCAATGTCCTGTCATATATTTCACTCATATCCGGAAAACGCTCTCCGAGTTCTTCTATATTTTCTCCCCGCAGTACAGATGGTACAAAGGACGCGATCTGATCCGTGATCAGCATCAGGTTGCCGCCTTCGTACTCCGTGTTCAGTCCGCCCGCCGCGTTGGTGAGCAGCAGGGTATCTGCACCCAGAAGCTTCATCACACGGATTGGCAGCACCACATCCTGAATCGAATATCCCTCATAATAGTGTACCCTTCCCTGCATCACAACCACAGGAAGACTGCCCACATATCCGAACACAAACCGTCCCGCATGTCCCGGTACGCTCGATGTTGGAAAACCGGGAATATCGCAGTACGGTAAAACTGCACATACATCGATCGCCTCCGCAAAGCTGCCAAGACCGCTACCCAGAACAACCGCCGCTTTCGGTTTGAAATCCACCTGTTTTTGTATGAATTCCACACATTGTCTTAAACGCTCATACTCCTTTTGCATCGCTGCCTCCTCCACTTGAATACGCCGGGGCGTATTTGAAATTACAGATAAAATCAGGGACAGAGGAAATTAACTTTCCCACTATCCCCGGATTTCTTTTATCCATTATTCTTAAAAAATTTCACCAGTATGATCATAGAAATTACAATTACTACGATATAAATGATACTGGCAATTGCAGAATTACCGAAAAACAACAGCAGGAATTCGGCCAGCAGCCAGATTCCGGTCACATAACTCAGCTGTCTTCCCATCTTCTTTTCTTCTTCCGGAGTTCTGGTCTTCGTTGAGTTCCTGGACTTCAGCATAAATGATCCATTTCCTGTAAACAGCAATACTGTAATGACAGCCAGTGCAACAATCAGGAAAATTTCAAATGACCTGCTGAATAATATAGAAGTTGCTACCATCGTACGTCTCCTTTGTAATGTATATATATATTTCTTAAATATAGCACAATTTTATTTTTCTGTCTACTGCATATAGTCTTTACAGATGTACGCCGTAGATCCCTGATAAGAAATCTGATACCAGTTTCTGATTTCACCGGTGATGGTAACGGTATCCCCCTGCTCCAGACTGCCCAGAATCGCGCTCGCCGTATTCGGTCCGGTCCTCACATAGGCAGGTGAACTGCACACGCCGTCCCTGCTGAGCGCTGTCACATCTTCCGGCGAAACAGGCGCGGGCTCCGGTGTTGCTTCCTGCGGCGCTTCCTGCGTCGGCTCCGGCGTTGCCTCAGGTGTCGGTACCGGTGTTGTCTCCGGCGTTGCCTCAGGTGTCGGCTCAGATGTAGCTTCCGGCGTTATTTCTTTTGTCACCTCCGGTGTCACAATCTCATCATCTGCCGCCTTTGTCTCCTCAGGCTGCACCACCTCATCCGGTGTCCATTCGAAACCATATACAGCCTTTTTGATCCCCTCCAGGGTCGGTTTGTCATCACTGAGAACCATGGCACTCGCGAGATAGACATCGTCTCCCAGAATCGTTCCATAGAGCACACCGTACGTATAAGTCGATTTTTTATCCGTATAACGGATCACCGCTTTATAAGATTTCATGGAAGAAATCTGATTTTTTTCAAATTCTTCCACCTCATATCCTTCACTTATATATCCTTCCGCATCCAGAATTTTTTTCAGGTCCTGTTCTTCTTCCGGGAACATCTCCTCCCCTGCATTCGCCGTATGTGAAATCATGATCAGCCCGTCCACAGAAGTAAAAATATGCAGGTCACTGCTCTCTTCGTCTGTCGACCAGGTATCATCCGGCAGATAGATCACCATATTTTCATCTTTGGATACATATTTCTGAGGTTCCGCCGTTGTAACAGAAGCTGTGCCTTCCTCTTTATCCTTACAGCCGGTAACGAATGCAGCCATGCATCCAATCATCAGGACTGCCAACAGAAAATTCCTACTTCGTCTCATCATAAATACTCTCCTCTCTACTGCTATAATTAAAAACAAAAAGCCCTGAAATCCGCAACCTGCGTATTCCAAGACTCTCAACGTAAGAGCGCGAGACGGGACTCGAACCCGCGGCCTCGACCTTGGCAAGGTCGCGCTCCACCAACTGAGCCACTCGCGCCTGTCATTTACTGACCGATTTATAATATACTATAAATCCCATTACTTGTCAACACTTTATGCCCTTAAAATTACACTTAAAACATACTGACTGTTCGGAAATGTTTTCTGGCTGATTCCCTCCAGCCGGATCAGATCGACATCAAGCCAGAGTTCTTCCGCCACCGCCATCATATTGCTGAACAGAATACCAAAATTCAGCTCTGTATATTTTCCCAGCTGATTTGACTTATGCCGTTTAGAAAAAACATGGATCCTGTTATCATACACGACAAATCTCCACGGCTGTGAATTCATACTGGACGGCGCAAGCCTCCCTGCCTCCAGCAGCTGATTCATCCAAAGCCTTGGCTTCTCCTTATAGACGCAGAGCTCTTTCAGTTCCAGCCTTTTCGCTTCCGATATTTTGCGCGTATATCCCCCTTTGCTCTTTCCGAACGCCACAAGGCAGACAAGTGACTTATCATTTTTCTTTCTCATGGACGGCTTCATAACCTTCATGCCGACGTAGCAGCTCCCCAGCCCATGACTACAGAGGTAAAGAACCATCTGCTGCATAATATATCCGGCATTCATCATACATTTTTCCTGCTCTGTCGTATATAAAGCAAGATAGTAGGGGGCCCTGACACTCGCCAGGCCGATACCGCTTTTATTGTCTTTCCGCTTATCTACGATAACCAGATCGGTCTCGATACCGGTAAATAAACCCTCTACTTCCTGGTAAAATTTTTTAATTCCATCCAGCACTTTTGCGCTGACTACGTCCTGTGCAAAGCTGCGCACAGATTTTCTGGCATATACTGCCTCATATAAATTCATAATATCACCCTTATTATTTTGTAATATTATTGTAACATATCTTTCATTTATTTCAAGATGATATTTATGAATTTTTTCACAACAAACAATAAAATTTATGATTCAACACGAATGACTATACTAAACTCCTGGTCTTCCAGGCAGCCATTTTCCCGCAGAACACTTTCTATCTTCTGGCAGAGATCTTTGTTTTTCTCATCTGTTTTCCCCGGATGAAGTATGATGGAAACAGGTTCCTTATCCTCATTCACCATCTGATAGCTTCTGCGGTCGACCGCGCCGATCTCCTCCAGCACGTTTAGCATCCGGTAAACAGTCGCCATGCCAATGTTCTGCCCCTGTCGAACGGCCTCATAGTAAATTTCTTTGCTGGAAGTCCAGTCTGTTTCCAGAATAATTTCAATCAGTTCCCGGCGCTGCTGAGTCACCCGTTTTCCCCGCTTATGCAGTTCCTGAATGATTTCTTCCTGTGTCCACATTGTCTTCCCGCCTTCCTGTTTTACCTGACCTTTTTATTCGAGTGACATATCGATGCGCCTGAACACCCTTTGCAGCTACCGCAGGATTTGCCAGCCTTTTTATCCCTGCGGATGCTGCGCACGACCAACAGGATAATGCCCAGTAAGATAAGTCCTATGATGATTGTTGCCAGGTTATTTGTGATAAATCCGAGCATATTACCCCTTCTTTCTTAAACTCAGGCTTTTGCCTTCTTCATACCTTTCAAAGATATGTTCAATGTCTTGCTCTCTTTATACGGTCTGAAAAGCAGGTAGATAAATCCGATGATGAGCAGGATCGCAACTGCCGTTCCAATGGTAAATCCCCCTCCCGCAATACAGTTCCAGATCTGGTATACGCACAGAGATACCGCATATGCGAAAATTGTCTGATAGCCGATCGCAAACCAGGTCCATTTCGCACTGTTCATCTCACGTTTGATCGCTCCGATCGCTGCAAAACAAGGCGCACACAGAAGGTTGAATACCAGGAAAGAATACGCTGCGGCCGCAGTAAAGCTTGCTGAGAGTGTTCCCCAGACTTCCGCACCGTCCTCCGCTACTTCTGCAAAACCGTACAGAATGCCAAACGTACCGACAACATTCTCTTTGGCAACAAGACCCGTGATCGCTGCAACAGCCGCCTGCCAGTTGCCCCATCCCAGAGGTTTAAACAGCCATGCAAATACCGAACCAATCGCAGCCAGAAAACCGTCGCTTAAGTCTTCAACCATTCCCAGTTTACCATCTACGATTCCGAAATTGGAAGTAAACCAGATAAAGATTGTCGATAACAGAATAATCGTTCCCGCCTTTTTAATGAAAGACCATCCGCGCTCCCACATGCTGCGCAATACATTCCCAACAGTCGGCAGATGATATGCAGGAAGCTCCATAACGAACGGTGCAGGATCACCTACAAACATTTTTGTCTTCTTTAAAATAATTCCAGAACAGATGATTGCCGCTATGCCCACAAAGTAAGCGCTCGGTGCCACCCAGGAAGCTCCTCCGAACAGTGCACCAGCGATCAATGCGATGATCGGCAGCTTTGCACCACACGGAATAAATGTCGTTGTCATAATCGTCATCTTTCTGTCACGGTCATTTTCAATTGTTCTGGAAGCCATGACACCCGGAACACCGCAGCCGGTTCCGATCAGCATCGGAATAAACGATTTTCCGGAAAGTCCGAATCTGCGGAAGATACGGTCCATGATAAATGCGATACGCGCCATGTATCCGCATGCCTCCAGGAATGCCAGGAAGATAAACAGTACCAGCATCTGCGGAACAAAACCAAGCACCGCTCCGACACCGCCGATGATTCCGTCTACGATCAGTCCCTGCAGCCAGTCTGCACAGCCAATGGATGTCAGCAGATCACTCACAACGCCTGGTATACCCGGAATCTGAAGTCCAAATAAACTCCAGCCTTCGCCAAACACTCCGTCATTTGCCCAGTCAGTCGCCCAGGTTCCCACTGTCGTAACAGATACAAAATAGACGAGATACATGACCACCGCAAAGATCGGAATCGCCAGGAAACGATTTGTGACAATCCGGTCAATCTTATCCGACATCGTCAGTTTTTCTCTGTTCTTTTTTACATAACACTTTTTAATTACAGATGCAATATATATGTAACGTTCATTCGTAATGATACTCTCTGCATCATCCTCCATCACACGTTCCGTATCGAGGATGATATTTTCGACATCCGGCACATTTGACATTTGTTCCGTTATCTTATCATCCCGTTCAAACAGTTTCACCGCGTAAAAACGTTTCTGTTCAGCGGGAATGTCAGAGCCGAGCCGTGTCTGAATCTCTTCCAGCGCCGTCTCTGTCTCTTCTCCAAATGTGTGAATGGGCGGTTTGGCATTTTGGTCCTGCGCGAGACGCACTGCCTTTTCAGCCGCATTTTTCACACCGTCACCTTTCAGTGCAGAAATCTCTACGACCTCACATCCCAGTTCATTTGAAAGTTTTCGGATATCGATCTGATCTCCCTTTTTGCGCACCACATCGATCATGTTGATTGCCATAATTACCGGTATTCCCAGTTCCATGAGCTGTGTTGTGAGATAGAGATTTCTCTCCAGATTTGTTCCATCCACAATATTTAATATTGCATCCGGACGCTCTCCGATCAGATAGTTTCTTGCAACCACTTCTTCCAGCGTATACGGCGACAGGGAGTAGATTCCCGGAAGGTCCATAATCACAACATCTTTTTGACCCTTTAATTTTCCTTCCTTTTTCTCTACTGTTACGCCAGGCCAGTTTCCCACGAATTGATTCGATCCGGTCAACGCATTAAACAGTGTTGTTTTACCGCTGTTCGGGTTTCCCGCAAGCGCTATTTTAACTGACATATGCTGTTCTCCTCCTTAATATTTATTAGTCTTTCCTAACTTCTCGTCTTTAAAAATAGTTAGACAGATCTAACTATTTATCTTAAAAAAATACAGAGTTCACTCTGCCGCATCACGTCTTACTGCACTTCAATCATCTGTGCATCCGCTTTCCGCAGTGACAGTTCATACCCGCGCACATTGACTTCCACCGGGTCACCCAGCGGGGCTACCTTCCGAACAAATACCTCTGTTCCTTTTGTAATGCCCATATCCATGATCCGGCGTTTGACGGCGCCTTCACCATGGAGCCTTACAACGGAAACCGTCTGCCCGCATTTTACATCTTTTAATGTGTTCATAACCTATGATGTCTCCTTTCCCACTCATTTTATATCATAATCTTATTTGCCATTTCCCGACTGATCGCGACACGGGACTCTTTCACATTCACAATCACATTCCCGTTGTTCTCCGACACCACAGTTACAGAACTGCCTACTACGAACCCGAGATTCTCGAGAAAACGTTTTACCTCGTCTTTTCCGCCAATACGCTTGATGGAATTAATTTCGCCTGTTTTCGCCAATGTTAAAGGCATCATCTTCACTCCTTTTCCTAACGATAATATAATTCATCCATGTCAGGAAAGATTCTCAGTAAGCCGAGAAACTTTCTCGATAGTTAGCATTTTCTAACCACTTAAAGATTAGCACCAACTAACTAAAATGTCAATACCCTATTTCCAACTTTTTCTTTTTTTAAAAGGCAATCCCCCGCTTATCCTTTGATATTTTTTTGTTTCTATGTTATGCTATATACAACTGTAATTAAAGACCATAATTCAATTATTAGTAAAGGTAGCAAGGAGAGATTGAAGTGAAAATACAGGAATCTGCAGAGAATTATCTGGAAACTATTTATATGCTGAGCAGACAAAAACCGGAAGTGCGTTCGATCGATATCGTAAATGAGCTTCATTATTCAAAACCCAGTATCAGTGTGGCTATGAAAAACCTGCGGGAAAATGGTTATATTGAAATGGATAAAGACGGCTTTATCACTTTGACTGATGCAGGACGTGAGATTGCCACCACAATGTATGAGCGTCATACCATGCTGTCGGATTGGCTGGTACACCTTGGCGTATCCAAAGAGACTGCAATAGATGATGCATGCCGTATCGAGCATGTTATCAGCGCAGAGAGTTTTGAGGCCATCAAGACTCATGCGATACACGGTTTAAAAAAAGGGGAATGATCCCCTTTTTCGTTTTATACGCACTGCTTTTCCAGAATGTCTGTCAGCGCCGCTTTACTGCTTGTGTGGCAGCGAACTACCGGGATCTCATTTCTTTTCGCCTCCTCCATCGCACACTTCACCATCTTATGCGATACTGTATTCGTAAACAGCACCAGCAGATCCGGCGTGCCGATCTTTTTATTCAGATCTGCCGGCATCTGAGTAAATACTTTTGCTTTGCACCGATACTGTTTACAGATTTTTTTGTAATAGCAGACCATACGGTCATGACCGCCCACGATCACAACACTCATAGTTATTCCCTCCGTATTATGCTGCCTTTCCCACAAGACCGGCAAGCTGTCTTCCCAGATTCAGGCACATCTCTTTTGCCTGGTCGTCCGGCGCCTCCACGCAGATCGCATCCTCTCCTCCGTATACCGATGCCCCTGCATTCTCCATCCGCGTAACCCAATTGCGCATCCATTCACCATCACCCCATCCATAAGAGCCGAACAATGCGATCTTTTTGCCTCCTGCAAATCCTTCAACCTCATCTACAAAAGGTTCCATGATGGTTTCTTCCAGTTCCTCCGCACCCATCGACGGGCAGCCAAGTGCGAAGACCTGGTATTCTTTCAAATCTGCGGCTTTCATCTCTTCCACAGGTATCACACTCACGGACTGTCCTGCATCACGCACTCCCTGTCCGATCAGCTCTGCCATCTCCTGTGTGTTTCCTGTTCCGCTCCAATATGCTACAACTACCTGATTCATGATATGTTCCTCCTTATTTCTTTCAATTTTACACTGCCATTGCGGCATGATTCGGTATCATTTGCCATACATGTTTTCCCTGATACAGTTCTCTCAGCATCTGCTGTTTTACACTCGTATACACAGAAAACAGTTTGCGTGCCTCTGCTTCATTCTCGTAGACTTTCCAGTACCCGCAGTACAGAAAATCCCGGCCGCGATGCCGGATAAAGCCTTTGACATCGCCAAGAGGATATCCCAGGAAGATTCCCATCTCATGCGGAAATTCCATGCTTTTCTGTTTGTAGGACTGAAATCGTCGCCCGAGCAGCCAGAGTGCTTCCTCCACATCCTGGTACCGATATCCGAAACACCTCAGAAATTCCATCTTTGGTTTATCTGTCAATATCTTCTCCAGACTTTCTCTGCGATATAAAAGCCATACAGAATTTCCTCCCCCGCCTGACAACAGGCGGCAGCCCACCGGTGTTCCATCCAGCATCCGGGTGATTTCAGCAATATTACCGTCTTCAAGGATCAGAATATTGGATGGTTTCACGCCTGCCAGAACCGGAGCGCACTGCCTTGCGATCTGAATCTCAATACTCTCTGTCATCCAGTTATGCATGATATGTTACCTCCTGGCAATTCCATTAGTTAGCTTCAACTAACTTATGGATATCATAACCGCTTATACACCATATGTCAATATTTCTTATTGATAAAAAACACCGTATAGCGATTGCCAGTCTGTGCAAAGTATGCTATGTTAATCCTTGTATGAATAACGCAGCACTTTATGGAGGAATCAATGAAATCATTAGTAATAGCAGAAAAACCTTCGGTGGCAAGAGACATCGCACGTGTCCTTCACTGCCAGAAAAAGTTAAACGGTGCGCTGGAAGGCTCCCGGTATATCGTAACCTGGGCCCTTGGGCATCTTGTCACGCTCGCTGATCCGGAGGATTATGATAAGAAATATAAGGAATGGAAACTGGACGCGCTTCCCATGATGCCAAAGAAGATGGAGCTGGTCGTCATCAGGCAGACTGCCAAACAGTACAACGCTGTGAAAACTCTGTTGTTCCGCCAGGATGTGAATGATATCATCATCGCCACAGATGCCGGACGGGAGGGGGAACTCGTCGCCAGATGGATTCTGGAGAAATCCGGCTGCCGCAAACCCATCAAACGACTCTGGATATCCTCAGTCACAGACAAGGCGATCAGAGACGGCTTCGCCCACCTGAAAGACGGGAGGGAGTATGACAATCTGTACGCCGCTGCTGTCAGCCGTGCTGAAGCCGACTGGCTTGTCGGAATCAACGCAACCAGGGCACTCACCTGCAAATATAACGCCCAGCTCTCCTGCGGCCGTGTCCAGACCCCGACTCTCGCAATGATCGCAAAGAGGGAGGAAGAAATACGCAGCTTTAAACCCGAAGAATACTATTGTCTCAGTCTGTTGTCCGGCAAGGTGAAATGGTCATGGCAGGATATGAAAAGCGGAAGTTTCCGGACGTTCTCCAAAGAACGGATTGATACGATCGCCCAAAAAATCAAGGAGGGTAAGCTGACGGTAACTTCTGTTGAAAAGTCCGCCAAAAAAACGTATGCACCCGGTCTGTATGATCTGACGGAACTGCAGCGTGATGCCAACCGCCAGTTTGGATTCTCCGCCAAAGAGACTCTGAACATCATGCAGCGCCTGTATGAAAACCACAAGGTACTGACATATCCGAGGACAGATTCCCGCTATATCGGCACCGACGTGGTCGGTACCCTGAAAGACCGCCTGCGGGCATGCTCTGTAGGCCCGTACAAAAAGCTGGCCGGCAGTCTGATCATGAAACCGCTTGCCACAAATGCTTCCTTTGTCAATGACAAAAAAGTAAGCGACCATCACGCCATTATACCGACCGAGCAGTTTGTTCAGATGGAACATATGACGAATGAAGAGAAGAAAATATATAATCTTGTAGTGCGCCGTTTCCTGGCAGTACTCTATCCGCCTTTTGAATTCGAGCAGACAACTCTGTCAGCAGAAGCCTGCGGAGAACATTTCACAGCAAAAGGAAAAATAGTAATATCATCCGGCTGGAAGGCAGTCTACGAAAATCAGTTTAACGAGGAAGACGAGGATGAGGCACCGGAATCAGTTTTAACAGATCAGACTCTTCCCTCCCTTACAAAAGGAGAAGTTTATCCCATCCAGAATATTTCAGTGACTTCTGGAAAAACGAAGCCCCCGGCACCGTTCAACGAAGCCACTCTGCTGTCCGCAATGGAAAATCCTGTGAAGTATATGGAAAGCCGGGATGCGAAAGCGGCGAAAACACTGGGCGAGACGGGCGGACTCGGGACAGTTGCCACCCGTGCCGACATTATCGATAAACTGTTCAACAGTTTCCTGATGGAAAAGAGAGGTAAAGATATCTTTGTCACCTCCAAAGCCAGGCAGCTGCTGAAATTGGTACCGGAGGACCTGAAAAAACCGGAGCTGACAGCCGACTGGGAGATGCGCCTTTCCCGGATCGCCAAAGGCAGTCTGAAGAAAGAAACTTTTTTAAACGACATCAATGCTTACACGGTAGATATCATTCAGGAGATCAAGGCCGCCGACGGAACCTTCCGGCATGATAACCTGACGAATACAAAATGCCCTGAATGCGGAAAACGCATGCTGGCAGTCAACGGCAAGAACAGCCGGATGCTGGTCTGCCAGGACAGGGAATGCGGTCACCGGGAGACGATCTCACGCACCAGCAACGCGCGCTGTCCGAAATGTCATAAGAAGATGGAGCTCTACGTAAAGAGCGGTGAGGACACTTTCATCTGTCCGTGCGGTTACAGGGAAAAGCTGTCCGCGTTCAAAAACCGCCGGGAAAAAGAAGGCGCCGGCGTCAACAAAAAAGACGTCCAGCGCTATCTGAAACAGCAACAGAAAGAAGCGGAAGTTCCGATCAACAATCCTTTCGCATCTGCCTTTGCAAATCTGAAGATCGATGAGTAATCTGTGAAATTCATGGCGGCGGAAGTGAATTCCGCCTCCGTGATCTTAATCGAGAACTCTTTGTTCCCGAACCCTCCGCTGAGCAGCAGCCTTATACAAGTCCGGCGAATTCATCAAGATATTTCCTGAATACTTTCAGCGCCTCTTCTACCGGCTGGGAGCTGGTCATGTCTACTCCACAGATCTTCAGCAGATCGATCGGATCCTTTGAACTGCCGCCGCTTAAAAATTCTTTGTATTTTTCTACAATACCAGGTTCTTTCTTTATAATTTTACTGCTGATGGCAATCGCAGCAGAAAAGCCAGTCGCATACTGATAGACGTAAAACGGTGTGTAAAAATGAGGAATCCGCGCCCATTCCATAGCAATCTGTGGATCAATTACCATATCCTCCCCAAAATATTGACGGTTCAGTTCCAGATAATGTTCGCAGAGCACATCTGCCGTCAGGCTCTGTCCCTCCTGTCCCAGTCGATGAACCTTCTGTTCGAATTCAGCAAACATGGTCTGGCGGTAAAGCGTACCCTTGAACTGGTCCAGGAAATAATTGATCAGATATCTCTTTTCCTCTGCATCAGAAGCATGCTCCAGCAGATCGTGGATCAGCAGTGCTTCATTGCAGGTGGAAGCTACTTCTGCGACAAAAATGCGGTATCCGGCATATGGATACGGCTGTACCTGATCAGAGTAATGGCTGTGGATTGCATGCCCCATCTCATGCGCCAGTGTAAATACGTGATTCAGGCTTCCATTATAATTCAGCAGTACATACGGATGTGTTCCGTACGCTCCCCAGGAATACGCACCGCTTCTCTTTCCCTGATTTTCGTATACATCGATCCATCCATGTCCGAATCCCTCCTTCAGAAGGCTCAGATAATCTTCACCCAGCGGGGCAAGTCCCCTGAGTACGATCTGCTTCGCCTCCTCAAAAGTATACCGTTTATCCTTCTGAGCTACCAGCGGCACATAGACATCATACATGTGCAGTTCATCCACACCCATGATCTCTTTGCGCAGTGCTACGTAGCGGTGCATGATATCCATATGTTTATGAACCGCTTCGATCAGTTTTTCATACACGGAAACCGGAATATTGCCCCCGTCGAGTTCCATTTCCATTGAGGAACTGTAATTGCGCATCTCAGCAAAAAAACGTTCCTGCTGAACGTTTGCGTCAAATGCGGCAGCCAGCGTGTTCCTGAACTGTTCATATGAAGCATATATTCTTTCAAATGCCTCCTGGCGCACTCTCACGTCCTGGCTCTCCAGAAACTGTACATAACGGCTGTGCGTCAGCTGAACAGTCTTTCCGTCCTCATCTGTCACAGTGCCAAAATCCAGATCAGCATTGTTAAATACCTGAAAAATATTCTGGGGAGCTTTCCCCATATTTGCCGCCTTCGCGAGTACCCCTTCCATTTCTCTCGAAAGTACGTGCTCCCGCATCCTGCGCTTTTCCTGCAGATATCGTCTGTACAGATGCAATGGCTCATACTCAGCAAGAAAGCGCTCCATCACCTCATCCGGTATCCCCAGAATCTCCGGTTCCATAAATGAAAGTGCTTCCCCCACACGGCTCATCAATACCTGGGAACGCATCACAAGCTGCTGATACCTGCCATCCCCCATATCCTCATGATTTTTCTGTCCCGCATATACATAGACTTTTTCCAGAAGCATGGAGATCTCATCCTGCTCCTTCAATGCGTCGTACAACTGCCCGGCACTCTGTGACAGCTTACCCTCATGTCTTCCAAACTGAGATGCAAGCTTTTCCAGTTTTGAAAAATCCGCCTCCCAGTCAGCATCTGACGCATACAGATCCTCTATTTTCCACTTATCCTGCAAAGCGACCTCATCACGCTTTGGCAGCTGTTTTGTTTCTGGCATATTATCAGCCTCTCTTTCCTTTTAATCAGATCAGAGAGCCGTTGTAAATACACAACAGCTCTCTGATAGTTTGCTCTTATTAATGATGGAATAAACGGATTCCGGTAAATGCCATCACCATCTGATATTTATTGCAGCACTCGATCACCAGATCGTCTCTCACAGAGCCTCCCGGCTGTGCCACATATTTTACCCCGCTCTTTTTCGCACGTTCGATATTATCTGCAAACGGGAAGAACGCATCTGACCCGAGTGTTACACCGTTCATCTGATCCAGCCATGCACGCTTCTCTTCACGTGTAAATACCTCGGGTTTTACTTTGAAGATCTTTTCCCATGTGCCGTCTGCCAGTACATCCCTATATTCATCGCCAATATAGACATCGATCGCATTGTCGCGTTCCGGGCGGCTGATCGTATCTACAAACTGAAGGTTCAAAACATTCGGGCTCTGACGAAGCAGCCAGTTGTCCGCCTTCTGTCCAGCGAGTCGTGTGCAGTGCACGCGTGACTGCTGTCCCGCACCGATTCCAATCGCCTGGCCGCCTTTTACGTAACACACGGAGTTAGACTGTGTATATTTGAGCGTAATCAGCGCAATCTTCATATCTCTCAGCGCCTCTTTTGGTATCTCTTTGTTTTCTGTTACAATGTTGGAGAGAAGTGCATCATCGATCGGAAGTTCCTGACGTCCCTGCTCAAATGTAATGCCGTATACTTCTTTATGTTCCAGCGGAGCCGGGCAGTAACCTGTGTCAATCTGGATAATATTGTAATTTCCTTTTTTCTTTTCTTTCAGGATGGAAAGTGCCTCATCCGTATATCCGGGTGCGATCACACCGTCGGAAACTTCATGACGGATCAGTCCCGCAGTTTCTTTGTCACAGGTGTCTGACAACGCGATAAAATCACCGAAAGAGGACATTCTGTCCGCACCTCTGGCTCTCGCATACGCACAGGCAAGCGGTGTCAGCTCCTCTTTGTTTTCTACCCAGTAAATTGCTGCCATCGTATCATCCAGCGGAAGACCAACCGCTGCACCTGCCGGTGATACATGTTTAAAAGAAGTCGCTGCCGGAAGTCCTGTCGCCTCCTTCAGCTCTTTGACCAGCTGCCAGCCATTAAACGCATCCAGGAAGTTGATATATCCCGGTTTGCCGTTCAGTACGGTGATCGGAAGCTCGGAACCGTCTGCCATATAGATCTTAGACGGTTTCTGATTCGGGTTGCATCCATATTTTAATTCTAATTCTTTCATCTTCCATTCTCTCCTGTATCGACTACTGATTCTTGTTCATGATTTTTGTTTCATACGTTCCCGTTGCGATATCAATATAACGCACAAACAGTGACACCTTGTTATCCTCATTCAGACTGCTCCAGAGCATGTCAGTAAACGCATCCATATCATCCATGATCTCTACAGTCTTTGGCTCTCCCTCAAAACTTGGAAGAGGATTGCCGTCACACATGTACGTGTGAATAAAATGGCCTTCGCCAGCTGCCGGATTTTCATATGAAAAGGTGAATCTGCTGCAGCTGTCGGGACATCCATTGTTGCTTTTCAGAATAGACATCTCATAGCTGTATGCGCCGTCTTTCACATGCATCACACCCGAAATACGAGGTGTATAGTTCGGCGCATCCGGTTCAAACTCCCTGCTTCTCAGCGACTGTTCAAACGTCAGCCCCTTCTCCATTCCCTCATAAACGGTATCTGTCTGGTCTCCGTTTGTCACGATCGTCTTTTCATCCAGTACACGTACCGGTGCATAAATGATCAGACTTGGGTCTGTCAGTCTGGACGGGTCAAATGCCTGCGTCCGGATTCCTTTTCCTTCTTCAGCAAAAATACGGTTCCTGCTGTTTTCACTTCTTCCCATGATAAAATACGCCGTGACAGCTTTCGTTCCGTCTTTTGATCTTCCGATAACAATCCCCCTGCCCGGGTATACATTTCCTTTTAATTCCTTTTCCAATGAAATCATCTGCATGTTTTATCCTTTCTCCCTTGTGATAATATGCTGTTATATTCAAGTACGCGCTGGCGGACCTTCCATGACTTTGCTGCATAATTCGCCATTATGCGACCAATAATCTCATGTTACAGCAAAAACAGCGTTTTTGCAATAATATTACTCAAATCCATAAATCCATTACCTATTTTCTTAACCCTCTACAATTTTCACATAGAATTTGCGGTATCTGGGACCATCATACTCACAGAAATAGAGATCCTGCCATGTTCCGAGTATCAGTTTTCCTTCTTCCACAATGACCGTGGCAGACGCTCCCATTGCAGATGATTTCATATGAGCATGGCTGTTTCCTTCAAAATGACGGTAATTTCCATCCTGGCTCGGAAATACCTTTTCATACCCATACAGCAGATCACGCTGAACATCTGGATCTGCATTCTCATTGATCGTAATTCCCGCGGTCGTATGCGGACAAAAAATCACTGCGATCCCCGATGCGATTCCCGATTTTTTCAGGTCCTCACGCACATATTTTGTGATCTTCACCATCGTCTGCGGTGAAGCCACGTTAATTTCATGTTTAAACAGATTCATTCTTCCTGCTCTCCTCCACATCTTTCCGGAATTGTTTCCACGCGTCTTCATTCTCAACAAAGTATTTTGGACAGTCCTTTCCCGTCACATCATAGTGACGAATGACTTCATCCATCGGAACATCAAAACGGTTGCACAGCCAGGCTGTAAGTTTAACCAGAGAACTGTAGGTTTCATCCGTAAATTTTCCGGTCTCGTCAGGATGACAGCACTCGATAGACAGTGTGTCACCATTGCGGTCATTTGATGCATAGGAGATCTCCGTACTGGGAATGCACTGGATGATCTCCCCATCCAGGCCTATGACGAAATGACTGCTGACCTTTGTCGTATGTTCATCTTTCAGGCCCTCAAAGTAATTACGGTTCGCCTGTGCCGTACTGCCGGGATTTGCAGTATAATGAACAACGATCCCCTTCACCTTCTCAAGCGGTATTCCGGGTCTCGAATATTCATTGACCGTGAGAAGCTGCACATCCAGAGGAGGCGCTCCTTCCCAGTCTTCCTCACTCAGTATATCCGCTGATGCGCCCTGCGCCTCACCTTTCTTTGAAAATAACAGCCGATAACCGGCCATAACCACAATAATGACCGCCAGAGCTGAAAGTATCAACAGTAAGATCGCTCTGTTCCTCTGCCGTATTCTCTGTTGTCTCGTCATTCTCCGCCCCTGGTTCGTATACCCTCGTCCTTTGCTCATGCGTTTTCCTCTTTATGTCAGTCACGTAAAACGGCGACAACAATCTTTTCTTCAGATTCCCGTCGCCATTTTTATTCCATAATTGTAACTGTTCAGGACGGCGCATCTTCCTGACCAAAAAAATGGTCAGGAAGCATCGGATGTCCATCCGATGTAGAAATTGGTATAGAAAGCGACTTACAAGCAAGCCTGACGTTGCTCTCTACACCAATTTCCTCGCCGCCCTGAACTGTTACCCTTAATTATTCATCTACACTGTAGTTCGGAGCCTCTTTTGTAATATGAATATCATGCGGATGAGATTCTTTCAATGAAGCTGCTGAAATCTTAATAAATTTACCTGTCTCGATCATTGCCTGGATCGTCGGAGCTCCACAGTACCCCATACCGGAGCGCAGTCCGCCGATCAGCTGGAACACGGTATCTTCCACATGACCCTTATAGGCAACCCGTCCCTCGACGCCTTCCGGTACCAGTTTCTTTGCGTCTGTCTGAAAGTAACGGTCCTTACTTCCATTTTCCATGGCTGCTATAGATCCCATACCACGATATACCTTATATTTTCTTCCCTGATAGAGTTCAAATTCTCCAGGGCTTTCATCACATCCTGCAAAAATGCTTCCCATCATGCAAACGTTCGCACCTGCCGCAATCGCTTTCGTAATATCCCCTGAGTATTTGATACCTCCATCAGCGATGATCGGAATCCCGAACTCAGAAGCAGCTTTATAACAATCCATAACAGCTGTGATCTGAGGCACACCGATTCCCGCCACCACACGAGTCGTACAGATGGATCCGGGTCCGATTCCCACCTTGACACCATCAACGCCGGCTTTGATCAAATCTCTTGTCGCCTCTTCCGTAGCTACATTTCCGGCAATTACCTGAAGTTCCGGATATTTTTCCTTGATTTCACGCACTGTCTTCAAAATATTTGCAGAATGCCCATGTGCAGAATCAATTACGATAACATCAACTCTGGCATTCACGAGTGCATCCACACGCTCCATGAAATTGGAAGTGATTCCGACAGCCGCCCCGCAGAGAAGGCGTCCCTGCTCATCTTTTGCCGACAGCGGATATTTAATCTGCTTCTCGATATCTTTGATCGTAATAAGACCTTTCAGATTAAAATCTTTGTCTACGATCGGAAGCTTTTCTTTTCTCGCTTTGGCAAGGATTCTTTTGGCCTCATCCAGAGTAATACCCTCCAAAGCTGTGATCAGTCCGTCAGATGTCATGGATTCTTTGATCTTCTTTGAAAAATCCTCCTCAAATTTCAGATCCCGGTTTGTTATAATTCCTACTAGTTTGCGGCCCTCTGTTATTGGAACGCCGGAAATTCTGAATTTTGCCATCAGATTGTTAGCGTCCTCCAGTGTATGTTCGGGTGAAAGGAAAAATGGGTCTGTGATTACTCCGTTCTCAGAACGTTTTACTTTGTCTACCTCATCTGCCTGCTGTTCTATGGACATGTTTTTATGAATAATCCCAATACCGCCCTGTCTCGCCATCGCGATCGCCATACGATGCTCCGTAACGGTGTCCATCCCCGCACTCATCATCGGAATATTCAGCTTTACTTTTTTTGTCAGCCAGGTTGATAAATCTACCAGATTGGGAGTCACTTCTGAATATGCAGGCACCAGCAGCACATCATCAAAAGTAATTCCTTCCCCAATAATCTTTCCCATTTTTCATTCCTCCGTTTCTTACTTGTTCACTCGTGTTTTTACTGATTGTCCCTTAGTGTAACAAAAATCGAGTCCTGTGTCAATTGCCTTTCTATGCAGTATAACACAAAAAACATAAAGAATAAACCGGGACTCAAAAATCCTGTATCGGAACGCCCTACATGACTGATTCCGATACAGGATTCAATTTTAAACTTCTTTTGCCGCGGTAAGGATTACATCATACCCATTCCCTGTCCGCCGCCTGCCGGCATCGGAGGAACATCCTCTTTAATGATAGATACGACAGATTCAGTTGTCAGCAGAGTAGCAGCAACACTTGTTGCATTCTGCAGAGCACTTCTTGTTACTTTTACAGGATCCAGGATTCCGGCTTTCACCATATCCACGTATTCTTCGTTGTATGCGTCAAATCCGATGCCTGCTTCTGCTTCTTTTACTTTGTTAACGATGACAGATCCGTCAAGCCCCGCATTTGCTGCAATGTGATACAGTGGAGAAGTCAGTGCTTTTACGATGATCATAGCGCCGGTTTTCTCATCTCCGTCCAGCTCCTCAGCCAGTTTTGTAACTTCAGCCGTTGCGTGTACATAAGCAGATCCGCCGCCTGCAATGATGCCTTCCTCTACAGCTGCTCTTGTAGCTGCCAGAGCATCTTCCATACGCAGTTTCGCTTCTTTCATCTCTGTCTCTGTGGCAGCACCTACGCGGATAACTGCGACACCGCCTGCCAGTTTCGCAAGACGTTCCTGTAATTTTTCTTTGTCAAAGGAAGATGTCGTTGTCTCGATCTCGCCCTTGATCTGATTGACTCTTGCTTTGATCGCATCTTTATCGCCTGCGCCGTCAACGATGATGGTGCTCTCTTTTTTAACTTTAACGGATTTTGCCTGTCCCAGATCATCCATAGTGATTTCCTTCAGATCCAGTCCGACTTCTTCAGAGATCACTTTTCCGCCTGTCAGAATTGCAATGTCTTCGAGCATTGCTTTTCTTCTGTCACCGTAACCCGGAGCCTTCACTGCAGCTACTGCGAAAGTGCCTCTCAGTTTATTAACAATCAGAGTTGTCAGTGCTTCGCCTTCCACGTCTTCTGCGATAATCAGCAGTTTGTTTCCGGATTTAACGATCTGTTCCAGAATCGGGAGCAGGTCCTGAATGTTGGAGATTTTCTTGTCTGTGATCAGGATGTATGGATTATCCAGTACAGCTTCCATCTTATCCATATCTGTTGACATATATGCGGACAGGTAACCTCTGTCAAACTGCATTCCTTCAACCAGATCCAGTTCCGTCTGCATGGTTTTGGATTCTTCAATCGTGATAACACCGTCGTTTGATACTTTTTCCATTGCATCAGAAACAAGCTCTCCAACCTGGTCATCCCCGGAAGAAACAGCCGCTACTCTTGCGATCTGTTTTTTACCGTCAACTTTTTTGCCCATGGCAGCGATCACTTCCACCGCCTTATCTGTTGCTTTTTTCATACCCTTTCTCAGAACGATCGGGTTTGCGCCTGCTGCCAGGTTTTTGATTCCTTCGTTGATCATTGCCTGTGCAAGTACAGTTGCTGTAGTTGTACCATCACCTGCTACATCATTTGTTTTAGATGCAACTTCGCGGATGAGCTGTGCGCCCATGTTTTCAAAGCCGTCTTCCAGTTCGATTTCTTTAGCGATCGTAACACCATCGTTTGTGATAAGCGGATTGCCATAGGATTTATCAAGTACTACGTTTCTACCTTTCGGTCCCAGTGTCACCCTTACTGTATTTGCTAACTGATTAACGCCACTTTCCAGTGCTGCTCTCGCTTCTGCTCCAAATTTAATTGCTTTTGCCATAATTATCTGTTCCTCCAGTCTTCTTATTTAACTACAGCCAGGATATCCTGCTGTTTAATGATGATCAGTTCTTCTCCATCGATTTTCACTTCAGTTCCAGCATATTTTGAAAATACAACCTGATCGTCTACAGCCACTTCCATTTTCACATCTTCAGTTCCAGGTCCTACTGCAACTACAGCTGCCATCTGAGGTTTTTCCTGTGCCTGTCCCGGCAGCACGATTCCTGATGCTGTGGTCTCTTCTGCTACTAACTGTTTTAATACAACTCTGTCTCCTAATGGTACTAATTTCATTCTATATTGCCTCCTTTTTTAAATCTTTTTATTTTATTAGCACTCACTTGATTTGAGTGCTACTTGATAAATCATATATTAGTGAACCTGCGGATTTTTAGCAACTTTGTCTTTTGTCATAAATCAGAGTATAATCATTAATTAACTCTTCTATACTCTTTTTATCTCTTTTTTTCTCACTTTTACATTTTTTACGTTTTTTTCGGGAACATTCTATAGTATGAGCACTTTTTCAAAAAAAGAATACCGCCTCCGTAAATCTTAGTTACAGAGGCGGTATATTACCGGTTCATCTTATATCGTTTTTTCTCCATGCTTTCCGTTTTTGCTGTTTTTAAGTTCATCCAGCTCATCGAATATCACATCGTTCAGGACCTTAATATAAGTACCCTTCATTCCGCTGGATCTGGATTCTATCACACCTGCACTTTCGAATTTGCGAAGTGCATTGACGATGACAGAACGGGTGATCCCGACCCTGTCGGCAATTTTGCTTGCAACCAGAATTCCTTCATTTCCATCCAGCTCATCAAAAATATGAATAATTGCTTCCATCTCGGAAAAGGACAGTGTATTAAATGCCGACTTTACAACCTGTACTTTTCTGGCTTCCTCTGCGTTCTCCTCGTTAACAGAACGCATCATCTCCAACCCTACAACAGTAGTACCGTATTCACTCACTATAATGTCTTCAATATCATACGGCGCATTGCTCCGGTACATAAACACTGTTCCCAGGCGTTCGCCTGCGATATCGATCGGTGTGATGATCGCCTGATAACGGCTGACGTTATTGCTGATGAATCCAAGTGTCTCAAGATTGACATTTTCCTTGGTCGACAGAACACTTAAAAATCTGTCATTCAGCAGAGAATCAACGTATCCTCCCACACTGTCATCGATCAGCTCTGTAATCTCTTCCACACCCGGGCAAAGGCTGACTCCCAGTACCTTTCCTTTCCGGCTGATAACCAGAATATTGGAATCCAGGGTTTCCATCATAACCTTACAGATATCATTAAAGACTACTTTAGTAGAGTTGTTATTGTGTAATAGCTTATTAATTTTTCGAGTTTTATCTAGTAATTGTACACTCATTAGCGCTCCTTTCCTGCACCAGCATCTTATATTATTTATACTTTATCATATATTAAATGTAAAATCAATAATATTTCTTATATATTTTCATATTATTAAGTAATTTCTGACAATTGATATTGCATGTATGATATCGGCTGTTTTTTAAACATATCAACAGCTTTCATGGCAGAAAGAGCCGCCAGGCAACAGCTCTGACGGCTCTTTTTCATTTTTTCGTCACATAGCCACACTGTTCGTTATGGCATACCAGCTTATTGCCTTTTTCAACCATATAACCGCCGCATTCCGGACACGGCTGGTCAGATGGTTTCTGCCAGGACATAAATTCACACTCCGGATTATCCTCACATCCATAATACTTTCTTCCTTTTTTCGTTTTGCGCAGTACTACTTCCTTTCCGCAAACCGGACATTTCACACCAATCTTTTCCAGATATGGCTTCGTATTGCGGCATTCCGGAAATCCCGGGCACGCCAGAAATCTTCCGTGAGGACCGTATTTGATCACCATATTGCGTCCGCACTCCTCGCAGATGACCTCCGTCACCTCATCCTCTATCTTATATTCCTCCAGCTCCTTTTCCGCCTCGTCTACAGCCTGAGCAAGATCCGGATAGAAATTCCTGACGATTGTCTTCCAGAAGATGCTTCCATCCTCTACACCGTCAAGAAGTGCTTCCATATTAGCTGTAAAGTTCACGTCGACAATACTGGGGAACGCTTCCTTCATCATATTGTTGACCACTTCCCCAAGTTCTGTCATATAGAGATTTTTGTTCTCTTTTACCAGATATCTTCTGCCTAACAGTGTCGTGATCGTCGGTGCATACGTACTTGGTCTTCCGATACCGAGTTCCTCCATCACCTTGACAAGAGATGCTTCCGTATAATGTGCCGGAGGCTGAGTAAAATGTTGCTGGCTTATAAATTCTTCAAAATTCAGTTTTGTGTCTTCACCGATGCTGCGCACAAGTGCATTATTCTCTTCTTTTTCTTCATCACTCTGTACATAGACGGACATAAAACCATCAAATTTTATTCTGGATGCAGCAACTGTAAAATAATATTCACCGCCTGCAATCTTTACAGATACCGTCTCGTAAACTGCCGGCGTCATCCGGCTGGCGGTAAAACGTTTCCAGATCAGCTGATACAGGCGAAACTGGTCTCTTGTGAGAGACTCTTTTAACATAGCCGGAAGCCTTGTGACATCTGTCGGTCTTATGGCTTCATGCGCATCCTGCACATTGCTCTTTTCCTTCTGTGCCTGCTGCCCGGCATCCGCCGCATATTCTTTTCCATACTGCTCACTGATGTATTCGTAGGCCATTGCCTTCGCTTCCTCAGAAACTCTTGTTGAATCAGTACGCAGATAAGAGATAACACCGACGGTCCCGTTTCCTTTGATATCGATCCCTTCATATAACTGCTGTGCAAGTCTCATCGTCTTCTGAGTAGAGAAATTGAGTGTCTTTGCCGCTTCCTGCTGCAGTGTACTCGTGGTAAACGGCAGCGGGGCCTTTTTTACACGTTCACCCTTTTTTACCTCTGCCAC
This sequence comes from Ruminococcus sp. OA3, assembly GCF_022440845.1. Classification (NCBI taxonomy): domain Bacteria; kingdom Bacillati; phylum Bacillota; class Clostridia; order Eubacteriales; family Oscillospiraceae; genus Ruminococcus; species Ruminococcus sp. OA3. Next base: position 2,074,581 of record NZ_JAKNTO010000001.1, on the reverse strand, counting down.
ATGATACGACACACCTTTTAAATGTCTCTGGATCTCTTCCAGCTCTTCCCTGGAGTTGATCGCAATTTTTTCCTTTTCTTTTCCATAAAACTTGGCTATCAGCGGTTTTTTTGCGCCGTCGACCTGAAACTGGGCATCCATACTCCAGTACTCCTGAGGGATAAATGCATTGATCTCATCCTCACGGTCCCCGATAATGCGCAGCGCAACGGACTGAACACGACCGGCACTAAGTCCGCGTTTGATCTTTGCCCAGAGCAGCGGGCTGATGCGATAACCCACCATACGGTCCAGCACACGTCTTGCCTGCTGTGCATCTACAAGTTTCATATCGATATCTCTCGCATGCTTGATAGATTCTTTAACGGCTGACTTTGTGATCTCGTTAAACGTAATCCTGCGCATTTTCTGGTCCTCCAGCTTCAATGCCTTGGACAGATGCCAGGAGATGGCTTCCCCTTCGCGGTCAGGGTCAGTCGCCAGATATACTTTGTCGGCCTTTTTGGCCGCTTTGCGAAGACCTGCCAGCAGCTCCCCTTTTCCTCTGATCGTTATATATTTCGGTTCGTAATCATTTTCTATATCAATACCGAGCTGACTTTTCGGTAAATCTCTTACATGTCCAAATGAAGCAGCAACTTCATAATTCGTTCCCAGGAACTTCTTCACTGTTTTTACTTTCGCTGGTGATTCTACAATCACAAGATATTTTGCCACAACAGCCTCCTATATCATATATTTATTATGAAAGTCCCGGACGGCGGCCATGTGAATGGGCAAGCTTGTTTGCAGCTTCACATTGGCACGGAGCAGCCGACCTTCATTCATAGTGAGGTCCACGTCAGCGGACGTCACCGTTTACTTTCACATACCAATTTCGGAATGGCTCGGATATTTTCCCCTCCAACCGCAGTTTCAACAAAATTTCCATCGTTTTTTCTGCTGAAAACGGCACTTCCTCTAAAATTGTATGTAAATCTTTCGGTTGTAAATCTACACAACTATACACCAAATCCAAATCTCTTGCAAGTCCCAATACTGTATTTTTCTCAGTACGCATGCGGTTTTCCTGCAAAATCCCAAATTGCTCAAGCAGCATCCCGGGACTGCATGCAATTCCCGCTCCCTGTGCGATCAGCCTGTTGCATCCAGCACTCAAGGCATCTCCAACTCGGCCCGGGACGGCAAATACATCCTTCCCCTGTTCCAGGGCGAAGTCAGCGGTGATGAGGGAACCGCTCTTTTCTTTCGCTTCTATCACCAGTACAATGTCTGCCAGTGCACTGATAATCCGGTTTCTCATGGGAAAATGACATCGAAGCGGTTTTGTACCCTCCGGAAATTCTGATATCAGTCCCCCTGCTTTCGGCATTTTTTCATACAGGTGGCGGTTGCATGCCGGGTAGCAGATATCGAGTCCGCATCCAAGCACAGCGTAAGTCGGGCCTCCTGCTTCCAGGGCTCCGTAGTGTGCACTCCCGTCTATCCCCTGCGCCATTCCGCTGATGACAGCCAAACCGTGAAGCGACAGTACACGCGCGAATTCCTGTGCCTGGATTCTTCCATACTGACTGCACATCCTTGCCCCCACAATAGCCACGGCAGGCTCCCGACCCGGTAACTCTCCTCTCACATAAAGTTCTTTGGGCATGCCTCTGTATTGCATCAGTTTATCCGGATACCCTGTTTTTCCCCTCTGCACGCAGCGGATCTTATCTTTCACTTTCGTACCCTCCTGACTTTTCGTCGAGACTCCTGTAGCATACAGCCTCACTGATGTGTGTTTTTCTTATGATATGACTTTCCTCCAGATCGGCCGCAGTTCTCGCGACCTTTATAATTTGATGATATGCTCTTACACTGAGCCTCATACATTGAAATGCCTGTCCCAGTAGCATTTCTGCTTCCTCATCCATAGGACAGAATTTACGGATTCCGGCCGCATCCAGATGAGCATTAAAACGGATCTTGTTGTTTTGATACCGTTTTCTCTGAATCTCGTGGACACGTATGACGTCCCTGCGCATTTCGGCAGACCCAAGACCTGACCTTTCACTCTTAAGCGCAACGTACGATACCAGTGGTACTTCCGCACACAGATCAATACGTTCCAACAGCGGCTGGCTGATCCTGCTTCTGTATCTGTGAATTTCCGCGTCCGTGCAGCTGCATCGGTTCATGTCAGGATAGCAGCCGCACGGACAGGGATTCATCGCGGCAAGAAAAAGAAAAGATGCCGGATATCTGAAAGTCCCGTTCAGCCTGGCAATGGTGATTTCATGTTCTTCAAGGGGCTGGCGCAGAATTTCAATACTTCTTCTGGACATTTCCGCCAGTTCATCCAGAAACAATACGCCGTGATGGGCAAGCGTTACTTCCCCCGGCTTCGGGACTCTTCCTCCTCCTGCGAGTGCCTGAGGGGATGCCGTATGATGCGGCGCACGGAACGGACGCTTCTGCAGGATTCCTCCACTCGGCAAAATGCCTGCAATACTGTGGATTTTCATAACCTCCAGACTCTCCTCCCTGCTCATCGGCGGAAGAATGGATGGCATCCTTTTTGCTATCATCGTCTTCCCTGAACCTGGCTGTCCACACAGAAGCAGGTTGTGAAAACCGGCTGCTGCCAGCAAAACAGCATGTTTCACTTCCTCCTGGCCGCTGATCTGTGCGTAATCGAGTTCCTCAGCCTCATCTTCCTGTATCTGCTGACAGCCCACACTGTGGACGGGCAGTATTCCGTGACAGGCAAAAGTGAGAAATTCCGCCAGACTGGAAATTCCGATTACCCGCATGCCCTCCACAAGGTTTCCCTCCGACTGATTCACAGCGGGAACAAGACACGTATGACACCCCTCTTTTCTGGCGGTGAGCACTGCCGGTAAAATACCGCTCACACCCCGGATGCAGCCATCCAGTCCCAGTTCGCCCATCACCATCACACCTTTCATCGAGGCCGGCGGAATTCTTCCGACTGCAAGCAATATTGCCGCTGCCACCGGCAGATCAAAACCACTCCCTTCTTTTCTCAAGTCTGCTGGTGCGAGATTGATTGTGACACGCTTCGGCGGAATAACAATGCCTGCATTACGCAGAGCCGTGCGGACACGCTCCTGGGCTTCTTTGACCTGCGCAGATGCATACCCTACAATCGTAAAACACGGAAGCCCGTTACTTACATCAGCCTCCACATAAACTTTCCGTGCCTCTACGCCCCATATAGCAGCCGATATTATGCTACTGAACATAGACGTCCTCCTGAATTATGTTGTAAAAAATGGGATCATCGTGCCGGAACCGGCAGATTCAGAATTATTGGTAGTTGGATTTTATCATACTGCCTGTCAAATTGCAACCGAAAACAGGTGGAAAAGCACGAAAAGGCTTTTCGCGACATAAGATAAAATAAATCCTTTCGAGGTGCTGTTTTTGAAAACATTTCAAAAGCCACTGACTATTGAGGAGGAACGACAATATTTCCAAAAATACAAACAGGGCGACATGGATGCTAAAAACATCCTGATCGAGCGCAACCTGCGGCTGGTTGCACATATTGTCAAAAAATACCAGGGAACAGACACCGACACGGATGATCTGATCTCCATCGGTACGATTGGCCTGATCAAAGCCATTTCCACGTTCGACAGCGACAAGGGGAACCGGCTTGCTACATACGCAGCACGTTGTATAGAGAATGAACTTCTCATGATGTTCAGGGGCAAAAAAAAGACCTCCAGGGAGGTCTCTCTTTATGAACCGATCGGTACTGACAAGGAGGGGAATGAAATTCACCTCCTGGATATCATTGAAAGCGGTAGCGCTGATGCAGCCGATACCTGCGCACTGAAAGAAGATATCGCAAAACTCTATGCACTGATGGACTCAGCCCTGTCCGAACAGGAATACTTTGTCCTGAAACTCCGCTATGGCCTGTACGGCGAATCAGAATACACGCAAAAAAAAATAGCAGAGAAGATGGGAATCAGCCGCTCTTATGTTTCCCGCATCGAAAAAAATGCGCTGTTAAAACTCAGGCGCTGCTTCCTGTCTCCTTAGAATATCGTAGCGTTCAAGCCTGATTCCGATATCGATCCATAAGCTTTGCTGAGGATGGGGTGCACTTTCCATCGCATTGCCTTCCTCATCAAAGATGGCCCGGACTGTAGCCGGAATATTTTCACCGTCCGGTTTCATCACTTCTATAAGTTCGCCGACGGAAAATTTATTTCTCTGAGAGATATGGAACTGGCCGCGTTCATTTTGTTCCCCTGCAATTCCCAGATACGTATACTCTTTTACATAAGTATTATTGTCATATATCTGCGCAGACTCATCCGGCTTGCCATAGAAAAATCCGGTAGTAAACTGCCGGTATGTGCAGTTCGAAATCTGATCCCGATACCAGTCCATATTCGCTTCATATAATGCGGGATCCTTTAGATAATCATCGATCGCCCTGCGGTATGTCCGTGCCACGGTGGCAACATACAACGCCGTTTTCATCCTGCCCTCTATTTTGAAGCTGTCGATACCGGCTTCGATCAGTTCAGGAATATGTTCAATCATGCAAAGGTCTTTGGAATTAAAGATATACGTACCGCGCTCATTTTCGTAGACGGGCAGATATTCTCCCGGGCGCTGCTCTTCCATCACATAGTATTTCCACCGGCAGGGATGTGTGCACGCTCCCTGATTCGCATCCCTGCCGGTAAAATAATTACTGAGCAGACAGCGCCCTGAATAAGATATACACATCGCTCCGTGCACAAATGTCTCAATCTCCATATCTTCCGGTATATTTCCACGAATTTCCCGGATCTCCTCAAGGGAAAGTTCACGTGCAGATACGACGCGCTTTGCCCCCAGTCCATACCAGAACTGATATGTTCCGTAATTCGTATTATTCGCCTGCGTACTGATATGAAGCTCCATTTCAGGACAAACCTCTTTTGCAATCATAAAAACGGCTGGATCCGCAATGATCAAACCGTCTGGTCCAAATTCTTTAAGCTCTTCAAAATACCTGCGCACACCCGGCAGATCCCTGTTATGTGCGAGGATATTCGCAGTCACATAGACTCTTACTCCATGCTCATGCGCAAACGCAATACCTTCCCGCATATCCTCCATGGAAAAATTCTTAGCTTTCGCCCGGAGGCCGAATGCCTCACCGCCGATATAGACAGCATCGGCGCCGAATACCACGGCAACTTTTAATACCTCAAGGCTGCTGGCAGGCACCAGCAATTCCGGTTTTCTCATCCTCGGTCCCCTTTCGCACACTGACTGTCACGCCATCTCCCAACGGGAGCACAGAAGTCACCAGCTCTTCACGGTGTTTCAATGCATACAGATATTCTCTCATGCGTCTATGAATGGTACGATTACGCCTCTCAACTGCAAAACGCGATTCGATAATATCCCCGTCCTGAAGCACATTGTCCGAGACGAGCAGTGCTTCCGGTGCCATCAGACGCAGGATCTGAGGCAAGAAATGAAGATACTGACCCTTTGCCGCATCCATGAAGATGAAGTCAAAAGGGCCATTCAGTGTCTCTAAAATTTCTGCTGCATCTCCCTGTATCAGGGTGATACAGTTCTCCCGCCCGGCACGCCGGAAATTCTCGCGTGCCAGCGGAATTCTTTTCTCATAATTTTCTATTGTTGTAATATGACATCTCTCCGGATTATACTCACACATAAGAAGCGCAGAAAATCCGACAGCAGTTCCCACTTCAAGGATCCGCGCAGGCCGTTTCAGTGCCAGCAATACTTTAAGAAAACTCTGCATCTCCCTTCTGATCACCGGAACATGATCCCGGCGTGCCTGACGCTCCAGCGTTTCCAGAAAAGGGGTGTTTCCGGTATCCAGCGAATTGATATATGTCGTCATTCTTTCATCCACAATCACTCTTCGCTTTCCTCCTCTTGTGCAGACATGATTTCGATCATCTCATCCGGTGTCTGTGCAGTGCTGAGCGTGTACCGGCCCGTCTTTATCTTACCACGGTAATCAGAAAGCTGCTCCTGTACCCAGAAGATCACCGGATCTTCGATCAGTCCCTTACTCTCCAGGAGTTTTCCGATCTGATATACAGACATGCCCTCCTGTACGATGACTTCTATCTCCTTTGCCCTCGCCTCCGAGGTCATGGGTTCCTGGTCAAAGACAGCGTATCCAAAACTGTATGCAGTTTTCCCGAGCAGCGCGATTGCCACGATCACCAGTACATAGATCAGAATACGTATCGTTTTCCCCGCATTTTTGACCGCAGAATGATGTCCGGCATTGCGCTTCTTCTTTTTTGCCATACTTTCTCCTGTCTCCTGGGTTTACAGCTCTGGGATCTGTACGTCGATCGCCATATTGATCATATCTTCCGTAGATTTCAGAAGTTTACACAGCTCATACTCAGCATCCAGAAAAGCATTTACTTCCGGTATTCTCCGAAGCTCTCTGTGTTCTCTTTCTATTTTATCTGTTTCATCATATAAATCCACTTCATCCAATTCATTATACATCCGGAACGTACGCGCACGGAATTCATCAAGCCTTCCTTTTACCTCCGGCTGTCTCACAACTTTCTCCAGGCTGTCCTCAAACGTCTTATAGTATTCGCTGTCTTTGATTGTCTGAATCAATTCATACGTTTTCTGCTCGATCGCATTCATGGTACCTTACGCCTCCATTATTATCGGAAGAATCATTGGACGTCTCTTTGTTCTCTTCCATACAAATTCACTCAACCCATCTTTAATGACGGTCTTTATTTTTCCCCAGTCAGAAACCTGTTTTTCAAGGCATCCATCCAGCGCGTCCTCCACTACAACTCTGGCTTCACCCATCAGATCTTCTGACTCCCGTACATATACAAATCCACGTGATACAATATCCGGACCGGCCAGCAGCTGGTTGCTGAATTTTTCCAGCGTGAGCACTACGATGATAATGCCATCCTCCGCCAGATGCTGGCGGTCACGAAGGACAATATTCCCGACATCTCCGACACCGAGCCCGTCTACCAGAATTGCACCCGTATGCACTTTTCCAACAATTTTTGCCTGTTCCTGGCTCATCTCCATGACTTCACCTGAAGTCATGATAAATACATTTTCTTTCGGCAGTCCCAGATTCTGTGCAATCTGTGCGTGTGCCTTCAGGTGACGGTATTCTCCATGCACCGGAATCGCATATTTCGGCCTTACAAGGGAGTAGATCAGCTTAATCTCCTCCTGGCAGGCATGCCCTGATACGTGTGCATCCTGGAATATAACGTCTGCCCCTTTCGCCGAAAGTTCATTGATCACCTTTGACACCGCTTTTTCATTCCCCGGGATCGGGTTGGAACTGAAAATAATCGTATCATTGGGTTTGATCGTAACTTTTCTGTGGATATCCGCTGCCATCCTGGACAGCGCCGCCATGGACTCACCCTGGCTTCCCGTCGTAATGAGTACCATCTGTTCATCCGGATAATTTTTCATCCGGTCAATATCAATTAAGGTTTTATCCGGGATATTCAGATATCCCAGTTCTGAGGCTGTTGAAATGACATTTACCATACTCCGCCCTTCCACAACAACCTTGCGTCCATATTTATATGCAGAATTGATGATCTGCTGTACGCGGTCAACATTCGAAGCAAATGTAGCGATGATGATCCGCGTATTTTTGTGTTCGGCAAATATATTATCAAATGTTTTTCCAACTGTGCGTTCTGACATAGTAAAACCGGGGCGTTCCGCGTTCGTACTGTCACACATCAGGGCCAGCACACCCTTTTTTCCAATCTCCGCAAAGCGCTGAAGATCGATCGCATCGCCGAAAACAGGCGTATAATCCACTTTAAAGTCTCCTGTATGAACAACGATTCCCGCCGGTGAATAGATCGCCAGGGCAGAAGCGTCTGCGATACTGTGGTTTGTTTTAATAAATTCGATACGGAAACAGCCAAGATTAATTGACTGGCCATGCTTTACGGTTTTTCTTTTGGTAGTTCGAAGAAGATTGTGTTCCTTTAATTTATTTTCAATTAATCCCTGCGTCAGTTTCGTCGCATAGATCGGTGCATTTAATTGTTTCAGCACATAAGGAAGCGCACCAATATGATCCTCATGTCCATGTGTGATGACAAAGCCTTTTACTTTATCTGCATTGTCTTTCAGATAAGTCACATCCGGGATCACCAGGTCAATGCCCAGCATATCGTCTTCCGGAAATGACAGCCCGCAGTCCACGACAACAATACTGTCTTCGCACTCAAAGGCAGTAATATTCATTCCAATCTGCTCCAGGCCGCCCAGCGGAATGATTTTCAATTTTGAATTATTAATTTTTTTCAAGAGTACCTCCACTCACTAATTTATATTTCTTATTCCAATTCGATGTCCACGTCCTCTAACATGTCCGCAAACAGACGTGATATCGTCTCCAGTTCCAGATCGTCTTCTACCATTACATATCTGGAATCCTGGTCTGTATCTTCGGATAAATCTTTCAGAATATAAGCACATGCCTCATCATCCAGAGATTCTGTCACCAGCAGGTAATTACATCCGTTCATCCTTGTCTGTTCTTCTACGTAAAATTCTGTTTCCGTTCCGTCTTCTTCTAAAAATATGATTTTTTCCATACCGTTTACCTTTTCTAAATGAATTACAGACTGTCGAGATAGTTCTGAAGAATCAGAACCGCAGCCAGTTCATCCACGCGCTCCTTGCGGTGTTCCCGCCGTACGCCCCCTTCCATCAGTACGCGCTCTGCTGCAACTGTCGTCAGCCGTTCATCCCACATGACAACGTCCAGACCTGTCCGTCTTTTTAAAGTCTGCTGAAACTCTAAAGACATGGCAGCCCTGTCCCCTATCGTGTTATTCATATTTTTGGGAAACCCAAGAACAATTTTTTCAACCTGGTATTCCCTTATCAGTTCCTCAATCCGTGCCAGTGTCTGACGCAGTTTGTTCTCAGACTTCCGCCAGATCGTCTCAACGCCCTGAGCAGTAATTCCGAGAGGATCGCTGACAGCCACCCCTACAGTTTTGGATCCATAATCCAGTCCCATTATCCGCATGAAATCAGTCTCTCTTCCAGGATTGATTCTCGATATAAGCTTTTAACAGCTCCTCTACCAGTTCATCCCGTTCTACTTTCATAATCATGCTTCTTGCGCCCTTGTAACTCGTAATGTAAGTCGGATCGCCGGACATAATATAGCCCACAATCTGATTGACCGGGTTATATCCTTTTTCAGCCATCGCGTTATACACCAGATCAAGCACATCCTTCACCTGTATTTCTGGTTCTGTTTTCACTTTAAAATACTGTGTATTACTAATATTTGCCATATTTTCACGCCCTTAATTTTGATATCTATCTTATTTTAATACAAAATCTCCAAAAATACAATGAAGAATTTATGAAGATTTCTCATGACACAGAAACAGCCAGCAGTATCTCATCTTCCAGCAGCCTGCAGGCCCTTATCAAAACCAACGTGTTTCTCGGGTTTCCCGGAAGCCTGACTGCTGCTTTCAGGTATTGTGGTGTATAACCCACCCAGTAGTTTTCCCCATCGATCACAGCCTGTTCTTCTATCAGAATTTCCAGGGTCTGTCCCAGAAACTGCTCCATATAGGCTTTCTTTTTTTCTTTTCCCATCTGAATCATGATATTACTTCGCAGCGTTTTATCCGCGTCAGAAACCTGATGTTCCATATCCGCCGCCTTTGTGCCTTCCCGCCTGGAATATTTAAAAATATGAGTTTCATAAAATGAGATTTCCTCCACAAATTTCCGGGATTCTTCAAATTCTTCAGGCGTCTCGCCCGGAAATCCTACGATCACATCCGTCGTCAGCGCCGGTTGTTTAAAGTATCTGCGCAGTACGGCACATTTGGTCTGATACTCTTTGGCATCGTACCTTCTGTTCATCCTCTTTAAGGTCCTGTCGCACCCGCTCTGCAAAGACAGGTGGAAATGCGGGCAGATCTTTGGCATCGCAGAGAGTGCTTCTGCAAATTCTTCCGTGATGATTCCCGGCTCCAGCGATCCCAGCCGAATGCGTTCGATCCCGCTTTCCTGATGTACAGTCCGTATCAGATCAAGCAGATCGCCGTCCTGAAGGTCCGTGCCGTAAGAGCTCAGATGAATGCCGGTCAGCACGATCTCCCTGCAGCCGGCCGCAGACAGACGACGCACCTCTCGCAGAACATCTTCTTTATGCCGGCTTCTGACTCTGCCTCTCGCATACGGAATAATGCAGTACGTGCAGAATTGATTGCAGCCGTCCTGAACCTTGATATAGGCCCTCGTATGTTCTGTCATATGTGATACGTAAAGCTCCTCATATTCTTTTGTATGACTGATATCGATCACACTATTCCTGTTTTCCAGTTTTTTCTCATGTTCCTTTAGAATGTAAATCAGGTCTTTCTTCTTATTATTCCCAATTATAATATCAATCGACGCATCTTTTTCTAATTTTTCTTTTCCTGCCTGTACGTAACAGCCGGCCGCGACGACCAGCGCCCGGGGATTCATCTTTTTGGCCTTGTGAATCATCTGGCGGGATTTTCTGTCTGCGATATTCGTCACCGTACAGGTGTTGATGATATAGATATCTGCACCCGGCGCAAAATCTACAATTTCATACCCGTTCTCCTGCAGAAGCTGCTGCATGGCCTCCGTCTCATACGCATTCACTTTACATCCCAGGTTATGCAGTGCCGCTTTTTTACCCACGTTTTACCTCCGTTTTATGTGTTTGCCCTTGACTTTCCCATCCATAAAATGTAAGATGTTCATATCATCATTAATAAATTAAGGGAGGGAACATTATTATGAAAAAAGTTCAGATTTCTTTAAACTCCATCGATAAAGTAAAATCCTTTGTAAATGAAATCTCCAAATTTGATTTTGACTTCGATCTCGTCTCCGGAAGGTATGTTATCGACGCCAAATCCATCATGGGAATCTTCAGCCTGGATCTTGCAAAACCGATCAACCTGAACATCCACGCCGAAGGCGAAGCTCTGGAAGAAGTATTAAAGAGCCTGGAACCATATATTATCTAAGATTATCAAAGGCTTCGCATTTAAGCAAAGCCTTTTTTATTTTCTCAAATGCACGTCCTAGAAAACAGTGATCACTTCTGCGGTGCCAATCGCCGTCTCCAGCATTTCATCAATTTTTTCCTGCAGCTTCATCTCCGAACGTTTGATCACATTCAGATTCGGTTTTGTCACCGGATGTTTTGCCACAAAAATCGTACAGCAGTCTTCAAACGGCTGAATCGATGTTTCATACGTATCGATCTTCAGCGCCACATCCACAATTTCCTGTTTATCAAATCCGATCACCGGGCGGAACACCGGCATGGTGCATACCTCATTCGTCGCAGCAAGGCTCTGAATGGTCTGACTTGCGACCTGCCCGATACTCTCTCCCGTAATCAGACCCAGGCAGCCTGTCTCTCTCCCAATGCGTTCCGCGATCTTCATCATATAACGGCGCATGATAATCGTAAGCTCATCATGCGGACACTGGTCGTAGATGTAAAGCTGTATGTCTGTAAAATTGACAATATGCAGTTTGATGGGGCCGCTGTAGCGTGACACCAGCCGTGCAAGATCCACCACTTTCTGTTTTGCACGCTCACTCGTATATGGAGGGGCATGAAAATAAACAGCTTCAATCTGAACACCGCGCTTCGCTATCATATAACCTGCCACAGGGCTGTCAATCCCTCCGGAGAGCAGAAGCATCGCCTTTCCGTTTGTTCCCACCGGCATCCCTCCGGGACCGGGAATGATATCAGAATAAATATAGATTCGATTCCGTATCTCTACATTGAGCATGATATCCGGCTTGTGTACATCCACTTTCAGTTCCGGAAATGCATCCAGTAATCTTCCGCCAAGCTCACTGTTGGCTTCCATGGAACTCATGGGATATGATTTCCGGGCACGTCTGACGTTCACTTTAAATGTCATGTTTTTATCCGGATACTGGCTGTCCATATACGCAGTGACGTCCTGTGCCAGCTTTTCAAATCCCTCATCCTCCACGATGACGACCGGGCATATGCCGGAGATTCCGAACACCCGTTTCAACGCCTCCACCGCCTCGTCGAAATCAAATGCACTCCCGGCATTGACATAGATCCGGCCCTGCTCCCTCGTCACATCAAATTCTCCTTCAACAGGCTTTAACGCAAACCGAATCTGCCTTACCAGCGCATCTTCAAACAGATACCTGTTCTTTCCTTTGATCCCGATCTCGGCATATTTTATTAAAAATGCTGTAAACATATTATTTTCTCCTTCTAACGTCTCATATACCGCCGCAGCATTGGCAGCAGCCCTTCGAGAACTTCCAGTGTATAGGTGATCTCCTCCGGCGTCGTCTCCTCCGAAAAGCTGAACCGTACCGCAGACTCCATTTCCTTGGCATCGGCACCGATGGCCGACAGCGTCGGGCTTTTACTTTTCCTGTGCGTTGAACATGCAGATCCGGCCGATACAAAGATTCCCTTCTCTTCGAGCGAATGCAGCAGCACTTCACTGCGCACGCCCAGAAAAGAAGCGTTCACAATATGCGGAGCTCCGTCAGATGTCTCCATTCCGTGAATCACCACATCTTCCATGCTGTTCAGGCCACCTGCAAGCTGCTGTTTCAGACCGTACATATATTCCACATTTTTTTCCAGTCCATTGCAGCATATCTCAGCCGCACATCCAAGTCCGGCGATTCCCGGCACATTATCCGTCCCGGAACGCATCCCATTCTGCTGGCCGCCCCCGTGGATGACCGGAAGAAGTTTTACGTTATTTCTCACATACAGAAATCCGACCCCCTTTGGCCCGTGAATCTTATGGCCGCTGACAGACAGCAGGTCAATTCCCATGCGTTCCGGATAGATCCGGTATTTCCCATACGCCTGGATCGCATCCACATGATAAACGACCTCAGGGTGCTGCGCTTTCAAGAAGGCTCCTATGGCCTCCACCGGCTGTACGGAACCGATCTCATTATTGACATACATCGTCGACACAAGGATCGTATCCTCCCGAACCGTCTCCCTGAGATCATCCAGAGAAATACAGCCCTGACTGTCTGCCGGCAGCCTTGTCACCTCAAACCCCTGCTCCTTGAGAAATGATGCCGGAGCCGAGACCGCCGGATGCTCGATATCCGTTGTGATGATATGCCTGCCGCGTCTTTTATGGGCTTCTGCCGTTCCGATCAGAGCCCAGTTGTCCGATTCCGTCCCGCCCGATGTAAAGTAGATCTCCTTTTCAGACGCCTTTAAAGTCACTGCAATCCGGGACGCTGCCTCTTTTACGTAGCGCTCCGCCTCCACGCCTTTTAAATGCATGGAAGATGGATTTCCAAAATCCTCGTACATCGTGCGGCTGACCATCTCACACACTTCCCAGTAGCACCGCGTGGTCGCCGAATTATCCAAATAAGCTTCCATATTCTATCCTTAATCCTCCAATAAAAACATCAGGATTGACAGCGTCGTCATTCCTGCTGTCTCCGTTCTTAAAATTCTCTTTCCCAGCGTGATGAGTTCCATCCCGCTCCCACGCGCAAGCTCTGCTTCCTCCCCGGCAAATCCACCCTCAGGTCCGATAAAGACCGCGATAGACTGTCCTTTGCTGATACCTGTCAGCAGCTCTTTTGTTTCTTTCATGCCGCTGGCCATTTCGTAAGGCATTAGTCTGACGTCACAGTCTGCCGCATATTCCAGAGCCTTCTCAAAGGTCAGTACCGGTCTTACTTCCGGGACGATCATACGCCCCGCCTGCTTTGCGGCACTCTCTGAAATGCTGTTCCAGCGCTTTCTTCTGCTCTCCTCTTTCTTCTGATCCAGCCTGACCACGCAGCGCTTCATCGCCACGGGGATAATCTGATATACGCCCAGTTCAACAGCCTTCTGGACAATGGTATCCATCTTATCACTTTTGGGGAGTCCCTGGAAGAGGTAAATACGCGATCCAAGTTCCAGCTTTTCTTCCTGCATATACTGTACTTCAAGCAGCACTTCACCTTCAGAAAATCCCAGAATACCACAGTGATATTCCATCTTTCCTCCATCCGAGACGCATACCTCATCTCCCGGTTTCAGCCGCAGTACATTTCTGATATGGTTCACGTCTCCTCCTGTGATATGAACCCTGTTTTCCCTGATCTGATTTTCATCCACAAAAAAACGATACATATCCGCTCCTACCGTTTCCGCGCTGTCACTGACACCCATTCTCCCTGATACGTCACTTCCTCTACAGTAAGCCCCGCATGGGATATTGCGTCTCTGACAACCCCTTCCTTTTCAGCCAGAATCCCTGATGTAATATAAATGCCTCCCGGTTTCATCTGTTTCACGATAACGGGCGTCAGCATAACCAGAACATCCGCCAGGATATTGGCTACTACAATGTCATATTTCTCATATCCGACCGCATCCTGCGTCTCTTTATTGTCGATAAGATTTCCGATCATCATGGTGAATGCGTCTCTGTCAATGCCATTAGCCGCCTTGTTCTCCTCAACCGCCGGAACCGCACAGACATCCAGGTCAGTCCCTACCGCATGGTGTGCGCCCAGCTTCAGCGCAACGATGGACAGAATTCCGCTTCCTGTCCCCACATCCAGCAATTCTGTCGCCGGAGTCACATACTTTTTCAGCTGGCGGATGCAAAGCTGCGTCGTCTCATGCATACCGGTGCCGAACGCTGTTCCCGGGTCAATGTGAATAATCAGTTTTCCCTTATCCTCCTCTTTGACCTCTTCCCAGGACGGAATGATCAGGATATCATCCACATAGAACTGGCGGAAATATTCCTTCCAGTTATTGATCCAGTCCTTGTCCTCTGTCTGAGATTCCTGGATGGTTGCCTCTCCGATGTCGATAAACATCCGCAGCTCCTCGAGTGCCTCTCTGACATTTGCCAGAATGCTCTCCTTGTCTTCCTTCTCATCCAGATAAAAATTCAGATAGGCGATCCCGTCATCCGCAGGAAAATCCGGCAGGATATCCACAAACATCTGCTGCTTGTCCGCCTCCGTGAGCGGCTGCCGGTCCTCAATCTCCACCCCCTGTATCCCCGCCTCAGCCAGTGTGGAAATTACAATGTCTTCCGCTTCCGTTCTTGTCTTCAATGTAAATTTATTCCATTTCATATTCTCTTCTCCTTTTTCCATCGTCTGATAACCGCTCAGATAAAGCCGGCGGACAGTGTAACACTGAAAATTGAAAGCAGTGTGGTCAAAATGATGCCTCTCGCCAATAACTTTGTATCCGTATTATATTCCTGTGCCAGCATCAGCGGCATATTTGCAACCGGAAGCGCCAGACAGAACACGGTAATCCCCCGTATCATATCATTTGCAATCAGTGGTTTCAGTATCACAGCAACCGCGATCGGTACCAGAAAAAATCGTATAACGGTAAAGAGGTACAGCTTCTTATCCCCAAACACTTCCCACACTGACATATTCGCAATCGAACCTCCCAAAACCAGCATTGACAAAAATGTGGTACATCCCCCAATATAGGAGATACTGTCAGAGAGTACCTGATGCACCGGCGGTTCTATCACGAAAATGAGTATCGTCAGAACTCCGGATATCGTTCCCACATTTATCATGCGCTTCCACTGAAAGCCGCTCCCCTGAGCCTCCGACGTTATCACCTGAATCCCATGTGTATAGATCAGAATATTAAACATCAGGATAAATACCGACAGGTAAATGAGCGCGGAACTCCCCAGAACAGCCGAGACAAGTGGAATTCCAATAAAACCGATATTGCCGTAAACCGTCATCATACTGTAAAACTTCTGTTCTGATCCCGCAATACACAAAATACGCGGCAGAATCCATCCCATCACCAGAAGCACCACATACATGACCGCCGCAACCAGGGCAGCTGTCATCACATCTTTCGCTGTAGCCTCCGCATTGTCACCGAATGCACTTCCTATCATAATCGCAGGATTACATACATTGGTGATCAGTCCCGAGAGGTCTTTCGAAGCCATACGCGAAAAACGGCCGGAGCGGAACATAAAAAAACCGACCGTAATCAAAATAAACACAACCAGCATTTGCTGGAATACAATCCATGTACTCATAATAAGTTTTGCTCCTGTCACTTAACATATCATACACGAAAAGAAAAAAAACCGCAATACCGTATGAAACACAGATTTGTCCAAAACGGAATTGCAGTTTTTCAGTTGTTAATCAGTCCTCAAATGTCTCTTTCAGCTTATCCATGAAGCTTTTCTTCTTCTCTGTATTCTTGGAATGCACCGGAGCCGGAGAATTTCCACAGGCTGCATCAAACTGGCGCAATGCCTCCCTGGCTTCTTCGTTCAGCTTGGTCGGTACCTGCACGACCAGGGTCACATAATGATCCCCGCGAACACTCTTATTGCGCAGTGACGGAATACCTTTTCCTTTCAGCCGGATTTTCGTATCTGTCTGTGTTCCGGGCTTCACCGTATACATCACGTCGCCGTCCACTGTACTGATCTTCACATCCCCGCCCAGCGCTGCCTGTGCATATGTGATCGGCGCAGTCGAGAATATATTCATATCCTGCCGCTGGAAGATCGGATGACGAGCAACCTGAACCTCTACCAGCAGATCACCCCGCGGACCGCCATTTCTACCCGGTTCTCCTTTTTCACGGATACGAATGCTCTGACCGTCATCGATACCTGCCGGCACCGTAACTTTAATCTTCTTTCGGTTTGTGTTATATCCCGTTCCGCGGCAGGATGTACATTTCTCCTTGATCACCTTACCTGTTCCGTTACACTCCGGACATGTCTGTACATTTCTCACCATTCCAAACATGGACTGCTGCGTATATACAACCTGGCCTTCACCGTTACATTTCGGGCATGTCTGCGGTTCTGTACCTGGTTTCGCACCCGTACCGTGACATGTTTCACATTCATCTTTCAGGTTGATTTCCAGCTCTTTTTCACATCCAAACACTGCCTCCTGGAATGTGATATGGATAACGGCGCGCAGATTTGCCCCCTTCATAGGACCGTTGTTCGCTCTCCTCCTGGAACCGCCTCCAAACAGATCACCGAACAGGTCACCGAAAATATCTCCCATATCCTGACCACTGAAATCAAAGCCGCCGAATCCACCGAATCCACCGCCTCCTGCACCGCCCTCAAATGCCGCATGACCGAATTGATCATACTGCTTTCTCTTCTCGGGATCACTCAATACTCCATACGCTTCTGTCGCTTCCTTGAATTTCTTCTCTGCCGCCTCATCTCCCGGGTTCATATCCGGATGATACTGTTTTGCGAGTTTTCGATATGCTTTTTTTAAAGTGGCGTCATCCGCACCACGGTCTACGCCCAGAACCTCATAGTAATCTCTCTTTTCTGCCATGATGTTCACCTTTCATTTTACGATTTTTAAGTACGCGTAACTGCAACTCACGAATACCTGCTGTATCCGTGAGTCGCTTTCGTCACTTACGCTTTTATTTTACACTTCTTTGTAATCAGCATCAACAACATCATCCGAATCGTATCCGGCTTCGGAACCTGCACCGGCTCCGGCGCCTCCCATGTTCGGGTCTGCACCTGCAGCCCCCTGTGTCTGCTCATACATTTTTGCAAACAGCTTCTGTGCACTCTGCATCAGTTTTTCCTGTGCTGCCTTAATTTCTGCAACCTGTGCTTCCGTAGCCTCTTCCGGTGTGGATTTTGCAAGAATTTCCTTCAGTGCTGTCAGATCAGCTTCCACTGCTGTTTTATCATTTGCATCAATCTTATCGCCCGCTTCTTCCAGTGCCTTTTCAGTCTGGAATACAAACGCATCTGCATCATTGCGAGCATCGATTGCTTCTTTACGTTTCTTATCCTGAGCCTCGAATTCAGCTGCCTCCCTCACTGCCTTATCAATATCGTCATCAGACATGTTGGAGCCAGCAGTGATCGTAATATGCTGCTCTTTACCTGTTCCAAGATCTTTCGCTGACACATTTACGATACCGTTTGCATCGATGTCAAATGTAACTTCAATCTGCGGCACGCCTCTTCTTGCAGGCGGGATGCCATCCAGACGGAACTGTCCAAGGGACTTATTGTCTTTCGCAAACTGTCTTTCACCCTGAACGACATTGATGTCAACGGCTGTCTGGTTATCTGCTGCCGTAGAGAAGATCTGACTCTTTTTGGTTGGGATCGTTGTATTTCTTTCTATCAGTCTCGTTGCCACACCACCCATGGTCTCAATTGACAGGGAAAGTGGTGTTACATCCAGAAGGAGAATGTCGCCTGCTCCTGCATCACCTGCAAGTTTTCCACCCTGAACGGAAGCTCCCAGTGCAACACATTCATCCGGATTCAGAGTCTTGCTCGGCTCATGTCCTGTCAGCTGTTTTACTTTATCCTGAACAGCCGGGATACGTGTGGAACCGCCTACCAGAAGAACCTTGCCCAGTTCAGATGCCGAGATACCTGCATCTGAGAGCGCACGTTTTACCGGCTCTGCTGTTTTCTCTACCAGATCATGTGTCAGTTCATCGAATTTTGCCTTAGTCAGGTTCATATCAAAGTGTTTCGGACCATCTGCTGTTGCTGTGATGAACGGCAGGTTGATATTCGTTGTTGTTGCGGAAGACAGTTCTTTTTTTGCTTTCTCTGCCGCTTCTTTCAGTCTCTGCAGCGCCATCTTGTCGTTTGACAGATCTACGCCTTCCTGTTTTTTAAATTCTGCGAGCATATAATCTGTGATCTTTGCATCAAAGTCATCTCCGCCCAGCTTGTTGTTTCCGGCTGTAGAGAGAACCTCGATTACACCGTCACCGATCTCAATGATGGAAACATCGAATGTACCGCCGCCAAGGTCGTAAACCATGATCTTCTGCTCTTTTTCATTGTCCAGACCGTATGCCAGTGCTGCAGCTGTCGGCTCGTTGATAATACGTTTTACTTCGAGTCCGGCAATCTTTCCGGCATCTTTTGTTGCCTGACGCTGAGCATCGTTAAAGTAAGCCGGCACTGTGATAACTGCTTCTGCCACTTTTTCTCCAAGGTATGCTTCTGCGTCCGCTTTCAGTTTCTGCAGGATCATTGCAGAGATTTCCTGAGGAGAATATTTTTTGCCATCGATCGTAACCCGGTAGTCCGTACCCATATGTCTTTTAATGGATGAAATCGTTTTGTCTGCATTCGTTACAGCCTGACGTTTCGCCGGCTCACCAACCAGTCTCTCACCGGTCTTTGTAAATGCCACAACAGATGGTGTTGTTCTTGCGCCTTCTGTATTCGCGATGACGGTCGGCTGACCGCCTTCCATTACAGCTACACAGCTGTTTGTTGTTCCAAGGTCGATACCAATAATTTTACTCATAATAAATTACCTCCTGATTATGATTTCTATTTATAGTTTTTGTACTGCTTTCTAATCATCACTCAACTAAACTTTAAGGTTGTCAGTTTTCCCCAGCCCTATCTTCTTGACTTTCAGTCAAGAAGCATCCTTCGCTTTGCTCAGTCAGCTCACGCTTCGCCTGCGGCTCGCGTTCACTAAGTTGCTTTAAATCGGATTCATCACTCAACTAAATTCGCGCCTGCTGCGCTCATTAAGGTTCGGGATGGACCTCGCACTAAGCTCACTCTTCGCCTGCGGCTCGCGTTCACTAAGTTGCTTTAAATCGGATTCATCCCTCAACTAAATTCGCGCCTGCTGCGCTCATTAAGGTTCGGGATGGACCTCGCACTAAGCTCACGCTTCGCCTGAGGCTCGCGTTCACTAAGTTGCTTTCGGTCAGTTCGCTACTTTTACCATGCTGTGTCTGACAACGAAATCTTTATACAGATATCCCTTCTGGAATTCCTCCACGATAATATTCTCACCGGCTTCTTCGTCTTCCACATGCATTACTGCATTGTGCAGGTCCGGGTTAAATTCCTGCCCGACCGCCTCAATCACTTTAACACCCATCTCTTCCAGTGCAGTCATCAGCTGCCTGTATATCTTATCCATGCCGTCCACGAAGGGATCTTCCTTCTGGTCATCCGGCACACTTGAAAGGCCGCGTTCAAAATTATCCACGATCGGAAGGATCTTTTCTACGATCTCTTTTGCCCCGATCACATACATGCTCGCCTTTTCTTTTTCTGTGCGTTTCCGGTAATTATCGAATTCCGCCATCTGGCGCTTCAGCTGATCTGTCAGCTCCTCGATCTTTTCATCCTTTTTGTCTTTCTTATCTTTCTTTTTTCCGAAGCGTTTCTTCGTCTCAGCCTCCTGCGGTTCTTGTTCTGCAGTGGCTTGCGAATCAGTTTCTGCACTGTTCTCGTTTTCAGGAGCGCTCTCCGTTTCCTGTGGCTCCGCCGATACCGCCTCTTCTTCCTGTGTCTCAGCCGTTTCTGCTGTATCCACCGCTTCTTTTTTTATCTCTTCTGCCATTCTCATTCCACCCTTCTGACAGCCACCTTACCGGCTGCTACTCTTTCTTAAATATCGAATCCAGCTGCGCTTTCAGCGTTTTCAGATTGTCTACTACGTTTTCATAATCCATCCGCTTCGGACCGATAATACCTATCGTGCCCTTCATGCCTTCTCCCAATTCATACGTAGCTGTCACGACACTGCAGTCCTTCATCGTCTGAACGGGTGATTCGCTTCCTATATATACCTGAATTCCAGTATTCTCCGCATCCTCATCTCCTACTGTCTCTTTCAGCATTTCAACCAGCTGCTCCTTCTCCTCAAAAGCAGAGATCAGTTCACTGGCTTTGCTGCTGTCAGAAAGCTCCGGATATCTGAAGATATTGGTAGCTCCGCTGGTAAAAACCGGGAACTCTTCATCGGTACTGGAGATCGTTTCCTCAAGTCCATCCAGCACACCACTCACAACTGCACTGTGTATACCTGCCTGCTCTTTGAGCGCCTTGATCATGCCAAGACTGATCTCCTCGATCGTCAGACCATTAAGCTGTGTATTCAGCAGCAGATTCAGTTTAAGTATCGTCTCATCATCCATAGGCTCTTCCAGATTGATGATCTGATTTTTCACCATATTGCCTTCCACAACAATCACGGCCAGAATCTGATCTTCCCGCAGCTTAGAAAGCTGAATGAATTTCACCTTCGTCCTGTGATAGGACGGACCGGTTATCAGGGTCGCATAGTTTGTATTTGAAGCGAGCATCTTCACCACCTGCTTCAGTACTTTTTCCATGCGGTCTGTTTTCTCGATCATAAGTTCTTTAATTTCTGATACTTCCTGATCTTTTTCTTTCATCATTTCATCAACATAAAGACGATATCCCTTATCAGAAGGGATCCTGCCTGCTGATGTATGCGGCTGAACAATATATCCCAGATCTTCCAGGTCAGACATTTCATTTCGGATCGTCGCCGAGCTCAGATTTAAATCGGTATATTTTGAAATCGTCCGGGAGCCCACTGGTTCGCCTGTTTCCAGGTATGTCTGGATTATAGCTTTCAAAATCTTATGTTTTCGTTCATCTAAGCGTTCTTCCATACATAGCCCCTTTCCGATTTTTTGTTAGCACTCATTTAGGTGGAGTGCTAACATCTAACGCTAATATACACCCAGCCTCTATCTTTGTCAAGAGTCTGGGTGTACTTTTTTTGATTTTTTTCAGTTAATATCAACATTTCCTTTCTGCATAATCTGCAGCCGGAAAATGAAATCATTTTAGTTATTTCCTATTAATAATGCGAAACACAAGAACACTTAACACCTTCCACCATTCGGATACAGGATAACTTCCAGCGCACTGCCATCTTTCATCGCGTCATAACCAACCGCAAAATCTTCCAGCGTCAGCCGATGCGTGATCATTTTTTCCAGCTGCATAGGGTCATGTTCCAACAGCCTGATCGTATCATGCCACGAATAACTGCCGATATAACTACCGGTCACGGTAAGCTCTTTTCTGGTGATAACGCTCTGGCAGATCTCCTGAGTTCTGGCAAAATTCTGCCCAAACAGCAGAACTCTCCCCGAACTCCTGACCCAGTCAAGAGCATCTTTGATACAGATGCCCACCGCATCCACAACGATGTCCGCTCCCACTGCAGCGATCTGTGGAAGTTTCTCTGCTTCAGCCGGTGAAACAACAATATCCGCCCCTACTTCTTTTGCCATCCTCCTGCGGAATTCGCTTGGCTCAGCTGCAATAACAGTTCCGGCTCCATTTTTCTTCAGCAGCTGAATGAAATACAGGCCGATGGGGCCTGCCCCGACCACCACCACAGTCTCACCCGGTATCATTCTGAGTTTATCCATGGCTCCCATCACACAATTCAACGGTTCTGCAAAGATCGCGATATCAAGAGGCAGATCCGGGCTGATTGCATAAGCGGAAGTATCCGGGATTAGTGCATACTGGGCAAAGAATCCGTCGCCGTTTACCCCGAGACACCTCACATGTTCACACATGTTGGCATGACCGCTGCGGCAGTAATAACACTGCCCGCAGGGTATATTATTGTCGCACACAATCCTGTCTCCAACAGCGAATGCCGTCACCTCACTGCCCATCCCGACAATCGTTCCCACCATTTCATGTCCTATCGTTGTGCCGGGCTTTGCCGGGTATCCCGGCGGATCACTCAGAATATGCATATCCGATCCGCAGATACTGCAGGCCTCAACTTTCACCAGCAGTTCATTCGCCTTTTTTATTTCGGGAACGGGCTTTTCCACGACCGCATATTTTCCTGTTTCTTTAAATATAACAGCTTTCATCCTATTTCTCTCCTTGACACTGCACGTTTCCTCTGCGCACAGCCTTATTTGCCCGGACTGGGATCACGCATTTTCACTGCTGGCCTGGGCCAGACGGCGTTTTTTCTCACTCTGCTGTGTTCTGGTCACATCCACAAGCACTGCCAGTATAATAACGATGCCGAGCACTACTTTCTGAACATCCTGAGAAGCTCCCAGCAGGTTCAGCCCATTGTTGACAACCGCGATAATCAATGCACCTACCAGTGTTCCGCCGACAGTTCCCTTTCCGCCGCTGAACGAAGCACCTCCGATCACACAGGCTGCAACCGCATCCATCTCATAGCCCTCACCTGCAAGCGGATAAGTGGATCCAACACGCCCTACCAGCACAATCGCTGCCAGTCCGCACATCAGTCCGGAAAGCGCATAAGTGGTCGTCAGCGTAAAGTCAACTTTAATCCCCGCGAGACGTGCCGCTTCCAGGTTTCCGCCTACCGAATAGATCTGCCGCCCCATGGGTGTCTTATTTAAAAAGATGCTGACAATTACTACGACGACAATGACCAGCAGAAAGCATACCGGAATACGAAAAATCGATGCAGATCCAACCCAGAGCACTGGTTTTGCAAATCCTGACACCGGCTTGGACTGTGTGATGATAAGCGTCACTCCTCGCAGCACCTGCATCATACCGAGTGTTGATACAAAGGGATGCGGCAGATGTAATTTCGTGAATACAAGACCGTTGATCAGGCCGCAGAGTGTTCCCACCACGATCGGCAGGACGATCATTAAAAATGAATTTTCAATACCATTCAAATATAAGAACGTGATGATTCCCATTGAAAAACCGACGATCGAACCCTGCGACAGGTCAATTCCGCCTGTCAGCAGGACAAACAGCATACCGAACGCGACCAGTGAATTTACCGATGTCTGCCTCATGATATTGAGAATGTTGTTCATCGTCAGAAACTTACTGGTTACAACAGACAGTACGATGGACAGCAAGATGACTGCCAGAATCGGCCCCCAAAGCGTGGAATGTTTCTTTTGTTTTCTATTTTTCACAATACTCTTACTCATGATCAATCTTCCCTCCCCATGCGGCTTTCATAATATCTTCCTGATTAAAGTACGTTTCTTTCCGGTCAATCTCACCCATTACGCTTCCCGTTCTCATTACGATCACACGGTCGCACATGCCCAGTATCTCCGGCAGCTCCGAGGAAATCATGATCACACAGTTGCCTTCCGCGGCCAGCCGGTTCATCACATGGTACACCTCCAGTTTTGCCCCTACGTCAATTCCGCGGGTCGGTTCATCAAAGATAAAGATATTGGAGTCTGTGTTCAGCCATTTTCCGATGACTACCTTCTGCTGATTGCCTCCCGAGAGGTTGATGACCTGTGCTTCGATGGAAGGTGTTTTGATCTTCAGCGCATCCACTGTCGTCTCCGCCTGCTCCTTCACACCTCTGTCATTGATCAGCAGGCTCTTCGCAAACTTTTTCAGATTAACCAGTGAGAGGTTGCGGGCCACCGATTCTTCCAGCACCAGCCCCTGGCCTTTCCGGTCTTCCGATACATACGCCATCCCCAGTCTGATGGCATCGCGTGTACCGCGGATATGTACTTTTTTGCCGTTCACATAGATCTCTCCGCTGTCCGGCGGGTCAACCCCGAACACACAGCGAAACACTTCCGTTCTCCCCGCTCCGACTAAACCGGAAAATCCCAGAATCTCTCCTTTTTTAGCTGTAAAACTTATATTTTCAAAGGAACCGTAACGTGTCAGATTCCTGACCTCAAGAGCCACCTCCCCCGGATTCGAAGTCTTCTCCGGATACATATTGCTCATTGTCCTTCCGACCATGTGCATGATCAGGGTATCTTTTGTCATATCCGATATCGGTGCCGTAATGATATGCTCTGCATCCCGCATCACCGTCACCACATCACAGAGTTCAAACAGCTCCTCCAGTTTATGTGATACGAAAAGTATCGCGATTCCTTTTTTCTTCAGTACCCGGATCGTTTTGAAAAGTTCCTGCACCTCTTTCTCACCCAGGCTGGAGGTCGGTTCGTCCAGGATCAGCACCTGTGCGTCCAGCAGAATGGCCTTTCCGATCTCGATCATCTGCCGCTGTCCCATGCCCAGCTCTGCACAGATTGTCTCCGGATCCACATCCTGATTCATATCCTGCATGATCTCGCGCACTCTTTTGTCCATAAAGGCATAGTCCAGAAAGCGTTTTCCCTTTGTCACATAATTCCCCATGAACATGTTGTCTGTCACGGACAGTTCTGAGACAATATTTAATTCCTGGTACACACAGGAAATCCCTTTTGCTTTGGCTTCATTCGGATTCCCAAATTTCACAGCCTCGCCCCCGACGATGATTTCTCCGCCGTCAGGCTTATAGACACCGGTCAGTACTTTTATCAGAGTCGATTTTCCTGCCCCGTTTTCTCCAATCAGTCCATGTACTTCCCCTTTTTTCAGCTGAATGCTCATATTCTTAAGCGCTGTCACGCCGGGGAAAAATTTCTTGATATCTCTTAATTCAACAACAACATCACTCACTGCAGATTCCACCCTCTTTCACGGACTGTTTTGATTTCAACGGGAAGAGGAAGCGGTTCAGAACTATTTTCCATTCTTCTGCGCCTCCTCTTTCCCTTTTATCCAGCTTCCATCAACAGTCCTCTATTATGAATTATATATAATTTTCATCAGAAACCTTTAAAATCCTTATAGTTTTCTGTCGTGATAAGGTCTGTGCCAACGTCGATAAAGTGTTCTTTCGGCTCTTCCCCTTTCGTCAGGATATTCACTGCATTCTCTACCGCCTGATATCCACAGTCATACGGATGCATACCTACAGTCATAGACATCTTGCCTTCTGCTATTGCGTCCAGGGCAACCTGGAACCCGCCGTATCCCATTATCTTCACGTTGTCGATCATTCCTGCCTGCTCCAGTGCCGTGATTGCTCCAAGTCCCATATCATCGGACGGAACCAGAACACCCTTAATATCATCTCCCTTGGAAGTAATAAAGTCCTCCATAGCCGCAGTTGTTTTGGCTGCTGTCCAGTCTGTGTACTGTGTGCCCAGCACTTCCATGCCATTCGCTTCACACGCCTCTGTCATACCTTTCAGACGATTTTCCCCATTTGTATCACCCTGATTTCCAGCGATAATGATAACGCCGTCCCCTTTCTCAAGGTAATCCTGACAGAATTTCTCGGCGCCTTCATAGGATGCCGTGTATTCATCCAGACCAATGGAACAGTTTGTAACATCGTTCAGCCCGCCTACGGAATCCACATCGATCACCACAACGCCTTCATCTTTTGCATTCTGCAGAGCCTGTTTAACAACATCCGATGAAATCGGATCGATAATGATAACATCCGCATCAAGAGACATAAAATCTTCAATCGCCTGTACCTGAGACTCCGCATTTTCCTGTGAATCAGCGTATACTACGGTTGGATCCGGCAGTCCCAGATCTTTACATGCCTCTTTCACACCGATACTCTGCTGTTCCAGCCATGCATTCTGTCCTTTATTTGAGAAACAGACTACAATGTCTTCCGCTTTCTTCAGCTCCCCATCTCCTGCGCTTTCCGCAGAATCTGTTTCCGCATCGTCCTTACTTTCGACCGCCTCTGTGCCGGAGGTCTCTTTGCTTTCTGCCGTATCGCCGCCTCCGCAGCCAATCATCGAAACTACCATAACGATTCCAACCAACAGTCCCAACACTTTTTTCTTCATACTTTCCTTCCTTTCTTCTTGCTTGCTTTTTATCTTGCACCAGCCACAGTGGTCACACTGTATACTGAATACTTTCATTTTATTTTGCTTTACATTTCAATTTACATTATGAGTAGTAATTTCTTCTTTTGATTTAGACTCATTTTATAATTATTGGTTTATTATGTCAATAAACAGTCGTATCTCTGGTTATTATTTATTTATTCTGCCATATTTTTCATTGTGTTCTCGTGAACGCATAATTTTATTCTGTGTATTTTTACGTTCATTTGAATAGAAACGAAACCAAGGTTACATTTTTAATTGACATTTAATTTCTTTGTATATACAATCATTATAAGTGATCAATCGCTAATCCAGGCAGATCAAGGAGGATACTATATGAAAATCACCACCCAGGCTATAGCAGAACTCGCCGGTGTATCTCGCGCAACGGTAGATAAAGTCATACATAACCGCCCCGGCGTGAGCGATGCGGTCCGCGAAAAAATAAAAACGATTATTATTGAGACAAATTACCAGCCTGTACATCTCAGAAAATATATGCAGGAGGAAAAGAAGCAGGTACGCATAGCTGTCATCATACCAGAACTCGTAGATGTCTTTATGAATTCACTCAAAGCAGGAATGGACACCTGTTACCTGGAGTATAAGCCTTACGGACTTCAGGTGGATTATTATCAATGCGCCAACTATGAACCACAGCAGCTGATTGCTATCTTAAAACATTTAAAAGAGCAGCCTATAGATGGCATCGCCCTGCGAGGCATACGAAACAAGCACATTACAGATCTTATCTCAGATTTTGCTGACAGAAATATTCCAATTTTTACTTACGATGCGGATCTGCCCAATAGCCGGCGTGTCAGTTTTATCGGCGAAGATCTGTACCGCACCGGACAGATTTCAGCTTCTCTGCTGTGCAAATCGATCGGCTACGAGGGGGAAATCGCGCTTCTGACCGGTTCCATGAACGTAAACTCCTGTATTAAAAGAATTGAAGGATTTACCGAATATCTGAAAGAGCGCGCTCCTTCAGTCCGTATCGTAGCCGTTGAAGAGACATTAAGCCAGCAAGTAATCACCTATCAGAAGACCGCATCGATTTTGAAAGCCCATCCTGATCTGAAAGGAATGTGGAATTGTGTCAGCTTTTCCGAAGATATGGCACAGGCGGTCATTGACGCCGGAAAGCAGGGAAAAGTAAAACTGGTCTCCCTGATTTTCGCACCAAAAGTCATGCATTATGTAAGAGAAGGTGTGATCGATTATACCATCGGACTGACGCCCTATAAATTGGGGAAAATCGTCATCAAATCACTTTATGAATATCTGATTTCCAACATTGCGCCACCGCCTGTCAACATCAGAACACCGATTTACATCGGAACCGATGCAAACATCGATATGTTTGAAGACGAACATATGAAAGAATTTTAGACACAAAAAAGCAGCAGACTTCTCTATTATTATTTAAAGAGAAATCTGCTGTTCTTTTATACCAGACGCTGCCGCCGCTATATCACGTTCTGCTGGCAGTCAATCATACGCCCCAGTTCATCAGGATCTCTGCTGATCAGCTCATGCGTCAGATACTCCGGCGCAATGTACTGAATAAGCTCATGCACTCCGGAATCAGAAAATGCCTGATGCTGATCCATCTGAAAAATATGAGAAAACACCTGACACCAGCGATCCCAGTATTTTTCCGCCAGAACAGGTTCTTTTCCCAGCACGCCTTC
This sequence comes from Ruminococcus sp. OA3, assembly GCF_022440845.1. Classification (NCBI taxonomy): domain Bacteria; kingdom Bacillati; phylum Bacillota; class Clostridia; order Eubacteriales; family Oscillospiraceae; genus Ruminococcus; species Ruminococcus sp. OA3. Next base: position 2,046,297 of record NZ_JAKNTO010000001.1, on the reverse strand, counting down.
CACGTATTCACCCGAGAGTGAAGCGTTAAGATGCACTCCGCGGATGCAGGGCAGAAACTCTTCCTGCATCTTCAGAATCTGATAAATATACTGCACGGCCTGCTCCTGTGTGCGAAGAGCTGTATTACAGTTCATCAGATGCCCGGTGTCCAGCATCAGACCTTTTCTTTCATATCTGACGCCATCAAGCAGTCTCTTTACCATTTCCGGACGCTGATAGTTGAGCCCGGGCCACCAGAGATTTTCCATCAGGAATTCAAAGGATGCTTTTCTTCCTTCCATCAACATATTGATCAGTTCGCAGGAAGCATCGATAACTTCTTCATCAATATAGGCAAACCTTCGGTGATATGACTGAGGAATCGTAATTTCCGACACATGAAACACCACATATTTCGCCCCCAGCTCCTGCGCGATATTCAGCTCCCTGTCCAGTTTTTGAACCATGGCCTCCCGTGATGTTCCGCCGTAATACTCCTCCACGGTCTTCATGTCTCCGAATTCTTCCAACAATCCACTTTCATTTCCAAGCCACAGATCCATCCAGTTATTCCAGAAAGATAAATGAATTCCCTTCACCAGATTTTTGTCCATCCAGGTTTCCCGGGGATCCTGATACATTTGAAGTTCAATCCCAGAACAGCCATGTGCCAGTGCGAACCGACTCATATCCTCTGCTCCCCCAAACCGTTCAAGTTCATCATCGATGTTGGTAAAATTAAATATGTGTATCATAGGCTTCCTTTCGCTCATAAACACAAAAAGCGACCGCTATGACTTTTGAAAAATCACAGGCGGCCGCCTTTTTATTGTTTTACACTATTACTTCTCAGTTCCGTACAGAGTCGTCAGCTTCTTAAGATAATCATATCTCTCTTTCGCTTCTTCCTCAGATTTTGCAAACAGTTTTGCTGCTTTTTCAGGATTTGCACGCTTCAGTGAATTGTAACGTACCTCTCCGTCCAGGAAGTCCTGGTAGCTTTCTGTCGGCTCTTTGGAATCCAGGATAAATGCATCTTTCCCCTCTGCCTTAAGCGCCGGGTTAAAACGGAAGTTATGCCAGTAACCGGACTTAACTGCCAGCTCTTCTTCTGTCTGGGCTTTGCTCATACCCTTCTTGATACCATGGTTGATACATGGAGCATAAGCGATGATCAGGGATGGTCCCGGATATGCTTCAGCTTCTGCGATCGCCTTAACAGTCTGATTAAAGTCTGCTCCCATGGAGATCTGAGCAACATATACATAGCCATAGCTCATTGCGATGCTGGCCATATCTTTTTTCTTCACATCTTTACCACCGGCAGCAAACTGTGCGATCGCACCTGTCGGAGTGGATTTGGATGCCTGTCCGCCGGTATTTGAATATACCTCAGTGTCAAATACCATGACGTTGATATCTTTGCCGCTTGCCAGAACGTGATCAACGCCGCCAAATCCGATATCATAAGCCCATCCGTCACCGCCGAAAATCCACTGGGACTTCTTAGCCATAAAGTCTTTTTTCTTCAGCAGTTCTTTTGAGGTATCACATCCGCATGCTTCCAGAGCAGCAATCAGTTTATCTGTGGCTGCTCCGTTGGTTGCCCCACAGCTGTATGTCTCCAGCCATTCTTTGCCGGCTGCTTTCACATCTTCGTTCTGTCCATTCTCAACGACCTCTTCGATCTTCGCCTTAATTCCTTCGCGGATCGCATTCTGAGCCAGCAGCATACCGTATCCAAACTCAGCATTATCTTCAAACAGAGAGTTTGACCATGCCGGACCTTTTCCTGCCGCATTTACCGTATATGGTGTGGACGGTGAGGAGTTACCCCAGATCGAAGAACATCCGGTTGCGTTTGCTATATACATTCTGTCACCAAACAGCTGCGTGATCAGTTTTGCATATGGTGTCTCACCGCATCCTGCGCATGCTCCGGAGAACTCAAGCAGAGGAGTCTTAAACTGACTTCCCTTAACAGTAGCTTCTTTAAATTTGGCAATCACATCTTCTTTTTCCGGAAGTGTTACTGTGTAATCGAAGTATTTCTGTACTCCGGCATTTGCCTCCATGTTTTCCATGGCAAGTGCTTTCGCACCTTTTTTGCCCGGGCATACATTTACACAGGATCCACATCCCGTACAGTCCAGGGCAGAGACAGACATCGTAAAGCTGTATCCGTCCATACCGGTAAGCGGCAGTGTCTGGAGCCCTTCCGGAGCGTTTGCAACCTCATCCGCTGTCATAGCTGCCGGACGGATAACTGCGTGCGGACATACATAAGCACAGCGGTTACACTGAATACAGTTTTCCGGATTCCACATTGGGATATCAACTGCGATACCACGTTTTTCATATGCGGATGACCCTGAAGGGGTTGTACCGTCTACATAGTCTTTAAATGCAGATACAGGCAGGGAATTACCTTCCTGAGCGTTTACTTTCGCCTGGATATTGTTAACAAAATCAACAACATCTTTTCTTCCGCCTTCTGCATGTGTCATGGCAAGTCCTTCGTCTGCCGCATTCTTCCAGCTTTCCGGAACCTGAATCTCTACCACCTGTTTCGCACCGGCGTCGATCGCATCGTAATTCATCTGTACAATCGCATCACCTTTTCTTCCGTAAGTGGCTTTTGCAGCTGCTTTCATCAGGCTGATCGCCTCTTCTTCCGGAATGATATTCGCAAGTTTGAAGAATGCTGACTGAAGTACCGTATTGATACGTCCGCCAAGTCCGATCTCTTTACCGATCTTGATACCATCGATCACATAGAACTTGATATTATGGTTTGCCATGTAACTCTTAACCTGTCCCGGCAGATGTTTCTCAATTCCTTCCATATCCCATGGGCAGTTCAGAAGGAAAGTACCTCCGTCAACCAGTTCCTGAACCATATTGTATTTATCAATATAGGACGGATTGTGACATGCAACAAAGTTTGCCTGTCTGATCAGGTATGTAGATTTGATCGCCTTTTTACCAAAACGAAGGTGAGACATCGTAACACCGCCGGATTTCTTTGAATCATAGTCAAAGTATGCCTGTGCGTACATATCTGTGTTATCACCAATGATCTTGATCGAGTTTTTATTGGCACCTACGGTACCGTCTGCACCGAGTCCCCAGAACTTACAGTTGATCGTCCCTTCCGGAGTGGTGACAAGCGGAGCTCCCAGTTTCAGTGACAGGTTTGTCACATCATCTTCGATACCGATTGTAAACATTTTCTTTTCAGTATTCTCAAATACTGCAACGATCTGTGCAGGAGTTGTATCTTTGGAACCAAGCCCATAACGACCGGACAGTACCGGAACCGCATCAAATTTGGATCCTTTCAGTGCTGCCACAACATCCAGATACAGTGGCTCGCCAAGTGCACCCGGCTCTTTTGTTCTGTCAAGAACTGAAATCTGTTTTACAGAATCCGGAATGGCATCGATCAGTGCCTGTGCGCTGAATGGTCTGTAAAGACGTACTTTTACGACACCGACTTTTTTGCCTGCTGCCAGCATATAGTCAATCGTCTCTTCGATTGTATCGCAGGCAGAACCCATAGCAATAATTACGTGTTCAGCATCAGCTGCACCGTAGTAATTGAACAGTTTATAATCTGTACCAATCTTTTCATTTACTTTATCCATGTACTCCTGTACGATCGCCGGAAGCGCATCGTAATACGAGTTACATGCTTCTCTTGCCTGGAAGAAAATGTCAGGATTCTGTGCAGAACCTCTCTGACATGGGTGATTAGGATTCAGTGCATTCATGCGGAATGCATCGATTGCATCCATATCCACCATATCCTTCAGGTCTTCATAATCCCATGTTTCAATTTTCTGAATCTCGTGAGATGTACGGAAACCGTCGAAGAAGTTGATAAACGGAACTTTCCCCTTCAATGCTGCACAGTGTGCAACCGGAGTCAGGTCCATGACTTCCTGTACGCTGGATTCACAAAGCATTGCACAGCCTGTCTGACGACATGCGTATACATCGGAATGATCTCCGAAAATAGACAGTGCATGGCTTGCAAGTGCACGCGCGGATACGTTGAACACGCCTGGAAGCTGCTCGCCGGCAATTTTATAAAGGTTCGGTATCATCAGAAGTAATCCCTGAGATGCCGTATATGTAGTCGTGAGGGCACCTGCTGACAGAGAGCCGTGTACTGCACCTGCAGCACCCGCTTCAGACTGCATTTCTGTAACCTGTACTTCCTGTCCGAAAATGTTCTTTCTTCCCTGGGTTGCCCATTCGTCTGTCGCTTCAGCCATAACAGATGATGGTGTGATCGGGTAAATCGCTGCCACATCAGAGTACGCATAGGATGCATGAGCGGCTGCATGATTACCATCCATGGTTTTCATCTTTCTTGCCATTGCTTATATTTCCTCCTTATTTGGTATGAACAGACTGTAATTGCCTGTCATAGTCACTTTGTGCTTTATTATACCACCAAATATTCGCAATGTCCATTTGCTTGGGCAATTTATTCGTCATGTTTCCTGAAAAAAACAAACCTCACTCCTTATTCTTATTCAATATGCCTTTCCCCCGCATACGATCCCAAAAGCCCGCTTTATACAGCCTTTTTCTCAGCAGTCCTGCCGCCAGATGCGCTCCCGCCACTGACAGCATGTCTTTGATCAGATACGGAGCACTGACCAGTAAAAAAGATTCCGTTATCCTCTGCTTCATAAGAAAAGAAAACCATAACACACCTAAAAAATGGCAAACGGCAAGTCCCGCTATTCCAATCCCCATGCCGGCAGCCTTCCGCCTGATCAGAGATGCAGCTCCGCAGAGAACCGCCAGACCGAGAAAACCGATAATGAACCCTCCGGTAGGTCCCAGCAGTACACCAAATCCGCCCTTCATCCCGGAAAACACGGGTACTCCGGTAAGGCCCAGGATTATGTAGAGCAGTATGACCATAAAGCCACGCTTTGTTCCCAGAACGTACCCGGATAGCGCAACCACAAATGTCTGAAGTGTAAACGGTACACCCGACGGCGCGGGTATCTGCAGCACAGACAGCACCGCAAGGATTGCCGTAAACATCCCGACCATTACCATATCTCCAGTTGTAAATATCTTTTTTTCCATTGATTGTAAACTCCTTTTCATTTGTTAACCATTTTATACTATCAGTTTACAATCTTTTTGTCAACCCTCCAAACGCGTAGGTTTACAATCTGTTCAACTCTTTTTTAAAGGTGCGGATATACTGTTTCACAGCGTCAATATCATATTGGCTGTCTTCCAGCAGCCTGATAAAATGTGAACCGACGATAGCTCCATCGATCGTATCCGAAACCATTTTCACATCAGACGCTTCCCGAATACCAAATCCCATCATCACCGGAATACTGGATACGCGTTTTACTTCTTTTAAGTATTCTGCAACTTTTGAATAAAATGCCGCTTCCTGACCCGTCACTCCCATTGAGGAAACACAGTACACAAATCCCCGTGCCTCTTCCAGGATCATGGGGATCCTCTGTCCGGAAAGCGGTGACACGAGCTGTATGATCACAGGAGCTCCTTCCACCTCCATCAGTGCACATTTCAGCGGTCCCTGTTCCTCATACGGCAAATCCGGGATGATCAGACCGTCGACTCCGATTTCGGCACATCGCGCGGCAAAATTTTCCAGCCCATAATACAGGATGGTATTATAATACATCATAAATACGATCGGCACACGCAGACCTTCCCCACGCGCCTCACCGACGGCCTGAAATACGGATGTCAGATTCGTTCCATTTAGAATAGATCTGTACGAGGCCTCCTGAATCACAGGACCGTCCGCGACAGGATCGGAAAATGGAATACCCAGTTCGATAATATCAATGCCTGCTTCTTCCTGCGCCCGCATAATGTCCTTCATCCCCTGCATATCCGGGAGGCCTGCCGTCATATATGTGATAAACGCTTTCTCACCTTTTTCGTTCAGTTTCTGTAAATGATTTTCTATTCTGTTCATCGCTGACCTCCTTAGTATAAATACTCTTTGCCTTCCAGATAATCCGAAATTGTATGCACATCCTTGTCTCCGCGCCCGGACAGACACACGATGATGCTCTCATCCTTCGACATGTTTTTTGAAACTTTGAATACATGGGCAAGCGCATGTGCACTCTCGATCGCCGGAATAATTCCTTCCAGCCTGCACAGCTCCATCAGCGCATCCATCGCCTCCTGATCAGTCACGGACACATATTCCACTCTTTTCGTATCTTTCAGATATGCATGCTCAGGACCGACACCCGGGTAATCAAGACCGGCAGAAATGGAATGTGCCAGCTGCACGTTACCATTCTCATCCTGAAGAAGATATGACAGCATTCCATGCAGTGTCCCGGGCTTTCCAAGCGCCATCGCACTCGCGTGCCTGCCCGTCTCAATGCCGAGTCCCGCTGCTTCCACCCCGATCAGTTTCACATCCTGATCTTTGAGAAATTCTGCAAACATTCCGATGGAATTGGAGCCGCCTCCGACACATGCCATAACCATATTCGGAAGCTTCCCTTCTCTTTCCAGAAACTGCCGCTTTGCTTCCCGGCTGATAACACTCTGAAATGTTTTCACCATCCGGGGATACGGATGCGGTCCAACCGCTGATCCGATCACGTAAAAAGTATCCTCAGCCCTCTTTGCCCAGCTGCGGATTGCCTCATTCGTAGCATCCTTGAGCGTATTGCTCCCGGAGGTCACACTGACTACTTTGGCTCCGAGCATTTCCATGCGAAGGACATTCAGTTTCTGGCGCTCGATATCCTCCGCTCCCATATAAACCGTACACTCCATGCCGAACAGCGCCGCACCGGTGGCAGTTGCCACGCCGTGCTGACCCGCTCCCGTCTCAGCAATCACCTTTTTCTTTCCCATACGTCTGGCGAGCAGTATCTGCCCGATCACATTGTTGATCTTATGTGCTCCCGTATGATTCAGGTCCTCCCGTTTCAGATATATTTTAGGCCCGTATTTTTCCGTCAGGCGCTGTGCAAAATACAGCGGCGTTTCTCTTCCCACATACTCTTTCAGATAATACTCATACTCTTTCAAAAATTTCGGATCACTGATCGCCTCCTCAAACGCGTGTTCAAGCTCTGCAAGTGTATTCATCAGCGTCTCAGATACAAACTGTCCTCCGTACTGTCCGTAATACTTATCCATTCTTCCGCACCCTTTCCACAAAATTCCTGATTTTATCTTCGTCTTTTCCTTCTCCGTTTTTTCGTTCTACGTAAGAACTGACATCCACAATGTCCGGATCCATCGCTATGATCCCCTCCCTGACATTATCAGCAGTCAGTCCTCCTGCAAGCATCAGTTTTTTCCCGCCTCTGTCAAAGTTCTTCATCTCATTCCATTCAAACTTCTCACCGCTGCCGGCCACCGCCCCATCCAGCACATAGCCAATGATCTTATCGCTGTGCTCCGGCTGCACCTCATCCGGGTTGTGAACATTATAAGCCCGAAATACAGGCAGCCTTGTTGTGCTCAGCACTTCCCGGTTCAGCTCCCCGTGCACCTGGAGGATATCATACCCCATGTGCTCGATCATCTGCACCTGCTCTCTGGTCGGAGAGTCACAGACCGCAACCTTCTGAATCTGACTGCCGAGGGCAGCCGCCAGTTTCCAGGCGTTTTCCAGTGTATTATTTCTCCTGCTCTTATCACAAAACATCACGACACCGGCATAATCCACCTTGTATTTCAATACCAGCCTCACATCTCTCATCGTAGTCAGTCCGCATATTTTAATTTCCGGTATATTCATGTATCAGCAAACAACTCCTTCCATCTTCTTCCCAGCTCTTTCGGATGCCCGGACTCCATAAAAGCCCGCCCGATCAGCAGTGCGTCCACCTGACAGTCCTTCAGATACAGAATATCCGCCTCTTTCGACACGCCGCTCTCTGAAACAAAAATCCGGTCCTGAGGTACCATATCTGACAGACGTTTTGTCGTCTCCAGCCGGATGGTAAAGTCCTTCAGGTTTCTGTTATTAACGCCTATCACTCTTGTTCCGAGATTTAAAGCCCTCTGCATTTCATGTTCATCATGAACTTCCAGCAGAACATCAAGGGCGAGGCTTTCAGCAAGTTTATACAGTTCTTTCATCATATCATCATCCAGAATTGCAGCGATCAGCAGCACTGCGTCCGCACCGATGACCTTTGCCTCATATATCTGATACGGTTCAATGATAAAGTCTTTCCGTATCATCGGCAATTCACTCATCGATCTGACTTTCCGGAAGATTTCTGCACTGCCGTGAAAATAATCCTCCTCAGTCAGGCAGGAGATCGCATCCATCGCATCATTATACTGATCGATTCTGTCCAGCAGGTCGATCTTACTGTCGATAACCCCCATACTTGGCGAAGCCTTCTTGAACTCACCGATAATAGAAAGTCCCGGCCTGGCAAGGGCCTGATAAAAGAGATGTTCCTTTCGCTCTCCCTCTTCCACCAGCTTATGCGCCATCTGCCGCATCGTATCCTCATCTGTTTTCCTCTTTTGTTGTTTAAGCCGTAGCCGTTTCGCCTCAACAATTTCATCCAGTATCATCAGATCACCCCATTCACAAAATTTTCAATCAGTCGTTTTCCATGTTCTGTGTAAATTGATTCCGGGTGGAACTGCAGGCCCACCACAGCATGTTCTCTGTGTTTCATCGCCATGATCTCCCCATCATCTGCTGCAGCCAGTACCTTCAGACAGTCCGGAAGATTTTCCCCCAGTACTGCAAGTGAGTGATAACGTGCCACTTTAATCGGTGAATTGATTCCGGTAAAGATACTGCTCGCATCATGTGTGATCAGTGACTGTTTTCCATGGAACAGATTTTTAGCGTAAGAGACCGTCCCTCCGAGCGCCTCGCCAATGCACTGATGCCCCAGGCAGATGCCGAGTATCGGTTTTTTCCCCGTATACTCTCTGACTACATCCATACAGATTCCTGCCTCTTTTGGGTTCTTGGGACCGGGCGAAAGCACGATTTTTTCCGGATCCATAGATGCAATTTCCTGCAGTGTAATTTTATCATTTCTTACAACTTTAATATCCGGTGCGAAGATTCCCATATACTGATAAAGATTATACGTAAATGAGTCATAATTATCAATCAATAGTATCATAGGTGTTCCTCCTTTACCAATGTCTTCGCAAGTGCCATCACCTTGTTGCAGCATTCCGTATACTCCGATTCCGGAACAGAATCTGCTACGATTCCTGCCCCTGCCTGAAGATAGACTTTTTTCCCTTTTTTTATCATCGTCCGGATCGTGATACAGAAATCCATATTCCCGTTAAAATCAATGTAACCGACAGCACCGCCATAAAGGCCGCGCCTGGAATTCTCCAGCTCATCGATGATCTCCATCGCACGAATCTTAGGTGCGCCGCTCAAAGTACCTGCCGGAAGGAACGACGACGCCAGATCAAGCGGATGGTATTCTCCGTTTTTCTTCCCTTCAACCAGCGAAACCATATGCATTACATGCGAATAGTTCTGAACCTCCATAAACTGTGTCACCCTGACAGTCCCGAACTGCGCGATCCGTCCCATATCATTTCTGGCCAGATCCACAAGCATCACATGCTCTGCCTTTTCCTTCTCGTCTGCAAGCAGATTTTCTTTCAGTCGCTCATCCTCAGCCTCATCCTTTCCTCTCGGACGCGTGCCGGCGATCGGACAGGTATACACTTTATTATCCGTCTGCTTTACAAGCATCTCCGGTGAACTTCCGATTATCTCAAATTCGCCAAAATTAAAGTAATAAAGATACGGTGACGGGTTCAGGATCCGCAGTTCTTTATACAGATCCAGTCCGCTCCGCTTCGTCTCAATCGTCCAACGCTGCGAAAGTACCGTCTGAAAAATATGTCCTTCACGAATGTACTCTTTGATCTTTTCTACTTTTTCAGCATACTGCTTTCGTGAATCCGATTTTTTCTCCAGTACCCCGCTGTGATCATACGTGCACGGCACCTCTTTCATCTTCGCTCTTGCATCCGCCACGAGATTCTCGGCTTCCCGTTCTCCTTCCGTGCGTCCCTGCGCAGTGTCCTCCCTCAGGCAGACTCCTGTCAGAGTCTCCGCCACATGGTCGATCACAATATATTTCGTAGTCACCATGAACTGTACGGTCTCAATCCCGATCTCATCCGGATTTTCGTCCGGCAGTTCTTCTGAATATCTCACAAAGTCGTATCCCAGTGCCCCCACAAGTCCTCCGGTAAATGACAGTTCCCCATCATCTTTCGTGACCTGAAACTGATCATAATATGCCTTCAGCAGTTCAAGTGGATTTCCCTGCTGTGCGCTTGTGCTTCCGTCCCTGTATTCGATGACAATGCCGTCCTTGTCTGAACGGATGATTTCTTCCGGGTCCACTCCTATAAATGTATACCTGTCATAATTTTTGTCATAACTTTCGAGTAAAAATGCCTTTTTCCCTGCTGAAAGTCCCTCAAACAATGCGACACTGGATTCATTTACGATACTGACTGTTTTTCTGTACGCTCTCAATACTCGTTTCATTCTTTATTTCCTCCTGCTCTTAACATTCGGTCCGGGGGTGTTGTCGTGAGATGTCCTCTGTATATATAACAAAAAACGCCCCTGGCAAAAGCCAGGGACGACATATGCAAATACGCGTGGTACCACCCTAATTCAAGAATCCTTTGCCTTCCGGCAAAGACTCTCCTCTGACTCAGATACGGAAGTCCCCTTCGATATCCTTCCCCTGTAACGTGAGGACACGGCGTCAGCTACTGTAATTCACCTTGCATCTCCCAAACCCATTCCAGACATTTCCCCATGCCGGCTTCCACCATTACCGGCTCTCTGCAATGCTTCTGTTGTCTGTACTCTCTTTGTTCCTTGATTTTATCTTCTAATTTGTCTTAGTTTAGCACTTTACTGTAATACTGTCAATAGATCTTTTGTAAATCATTACGGATAGACGATCACCCTCGAAGCTTCCCTGCTGCGCATCAGCGCTATCCCTTCATTGATCTCCGAAAGCGGCAGTCTGTGGCTCACCAGCTCATCCAGGTCAAGTCTCCCCTCTGACAGCAATGAAAGTGCCGCCGGAAAATCTTTGCTTCTGGATCCCACAACCTGTATTTCTTTCACACAGAAATCTGCCGGCGCGATCTTTGATCTGGCCGACTTGTTAAATCCAAACAAAAGAATGCGGCCACCGCTGTTGATCATCTCCACCGCCTCTGGAAATATGGTTCCTGCACCGACAGCATCGATCACGGCATCCGGCTTCTGTCCCCATCTCTTCATCAGGATTTCCAGTATGCCTCCCTTTTGCGAATCTATCACGATTTCAGCCCCAAAATGCCTGGCCTCCTGTATTCGTCTTTCTCCCTTTGCACATACCGCAATATGTCTGATGCCAAGAGCCGCCAAAACCTTAATATACATCAGTCCAATCGGTCCGGCTCCGTACAGCAGAATATGTTCATCTGGCTTCGGCTGCAGTTTCGTGATACCGCCCATGATACAGGCCAGCGGTTCTGTCTGGGCCGCGGCATCCGCCGTAATCCCGTCAGGTACTTTATAAAGCTGGCTGCTCTCCACTACAAGATATTCTGCAAACCCTCCGTCACATGTCTGTCCGTAATGCGTGTTATGGTCACAGATTCCTTTATGTCCGTGTGTACATGCAAAACACGTTCCGCACGGTATGGCGGGATTGACCACGACAAGATCTCCGGTGACAAATCCACCCGCATTCTCACCGCATTCAATAATCTCACCGAAGAATTCATGGCCCATCACGATCCCCACCGGCAGATATTGAGCCGGAGGCACCATAAGTCCATGGAGATCACTGCCGCAGATGCTCGCCGCCTTGATTTTCACAAGGACCTGTGTCGGATATTTTATCACAGGGACAGGGATATCCTCTACGCTGAGGATTCCATTTCCTTTAAATACTGCTGCACGCATTGTTTTCATGTCACACTTCCTCCCGTTTTCTTTATATTGTAGCACGAAACAACTTATTTTTCTTTTGATTTCGTGTACAATACCGGACTTAAAAAAGGGACGGCTGGAATCAGATATTTTCCGATTCCGGCCGTCTGCCAGTTCTATTTCCGTTCTCTATAGCCCATCCGGTACCTAAATACCATCATAAAGTCCGCTCGCCTCAAGCTTTCGGATCGCCTCCACAACAACAGGCTTGTCTTCTTTATAAGTGACCCCGTACCATTTATCCGGTGATTTCAGTACCTGAACGGTCGCAGCCCTTTCTTTCAGAAGCTCACCTACTACGGAAGGGAGAAAATATTCTCCTTTCATGGGATTTTCTTTCAATGTGTTTTCCAGAAATTTTGGAAAACGCCTGCGCAGTTCAATCAGAAAACTCTCTGTAAATCCCCAGAGGTTCATGGATACTGTCGCATCATTCGCAAGTTCTGTCCAGGTCTCCCCGTCATCCTCCGTATATGCCGCACCGTCGCCGTGTTTTTCAATCCTGGTCCGTTCCTGTATGCCGGTAAGAAATCCGCTCTCGTCGGTCTCACATACGCCGCGTGCCACATGCCCGTTTTCAGTCAGAGTATTCTCCAGATGGTAACCGACCATGGCATACCGGTATGTCCCGTTGTCATCATGCGTCGTCAGATATTTATAAATCATGGAGAACGCCTTGCTTCCGTAATAATCATCAGCATTGATCACAGCAAACGGCCCGTTGATCTCATTTGCAGCGCTCAAAACCGCGTGTCCGGTTCCCCAGGGTTTCACGCGTCCTTTGGGAACCTGTATTCCGTCCGGGAGATTCGTCAGCTCCTGATAAACGTATGCCACTTTCATTTTCTTTGCCACACGGTCACCGATCGTCTCCCTGAAATCTGTTTCATTCTCTTTTTTAATAATAAAAATTACTTTTTCAAATCCGGCTTTTCTCGCATCGTGAATCGAAAAATCCATAATGATATGTCCCCGGTCATCGACCGGATCAATCTGTTTCAGCCCGCCATATCGGCTGCCCATTCCGGCTGCCATAATTACCAGTACCGGTTTCTTCATACGTCCATCCTCCGAAAATTCAATTATCCTCTTCCTGCATCGTGTAAATCTGACGTTTTCTAGCCATCTCGTCACTTGCAAGATATTCATCGTAAGTCGTAATCTTGTCGATCAGAACGCCACCCGGTACAATCTCCATGATACGGTTTGCCGTTGTCTCCACAAACTGATGGTCATGTGATGCAAAAAGGATAACTCCCGGGAACTTGATCAGCCCGTTATTCAGTGCCGTGATTGCCTCCATATCCAGATGGTTCGTCGGTTCATCCAAAATCAGTACATTGGAGCCTGAGATCATCATCTTGGAAAGCAGGCATCTGACTTTCTCTCCTCCGGACAGAACCTTAACTTTTTTCACCCCGTCTTCGCCCGCGAACAGCATACGTCCGAGAAAGCCGCGCACATACGTTGCATCCTTGATCTCCGAATACTGTGTCAGCCAGTCTGCGATCGTCAGATCATTGTCAAATTCCTGTGTGCTGTCTTTCGGAAAATACGCCTGACTGGTGGTAACACCCCATTTGTACGTCCCCTCATCCGGCTCGATTTCTCCCATCAGTATGCGAAACAGTGTTGTCTTGGCCAGCTCATTGCCGCCGACAAATGCCACTTTATCATTGCGCCCCAGAGTAAAAGTGATATTATCCAGTATCTTCTCTCCGTCGAGCGTTTTTGACAGTCCTTCCACCATCAGAACCTCATTTCCGATCTCACGGTTCGGGCGGAAATCAATATACGGGTATTTACGGCTGGACGGACGGATATCATCCAGCTGAATTTTTTCCAGCGCACGTTTACGTGAAGTCGCCTGTTTTGACTTGGATGCGTTTGCAGAGAACCTGGAGATAAATTCCTGCAGCTCCTTGATCTTCTCTTCCTTCTTTTTGTTGGCCTCCTTCATCTGTTTTACCAGCAGCTGGCTGGACTCGAACCAGAAATCATAATTTCCGGCATACAGCTGGATCTTGCCATAGTCAATGTCTGCCGTATGTGTGCAGACCTTATTCAGGAAATAACGGTCATGGGAGACCACGATAACCGTATTGTTAAAATTGATCAGGAACTCCTCCAGCCATGCGATAGCATCCAGATCCAGATGGTTCGTCGGCTCATCGAGCAGAAGGATATCTGGATTTCCAAATAATGCCTGTGCAAGCAGTACCTTGACTTTCTGGCTTCCCGTCAGGTCTGACATCATCGAATCATGCAATTCTGTCTCAATGCCAAGCCCATTCAGCAGCTGAGCCGCGTCGGATTCAGCCTCCCAGCCGTCCATCTCCGCAAACTCACCTTCCAGCTCGCTTGCACGGATTCCGTCCTCGTCCGTAAAATCCTCTTTGGCGTAGATCGCTTCTTTTTCTTTCATGATTTCATACAGACGGGCATTTCCCATAATGACGGTATCCAGTACCGGATAGGCATCGTATTTAAAATGATCCTGCTGCAGGAAAGAGAGACGCTGTCCCGGCGTGATGGTGATATCCCCCTTTGTCGTCTCCAGCTGACCGGAAAGAATCTTCAAAAATGTCGATTTTCCGGCACCGTTGGCTCCAATCAGCCCATAACAATTGCCTTCTGTGAATTTGATATTCACATCTTCAAAAAGCGCTTTCTTTCCTATTCTAAGAGTTACATTACTTGCTGCTATCATGTTCGTATTTACCTCATTTTTCTAAACTGACTAAATTTTTTCCAATGAATGTATTCTGACACAGCAAAAACAGGTTGTCAAGCATTTAGGCAACCTGCTTTGCTTATATTTTTATTTGGGTGGGTCCTGATTTTATATGCCGGTGCTGTTACCGGTCAATTTCTACCCAGATATTTCCCTTCCGATCACTCTCAACACACGCCTCTACAAACCGAAGTCCCTCCACACCGTCTTTCACATCAGCATATGTATATCGCGGATCTGGTTTTTCACCATTGTATCTGGCGATCAATGTCTGGCAGTACCCGCGATACATATTTGCAAACGCCTCATAATAACCTTCGATCACGCCCGCGCAGATTCTGGATTGTGCCTGCGCCGAGTCATACAGAAAGCTCCTTTGTGTCGTGTACAGCTGCGGCGGTTCATCCAGCTTCGTCACCCGTAGTGTGGAGGGCATATCATGATTCCATTCGATTGATCCTTTATCTCCGTAAATCCTTATCAGCACTGCACACTCACGCCCGATTGCTATCTGCGACGTCCAGAAGAATCCTTTTACACCGTTTTCATACTCCAGCATAATCTGCGAATCGTTGTCAATCTGCATCGTCTCCGGTATCTTGTTCAGCCGTGCAAGCACTTTTTGAATCTTCAGCCCGGTCATTTTATACACCGCATATTCCAGATGTGAACCGATGTCCGCTGTGGCGCCCGAGATGCCGGAGATTTTCGGATCCGTCCGCCACATCGCCTGGTCGGAATCTTCGCCGGCGAGCGCCACAGCCAGCCAGTCCTGCGGATACTCCGCCATGATCAGTTTCACATCACCGATCTCACCATTTGCTATCATCTGTCTCGCCTGTTCGATGATCGTATAATACCCATAGGTGAACGTCACGCCAAACTGAAGATTCTTTTCCCGCGCCAGACGCTTTAATTCCTGTCCCTCCTGCGAACTCATCGCAAGTGGCTTGTCGCACATCACATGGAATCCATGTTCCAGAAAACATTTTGCAATCGCATAATGTGTATTGTTCGGCGTCGCAATCGTGACGAAATCAATCCGGTCTTCCCGTCTGCTCTCTTCCTCCGCCATCGTCAGGTAATCCGGATAAATCCTGTCCCGGCTGACGCCCCATTTTTGCCCGCATTTTCTGTTTTCACTCTCGTTTCTGGTGAAACAGCCAGCCTTCAATTCGGCCAGATCATCAAACTCGGCGCCGTGACGGTGCACGTCACCGATAAAGGCTCCGTTCCCGCCGCCGATTATTCCGAATTTCAGTTTCATTGCACACCCCTTTTCCTCCTCTTACCGTTCAAGGTCTACCCACGCGTTGTTGTTTTCATTGCTCTTAACACATGCCTCGATAAACCTCATGCTGAGCAATCCGTCTTCGATCGTCGGAAAATGCAGTTCCTCCGGTCTTCTGCCTTCCTTTAACAACTTCAAATCTCCGCAGAAGTTTTGGAAAATATTTGCAAACGCCTCGTAGAATCCCTCCGGATGTCCTGCCGGAAGCCTGGCAAGTCTTCCCGCCTCTTCTCCCAGATAATTCCTTCCGCAGACCAACGTCTGCGACGGCTGGTTCAGAGGGTGGTAAATCAAACGGCTCGGATTCAAATGGCTCCACTCCAGAGACCCTCTGCTGCCAAACACCCGCAGTGCGATTCCGCAGTCGTTCCCTGCCGCCGCGATCGATGCCCACATCAGCCCCTGAATCTGATTTTCATAGTCGATCATCACCTGTGACTCCGTCTCCAGCGGAAGATTTCTCGGATACGTCTGAAAGCGTGCCAGTATCCTGCGCGGCTTCGCGCCCGTCACATACCGCATCAGATATTCCAGGTGTGTGCCGATATGTGCCGTACATCCCGCTTTCCCTGTTTTTTCCGGGTCCATCAGCCAGTCACTCATCACATCCGTGTCATCCGGCGTCAGGATCCAGTCCTGGGGATATTCTGCAACAATACTGAAGAGTTCTCCCAGCATACCCTCCCGGATCATTCTCCTTGCCTCCTGCAGGATGGCATAGTTTGCATACGTATAGCAGACACCGAACAGCAGTCCCCGTTCTTCCGCCAGACTGCAGAGTTCCTCCGCCTGTACGCTGTCCAGCGCCACAGGTTTATCACAGATCACATGAATGCCATGTTCCAGAAATGTCCTTGCAATCTCATAATGGGTAACGTTCGGCGTCGCGATGGATATAAAATCCACACCGTCCTCTCGATTTCCTTCTGCCTCCGCCATCTCCTGGAAAGATGAATACGTCCGCTCCGGCGTCACCCCCCACAGGGCGCCCGTCTGCCGATTGGCTTCCTGTTTTCTGGAAAAACATCCGGCACTCAGTTCGCAGGCAAAATCAAAGTCTGCCGCTCTTCTGTGCACCCCGCCGATAAATCCTCCGTTCCCTCCCCCGATCAGTCCGTATCTAAGCTTCATTTTCCACCTCCTTTTCTCTCCTTCATTCCGGATAGACAATGATTTTCGTCGCCTCTTTGCTTCTCATCATGTCAATCCCTTTTTCGATATCTGCCAGACGTATCTCATGCGAAATGATGTCCTCCAGTCTCAACGCCGGATGCTTCATCATCTCAAGTGCCGGCGGAAAACTGTTTTTCGTACTCAAAGTCGCACAGACCGTCAGTTCCTTCTGATTGATATCACCCGGCCGTATGGTAGATTTCTGCGTCATATTCTGGCCGAAGATAAGAATCCTTCCACCGCATTTCATGACGTCCACTGCCTGTTCCAGCACCGCACCGGCGCCCACAGCGTCGACCGCCAGGTCACAGTACTCCCCCCATGTTTCCACCATCCAGTCGCACAGGGAAATCTCAGCCGGATTCAACACATGATCCGCCCCACACTTTATCGCTTCCCTCTGTCGGTTCTCATCCATTTCACAGACTGCGACATTCATGACACCAAAGCATTTCAGCAGTTTAATAAAAATCAGCCCGATCGCACCGGCACCAAATACCATCACCTTTTCATGTGGCATCGGATTAGCCCGCATCATGCCGTTCATCACACACGCAAGCGGTTCGGCAAGTGCCGCCACCCGGTCTGAAATACCTTCCGGCACCCTATGCAGCTGACTTTGCGGGGCCACACAGTATTCAGCAAATCCGCCATTCTTCCACTGCCCCATATTCTGGGCATTCCTGCAGAGATTCTCTCTCCCGCTCCTGCATTCCGGGCAGATACCGCAGCGGATATTTGGTTCGATCACGACACGCATTCCCACATCAAACTGTATAACCGCTTCACCGATTTCCACAATTTCCGCCACAAACTCATGTCCCATGACTGTGCCCGGATCGCCCCGCTGACCGGGAGGTACACTCAAAATATGCAGATCACTCCCGCAGATGCTTGCCGCCTTCACTCTCACCAGAACCTCGTTGGGATATCTGATCTCAGGAGTCTGTACCTCCTCCACGGACAAGATTCCATTGCCTTTAAAAACTGCAGCTTTCATCACCTGTTCTCCCCTTTGTCTTTTTTAGTTATAGAAATCCGGTTTCTCGATCATATCAATCTTTACAACGCTGTCAGTCAGCCGGGCCTTTGTGCACGCTTCGGCAACAATAGCCGTAACATAACCATCCCATGCAGTCGGACAGCCGCTTAAATCATCCTTTAACACACAGCTAACCCATTCCTTCATCTCCGTCTCATATGCTTCCTCGAAGCGTTTTGCCCAGCCGGAACAGATCTCATAAGTGCGCCCGCCGTTTTTTCGGAAAATGGCGTTTGCCGGATCCGGCAACCGTACAGTCCCCTCCTCACCGACCACCTCACACTGAATATCATATCCGTAGCGGCAGTTCATATAGATTTCCAGATCAATATGGATTCCGGATCTTGTTTTCAAAATCACCATCTGCGGATCGACCAGATCCTCATCCGCATGTTTCGTACTCTTCGGACAGATCAGCTGTGCTGTCTCGTACTCATCATTCACCAGCCATCTTGTAATGTCAAATTCGTGTACCAGCGCGCCGTTTACCGACATTTCAGTGGTATGTTTCTCACCGGTAGGCGCAGCATTGCGGTGCTGTGCATGGACAAGCAGTGGTTCTCCAAGTTCTCTGTCCTCAATGGCTGCTTTCATCTGCCGGTAGCCTTTGTCATATCTCCTCATAAAACCTACCATCAGCAGCTTTTTCCCGCCTGCAATTTCTGCATCCATAATATTTTTACAGCCCTGTGATGTATTTGACAGCGGCTTCTCACAGAATACGTGTTTTCCTGCCCTGATCGCAGACACCACAAATTCTTCGTGTGTCCTGTCCCATGTCGTTACGATAACGGCATCCACATCCTGCGCGTTGATCAGTGCATGTGGATCCTTCTCACAGCGGACCCCATACAGCTGTGCCACCGCAAACGCCGACTCATCAGAAATATCATTAACGGCAACCACCTTTGCATCCGGGATGCAGGTTGCAATCCGCTCCACATGCGCCCGGCCGATTCCGCCGGTCCCTATCACTCCAACTCTGAGCATCGTACCATCTCCTTTTTCTATCCCAGTGTATTTGCCAGGATTCTCTCCTGCGTCATCATCTCTTTCTGCGTGATCTCCAAGGAAACGCAGCCTTTTCTCATAACGTAGATTCTGTCACTCATTCCAATTAGTTCCGGCAGCTCCGATGAAATCATCAGGATTGCCACACCCTGCCTGGCTATATTATCAATGATCTGATAGATCTCCGCTTTCGCATTGACATCGATCCCCCTGGTCGGTTCATCCAGCATCAGAAGATCCGGTTTACTGGTCAGCCACTTGGAAAACAATACTTTCTGCTGGTTTCCGCCGCTGAGTGTGCTCACAAGCTGATCCATACTGCGGCATATGACATTCAGTTCCTTGATTCCGGCTGCTGCTATCTCTTTTTCCATCTTCACATTGATGACATGATTTTTAAACAGCTGCGGCAGTGATGCAAGTGTGATGTTTTCCTTAATATTTTTGTCTGTGATCAGCCCGTCAATTTTCCGGTCCTCCGACAGATAAGCCATCCCCATCTCAATTGATTTAGACGGTGAAGCATTCGTATAATCTTTGCCCTTATAGATCACACGGCCGCCAAAGACCGGGCGGTCGCCAAATACACTCCTGGCCAGTTCGCTTCTGCCCGATCCCACCAGACCTCCAAGACCTACGATCTCCCCCCGGTTTACGACCAGATCCACTGGTTTGGTATTTGGTGAAATTTTTACACCTTCCAGCCTCAGGACTTCCTGATCCGTGACCTGATGAGTACAGTCAAACATATTTCCGATCGTACGGCCAACCATCAGTTTTACAATATTATCATAGTCAAAATCATCCATGGAGAGCGTCTTAACAGACTTCCCGTCTCGCAGCACCGTGATACGGTCCCCGATCTCCCTCAGTTCGTCAAAGCGATGTGAGATATAGATGATGCTGATCCCATCTCTCTTCATCTGCCTGATCAATTTAAACAGATGGTCGATCTCTTTCTGGGTAAGACTGGCTGTCGGCTCATCCATGATAATAATCTTCGACTTATAAGACATCGCCTTGACGATCTCCACCACCTGCTGACGCGCCGTGGACAGATCACGGATCATGGTCCTGGGATCAATGTCTTCGTATCCGAAGAAATCCAGGTACTCTCTGCTCTTTTGGTAAATCGTCTGATGGTCAACGAGACCGTTTTTTACGGGTTCTCTGCCCAGAAAAATGTTATGTGCTATATCCAGATTCAGACAGAGATTTAACTCCTGATGGATAAATGCAACTCCCTTTTCCCGTGCCTCTTTCGGGCCCCTCACTTCATACTTTTCATCGTTCAGCATTACAGTGCCCTCATCTGGAGGAATGATGCCTCCGATCACTTTCATCAGAGTCGACTTCCCGGCACCATTTTCTCCAACGATCACATGCACCTCGCCTTCCTGCAGGTCAAAATCTACATCCTCCAGAATTTTGACAGATGTATTCCGGATCGCTTTTCCATATTCATCGAAGATATATTTCGTGATGCCCTCCATCTTCAAAATTGTTTTTCCCATTTATTACCTTACCTCCTGTGCCGCACTCGCTGCGGCTTAATTCAGGGATGGGTGAAAGTTTTCTTTCAACCTTACCTCCTGTACCGCACTCGCTGCGGCTTAATTCAGGTTCCTACTGCAGAATCCGGTTTTTCAGATTTTCAAAAACAATTGCTGCAAGGATAATAATACTTAAGATCGCCGTATACATATAGTAGTTGACTCCCAGCAGACCCAGGCAGTTTTCAACAATATAGATGGTCATCACACCGAGTACAGAGCCCCAGGCGCTTCCCACTCCCCCGAACAGACTTGCTCCTCCCAGAATCGCCGCCGTTATCACCTGAAATGTAAACTCTGTTCCTCCCAGCGTCGGAACACAGTTGTTGACCCTGGTCGCCATAAGCACCGCCGCAAGTGCGGAACAGACTCCGCATGTTACATAAGCCATTACCGTCACATATCCTGCCTTAATACCGCTCAGCCGGCTTGCCTTAATATTGAGTCCGACGGACATCAGAGTCCGTCCATATGTAGATTTATGAAGCACAAACCAGCATATTAATACTACTGCAGCCGCGATGTAGACCATGCTGGAAATACCCAGAAATTTTGCCCTGGCAATCGCCAGTACATTTTCCGGCAGATTAGTGATCGCACTGCCGTTGCTGATGATCTGTGCAATACCAAAAATAATATATCCAGTTCCCAATGTCACGATAAATGCAGGAATCTTTACAATCTGAACAAGCAATCCATTAACCAGTCCGCATATGCCACCGATGATCAGAGTCAGTATAAGAGCCACAATAACCGGAAGCTGCATCTTGATCGCAAACATGCCGAACATGTAACTGCAGAATCCCAGAGTATACCCTACAGAAAGGTCGATCCCCCCCGTCATCAGTACAAACGTCATACCGAGACAGGAGATTGCCGGAATGGCCGACTGTGTCACGATATTCAGATTGTTGTCCAGATTTGCAAAATTCTTTACAAAGATCATGCCTGCCAGCCATATGAACAGGAAGATGATCACATTCCCTCTGTTTTTCACAAACTCTCTGATTATTTTGTTTTTTTCGGGTGCAGCATTTGCACCACCAGCTGTATCGGTCATATGATGTCACCTCCTGTTTAAAATACCTTTGCTGCTTCAAGTTCTTTGTTACGGTTATAGACACTGATTCCGACAACGATGATGATCGCTGCACCGATCGCCAGGTTCTGGAAATAAGGATGGATTCCCAGCATATCCAGCGCATTTCTGAGAAAACCAATGATCAGAGCCCCCAGCACCGACATCCAGGCTTTTCCCTCACCGCCCAGCATACTGACTCCACCGATCACCGACGCGGCAACCGCATCCAGCTGATAGGTGGACCCCTGTGTGGGGTGCACGGTATTCATCTGCGCACTCAGCAGAATGCCCGCAAGCGCGGCATACAGGCCGCAAAGCGCAAACGAAAAAACCTTTACTTTATCCACATTGACGCCTTCCATCTTCAGCGTCGTCTCATTGCCGCCCAGCGCATAAATATGTTTTCCCATTCTGGTGTTTTTGAGGATGACTGTTGTTACGCCGAGGAAGACAAGCATAATATAGGTGTTTACCGGTATCCCCAGTATCAGAGTATTTCCGATCGCCTGATAGGAGGCCGGCATACCGCTGATGGAACGCCCCTGTCCGATCACGAGTGCCATCCCCAGAGTGATCTGGCCTGTTACATATGTGGCGATAAATGCCGGTATTTTTATCTTTGAAACCAGCAGCCCGTTCAGCACACCGATTACCAGACCGACAGCCATTCCGATCAGGATCGCCAGCAGAACAGGAAAGCCCGAAAGCATGAGCATGCCGCTGATCATGGCGCAGAATGCCATCACGCCTCCCGTTCCCAGGTCAATTCCCTTGATGATCAATACCAGTGTCATTGCCAGTGCACAGATTGCAATGGTCGAGCTCTGCCGCGTCACATTCATAATATTATTGAAGGTAAAATAGTTAGGGATAAAACTTCCTGCAATAATAAACGCCGCCACCACAACCAGGATAAAAATATACTTTTTCTTAAACCTTACTTTTTTCACGGTGAGCCTCCTGCCTTTTCTGATTCAATGCCTTTTAAAACGTTCGAGCCATAGAGGCTATGGCTCGAAATACGATACCACGGATTGTTCCTCACAATGTGCTCACACAATCCAATGCTTTAATAAGCGATCTCTCTGGACTCTTCAATATTATCAGGATTCATAAAGAAGTATCCTGAATCAATAAATTTATCAAGAGATTCCGGATCCGTCTCCCCGCTCAGGATACTGAGCAGAGTTTCCGCAGATTTTTGTCCGATCACGCCCGGATACTGCGCTACAACGCCGTAGCAGGTACCCGCTTCGATTGCATCAAGGGCAGAGATATTGCCGTCTACAGAGATCACGCAGACATCATCCCCTGTTTTCCCTTTGTTCTGATATGCGCTGATCACGCCTGAGAGCATACCGTCCGAGCACAGGAATATGCCTTTTGTATCCGGGTTGGCAGTCAGCATGTTTTCTGTTACCTGCATAGCCACATCACTCTGCCATTCGCCGCTCTGCTCATTAACCAGAGTTACCGGACTTCCATCCAGGCCGTCTGTGAATCCCTGTGCACGGAGTTCTCCTCCCATCGCACCGGATGCACCTCGCACCATCACGACCTCACCTTCACCTATTTTATCGATCATCTGCTTTGCTGCTTCCTGACCGATCTTATAGTTGTCGGATCCAACGTAAGTAGCATACAGATCCTCATGCCCTTCATCGATTGCCGCATCCGCGATAATGACAGGAATCCCGGCGGCCTTAGCTTTCTCTAATGCCGGAATCACTGCACTTCCGTCCATCGGTGCCACGATCAGTCCATCAACATTTTTATTGATCGCATTCTCAATATTCTCCACCTGTTTGGCAACCGCAAGCTCGTCCCCTGAGAGGATCAGTTCAAAATGATAGCCTGCCGCCTCCACGGCTTTCTGTGCCTCTTCCGCCATAACCCGCTGGAATTCATTGTTGGTGATCGTCTTCGTACTGAATACAATCGTACCTTTGGAGCTTCCGGCGTCACCGGATTTCTCCCCTGCATTGTCAGACGCCGCCTTGTCTGCCGGTGCTTCCGCACTGTTTCCGGAATCCCCCAAGCCGCTGTCACCTGCCGGTGAACTCTGCTGTGTGGTACACGCCATCAGTCCAACCGCCATAGCCCCCGCCAATAAAACCGCCAACATCTTTTTCATTTTCAAATCTCCTTTCTCTCCTGTTTTGTTTTATCTTCTTATAATGAACAGGTTCTTCAGTTTCTGCCCTTGACCCGGTTGATTGCGTTCAGCATCGCAATAATATTTTCAACCGGTACGTTCGGCATCAGTTCCTGGGATGGTGCAATGATCAGTCCGCCGTCTTTTCCCAGAACATCAATGACACGAAGTGTCTCATCATACACTTTCTCCGGCCGTTCGAAAGTCAGCAGCTGCTGTGTATCGATTCCGCCATAGAAGCAGAGATCCTTTCCATATTCTCTCTGCAGAAATTCAAAGTCCATACATGCCTGTACCGGTTCCAGAACATCGAGCCCGATATCGATCAGATCCGGTATGTAGTCTGTCACATTTCCACAGGTATGCATCTGTATCGGAAGCCCTGCGTCTTTGTAAACAGCAAACAGCCTCTTCAGATGTGGTTTGATCATCTTCTGAAACATGGGGACGGATAAAAACGTTGTGATCTGTGTCCCCAGATCATCTCCGTGGTGTGCCATCTCAAATCCCCGCTTCACACACTCCTTTGCAATCTCAACTTTATAATCGGTGATCTTTTCCATCAATGCATATGCCAGGTCCGGCTCAGTCACCAGCAATGCCATAAAATCTTCGAACCCCACCAGATTAAAAGAACGCTCGAATATCCCGCAGTACCCGTTTACGAATACGAGATAATCTTTACCGTACTGATCTTTCTCTTCCATTGCAAACCCGAAAAGGTTGTCCATGTCATCCAGCGACGGGGGACTCCATCTTTCCAGCATCTCCTCATCCAGATCGGCCAGAGGATGTCCGTAATTGAAAAATCCACTCGGTGCATAGATATCAAATTCCATCTCCCAACGGTCCCAGACACGGTTTGTCTTCCAGTCAATTCTGGCACATCCGTGCTTCGCAGCCAGTTTTGTTTTATCCACATCTCCGCAATACCAGCAGACAACATCGTCCATCTGACACGTCATATGATAATGATTATCAAGATATTCATCAAACTCATCCCATGTCTGAAATCCCATGGCATCCACAACTTTTTGTTTGCCCGTTCCCGTTGCAAAAGCTATCTGGCTCGGCAGATATGAGATGTCTTTTCTTTTGATCACATCCAGGGTCCGCTCTGCTTTCGTTTTTCCCATTTGTCAATCCTCCCTTGACCGTTTTAATTTGTACCCTTTTTAGATTTGTATTATATGTTGTCCGTTTTGTATTTTGCTTTTTATCTTTTCTGTTTTTAATTGTATTTTATTTGTATATTTTTGTCAACATTTTTATCTGTTTTTGCACTTTTTTGTATATATTCTATAAGCTTTATTTTGTAATTTTGTATATTTTTTTGAGTTTTTTTATTATTATTAGATTTATGCCGGGATTTTTTGTATTTAAGATTTTTTGCTTGTATTTAATTTGTATTTATTTTGTACTCTTATTGATTTTTTTACGTACCAATTGTATAATAAAGTAGAAAATATATGTATATTAATTAAGAACAGAGGTGTGTGATGGCAAAATATTTGCAGGTCTCGGATTGGATCTTATCCAATATTACCGAAAACAATTTAAAACAGGGAGATAATATTCCCCCGGAGCTTCAGCTCTCTCAGACGCTTCACGTCAGCCGCCAGACTGTGCGGAAGGCTATTGAACATCTGGCCTCCAAAGGTATACTGACAACGATCCAGGGAAGCGGGACTTATGTAGCACATCCGCCGAAAATCCATACTGTCCCCGTCTCCTCACAGAATATCGCAGTTATTACAACATACCTGGATTCCTATATTTTTCCACAGAAAATCAGCGCTATCTATGACGCTCTTGCCAGGGCCGGATTCCTTATGAATCTCCTGGGCACCAACAACAGCGCGGAGACAGAACATTACGTTCTTTCCTCACTGCTGGACAAGGATTTTGCAGGGATCATACTGGAGCCGAGCAGAACGACCCTTCCAAGAATCCAGCCGGAATTATACCGGCAGCTGAAGGAAACCTTTCCTATCGTATTGATCGACTGTAATTACAGTGACATCAATCTGCCGCGTATCGCACTGGATGACAGGGAGGGAGGATATCTTGCCACAAAGCATTTGCTGGAACACGGGCACCATGATATTATGCATATAGGAAAACTTGACGATCTTCAGGGTATTTACCGCTACCAGGGGTATCTGCGTGCGCTTCAGGAATACCAGATGATTCCCCGCGAAACTAATGTGCTCTGGTATACCAACGAAACTTCCCCTTCCATGTTTCTTGATGTACAGGAAGAGCGGGTTTTGGCATGCCTTGAAAATCACTCAGCCATCTTCTGCTATAATGACCTTATGGCATCCGCACTGCTGGCCTTTCTTCAGGATCACGGTATCCGGGTCCCGGATGATATGTCGGTTATCGGATACGATGACTCTCCGCTGGCACGACAGGGAACTCAGCTTACCACCATTGTGCATCCGAGCGTGGAGATTGGGCTGAAAACGGCAGAAAATCTTGTAAAATTGATACACGATCCTACTTTTGACGCAAATTATACGTTTACCCCAAAACTGGTGGAACGTGATACCGTAAAAGACCACATTTAAACTGGAGGCGATACCATGAAACCTATCGGAGAAGCCGGAATCCTGGACCCATCGGATCTTTATATTAATTTTCCATCAGCATTTGCCAGAAAAAACCTCTTTTTCCTGGACAGATGCGGACATTATTTTTTAAACAGGCACTATCTTATTTCACGCAGTGCGCCGACAGAAATACGTTTTCTCATACTCTATGTAGTAAAAGGCAGCCTGTCTCTGATCGTGGGCTCCAAAGATTATACGATCACTGAAAATGAAATTGCTGTTGTTGACACACGGAAATATCATATCTATGCATCTAACGAACTTACGGAAATGTACTGGATCGGATTCGACGGCTGCTCTTCTGATGAACTGGTGACAGAAATCTGCCGTTACGGACATGTCTATGTTCCCATTAATCTGACACGCACATATGACCTGCTCCGCGAAATCCTGAATGGCTTTCGGGATCAGGCTCCTCTGTGTGAGGAGCTGACTTCCAGTTATATCCACATGATTCTGTCCGATATTCTGATGCGGACAAAAATGAAAAAAAATGCCAGAGAATCCATTATTAGTGAGATCATGAATTATATCCAGATTCACTATCAGGAGTCTCTGACATTGACCGGGCTGGCCGATATCGCCTGCCTGAATCCCAGTTATTTTTCCACAAAATTCAAGGAGGAGACCGGAATCTCCCCCAAAGAATATATTTTGAACACCCGTCTGAATGCCGCTAAAATCCTGCTGTCGGACACAGGTCTCACGATCCGCCAGGTTGCCGTCAGTACCGGATTTCAAAATGACGCTTATTTTTCTTATTATTTTCGCAAAAAGCTGGGAATGTCCCCCAGCGAGTACCGCCAGGCGCATTGAACATTATGCCGCACACAGCATTGAAATCCCCTGCATGATACCGGTCAGGCCAAGGCTGTACAGAAAGATGGAGAACGGCTTGCCCAGAAGTATGATAAGCACAAATTTGCCCAGCCTCATCTCTGTGAGTCCAGCCAGATAACAAAGCAGATCGTCCGGAGCCACAGGGAAGAAAATAGCTGCCGCAAATGCCTTATCGAATTTCTTCCCTTTCTCGAGCCATCCGATATATTTATCATACGTTTTTTCTTTAAAGACCGTCATGATCATCGGTTTCCCATATCGTTTCGATAACAGGAAAACAATGATGGAACCAATGCAGATTCCCGTATAATTATAGACAAACCCCCAGAAAGGGCCAAACATCAGTACGCCTCCCAGACATCCGATTGCTCCCGGAAGGATCGGCACTACAACCTGAACGACCTGTATCGCCGTGAATATGATCGGCGCAAAAATTCCAAATCCGTCCAGAAACATCTGCAGTGACTCCTCGGATGTGAAAATCCGCCTGTCAATGCCATATATGATAAATGCGGCGGTCCCGATCAGTCCCAGGACCACAACTGCATTCATGCAGTATGCCGTATATTTTTTCTCCATTGTTTCCTCCAATACCGCACCTGCTGCGACTCAGTTCAGAGATGCTTTTTTCTCCGCTTTTCCTGCAATGAGACTCAGATAATACTGTCTCCATAACTGCGCTACATGTTCTCTGCTGTAGAACTTGTGCCCGGCAAACGACTGGTGTGCAGCCTCCATGTAAAATCCCGGCTCCATGCTCAGACGTTTCAACAGAATTTTAAACTCTCTGTCAGTATTTCCTTTTAACACATAATCAAACAGGATTGGCTGATAAATTTCAAGATCCCTCACCACAATCGGAAGACCGCAGTTCATAGCCTCCAGAATCGTCATCGGAAATAATTCTTCATAGGAAGCCAAAAACATGACATCAGCCATATTGTAAATATCGTTCATACGCTCCCGCTCCACCATCCCAAGAAACCTGACATTATCCGGCAGGCTTTTCAGCGCTTTATTGATCTCATCATACCCGTCTGAAATTTTCCCAAAGGAAAAGCCTCCTGCCCATACAAACTGGATTTCGGGCATACTCTGCGCAATGCGGATAAAATCCATGACTCCCTTTCTTTTCTGAAGCTGGCCTGCACTCAAAACTGTGAATCTTTCTTCATCAAGCCCATATGCCCTGCGCACCTCACGGCGTCTTTGCATCGGCAGCGGGCAAAATCTCTCCTCCGACACCACGTTCGGTATATATGTTATCTTTTCCCTCGGCACACCATACTTTTGAAGTGCATCAATAAAATAAGGATTGACTGTCACCAGATGGTCCATACGCTTATAAAATGCGATCATATACCTATAGAACAGTTTTCTGACAAGTCCGGGAAGACGTATACTGTTTTCCACAGTCTCAGGAAGAAAATGAACGTATCCCACGGTCGTACCCTTCTTCTTATGAAAGGGAACCGCCGCCAGAAATTCCGGATTAATGGAATGATAATGCGTGATATCGCTTGTCTCCCTCGCATTTTCCACCACCTCAAAACTATCGCCAAGCATATCCCTGACAAGAGAGACCTGTTCATCATGCGCGGACAGTACACCGTGTCCTTTTGCCGCATCTGCCTTTGACATCATATTGATTTTGTACATTTTCTTCCTCCTCTCACTGTTCTGAACGTCACCACACGGTATAACTCCCGTCCCAGCCCTGCGGTCGTCTGCCCGACAGTATGTTTGTAAATCTGTTCTATGCTGTCTCCAAAGTTTTCTGTGGAATAACGCTTTGCAGATTTCACCGCACACAGAGCCATCTCTTTCCGATGTTCATCGTCGTCCAGAAGACATTCAAGATATTTCTCAAATTCCTCATAATCCTGATACTGATATCCATTGCAGCCATTCTCTATCACCTGTGTCAGACATTCATCTTTTCTGCAGAGCGCGGGAATTGCATTGGCAAGCGCCTCAATATACGTAAGCCCCTGCGTCTCACTGTTGGAGGCGCTGACAAAAACGTCGCCCAGCCTGTAATAATCGCCCACCTCCTGAGGCTTTACCATGCCTGCGAACACCACCTGCTCCTGCATTTTAAGACGCGCCGTCTCATGTTCCAGTTCTTCGCGGCACGGTCCGTCTCCCACGATAAGATACGTTATATCACTGCGGTCCGTTTTTTTGATATACTGCAAGATCTCCTTAATATTTTTTTCACGTGCAAGTCTTCCGACACTCACGATCACTTTATTCTCCTTAGGTATTCCAAGCTGTTTTCTCAGCTGTTCCTGACGCACTTTGTCCGGCACGGCCTGGTATTTTCTGATGTTAATCCCGGTCGGCACAACCGAGACCGGCGTTTCCACTCCGTACGTCTTCAACAGACTGCGGACTTTTTCAGTCGGTGCCACTACCGCGTCAACCTTCGAGAGCAGCCGGCGGCTCCATACGGAAATCACCTTTCTCCCAACTGTCACTGACGGTGAAAAATAATGGGTGTAATCTTCATACACCGTGTGATACGTGTGAACGATCGGGCATCTGCAGTTTCTGGAAATCTTCAGGGCACATAAAAATGTCGTAAATTCACACTGCGTATGTATGATATCCGGTCTCCACTGAATCAGTTCTTTTAAATATTGATTCCTCGATGATATGGATGCCCTTGCATCGGGATAAATCTTTCCGATTCCAAATGATCTCAGATAATATACGTTTTCACGTCTGCGCTGCTTACCGTCTTTTGCCAGTGTCAGTACCCGTACTTCATGTCCTCGTTCTTCCATCTCCTTCTTCAGATTCAAAACGGAAGTCACCACTCCGTTAACCGCCGGTGCATACCAGTCTGTCGTAATCAGTATTTTCATCGGATTCCCTCCTGTCCGCATATTTATCTTTCTGTTATAACTAAAGTCTAACATTCCTCTGCTCTGCCAGCCATCGATTTACCTGACATTAATCTTACATTTTTGTAATATCTCCGTGTTTCTTTTCTCTTTCAGAATAATATGGCCCACTTAAGAAATAACACCGAAATTTCTTAAGTTTTCTTTAAAACGATTATCTGTTAAAATAAAGTATCAGAACAATAAGGAGTGAAGAATCTTATGAATAAATTACTGATTGTAGTGGATATGCAGAATGATTTCATCACCGGCTCTCTCGGAACTCCCGAGGCCGTTGCCATTGTACCAGGTGTACAAGAAAAAATCAGACAGTACCAGGCCGAAGATGCCGCTGTCATTCTGACGATGGACACGCACGCGGAGAATTATGCGGATACTCAGGAAGGCAGAAATCTTCCGGTAAAACACTGTATCAAAGGCACACCGGGCTGGGAACTGCACAGCAGCATCGCCGGACTCATCTCTGATTATCCGCACACCGTCTATGAAAAAGTGACCTTTGGCTCATCCTCATTTGCCACAGACTTATCCTGTGGAAAGTATCAGGCCTATACGGATATTGAACTGATCGGTCTGTGTACCGATATCTGTGTGATCTCAAACGCCCTGCTGGTGAAAACATTTCTGCCGGAAGCTCACATCCGTGTTGATTCATCCTGCTGTGCGGGTGTAACACCCGAGAGCCATGAAAATGCACTGCGCGCAATGAAAATGTGCCAGATAGAAATTGTTTAAAAAGGTACCGGCCGTCCAGAAAAGACAGCCGGTACCTTTATATAAATGATAACTGCTAGAACTTAAATTGATAGATCGTCGTTGAATCGTAATTCTGACCCTTTTTCAAAACCGGGCTGTCGAAAGCCGGCTCATTTACAGAATTCGGAAAATACTGAGTCTCCAGACAGAGCCCCTGCCGCGGATGATACGGTATCTTACCTTTCCCTGCAGGCCCTTTGATAAAGTTGCCGATGTAAAACTGAATGCCCGGCGTGTCAGTCAGGACCTCCATGGATATCCCGCTCTTTGGGCTGCTCACCTTTGCTGCGGGACGGACCTTTTTGTCATATTGGTTGAGCACATAATTGTGGTCATAACCACCTGTAAATTTCAGCTGCTCAAACTCCATATCCATATTAGCAGCGATTTCTCTGGCCTCCGTAAAATCCATCGGCGTTCCTTTTACAGCCTGAATGATTCCTGCTGGAATCGCCTTCTCATCTTTTACCGGTGTAAAACTGTCCGCATTTATCCACACCTTGTGGTCCATAATGGACGGATCCTCGTGACCGCTCAGATTAAAATACGAATGGTTTGTCATATTGACAACCGTATCCTCATCTGCAATACCGGTGTAACGCAGAATCACCGCGTTCTCATCGGTAAGTTCATATGTCACGGAAATTTCCAGATTTCCCGGAAACCCCTGATCCATCGCCGGACTCTGCAGTGTAAAGGTCACATACTGTTCGGCGCTTCCGGTCACCTTCCACATACGGTGCTCGTACAGATCCGGCCCGCTGTGAAGATTGTTTCCATTGTTATTTTTCCCAAGCTGATACACTGCATCATTCAACTTAAAAGTTCCATTTTCAATGCGGTTCGCACCGCGTCCGATAACCGCTCCGAAATGAGGCGGATTGTCCTCGTATCCTTCCATGCTGTCGTATCCAAGCACCACATCCTTCACATTTCCATTTCCATCCGGTATCAAAACAGAAACCAATATGGCTCCGTAATCGATAAGACGGACGAGCATTCCATTCTTATTGCTGATCTCATACTGGGTGACGGTTTCCCCCGATGTGGTTTTTCCAAAAACACTCTGTTTCATACTCATGGTCCTTTCTTTTGAATCTGTCAATATGTGTCGTTACCATGATTATAACTGATTTTTTCTACATCTGCATCAGGATTTTCATCGGCGGCTCACTGCCCCTTTCATAACCTTGACAAGCTGGATCAGCACCGTCGGTACAACTGCCAGCAGATATACCATACCTATCTGATGCCCAGTCAGAGTTGCGACGGAGAATACCCTTTTCAGGAATGGAACGAACATGACCAGGCTGAGCATGACAACCCCTGCGGCAAATGCTCCCAGGCTGTACCAGTTGCGCCTGAAACCGATTTTAAATATCGACTGATCACTTCTGCAGTTAAACCCATGGAACAGCCTGGCCAGTGTCAGCGTACAGAAAGCCATTGTGCTGGCTACTGCAGCATTGCCGCCTCTCAGGCCGATGGTAAACGCTGCCATTGTACAGACAGCGATCAAACCGCCCTGAACAAGAAGCGCAAGCATAAAATTTTTCGTCAGAATCCCTGTCTTCGGATCCCTTGGTTTCTGAGAGAGCAGGTTCTTCTCCGCCGGTTCCATACCGATCGCAATCGCCGGCATGGAATCCGTCAGCAGATTGATAAACAGCAGATGCACCGGTGCAAAAGGAACCGGAAGCCCCATCACAGAAGTATACAAAACAGACAGAATCCCTGCCATGTTCCCTGAGAGCAGAAATTTAATCGCATTTTTAATATTCCGGTAGACATTTCTTCCATTTGCAACCGCCTTGATGATCGTCGCAAAATTATCATCTGTCAGGATCATCGATGCCGCATCTTTTGAAACTTCTGTACCGGTTATTCCCATAGCCACACCGATATCCGCCTTTTTAAGCGCCGGGGCATCATTAACGCCGTCTCCTGTCATGGATACGATATTTCCTTTTCGCTGCCATGCATCCACAATCCGTATCTTATTTTCCGGGGATACTCTGGCATACACGGATATTTTTTCTATATCGCGATCCAGTTCTTCTTCCGTCATCGCATCCAGTTCTGTTCCGGTAACAGCCAGATCGCCCTTTTCAAAAATCCCAATCTGTCTTGCGATGGCCGCTGCGGTTACTTTGTGATCGCCGGTGATCATGACAGTTCGGATCCCGGCGCGTTTCGCATCCGCAACTGCCCGGACGGATTCTGTTCTCGGGGGATCTACCATGGATATCAGCCCCAGGAAAGTATAACCATTTTCTGATTCCAGAGAGAGGACATGATCTTCTTCCACTTCCTTGTATCCAAATGCCAGTACACGCAGACCCTGTGAGGAAAACTCCATGTTCTGTTCTGTGATCCTGACACGGTCAGCATCTGTCATCTCGATGATACCATCCGTCGTTCTGATATGTGTTGTCCTCGGCAGAAGTACATCAACAGCCCCCTTCGTAAGAATTGTAGGAACCTGGTGCAGTGCATATTTGGTGCTCATCAGTTTTCTCTCTGAGTCAAACGGGATCTCTTCCATACGCTCCATCATATCACGCATGATTTCATCATTCACGCTTGTCTTCCTGGCCATCTCAAGCAGCGCGAATTCTGTTGGATCCCCGATTCCTTTTCCGTCAACGATGGCGGAATCATTCGTCAGGATCGCATTATATAAGAGATAACGGTGCAGCTGGTTATGCAGATCCAGTTGTTCCGGGTTCAGGATCTGTCCGTCAATATAGATTTTCTGGACTGTCATTTTATTCTGAGTCAGGGTACCTGTTTTATCCGAGCAGATGACTGAGACACATCCCAGGCTTTCCACTGCCTTAAGTTCTTTGATGACAGCGTTTTCCCTTGCCATCTTCTGTGTCCCCATTGCCTGCACGATCGTGACAATGGAACTTAATGCCTCCGGTATTGCAGCTACAGCAAGTGCCACTGCAAACATCAGGGAGTCCAGAACCGGCATCTTTCGGTAAAGGCTCAGCACAAATACAGCCGCACAGATAATCATGATGACTATGGCAAGCTTACTGCTGAAATTGTCAAGGCTCACCTGCAGCGGTGTCTTTTTCTCCTGCGTCGCATTCATGAGGCTGGCGATTTTCCCCATCTCGGTATCCATACCCGTCTCCGTCACAACCGCTTTTGCACGGCCATACGTGACAAGACTTCCGGAGTAGATCATGTTGACCCGGTCACCGAGGGGCAGCTCTCCCTCCAGAATCCCCTCTGTCTTTTCCACATTGGTCGATTCTCCTGTCAGCGAACTTTCGTTGACCTGCAGCGAATAATTGTGCAGTATACGGCCATCCGCTACCACCATATCTCCGGCCTCAAGCAGCAGGATATCCCCCGGTACAACTTCCCTGGAATCAATCTCGATCTTCTGTCCCCCGCGGATGACTTTTGCACTCGGTGAAGACAGTGATTTAAGACTTTCCAGAGATTTCTGTGCCTTTTCATGCTGTACTGTTCCCAGAATAGCATTCAGTATAATGACCGCTACGATAACGATCGTACTTTCCACATTTCCTGAAAACATGGAGATGACCGCTGCCGCGATCAGGATCACTACCAGAAGGTCTTTGAACTGTTCAAAGAACACCTGAATGGCACTTTTTTTCTTACCTTCCAGCAGGACATTTTCTCCCTTTTCTCTCAGGATTTCTGACGCCTTTTCGGCAGTCAGTCCCTCACACGATACCCCCAGCTCCTTCAGCACCTGATCTTGTTTTTTCTGGTACCACATCATAATTCTTTCCTCCATTCATTTTAACTGCCTTGACTGTGCTATCAGGCACACGGGCGCATTTTTGTACAGGGGACGAAGTTTCCTATACAATAAAAAAGACCTTTAATGTACTTGTGGAATTTCGCATATTCCATAAGTACATTAAAAGTCTTGTAACCCTTCATTCAAGGCATGCATCACCAGACTGCATCCCGCAGCCGCGTTTGTTGACAATGCATTTAAACTACTCCCTCTTAATGCAATTCGATTGTTTTCAAGTATAGCTTTTTTCCCTCTCAGTGTCAACCGTTTTTTTAAATTCTCATAGCAAGCTGGACTACAAATACTACCACACATGCACCTGCCGCTACCGGAAGCAGGCCCTTTCCCCTGTATGCCAGAAACAGTGCCGCAGCAAATCCACAGACAGCCGACACCATGTCTCCGGTTGAATACAAGATTGCCGGAAACGTCATCGCTGCAAGCGTTGCATATGGAACGTAATATAAAAACGACTGGATATACCGGTTCGTGATTTTTTTCCGTATCAGTGTCAGCGGCAGCGCGCGGACTGCATATGTCACAGCTGCCATGACCAGTATGTAAATGTAGATATTACCCTGCATTTTCCGTCTCCTTTCGTGGGAACAGCCATGCCGCGGCCCCCGCAACTATCAATATTATGATAATGATCTGCATTCCGGAAGAGATTTCCCGAAGAAATGGAGTGTAGCGCATGACACAACCGAGGAGCATCGCGCAAATCACCACCCCTGCCACAGCCTTGTCCTTTTTCGCGGCCGGCAGGATCACTGCAAGGAACATACCGTATATTGCTATGCCAAGAGCATTGATAATGGTCACCGGAAGCACTTTTCCGCAGATAACGCCAACCAGTGTTCCAAGCCCCCATCCGGGAACGGCTGCCGACATCAGTCCGTAAAAATACCAGGGACGTAAAGTCCCGGGTCTGCACACACTCACTCCAAAGATCTCATCCGTCACCCCGTATGCCATGAAAAACCGGTGAATCGGATTCAAGTCATATGATAATTTCTGAGACAGCGAACAAGACATCAAAAAATATCTCATATTGATCACCAGCTGCAGAAAAGCCATCTCAAAATACGTGGCGGATGCCGCGATCGTATCAAGCGAAGCAAACTGCCCGGCTGACGTGAGGTTTGTCACCGACATGAGCACCGCCTGAAACGCAGTCATCCCAACCGACCGCGCCTGTATGCCGAACGCAAAGGACACTGCAAAATATCCAAAACAAATAGGAAGCCCGTCGCGCACTCCCCTCTGCCATTCTTTCATCCATATTACCCCCTGATGCAAAATGTAAGCCCATCGTCAGCCCGAACGTCTCGGGGTGTCAATGGACTCCTTAAAGTACGTGAATATTCTACCACAATTTTTTCCATTTCTCAATTATAGAATACGTTTTCTGAACTTTTTCATCAGGAAACTTGCAACAACACCGGGAATAGCATAAAATGGAAGAATCATATAGTTTGAGAGAAAGGAGTTCCTGTTATATGCCCGACTATTTTAACGATATAAAAAAAATACAGGAAGTACTGCACGAAGGGCGGACAGGCCTGTGGGTCATTGAATTGGAGGAAAACAAAAAACCCCGGATGTATGTTGACGGCGCGATGCTTGAATTACTGGGGCTTCAGGAAGAACTCCCTCCCGAAAACTGTTATCAGTTCTGGTATGAACGGATAGAGCCGGATTATTATCCGCTTGTGGAATCCGCCGTTAAAAAGCTTTGCGCAAATGAGCGCTCTGAGGTGCAGTATCCTTGGGTTCACCCCACATATGGAAGAATCTATATCCGCTGCGGAGGCATTCGTGACTGGAATTATACTGAAGGTGTCTGTCTGCGAGGCTATCACCAGAATATTACTGACACCACTGTGATGAAGCATGAATTCGATACCGTCATACAGACTCTTGGTGAGAATTATACCGGCATTTTGCTGTGCAATGTGGCCGATCAGAGCTTCAAGGTTATGAAGCTTCCGGAAAAATTCCAGCGGCAGTCAGCAACGTATTCCAATTTTCAAACATTTTTTCAAAATTATGTAAATGCTGAGGCTGCACCGGAATACAGAGAACTGCTGCTCGAGCTTACCGATGTCCAAAATATCCTGGAGCATCTCAGCCTGGGGGAAACCCGCTTTGAGACCCTTTACCGGAACAGCTGCGGAAACTGGCGACGGCTCCTGATAGTTCCTTCCATGCATTATTCCTGTGAATACCCATGGGTGATCGCTGCATTTGATGAGCAGGACAGGGAAATTGAAAGGCGGATTGACGATGCTGCGTCCCAGACAGCATTTTCTCAGATTTATAAGCTTGCGCTGAACATCAATACGGAAAAGGCAGAATACCACTGCATCCACTACTCCGGAAGACTTCTGCATCTGTCTCAGTATGGGAGATTCGATGATTTTTACCGGCAGCTCCTTCCGTTAATGCCTATGGAAGACCGGCAGGAATTTGAACGTATTTTAAGTCCCTCCAGTTATCAGACGTGCGGCTATATGGAAGGTTCTCTTCGTCTGTATGATGAAAATGGCATTTTGCATTACTACCGCTATTATTCATCCCGGATTCTTCAGGATATGGAGGAACGGATACTTTTCACCCTGAGGAATGCAGACAACAGACAGGAAGCCGAACAGCGGGAGCAAGTACTGTCGAATCTGTGCCAGTGTTATTACTCGATCTATATCTTTGACCTTGTAAACGATATGGAAAAGCCTATTTGGCAGGAGTCCGCCATCATCGAGGAAAACGCCTTTCCCATGGGAAGCCTCTCCGCTTATTATGAAAAATTTGTACAGCAGCATGTTTTTTCTGATGATCAGGAAAAAATGCGCAGAGCCGGCAGTCCGGAATTTCTCAGGCAGGTCCTGTCACCGGAACAGCCTGTATATGATATCGACTTCAGGCGAATTTATTCCCACGGCGTAGAGTGGGTGCGCTCACGTTTCAGCATCTCTGAAATGATCGACGGACAGGTCACAAAAGTCATCTTTGCAAATATGAATATCACTGAACAGAAGCTGGAGGAGCTGGAGGAGAACCGGCGAAAGAAGCTCTATTTTGAATATCAGAATATCATCAGAGGCCTTTCTTCTTTCTATCACTCTGTCTTTTATGTTGACCTCGAAAATGACACCTTTCAGTCATTTGCGCTTTCAGAGGATCTGAAAGAATACATCGATACTTCAGACAGCTACGCTTATTTGAAAAACGTTTACACAGAACGTGCCATTTACAGGGATGATCAGCAGAAATTTGCAAAGGATCTGTCCACACGTGAAATCATCCGCAGGATCAATGCCGGTGAAACCATTTATGCACTGGAATTCAGACGGAACTATGGCGGTTATTTCGGCTGGATGAGAGTACATATCATTCTTGCGGAAAGCCGCAGCGGCATTCCAACCCGGATCATTCTGGCAGCACACAGTGTAGAAGAGGAAAAGGAGCTGGAAGAGCAGAACCGCAAGGCTTTGCTGGCAGCATACGAGACAGCCAAGCAGGCAAATGAAGCAAAAAGCAGTTTTCTGGCTCAGATGTCCCATGACATCCGTACCCCATTGAATGCCATAATCGGTATGACCTCCATTGCATTCTCACAGGTCAATGACACTGATAAGGTAAAGGAATGCCTGGATAAAATCCAGTTTTCCAGCCGCCATCTTCTGCATCTGATCAATGAGATTCTGGATATGTCAAAGATTGAGAAGGGTAAGCTGGAACTGATGGAAGAACCATTTTCCCTGAACGAACTGATACAGGAAGTTTACGCTATGATCCGTACAGATGCCATCAGCAAAAAACAGCATATAACTTTTAATACCCTGGACGTCAGTCATGATCATCTGCTCGGCGACAGCAGCCGTATCCGCCAGCTTCTGATCAACCTCGGTGACAATGCCGTCAAGTACACTCCAAAAGGAGGGCAGATCAGCCTGACTGTGCAGGAAGTATCCAGCCAGTCACAATCAGCGGGATGTTTTGTCTTTACGGTAGAAGATAACGGGATCGGAATTGACAGGGAATTTCTGGATTATATCTTCGCACCCTTTTCCCGCGCTGAAAACGCTAAATCACAGCATATTCAGGGTACCGGTCTCGGAATGTCCATCGCGCAGGGAATTGTATCTGCCATGCAGGGAGATATCCGCGTCGAAAGCGAACCGGGTGTCGGAAGCCGATTTGTCGTGACTTTAAATCTGAATATTGCCATGCCCGCAGACTCCTCCCCTGAAGAATTTAAAAATTTTGATACACCCGGATGTCCTGCCCCAGCACTGACGGATACCTGCCTGACCGGCAGGCGCATCCTTCTGGTCGAAGATAATGCGCTGAATATGGAAATCGCCCAGACCATTCTTTCTCAGGCCGGTATGGTTGTATCCACCGCCGAAAATGGACTGGAGGCATTGAATATGTTTACCGCATCTGAACCGGGAACATATCAGGTAATCCTGATGGACCTGCAGATGCCCGTCATGGACGGCTACACTGCAGCACGCGGCATCCGAAGCAGCACTCACCCACAGGCCGCCGCAATCCCGATCATCGCACTGACTGCCAATGCCTTCCCCGAGGACATCAACAGGTCCCTTGCCGCCGGTATGAACGACCACATATCAAAACCGATTGATTATCAGAAACTTCTTGAGAGACTTGAGAAGGCTTTCCGGAAGATATAGCAGAAGAATCAGCGAAAAACTCTGTATGAAAACAGGGTTTTTCGCTTTCTACTTATCTTTTTCTTCAACCAGTTCCCCGTTTTCAAACACAACAATCTTATCCGAGAATTCAATCGTCCATCTGCATGGCTCATCTTCCGGCCCAATCTCTTCTTCCCATCCCATGCTGCCTTTTCCCATATCAAAAGATTTCTCTACGGATAATACTTTTAAATATGAATTTGCTCCGGTAAACACAATATCATATCCCGGCTTCGTCTCCATCGTCAGATACGCGACATCGCCTCTTGTTCCATACGTCAGCGTAACATCTTCATATCGGGCCTTACTGTATGTCCTCGGTTGCATCAGCGCCAGAACCATAATCAGTGCAGCCGCAGCGATGATCCCTCCGGCGATTCCCATCCGGCGCTTTCTTTTCTTTATCTTTTTCAGCAGCTCCACATCATGGATCTCTTCATCGCTGATGACCACCGGCTCATTGATTTCACCCTTCATCTCCTGGCAGCATTCTCTGCACTCTTTACATGTCTTCAGATGTTTTTCTATTTCCTTATTGCTCTCCTCACTCGTCAGACCATCAATATATAATGGCAGCAAATCCTGAATCATCTTACACTTCATGACGGCTCTCCTTTCGTATTCTCTGTTTACCACGGTAAAATGTCACTCTCGCCCAATTCTCATCCTTATCCAGAATCTCTCCAATTTCTTTAAAACTGAAATTGCCCGTCAGCCGAAGATACATGACTTCCCTCAAGGGTTCCTCCAGTGCATGCAGCAGCTTATACAGCTCAAGAACCTCAATTTTCTCTATGGCGGACCGTTCCGGCTCCGGTCCTGCATCCGGAATTTCTTCCGTTAGCTCAGACCGCTTTTCTTTTGACTTTTTCTTTAATTCTCTGCACCACAGATTCCTGGCGATCTGGCACAGCCATACGTAAAGTTTACAGTCCCCCCGGAAACTGTCAATCGACTTCATTGCCTGAAAAAAAGTCTCCTGCGTCAGCTCCTCGGTCAGATGAGTATCATGGCAGAGACTGAACAGATACTTGTATACCTGTGGCATATATTTTTCATAAATCTGCTCCATATCCTGCATGATTTTCCTCCTTTGTATATAAGTGTCCGCAGTGTAAGTTTCGTTACAACATTCAGATATTATTTTACTCACAGCAAAAAAAGAGTCACCGTTTTTATAGAACAAGGATTAGAACCAGACACCGCGCATGATGAATCAGAAAAAATATTATTTGAGCACAAATTTTAAACATTACTCAGAAAACAAGATTTAACCGAACATGATGTTGAATGTCTAGCACCTTACGATATTGAATTTCAAAAAAACCTAAAAAAATTAAATGATATTCTTTCAAGCATAAATGATCGACAACCTGATTTTTTAAATAATATTCTTAAACCTTTCATCAACAATATTATACAAGAACAAGAACCTGTCTTGACTTTTTCACTGATTGAAAAGGATATTTCTTCTCTGCATAAAATGACTAATGAAAATAAGAAGAATTTTATTCAGGATTTTAAGGCCTTAATTTCAGAATATAAAACTAATTCCGTCCGAGATAATACTAAAATAGAAACTTTTTAACTCGTTTAATTATAGAAGAGCCTCACGGATCTGCTCCGCAAGGCTCTTACTTATTTAGATCAGGTTTTTATACTCTCGTCTTCCATCTACAATAGCATATATAGTAACAATTTTATTTTCTTCATGGACTTTGTAAAATATCAAATGCCGCTCCACGATTAAAACTCTGTAACCCTGCCTGCGCAATATAGAGTACCCTGGCACACTTCCAAAATAAGGAAACTCTTCCAAACGACAGATGGCAGTCTCTATTTTTTCCAAATAATTTAAGGCAATTTCCACGCTTCCTGAATCGTCCGCAATGTAAAAAATAATGTCTTTTAACTGCTCATCGGCTTTATCTGTTCTCACGATCTGATACTTCATCCGTTTTCCCTCGCCAACAGAGATTTTCTGATATCATCAAATGTATTCTTCATTGGCGCGACCCTTCCATTTCTTACATCGTCTTCAGCATCCGCAAGTGTACGCAGCAATTCAAGTTCTGCCTGCATTTGATAGTATTCCTGCAATCCAAGTACCGCTGTATCCCCACGTCCATTTACAGTAATAATAACTGGATTTCTATTCTCTCGGCATTGCTTTGAAATCTCGTTGTAATGATTCCTTAAATCGGATGATGGTCTGATTATTGCTCCCATAATGATACCTCCTAGATATTTCATAGTCATATTGTATCATGTTTTGACTATATTGACAATCTATTTTTAGAAACCATTTCATATTATAAATCCACTTCGCACCATTCGGATTTTGCACAAAACTGTGAAAAACCTCTATATTATTCGTCCGTATGTTTGATGCATCCAATTTTGGCGATATGTTCAACTATTAAAAGCCTCGTTTCATTACTTTGTTATAATGAGCAACGATTCCGGTTCCAACTCCGGCTTTTTTAGCTACTTT
The DNA here is from genome assembly GCF_022440845.1 of Ruminococcus sp. OA3. Classification (NCBI taxonomy): domain Bacteria; kingdom Bacillati; phylum Bacillota; class Clostridia; order Eubacteriales; family Oscillospiraceae; genus Ruminococcus; species Ruminococcus sp. OA3. Next base: position 2,004,142 of record NZ_JAKNTO010000001.1, on the reverse strand, counting down.
GTTATCGGTAGAGAGAGAACGATCGCGTTCTTTACCTCAGTCATGGCAAGTTTTTCGGAAAACAAAATAGCAGCTGGCGATTTCCCTTTGAAAGGAAGCTGTTTTTTACCGCCAACTGCTATTGATGGTCATCATTCAGTTTGCTTTACAATTTTAACATCATACCCCAACGCATTTACCATACTACAAAATAGTTTGAGAGACGGGCTGTGTTCTTATTTTCTATGCGTGATATCGCTTGCTGCCTGTTTCCGGTCAGATCTGCTAATTTGTTTTGGGATATCTTCTGCTCTTTTCTCAGATCTACAATCTCATCAATCAGAGCTTTTTCTTTATCAGAGACAACGAATGTTGGGGCTGGCATATTTTCTTTTTTTCAAGGGAGATTTCTCCTTTATCAATATTTTTTTCTGTCTGGGCGCCAATTCATCTGTGTGCGAAATCATTGTTTTATAGACACTATTCGCCAGATCTGTCCAAAACAGATGTGATTATATATGTTATGTAAACAACGTTACAAATTTCGCAATTTTGAAGAAAAAAATAGGCTAAAAGCTTTTACGCTCTCAGCCCATTTTAATGATTTACAGGTTATTCGTACACGTTTTAAGGTGCATTTTTAGATTATCCGGAGTCGAATGCAGACTTGTTCGGCGCGGTTATTCTAAAGCCGAATTTGGTGTGATTATAGCATGTATTTGTAGAATTTCCGGGGCAGTCGGTACATACCACCCCGGGGTAGTTTACATCATCGAAATCATTGGTTAGTCTACTCTACCGCCCATGTGATCAAAATAACCGTCACTCGTTAATTTCAAGTCCGGACCTCATTGCGCTACAAAATAATTGGGGTGAAATTGCAACGAACTTCCCTGCAATCCCGTGTATACTTCTAATTGTGCCTTTTGCCCCGGAACAAAATTTTTTATTTCTCCCGTATATCCGGTATAAACAATCGTACCATTTTCATCCAACAAATCCACTGCACAACCAAAGTATTCAAATGTTACTTCTGTAGTATTTTCCATATTAATCACATAATAAATACTGCCATATCCTTTGTCTGTTACTTCGTATGTAAAATTAGCCACCATCTCATTTATAGCTTGTTCCAATGCCTTTTGCTCGTCCACAACTCCAGCATCCTTAATAAAACTGTCTAAAGTCTTTTGATGTTCTTCATCAACTTTCAAGTTGTATTCATTTACAAATTTGCGGATAAGCACCGAGCGTCTTGCATATAAATCATTCCACATCGTATTATATTTAGTATAATCCATTGTATAATACTCAACAGCCTTTAAAGACTTATCAATAATATTAATGTAATCTTTTGCATCTTTCTCAAACTGCTCATTAGTAAATGTTTTGTCTGCAAAGCTTTTTACGTTATCCTGCTCAAATCCAATACATTTTCTAATATATTCTGTATATTCTGCGCTATTCATCTTGTCAAATTCTTTATCGTTATCTGCTTTATATCCCTCATCCGAATAATCCCATCTGCCTATCAGACCTTTTGTCAAAGCTCTCATAAATTGTCCATCTACGGTCTGCTGATACTCACAGTCTTTCAAGAGTTTACTCGCATCTTGATATTCACCAATGCTCTTATAGATTTCAGCAGCATCTGCAAACTGCTCCTTCCCATACAGAAGCTTCGCGATCTGATACTGGCATTCTTTATACCGTGTTTCTGCGTCACTATAGCTCGAAATTTCATTAAATATTTTGGCAGCATCTTCGTAACTTTTATCCTCCATTAATCCCGCCGCTATATAGTATTTACACTCCGCAATTTTGTCCGCAGAATCTTTATACCCCTCAATTTCCGAATAAAGCTTTACTGCTTCAGAACATGATTGAGCTTCCATTAATCCAGTAGCTTTATTATATGCTCTCATATCTTTTGTCAGGACAACTGCCAGTACTACCGCAACTACCACAACAGCAGCTACCGCACCAATAATTATTTTGGTTTTTTTCGAGATTGCTTTTTTTACAGGTGCCTCTTCTTCTGTCTTAGCCTCGCTCTCTTCTGATATCACCGTTTTCTCAATCGCTTCTTCAGTACTTGATTCTTCTTTATTGGTGTTCTCTAGCGGACTGTCTTCCCGCAAATTATGTTTCGATACGTCACTTACGCTTTGTTCTGCCTGTTGCTCTACCGGACAACCACAATTTGGACACGCAGCCGCCTTATCACTGATCTCTTTTCCGCATTCCGAGCATTTGATTAATGCCATTTTTATTTCCCCCTCATTAGAATATCTTTAGTTTTTAAAAACAAATTTACCAAACAAATAATACTTAATAACGTTGAAAAATTACTCTTCCATAATGATTGAGCTTCCGTAGCATGCACTACTATCTACCATATAAACTTTACTATTATATGATATCCTGTATAAAACACTAGTATATCGGTCATACCATGTGGGTGATGACGTATAGAAGGTAATAATTTCTGACTCACCAGGATCTATTTCCACATATCTAAGTTCTACAATGTTATTGTTACGAACTGTCGCCAATTTCAACTTTCGATTATATCTATCGAAATCTCTATCAATAGACCTCGCCCCATTTCCTAAAATCCGTATTGGTTTCGTTCCCGTATTGGTAATGCTCACCAACATCCAGTGCGTAGATCTTTCTGTCTTTTCTATCATAACTGTATAAAACTTTGGTTTTTCAAATACAGTTTTTTTTGCACTCCATGAAGAGTAATAAACAGTACTGTAAACCTTTTTATAGGTACGTACCCGAACGTAATATGTTTTTCCTTTAGTCAGATTCGATACCGATGTACTTACTGCGCTGTTTTTTGCTACCGTAATTGTCTTTGCTCCTGAAAATGAGGAATTCGTTGCATACTGGACTTGATATCCGGTAACCGTTGTATTTTTATTCCATTTTACAGTCATTTTGCCTGCGGATGCACTAGTCACACTCGAAATATACGTCGCTTTCGGATTGACTGTCACGGTAATCGCTTTTGTTGCTTTATTATAATTTTTTGTCGCCGCAGTAGTGATCGTGATAGTTGTCTTCCCAATACCTTTGATCGTAATCTTTCCCATACCTGAGACCGTCGCGATCTTCGTATTGCTGGAGGTAAAGCTTAATTTCCCGTCACCTTTTGTCCTCTTAATTCCTGTAAAAAATGGTGCATTTCCAAAAACTTTCGTATGGTTGGACGCAGTCAACACTTGGGCTGCTTTATTGATCGTAAAGCTCCTGGTGACTTTGCCGCTGTAATTGCCTTTGAAAGTTATAACCACATTATATTTTCCAACATTTTTGCATCCAGCTGAATACGTAACACTATAGTTTGCAGGATGGATTACCTCTCCATCTGCGCCCTTTACGGTGACGGTCGGTTTCATTGCCTTTCCGTTATAAGTATATTTCGTAGCCGAAAGCGTGATCGTTTTCGGATAAGAAAGGATTTGCGTTGCTGATTTACCACAGGCTGTACATTTTCTTATGATTTTACCATTTGCAGTGAGCGTTGCTTTTGTGAGCTTGTCGAACTTGTAGGTATGGCTGGCTACAGGAATCTCCTTCTGCTCCTTTATTACTGTATTACAAACGGAACAGTGACTCCCCTCTGTTTTTCCTGTTTTTGTACAGGTCGGAGAGACTGCTTTCTCAATTACTATCGTATGCTCGGTTGCTGGTACTATCTCCTGCGTTTTGATTACTTCCCCACAAACAGAACAATGACTGCCTTCTGTCAGTCCAGCTATTGAACATGTTGCTTTGACCGCTTCGTCTTTTTCTTCAGTGTGTCCTAATGCAGGAACTGTTTCCTGTATCTTGATCACTTCATTGCAAATGGAGCAATGTGTTCCTTCTGTCAGTCCTGACTCAGTACACGTTGAAGCAATAGCATCATCAATTACTTCTATGTGCCCAGTCGCTGGAATAGAAACTTGCTCTTCAATAGTTGCCCCGCACACAGAACAATGCTTACCATCCGTTTTGCCATCTGCTGTACAGGTTGCAGGAATTCCCTCATCTATTATTTCGGTATGACCAGACGCAGGAATATCAATCACATAACAATCCCCACATATCGTACAGGTGTAAACTTCTGTTCCATCTTCCGTACAAGTTGGTTCTGTAGTTGTACAGGTATAATTATGGTCTTTTATAAAAGTTCTGTTATATTTATTGGCATATCTCTGGGCACTTGAATTTTCATAACCATATATAGTTCTTGCAGGAATCGTACTACTCGAGTCAAAGATAAGGCAGTTTTCATTCAATACAGTGAAACTTTGCAATGACCTGCATCCTGTAAATGCGTCTTCACTTATAGCCTTTACACTATTATGAATTACTACATTTCCAGAAAATCCGCTTCCCCACATAAATGCACCGCTTCCAATATTTTCAAGTGTTTCTGGAAGATTAAGATTCCCCTGAAATGAACAGCTTGAAAACGCTTTTGTTCCAATGTTCTTTAAATGACTTGATAGTACCAGTTCGCCACTTAATCCAGAGCACCCTAAAAACGCCTCTTCCCCGACGCTTTCTACAGAGTCTGGAATAATCAAATTCCCGATTAACCCAGTACAAAACCAAAAAGCTTTATCTCCAATGATTCTAACACTTTCAGGGATTACAAGTTCGCCGCTCAATTTCTCATAGTGCCAAAAAGCCATATTCCCAATTTTTGTGATACCATTTTCCAAAATTAATTTTTTGATCGTGTCATCATATTTGCTCCAACCTGGCTTATCAAGGATTGTATAATCTTTCATTACTCCTCTTCCAGTTATCACCAATGTATACCCTGATACGCCATTATATACTGTCCATGTTAAATTACTGCCATTCGCACCACAATCTCCACTCTCGATCACCGTCCCATATTCTGACGTTACGTTTCCCCTACGACTATCCAAAGCCGGATCTGATGGAGCTTCCGGAACTTCCTCCACATCACTTTCCGGAATCCCTTCTTCCTCCTCAGCAGCCTCCAGCTCTTCTGACTGAGTATTCTCCTCAACCTCAGCCTCCGGAAGTGCAGTACCAAGCACATCTTCAGATTCAGGAACTTCTATAATTTCTTTATCTTCCTCCTGTTCCAAAACAATTTCATCCTCTTGCATAACGTTCTCACTGGCTCCTGATACATCTATCGGCAAAGCAGTAACCAACATTAGCATAGTCAATAGCACCGCTAAACTCCTCATTTTCTTTTTCATGTGCGTTCTCCCTTATCACTTTTCATAAAATACTGTATACTATAAAAACAACTTAAAAAATTACATTTGCGTCAACATCTTCTGTCACATACGTGTAAATTAATTATGCTCTCCAAAATAATCCCTTACTTTTTCAAGGCATGCCTTTTTCTGACTTCCGCCATAAAACTTTTCCAATGTTACATATTTATTAACGATATCAAGCAATTCTTGAGAAAAGTTCTCATTCTGTTCTTTAATACAGTTACTTATATACTCAAACATTTCACGCGCATTCTCCAGGGTTTCTATTTTTCTTATAAAATTAGAATTTTTATCATCCGGCGAATCCTGAGTCTCATAAGAATTTTTTACACGTCCGCATAATAAACAGTTTGAAGAATCTAACGGGTTTTCTTTACCGCAAAGGCATATCCACCCAGTGTCTGACAGTGAGTAATCACATACAACGTCTTTCCCATATAATTTTTGTAACTTATCTAATTCATCCGGCAGAGTCATTATATTATATACAGGCTCCTGTGCCACGACCGCCATATTATCAAGTACACAACGCAGTATTTTAATTTTTAATGATTTCGTGCACCTTATAATGTCATCGTCAAAATAATACGAAAGATATTCAGTGGTGCATAAACGCCCATCATGATTAAAATCAATAAAATTATAATTACCAAGATCAACTATCTCATCAAATATTGTATTTGCGCAAATATTTAATTGGACGGCTGATAAAGAATCTTTTTTATAAGAAAAACCATGAACACGTAAGGTTTTATCAGACGAATTTATTTCAGCCTGATATGGGCGATACGGAATTTCCGTACCATAATTGCCTACCGGTATTACCGTTATTTCCTGTTCAATTTTCTTTGATGCAGTGGACATGATTTTTTCCAGTTTCACAGCAGTTCCGCTCACAATCGCTCCCATGATATCTGCCGAAAAAGAAGCATAGTCAATGTCTACGCCTATGATACCATCAGCTCCAGCTCTTGAAGCATTGTCCAGCATGACTTTCATTGCAATGTTTTTTGCGTTTTGTAATTTATTTGAATACATACTGCTATTGGAACCCAGAATGTCTGCAAAACCAGCTCCCAGGGAGCTAAGAAACCCTGTTCCAAGAGCAGCTTCTCCAGTATATATCCCTAGATATTTAGTTATTCGATACCCTTCGATATTAAATCCTGAAGTAATCAAAATATTATCCATAAAATGCATCCTCCCTCACATTTTCGCCCAAACAAAAAAGCACCCTCCATCAGAGAATGCTCACCTCATGCTGCAACTGGCTGTCGTATTTAATCGCTTAGACCCTGTAGTTTTGCGTCACAGGCTTTCACCTGTTTTTCTATTATAACCTACGTATCTTCGTCATTATTTTTTGATACGTGCTTGTTTTTAATGATTTTATTATATCATCTTTTGGTAAATTTGTCATAAATTCTGGAAATATTTTCATAAAAGCTATCAATTTCTTCCGCTATTGGTAATGAAATATTTTATACAAAACTCTATACCATTCATTCCCCTAAAACATCTATAATATTTTCTGAGCAATCAATTGTTTCTTGACGAAATAAATAGCAGTGTGGCAGCTGGAGCAAAAAAAACAGGCATACCAGATATCTATATCCGATATGCCCATCATCAATCAGTAATCTCAACTTTCCACTCCATCATCGCCTGATACACCTTATCCGGTATATCTCCTTTGTATTGTTCCGCTAAATCCTGAATTAGATCTTCCTTGTATTCTTTGTATCTGGCAAATGCCTTTTCCGCAGAATCAAACCTTCCCAGTTTTATACTTTGTCCCATAAATGCAACACAAGCCCGATATTTCTTTTTCTCTCTGTCGTAGCTAACCCCAATTGGCAAATCACCTCTGGCAGATTTCCCGTTGATAAATACCGTATTGATAATATGCGGCACAAAGCAGCAGGTCTCCGGGCTATACACCGTATTGCCTTTAAACAAAATATCTTTGTCCAAATCCAGTTGCTCATCGCCATATTTATGTTTCTCATGCCAACATTTAAAGTTGCTGAAATTCTTCCATTCCTCGCAGACCGTGCAACCTTTATACTGTGGTTGCCGTTGATGGAATTTTTCATTATAACAGCGGCTTAACATGTCATGCCACCGATGATACGCCTCAGAATCGCAGTCAACATTGTTACTTCCACGATAACCAATCCCACACATCACCGGTTCCATACATTTTTTACTCCATGTGTCCGGCTTGAATTTGATATCATTCATGACTTTGATAATAAACTCTTCTGAGTCCTCGCCATATTGATTGTAATGATTCTTTACGCTCCTGTACTGTTCCTTATTCAGCGGATACAGATTTTTATAGTAATTATTCACTTTGTCAAATCCTCGGTGCCATACGTAAACATTATTTTCAATATCCGGATTTACGACGAATTCCTGCACGACTGCTTTCGGTGCATATAAAATTTCCCTTTGGGTAGTCCATTTGCCGCCTGAAAACACATTTTTTCTGACCCCATATTTCAATACCTGATATTTATCATAGCTTCCCGGCAGTAACACATATTTTCCCTCATTCCTGAAATGAATACATCGCCCGTAATTGGACAGCCAATACCCGGGATAATCCATCAGCTTCACAAAGACCTCATCTTCACCAATCGGAACAATATCTGTTATGGTTAAATCCAATATTCGTTCTGGTTTTATTTCCTTATACTGCCTGTGTATGATAATATCAATGTTGTCGCTTAATTTGTTTTTGTTCATCGCCCGTTTTTCGTACCGGCATTTTCTGCATGTAGAGATACGATATGGCTTCCCATCCTTTGGTTTTATCAGCTCAAATCGATCAATCGGCAATTCCCTGTCACATGCCTTACATATTTTTGTTTCATCCATTTTGTTGATACATCTCCTTAATTTTTGCACAAAAAAAGAGGCAGCAGCAATCATGTACATACCGTCTCTGGTTCCCTGTTACGATTTAAAATACACCCCTGTATCAAATAAACAAAGGTATCAAAATTTAATATACCTTATTCCTCCTCATCATCTACCGGATCAAACTCTTCTCCGTCATTGATATGCTCAATAAAATGCTTTGTAAATTTAAACTTGTACGTCGTATGCTCCGGGATACGAATTCCCGCAGATATATCCGATTCCCTTTTTGCAACTCAGCTCTGATCACCTTCAAAAATGCTTTTAGGATCGGCTTAATATCTTGTTTATAATATCCGCTTTCCTTTTTTACCATATTGATTAAATCACCGAATACCGTTTTATTTTCCATCATGATGCCTCCTCTCATTTTGTCATGAAATCGTGTTTTCATTTTTACTGTATTTGTCGTCACAGAATCCCCCTGTGACCTCGTATTTGTCCCGTAGAACCATTTAAATGCAGCGGGTGCAACCCTTTTTCAGACATTAAAGTAAGTCCACTATCTGCTCAATTAAGAGTCAATAATGGACTTATGCTAATATCTAAATATTCAGTTTTTGATATCATATCAAAACTATTTTCAAAGGGAAAAATAAATAAAGTCAAAACACTCGTTTACCCATGACTTGCTGTTGATCGAACACTTTTACACTCTTTATCCCAGCCTATATTTACTACACCATTTTCTGGTGTCACCCACACCATTTTTCGTAAAAATTTATAAGAAATTACGTGAAATTCAATGCATAGTAACAGCTTTCAGAATCCCTTAAAAAGCCGGAAATCCGCTGTTTAAAACGGCGTGCCGTACAGATCAAACGGCGTGCTCTGATACACGTAGTAATTCAACCAGTTCGTATACAGATTGTTGGCTGTCGCCCGCCACTTCAAATCCGGTTTGTTATCAGGATTATCATCCTCATAATAATTTTTCGGAATATCAATCGGAAGTCCTTTGGACAGATCTCTCTTGTACTCCGTATCAAGCGTTACCCTGTCGTACTCCGGATGACCCATCACAAAAATCTGGCGTCCTTCCCTGGCCATCGCCATGAAGATTCCGGCTTCTTCAGATTCTGCCAGGACCGTCAGAGCTTCACAGGCATGTATCTTGTCGATCGGTACATCCGTATGCCTGGAATGCGGCGCCAAAAATACGTCATCAAATCCGCGCACCAGCGGGATTTTTCTGTTTTTCACCCGGTGCCAGAACAGCCCGAACAGCTTTTTATCCAGCTGCACCTTTGGCAATCCGTAAAAATAGTACAGTGCCGCCTGCGCTCCCCAGCATAGAAAGATCGTCGAAGTCACGTTCTGCTGGCTCCAGTCCATAATCTTTGTCATCTCATCCCAGTAATCCACCTCTTCGAACTCCATCTTCTCAACTGGAGCCCCCGTCACGATCATGCCGTCAAACTTCTGCTCCTTAAGTTCGTCAAATGTCTGATAAAATTTATTCAGATGACTCAGCGATGTATTTTTTGACTCATGTGAACTCACTTTCATAAACGTAACATCCACCTGCAGTGGAGTGTTTGACAGTGATCGCAGCAGCTGCAGCTCCGTCTCCTCCTTAAGCGGCATCAGATTCAGAATCAGTATCTGAATCGGTCGAATGTCCTGATGCATGGCACGATGCTCATCCATCACAAATATATTTTCTTTTTCCAGTATTTCTTTTACCGGCAGATCACTCTGTATTTTAATCGGCATATTCGTTACCCTCTTTCCTTGAAATTTTCGATGATATCAGTTTACATCAGCGGTGCAAACAGTCTCAGGATCCTGCCCGCCGCCTTCACACTCAGCTTTTCCCGTCTGCAGTCTTCAACCGTGATTCTCTGGCATTTCTCCAGGGTTTCCTGGTAATCTCTCTCAATATCAGCAATGCATGGCACCTTATACATGAAAGCAGCACATTCAAAGTGAAGATAAAGGCTTCTGAAATCCAGATTGATGGTCCCCACAACGGCCTGTTCATCATCGGCCACAAAACTTTTTGCATGGATAAAGCCAGGTGTGTACTCGTAAATCTTTACGCCTGTCTTTAAGAGCTCCTGATAGTACGTCTTGGCGACAACAAACGCATACCATTTGTCCGGGATATGCGGCATGATAATCTTCACGTCAACACCGCGCTTTGCCGCAAACTGAAGAGCCTGCAATGTCTCATGATCCAGTATCAGGTATGGTGTCATAATGTGCAGATAGTCTTTTGCCCCATAGATCATATCCAGATAAACCTGCTGCCCTACCGGTTCATTATCCAGCGGACTGTCCCCGTACGGAATCACAAAGCCCGGTGCACCATATGCCGGCATGTAACTCGGTACATCCAGATACCTGGAATAACTTTCTTTTTTCACATCGATGTCCCACATCTGCAGGAACATCAGGGTAAAACTGCGCACCGCATCTCCCTGTACCATGATTCCAGTATCTTTCCAATGTCCGAAACGGACTTTCTTATTGATATATTCATCCGCCAGATTAATACCTCCGGTAAATGCTGTCTCACCGTCAATGACCAGTATCTTTCTGTGATCCCGGTTATTCTGAGATGTTGAGAGCGCAGGCCGGATCGGCGCAAACACCTTACAGTTAATGCCAAGCTTCTCCATCTGCTTCGGATATTGGGACGGGAGCAGAGCAAGTGTACAGGTGCCGTCATACATAAGCCTTACCTCAACCCCCTCCTGTACCTTCTCCTTTAAAATATCCAGTACGGTATCCCACATCTCCCCTTCCTGGATAATGAAATATTCCAGAAAGATAAAATGTTTCGCACGCTTTAACTGTATCTTCAGCTCCTCAAACTTATCCTCTCCAAGCGGAAAATATTTTACTGTCGTATTCCGGTATACAGGAAAAGACGCTGTTTCACTCAGATATCTGGCAAGACTCACCACCTGGCGGTGTTCATCTTCCAGATGAAGCATCGTCTCCATATCCTGTTTTGAATATATTTTTGTCTCTTCTGCCAGTTTATATAGCCGCTTATTGAGCATTCTGCTCCCAAGCTGCAGCTTTATAAAGACGTAAAATAGAGCCCCTGAGACCGGCAGCACAAGGATCGGAACAATCCACGCCAGTTTAAACGCAGGGTTGCCCTGCTGATTGATGATCCACAGGACCAGCACCGCCATAAACACCTGGTAAACGGCATAGAAGTACACCATGTCAATATATTGCCTCAGATACTGAAATCCCACAAACAGAACAAAAAGCTGCACCAGCAGTAACGCAATAATGATCGCTGTCCTGCCGAAAATCACCTTCAGCACACCGCGTTTTCCTCGCTCCACTGACAGTTTCTTCTCTGTTAATTGTATTCCTTCATTTTCCAAACGTCATTCCTCATTTCGTATCCCCAGTCTGTCAATCTTCATGTTAAGTGCCATTGTAACCAAGATAAGAAAAAATGTCAATCTGTTCCTTTTACTGCAGCATCCGGAGAAACCCTTCCTCGGAAATCACCGGAACCCCCAGCTGTGCCGCTTTTTTATTCTTTGAGGATGCGGAACCGACATCATTGTTGATCAGATAATCTGTTTTGGAGGACACGCTTCCGGTCACCTTGCCGCCCCGCTTCTCTATTTCTTCCTTCAGTTCGCTGCGGTTTGCAAAATGTACAACACTTCCTGTGATCACAAAATTCTTGCCCTCAAATATCTGCACCTCCTCTTCCTGCTGCTCCTCGAACTCCACATGCCCGAGCAGATGATCCAGTTTCTTCTGATTCTCTTCTTTCCTGAAATATTCTGCAAATGTCCGTGCAATTACGGCTCCCACGCCTTCGATATCCTGCAGCTCTTCTTCCGTCGCATTGCGGATTTTCTCCAGATTATTCTGAAAGCTTCTGCATATCATCTTCGCATTTGCCACACCGATATTGGGAATCCCCAATGCATATAAAAGACGCGGAAGTGTGGTATGTCGCGCCCGTTCAATACTCTGTATCAGATTTTCGTATGATTTTTCTCCAAAGCCTTCCATGGATGTGATTTCTTCCTCATACCTGGAGATTTCAAAGATATCCCCAAAATCTTTCAAAAATCCTCTGGCTATCCACTTTTCCAGAGTTGCTTCTGACAATCCGTCAATATTCATCGCATCTCTGCTGACAAACAACGTAAAGGCCTTGATCGCTTTCGCCGGACATTCAGAGTTCGTACACATCAGTACCTCCACCTCGCTGTCCTGCTGTACATGTGTCTGTTCCCCGCATGCAGGACATGTCTCCGGCATATCTTTAAAGCCACTTTTTGTAAGATTTTCAGCAATCTGAGGAATGATCATATTTGCCTTGTAGACGGTGATCTCATCCCCTTCTCCCAGCTCCAGAGCTTTCAGAATGCTGAGATTGTGTACGCTTGCACGGCTGACCGTCGTCCCCTCAAGTTCCACGGGATCAAATACAGCGATCGGATTGATCAGGCCTGTCCGCGACGGACTCCACTCGATCTTTATCAGATGCGTCTGTCTCGTCTCATCCGCCCATTTAAACGCATAGGAATTCCGCGGAAACTTTGCCGTGCTCCCCAGTGATTCCCCATATGCAATGTCGTCATACACAGCAACCAGCCCATCTGACGGAAAATCATTCTTTTCTATATGTTTTGAAAACCATTCGATTTCCTCCTCCACATTATCAGCGTCTACCATGCGGTATTCCACCGTCTCAAATCCCTGTTCTTTAAGCCATTCCATCTGAGACTCGCGGGAATTCTGAAAATCAACGCCATCCGCCTTCACAAGCCCAAACGCAAAAAAACGGACGTTTCGCCCGGCTGTCACCTTGTTATCCAGCTGGCGGACAGAACCGCTGCAAAGGTTACGGGGATTCTTATAACGGGCATCAACATCCGGTATCATCCTGTTGATCTTTTCAAAATCAGAATACGTAATGATGGCTTCCCCTCTCAGGACCAGTTCCCCGCGATAGGGGATCTTAAGAGGAATATTCTGAAACACTTTCGCATTGTTGGTAATCACCTCTCCGATCACACCGTTTCCTCTTGTGACTGCTTTCAGTAATTCACCGTCCCGATATGTGAGAACAATCGTTAGTCCGTCCAGTTTCCAGGACAGCAGCGTCTTATTTGCGCCGATGAATTTCTTAAGTGCTTCTATATCTTTCGTCTTGTCCAGTGACAACATCGGACGTTCATGCTCTTCTTTCGGCAGTTCGTCGAGTGATGCATATCCAACGGATACCGTCGGGCTGTTCGCCAGAACAACTCCCGTCTCTTCCTCAAGTTTTTCCAGCTCATCATAGAGTCTGTCATATTCAAAGTTGCTCATCACTTCTCTGTTTTCCTGATAATAAGCCCTGGAAGCCTCGTTCAGCTTCCCGACAAGTTCCTTCATATATTCCTGCTGGTTCATAATTTCTCCTTCCAAGGCAGCGATGTAGAATCTTTTAAAAGCTTCTGCAGTTTTCTGTACTCCTGATCTGTGATTTTCCGGTATTCCCCCGTATCAATTCCATCCAGCCTGAGATTCATGATCCGGACGCGCACAAGTCTTTCCACACGGTATCCCAGATATTCACACATTCGTCTGATCTGCCGGTTTAATCCCTGTGTCAAAATAATACTAAACGTATTTTTCCCTGTTTTCCTAACTTTACACGGTCTTGTCACAGTATCCAAAATCGGTACGCCATCACTCATTCTTCTGATGAATTCCTGATCGATCGGCCGGTTCACCCAAACATGGTACTCTTTCTCATGAAAGTTGCCTGCCCTCATGATCCTGTTCACAAGATCTCCGTTATTAGTCAGCAGCAGCAGGCCTTCTGACTCCTTATCAAGCCGTCCGACCGGATAGACTCTTACCGGATAATTCAGATATTCAATGATATTCGGCTTTTCCCTGGTCTGCGCCGTACAGATGATTCCTCTTGGTTTATTCATCAGTAAAAGTACCATTTCTTCTTTTTTCCTGATTTTCTTCCCCCTGACGAGCACTGTATCTTCTTCAGAGACCCGCATGCCTGTCTCAGCAGGCTCACCATTCACTGTCACTGCACCTGCCATGATCATACGATCTGCTTCTCTCCGTGAGCATATGCCAGCTTCACTTAAAAATTTATTCAAACGTTCTTTTTCCTGCATTGTCTTCCCACCATTTTTTTGACATACTGCTATTCTACCACATACCCCAAAAACAGTTCAAACCCTTTAAACAAGAATGTGAAATGAATGACAGAAAAAAAGGTCCGGTTTCCATGTACGGGACTTTGGGTCCCGGGAAACCGGACTTTCCTGTAAAGTGATCTCAGCTGTGGACGGTCTGCCCCTTATACTTGTCAAGCATTACTGCGATACACAGGAATGCCACGGCAAATGCCAGCTGTATTCCCATGCTTTTTAAAATATCAGCTTTCATGGCTTCGTCAAGCACGGCATGGGAACTAATGATCTGATGTATATATTCATACCAGTAGACCGGAAGAAACTGTGCTACGCGGCGGACCTGCGATCCGATGATCTGAAGCGGTACGAATACGCCGCACAGAAAACTCATTCCCAGTGCCGCTACATTCACTACAGCATTGACTGTGATATCATTTTTGCAGCAGGTACCCAGAAGATATGCCATTGACAGGGCAACCAGCATCAGCAGAAAACTGTTAAGTATATACAGCAAAGCATGAGCATCCCTCAGAAAATCCACACCGTTTAATATTAGTGTCATCAGAAGACACACACCCCAGAAAGCAATCCCAAAAAGTGTCGTCCCCAGTATCATCTGCAAATTCTGACTGCGGACACTGACTGCCGAACAGAGCATTCTGCTGCGGACTTCTTTTTTTCTGAATGCGATCAGAACATAACTCATACAGTAACAAAGCACCGCCAGCATAATATAAGGCATATACTGAAACATAAAGGCGTACGACGGTGTCTGCCCGCCATGTCCGTCCTGATCGAGCATCGTCACCTGAGCTTTCTCACCGGAAATTTTCAGAATTTCCTCTGCCGCTTCCTCTGCGCTGAATCCTGAGTCTGTCATCACCCGCATATCATTTAAAAACGTATTGATCTGTTGATCTGCGTAAAAAGCCTTGTTGGAGTCTGGCAGACTGATTGTTTCCAAACGTTCCTGCCGCACAAAACACTTCTCCACAAAGTTTTCAGGAATGACTGCCACATAGTCGATATTGCGGTTAAACATCTCCTCCTGGATCATATCTCTGTCATTCGGGATCTCTTTGACGTTGTGATGCTGAGCCAGATACTCTGTAAATTTACCCGCTACTTTACCGCCGTCTTTATCTATCACCGCCACTTCAAGCCTTGACGCCTCAAAACCTTCCTGCTGAGCTTCTCCCAGAAACTTTTGTGTCATAACAGAGATTGTCATAAAGATCACAACATACATAATAATGATGTGAAGATTGCTCTTAATGATCTTCAAAAATCCTTTAAATACTGTCATATCGTTCCCTCCTGATTCCAAGAAATGCAATCGTTACAAACAATGCGGCCATGATCACCATCGTAATGATGTTTCGCAGGAAACGTTCCGGATTATCGTATACCGCCATACAGTAAAATGCATCGGACAGGACTGCCGCCGGATTCAGGCGGTTCACAACAGGGCAGCTGCGCTCTATAATATCTTTCATATTTCCCACCATCATGCCTGCAAGGAAACTGAAGAACAGGCTGCTTCCCACAACAATCCCAATTTTTACTCCTTTGTCTACCTTCTTCAGGCATCCGATCATGATACCGTAAGCCACGCCGATCATGCTTCCCAGCAGACACACGCCCAGCAGAACTGCGATGTTATCACCCAGATTGATCTTCAGTACAAATCGCAGATACGCAACGACCAGGAGTATATTGACATAATGAATCAGAAACACGACGATCAGATCACACAGGATCAGCTTCAGACGGTGCGTCGGTGTAATGCTCTGTCTCGCCCCCAGCGCCGAGAGATTCGGCTTCAGGTCATAGATCGACTGAAGGCCCAGAAACGCCCCGAACAGACACGCCATACCGATCAGCGTGAAGAAGTACATGACATTATTATCATAAGTCTTCCCGCCCGGGGATATCTCTTTCGTCATCGTCCGGTATTCACCGAGAGACTGCAGCGCATCCTGCATGCGTTTGGGCTGCTCTGCGGCGATCCTTTCCATCATGGCGGCATTTTTCTGATAAGTATCAAGCAGTGATTTCAGAATACTCTCACTGATTCCTGATGATCCCACTGTAAGAGAAGGTTTTTCACCGGCATAAAAAATCCCTGCGACCTTTCCGCCTTTAAGAGCAGTCCTCGCCTCATCCTCCGTCATCACACTTACTTTCAGGATGTCACCGTCCATTTCATCCAGAAAAGTCATAAAAACCTGTGCGTTTGCCTCCTCGACAACCGCAGTGGGTATGGCCTCCATATCTTCTCCCATATCCCCTCTCCCAAACGAGAAATAGAAGAACGTTCCCAGCACAATGGGAAACATCAGCGCCCAGAACATATTTTCTTTTACCCGGACAGTCTGTATAAGCAGATATTTCATTAAATGCATCATTGCTCTCCCCCCTTAATCCCGAAGCTGTTTTCCGGTGATCTCAAGAAATACATCGTTCAATGTAGGAAGTTCCGAAAACACTCTGCCGAATGCAATATCCTGTTCCTGCAGAAAATTCAGAACCCGGATCAGATTATGTTTTCCCCTGCTGCAGCGAATCTTCAGAATCTGCTCCTCATAGTGTATATCAAACACATGCGGAAGCTGCCGCAGCTCTTCGATCTGTGTCTCCTGTAAGATCACCGCTTCGATCGTGATCGTCTCCCCTGTTTTGATCATACTCTTCAGAGACTCTTTCGTACCTGTTGCGAGTACTCTTCCGTGATCGATGATGGCGATCCGGGAACAAATCTGTTCCACCTCTTCCATGTAGTGTGACGTATAGATGATCGTAGATCCCTGACGGTTCAGTTCCATGATCCCTTCCAGGATCTTATTGCGGCTCTGCGGGTCAACCGCGACAGTAGGCTCATCCATGAATATAAGCCTGGGTTTATGTGCGATGCCGCATGCGATGTTCAGTCTTCGCAGCAGTCCCCCGGAAAGCTTTTTGGGCTTCATTTTCAAAAAATCTTCCAGGCCTACGAAAACGATCGCCTCCTCCACCAGCCGTTTCCGCTTCGTCTTGTCCGGAACATACAGCCCGCAGAAATAATCTATGTTTTCGTACACTGTCATCTGCTCGAATACCGCTACGTTCTGTAGGACAACCCCGATCTCTTTCTTAATCTCATAACTGTCCGGTTTCATCACCTGTCCCCGGATACGGATCATTCCCTTATCATACTTTAAAAGGGCCAGCATGCAGTTGATCGCCGTCGTTTTTCCGGACCCGTTGGGTCCCAGAAGTCCAAATATCTCGCCCTCCTTAATCTCCAGATTCAGATGGTCAAGCGCCACCAGATCACCATATCGCTTCACTAGATTTTCTATCGTAATCATCATACACTCCTCCTGTCATTCTTTATGATGATGCCAGGATCAGAAGTTCATACAAGACATGCAATTGAATGACTTCGGGAACCTGCATCTTATGATTACAGTATACCGGATGCGGCAGCCAAAACGTAGTGAACTGCGTCAGAACAGAGCATGACAAATGTCATGAATTTCTCCTCCAGTTGCCAAGAACTCACCTGTGAGATATAATCTAACCAGAAGGAGGGACTGTCCATGAGATCGATCGCCAGTATTTTTCTGTTATTCGCATACAGTATGTTTACGGTGCAGTTTACAGAAATCACTCCCGTTTTCATCCTGTCATTTTTGATCTGTATCTCCGTTGTCTGCTCCTGCTCTTTCATGGGGAAAAAGAGCCGGCTGATCATTCTTCTGATCTACAGCGCAGCATCCTGGTTTATACCCCAGCTGCTGCTGTTTTTACCTGCTGTTACTTATGCATTGGCAGGTGCCCGGCATTATTCTGCCGCCGTCCTGTGTGCCTTTTCTCTGTTCCGCTACTGCATTCCCGGTCAGATCGTTCTCTTACTCTTCATCCTTCTCGGATGTATGACCTCCATGCTTTTGTTCTGGCTGAATCACGCATACCAGTGCCTGGATCTGCAGTTTAAGCGCACCAGAGACGATACCACAGAGCTAAACCTTCTGCTGCAGCAGAAAAACCAGTCGCTGCGTGATAAACAGGATTATGAAATCTACACCGCCACCTTAAGAGAGCGAAACAGAATCGCACGTGAAATCCATGACAACGTAGGACACCTGCTGACGCGTTCTATTCTGATGACCGGCGCACTGAAAGCGATCAGCAGGGAGCCTGTACTCACCCCCTCTCTGGATCAGCTGGAAGATACCCTTTCATCCGCCATGGACAACATCCGCTCCAGCGTTCATGATCTCCATGACGAATCCATTAATATGGAGGAAGCCGTCAAAAGCCTGATCGCAGAGTTTTCCTTCTGCCCGGTCAGACTGGACTACGATATCACCGAGGCTGTCCCCAGAGACCTCAAATACGGTTTTATTTCTATTTTAAAAGAAGCACTGGCAAATATCATGAAGCACAGCAATGCAACGTCAGCCCACATTATTCTGCGGGAGCACCCTGCACTGTATCAGCTTCTGATCGAGGATAACGGGGCCTCCGGAAAGCCGCTGGCAGAATCCGGCATCGGACTCATTAATATGAGAGACCGGATTTGGAGTTTAAATGGCAATATCCAGATCAGCAACGATAATGGTTTCCGTATTTTCATCACGGTTCCCAAACAGATTTAAAGGAGGACAAGAACATGAATATTGTGATCATTGACGATGACTGCCTCGTCTCCGGCGCTTTAAAAAATATACTGGAGACTGATCCGGAAATAAGAGTCACAGCCACAGGAACCGACGGCGCTGAGGCACTTCCCCTATATGAAGAATTTCGTCCGGACGTACTGCTGATGGATATCCGGATGCAAAATACAGACGGTCTGGACGGTGCAGTACAGATCCTTTCAAAACATCCCGGGGCTAAAATTCTGCTGCTGACTACGTTTTCCGACGATGAATATATTGTCAAAGCCCTGAGGGCTGGTGTCAAGGGTTATCTGCTCAAGCAGGATTACCAGAGCATCATTCCTGCCATAAAGTCAGTACATACCGGTCAGACCGTATTCGGTGATACGATCACCGCAAAAATACCCGATCTTCTCCAGACCTCCTCAGATTTTGACTATGAAGCTCATAACATCAACAGCCGTGAGTTTGAGGTCATTAAACTGGTAGCAGACGGAAAAAGCAACAAAGAGATTGCAGAGTACCTGTTTCTGAGCGAAGGTACTGTAAGAAACTACCTCAGTCTGATACTGGAGAAGCTGTCACTGAGAGACCGGACACAGCTGGCTATCTTTTATTACCAGCATCTGTAGTATTCTGCATTCAGGATTTTTCTTGCAAATTATGTCGAATCCGCTTATCATATAGACATGGGAAAATATGATTAAGGGGAGTTTTTTATGAAAAAGCTGAAGATAACAGCCATTTTTATCGGAATTCTTTTCATTGTAACCTGCCTGCTGTTCGGCCGGGAGATTATGGCATATGTGCAGGAAGAGATTGCCCTCGCCAAATGGGAGCCAACTCCTTCTGAAGGTTCAGACAAGCCGCTCTCCCACTGGGAACTCGATGAAAAAGGCTGGCAGTATATTGAAAACACCGGAACACCTGTCAAAGATACCTGGTTCTCCATCGACGGGAACTCTTATTTCTTTGACAAAGACGGTTACATGAAAACGGGGTGGATCGAACAGAGCGATACCTGGTATTACCTTGACTATGCCGGAGAACGTGAAACCGGATGGCTGGAAGATCAGGGCAAGCATTATTATCTGGATGATAACGGCGCCATGGTGACCGGATGGTATACAATCGATGGTACGAAATACCATTTTGATGACAGCGGAAGTCTCTCGACAGGATGGATCCTGACCGACGATCAGTACTATTAT
Organism: Ruminococcus sp. OA3; assembly: GCF_022440845.1. Lineage (NCBI taxonomy): Bacteria > Bacillati > Bacillota > Clostridia > Eubacteriales > Oscillospiraceae > Ruminococcus > Ruminococcus sp. OA3. Next base: position 1,983,974 of record NZ_JAKNTO010000001.1, on the reverse strand, counting down.
ATCGACGAGGATGGTACCCGTCATACCGGATGGCTCATCGAAAATGACAAATATTACTTTTTGAATGAAGAGGGAGTCATGCAGACCGGATGGCTCATGGACAGCGGCGTATGGTACTATCTGGGAAGCGACGGCGCCATGGTAAACGGATGGCAGACTATCAACGACAAAACTTACTTCTTCGAAGAGGCAGGATCGATGAGGACCGGATGGCTGGATACAGGGGACGCCTGGTATTATTTCAGCACAGATGGAGATATGCAGACCGGATGGCTGGAACTGGCTGATGGTACTTATTACCTGAACAGCGACGGGAAGATGCGCACAGGTTGGCTTGTGGACAATCAGAAAGCCTACTACTTTAACAGTAACGGACGTTATAACCCGGATGCCGGAAAGGTTGCTGCCGGAACAAAGATCGCTCTTACTTTCGATGACGGTCCCGGTGCATATACAGATCGGCTGCTCGACTGCCTGAGTGCTAACGGTGCATCCGCCACTTTCTTCCTTCTTGGCAATCAGGTGGACGGTTACGGAGATACCGTCAAGCGGATGTTTGATATGAAATGCCAGGTAGGAAACCACTCCTACGATCACTCGTCACTGACTTCGCTGGAGAAAAAGGATGCCAGGGAGCAGATCACCTCGACTGCCAAAAAGATCCGGGAGATCACAGGGAAAGACCCATCGTGGGCGGTACGCCCGCCGGGTGGAAATTATGACGAAGAAACCGCAAAAATCATTGGGCAGCCGCTGATCCTGTGGTCTATCGACACACTGGACTGGAAGACCAAAGATGTACAGACGACTGTTGAAACAGTGCTGAACAGCGTACAGGCGGGAGATATCGTACTGATGCATGATATCCACAGAACCTCAGTGGAGGCGGCCGAAGTTTTGATTCCAACGCTCAAATCTCTGGGATACGATCTGGTGACAGTCAACGAACTTGCCGCTGCAAATGGTGTAAAACTTAATGGCGGCAAAGCATATTCTTCATTCAAATGATAAAATCTGAAAATGCGCCCCCTGCGGCAGATAACTGTCTGCCGCAGGGGGCGCATTTCAAAAAACACTTTTTAATTTTCCGTACTTATTTTCACATTAACATCAAGAGGCCAAAACAACAGATCTCTTTCATCATGTCTTTTTCCAGTCAGGCTCCTGTTTATTTGGAAAATATACGCGTATCTCCGTTCCGGCTCCATATTCACTGTCCAGTTCCATCCGCGCATGATGCTGAGCCACAATATGTTTGACAATGGCAAGCCCGAGTCCTGTCCCTCCTGTAGATTTCGAACGGCTCTTATCAACGCGGTAAAACCTCTCAAAAACCCGTTCCTGATGCTGTATCGGAATTCCGATTCCGGTATCCTTAACAGACAGCATCGTCTCTTCCACATCTTTTTTCAGTCTGACAACCACACTCCCGCCGGGATTGTTATATCGGATGGCATTGTCACACAGATTATAGATCAGTTCATCCAGCATCTGGCGGTTGGCACAGATCGTACACGGACCGCCCTCCAGTTTCAGAGTGACATCATGCTGCTTCGCATTCAGCTGCAGCATACTGATACACGCCTCTGCCAGCTGATAGAGATTTACCATGGTAAATGCGACACTCATATCCTCGACATCCAGCTCCGACAGCCGGATGATATCATCAATCAGAGTCAAAAGCCGTGATGAATTGCGGTGAATCTCCCTCGCGAAACGTCTTACGTCTTCTTCGGATGCCATCCCGGTCTCAATCAATTCCGAGTATCCGGAGATCGAAGTCAGCGGTGTTTTCAGCTCATGTGAAACATTAGCCGTGAATTCCTGGCGCATCTTTGCATTTTTCATGATATCTTTATGCTGGCTATGTATCATGGCGATAAACGGCGTCAGCTCAGGATACGTTTTGATCTCATCCATGTTTTCTATATCATCCGCCATCTGCTCGATCGGTCTCACCAGGCTTTTTGTCAGGACACGGGCAAGAACCACACAGATGGCAAAGATCAGCAGGGCAATCATCGCGATCACAGGAAGCGCGCTCCAGAAAATACTCCAGATACTTCCCGCCTCCTTGGCCACCCGAAGCACCTGTCCGGTCTTAAGTTTTACCGCATAATAAAATGTATTTTTATCAAGAGTCTCCGATTTACGTATCGCCTCACCGATCCCATCTTCAAAAGCCTCGGTAACTTCCGGTCTTCCTCGATGATTTTCCATCACATGGGTATTTGCATTGCTGTCAAACTCCACTGAGCCATCCGGGTTGATCAGGGTAACACGCATATCATCGATCTCGTATGCGACTGCCTCCTTATCGATTTCCTGCTGTGTCATAATACCCTTCATTACATTCGCATAAGATTTGAGATCTTCCAGCACCTGTTTTTGAAACAGGTCATAAAAGACTGCTACCGATAAAATCAGTGTTGCTATGACGGCAATTGCAGCAATCCCTATAAACTGGACATGAATCTTCTTTTTCAATATCTGCCCCCTCACTCATTGCTCATTGCTCATAATGTAGCCGACATTTCTCACTGTTTTGATAAATTTTCCTGCCGTCTTCAGTTTCTGCCGCAATGTTTTAATGTGCATATCCAGTGTTCTGGATTCTCCTTCAAAGTCTGTTCCCCATACCCTGTCCAGGATCGTATCTCTCGGTGTTACGATTCCGGCATTCATCAGCAGGAGCTTTAGCAGCTCATACTCCTTATATGTCAGATCACACGGTTCATCATCCACGAACACCATGCGGCGCTCATTGTCGAGGAAGAGGTTACCCATGGACAGGAATTTTTCCTCCTCCGCATCCATACTGCGGCGCAGCAGGGCTTTCACCCGTGAGATCAGTTCCATGACACCAAACGGCTTCGTCATATAATCATCGGCTCCCATATCCAGACCTTTGACTTTGTCTATCTCCGTCGTCTTGGCGGTCACCATGATAATGGGAATTTTCCTGGTCTCCGAACGCGACCGAAGATTCTTAAGAATCGTAAGTCCGTCCTCATCCGGCAGCATAATATCGAGTATTATCAAGGTCGGAGTCCTGTGCTGCAGCCGCTCATAAAAGGTCTTTGCACAGTCAAAATCCTCCACATCATATCCGACATTCTTCAGCGCAAACGTCTCTATTTCCCGAATATTCAGATCATCTTCCACAATATATATTGCTGCCATTCGTTACCTCCGTTCTCTGTATCCATCTATTTTACGGCAAAGCATATTTTTTTGCAAACTGTACAACCTGTTTTTTGAAATTTTCGTCCTCTGACTGACGCAGTACGTCCAGGTATTCATGTACATCCATTCCGTCATCCTGTAATTCAAGAAGACAGACACCAACATTTGAACAATGGTCCGCCACACGCTCAAAGTTCGTCGTGAGATCCGCCAGCACAAACCCCATCTCTATCGTACAGGTGCCTTTTCGGAGGCGTTTGATGTGACGCTTTTTCAGCTCTTCCTGCATGCCGTCAATGACTTCCTCAAGCGGCTCAATATTTTCCGCCATCTCCTGGTCCTCTGCTCTGAATACCTGAATCGCAGTATCCACGATCTCACAGACGGCATTCATATAGATATTCAGCTCATGCTCTGCCTTCTCAGAAAAGAACAGTTCCTTCTCATGCATCTCTTTTGCCGCTTCCATGATATTCACCGCATGATCTGAGATTCTCTCAAAATCTCCAATACAGTGAAGCAGCAGCGACAACGTATGACTGTCTTTCTGTGACAGGTCACGGCTGCTGAGTTTTACGAGATACGTTCCCAGCTGGTCCTCATAGTGGTCCACATTGTTTTCCAGTGCGACCACCATGTCTGCCTTTTCCTTCTGATAATTATTGATCAAAGTCATCGCTGTGTAAAGGCCCTTCTGTGCCATTTCAGCCATATGAATGGCAACCGTTTTACACTGACCGATCGCAAATGCCGGCTGATCGAGGAATCTGGCATCCAGAAACTGAAGATCTGCCGTCTCTTCTGCTGGAAGTTCGGTTTCCTCATCCGCTTTGATTGTGAGATAAGCCAGTTTCTCCAGCCTCTTTGAAAATGGCAAGAGGACAGCTGTCGCAGATATGTTGAAAATACTGTGTATCACGGCAATGCCTGCCGGGCTGGCCGCATCGCCCAGGAATGCAAAACCTACGACTGCATTCAAAATATAAAATGCCGCCATGAAGATCACGGTTCCTATAATATTAAAGTAAAGATGAACAAGAGCCGCTCTTCTTGCATTTTTACTCGCTCCAATACCGGAGATCATCGCTGTAACACAGGTACCGATATTCTGTCCCATGATAATAGGAAGTGCCGCACCGTATGTCACTGAACCAGTCACACACAATGCCTGCAGGATACCGATCGATGCCGACGAGCTTTGAATGACTGCCGTCAGAACCGCACCGGCGACAACACCCAGAACCGGATTCGAGAACATCAGCAGTATGTTCGTAAATTCCGGAACATCCGCAAGCGGTTTGACCGCAGAACTCATCGTATCCATCCCAAACATCAGAATAGCAAATCCTACCAGTATCATCGCAATATTTTTCTTCTTCTCACTCTTTGAGAACATGAAAATAGCTACACCGATGACTGCCATGATCGGTGAAAATGAAGTAGGCTTTAACAGCTGAATAAAAAAATTGCCGCTTTCAATTCCGGTAAGACTTAAGATCCAGGACGTGACAGTCGTACCGATATTAGCACCCATGATAATTCCGACCGCCTGTGAAAGCTTCATAATACCAGAGTTTACAAATCCCACGACCATTACCGTTGTAGCTGATGACGACTGGATAACCGCTGTCACACCTGCTCCGAGCAGAACCGCCTTAATAGGATTTGACGTCAGCTTCTCCAGGATTTTTTCCATTCTTCCGCCTGACGCTTTTGAAAGGCCGTCCCCCAGAAGAGACATGCCATACAGGAATAATGCAAGTCCCCCGACCATTGTCAATACATCAAATAAATCCATACTTTTCTCCTTATTTTCTCTTATCGTTTTTCCAGGATCACTCGCAGTGACCCCAGTATCAATTTTCATTTTATACGATTCAGGTAAATTTCATAGGCATAGCCGTGTAAAATCTGAGTAAAATTTTCTATACATTGAATTTAACTGATCTGCAAAAGCGTATATTTTATTGTTTTGAAAAAAATAAGACGGCATAGCATTTAGCTATACCGCCCTGCAATAAACACTTTGAGTTCTAAATCGTTCTTCATCTCCTTTTGCAGCTGTACCCGCAAACGCAATACATCGCTATGACCAATCGGTCCACCACATGTTTACTCAAACAATTTTCTATCTTATCTTACACCTTCTCTGTAGGAGGTCTATGACTTCCGGTTTTTCAGGCGCTCCAGGAGAACAGCCTGTCGAGGCTATGGCTGAGGCTGCCGTCAATGCATTGCTTCATAAGATCAATCATCCGAATTCAGCTGACACCCAGACGGTTTTCAAGCCAAAGCTGGCGATTCGGCAGTCTACAGATCCCAATGCACCGTCCACACTCAGTATCTGAAAATTTAAATACGCCAGAGACTTTGTCGTTAAATGTCTCTGGCGTTTCTTAGATTAGCAGAGGATTATCCGGAAATTGGATCCTATAGACAATGGCATCTCATCTCTCTCCCCCGATATTCCCTGGGCCCCGGCACCTTTTTCGCACATATATCTGCCGCTATGTTGCAGAAATCATAATACTCACATCCTGATGCCTCAGTTTCCCGCAGCCGTTCCATCACTGGAAACCGATAAGAACCATCCGCAGTGACTGGCAGCACAGATGCAAGCAACTGCCTGGTATAAGGATGTACCGGTTGATCCAGAATCTCTTTTGTGCCGCCCACTTCTACAATTCTCCCGGCATACATTACTGCTATGCGATCACAGATTGATGCAGTCAATGCCAGATCATGAGTAATAAACAGAAACGAAACGTTCCTTTCCCGTTTTAAACGACGTAGCAGCTGTATCACCTGCGCCTGTAATGAGACATCCAGGGCACTGGTCGCCTCATCGAAGATAATCAGCCTGGGATCACAGAGCAGCGCCCGGGCAATGGCTGCCCTCTGACACTCGCCGCCGCTCAGATTCATAACCGGAACATCGGCATACGCGGTTTTCAGTCCTACAAATTCGATCAGCTCCAGTGACTTTTTTTCAAGCTCTTTTCTTCCCCAAAGGTGATAGGAATCCGCCCCCATCATCACCGACTGAAGCACTGTATACCTGGGATCAAAGGAATCCTTCGGCGACTGAAAAACCATCTGAAGATCCCTTCCGGCACATGTCAGCCTTCTTCCTGCATTTAGCTTTTTTCCGTTGAAATAAATCTCGCCCTCATCCTCGCGTATCAGACGGGCAACCATATAAGCGGTCGTGCTTTTTCCGCATCCGCTTTCTCCGACCAGTCCCAGGCACTCGCCTTCAGCAATCGTAAGATCTATCCCCTTCACCGCCGGAAAAACAGCTTTTTTCTCAACAAAACTCTTCTTTAGTCCCTTTACTTCCAGTAGATTCATCACATACCCTCTTCCGTGACGGCGCAGGCCGTCCAATGCGTCTCAGAGGCCTTCTGCATCGCGGGTATCGTTTCCCGGCAGGAAGCCCTGGCCTGACTGCATCTGTCCGCGAAAATGCAGCCCTTTATTTCCTTTCCGAATTCCGGCGGCACGCCCCCGATACCTTTCGGTACCGCTCCGTTCATCCTGGGAACTGCCTTCAGCAGTGACTGTGTATACGGATGTGCAGGGTTCTGAATAACCTCAGCCGTTGATCCCAATTCTATGATCCGACCGCCGTACATCACGGCTACTCTGTCGGTCAGCTGTGCGACCACGCCCATGTTATGGGTTACGACCAGCATGGAGGTCCCGAAATCGTCCCGTAAAAGACGCATCAGACGGATCACTTCTGCCTGTGCCGTCACATCCAGGGCACTGGTGGGCTCATCCGCAAGGATCAGTTTCGGGCGGTTCATCATTGCAGCAGCAATCGCGATCCTCTGACACATTCCCCCCGACAGCTCGAAAGGATAAGATTTCAGTATCCTTCCGGTATCCTGCAGCCGCATTCTCTCCATCAGGCTTTTAGCCTGCGCAAAACAAGCATCCTTCTTCATTTCCGGATGGTGCATGCGCACAGTCTCATAAAACAGATGGCCGATCGTCTTCATCGGATCCATAGACATCGCCGCATTCTGAAAGATCATTGCGATATCATTTCCTCTGACAGTTCGTAGTTCCTTCTTTTCCATGACTGTTATATCTTTTCCCTCAAAGATGATGCTCCCGCCCGTAACCGATGCAGCCGGGTCCAGGAGCAGAACGGACGCAAGAGCGGTGCTTTTTCCGCTCCCGCTCTCTCCGACGATTCCCACGATCTCTCCCTTTTTCACTTCCAGGCTGACATCCTGTACGATCGTAACATCTCCATATGAAACATATAGATTTTCTAATGATAGCACGCAGTAATCCTCTTATGATTCTTCAATTGTTGTGTTGGCATCCAGCAGATAGTATTCTGAGGGGTTTGTCTTAAGGCCTTTAACAGAACTTCCCATGACATAGATATATTTAGAGTGCCCCACGACAATGTATCCCGCATCCTCAAGAATCAGTCTCTGCACTTCTTTTGCAAGCTCCACCCGTTTGTCAGCATCAAATTCCCGGTTCATCTGTTCGATCACAGCATCAACCCCGGCATTTGAGTAATGGCCATAATTGCTGCTTCCGTCAGTCTTAAAGGCAATATTTGCAAAATACAGCGGATCGCCGGTCGGTGTCATGGTAAAGCTAATCATCATCAGATCAAAATCTCCATTCTCCTGCTGTTCAGCAACTGACTCATAGATTTCCACCTGCAGGTCAATGCCGATTTCTTTCAGTTTGGACGCCATTTCTTCACAGTACATGCCAAGTTCCGCCTTGGTACTGTAAGTAACGATCCGAAGAGAAAGCGGTTTCCCGTCTTTTTCCAGAATCCCGTCCCCGTCGGTATCCCTGTATCCGGCTTCATCCAGCAGTTTCCCGGCCCCCTCCAGGTCATAGTCATAGCCTTCCCCGTCATCCGCACCGAAAGCCATAAAATCAGGATACAGTCCCTTTGTTGGAACAGAAGCTCCCTTATTTAACACACTTGCATAGCTCTCTTTATCAATACTCATGCTCAGTGCCTTACGGACATTGATGTCTTTGAGAAATTCATTTTCATAGTTCATGAAAATGACTTGTCCCCGTGACCCAGGCACGCCGTCCACATGATACCTGGACGTATCGGAAAACAGCTCCAGGCTCGTCCCGGGAATGCTGACTGACAGATCATTCTCTCCCGTCTGCTGCGCCATTGCCAGTGAATTCGTATCGGCGATCACGTTGAATGTCACTTCCTTAAGCTTTGGTTCACCACCCCAGTACCCATCGTATCGCACTACCTTCGCCTGTTTCTTCACTTCATAACTCACTGCTTTGAAAGGTCCCGTGCCAATCGGCTGCTGTGCGATGGTATCCGGTTCGGTGACATCATAGATGCCAGTCAACGGTTCCGAAAGTCCGTTTACAAATGCCGGGACTGGCTCCGACGTCCTGACTGTCAGAATCTGCCCATCCGCCGTCATGGAATCAATGAAGAGCAGTTCATTCATACGGGCATTTACATCCATTGTCCTTTCCCAGCATGCTTTGACGGACTTGGCTGTCACAGGCTTTCCGTTCTGATACGTTACATCATCCCGGAGTGTGATCACCCAGGTGGTCTCATCTTTCATTTCACATGACTGCGCAAGAAAAGGCTGCGCTTCCAGATTTTCATCCAGCTTATACAGCGTCTCTGTGATTCCGTATCTGGACGTATACCAGCTGTTCCAGCTCTCCGCAGGATCAAGGCTGGTCGGACACTGGGTATCTGCAAATACTGCACTCTCCCGGTCCCCTCTTTTAGCATCCTGGGATTCTTCGACTGTGTCTGTCCCTTCTTTCTTATCTTCCGATGCAAAATTTCCGCATCCTGCCAACATCATAAAACCCATAACTGCTGCCAATACTCTCACTGTACTTTTTTTCATCATCTTCTCCTCATGTTCTTTCTTACATCGCAGTAAACTATCTCATTACACTCTTGTCGAACGGTCCAATATATCTCTCTGCTTGTCTCCGAAAAGATTAAACAGCACCGCCGTCAAAAAGATTGCTGCTCCCGGGATCAGTACGAGACTGATATTTGTCTGCATATAATCCTTGCCGGTGTTCATCATGGCACCCCATTCCGCCATCGGTGATTTCACCCCGACTCCCAGATATGACAGGGCCGCCACTTCCATGATCATGACCGAAATACCGAGGCTGGCGTTGACAATCAGCGGCGGGATAATATTGGGAATAATATGCCGGACCATAATCTTCATCCTGCCCTCTCCGCATACTCTTGCCGCCCGGATATAGGTTCGTCCCCTGACGCCCAGTGTCAGGCTGCGGGCCAGTCTGGCATATTCCGCCCACTCAACCAGGCATAACGCAAGAATCGTATTCCGGATGCCTATTCCCATGACTCCTGCGATGGCAATCGCCAGAATAAACTTTGGAAATGCCTGCATAATCGTAATAATTTTAGTCAGAATCCGATCTACAATGCCTCCCGAATATCCGGAAATCACACCGATCCCCGTGCCTATTACAAATACGATACAAATAATAATCAAACTGCTGAAAATAGAAATTCGCGCCCCAAATAGGATTCTAGACAGCATACAGCGTCCCATAGGATCTGTTCCCAGCGGATACTTACGGCTCGGCCCCTGCAGTGCATCACTTAACTCTGTGTGATACGGATCGTTCGGTGCAAGTATGGGCGCCGCAAGCGCAATTACAAACAGAAGAAGGATCAAAACTGCCATTACATAAAAAGAAGCAGGATTCCGCCTGATTTTCTCCCTTCTTTTCATCGTACTCCTCCTTTTATCCTGGGGTCAATGACCGTACTGAGCAGATCCACCGCAAAATTCACGAGTAAAAATATCACAGCCACCCATAACACAAATCCCTGGATCATAAAGTAATCCAGCCGACTCACCGATTCAATGGCAAGCTTTCCGATGCCGTCCCATGAAAATATCGTTTCTATGACGGCTGCTCCTCCCAGCATGATTCCAAAATAAATACTGCACCACGTCAAAATCGGAACCAGTGCATTTTTCAGCACATGGGAAAATAAAATCGTCCTTTCGTCCACACCACGGGCAACCGCCCCTTTTACGTAGTCCTGATTCAGCTGTTCCAGGACAACCGCTCTCACCTGCCGTGTCAGCTTGGAGGAACATTGGATCACCAGCACCGCCGCCGGCAGGACCATCCCCTTCCAGTCATTCGACGCTATGACAGGAAAAACCTGCAGCTTCAGGCAGAAAATCCACAGCAGGATCAGTGAGATAAAAAAGGAAGGCATGGATATTCCGAGAAATGAAAACATCCGGACAATATTGTCCGGCAGCCGATCCTTGTAAACCGCACAGTAAATTCCCAGCGGAACGGATATCAGTACAGTTAAAACAAGCGACACCAGCGTCAGGCTCAGTGTCGGAATGATATGTTTCGCCAGTTCTTTGGCGACCGGTGCCGACGTCGTCATGGACTTGCCCAGATCCCCCTGAAAAACCTTACTCAGCCATGTCCCATACTGTACAAGAAACGGCTTATCAAGCCCCATCTTTTCTTCCTGCTCTCTGATCGCCTCCTCAGAAATCTGCCCCACATTGGCATCGCCTCCCGTAAGCCAGATCTCAGCCGGGTTACCGGGAGCCAGGTACAGTATCAGGAATGTTACAAATGTAATGCCTATCAGTACCAGAATCGTCTGCAGAAGACTGGATACCACTTTCTTACCTGTATTTTTCCACTTATTCATCGTATGCCCTTTTCTACTTCTGCACACATACCAGGAACTCCGGCGTTTTTGCATACTGCAGCTGTTCGATCTCTGAATATACGATCGGATTCAGTTCCGTCTTACAGGACACCTGTCTTGGATTCAGTGATTTCCAGAACTCTCCGTCCCATTTCGGACGTTCCTGATATGTAAGCGGAAATTCTGCCGCAAGGCGTTCCATCTCATTCGCTTTTTCATATACAAATCCGGACTGTTCTTTCACATACCGGCGAAATGACCGATACTCCTGTGCCTGTCTTTCATCTCTCAGATAACCATACCACTCCGCATCAAAATAAAGCAGGCATCCGTCCTTTTTCAATATCCGGTACCAGGATTCCAGCACCTTTTCCGGTTCCAGCTGCATCCACGTCACATCCCTGGCAACGATCATATCCATGCTGCCGTCCGCGAACGGAAGCTCATCCCCCGTCTGCAGAAAACAGATATCAACTCCGGCCTGTCTGGCATTTTCCTGGGCGCACCGCAGCATCTCGGCATTCTGGTCCACCGCTGTCACCTGATATCCCTCCTTCGCGAGCAAGATCGCAAAAAATCCAGGTCCCGTGCCAACATCCAGAATCTTTGTATTCTTTCTGTCGGGTGCATACTGCAAAAGCAGGGATTTCCATTTGTCATAACAGCTGGTGAGCTGAAACTGATTCTGCTGACTGTAGCTCTCGGCCCTGTCGCTCCAGTAATCGGTAATTTTTTCCTTTATGTACATACTTTTTCACACTCTCTTCTACAAAATATGACAGCTTTCTGTTTTATCTTACAAAAAAGAGGAGTCCCCCACAAGCCCCGTGGGGGGTTCCTCTTTCATCTTTTTTTCCATGTCAGCAGAACTGCTGAATTTAAAATGACTACCACTGAACCTGCATTGTGCACCAGCGCGCCGACGACCGGATTTAGTATCCCGCTGATCGCCAGAACAATTGCAATAAAGTTCAGAATCAGTGAAAACGTGAGATTACACTTAATCGTGATCATCATCCGCTTTGCAAGATAAAACAGATATGGGATCTCCCTGATATCATCATTGACCAGTACGATATCAGCAGCATCCACCGCGATGTCACTTCCCACACCGCCCATGGCGATTCCAACACATGCTTTTTTCAGAGCCGGCGCATCATTGATGCCATCCCCGATCATACACACCTGCTTTTCCTGTTTTTGATAACTGTCTATCCATATCAGCTTATCTTCCGGCAGGCAGTTCGCCCTGATTTCATCGATATGCAGCTGGCCGCCGATGTGTCTTGCAGCATTTTCATTATCTCCGGTCAGGAGAACCGGTGTCACTCCCGCCTGCTTCACGCCCAGAATGGTCCGCGCAGCACTATCACGCAGTGTGTCCGCCAGTGCAATAAAACCTGCCAGCTCCTCGTCGACGGCAAGCATGGTCACAGTACATCCGTCATCCAGATACTGTTTCATTTCATGTTTCGCAGACTCTGGTATCAAAATCTGGCTTCCTGAAAGTAATTCCAGGTTTCCGGCAATAATTTGTCTTCCGCTTTGCATTGCCTTTACCCCGCGTCCCGGAAGCATCTGGAACTGTTCAGGCTCTGGAATTTCCGCTTTTATATTTTCCTTAAAGCAGCGTACGATCGCTTTTCCCAGAGGATGCTCAGAACGCATTTCAGCAGTTGCCGCATACGTATAAAGTTCATGTTCCGTGAGTTCTTCTTTGAAACTGTGAACTGCCACTACCTGAGGTGTCCCGTATGTCAGTGTCCCCGTTTTATCAAACGTAATATACCCTGCCGATGCGAGCCGTTCCAACGCGTCTCCCTCCCGTACAAGAAAGCCGTGCCGTGTAGCATTTCCGATAGCCGCCATGATCGCAGTTGGCGTTGCAAGCACCATTGCACACGGGCAGAAAACAACAAGAATCGTTACTGCACGGATCAACTCACCTGATATCATCCAGGTAAGAGCCGCGGCAGTCAGTGCAATTACCACGATCCAGGTCGCAAAGCGGTCGGCGATCCCGACAATCTTTGCCTTTCCCGCATCTGCCGACTGGACCAGCCGGATCATGCGCTGAATCGAACTGTCTTCTTCTGCTTTTGTTGCCTCCATGTCAAAAGAGCCAAACTGATTGACGGTACCGCTGGCAACCTCGTCACCGGCTGCCTTGTCTACCGGCAGTGATTCGCCGGTCATAATCGCCTGATTGACAGAAGTCTGTCCAGCTTTAATAACGCCGTCAACCGGAATCGTCTCACCCGGCAGTACCCGCAGGATATCACCAGCCTGCACCTCTTCCGCCGGTATTATAATTTCCTGTGTTCCCAGTATCCTCCTGGCTGTCCGGGGAGTCAAATGTACAAGTTTCTCAATTCCCGCACGGGCTCTGGCTACTGTCAAATCCTCCAGCAGAGCTCCGAGCTGCATAATGAATGCAATCTCACCTGCTGCGAAGTCTTCCCCGATGATCACCGAAGCCACCAGCGCAATGGAAACCAGGACATCAGCCTTGATATCAAATGCGCTCACAAGACCGATCACCGCTTCTAAAATAATGGGAACGCCACATAAGATAACTGCGACCCATGCCATATCAAAAGTAAACGGATGAAACTCAAAGAGACTTGCAAGCAATGCTGCGGCAGAAATCAAGAGACAGGTGATGTCTTTTTTTGTTCCTCCCCATTCCAATAGTTCCTCTAATTTTTTCATAGCATCCCCCTTCCACAATACCCATACGGGTATATGCACATTATACCTATAGGGGTATATGATGTCAAGAGGATTTACAAAAAAATCCATATCGGGTACCATCCTTCAAATGTATAAGAGGCATGGCTTAATGCCATGCCTCTGTATCATCGTTCTTCTGTTCTTAAGCAAGGATTTCTTCCAGATCTTTTTCCGGTGTCGTAATCGGAGCAATATTATAATTCTCCACAAGGAAGTTCAATACATTCGGTGATACAAACGCCGGCAATGTCGGACCCAGTTTGATGTTCTTGATCCCCAGATGAAGCAGTGTCAGCAGAATACAGACTGCTTTCTGCTCATACCATGAAAGTACCATAGACAATGGAAGTTCATTGACTCCGCAATCAAATGCTTCCGCAAGTGCGACAGCTACTTTGATCGCACTGTATGCGTCATTGCACTGCCCCATATCCATAAGGCGAGGCAGACCGCCAATTGTCCCGAGATCCAGATCGTTGAAACGGTACTTGCCGCATGCCAGTGTCAGCACTACCGTATCAGACGGGGTCTGACGCACAAACTCTGTGTAATAATTCCGTCCTGTACGGGCTCCGTCACAGCCTCCCACCAGGAAGAAATGCCTGATCGCACCACTTTTTACCGCCTCGATCACCTGATCAGCAACTCCCAGCACAGTACCATGGCCAAATCCAGTCATGACAGTTTTTCCGCCGTTGATACCGGTAAACACTTTATCTTCAGCAAATCCCCCCAGTTCCAGTGCCTTTTCAATCACAGGAGTAAAGTCCTTATCTTCTCCGATGTGAACCATCTCCGGATAAGATACCATCTCAGTCGTGAACACCCGGTCGGCATAGCTGTCTTTCACCGGCATCAGGCAGTTTGTTGTAAACAGAACCGGGGCAGGCAGATCTGAAAATTCTTTCTGCTGATTCTGCCATGCCGTACCGAAGTTTCCTTTTAGATGAGAATACTTCTTAAGTTCGGGATACGCATGAGCAGGCAGCATCTCACCATGCGTATATACATTGATACCTTTCCCCTCCGTCTGCTCAAGCAGCAGCTTCAGATCATAAAGATCATGGCCGGTGATCACAATGAACGGCCCTTTTTCTACAGATAATGACACTTCGGCGGGAGCAGGTGTTCCAAAAGTTTCTGTATTTGCACGGTCAAGCAGTTCCATGCAGCTTAAATTCACCTTACCTGTTTCCATCACAACAGGAAGCAGTTCTTCCATTCCCCAGTCCTCTGAGATAGCGGAAAGCGCCTTATAAAAAAAGTTATTGACTGCTTCGTCTTTGTAACCCAGAACTGCTGCGTGGTAAGCGTATGCAGCCACACCACGGATACCGAACAGAATCAGTGATTTCAGGGAACGGATATCTTCATCGTCATTCCACAGTTTAGACATATCATAATTTTCCGTATTTTCACACTGGGATCCGCATGCGCTGCATCCAGGCACAACGATTGTTTTCTCACCATTCACACGTCCGATCAGGTTTCTAATCGTTTCATCATTGAAGTTTACATTGGTAAGTGTCGCAAACAACCCATCGATGATGATCTGATCCGTGTTTTTTGTTTTGGGGTTGTTGCCGCAGGCGCGGGCCAGGCCAATCAGCGCACCAGTGAGCTCATCCTGCAGTTTCGCCGTATCTGCAGATTTACCGCAGACACCCGCATTTCCTGTACAGCCGGAACATCCCGCTGTTTGTTCACACTGAAAACAAAACATTTTTTGACTCATAGTAGAATCTCCTCTCTTCTTCTTTTACTATAATTGCAATTTATTCTAAGACACGCCCATTTTTAGAAATGGTAACTGTCTGCCATGGAATACGTTTTCCGCTGTTTTCAAGCGCTGTCATCGCCGCATGTTCAATACCGGCGCAACAGGGGACTTCCATCCGGACCACCGTCACGCTCCTGATATGATTCTGTCTGATGATCTGAGTCAGCTTTTCACTGTAATCGCCGTCGTCCAGTTTCGGACATCCGACCAGTGTCACTCTGCCGTGCATAAACTCCTGATGGAAATTTCCATAAGCATACGCCGTGCAGTCGGCAGCGATCAGCAGATCCGCCCCTTCGAGAAAAGGAGCATTTACAGCCACCAGCTTTATCTGCACCGGCCATTGCCTCAGCTGGGACGATGCCACGGGCACAGGCTGCACCGGTCCGGCTTTTTTCTTCTGATTGGCGGCGACAGCCTCTCTGTCATAGTCGGCCGCTTCACGTTCTACGAAATGAATCGCATCGACTGGACATGCGGGGAGACAATCACCCAGACCGTCACAGTAGTCATCCCGCAGCAGCTTCGCCTTGCCGCCTGTCACCCCTATCGCACCCTCATGACAGGCATTTGCACACAGGCCGCATCCATTGCATTTTTCTTCATCTATCTGGATAATTCTTCGAACCATTTTTGTTTTCCTCCTGTCTGTTTTCTTGACTTTATGGGTACAGTATAATAGAATCATTCCAACAAGTATGTTGTTATAACAACAAAGGAGCAAAAAATGGATTATATTTTTTTATCAAAGACTTTACTGTTCCGAGGGGATTCTCCTGAAGAAATTGAAATCATGTTGAACTGCCTGGGATGTGAACGGAAAACGTTTAAAAGAGGGGAAGTAATCTATCACGCCGGTGACATTGTCCAGTCTCTTGGCATCGTCATGTCAGGTCGGGCGCAAATTGAAAATGATGATCTGTGGGGGAATAAAAGTGTACTGGACAGTCTGGGACCAGGTCAGGTCTTTGCAGAGACGTACGCCTGTGTTCCGGGCGAACCTCTGATGGTGAGTGTTACAGCGACCGAGGCGTCTGAGATCTTATTTTTAAATATCGGGCGGGTACTGAAGACCTGCCCCAATGCCTGCCAGCACCACAGCAGGCTGGTCAGCAATCTGCTCACCATCTCTGCTCAGAAAAATCTGAACCTGTCCCGGCGGATCTTCCACACATCATCGAAATCTATCCGGGGAAGGCTGATGTCGTATCTGTCATTTCAGGCTGCCCGTCAGGGGTGTTATGAATTTACCATACCGTTTAACCGTCAGCAGCTTGCAGACTATCTGAGCGTGGACCGCAGTGCCATGTCAAATGAACTGAGTAAAATGCAGAGAGAGGGATTATTGTCTGTTGACAGGAATCATTTCTGCCTCAAAGAAGACATGGCAGATTTTGGAGGTGAATAAGCGAAGTCAGAAACACCTGCAGTGTATGGACAGGGAAAGTTCTGAGTTCTATATTAATTGATCGCCATCTCTTTTACCCGTGCCAGGGCTTTGCTGACAGACGGAATCATCAGAATCACGATTGTCAGTATCCCCTCAGCAAAAATATACGCTGCATTATATGCAAGTGAGTACGACAGTGCCCCCCATCCTGCCCACGCATATTCCCCGAAAAACAGCCATCCGGAGAGAACCGAGAATACGTAGCGTCCCAGGATACCGATGATGTACCCCTTCAGCAGCCCTCGCCTGGACTTTGCAAAGAGTCCGGAGAGTCCAAATGCGCCGAAAGCAAGCAGATAGTCGACGATGATCTGTATCGGAAACAGAATATACGGCCCCAGCAGAAACTGCAGCACGCCATAGGCTGTCGCGCTTAAAAGACCCGCCCCCAGACCGTAAAAATATCCCGGCAGGCAGATAAACAGCATGCTGCAAAGCGTGACCGCACCGCCGAACGGAAATTCATAGACCTTCAGCATGGACAACACGGATGCCAGAGCAACCGACATGGCACAGAACACCAGCTGCCGTGCATTCATGTGTTTTCTTTTTCCTCTGCCAGCAATAACCGAAGCCAGGATCAGCAAAGCCGCCAGCAATATCCCCACAGCCGCGTATCCCCCTGACGTGAGCGCATATCCATCCTCCGAAGCCTTAACAAAAAATGACATCAAAAAAACCTCCTTAGACAGAATTCAGGAGGGTTCTACTGATAATTACACTGCTTCCTTACGCCGGCATGATCCGGATCAAGTAGTGAGGGTCAACACATATGGTTCTCTCAGCCCGAAGGCTCCCCTAGCTGAATACTGTATGTTATTCTTTCCTGATTATAGCATTTGACCGGAGAATGTCAATAGAAGATGTATCTTTTCATTTCGCAGCATGTGCCGTGATAATGGTATAACTATATGCATTTACCGTAATGATGCAGGCATCCGTTCTCACATACCAGTTTTTCCCGTTTCTTGTGATAACAGCATTGGGAGAATTGATTTTTATTTTGCACCATTCGACCACATCATCTGTATCTAAAGACAAATTTCTTTTTATTCTCACCACACCCAGTTTCGTTGTATGCAGTCTGTCCAGTTTTTTCAGCAATTCATGATCTTCATTCATTCTTAACCTACCGCCATTCCTTTGTTGAAATTCTGTTTTTCTTTGCTGTCTCACCGTTCACACGAGGCCCGCAGGCTATCGGCGGTCAGCGTGTTTGCGTTCCTCAGCATATCCACCGGCGTTCCTGCGAATACCACCTCGCCCCCATTTTTGCCTCCATCCGGTCCGATGTCGATAATCCAATCCGCCCGTTTCATCACATCAAGATTGTGTTCGATCACCACCAGGGTGTTATCACGGGACACGATCATATCGAACAGCTCCATCAGATTCTGGATATCAGACATGTGCAGGCCGGTGGTTGGCTCGTCCATCACAATAATTTTGCCCCTCTTCCCCAGTTTCTTCGCCAGCTTGATCCTCTGGCGTTCGCCGCCGGACAGTGTCCCAAGCGGCTGTCCCAGCGTCAGATAGGATAGCCCCACCTGCTTCATCACCTTCAGCCGTCTTCTGATTCCGGCATCCTCGAACACTTCCAGCGCCTGTGAAGCAGTCAGGCTCAAAATCTCCACAATATTTTTCCCTTTATAGGTACAGGCGAGTGCCTCCTGATTATAACGCAGCCCTCCGCAGGCCTCGCACTCTGTCACAATCGGATCCATGAAAGCAAGTTCTGTCACGATAACCCCCTTGCCGCCGCACACCGGACATGCACCTGTGGAATTGAAGCTGAACAGGCCGTCCGGCTTTCCGCTCTCCCGCGCCAGCAGCTTCCGTATTTCATCGAAAAAGCCGAGGTAGGAGGCAGGCGTGGAGCGGTTCGTCGCCGTGATGGGGCCCTGGTCCACCATCACAATATCGCTTTCATACTGGCTGGCAAACACTTTGGAGATCAGCGTGCTCTTTCCGGAACCGGCCACACCGGTCACAACGGTCATAATCCCAAGTGGGATGTCCACATCTACATGTTTCAGGTTATGGAGGCAGGCATTCCGGACGGGCAGCATGCCCGCCGGCTGTCGGGGATTTGGCTTCAATGGCATTTTCTGCCGCATTGCCCTGCCTGTAAGGGTATCGGCTTTCAGTAGCTTTTGATAACTGCCCGCAAACACGATCTCCCCGCCGCTCTGCCCCGCCAGCGGCCCCACATCAATTACATAGTCAGCGATAGAGATGACATCTTTGTCGTGCTCCACCACAAGTACCGTATTGCCCTTGTCACGGAGCTGTCTGAGCAGATTATTCATGCGATAGACATCACGTGGATGCATACCGGCGCTGGGTTCATCAAAGATATAGGTCAGCCCTGTCAAACTGCTGCCCATGTACCGGACCAGCTTCAGACGCTGTGCCTCACCGCCGGACAGTGAAGGAGTTTCCCGGTTGAGATGCAGATACGGCAGGCCGATCTCTATCATCCTGTCCACCCCCTCTATCATCGTCTGTATCAGAACCCCCACCGTCTGATCTGATATCTGTGACAGAACTTCACGAAGCTGGGTCAGCTCCATTCCGCACATATCCGCGATGGAATATCCTCCAATCCTGCAGTTCAATACCGTATCATTCAGGCGCTTTCCGCGGCAGTCGGTACACTCGATCTCTGAAATCAGATTTTGTGACTTATCCTGAGTATGCCTGCTTTTGCTGCTGATATCACGGTTCAGAAGCGTTTTCGTATATTTATGAAACAGACCGGTCACTTTCGGATTTTCCGGCTCACCCCTGCCGTCACGCGAACCATACAGAAGCAGATTGTATTCCTCCCCGGTATACTCCCGGACCGGCTTGTCCAGGTCGAACAGCCCGGACCCGGCATACTGCTTCCAGTACCAGGAACCGGGCCGGAACAGGGAATCCTTCACGCAGCCTTCCTTCCAGGACTTATCTGGTTCTATGATGGCTTCCACGTCTACTTTAACAATCTTCCCAAGACCGGAACATGTTTTGCACATCCCCGCCGGGTCATTAAAGGAAAAGCAGGATGCCGTCCCCACATACGGCCGTCCGATCCTGGAAAACAAAAGCCGCAGGCTGGAATACAGACCGCTGATCGTTCCCACTGTGGAACGGGAGTTGCCTCCCAGAGGAGACTGGTCCACCACGACGGACGCCGTCAGATTGTCAATACGCTCGGCGGCGGGCTTAGGATATTTGGGCAGCCTGGCCCGTACGAACGCCGGATAGGTGGCATTCATCTGCCGCTGTGACTCGGCGGCAATGGTATCAAATACAATACTGGATTTACCGGAACCAGACACGCCGGTAAACACTGTAATTTTTTCCCTGGGGATCCTGAAACTGACGTGCTTTAAATTATTTTGAGTCAGTCCCTGCACCAGAATATCTGCCATCTGTTATACCTCATTTCGTTTGCTGTTCCTATCATACCACATGCTAATGTGCCATTCATGATAGTTTTTGCTTTTTTTGGATATGGAGATATAAAATGCACTATGTTATAATGAGAAAACCGCAAAGGAGGTGCCGGCTTGATACCATTATCCCCATTAGAGAGGGCAATCAAATACATTGAAGAACATTTAGATGAAAATATCGGCCTGACTGATGTGTCCAGGGAGACTGGCTACTCCTACTGCCATATGACGCGGCTGTTTTCTTCCGTATTAGGGGAATCGGTCGGCCGCTACATTCATCGGCGGAAGCTGTATCATGCTTCCGAAAAACTTATTTATTCTGACGATCGGATCATAGATATTGCTCTTGACAGCGGATTCCAATCATCGGAGGCGTTCAGCAGAGCATTTAAGTCTGTCTTTGGCGTCAGCCCGGTTCATTACCGGAAGGAGGGCGTTGACCTTGTAGTGAACGCCAAGAGAGAACTTACACCTCAGGATGTCAGTCACATCGCGAATAATATTTCACATTCACCTGAGATCGTCATGATGAGGGAAACAAAGGTAGCCGGCATTCGGGGAACTACATCCCTCCTGGATAACCGGCTTCCCGGATTGTGGGATGAGTTTCTGCATCTTCATGCAGGTGTTTTTGCTGATGCCGGCGTGGGATACCGCATCTGTGAAACGCAGCGGACCAGCTATACAGAAGACGGCGACGTATCATTTTCAGCCATGGTTGGCAGCCCGGTGTATGATTTTGACAAGCTTCCGGAATCACTTGCCGCAAAGACACTGCGTGGGGGAAGATATGCCGTTTTCACTCACCGCGGCACTTTCTCAAATCTGTTCAAAACTTATCAGTATATCTTCGGAACATGGCTGCCCTCATCGAAAGAGGTTCTCGACGACAGGGAAGATTTTGAAGTCTATGAGCACAAGGTAGTATCTTTTGACGATCCGGACAATGAAGTTAAAATTTTTATTCCTGTTAAATAGGAACTGTTACACAGATATAGCCGAGATTACTTTTGCGGCAGTCCCTGAGTCAAAACAATAACTGCAATTCCCTTCCTGGACATTTCCATGATCATCTCAACCGCATTTTTCTCAAGATACACGTCCACGCTTTTAAACGGTTCCACACAGACAACAATCTCCGGCGAATACAACAACCACCGGAGATAGAGTAATTTCTGTGCTTCTATCATGGTTAGCTCGGATACTTTTTTATGGATGAGGTCTTCTCCCATGTGTTTACCGCAATATTTCTGAATGCTGTTTTTTATTGATTTGTCATACCAGAAGCCGCGCATCCTCAGTCCGCGACTGATACACAAATTGTCATAAAAACTTAAATTAGAAAGAAGCTGACTTTTTGCCGGCTGTTCAATGACAACCATCGAGTACCGCTGCAGCATCCGATTTTTTTTCATCGGTTTATATTTTCTCTGGTTAATATAGATTTCTCCCTTATGCGGACGCAGCTCTCCCTTTAGAATCATTTCGATCTCCTTGACAGTGCTCCACTGGTCGGATGATATAGTGACAACCTCACCTGCATGAACTGCGAAATTGAGTCCCTCAAGACTGCCTGCAGATACATCTGAAAACCTGAGTACTTCTTTCACACCGCCGCGTGTATACTTCTTATTCAGCGAATCAAGATTAAGGCTGAAGTTCTTTTCTATTTCCAGATATCTGCTCTCGGATTTATCAGTTTCAATCAACACCTTTCCGTCAGACATGAAAACCAGTTTGTCCGCCAAGTCAGTAATCCTGTTAGGCTGATTAGCGAAAATTACAACCACGCAGTCTCCTGAGTCTCCCAATAGTTTTAGAAACTGATACAGTTCTTTTTTCTCCGGAACAGACAGATAAAGATTTCTCATATCTATCATAAAGATTTTTTTTCCGTGGATTTTTGCCTTCAGCATCTCTATTTGAATTCTCTGTATTACATTCAGCTTTTTTACCGGAGTGTCAACTGACAGTTTTATGTGAAATGCATCCATCATTTTTCTCAGTTCAAATTCCGAATTCTTTTTTCGAAAAAAGAATGGTGTCGTCTCCTGCAGGGCGAATACATTTTCGGCGAGCGTCAAAGTTTTAATAAACGAAGAATGATCATTGATCAACGTATAATTAGACTTAAATGCCCCCGTCTTTCCACTGTTGCTGATCAGTCGTCCCTCATAATACAGGAATCCTGAATCAAAATCCAGTTGCCCGCACAGACATTTCAAAAGATACTCAATCACATAACTCCTGTCAGATGTGATTCCTACAATATCCCCGCAAAAAACACGAATAAAAACAGAATATAAAATTGCATGCTTATTTTGAAGAACCATCCCATTCTCTATTCGCAGTAATTCCTTCTTCATTCCATTTATTCCTTTCCACCAACGGAATATTGATCTGTACGGTAGTTCCTATGTTTTTACACGAGAATACAGTGACACCATATTCAGCGCCAAATATAAGCTTAATCCTGCTGTTGATATTAGCCAGCGCTATTCCTCCCCGTCCTTCTTTCCTCATATTACAGGCGTTGGAGTTGTGCAGCGTCCCGTTGATACTGTCAACTTCACTTTTCTCCATCCCGATACCGTCATCAATCACTTTGATGATCAGCTCATACTGCGAACGCACTATATGGATACTTACCGTTCCCTTTTTCTCTTTACACTCCAGTCCATGCGAGATAGCATTTTCCACAAGCGGCTGCAGCGTCATTCTGGGTATACAATATCTGGAAGCAGTGGAAAATCCCTCCTCACTGTCTATCTCAAGTTTCAGATTTTTACCAAATCTAAACTGCTGAATTTTGAAATATTCTTTAACATTCTCCAATTCCTGAGCCAGCGTTGTCAAATGATCGAGGTCCGAAATGGAATAATAGAAAAAAGAGGCCAACGCCTCTGTTATGGATGCTATCTCATTTAAACCGGCGTCCAGCGCATCTCCTCTTATCGCATCCAGCGTATTGTACAGAAAGTGCGGATTAATCTGATTTTGCAAAGCAATCAGTTTTGCCTGTTCAACAGAGTATTTCAGCATTTCCTTCTTATTATCTGTTAACATCAAATATTGTAAAAACCTGTCACAGGCCGGGGTGATCGGGCGCTCTTCACATAGTTGTTCCAGTCCGATTCTTCCGGAAACATAGTCATCCATCGCTTTTTCTGTCTTTCCAAGCGGTCTGATCACATAGAGCTTAACAACGAACGCCGCCACTGCAAAGAAGCCTGCCCGGAGCAAAATAAAAGCCATCATATATATGCGATTTGACCTTGCCGGGAACAGCAGAATACTGTCCAGGATATAAAAGAACAAAACAAAAAGCAGTATTTTATTGATTCTGTTACTGATCGTATTCATAAAACTCCTCAGCCGTATAACTTTCTGTATTTAGCACATGTAATACCGGCTTCTCTTTTAAAGACTTTCATAAAGTATTTCTCATCCTGATAGCCTACCTTCCACGCGATCTCAGATATATTATAATCCGATTCAATTAACAGCTTTTTTGCGTGCTCAAGACGAACCTCCGTGAGATATTCCACAAAGTTTTTTCCCGTCTCTCTTTTAAACATCGTTGAAAAATAAACAGAATTCAACTTTACGACCGTACTTATATTTTCCAAGGACAGATTTTCACTGTAATGTTCATTGATATATGTAATCGCTGTTCGTATTGGCCTTTTCTCTAAGTTCTCCTCCAGCTTTTTAATTCGAAACAGTATTTCTTCTATCACTGTCCTGATGAATCTTATCATCTCAGAGGACTCAGCGCACATCCGCAATTCCAGAAGTTTGCCTTCTGCATATTCCGTGAGTTCCCTTTCCGAGTCAACTTTCTTCAGGATACCCACCATATGTTCCAGAAGTGTTCTGTACGCATCATAGATCTGCCATCCTGAAATGTTATGATTATCACTTTTGAAACCGTCTTCAAGCCTTGTCACAATCTCCATGATCCCACTGTAATTCAGGCTTTCGACGCAGCTTTTCAGCGAAGTTCTAAGAGCATCAGAAAAAATAATGTTTTCTTCATTTTCTCTTTCATGATAAACCAGAATCTTCTTATTCCCTCCGGATAACTTATCCCAAACGGCATATTGCGCCAGATCCATAAGTGCACTTAATTCTGATATATCCCCTGTTCCACCGATTCCAATGCAGGAACTTACTTTAATTACTTTATCCTCTACCAGCCTGATTTCCTTGAGTATTTTTTTCAGACTCTCAAAAAACGCCTGCTGTTCCAGTACATCTGTCTCAACAATCACCGGAATCATATCATGATATATCGCAGCGTAAACAGCGTATCCTTCTTTCTCCATCTGTTGAATCAAAAGGTGCAGAACATGCTCTGCAATTACATTTAAATTTTCACCTATCTTGATGTTCCCATGCAGATCAATTTTTAAAATAAAAACAGTTACTTCATTGCATTTAATATTTAAATTATAATGGCAGTTAATATCCTGGCAGGAGTGACAGGCTTCCACCTTTTCAGGGGACTGCATGAGATCGTAGATAATCTCTTTCTGCTTGTACTCTCGGTTCTCTGATTCTAATTTGAGTGTTTTATTTTTCTTCTCCACGATTCTTTTCAATGCATTATTAATATCATTCTGCCTGATCGGCTTTACAATGTAGTCGTCCGCCCCGTTTTTCAACGCTCCATATGCATAATCAAAAACTCTGTAACCGCTGATTACCAGAAAACTTATTTCCTTATTGAGGCGCTTCACTTCTTTGATCAAATCGATACCGCTCAGAGCCGGCATACGTATATCTGTAATGATAATATCCGGCTGCAGCTCTCTGTATGCCTCCAGCGCCGCATTTCCGGAATGAACCACAGAAACAAGCCGAAGTCCTAATTCTTCCCACTTTATAAGCTTTTCGATCAACTTACAAACGTGTTCTTCATCATCCGCGATCAATACTTTCAACATCAAACTACCTCCCCCCGATAGTTTATTTTGAATCGGGTCCTTTTCTCATCTGTGTTTTAATAACCTTCTCCAATTCCTCTGCATTTTCTGCATAAAAGGTCTTTTTTCTGTCAGTTTTCAGTATAACTTGTCCTTTCAAGGCATTGCAACTGAGAATTTTTTCATATAAAAACCGTCCTTCCATCGTTTCAAAATACCCATTATACAAGTGAATCCAGTTCTGACTGTCCCTTTTTATTTTAATCAGATAATAAATCAGCATAATAATAAATGCACATAAGATCATGATTTGTATCGGATTAAAAATGTGGCTGAAAAAAACAATCGCTTGAAAGACCAACACAACCATCGCTGTGGCAGCCAGTGACAGATATATCCTTCTGACATTTCCCTTCTCTGATTTGCACAGCAGCCGGGATTCCTTTATTTTTTCCATTCTCCGTGACCCTCCTCGTATATTCAACTAACCGGACAGCAGTTAATACTGTCCGGTTTTCCCATCTGAATCCCGGTAATACCCGGAAAAAAACTCTTCCCATATCCGGAACGACATTTCCGGCATCGTCGCATGAGGGAGATGTCTGATCCATGTATAGCGTACAAGGTCGCATACTCCCTTTTTGAAACAATAATCATGCCACAGCTGACTGTGAATCTGACTTTCTGCAAACTCCCCGGGGACCGACTCATAATCGTTCAGCCGGCACCAGAAGCGAATCGATTCGGCGGTTATATTATCCCCCGCAGGCACCGCGGGCAACAGCCATTCTTCTCTCTCACCCCCGAACATCCACACCGGCATTTCAACATCCGGCCGTTCCCTGAAATAGTCCTGCATCTGAAAATGATCCAGCGCATCTAAAAACAGCACGCCTGAGCATGGGGCTACCGCTGCAAACCAATGAGGTCTGGCAATCGCCAGCATCTGCACCATCAGCGAACCCATCGAATGCCCTGTCGCATAGACACGACCTTCGTCGATACAATAGGTATGCATCAAATCATCCAGCAGATATTCAAAAAAGTTAAGCTCATCGGGAAACTCCGGATTTGAGTAGATATTCCACGCCGGCAGAACCGTGATATCCCTGCTTATGGCACGATTTTCCTCCTTCACCGCAAAACAGCCGTGAACCGCTGATGGGAACACCACAATAAATCCGTATTCGTCAGCAACCTGATGCCAGCCTGAATTTCCGCTGTAGATTTCACCTGAACACGTATATCCATGCATAGCCAGGACAAGCGGTACTTTCCTGTCTGGATTTGCCTTTACGCTTTCCGGCACATAGACATACCATTCACGCATCCATCCGTCAACTTCCCTGTAATAATACTCCATATGCAAATCATCAATCAACGCACGCGTCATCCGCAGATCTCCGCCCGGCTGCGACATCCATCTGCGCACCGGATATAAAAATTTCTTCCAGATACGCCGATTCAGGAGGTTTCCATGATCCTTTGCAGGATTCTCAATCCTGCTCACCCATAGCCGATAGGCCTCTTTGTGTTGATTAAGAGGCGACAGCGTCTCTTTTGTCCGGATATGCTGTACCGTATCCGGATAAAGCATACTGCATTTGTCAGCTGCAAGCGCCCTTTTCCAATACGCTGTTTCACTATCATATGTATCATCACAGTTCCTGTCCAGAATGATCCATACGGGAACCGGAATTTCCCCTTTTTTCATTCCCAATCCTGTGGCATCCTCAAACCCATTCAAGCGGAAACAAACTTGTGCGCCTGCTTCTTTCATAAATTGTTCCGGTACAGGTTTTGGTGAGACGGCGGCAATGCCGGCATATACCGCGGGGTCATACATAGCCGCCATCTGTGCAATCGTTGCCCCGCTCCCGTAACCTGCCATATAGAATTTAGATTCATGAACGCAGAACAGATCCCGGCGGGCAAAACGATCATATGCCATTTTCACATACTCCACATCTCCGCCGTCTTCCCCGTATGGTTCCTTAATATTCCAATGTCCATGCCGCGGCTCCAGAAACATCAACGTTATTTTTTCTTTTTCTTCCTCTGTATCGGCTATCTCACGCCAGTTGCTCTTTTCCAGCATCTCCGCCGCAGATATCCCATCGTCCGGCAGTATCATGATACCGGCATTGGACGCCCGCGCCCCTTCAGGAATATACATGATCACGCGACGCATCACACCGCAGACCTCGATTTCATCCTCAAAAACGCCCACATGACTGGGCAGATAGGGATCTAACGGATCAATTTTTTGCCTGATTTTGCTCATCATTCACTGACCTCCGTGATCTCATCCAAGATATTCAACAGAACCATCTCTTTTTCGTTTAAATTTACAAAAATACTCGTCCCAGGTCATCCAGGCATTCTCCGGCGTATAAGCATGCGGAAAACCTTTCAGGGCACTGAATCTGACAACAGGTACTCTCTGTTTATCATACCACACATAGTTTTTATAGATACCATTCTGGTAAATTTTCGGTGACCGGTAATCAGCCCCGTTTTGCTCACAGAGCCTGCCGAGTACACATGCATTTGCTGATCCCTCCGTCAGATCAGCCTTGCTTCCAATATCTCTGTCCCCCTTAAACAGCCACGTTGGGCACACAACAGAATGTTCATATGAATTTAACCTGCATTCCTTTGCGATATCGCCCTCCGCGTATCCGTTTGGTCCGAATGCCGCAAAATATGCAGGCATTTTTTCGATTAATCTCTGTGTCATCGCGGAACCATTGGAGTGTCCGGCAACATAGATGCGCTCACTGTCAATCACATACTCTTCGCACATCTTTTCAATCATTGCCTTAAAAAATGGCAGGTCATCATGACCGTCAGACAGCGTCATCCCCGATCCCGACCACGCAGGTGTCGCGCACATACACGCTCCGTATATATGCATATACGCCGTTGGGTATACCATAATAAAATCTCTGGCTTCCGCCACACGATGCCACTCGGTGTTCTGCGCCCAGAACTCCCCGGTTCCGCACAGTCCGTGCAATCCGATCACCATCGGCAGCTTCTGCGTCTTGTCCCTTCTGTATGCGGAGGGTTCATAGACATACCAGTATCGTTTTTTTCCGTCAGCAATTATCTCCTTTTTGACAAGACCGATATCATCAGCTGTTATCGTTCTTCTCAGCTTACGTTTTCCCGTTCCTGCCCATCTTTTGAAACGAAGAAGAAATCTGGCGGCCTCGTCAAAAAAACATTCGCTCTCCCAGCCGGCAGTCTCTTCCGGTGTACTGACCCATACCTCAGCGACCGCCTGCTCATCAACCAGGCTTAAGACAGGATCTGGTTTCGGCATATACTTCCTGGCAAAATTTCCAACACTGTATCCTTCTTCGGTACGGCATGCGCTGCGATAGTATCTGACGGACCTTTCATCCTCTCCAATCAGCCAGACCGGAATCGGATTGTCGGATTTTCGGATATCCCTGTTTCCATCAGACGGCAGTGTTTTCACGATGTCAAGAAACTCCTCTGAGACGGAAGAATCCCCGCGCAGCACTGACGCGGCAAGAATGCTGCTGTACATCATGGTAAATACGTTTGCCGCATAGGCGCCGTCTTCCATGCCTAATACATAATAAGACGCCTCATTCCAGGTATAGAGATCCCTCAGGCTCATGTCCAGAAAGGCGCTTCTGGCATACGCAAGAATGTTTTCAACGCTTCTTTCTTTCCATAAAGTATCGGGGGACTGCAGGATAAGAAGAACCATGCAGTGTTCATCCGCCATTTTCCGGATACCGCTATGCTGTATATAGTCTTCTGCTGATATTTTTCCAGGTGCAAACACAAAGATTCCATCCCCGAATGGCGGAAAGTCTTCCGGTATATAGACCGCGTACGTTTCCTTATTATCACCGGTCTCAATACACCGCTGAAATATTCCGATGTGTGAGGACCTGTAGGGATCTGCCGGATCTACGGGCTTCTGAACAATATCACTCTTTCCGGATATACATAAAATATCAACATCCGTCCTGTCAAAATCAGGATCAAACTCATAGCCAGAATAATTTTCCATATGTTTTCCTCCTATTTCCCAAAAGCGGGCTGCCCTCTAGCATGACATCCCGCTTTTGACCCTCGTTTATTATTTTACAAATTCAGCCACATTGTCTGAAGTAATTGTCTGGACAGGTGTCTCAATCACAGGTTCAACTTCTTTCCCGTCAAACGTATCACAGATCGCCTGATACAGCGCCTCTGCCTGGGCATCCGGGTCCTGGCGGACAGTCATCGACATCTCACCGCTTGAGATGTAATTGAGCGCATCGTCAATCGCGTCAATCCCACAGACCATCACACCATCCAGCCGATTGGCGGCCTTCAGTGCCTCAATGGCTCCGCAGGCTCCCTGGTCATTGACCGTGACCACACAGTCGAAGTCATCATATGCCTGGATATAGTCTTCCATAATCGTCATGCCCTCTTCACGTGTATACATATATTCCTGCTGAGCGATTATTTCAACATCCCCGCCATTCTCGGCAAGACGATCACCCAAGCCGTCTTTCAGACCATTTTCCCTGTCAATGGAAATCTGATAGCCCATATTTCCGGCAAGATAGATGATTTTTGCATTTTCGGGAAGATTTTCATGCAGCCATTCTCCCTGACAATATCCACAGTCGTAATTAGAAACTCCTACATACACCTGATCACCGCCGGATGCCTGCGTTGAAAATGTAAATACCGGTATTCCTGATTTGTTGGCCTGCTCAATCTGAGGCACAAGGCTTTCCTGATCATTCGGGCACAACACAAGAGCATCCACATCCATCACAAGAAAATTGTCAACCTGCTCCACCTGTTTCTGGCTGTCATTGTTGGCATCTGCCCGTACTACTTCAAATCGTCCGTCCGCCTCACATGCGGCTACAAACTTGTCCTCCAGTGTTTTTAAAAACACATCGGATGCCAGACGGTTCGTAAAACCGATCGTGTAAGTCTCTTTCTCCTCACTGTCAGCACTGCTCTGTGAATCTTCTTTGTTCCCCGCATCATCGGAAGATCCGCCCCCAGATGAACAACCTGTTATCACTGTACACACCATCGCAAACCCGGCAATCAATGCCATCATCTTTTTCAGTTTACCTCGTTTCATATCGTTTCTCCTTTTTTCGTGTATTCTAAAAGCATTCCTTGCCTTTAGTTTCAGGTTTTCACTAAGCTGCCTTCTCCGTTCTGTCAGCCATCGCATTCTTGATTGCATTTGCGGAGGCACGTTTCGTCATGACATCCATCAGCACTGCCAGAAGGATAACAATGCCGGAAACGATATTCTGCCAATAACTGGTGACATTCAGAAGATTCATCAGATTATTGAGAATACCTACGATGGCAGCTCCGACAATTGTTCCTATCACATTACCGGAGCCCCCGTAGATCGAAACACCGCCTACGACAACAGCTGTAATCGCATCAAATGCATATCCCACGCCTGCGGACGGCTGACCGGAGGATAGCCGCGACATAAAGATAATCGCTGCAATGGCCGTCATGATGCCATCGTATATGTAAACTAATATAATGACTCTGTCCACATTGATGCCGGAGGCAATCGCCGCCTGCTTATTTCCGCCGACCGCCATAACCTGTCTTCCAAAGCAGGTCATGTTGAGCAAAACGTAGCTTACGGCCAAAACACCAAACATAATGATAACAGAGATCGGTACGAATCCTATATACCCCTGCCCGATCACTGTAAATTTCCCCAGACCGGAAATCGGATTTCCGTTCGTCGCCAGAAGGATGGCTCCCGACGCTATCGTATCGATCGCCAGACCGACAATAAATCCAGGCATTGACAATTTCGCCACGCAAAATCCGTAAAACAGTCCGATCACTGCCCCCAGTGCGATTCCGACAATCACTGCCAGAAAGACGCTACCAGTATGAATCATTACCAGACATGACGTACATCCCACACAGGCGATCAGTGAGTCATAGGCGATATTAATCTGTGCGGTGATCAACACAAAACAGGCTCCGCATCCAATTACGGTAACAACCACGATCTGCCGCAAAACATTTGTAAGGTTAGCCGGTTTCAGGAAGTTTCCCGAAAGCAAAGACGCAATCACAAATACCACGATCAGAATGGTGACAACGCCAAATTTGCTGTAAAATTCTGCAAAACTAAATTTCTTTTTTGTTTTCCTCATCTCTTCGATACCTCTCTTTTCCGAATCAGGTTGCTAATTTCATAATCGCTTCCTGCGATGCCTCTTCGCGTGTAAGTTCAGCAGCTATCCGCCCTTCCCTCATGACCATAACCCGGTCACTCATACCCAGGATCTCCGGCAACTCAGAAGATATCATGATAATTGCAATTCCCTTTTTCGCATAATCACACATAAGCTTATGAATCTCTGCCTTGGAGCCAACATCGATTCCTCTCGTCGGCTCATCCAGGATCAGGACTTTAATATCCCCCAGAAGCCATTTCGCGAGAATTGCCTTTTGCTGATTTCCTCCGGAAAGTGTCCGTATTTCCTGTTCTGGATTGGAAACCTTAATGTCGAAGGTATCAATCATATCATTGACCGCTTTTTTCTCTTCTTTTTTATTGACGATTTTTGCCTGCCTTTTAAATTGCCGGATAAAAGCCAGAGAAATATTTTCTCTTACTGATCTCACCGGAACAATACCCTCCGCCCGGCGGTCCTCCGATGCCATTGCAATCCCGTTGGCAATGGCATCTTCTGTACTTTTTATTTTCAGCTCTCTGCCATTCAGCATAATCTTGCCGGAGTCATAAGGATCCAATCCAAAAATGGCGCGCATCACTTCGGAACGTCCCGCGCCAACCAGACCTGAGAATCCCAGGATCTCTCCTGCACGGACCTTAAAATCAATTTCTCTGAAGACTCCTCTGCTGGTCAGGCCTTTCACTTCCATCACAACATCACCGATCAGTACTTCTTCTTTTGGGAAAATGTTTGAGATTTTCCGTCCTACCATGAGTGATATAATATCATCCTCTTTATACTTTTCAATTGGACCGGAGCTCACCCATGACCCGTCCCGGATGATCGTGATTTCATCCGCGATCCTCCTGATTTCGTCCATCTTATGAGTAATATAAATGATCGCAACGCCTTTCTCTTTTAATCTTTGAATCTGTCTGAACAACATATTGACTTCTGTGTCTGATATTGCCGAAGTAGGTTCATCCATGATAATGACAGATGCGTTCGTACTCATAGCTTTTGCAATTTCTATCTGCTGCTGTGCCGCAATACTCATCGTCTCCAGCTTCTGCGTCGCCTTATAGGGAATTTCCAACTCCTGAAGAAGCTCATTTGTCCTGTCATTTAATATTTTAAAATCCACAAATCCCTTTACTTTCTGTGGTTCCCGACCCAGATAAATGTTCTCCGCAACAGTCATCTGTCTGATTGGGTTCATTTCCTGTCTGATCATGGAGATTCCCATCTGGATCGTCTCCATGATCGTCCTTTTGCCAAGCTTTTGCCCCTTATAGATGACTTCACCTTCTTCAGCAACGTAATCTCCGTTTATGACCTTCATAAGCGTTGATTTTCCGGCTCCGTTTTCTCCGGCTATCACATGGACTTTGCCCGGTCGGATTTTCAGGTCCATCCCATCCAGTGCACGTACGCCCGGAAAGAGTTTCACGATATTCTTCATTTCGAGAATATATTCACCCGTGTATTCCATCCTTTATCTCGCCTCCTCTTTTTTATCATGTTAATTTTTTTTGACTTTTCTGTAAACTGACAAATTAAAGAAAAAGTGCATTATATTAATTTCATTGTGAATTTCATATATATTGCATGAATTTTCAATTTATGTTTTGTTGATTTTAGTTAACTACCGTATTCAAGAACTGATTTCAAGTACTTTCCTGTCTATGAAAGATTATTGTCGTCTTCAAAAATACATGCGACACTACTATTAGTACGGAGGCGCAAATGGCTGTGAAACATGGAGATACAGGCAATATGGGAGTGCTCTGATGAATGAGTGGTATCGTACAGGGGAATTATGCGAAAGCAATTGAAGTGCTGGAAGAAAGCAAACTGCTTGATGGTGAACATGCCGGACTGATGTCAGAATACAGCTGCCAGTTAATGAACCTTTATGAAAAGACAAATCAAAAAGAGAATTATAGGAAGGAAGTTATTGATCAAGTGTTTCAATGCAGACAGTACAATCTGGAATACATACAGAAACTAAAGAAAATCTGTGACGTGGCAGAATGGGAAGACTTCCGCGAACGGCTGTTAACTTCCCCAAATACATATTCAGTTAAATATGACTTTCTGAAGGAGGAGGGATTGTTTGAACGGCTCTTACTGGAAATAGAGAACAGCATATCTGTATATGCATTAGACCAGTATGAAGCAGTATTAAAAAACATTTTCCTGAGGAAGTCCGGGATCTGTCTATCAGGTATGTGCAAAAAGAAGAAGTGCGATGATGGATGAACTAAAAAAAGCAGGATTCTGACAGTCTTTAAGAAACCTTACATGCGAATGCAATATTCGCATGTAAGGTATTTTCATTTTTACAGCAACTCCCTCAAATAGACCGTCCGTTCCTCCCGAATAGACTTGTAACATGCCTCCACACATGCCATGGTGACGAGATTATCTTCTACGCTGATCTCGGGTTCCCTGTCTTCTTCCAACGCGCACATCAGGTCTGCCATCGTTCCCGTGAAGGCGTCCGGAAACCAGGCAGTCTTCCAGGATGGTGTCAGCCACTTGTCCGGAATTCTTGTACTCGCCAGCCTGAATGTACTGGGAGTGATCTCGGGAAATCTGTGCCAACCGATGGTGCCCAAAGCAATTCCCTCAGTACCCTCCACTCTCCAGTTGATATACCGCTCACTGGCACACGGCTCATCCGGTCCCGCGTACCCATCGTCAATGCTGTTGGCGATCAGGCCGTTTTTGTACTGCAGGATATATTCTGAAAGGCCATCTCTGTGCTCAAATGGAGTCCTCGGATCGGGTCTGCAGACGGCGATCACTTTTTCAGGATCGCCGAACAGATAACGAAAGCAATCCAGGTGATGGATCGCCAGATCCAGAATCTCAAATTTTCCATATGCTCTGAAGAAAGGCTGAACACCCGCGAGTGCCCGCAGGTCAATCGACGCAAGCACCGGATCACCCAGGTATCCCTCTTCCAGTGCATATTTCAGCGCCCGGATCGACTGATCATAGCGCATGTTCTGATTTACCGCCACTTTAATGCCCGCATTTTTACACATCCTCGATATTTCTTTCATATCATTCATATTGACCGCCAGAGGTTTTTGGCACAGAATCCCCTTGATATGATCCTGCTCACAGCAGAGCCGTACGATATCCTTCTGCACATGTGGAGGCAGCGCAATGTCAACGATCTCAATCTCCGAATCTGCGATCAGTTCTTGGATCGTCTGATAAACGTTTGGAATTTGATACCGCTCCCCAACTATTTTTGCATTTTCGTAAGTTCTCGAGGCAATTCCATATACACAGAATCCACTTTTTCTGTAAGCGCTCAGCTGGCATTCCGCCATGATAAAACCGGAGCCGATGCAGCCGATTTTCATTGTCTTATTCTTCGGCAGCCTGGGGAGTGTGGCCTGTGTAAATTCTTCGCATAAGTTTTCCATGTTGTGTCCTTTCCATACTTATAAGCCGATGCAATAGTTTCTGTTACACTGTTTTTCATATTTTCATTATAGAAGAAAGTGCACGTATATTCAATCATATTGCTGTGATATTCATCCCCCATTACATTTTGCATTTTCTTTTTATCTGTGCTATCTTTAGATTGAGGAGGAAATTCATCATGAGAATACCAGCGCGCGGCCTGGAGCCCGGAGTTCTTCCAAGTTCCAGGAATTTTTTCTTCGCATCGCCACTTACCGAACAGGAATGCAATCTGTTCTATTATATTCCCTGGTGCGGTCATTTTATCTGTACGGAAAAATATTTTCATAAACGTGATTACTTTCCTTACTGTTTATTGATGTATGTACAGCAGGGATTGTTTCATATCGAATATCGTGGAAAGGTCTTTGATGCCCAGGCAGGAGACGTTATTTTACTGGATCTGACAGAACCACATTTTTATTCTGCCTATGACGGTCTTGAATTTTTGTATTTTTGCTTTAATGGTTCCAATTCCCATGAACTATGTCAGTATTACCTGAAAAACGACGGGCCTTTGATCCGTACCGATAAAAATTTTCTGATTCGCAACTATCTCGCTAACACGATTGCTTTTTATGATACAAACCCTTACGAAAGCATACCGGATACATCCATGCGGGTCTATAAATGTATCAACCTGCTGTTTACTCAAGAACATGAGTATTCTATTTCCAGTGATAATGCAATCGAACACGCACTCCGCCATATTCATGAAAACATTCATAAGAAATTGACACTGCAGGAGCTTGCTGGTCTGGTGCATTTGAACCCCTGCTATTTTTCACACCTGTTCAAACGAAAGACTGGTCTTTCTCCCATCGAATACGTGATCAATGTCCGCATGAATCAGGCGAAACTGATGTTGATAACAACCGATAAAACAATCATCGACATCGCCTACGAGGTAGGATATTCCAGCGGTGCCAGTTTTACCAATGTTTTCACGGACAGAATCGGCTGTTCACCAAGGCAGTTTCGAAAGCTTATGCGCTAAGCGTTTATTCGCTTATTTATTACAAGGAATTATGCTATCTTTGAGTTACATAAATAATTAATCATTATAAGGTGGTTTAAAAGGTGATATTATGAGAATACCAGCGCGCGGCCTGGAGCCCGGAGTTCTTCCCCAGTCCAAAAACTTTTTCTTTGCCTCTCCGCTCACCGAGCAGGAATGCAGATTATTTTATTATATTCCCTGGTGCGGCCATTTTTTCTGCACGGAAAAATATTATCACAAGAGGGATCAGTATCCCTATTGCATTTTAATGTACATTCAACAGGGTTTATTTCACATTGAATACCGCGGCATTACGTTTGACGCACAGGCCGGGGATGTTATTTTGCTGGATTTATCAGAACCTCACTGCTATTCCGCTTACGACGGACTGGAATTTCTGTACCTGCATTTCAGCGGAGCCAATGCCCGCGAGCTATGCCAGTATTATCTGAGCAAGTCACCGCCCCTGATCCGTTCCAAGAAGAATCAGCTGATTCGGAATTTTCTTGTGAATACGATTGCATTTTACGACATGAATAAGTATGAAAGTATCATTGATACTTCAATGCGCGTGTACAAATGTATTCAGCTGCTGTTTGCCAATGATGAGATGTATGCCTCAGAAAACAACGCCTCTGTGGAAACAGCTCTCCTTTATATTCATGAGCATATGACGGAAAAGCTGTCACTTCAGGATCTCGCTGACCTGCTGCATTTAAGTCCTTATTATTTCTCTCATCTGTTCAAAAAAGAAACCGGATTATCTCCGATTGAGTATGTGATCAATGTGCGGATGAACCAGGCCAAGCTTCTTCTGATCACGACTAATAAGTCAGTATCTGACATTGCTTTTGAAGTCGGATATTTGAGCGGCGCCAGCTTCACTAATGTCTTTACCGATAAGATCGGTTGTTCACCGAAGCAATTTCGGAAACTTATGCAATAGGCATACAAGCCGGGAATACTGGCAACGTACTCCCGGCCCTGCCGGCCTTTTTTACAGTTCTGATATTATTCCAGAGTATCCACATTATCAGGTGTGATAACCTGTACTTCCGTGTATACATTCTCTTCCACCGTCTCGCCTTTTACAAGCGAGAGTGCCGTATCAAATGCCAGCGCAGCCCATTCCTGCGTAGGATAACGCAGCGTCGCACACAGCTTGCCGTCTTTGATGGCCTGTACATCATCCGCCTCGCAGTCAAAGTCATAGACATCAATTTTGTCTGCCATGCCCATATCCTCAATTGCCTGAATGGCTCCCATACCCATGGTGCTGCTGACCGCCCAGACGATGGAAATGTCCGGATTTGCCGTCAGGATATTCTGCATAACATCGTATGCCTGGTTCTTATCCCAGTCAGCCGGCTGTGATGCCACAACTTCAAATTCATCCGTAAGAGCCGACTTAAACCCTTCCACGCGTTCTGTTGATGCCACGATTCCAGACATTCCCTCGATGATAGCGACTTTTCCCGGTTCGGAATTCTCAACACAGTATTCTCCCACCTGCTTTGCTGCCTCCGTAGAGTTCAATCCTACGTAAGAATCAATATGTCCTCCCAGCGCTTCCAGGTCATCCATATCAACCGTATCATTGAACAATACAACCGGTATTCCCGCATCATTCGCTTTTTTAATGGAAGAATTCAGCGCTGCGTTGTCGGAACAATCGATAATGATTGCATCCACGCCTTTGATAATACTGTCTTCCATCAGCTGTACTTCTCCCTCGATATCAGCCTGACCACCGGCCGGTGCCAGATAGTTGATATTCACCCCGAGCTCACTGGCTCTCGCCTCCGCACCTTCTTTGGCATCCGTAAAGAACTGATTTTCCAGAGATTTCACAATAAACGCTATGGTGATATCTCCGTCGTCTTTAGCTACCGCTTCCTCTTCTGCCGCATCATTGCTGCTGCCTGTGCCGGTGCTTTTGGTGTCAGCGTCCGCCTTGCCTCCGGAAGTTTCGCTCGACTCCTGGCCTCCGCATCCGGCCATTGATACCAACATTCCCATCGCCAATAAAACCCCCAATACTTTTTTCATCCTTTCCTCTCCTTTCATTTTACTTTCACACTGTTCTATCACTAACGGTCTCCAGCCGTTTCATGATCACTGTTTTCTCTTACTTCCGATCGCCTTGTTCTTAAACGTGTCAACCAGTACTGCCACAATCACGATGATACCGGTCACTACCTGCTGCAGATAGGATGAGACGTTTAACAGGTTTAATCCGTTTTTAATGACGCCGATGATCATGGCGCCCATCAATGTCCCCCAGATGCTTCCCACACCGCCGGTGAGACTGATACCTCCGATGACACTGGATGCGACGGCATCGAGCTCATATCCTTCCCCCGCTGTCGGAACTGCAGAGTTCAGTTTTGCCGTCATGACAATGGCAGCGATCGCAGCGGTGACACCCGACAATACATATGCCAGTATCTTATAACGATCCACATTGACACCGGACAGTCTGGTCGCCTCCTCATTTCCGCCGATGGAATAGATGAATCTTCCAAACTTCCGATACCGCAGCAGATAGAAAACCAATATGTACAGGGCGATCATCAGCACGATCTGAACCGGTATCGTTGTACCGGGAACTGTGGCAACGCCTATGCTCCTGAAAAACGGCTTGAATCCGCTGACGGTTCTGCCCTGTGCGATCGTCAGATCAAGGCCTCTGGCCACCTGCATAATTCCCAGAGTTGCAATCATCGGCTGAAGCTTGCATTTTGCGATCAGAAAACCGTTGACCGCTCCGCACACTGCACCGATGAGGATTCCGGCAGCGATCGCAAGTCCTGAATTCATATTTCCTTCCACCATCATCTTCGCCATCACGATGCCGGACAGTGCAATGATAGAACCAACAGACAGGTCAATGCCTCCTGTCAGGATGACCACGGTCATACCAATGGCGACAATCGCATTTACCGTTACCTGCTGCATCACATTGATGAGATTCGCCGACTTTAAAAATGCGGGCGACAGAATGGACAGTACAATCAGCAGCACGAGCAGTACGATGAATGTCGCAATATTATTCATGTTGACCTTGAACTTCTTCATTTCGTTTCTCCCTCCTTCATGCCGGCAGCCGAGCCTGTCGCATACTTGATGATGTCTTCTTCCGTCACCCCACGTATCTCCTCCGTTCCAATACAGCCGGTGATCTTCCCTTCATGCATCACATAGAGACGGTCGCTGATGCCCATACATTCGGTCAGCTCTGATGACACCATGATCACTGCCTTGCCCTCCTGTTTTAATGCGTTCATGATCTTATAGATTTCCACCTTGGATCCGACATCGATTCCCCTTGTCGGCTCGTCAAAGATGATAACAGACGACTCTGAATTCAGCCATTTTGCAATAACCACCTTCTGCTGATTGCCGCCGCTTAAGTTTTTTACCACCTGTCTGAGGGAAGGTGTTTTTACATTGACCCGCTCCACCAGCTCCTGATTATTCTTTATCTCCCGCTTCCGGCTAATCCCAAACCCATTCATGATCTTCGGCAGGTTGGTGATTGAGATATTTTCATTTAAGTCGAAATCAAGAATCAGTCCCTGATGCTTCCTGTCTTCTGTGAGAAGCGCGATTCCGCAGCTCTTTGCCTGCCGGCAGCTGTGTATCCTTTTTTTCTGTCCGTCAACGTAGATCTCTCCGCCGTCGATGGGGTCTGCTCCGAATACCGCACGCATCAGCTCCGTTCTTCCCGCTCCCATCAGACCGTAGAATCCGGTGATCTCTCCGGCTCTTGCGTAAAACGACAGGTCCTTTAACACATTTCCCTGACTGAATGACTTTACTTCCAGGCGTTTTTCGCCGGGCGCCATCTCGATTCTGGGATAATAATCCTGAAGCTCACGCCCGACCATCAAAGTAATGATCTCTTCAATCGAAGTCTCTTCCCGCTTTTTCGTAGTGATATATTTTCCGTCACGGAATATGGTGATCCTGTCACTGATCTTCATGATCTCTTCCATCCTGTGCGAAATGTAGACGATCGCCACATCTTTTTTCTTCAGCTCGTCTATGATCGCAAACAGATTGTCAACTTCTTTTTCTGTCAGCGCAGAAGTCGGTTCATCCATGATAATGATGTCAGACTCAAAGGACAACGCCTTTGCGATCTCTACCATCTGCATCTGTCCAACACTCAATGTGCTGACAAGTGCTTTTTCTGAAATGTCCGCACCTATGGAATCCAGAAGGTCTCTCGCCCCCCTCATCATCCTTTTCCAGTCCACGTTTCCCGCTTTCGTAACCGGGCGCTGTGACATGAAAATATTTTCAGCCACCGACAGGTTCCTGAGAAGGTTCATTTCCTGGAAGATCATGCTGATTCCCCGTTTTTTCTGTTCCTGAATATCACGGCATGTAATTTCTTCTCCCTTGTAGACGACCTTGCCGGAATAGTCGGTATTGATGCCGGCAAGGATTTTCATGATGGTTGATTTCCCGGCTCCATTTTCCCCCAGCAGAACGTGCACTTCTCCCCGGTCCAGATCAAACCGTGCATGATCCAGCGCCAATACTCCGGGAAACTGGATGGAGATATCTTCCATTTCCAAAATACGTTTCTGCATTCCACTCTCATCTCCTTTTTTGGTCTATGCCTCTCCTCTTGCTTCTTTTACCGCTTTCATAAAGGCCAGTACATTTTCCACCGGCACATTATTCATAACCTCCTGCGACGGCGCAATGATCAGACCGCCGTCTTTTCCCAGAACATCAATCGTCCGGAGTGTTTCATTATACACATTTTCCGCGGTATCAAACGTCAGAAGCTGCTGCGTATCCACACCTCCGTAGAATGTCAGGTCTTTGCCAAACTCATTTTTCAGGTACTGGATATCCATACAGGTCTGTACCGGCTCCAGCACATCCAGCCCCGCATCAATCAGATGCGGAATAAATGGTGTGATCTTACCGCAGGAATGCATCTGTACCGGAAGCCCCGCATCCTTGAATACGCGGAAGACTTTCCGTATCCTCGGCAGGAAGTAATTGACAAACATCTCCTCCGACACGAAGGTACTGATCTGGGTACCCAGATCATCGCCGTAATGTCCGATCGGGAAGCCGCGCTTCACTGTCTCTCTGGCGATCTCCACTTTATATTCGCAGATCACATCCATCAGATAACACGCTTTCTCCGGTTCCACTGCCAGCAGATACATGAACTGCTCGATCTCCGTCAGCTGATACGCCTTCTCCCAGATTCCATTGTAACCGCTTAGTTCTACCAGAAAATCATCGCCGTATTTCTTTAAATCCTCTTCAGCGATTGAAAACAGCATATCCATATCTGAAATGTCAGGAGCCCTGTAATCATAAATCAGCGAGTCATCGTCGTCGCATCCCTGCAGCGGATGACAGTAATTAAAATAGCCTCCGTCATTGACGTTGTACTGCATTCCCCAGAGGTCATAGATCATGCCCTCCTCGCCCGGCACATCCAGATAACGCCCGGCATCCCTGGCCGCTTTCATCCTGTGTGGATCCAGTTTATCGATCTGAACGATATCATCCAGCACTCCCGTGAATTTGATATGGTTGCCCAGAAACACATCCACTTCCTCCTCTGTCAGTCCCAGGTATCCGGCAACCTCCATTTTTTTTGCTCTGGATGCAAAGGTACACTGGCTCGGCAGATACGTTGTGTTTTTTTTGCTGATGACGTCCAGCACTAACTGTGATTTTGTCATGTTTTTGTCTCCTTTCTCACTCTTCATAGAATTTTCTGCGGCAAGCGCATTGATATTTCCCAAATATTTATTATATTTAGTTGGTTTTTTTTAAATACTTATTTTATTTTTTTGATTTTTTATATTTTATCACTTACTGTCCGAAAACGACCATACACATTTTTGCTTTAAACTTCATCTATATTGCTGTATGGCGGACGATTACACTGTAAAGCCTAAGATACCTCCTGCAAAGAACAGGGACTTCTTCATTTCGGTTTGACCAGAATCTATTTGATTATAGTCATTATTTTTATATGCCTTTCATGAATCTGCCTGGAAATCATTATTTAGGTTCAGAATACTCCGCAACGGAAGCACGTATCTTCTATGAAATATATGAAAACGAAGGATGTAATGCAGCTCATATTGCACAGATTATGAATATAGACAAGAGTTATTTAAGCCGCATTATCAAGAACCACGAAAAACAAGGGTATATTCAGAGAAGGCGTTCCGATGTGGATGGGCGTTCATATTCGTTGTTTTTGACAATGAAAGGTAAAGAAAGAACAAAAGAGTTTATAAGCGAGTCAGACTAAGAAATCGAACATACTCTTCAAGAACTGTCTGACGAAGATGAATTGCATTTGATAAATGCAATAGACACAATTCTGAAAGTGCTGAGGAAAGAGTAAGGTGGAAATCCGTAATGAAAATTTTGTTCTTGAAGATGAAGACAAACGAGAAATAGAAAACATAGAGCCATATATTGAAAACGGCGGACAAATCTTTTTTGCACTAAATGATGATGAACAGGTGATGGCGTGCTGCATGATTGCGCCCCGTGAAGATGGTGATTGGGAAATTATGAAATTTGCAGCGAAAGGAATATACACCGGAACGGGGCGGGCAGCGCTTGCCTAAAAGCCTGTATTGCTTATGCTAAAGAAAAACAGTTAAAAAAAATAATCTTTGAGTTATATTTAAATTAAGGTGCACAAACTCAGGGAAGATTCCACTGACAGGAGGCTTTCCCTGTTTTTTATCAGTACATAGAACAAAGGTGCCACTCAATCATGAAATATCATGATTTTGCGGCACCCTCCGGCTCCTGATCTCTCAGACTTCTACCCACACATTCCCGTTTCCATTGCTCTCCACACAGGCTTTCACAAACCGAAGTCCTTTCACGCCATCCTCTACCGTTGGATACGTATAAGTTTCCGGCTCCCTTTCCTCCAGACGTGCGATCAGATGTTCACAGAACGCATGGTACAGATTTCCAAACGCCTCAAAATATCCTTCCGGATGCCCTGCAGCGATACGACTGATACGGCGGCTTTCCGGATACATATAATCCCTGTTCGCTGACATGATCTGTGTTGGCTGATTAACCCTGGTATATTTCAGAATTCCGGGATTTTCATGACACCATTCCAGGGAGCCCTTCGTTCCGAAGACACGGATCTTCACACCGCACTCGTAACCGGCTGCAATCTGAGAGGCCCAGAGCGTACCTGTAATCTGGTCTCCGAAGTCCAGCATGACTGTCGTATTGGTTTCCAGCAAAAGATCTCTCGGATAAGTGTCAAAACGTGCCAGCACACGTTTGATCTCAAGCCCCGTCATCTGCACGATAAGCTGTTCCAGATGTGTTCCGATATCTGCCGTACACAGAGACTCTCCGGAAATCTCCGGATCCAGACGCCACATGGCCTGGTCAGAATTTTCACTGTTAAAAGCCGAAATCACCCAGTCCTGAGGATATTCTGTTACCACATGCAGAATGTCTCCGATCTCACCGTTCTTAATCATCTCTCTCGCCTGTCGGATCACTCCATATGCCGTATATGTATATGTCAGGCCAAATAGCATATTGCGCTCTTTCGCAATCCT
Organism: Ruminococcus sp. OA3; assembly: GCF_022440845.1. Lineage (NCBI taxonomy): Bacteria > Bacillati > Bacillota > Clostridia > Eubacteriales > Oscillospiraceae > Ruminococcus > Ruminococcus sp. OA3. Next base: position 1,940,423 of record NZ_JAKNTO010000001.1, on the reverse strand, counting down.
CTCAAGCTCCATTCCCTGCTCCAGATTAAAGGCAAGCGGCTTATCACACATCACATGGATGCCGTGCTCCATAAAGCATTTTGCGATCTCATAATGACTGACATTTGGTGTCGTGATCGCTACAAACTGGATACCATCTTCCCGTTTTGACTCGCACTCTGCCATTTCTCTGTAATCTTTGTAAATTCTGTCCTCATCATAGATGTGCCACTTTCTCCCCGTTGCCAGATTTTTTTCCTGATTTCTGGAAAAGCAGCCGCATTTCAGTACTGCCATATCATCCATCAGTGCTCCCTGCCGATGTACATTCCCGATAAAAGATCCAAGTGCCCCTCCAACAATACCAAATCTAAGTTCCATCTCATTTCTCCTTTTCTGTCACACTGTGATTCTCTCAACCTTTTCCATTTTTCCGCTTTTTGCAGACTTCGCCGCAGCCTCCGCGATCAGCACGGACTGCAGTCCGTCGAATCCGGACACCACAGGCTGTGTGCGCTCCAGCACCGCCCGCACAAACTCGCGAAGTTCCGTAAAATAAGCGCCCTCATAACGTTCAATGAAATGCCACGGCAGCTTATCCCCGCAGGAGCCGACATTATTATAATAGACAACATTAGATTCCGGTTCATTGCTGTCCATCAGGCATCCTTTTGATCCCAGTATTTCAATGCGCTGGTCATGTCCAAATCCGGAACGTCTGCTGTTGTCAATTACACCGATTGCCCCATTCTCAAATTTCAGAGTTACGATAGCACTGTCAACATCCCCATATTCTGCAATCTCCGGCTTGCACAGGGCTGCGCCTGCGGCAAATACTTCAGTCACTTCACTGCCCACAACAAAACGTGCCATATCAAAATCGTGTATCATCATGTCCACATAAATCCCACCGGAATCCTTAATATAATTCACCGGAGGCAGATCAGGATCACGTGACGTGATCTTGAGCATCTCAACCTCTCCAACCCTGCCTTCAGCAACCATTTTCTGAAGCTTTCCGTGATTTCTGTCAAAGCGCCTCATAAAGCCCACCTGAAGGATAACTCCTGCGTTTTGTACTGCCCGCAGCGCTTCTAAAATACGGTCAACATTGTGATCGATCGGCTTCTCGCAGAAAATATCTTTTCCTGCATTTGCTGCACGGATGATAAAGTCGGAATGTGTTTCCGTAATAGAACAGATAATCACAGCATCAATTTCCGGATCTGCAAACACATCTTCCGGATCTTTTGAGCACTTCGGCACCCCCATCTCTTTCATTTCCTGCTCCAGGGCTTCCGTCAGAAATGGATCAACCCCCATGACCACCTCAAACTCTTTCATTGTCAGGATATTTCTCGCATGCATCTTTCCAATGCGGCCCAGTCCCAGGATACCTACACGTATCTTTTTTGCCATTTTAGTCCTCCTGTCATTATATTCGTTTCTGCTGTTGTGAGTACATGTACTGCACACTCTAACTATACCTGTATTTTCAGGCAATGTAAATAATCATTCTTTCTCATTTTTTTATCATTCTTGCTTATTATTTTAGCCGCCGGATCTGTCCGTTTTCAGACAAAAAAAACCATATGCAGGAATTTCTGCCAGCATATGGCCTTCGTTTTCATATAACAGTTTATCAGTGCAGATTAATAATTTTCGGCTTTTAATTGGAAATAGGCCTTCGGGTGAGCACATACGGGGCACACATCCGGGGCTTCTTTTCCAAAATGGATATGTCCGCAGTTGGAACAGTGCCACATCTTATCCCCGTCTCTTGAGAACACAATACCTCCGTCGATATTGGCAAGAAGTTTGCGATATCTTTCCTCATGCTCTTTTTCAACGGCCGCCACACCTTCAAACAGAGCAGCGATCTGATCGAATCCCTCTTCTTTTGCCTCTTTTGCAAATGTCGCATACATATCGGTCCATTCGTAGTTCTCTCCTGCTGCTGCATCCTTCAGGTTCTCTGTTGTTGGTCCTACTTTACCGCCATGAAGCAGTTTAAACCAGATTTTTGCATGCTCTTTTTCGTTATTTGCGGTCTCTTCAAAGATTGATGCAATCTGTACATAGCCGTCCTTTTTAGCCTGTGATGCATAGTATCTGTACTTGTTGGTCGCCTGTGATTCACCTGCAAATGCTGTCTGAAGATTTGCCTCAGTTTTACTTCCTTTTAAATCAGCCATAATATGTAATACTCCTTTCATATGTTAAAAATCTACCGGTGCGGGTTTAAAACCGCACCAGCTTTTTATGTTACCTTTTTAAATTTATCTGCCCCGACTTTGCATACCGGACATATATAATCTTCCGGCAGACTTTCACCCTCATAGATATAACCGCAGACTTCGCAGACATATCTGGATACCTGCTTTTCTTCGGACTTCTGCTCGTTTTCCTGCAGATAGGTCGGTGCATTCTTCGGACTCTTTCCTTTGATCACATTGTGGTAATATGCATAAGACATCGCCTGACGTCCCTCTCCCAGAGTATCTGCATCCACAACTTCCCCAAGGAATACCGTGTGAGTTGACGTCTCCATCTTGTCGATCACTTTACAGACAACATAGCCGCAGGAATCTGAAACAACCGGGGCTCCTTCTTTCATCTCGTGCGAAATATCCTGAAACTTATCGGTGTCCTTGCCGGAACGAAATCCAAAAGTCCCGATAATAGAAGATTCCGAATCCTCCGCCAGAATTGAAAACGAGAAAACTCCGCTTTTTTCTATACACTGCTGTGTATAATTGTCATGGTTCATGCTGACTGCAACTGTCGCCGGAGATGATGTGATCTGCATCACGCTGTTGGCAATACATCCTGTTGGACGGTCCCCGTCCATTGTTCCAACGACGTAAACACCATAGGACATATCCCTGAAAATATTAGTATTCAATTTTATTTCTCCTCTTTTTAAACACATCTTAATTTTTTTGCTTTAAATTTCCGACATCCATAGTATACCATTTTATTCCACTTAAAGCAATGTCTTTTTCTTATCTTTCCACAGTTCTTTAAATTTATGCGATATTTTTATAACAAAATGAGCTGTACCGTCTTGTGGCAGTTCCACAGACAGTACAGCCCTTCTGATCAGATTTCTGTCAGTCCGCGCCGCTGCATATAAGCGATCACATCTTTTACCTGATGAAGCTGCCAGACATCTCTGTTCGGTATCTCAGTGTCAAAATAATCCTCAAACGCGCAGACAATATTCATAATGTCAAAAGAATTCAGTCCCAGATCCTGCACGAAGTCGGTATCATATGTAAGTTTATCCTTCCCCGTGACCTGAAACACGATATTTCTTATAAATTCCAGCATCTTTACTCACCCCTTAAACCAGATGCCTCTTAATTTTCTGAGACGCAGTTTTGGAAAATTCCTGCTCACGGATATTTACCATCTGTATCTGTTGATAAAGAGGAAGCTGTGCATTGATTTTATTGATCTCTTCCTGAAGCTGTTCCAATATCTCATACGATGAAAGCCCTTCCGCTCTGGCTGGTTCCGGATAGATACTGGCTGCCAGCTTTACATCATCTGCCGAAGCACCGCTGACGGCTCCATAGACCAGCACATCCTTTACCAGCGGTATATTTCCGATTTTCTCCTCCAGCTTCTCAGGAGATACTTTCTTCCCGTTTTTAAACACTACCAGGTTTTTCTTACGCCCTGTGATATACAGGAAACCTTCTTTATCCAGATATCCGAGGTCTCCCGTTTTAAACCATTCACCTTCCATGACCTCATCTGTAAGTTCCTGAGATTTATAGTAACCGTTCATAACGCCCACTCCGCTTACCCATATCTCCTCATCCATGATCTTTACGTCTGTCTCCGGAAGAACATAGCCGACAGAGTCCAGTTGATAGGAATGATTGCTGTTGACCGATACCAGCGGTGAACACTCTGTGATCCCGTATCCCTGCAGGACGGTAACACCCAGCAGCTGAAATTCTTCCGCTATCTCTTTACTCAGATGTGCACCTCCGCAGATGATAATATGCAGACTCCCCACACACTTTTCACGTATTTCCTCCAGTATCTTATTCTGTTTCGTAATTCCAAGTTTTCTGCAGATTCCCTGCATTTTCATCAGCTTCTTCAACCCTTTGGCTTTTCCCTCTTTTTCCGCATTCAGCCATAGCTGGTTGTGAATAGCCTCCACCATCAGGGGAACGGTCAGCATAGAATCAGGCCGCGAGAGGTGAAGGTCCCTCATTGCAGTCTTCAGATTACCATTGATGAACAGGTGTGCTCCGCGCACCAGTGTTGCCAGCACCGCACATGTCATTCCATACGTATGATAAAACGGAAGAGAGGTAAAGACACGTTCTTCCGCAGATACGTATACGCTCGACGAACTGGCATTGTGAAGAATTGCCTGATGGCTGAGCATCACCGGTTTTGATATGCTGGTTGTTCCTGATGTAAACACAATCGCTGCTGTCTGGCGGGGTGTAATCTCGGAGTACTTTCCCTCCGGAAGTTTCATCCCCTCCTGACATAACTGCAGTACATTCTCAGTCTGATCACGGCGCTTGTCACTGAGCAGTACAAACAGTCTGATTTTAGACTTTTCTTTCGGCATGGCTTCACAGATCGGCATACACGGCTCTGATGCAAAAACGGCTTCGACATCGGCCATCTCAAGCATCTGCCAGATACTCTCATCCGACTGTTCAGCATCGATGCAGACAGCGGTTCCGCCACAGGATGCAGCTGCCAGATACGTTACAATCCAACTGTAATTATTTTCTCCAACGATCGCAATATGACCGCCCGCAAGTCCTCTGTCACACAGCACGTTTCGCAGCGCAAGCACATCGAGTGTCAGCTCTCTGAATGTTTTATTTTTTTCTTCCTGTTTCCTGGTAAACCATGTTACAGCCGGAAGTTCGCTGAAATTCTCCGCTATGCCGGTTATAAACGCGTCAAAAGTATCATAATACGTTCTTTCATTTAAAGGGAATTTTTTCATATTTTATAACCTCTCCTCCTTAACTGCATACATGTCAAAAAATTTGTCCTGTCCACATTCCTCACATAGCTGTAAAAATGCTTCCACTACCTCTGGTGCAAACTGAGTTCCGCTGCCCTTTTTCAATTCTTCTATCGCCTGCCCCAATGTCATATTGCTTCGGTACTGCCGATGCGATGTCATCGCGTCAAATGAATCAGCCACTGCGATGATCTTCGATTCATCCGGAATCTCATCTCCTTTCAGACCGTCCGGATATCCCTTTCCGTCTATGCGTTCATGATGTGCATGCACGATGGGGACAATATCTGAAAACAGCGTGATAGCGGCAAGGATTTTCGCTCCTTTGTCAGAATGCTTTTTAATATCCGCATATTCTTCAAAACTGAGCTTTTCAGGCTTCAGCAAAATGCGGTCTGAAATTCCAACCTTACCAATATCATGGAACAGTCCTGCCAACTTGACCCGCTCAATAAATTTTTTATCTTTTCCCATCTGTCGTGCAAGCGCCTCTGCAAGGCAGGACACCCGGTCTGAATGACCTCTTGTATAAATATCCCGCTCATCAACGATCGTCCGCATCGCACCGATAATCTCCATATAACTCTCATTCAGCTGCGCATACGCCCTTGTCAGTTCCTTATTCTGTTCACTGACCAGCAAATGAAGCTGATTGTTATGAAGAGCAGAAGAAATCTGACGTGCAAATATTTCCATCAGCTGCACCTGCACATATTCCGTTTTATTTTTAAGGCCAATCCCCAGAATGCCAATTGCCTGATGCTTCTCATTTTCAATCGCTGCGAGCAGATATTCTCCTTTCTGCAATGTCAGTTTTTCACCAAACTCTGCATCCCGGATGATTTCTGTGATCTCTGCATCTGAGATTGTTCCTGTTGTTTTCTGTATGTTTCCCTCTACGACTCTGTACGGCATTTCATTTAGAACAATAAAACTGCTCTCAGCCTGAAAAATCCGCATTGCGGCTTCCAGAATACTGCCGAACACAGACTGTGTGGCATCCAGATCGTAAATCTGCGGAAGTACATCCATCATCAGTGAAAGCCCGTTTTTATAGTTCTGTATCGTTCTCATCTGCAGAATGGATTTAACACAGGATTCCACCAGAAGTTCCAGCTGATCGAAACGGTCACTTTTTTCATAATACCCCTGAATTTCAAGTTCACGTATCGTCTTAAGCGGAGGCGCCATGCTTTTGTGCCCCGTCAGAAGAATGATGTAAATATCCCGGTTAAATGACCTGATCTGTTCCACAACCTGATCCCCGCAGACAGGAGACATAAGAAAATCCAGCAGAAGAATATCATACTCCCCGTCCCTTACCCTTTCTATCGCACGGTACGGATCGTTTTCCACATCCACATCATACCCTGAGCGTTGAAAATAAGCCTGCAGAGTAGATGTCATGATCGCATCGTCGTCAAGCGTTAAAATTGAAATGTTTTTATGTACGGTGCCTCTACTGCGCCTCATGTTTCATGCCTCCTTTTGTACCTTCATCATTGCTGTCTTCCGTCATATCAAACGGTATTGTAAATCCAACGACCGCCCCGCCTCCCGTATTGTCTTCTACCCAGACGGAACCGCCGAATTTCCCCCGGACCACCGCATCCGATATATACAGCCCAAGCCCGGTCCCATGAGCCCCTTTGCTTGTCACCATCTCTTTAAACAGCCGTTTTCTGACTCCCGGTGCGAATCCGGGGCCGGTATCCTTTACAAATATTTTCAGCCGTTCTTTATCCGCATCCACTCCAATTGTGATATCACCACCGCCAACCTGTTTCTGCGCATACACAGCATTGGACAACAGATTATTCAGCACTTGCACCAGATTGTTGATATCTCCACGGATCGTGTATGCTCTGCCGCCATTCTCGAACACCACCCGGCAGTTGCTGGACGTCAGCTCATGCCGCATCAGCAGCATGCTTCTCTTGATCAGATCTTCCGTCGTAAACGATGCCTCATCAGATGCATTGACACTGGCCGCCTGTCCTTTTATGGCTGTGATGATATCAGACATATAGGAGGAAGACTCCCTCATTTTGTCAAACCACTCTGACATCTCGTTGTAGATCTCCCTGTAGTCCTCCTCAGTTACACCTGGATCATCCAGACTCTCCACACACTCCTCGACCAGCGTTTCCACTGCCGATATACATCCAGAAATACTCATGATGGGGGTTTTCAGGTTATGTGCCAGTCCCCCGATCATCTGTCCCAGAGAGGCCAGTCGTTCCTGTTCCATCATTCTCGCCTGGCTGTCCTGCACTTGCTGCATACTTTTTTTCAGCTGAGTGACATCTTTAAAAATTGCAACAAACCCGGACAGTTTGTCCTTGATATGCAGCGCAGTCACATCAACGACATAATAGATCTTATGCACCCCCGAATCACGTTTTACCGTCATTGCCTGTTCATAAGAAATGTTGGACCCTCCGTTCCTGCATGATTCAATGGCTGTCATCAGATTGTAAATGGCCGTCTTCTTAAAAACATCTTCCTCTTTCACACAGTCACTCAGATAGCTGTTTTCAACGATCCCGTAGCGTGATGCCAGAATACGTTCAAACGGCTGGTTATAGCTGATGACCACACCTTTGTCACTCAGCACGAGATAGCAGTCGGATATCCAGTCAAGTACCCTCTGTGCGGCAATTGGTTTAATATCCAGTATGTGCAGCTGGTATATGGCAATCCCGTTCAGCACGATGGTCGGTATAAAGCTGAGGGGAGTTGCGGCAATCGACGCGTTCGATGTTGTCGTTGCAAAAATGCTTACAATCAGCGGACACGCGCATCCGCATGAGAACATCAGGCACTGCATCAGATACAGTCTGCTGCGGTTGCGGAATGCAAAATTGATCATGAATACCAGAGATACAACCTGACACATCCAGCTGTAAAGTCCTGTAACCACAATATACGGGCCGAAGACGATCTCACTGCGTATCACGGAAAACACCTGGTACTGCAGGTGATGGATCGGATTGGTACACACGATGATACTGGTAATCACCGGTACGGCAAACAGCCACCAGGCGCTCCTGGGCATCTGTTCCCATCCTTTTACAAAGATCAGTGCAATGCACAGGCAAAACACGGGCATAAAAGCGCCCATAATATTCGTCCACGCATCCCAGAATATAAGCGCCGGTTCATTATCCGGGCTCGTCATCTTCATGCCTATCAGTGCAATCACACACAGACCGTAAGAGCCAGCCAGCATCAGATAAAATTTATGGATCAGCTGAAGGTTTTTCACCTTGTAGCTCCATATGAAGAATATGATAATGGCTATCAGAGCCGTTATGAAAATTGTCGCTGAAAAATCTGATATCATGACCTCCACCCCTCATATTCAATCGTCAAAATTTGTTGCTAATCCGGTAAGCAGTTTCTCATATGCCGGAATCATTTCCGTGAATCCTGCATCTGTCAGCGCTCTCCGGGTCTCAGTACATACCACACGTATCATATTTTTTGACCCTTTCATACGATTCCAGAAATCCAACAGAGGTGCCAGTATCTCACGGTTGGCCTCATCCATTCCATCTGCCAGAATCTGATCAAACTGCTCATCCGGTGCAACCGACAGTTCGGGTACCAGTATCCGTGCCGTCTGCAGCATCGTAGGCGGGTTACTGTTCAGAAGATGGCACGCCGTTAATTTCATCTGACAAAGTGCAAGCACTGCCCTTGCACACCAGTCCACCGGAGTCAGATCAACCGGTATATCCTGCATGGATACAGGAATGCAGCCCAGTTTTTTCACTGCCCGCATCAGAAGAAATGCCGCGTTACTCTGTGGATTTCTCTGAAATACACCGTCCCCCGAACGATTTATGAGCCTGCCAAGTCTGTAGACTCTTGCCTGAAGTCCTTTTTCCACCGCCCTGTACACTTCATGCTCCGCCAGGAATTTGCTCTTGAGATAGATATTATCTTCCCAGTTCTGACCGATATAAAAATCCTGCTCCGAAAAGACAGCTGTCTTATCCGGCTGTTCTTTCAGGTATTCTCCGCTGATACTCGCTGTCGACATATGGTGAAGCACAGCATTGGAACATCTGGCAAGTTCAATGACCGTCCTGGTCCCGCCTACATTTCTTTCCAGAAACTCTGATTCATCTGCAGCATAATGGCGTACATCCGCAGCACAGTGGTAGATCACGCCGATATAATCCGCCAGATTCCGAAATGCATCTTCCGTCATTCCGAAATGCGGCTGTTCCAGATCACCAAAGACAACCCGTATCCGGTCACCTGCACGTAAAACAAATCCTGCGCCAAAATACCAGGTCAGTGCATCGGACAATCTTTTTTTGTCGGCTCCCCTGACCAGACAGAGAACCTGACGGGCACCGCTGCTGATCAGTTCATATAAAAGATGTGCCCCGAAAAATCCGGTCGCGCCTGTCACAAAGATTGCTTTCTGTTCCGGTTTTGGAAGGGGCCCGGCTTTGGGAACCACAGCCGGATAGCACACGTTTTCCTTCCGTCTTGAAACGTGTTCTGTTCCCCGAAACAGTTCCGCCTGCCCGCGCGCCGTCGGATTTTCATAGAACTGAGCCATCGTCATCTCCAGTCCCTCGTTGAAAAAACGGCTCAGAACATTTAAAGCCCCAAGCGAAGTTCCCCCCTGCTCAAAAAATGACCGTTCCGATGACAGGTTTACGCATCCCAGAACTTCACTCCAGATGTGCAGGACTTTTTCCGTCATCCGGTCGTCCTCTCCCGGCTGCTCCATTTCATTCAGTCCCACTGTTTCTTCTTTCAGCCTCTGTTTCAGCGTCAGAATATCTATCTTCCCATTGTCCGTGACAGGAAGTACATCGGCTGTATGAATTCTGGAAGGAACCATATAGGCAGGGACAGACGCACGGAGCCAGTTTTCCATCTGTGCCTCTGAGTGTTCTGCACCTGCTGAGGGAACATAATATGCGCAGAGCTGTGATGACCCATCCGGCTTCTCTGCCGGAAATACCACTGCTGACTCCGTCAGTTTAGATTCCAGCATGACACTCATAATTTCTGTAAGCTCCACTCTCTGCCCGTTGATTTTTACCTGATCATCCTGCCTGCCGAGGAACTCAATGCTTCCATCCGCCCGCATCCGTCCCATATCACCGCTCTTATACATTTTCTGGTCTGCAAAATAAAGGTCCTTAAAAAATGCCTGTTCTGTCAATTCCGGATGCCCGACGTATCCTTCAGAAATCCCTTCTCCCGCAAGATATAACTCACCGTATGCTGTCGGCAGCACCGGCTGCTGTTCCTCATCCAAAAGATATACCCGGTAATTGGGAAGAGGTCTGCCTATGGTTATCGGTTGTCCCGGACGGATCTCTGCCATAGTTGTGCACACGGTCGCTTCCGTTGGCCCGTACATGTTGACCAGCCTGCCATTTGAGCATTCCCGGAATATTTCCACAAATCCCGGATTGAGACTCTCTCCGCCTGCAATCACCAGTTTCAGTTCCTGTGCCGCCTCACGGAATGCCTTGTTGCCAAAACACAGCGCCAGCCTGGAAGCCGTCATCTGAAGAAATTGTACCTGAGCGCATTTCACAAGATCGGCCAGTTTCCATGGAAGCAGCATCTCTTCTTCATCCGCAAGGACGACGTGATTTCCCATTGCAAGCGGAAACAGGCTCTCCACTATGAAAATGTCAAACATCACATTCGCCGTACACAAGACTGCGCCGTCGATGTCTTTCATCACGTGCTTCATATCCTGATATAGATTAGAAACACTGCGGTGACGGATCATGACACCCTTGGGGCGTCCTGTGGAGCCTGAGGTAAAGATCACATGTATCAGGTCCTCACCTGTCACCGGCACATGAATTTCCTGTGGATTCTCTTTAAAATCTTCTGCTTCAAGGCATACGATCCCCGGTACCTCCGAAATCATTTCTCTGCTTTTTTTGTCACACAGAATCCTCCGGACACCCGCAGTTTCTGCCATATAACAGATTCTTTTCTGCGGTAGAGTGGCCTGCACGGGGACGTACGCGCCTCCCGCCATCAAGATTCCCAGCATCCCTGCAAACAGTGCCGGCGTTCTGGCAAACGCAAGACCGATGCGTTCTCCTTTTTCTGCACCTGCAGCCAGCAGTCCTGATGCGATCCTTGCAGCCTGGCTCATCAGCTGCTCATATGTCGTCGTTTTTCCGTGCCAGATCACGGCCGCATGATCCGGCTGAATCTTTGCCATTCCCTGAATGATCTGATGAACAGGCAGATTTGCAAACGGCTGGAACTGATAATTCGGCATTTCCAGCAGCGAGATTCTGTCATTTACCATAAGGAGCGGCAGTTCGCTGATTCTCTCTGCTTTTCCTTTCACAAGCCCTTCGACGATACTCTCCATACATCTGCCATACAGGGCGATCGTTTCTTCTAAAAAGTAAGAAGAAGCGTATTCAAAATGAAGCTCATACTGATCCTGTTCTTTTACGAGTTCGATAAACAGCTCTGTTTTCGTTGTTCCCGTATGAACAGGAAGATAAGTTGCCTCTCCTCCCGCCAGGATCAGTTGTCCCGCATCAAACGGCCGCATGGAAAATGCCGCCTGGTATAGTGGGTTACCCGAAAACGTTCTGGGAAGGTTCAGCGCCGAAATAATGTCCTCGAGGGAGCAGTTCTGATGCTCCAGCATATGATTTACTTCTTCTTTTACTCCCTGGAGATATTTTGCGGGATTCATCGCTTTATGCGGCTCCAGACGCAGCGGCAGTGTGTTGATAAACGGCCCGCAGATTTCTTTCAGCTGCCGATGCAGCCTCATGGAAACCGGAGTCCCGATTATCATCTCGCGCTTTCCGGATATTGCCGAGAGCAGTATTCCATATACTGCCAGAAAAAGCATATAAGGTGAGATTCCCTGCTCCGCACAGAATTCACTGCATTTACCTGAAAGTCCGCTCTGGATCCGGTGAACATAGTACCCCCCTTTAAAATCAAACGCCTTCCGACGTGGAAAATCAGTGGGCAGCATAATCTGCTCCGGCAGCGGTGTCAGGTGTTCCTTCCAGTATGCTTTATCGGCATCCAGGTTCCTGTCTTTCTCCGCAGAAACTGCATATGCAAAATCAAGATAGCTTAATTCACATCTCTTCTGCTCACCCCCCTGATAATACCGTTCCAGCCGCGACATCATGAGCGGTGTACTCATTCCATCTCCAATGATATGGTGGACATCAATCAATAAGATGTTTTCTCCTGCATTATCTTTCAATATCCCGGCTCTCAGGAGCGGCGCCTTTGCCAGGTCAAACGGAACGACAAAAGAACTGCTCACCTCAGTCAGATCTGTACCGCTCAGTATCTGCAGTGAAAATTCCACCTGATCTCTGACACGAGCAAAAACTCCATCCTGGTCCTGTACAAATTCTGTACGGAATAACGGATCCTCTGTGATCAGCCGCTCAAACGCATGTTCCAGTCTGTCGGTATCCACATCTTCCCGTAGCCGGAAAGCGCCCGGCATATGATAGGACAATCCGCCCTCATCCATACGTGTCTGTATATAGATGCCCTGCTGTATCGGCGACAGCGGATAACGTTCCATGGAAGGCGCCGGTTTCAGATGTTCCTGCTGTACCTGGTTCAGGTTTCCCGCGTTTTCTTCTTTGCTTATATACTGTGCCAGTCTCCGTGCCGTTCTGCAGGCATAGAGATCTGATACCCGGAATAACTGTCCGGTCTGCTCTTCGAGCTCACCCAGTACTTCCATGGCATTTAAAGAATTTCCGCCATAAAGAAAATAGTCACTGTCTGCTTTGATCTCCGGCCGTTTTAATACCCTGGAAAACATGGCGGTGATCTGTCTGATCAGTGCGCTGCCCTGCTCGCTTTCAATGCTGTTCCCCATAACCGGTACCGGAAGCCGGCTTTCATCTGTTTTACCGCTTGAAAGCAGCGGCAGCTTTTCCATCCTCACAACAACCGCCGGTATCATATATCTCGGCAGGTAGGACGCTGCAAAAGTCAAAAGTTCAACCTCCGGTATTTCAACATCTGCACAGTAATAAGCTGCCAGCACCATCTGTCCATTTAGATCACATACTTTTGCCGCCGCTTCTTTGACCCCCGGATAGGATGCAATACAGTCTGCAATCTCCTGTGGCTCCACTCTGAGCCCGCGGAGCTTAACCTGACGGTCAAACCTGCCGGCCAGCAGGATTTCTCCATCCTGAGTCCAGCAGGCAGCATCTCCCGTCGCATACATGATTTCCCCTGTCTCAAATGGATTCTCTATAAATTTTTCTCTTGTGAGCTGCTCATCCCCACGGTACCCTCTGCCAACACACAGACCGCCGATATACAGCTCTCCGTATACCCCCGCCGGCAGCGGATTCATCCACGGATCCAGTATATACATCCTGCAGTTGGGCATTGGTTTTCCGATCGTGATCGCCGAAGCGTTTCCCAGCTCTTTGACCGTCACACCCACTGTCGTCTCCGACGGTCCGTACTGGTTATAGATACGGGCACCCGTACAGGTCCTGAGCTGTTTCAAAAGTTCCCCTGGAAAAGCTTCGCCGCCGCACACAATACTTTCCATTGTCCGCATCGCGCAGCAAAACGCCGGTTCTTTTAAAAATGCCGTAAGCCGTGACGGAGTAATGGAAAGGAATCCGACTGCGTACCCACGAATAAGTTCAGCGAGCCTGCGGGGGGATTCCTGTTCCATATCTTTTGGAAGAACTACCGTCCGGCCGTTCAGCAGCGCCGCAGTGCTTTCAATCGTAAATGCGTCAAATCCAGTATTGCATACGGAAAGTACCGCCCCCCGCCCATAGACCGGTGTCATGGCACGGCAGAAATTCAACAGATTCTTCTGAGTGATCTCCACTCCTTTTGGTTCACCTGTGCTTCCTGATGTATAAACAATATACGCAAGATCATCCATCACGGCCTTCCTGCTGTCCGCAGGATGATCCGCCACATTTACCTCATCCGCAAAAATCACCGGGATTTTAACTACATCCGTCATCTGCTCATATATGGCGCGCTGTGTGACAAGAACCCCTGCATCACTTTTCTCCAGAATCATTCGTATCCGCCCTGCAGGGAGTTCGGCAGACAGCAATAAATACGCATTTCCCGAATGCAGGACTCCTGTCAGCGCCGTAAAAAGTGAAAAATCTCTCGGAAGCAGCAGCACCGCAACACCCGCACCTCCTTTAAAAATCTTCTGCAGTTTCGCTGAAAGAACTGCGCCGTGATGATCCAGTTCCTCATAAGTCATTCTTTCACCGCCGCAGATGACTGCTACCCGCTTCGGATAGTCTCTGACATTTTCACTGAACACATCATACAGGCATTTTTCTTCCAGCGTCCTGCCCGTATGATTGAATGTATAAAGTACACGCTCTCTCTCTTCTTTTGAGAGGACCGCAAGCTGATAGATCGGTTTTGACGGACTGCCAAGCGCTTCCTGAAGAATATTTTCCAGATTTTCATGAAGCCGGTAGATCTCGTCCTCTGAAAACAACTGTGTCAGATAATCATAGTCAACCGAATACTGCCTGTGGTCTTCCATATTGCTCAGATGAATGCAGAGCTGCTCCGCCTGATATCCGCTGTAATGCCATCTTCCCTGAAAAGTAACGGAAGCATCCGGGCTTTCATATACCTTGCTGTCCTGGTAAGAGAGCGCGATATGGAACAGCCTGCTGTCTTCTCTTCCATATCTGTCTGCAAGCTCTGCAATATGAGAAAACGGAAATCTCTGATGGCGAAGCATCTCATACCACTGATCCATCAAGGCCTCGTTGAACTGGTCAAGGTTCCAGTCATCGTTGATTTCATTATAAAAGGGTAAGGTATTGACAAACATTCCGGTGCTTTGTTTGTCGATAAAATTAATCCGGTTTACGATCGGTGTACCGATCGTAAACCGGATTGCTCCTCCGATTCTCCGAAAATAAATCGCCAGTGCCATATAAAACACTGCAAATGGCGCCACACGATTCTTGATACAGTATGAGTAGATTGCATGATTCAGTGTCTGCGGCAGCTGAAAACTAAGCCTGCGTCCTACCGGACTGACAGCTGCACTTTTTACAGATTTGATGACCGACGGCTCTCCCGATTGTCTGACTACCTGCTCCCAGTATTCTCTGTCCCGGCTGTATGTTCTGGAAGCCAGATATTTTTCTTCTTCCTCCACATGCTGACGGTAGTCCGGGGCAAATTCAATCTGAGGCTCTCTTTCAGCCAAAAGTTCCAGGTAATACTGCGCGATACGGTTGCACAACAGCATCTGCGACCAGCCATCTGATATGATATGGTGAACCTTAATAAAGACTCCGCCCTCGTTTTCTCCCGAGCGAAATAGAACAAAACGATACAAAGGCATATCAAGCAGAGGAAGTACTTCACGGCTCACCGTAGCCTCCCAGCTTTCAATTCCTTTATCGTTTGTGTGTGTAAAATCGTATATCTCAAAAGCCTGCTCCCTGTAAGGAACGTGATACTGCATCGGCATATCATCCCGCATCGTCAACTGCGTGCGAAGTGATATATCCGCTTCAAGAACCATCTCAATACTTTTCTGCAGAAGCACAAAGTCTACCCGTCCGTGGATACGGACTGTAGTACTGATATTGTTTATCGATGTACCCGCAAACGTGCGCTCCAGATTCCAGATGTTCTGCTGGCTTTGAGAAAGTGGAAATACCAGAATCTTTTCTTCACTCACTGATTGTCCCGCCCTTTTTTCTGTCTAGATTATTATGTCAGAGTAAGTATACCCATGTATTATAGTTATACCTTCTTTTCGTGTTAAAATCAATAAAATTGTCAGAATCTGTCGTTGTTTTTCATAATGCAGCATTCAACTGACTTTTTTATGTCTTTTCAAGCAATTTTGCGTTCAATATCAGCATTTCACGATTTTTTTAACTTCCTCATCACCCAGTTTTCGTTCCTCTTACAGTACATACAACGGTCAGTTGTAAAACTCCATGAAAAAATATACCATCAGCGCTACATGGCAAACCAAAAACACAGGAACGAGTACCGTAAACTTTTTATGCTTCGTCTTATGGCGAAAACCATAAATTCCCAGAAGCGCACCGGCTGATCCCCCGATCACTGCCAGCAGCAGAAGCGTATTTTCTTTCACACGCCACAAACCTTGCCGTGCACGGTGTTTATCCATCCCGTAGGCAAAAAGTGTTATCAGATTTATAATAAGCAGATAGACTGCCAGATATCGAAACATATATTCATCCTTCCATTTTTATAATTAATTCACTTGTCGATTATAGCAGCAGCTGTTAAAATACTTAGAGAGGAGGAACAGCCTTGTACTATTTTATCATTAATCCAAAATCCCGTTCAGACCTGGGCGCGAAAATCTGGAATCAGGTAGAACAGGAATTACAGAAGCGCCGCATAGTCTATCAGGCGTTTCTGACAAAATACCGTGGTCACGCCAAAAAACTGGCACGAGTGCTTTCCGGAACACTGACACCGGACGATATCCTGGCGGCGATCGGCGGGGACGGCACGATCAATGAGATCGTGAGCGGACTGACGCACCCGGAGCAGGTGATCTTTGGATATATTCCCACCGGTTCAGGCAATGATTTTGCGCGTGGTATGGGGCTGGCAAAAGACGTATCCACCGCCCTGCAGGCGATTCTGAAACCACGGGTTATCCGGACAATTGATATTGGCGTCTGTCAGGCATCCGGTAAGGAGCGCCGTTTTGTCATCAGCAGCGGCATTGGCTTTGATGCAGGTATCTGCCATGAAGCGCTGGCTTCCCCGATTAAAGATTTTTTGAACAGATTCGGGCTCGGCAAACTTACATATGCGTCCATTGCACTCAGACATCTGCTGTTTTTTAAGCGATTTGATCTGAAGCTTTCTATGGACGGCGACCGCAGTGTCTCCTTTTACAACGTCTGGTTTCTGGCTGCAATGAATCTGAAATATGAGGGCGGAGGGTTTAAATTCTGTCCTTCTGCCGATTCAGCGGATGGATGCCTGGATCTTATGGTGGTATCAGATATATCGAGGCTTAAGGTACTTCTAATGCTGCCAGCTGCATTTTTCGGAAAGCATATTCACCTCAAAGGGGTGCGTTTTCTAAGATGCCGCAATGCACATATCAGCACCAGTATCAAACGGCCGGTACACCTGGACGGTGAGTCCGGAGGCAGCCTGGACAGCCTGGATATCAGTTGTATCCGTAGGCAGCTAAACGTCATTATCAAATAATCAGGAGGCGGTATTACCATGTTTTTATATTTGCTTCTGCTGTTGTCGGTGTTATCTGTACTGTTGATCCTGTTGCTGGCTTTGATGCCCCGCACAGCCATGCAGCAACAATGCAGTGAATTCTGCGGACTGCTGTTTGCCCACCGCGGGTTATGGTCTGCCGAAGAGGGTATTCCAGAGAACTCACTGGCCGCCTTTTCACGTGCTGTGAACGCGGGTTTTGCTATCGAACTGGATGTACAGCTCACAAAGGATAACAAAGCTGTTGTCTTTCATGACAACTCACTGCGCCGAATGTGCGGCACAGACGGCAGAATTCGTGACTTTACGCATGAACAGCTAAGATCGCTGCGCCTGAACGGCAGCGCTGAGACGATTCCCAGTTTAAGTGAAGTCCTCACTTTGGTGGCAGGTCAGGTTCCCCTGCTCATAGAATTAAAATCTCACCATACCGATACCCAAATCTGCAGCATCGTTACGGAACTCCTGCAGGACTACAGAGGGAAATACTGCATCGAATCATTCAGTCCCTTTATTCTGCACTGGTACAAAAAGAATCGTCCGGGTGTCGTGCGGGGTCAGCTTTCCTGCCGTTTTGATCCTGGCGAAGAACCTCCCGGACCCCTGCTGTTCCTGAGTGAATACCTGATGTTCAACTGGTATGGACGCCCCGACTTTATCGCCTATGAATTTAGCCGCGGCACCCGTCTGTTTGTTCTGAAATTTCTGCGCAAATGCTTTGGCACTCCGGCATTTGCGTGGACGATTCACTCGGAAGCTACTCTTATGAAAAGCCGGAAATATTTTGACTCCGTAATTTTCGACCGCTTTATCCCGGACTGCCCTACACAAAAACTAACGACTAAGGAGTGATTTTCTTGCGTCTGATACGCAAATACAAACACGGCTTTACCATATTGATTTTTGGCATCGTTTACATGTTTTGCTTTGCACAGCTGGAAAAGAGGTCGGTAGAGGATCTTCATATTATCTGCGCACCTCTGAACGATGTGATTCCTTTCTGTGAATATTTTGTCGTCCCGTACATTTTCTGGTTCGTCTATATGTTTGTTGCCATTTTATTTTTTATTTTTGTCAATCCGGACAAACGGGAATACTATCAGATGTTTTTCAGCCTTGCCAGCGGCATGACGCTGTTCCTGATCGTCTCTTACGTTTATCCAAACGGTTTGAATATCAGGCCTGCAGAATTTGCCAATGACAACATCTTCACTGACATTGTACAGCTGCTTTACAGGCATGATACCCCCACAAATGTGCTGCCGAGTATCCATGTTTTCAACTCACTGTGCATCCATCTGGCTCTGGCAAATTCAAAAATGCTGCGGCAGGACCGCTGGCTGAAATGGGCATCCCTGATTCTGACACTCGCCATTATTGCCTCAACGCTATTCCTGAAACAGCATTCTCTCATTGATGTAATTACCGGAATTATCCTGTGTATGATTACATATTTCATTTTCTACAAGAGCAGTCTTGTATCTCGGCTTCCTAGTTGAAGCCGTAGATACGCTGCACGATCTTATAAGCCGTAATCGAAAACCTGCGGCCGCTTTTTCCAGGAAGATTCATCGTCCTTCCGAGCAGCCCATAGCGCAGTTTAAAATATGTTTTTCCATCCGCCGCCTTCAGATACTTCCACAGTTCATTTTTCTTTTCCAGATTTTCTTCTGTTCCCGACCGCAGCAGAATAACAGACGAAACCGTCATAATGATAGACAGCGCATGCATCATATAACTCCTCGCATGTTTATTCAACGACTTCTGCTGCGCCATGCAGTCGATCATCATCCGGTTGACCATCAGCTGCTGATCTACCCTTTTGATCATCACTGACTCATTGACTGACTGGTCTATTCTTCCGATATAGTAACGGTAAAAGTTTACATCTGCATAATACATGTGTTTCACATAGGGAAATGGTATAAACGCAACTAGATTGTCCACATAAAAAGTGTGTTTCGGCAGTTTCAGTCCACATTCGCGCAGCAGCTCCGTCCGGTAGATCAGCGAATGCATCAGGAGATAATGGCTCTTGCCCAAAGGCTTTACTTCATCCCATCCAAATATCCTGCCCTGAGGCAGCGCATTCGGATAACGCATTACCCTCTTATGTTTGGCGCCCACCTTCTCATACACATAATTGCTTATCAGCATATCCAGTGTCTCCGGACCGCCAAGACATCTTTTTAATGCTTCCAGAATCGCTTTATATGCGGATTCACTCACCCAGTCATCACTGTCCACTACTTTAAAATACAGACCTCCTGCATTTGCAAGTCCTGTATTGACAGCCTCTCCGTGACCGCCGTTTTCCTGATGGATCACTTTTATGATGGTGGGATATTTTCTGGCATACTCATCTGCAATTTTCGGCGTATCATCTGTAGAGCCATCATCTACAATGACGATTTCTACCTCATCTCCTCCTTTCAGCAATGATTCTATGCAGGTGCTCATGTACTCCTGTGAGTTATAGCAGGGCACTGTCACTGTCAGCAGTTTCATAGTTTTCCTCCTGTATATTTTCCCTGGCCCAGTCGCATATTCATATATGCCGCGTATGCACCAAATGCGGCGGGCACAGGATATTTTTCTTCAGCATGGCGGATATCCACGAACAACATATCATTATTCTCATCGCCCTCCAATGCGGCAACTTTTACGATGTATCCGATCATCCTCCACTCCACATGCGAAAAGATGTGTTTGGATTGTTCAACGGGAAGGATCCGGAGTGTTGTAAGCTGATATCCTTTCATTCTCTCCAGAACTTCTTCCTCACTAAGATGCCCGTCAAAATTCACGAGTTCATACAGACCCGCCAAGAGTCCTTTGGACGGACGTTTTCTTATCGCAACTTTATCTCCGTCCTGAATGATCAAGACGGTTTTTTCTTCAAGCCGGCGTTCCTTTGCCTTTTTCCTGACTGGAATTTCACCCTGGCGGTTATGGAGCCTGGCACCACACAGCTTTGCGATCGGACATGCCTCACACTTTGCCATTCCATTCGGCACACATACAGTCGCCCCGAGTTCCATCAATGCCTGATTGAATTCTCCGGGGACATCCACCGGCATAATCTTCAAAAGCTCAGACCGGATCTGGTTCTTCACTTTCTGCTTTAAAATATCCTCTACGTTTTCAGTCAGCCGTGATACCACCCGAAGGACATTGCCATCCACAGCTGGAACCGGTATATTATATGCAATTGATGCCACTGCTCCTGCCGTATAATCACCAATTCCAGGAAGTCCCAGCAATTCGTCATAGTCTGCAGGAAGTTTCCCATCATAGAGCTCCACAACCCTCTGTGCAGCTTTCTGTATATTCCGAACGCGGTTATAATACCCCAGACCTTCCCATAATTTTAACAGTTTTGCCTCGTCGCAGCAGGCAACATCCTCAACAGTCGGAAGTGCTGAGATAAATCGCTGAAAATACGGCTTAACCGCCTCTACCCTGGTCTGCTGCAGCATAATTTCTGAAATCCATATATAATATGGGTTTTTCTGTTCCCTCCACGGAAGCACTCGTTTATTTTCCAGGTACCATTCAATCAGGGGCTCAACAATACCCTTTAGTTTTTCTGCATTGTCGTACTCTTTCACAACTGTTCTCCGTCTTCTTTTGATTCAAACACTTTGCGTTCTCATTATAACATGGAGGCTCTGAAAAGGAAAGTCAAATACCCCCGCAGCAGTCGCCAGATGGATATGCAGGCATGCCCGGCTGGCTTGTTGCCCACGGAAATAAAGATTGCAATTTCCATTGATTCTCTTTAAAATAGAATCCAGAATGGGAGGAGAAATTATGACTGACAGCATTATATTAGATGTAGACGGAACGCTATGGGATTCCACGGAAATTGTCGCCAGGGCATGGATGGAAGTGCTGGCAAAAAATACATCTTTAAATCTTACGATCACCCCGGATCTTCTGAAATCTGTGTTTGGCAGAACACTTCCTGATATTGCGGGCATTATATTTTCTGAAGAAACACGTGAACGCCAGCTCGAGCTGATCGACATGTGCTGCAAATACGAACATGAACTGCTCAGAAAATACGGCGCGCCGCTGTATCCCGCCTGGCCCCAGGTCCTAAAGATATTATCCGCACGCTACCCACTGTTTCTTGTCAGTAACTGCGAGGCCGGCTATATCGAAACCTTTCTGGAATGTACCGGTTTCGGCTGCTATATCAAAGACCATTTATGTCCGGGTGATACCGGAAATGCAAAAGCCGACAATATCCGTGAGATCATCCACAGGCATGACTTAAAGTCCCCCGTCTATGTCGGCGATACAGCGGGTGATTACAAGGCTGTAAAAGAGGCAGGTCCGCAGATACCATTTGTGTTTGCCTCCTATGGATTTGGTAAGGTCGAAAATCCGGATTACATCATTCAAAGTCCACTGGACTTAACACACCTTTTTTAACAGGATAACAGGAGGAACGGCAATGTCTCAGACTACGAAAAGGGCTCTTGCGGCATCTCTCAGGAAACTCCTTTCCCTGAAGCCGCTTGATAAGATCACCGTCACAGATATCGCAGAAGACTGCGAAGTCAATCGCCAGACGTTTTACTATCATTTTCAGGATATTTATGATCTGCTCGACTGGTTTTTCCTGAATGAGGCATCCGATGCCCTGGAAGGAAAAAAGACTTATGATACCTGGCAGCAGGGATTTCTGCAGATTTATGAATACGTGCTGGATAATCGCATACTGATCAACCACGTATATAATTCTATAAGCAGGGAGCAGGTGGAACGTTACCTGTACGAAGTCACATACCACCTCCTGATCGATGTGGTGGAAGAAAAATCAGACGGTCTTCCGGTGCGCGAAGAGGATAAGAAGTTCATCGCTGACTTTTATAAATATGCATTCGTTGGCCTGATGCTGGATTGGATCCGCACAGGGATGAAAGACAGTCCTGAGGTCATCATCGGCCGTCTCAGTACTCTGATCCAGGGGGATATTTCAGCTGCACTCAATCGATTCAGCACAAACAGCCGCCTTTAGACATTGATCATTAACTGTATGGTTTTACGACATTAACGCCGCTATGTCAAAAAGTCTGACAAAGCGGCGTTAATGTCTATCGTAATCCTCTGTACACTGTTGTATGATACGCTCATCAACAAAAACGGAGGTATCATTTATGTATTATTCAAACGGCAATTATGAAGCATTTGCCCATCCGGTAAAACCTGATGGTGTAGACAAGAAAAGTGCCTATCTCGTAGGAAGCGGTCTCGCCTCCCTCTCTGCTGCCTGCTTTCTGGTACGTGACGGCCAGATGAAAGGGGAACACATTCATATCCTGGAAGAGCTTTCCCTTCCCGGCGGAGCATGTGACGGTATCAATGATCCCCAGAAAGGATTTGTGATCCGCGGAGGACGCGAGATGGAAAATCATTTCGAATGCCTGTGGGATTTATTCCGTTCCATCCCCTCCATTGAGACAGACGGAATATCCGTACTCGATGAATACTATTGGCTGAACAAGCGTGATCCCAATTACTCTCTGGTACGCGCCACTGTAAACCGCGGGGAAGACGCGCATACCGACGGCAAATTTGCACTGTCAGAAAAGGCATCCATGGAAATCGTCCGTCTGTTCATGACCAGGGATGAGGACCTCTATGATAAAACAATCAACGATGTCTTTGATGAGGAATTCTATTCCTCCAATTTCTGGCTGTACTGGCAGACAATGTTTGCGTTTGAAAAATGGCACAGTGCCCTTGAGATGAAACTTTATATTCAGAGATTCATACATCATATTGGCGGGCTTCCGGATTTTTCAGCACTGAAATTTACAAAATACAACCAGTATGAATCTCTGATTCTTCCAATGATACATTACCTTGAAAAACACAATGTACAGTTCCAGTATGACACGCGCGTAACGAATGTACGGTTTGAATTCAAAGACGGTAAAAAAATAGCTTCCAAAATCCTGTGCATCCACAACGGGGCAGAAGAATGTATTGACTTGATCGAAGACGACCTGGTCTTCGTCACCAACGGCAGCTGCACTGAGAATTCTTCTCTGGGAGATCACGACCATGTACCTGTGATGAATACGGAAAGTGGAGGATGCTGGGAACTCTGGAGAAATATCGCCAGCCAGGACCCTTCTTTTGGAAATCCTGATAAGTTTTGTACAGACACGGAAGCTACAAACTGGGAAAGTGCCACGATTACTACACTGGATGCAAAGATCCCGGAATACATCAAGAAGGTCTGCAAACGTGATCCCTTTTCTGGAAAAGCCGTAACCGGTGGTATTATCACCGTCAAGGATTCTTCCTGGCTTATGAGTTATACGCTGAACAGACAGCCTCATTTTAAAGAACAGCCAAAAGATCAGCTTGTCGTCTGGGTTTACGGTCTTTACACGGATGTCCCGGGCGATTATATCAAAAAGCCACTCAGAGAATGCACCGGTTTCGAAATTACCCAGGAATGGCTTTTCCATCTCGGCGTACCTGTTGAAGATATTCCGGGGCTGGCAAGGGAATCAGCTCGCTGCATTCCCTGCATGATGCCGTATATCACCGCATTCTTCATGCCGCGAACTAAAGGTGACAGGCCCAAAGTAGTTCCTGACGGCTGTGTAAATTTTGCATTCATCGGACAGTTTGCCGATACCGTCCGTGATACTGTATTTACAACGGAATACTCCGTAAGAACCGCAATGGAAGCAGTCTATACGCTGCTCGATGTGGACCGGGGCGTACCGGAAGTTTTTAACTCCTGTTATGATATCCGCATCCTGCTTGATTCTACTTCCAAAATGATGGATGGTAAAAAACTGACCGACCTCACTCTGCCATTCGGTGCACATTTTGTGGAGCGAAGGCTGAGAAAGAAAATATCCGGCACAATCATTGAGGAGCTGTTGGAACGGTATCATTTGATTTAAAGAAAAAAATCCCGGAACCGGGATTTTTTTCTTTATGCCTCTCCTATCCTCTCCCCCATTCTCACGATGGTTTCATAACCTTTTTCGGTATTTTGTATCAGGCGTTCATCAATCTGTACTCCGCCTTTCTGAAACAGAAGAATAATCGTTGAACCGCCAAATTCAAACCTTCCTTTTTCCTGTCCCCGCTTCACCTGACATGCTTCATGATAATTCGTGATCCGCCCGACCATCAGTGCTCCTACCTCCATCATGACAACCGTTCTAAAATGCCGGCTTTTTAAAAGAGAGAATTCCCTGGTGTTCTCTTTATAGATCGGCAGCACATCCCCCGCTGCCGGGTTTACCGTATGAAAGGCACCTGGAATTCTGTAATTTATTGATTTTTGCCCGTCATCAACATAGCAGTAGCGGTGATAATCGTCCACCGTCAGACGAAATACGCAGACCCATCCCCCCTCATAATATTCAGCCAGTCTTTTTGACTGCAGCAGAGAGCTTACCGTATAAAAAGTATTTTTAATGCAGAATCTGCTCTCTTTATTACCCTTTGGCGAGATTGGATACACACTCAGTTTTCCATCGCAAGGACATACCAGTGTTTTCTCAGTTCCCTCTATCGGGCGGTATTCCGGTTTGATTCTCCTGGTAAAAAAATCATTGTAGGAACGATATTGCTGATCCTGGTAGCAGCTCATGTTAATCTGATTCTTTTTGATAAATGGTGTAATCAGGACTTTAGACCACGGCTGTTCAAGAAACCAGCCGCCTGCCTTTGTGATTCCCGGCTGCACCAGAAACTTCAGAATTGCTCTTCCTGTACGGTGCGAATAGATCCACTCCAGCAGCCTGTCCTGTGCAGTTTCTTCGATCTTTACTCTGCCTTTATTATCAATATACTTCATAGATTCACCTCACATCCCTGCTACACGGGATACCTCCTGCACAGCCATGGCCAGCCTGCATGAAGCCTGACCCGATAGTTCGTAAAAATAATCATGATCAGCACTGCGATCCCTACCACAGATACCAGAATTGCCAGTGTGCTGTTCTTAGGTTTCCTGAGCCTGAAATTTACGACAAACAACACCCCAACACCAAGGAGTGCCAGATGCAGGCATATTCTGAAGACCCAGTCCGGTACAAAAAACTGGATCATAAATACCAGTGGAAGAACTACCGCCATAGAAGTAATGGGAAGTCCCCGGTAAAATTTTTCTCCATCTGCTGTCACCAGTGCATCCTTCATCTCCATAACATTAAAATATGCCAGTCTGATCACAGAATTCACACAGTAAAGTATGATGACTGCAATACCTATGGGTCCGCGAACCCCCAGCAGATAACAGATCAATGCAGGAAATGCGCCAAAACAGACAACATCGCACAACGAATCAATCTGTATGCCAAATGCCTTTTCATCTTCTGTCCGGTCTTTCTTGGTACGGGCAATCTTCCCGTCAAACATGTCACACAGTCCGGATATCGCCAGACAGAGAATTGCAGTCTTAAATCGCCCATGAATGGCCTGCGTCATTCCAAATACAGATGATACAAGACTTATGTATGTTAAAACTACTGTATAATTATAGAATCCTATCATTTTTTTCTTTTTCCCCAATCACGTTTTATCTAAAGTCTCCCGCCCAATTGTCAAATGGGCAAATAAGGTCATACCTGCACTGAGCAGCAGCTGTACATAATATGCAATCCCTCTGCTCAAAACCATTCCCGGCAGCAGCAGTCCTGCTGCAAAAATTGTTTTGAAGATAATAAGAAACAGGTTTTCACTGATCCCCATTCCACCAGGCAAAGGCAGCATATCCACTGAGACGGATATCACAGCCTGGAGCATTACAACATCATAAATATGTGCCCCATGAAGCCCCATTGCCTTATATACAAACCATGTGACAAAAAATAATGCAAACCTCTGCAGAAAAGTAATCACCAGCACATTAACAATTACCCTCATATGGCTTCTCAGATACGATGCCGTCGCGTTATACTGATCCATGGAAGCTTCCATTCTCTGTGTACGCTCCGGTCTGCGTTTAAGAATATGAGCACGCTCCAGCATGCCAAGGCATTTCATCACAATATATTTTGCCAGCACCGGATGAAACGCCAGAATGGACATGGCAATGCAGCAAATCACATTAAGAAACACCCCCAGATAAAAGACGGGCAAAATCCCTTCCAGATACCGGTGGACAAATCCTCTCTGAAAGAATGCCACAAAAAGTCCCACCCCCACCAAAACCAGCTTATAGGTTATCGTAACGATCATCAGAACCAGTGTGGAAATCGGAACCGGTATTTTATGCTTCCGCATATAATAGATCTGCATGGGTTGTCCGCCGCTCGCAGACGGCGTTATGGCACTGAAAAAGAATCCCACACATGAATACTGAAAACAGATCCATTTTTTCTCATGAATGTCCAGTGTCCCGAACAGATAATGAATAATAATAGACTCACCCCAGATGAAAAACACGACACCAAACACTCCCGGAAGCAGATACCATGGATTCACCCGCATGATCTCCTTCATCACTTCGTGCAGATCCTCACCCCTGAATACGCTGTAAACCGTCAGTAAAAATACAAGCAGGAGAAATACAGTGTTTATAATCTTTTTCTTTCTGCTTGTCACGATTCACCTTCCTTCCCACAGGTTCTTCTCTGTCTGTATAAATGTTTTTGACTGACCGTATCAAATATCTTCTCCGGATATTTGTAAAGCTGTGTATGGAATGCCAGCCAATAAGTTCCCTCTGCCAGTAAAATCCCGCCCAGTACATCCACGATATAGTGCTGCTTTGTCAGCTGTGTAGAGATGCAGACTGCAACCGCAAAGATACAGGAAAATATACGGTAGCCTCTGTGTATGTTCTTTTGGCCGCGAATCCCGATATAGCAAAACCAGCTCACCAGACAGTGAATCGATGGAAAAAGCCTGGTCGGCTGATCGGCCTGATATATCATCTGAAGAACAGTTACCCATAATCCATCCCCGGTAAGAACCGGTCTTACATTTGTCGTCGGCAGCACCAGATAGATAAGACCGCATACTATTCTGGACATCATATCTGCTGTTGCGAAACGCATACAATGCTCTTTACTCTGTCTCACAATCAGGATGTAATTCGCAATCCAAAATACGTAACACCCCAGATAAATCGCAGCAAATTCCGGCACCACCGGCACTGCCCGGTCCACTGGAAGTGTCAGGTCATAATGTTTCCGTCCCTCAGTCAGATAGTTGACCCCCAGATAAACGGTAAAGTTTACCGCCACACAGGACAACAGAGGCAGAATGGCATAGGACGGCAATATTGATTTTTTTGTCTTGATGTTTTCCATGATGACTTCCCCTTAGCTGTTTATGGTCCATTATAGCAAACTTTTTATCAGTTGTACGGTTTATCCCAGTTTCTTAATGAAATCCTAATAATTTCTTTAGTATTGCTCCATATCCTGCATGATTTTCTGAATTCTCCCAATGCGTTATTTTACTGTAAATCAAAAACCGGCTCTCACAGCGAGAACCGGCTCTTTTCATCCTGTATGCCTATCTTAATGAATACTGTTCTGTATAAAAGCATATGATCGGCACATCTTTCGTTATAATATTGTATATAGCCTGAGCCTTGGAATATGGGAGGTTAATACAGCCATGCGATCCGCCGTTTTTATAGATGGTTCCTCCGAATGAACTCCTCCAGGACGCATCATGAAGACCTATACCTCCATTAAAGGGCATCCAGAAATTAACCGGCGACTCATATGAATAACTTCCGTCCGGCAGTTTATCGCCCCGCAGCACCCTGTCTTTCTGTTTATAAGTCAGGGTAAAGATTCCCGGCGGTGTATATCTGTCTCTTGTCATCTTTCCGGAAACAAATGAACTCTGAACGACGATCTGACCATCCTGGTAATAGTACAGTTCCTGATCTGTCATATTCAGTTCAATATAAGTATTGCCAAATCCGTTATTTTCTGTAGAAACTTCACGGCTTGTATAAACGGGTTCTCTTGCAATCTGATCATTATTAGCTATATTTCGCGTCAGCTCGGCAATTTCCTCAGCCTGATTGATTTTCCAGCCGTAATCTCCCCCTCCTACAGTAATCTCAAGACCACTGGTAGTCGTAAACGGCCGTTCCTTTCCGGCAGTGTCAACCCTGGAGGCCATATCCGCGACATACTCTGCAATCTTCTGCTGCATAACCGCTTCATCTTTATAATAATGACCGTTTTCGTCGATGGAAAGCCAGTCACGTATTGTATTTCCATTCAGCACTTCTTCGCCAGTCGGAAGCTGATAAATAATGCTGGCTGTGGTAAGCGAGTTGAGCTCTTCCACTTGCCTGTTCAGTGTCTCATCATTGCTTCGAACTCCCGGCTGTGCATAGACACCCTGCTCCTCCGCAGAAAGCTCCGTTATGCTTTGAGATACCGCCTCTTTAACCGCGTTAAAAAATGCCTCGGTATCGATGGTGGTTCCTTCCACTTCCGGAACAATTTCAAAATGTCCATTCTGGAATGCAATGTATGCATCCACCGGAGCCTGCATCGCTTCAGCCTGCATACAATCCAGCGCCATCACCTGCTCTCTGAGTGCATTTTCATCATATGTGATATTTTCTGCCACCTTATAATGATCCGGCTCAAAATAACCTTTGATCCACAGCAGTGGATTCTGCTCTTTTTGTGCCTTGTCAACACTTCCATCCGGTGCGTATGAATAGGCTATAGTCTGACCTTCAAAATTCTTTGTCTCATCGCCTCTGAACTTCAGGTCAATTCGGTAATCTTCCACTTTTTTCTTGATAAGCTCCTCTGCCTGGTCCGCAGTCAGCCCTTCACAGTTAATATTGTTGATCGTCGTTCCCGGAAAAAACTTATCACTGTAATTATGGGCATAATACCCATAGACACCGATTCCCGACAGTAACGCCAAAACAAAGAGAACGAGAATGATCTTTCCGGCAATTCCTTTTTTCTTTTTAGGCATATCTTCCTCTTCCTCAAGTGGACCCAAAGATCCAGCATACACCGGAGGCACTTTTATTTCCGGTTTCACTTCCTTTTTCTTTGACTCTTTCACCTTTGGCTCTTTTTTATTCTTCTTTTTTGTCTCTGGATTATCTATCTGTTCCGACACCGGAATATGACCAATGGTGTCCTGAATAATCTTGTCCATCGCCAGATCAATTCTGGATTCCAGGTCGGGTGATGTTTTTTTATCTTCTGCTTCGTTCATCGACATTTTTACTCCAATTTCTCTAAAATTCAATAGATTTTATTATAACATATAATCTGCTTATCTTAAGCATGAATACAAATTCTTTATAATAATTTATATTTCTGTAAAAAAATATCTCTTTTGCCCTACACATATTAGAGACCACATCTCTTCTTTTGGTTGCATTATTTTTAAAAACATCAGGTATCGCTGGAATTTTTGATTTTTTCATATTATAATAGTGATATATCACTAATACAGAAATGAGGTACATAATGGATTACACAAAAACTTATGATTACAAATGCCCAACAGACGCCAGTAAAGTGACTCATACTGTGACGTTTACCAAAAGTACCTGCGACCGCTTTGACGACTCTGTAACTCGCTTTAAGTGCAGCCGTGACTCAAAATGTGCGAAATGTGCGGAAAACTATCGTTAAATCCTCTTACTAATATTTCCTGTTGGCTTATTCCGTATACATTCTGACAGGCTTCATTTTCTGAACAGAAATTTCCGGTGTTTTTATGATACAGATAAATGTAAATGCGTACAATCATATTTCATTTCGTTCTTGACTTCTTTTTATTTCCGTGATATAGTATAGAAGTATTTTTAATAAGTTTTGATTTCGCATATTTTTGTAAGTCATTATTCTATTAATGATTTACAGGGTTATGCGTTTTTTTATTTAATGAAAAATGCAATTATATTTAAGGAGGTATCTTTCATGAATAAAGGTACAGTAAAATGGTTTAATGCAGAAAAAGGTTATGGTTTTATCACAGGAGAAGACGGATCTGACGTATTTGTTCATTTTTCCGGTCTTGCAATGGATGGCTACAAAACATTAGAAGACGGACAGTCAGTTGTTTTCGAAACTACACAGGGAAATCGCGGTTTACAGGCTGTCAATGTACAGGTTGCCTAACGCTTGAAATACTGATGTTTGAATAGCCTGCCATACCGGCAGAGCTTGTGAAGTGAAATAGGCTCTCTGTATAGTAAACAGATTATGTGATAAGCTGTTTCTATGATAGAGAGTCTATTTTATTTCCAAAGATAATCTACGATATTACCCAGATGCATTTTCTGCCACTCATACATGGCTGCAATTTTCTCCTTCGACGATTTCTGCAATTCCCTCAATGTCTCAATTCTCTTCATGGCATTCCCTGTGACAGAGAGCATATCATCTGAAAAACACTTCTGGCCAGTATACTCCTTTCTGGCATATTTCTCTTTTATAACCTCATATCGCTCAACAGCTTTAGCTACGCTATCCTCCCAGGAAAGGTAAAGCATATCCATTGCAC
The DNA here is from genome assembly GCF_022440845.1 of Ruminococcus sp. OA3. Classification (NCBI taxonomy): domain Bacteria; kingdom Bacillati; phylum Bacillota; class Clostridia; order Eubacteriales; family Oscillospiraceae; genus Ruminococcus; species Ruminococcus sp. OA3. The sequence continues at coordinate 1,909,657 of NZ_JAKNTO010000001.1, read as the reverse complement.
ATCGACCTGCCCGACTCGTTACTTCTGGATTTTCCTGTATCTTTTTTAATAAAAAATACATTCCCTCTGCATTTTCCTCACACAGAAATCCATTTTTTCCATCTGATATTCCCTCTCCTGCGCAGCTTCCTTTAATCAGTACACTGGCAAGTCCACACGCGGCTGCCTCACGCACTACCAGACCATTTGTATCATAGCTGGAAGGAAATAAGAACAGGTCAGCACGGCAGTACCATGCCCTCAAAACCTCTCTGTCGTAGATTGCCCCCGTAAAATTACATTTATTACCAATTCCTGCTTCCTCTGTATAACGCTCCATTTCTTCTTTATCATTTCCTTCTCCGATCATGATCAACCGAAAATCTTTTCCGCCATCCTGAAGCATACACAGACTGTCGAAGATAATCTTAAGTCCCTTATACCACATCATACGCCCCACAAAAAGATAAACGGGCACATTGGGGGGCAGATCTGCCCCTTCTGTGGCTTTGCTTATACTCTCTTTTGATACGCGTCCCCTTGGAAAATCAACCCCATTTCGCATGATAATGTAATCCCCTTTATAACCCAGAGAACGCAAATTTTCCCCTGCCCCCTCACTGACTGTCCAGACCTCATCACATGCATTAATATTATCCAGAATGAGATTCACAGCCTGCTTCTGTAAAATTTTTGAAGAAACTGTTTTTGCAATATCTACATCAAATTTAGTATGGTATGTAAATACCAACGGCACATCTACACACCTGCGCAGTATACGGGCTAAAACAGTTGACATAAACGGACAGTGACTGTGAATGAGACTCAAATCAGCCTCCTTCAACGCTTTCATTGCACTTACCGAAAAAGGATATCCTGCGCGGTAATTTAACAGTTCAGTAGTATCAAAACTCCGGTAACGAATTACGGGAAACGGAAAATTCCCATCATCAGCATCCGGGTGGTATGGCACCGCAACGTATGCTTTTCCAAAGTTTTTCTGATAACAGGCGGCATAGTTTGTCACTGCATTGGCTACCCCGTCAATCAATGGAGAAAACGAGTCATTCATTAAGCATATGGTACTCTCATTCATCAGGAGTCCTCCTTTATAGTGAGTATTATCAGAATTTATTAATCTAAAAAAATATATCTGCAACTTCATCCATCAGAATATTCTCCTCTGACGTATCTATGATATATCGTACCAGAAGGGGATTATCCGTGATAACACCGTCAGCATCACAACTGAGTACTTTTTTAATACTGTCATTACTGCTGGCCGTCCACCCATACACCATTTTCCCCTGAGCATGTGCCGAAGACACTAATTCTCTCGATAAAAAAGTTGTTTCTACACTATAGCAGTCAATCTGTTTCAGATCGTAGGATTTAGACACAAGCAAAACTGAGATGTACGTTGCTTTTAATTCAGTATTCAATGATTTTACCTGCTGTAGCAAATTAAAGTCCATCGATGCGATGTTACACTGTTTTTCCATATCATATTTCTCAATAAGTTCGAGTGTATCCTCAACAAGGCTTTTCTCATGTCCCGTGACTTTAAGTTCTATCATAAGGTCAATTTTCCCTTTGGCGGCCTTCAGCATATCTTCCAGAGCAGGCACTGGCTCTCCTGCAAATTGGTGGGAATAACAGCTTCCCGCATCCATCTCCTCTACTTGTGTATATTCAGCATCCCAGACATTTAAATCCACCCCGGTAGTTCTTTTAAAATTCGTGTCATGCAGAACGATAAGTGTACCATCATTTAATTGCTGAACATCAATTTCTGCCATATTTGCCCCATCCTCAATAGCCTCATTTAATGCAGCAACCGTATTTTCAGGTGCAAAAGCTGCTCCTGCACGATGTGCAATTACTGCTGCCTTTGAACTATCTGAATAAAAAAACTGTCTCCCCAGTTCCGTATCTCCCATAAAAACAAGCATAACAATTACAGTCAGAACTACCACGGTACGAATCATCAGCCTCTTTATCGTCCATGGCTTCTTTACGGCTCTCGGACGGCTTTCACCTTTGTAACAGTGATATAAAACAATTGTTATTGCACAAAAAAATACAGAAGCAATCGCACCCGTCACAATATTCCAGATACCCGCAAAGGTATTATAATACAATCCAAAATACCATCTACCCTCATTTTCGCCATGAAAATACCTGGCAAGTCCGGCAAGCACACTTACCGCAATCCCCCACGCTACACAGAGCACCGACAAATAAGCAAGAATATATGAAAAAAGTTTTCCAACCGTACGTACCTTTCTTCGTTTTAACAGGTCCAGACTCTTTTTCCATGAACTGCAGAATGTTGAGTTTGTCAGAAGAAGGACAGGAATCCCAAACAGATAAAGAAAAAACAGATAATTGACTAAAATAACTGCCGCCACCAGCAAACATACAGATAACGCGTTATCAGTCATTGCAGTCATTATGAACTCAGGAATCTTGAATTTCCTTAAAAAGACACTTGCAGTCCCCAAAAACGAAAAGGGCATAAAAAATAGCAGAAGAAAGAATGCAACGCGTTTTATCGTAAATATACCCAGGACTTTTATGAATGACGTACGAATCAGATCCCAGACAGTTATCGCTTCTCTATTCCAGCCTCTTTCACAGTATAATGTTAACGCGATTATCTCCACATACAAATATGCTCCCAGAATGAGTCCGACACACGCCAGTATCAAAATTGCAGTCGGGCTGCTGAATAATTCTCCAAAATTCTCCTGACTGAGATGGCTTTCATTGATCAGACCAGGCAGAAAGTAAGTGACTGACCCAAGAAACGGAAAAAAAAAGCTAATCCCCACTATCTTATAAATCAGTTCAAAAGATATCAGCGTACTCCAGTTTTGTACAATAACAGAAAAGACCGTCCGCACTCCCATGTATCTGATTTTACTTTTTGTCATATCCAGCCCTCATACTTTCATACTAAAAAGAGTATTCCTTTATTTATATCTTATCATACTATCCTACCGTGATATCTTTATTTACCTTTAATAACTCTTCTGAAAATAAATCCTCATATCGTGAATCAGTCAAAACCATCGGTTTATACCATTCCGATTCAGGAAGTTTATACCTTCCACTACAGAACTGTCGTTTTGGATTTGTACCGTAGACGCATAGCTCTGCATAGAAAACCTGCATATATATCTATAAACTGATGAAATACAAAAAACAGAAATATGATAATAGATTTTTGCGTCTGTCCTTATCGCAAAGCAACTTTGGAAAAGCAGAACTTACAGATTTATGTTATGGTTACATTGGAGGTGAGATAATGAGCTATCAACTGGACATGGAACGGTGCCTGGCATATATCGAGACAAAGGTGACAGAACCTTTGCCTGTTTCAGCACTTGCCAGCATGTTTGGATATTCCCTTTACCACTTTTGTCATGCGTTCAAAAGCATATATGGTCTTTCGGCCGGGGCCTATATTCGGCAACGCAGACTGGCACATGCTGCTATTGCCCTGTGTAAAGGGTACAGCGTTACCTACGTTGCTCTAACATATGGCTTTGAAACAGTATCTGGCTTTAATAAGGCATTTCGGAAACAGTACGCGCTCACTCCCACCGAATATATGATAAAAGGAGGTACAGAAGCGATGATGACACCAGCAATCAAGAAATTGCAGGCCTTTTCTGCGATCGGCTACTGCCTGGCTCCACCACAAGGGGAATTGGATGTTCTGGACAACGGCGCATATTGGCTGGGAAAGGATTTTTCCAGCGTTAGTTTAGAAGAGTATCAGAAACTGACCTATCCAGGTTACGCCGAAATCGGCGCATGGACACATCCTGACGCCGAATCGGGTGAGTTACATTATTTCTTTGGACCAATTGTGAAAAGCAAAGATTTCGTTCCCCATGGGATGGAAGTTCTCGATGTTCCAGCGGCTGAGTATGCAGTATTTTTAGTTCCCTCTGCAAAGGATATAGCCGAGCTGAACATGAACATCCGCAAAATGTGGAAGGACATTTTTTCTAAATGGCTCGATTCCAGTCAATACAAATTTATGGATGGGAAATTGAGCTTTGAATATTACTGTGGTGAAAAAACCTGGGTTTATATCCCGGTAACTTACAAACATGTATGATAACAAAAAGCCCTGTAAATTCAACATTTACAGGGCTTTTATTAACAGGGGATGAGAGATTTGAACCCCCATCGACGGTTTTGGAGTTTACCGTTAATATTTTCATAGCATAGTTTATCTATTCGTAATTCCCAAAAGACCGCTTATTTACGCTGTATCCAATACCAAATATACTTTCTACAGAACCATATTTGGTTGCGTGTACCGGCAATTGTAGCCCATTGACGCGTAGCCATTTATCGGTTCTATTTTTTAAGGCAAATAAAAATAGCCTCCGGGAGGAAAACCGGAGGCTCATAGCGCTATGTACAATTTATTAGTAATCGTTCCTATATATAAAGATTCGATATTCTTCTTTTTCGGCCTCTTTTACTGTGCAACCCAAACGGCTGGTCCGTAGCTGACACTCTTCTCTTTTGACGTATCTACTACGCCATATTTCCATTCATAATGAGGAAATATGAAATATCCTTGTTAATTATTATAGCCCTCAAATGCTGTTACACTAAATTTCATATTAGGAATATCTCTAGTCAAATACGAATAAATAAGAATTAATTTCTTCAGATGTAACGGCCGCATCAGCATTTACATCCTTGGACGAAAGCGCAAAAAAAATTAAAATGACTAAAATAATGAGCAAAAACTCTTAGCTTTTTGTAAAAACAGTTCCTTTTTTCATATCCTACATTGAAATCCCTCCCATAACAAAAAAACCACTCAGATTCACACGAAATACCTGATTAATGCTTATATACATACCAAAACAAATTTGCAAAAACAGATTGTATCCTAAACATATAAACAATTATATTCTTAATCAGGGGGAAAAAATATGAATACACAAAACACAGAAAAATCTTCAAGTGCTGCTTTTGGATCCGTATTATGTTTTTCCGCAGCCTTTTTACCCATCAGCAAAACACAAACTTACACCGGTGTAACAGCCGCTTTGCAGGGGGGGGCCATTACCCCTAATATGATTATTGGGTTTTCCAAGTTTGGTGTAGCCTATATCGTCATGGCAGTTATTACGTTATATTTGATTGTAAAATCCAATTCGTTTTCAAAATTTATGGCTGTTGTAACGAGTGCTTATGGTTTGTTTCTGCTAAAAGCTCTCTGTTATCAAAGTAATACCGCATTTTATACGACAAAAATGGCATGGGGGAGTTACGTACTTATTGGCGGTGTAATCTTAATGCTTGGCGGTCTATTTAGGGGTTCTAAAACAAGGGTTGATCCTGTAACGAATACTACTAAAAATGCAAAAACACTCTTAACATGTCCATACTGCTCAAAAAGAATGAATGTGCCTTCAGGTCGTGGAAATATTGAAGTAACTTGTGCTTATTGCAGTCAGAAATTCAATGTTAGAACCTGATGTGGCCCATTTTAAAGATATCCCTCCGGCATAGCACAGCCGGGGGTTTTTATGAGATGGGACGATCCCCATACTCTCGAATAAAAAAATAATTGATATCATTCTCTATTTCATAATTCCTTAATTTTCTAATAAACGTCAATTATTAATTAATTCCCCTGCCTAGTTTCGCATAACAAAATACCGGATTTCATTGCCGCTGTTGCACCGGATACCGCAGTGTCAATCTGGAACTGCTTTTCGTAGCAAGGATATACTCCCGTTTTTGCTGCACCTGCCATATTTATTCACCTTTTTCTTTCTCATAAACAACAGCCGGCTCAATGACCATTTCATAGTATAACACCCCGACAGACCGTTCCTGCTTATCAGGCAGTTTCCCCATATCCACATGATCAGCAAGCTCCTGTGAAGCGATATAGTCCTCCCTTACATCTGATAACATCATAATCCGCCAAGCTGTATTGTTCTTTATAAGCCTTAATCGCAAAGTTTGACTTGCTGCCTCTTAGTAGCCAATCCTCAAACCATTTCCCTTTTGCTCCCGGATTTTCTTTTGTGCTGAAATGATACTCCGGATGAAAATACAATCGGTGCGCGTATGGTCAGGAATGCACCAGGCTTTCGGAATTTCATATCTGCTGTCCAGTCCCGAAACTTAGTCAATACTTTTACCCTTATAGCTTCTCTTTTCCGTTGGTATAAGAAAAACCACCGGCCATTTGACTGGCTGATGGTTTACATAAATAACGTTTGCTCAATGGCCTCTATATTTCTGAGTATCGCGATCCAGTTCCTGGGAATATTGTCATATCCATATATAATACCTGACAGTCCCCCGGCCACTGCGGCTGTCGTGTCAGTATCATCACCAAGGTTTACCGCTTTCAGCACGCATTGTTCAAATGTGCTGGTATTTACAACGCACCATAAGGCAGCTTCCAGCGTATGTACAACATATCCTGATGACTGTATGGCAGCCTCTGGAAGAGTCTCCAAACGCTGCAGGCGATTAAAAGGTGCCTGATAGAATAATGACGACATAATATTTCTAAATGATTCTCCTTTTAAGAGTCTCTTAGCAATATCCACATAAATGCAACATGCTTTCTGTGATATCTCATGTGCATGTGTCAGCTTTGACACATTACAGACCTCTTCTTTTGTACTGTCCATAAAAGCCAGCGGCAAGATACGCATCAAAGAGCCATTGCCGTTAGCACTAACAGAACTTATGCCGCATCTGATAGGCATTTCACCATTACGATACTTATTAATCGCCTGAAAGGTCGTATTCCCAATATCAAAAACAGTACCATCTGCAGTATAAGCACCAGTATTATACCAATCATGGAAGCATTGCATCAGATCATAATAATCAATGCAGCCTTTCCGCTTGATGGATGCACAAGTTGCAATCGTCATACTGGTATCATCTGACCATGTTCCTGGCAGTTGATCGTGTGTCCCATACCCTTGCATATCTTTCACAGTAAAGCTTCCTCTGCTCTGAAACTCTACAGGCACACCAAGCGCGTCACCAATGGCAAAACCAATAATCGCATCTTTTAACATTACGCATCCTCCCTTTTTTCATTGTATCAGATATCCTTTGCCTTATCCGTCTCTTTTACATCCTTTTTCATAGTGCCATCCCCTCTGAAATAGATACAGTATTTTTGTATATAAACAAATCACGGAACTTGTTCGATTAGGAGCAAAATCAAATCTGTACAGGATATCTATAGCCATCTTCTCAAAGATTCTGATCACGAGGCAAGCGATGCATATGTATAATGACAAAAAGCCCTGTAAACGTTGAATTTACAGGGCTTTTATTAACAGGGGATGAGGGATTCGAACCCCCATCGACGGTTTTGGAGACCGGTGCTCTACCATTGAACTAATCCCCTATAACCATATATGTTTTGATATACCTTCAAAACCGCATACACTATTACATCCATCCACGCTTCTACCGTCTTCTTTCGGGTCATTCGATCTCCGCTTCTCTTGCTTCCTTCTGCTTATGCAGGGGAAGTTCGATCCCGCTTCTCTTACTTCCTTCTGCTTATGCAGGGGAAGTTCGATCTCGCTTTGCTCTATCGAACGACCTTCGCACGCTTCGCGTGCTCAGGTCAAACCCTCGACCGATTAGTAGCAGTCAGCTCCATACATTGCTGCACTTCCACCTCTGCCCTATCTACCTCGTCGTCTTCAAGGGGTCTTACTACTTTACGTATGGGATATCTCATCTTGAGGGGGGCTTCACGCTTAGATGCCTTCAGCGTTTATCCCTTCCCGACTTGGCTACCCGGCCATGCTCCTGGCGGAACAACCGGTACACCAGTGGTCAGTCCAACCCGGTCCTCTCGTACTAAGGTCAGCTCCTCTCAAATATCCTACGCCCACGCCGGATAGGGACCGAACTGTCTCACGACGTTCTGAACCCAGCTCGCGTACCGCTTTAATGGGCGAACAGCCCAACCCTTGGGACCTACTACAGCCCCAGGATGCGATGAGCCGACATCGAGGTGCCAAACCACTCCGTCGATGTGAACTCTTGGGAGTGATAAGCCTGTTATCCCCAGGGTAGCTTTTATCCGTTGAGCGATGGCATTCCCACTTAAAACCACCGGATCACTAAGTCCTACTTTCGTACCTGCTCCACCCGTCGGTGTCGCAGTCAAGCTCCCTTCTGCCTTTGCACTCTGCGAATGGTTTCCAACCATTCTGAGGGAACCTTTGAGCGCCTCCGATACCCTTTCGGAGGCGACCGCCCCAGTCAAACTCCCCACCTGACATTGTCCCCCAGCCGGGTCACGGCTGTTGGTTAGAAATCCAATACTGCAAGGGTGGTATCCCAACATTGACTCCACACAAACTGGCGTTCGTGCTTCTTCGTCTCCCACCTATCCTGTACATGCAATACCGAATCCCAGTATCAAGCTGGAGTAAAGCTCCATGGGGTCTTTCCGTCCTGGCGCAGGTAACCAGCATCTTCACTGGTACTTCAATTTCACCGGATGCATTGTCGAGACAGTGCTCAAATCATTACGCCTTTCGTGCGGGTCGGAACTTACCCGACAAGGAATTTCGCTACCTTAGGACCGTTATAGTTACGGCCGCCGTTTACTGGGGCTTAAATTCAAAGCTTCGCCTTGCGGCTAACCTCTCCTCTTAACCTTCCAGCACCGGGCAGGCGTCAGCCCATATACCTCACCTTTCGGTTTTGCATAGACCTGTGTTTTTGCTAAACAGTTGCTTGAGCCTATTCTCTGCGGCCATCTTTCGATGGCACCCCTTCTCCCGAAGTTACGGGGTCATTTTGCCGAGTTCCTTAACAATGCTTCTTCCGTCGGCCTTAGGATTCTCTCCTCATCCACCTGTGTCGGTTTACGGTACGGGTACACGGTAAACAATAGCGGCTTTTCTTGATACATGGCTCATGCACTTCCCTACTTTATTTCGGTCCGCATCACGCCTTCGGATTGTAAGGCGGATTTGCCTGCCTTACTCCTACCTCGCTTGCCCCTGGATTCCATTCCAGGGTTGCACTTTCCACATATGTCCCCACAGTTCTGTTACCTTGCAGTACAGGAATCTCAACCTGTTGTCCATCGACTACGGCTTTCGCCCTCGCCTTAGGCCCCGACTTACCCAGAGCAGATCAGCTTTACTCTGGAAACCTTGGATATTCGGCCGAGAGGATTCTCACCTCTCTCTCGCTACTCATTCCGGCATTCTCTCTTCAAGACTCTCCACGGCTCCTTACGGTACCGCTTCTTCGCGTCTTCAATGCTCCTCTACCGATGGTATTGCTACCATCCCACGGCTTCGGTGTTGTGTTTCAGCCCCGGACATTTTCGGCGCAGGACCTCTCGACTAGTGAGCTATTACGCACTCTTTGAATGTATGGCTGCTTCTGAGCCAACATCCTAGTTGTCTTCGAAATCCCACATCCTTTTCCACTTAACACACACTTTGGGACCTTAGCCGGTGGTCTGGGCTCTTTCCCTTTTGACTATCCAACTTATCTCGTATAGTCTGACTCCCATGAATCATCTTACTGGCATTCGGAGTTTGATATTCTTCGGTAAGCTTTGACGCCCCCTAGGAAATTCAGTGCTCTACCTCCAAAAGACTCTCATGAGGCTAGCCCTAAAGCTATTTCGAGGAGAACCAGCTATCTCCGGGTTCGATTGGAATTTCTCCCCTATCCACACCTCATCGCCACCCTTTTCAACGGATGTGCGTTCGGTCCTCCATTGCCTTTTACGGCAACTTCAACCTGGACATGGATAGATCACCCGGTTTCGGGTCTACTCTGACTGACTTAATCGCCCTATTAAGACTTGGTTTCCCTTCGGCTCCACACCTTGAAGTGCTTAACCTTGCCAGCCAGCGTAACTCGCCGGACCGTTCTACAAAAAGTACGCGGTTCCACCTGTAAAGTGGTTCCACAGTTTGTAAACACAGGGTTTCAGGTTCTCTTTCACTCCCCTCCCGGGGTCCTTTTCACCTTTCCTTCACAGTACTATGCGCTATCGGTCACTAAGGAGTATTTAGCCTTGGGGGGTGGTCCCCCCGACTTCCCGCAAGGTTTCTCGTGTCTCGCGGTACTTTGGATCCTGCTCGCTCTCGCCTGCTTTCGTATACGGGGCTTTCACCCTCTCTGGCTGGCTTTCCCAAAACCATTCTACTAGCATTGAAGTCACTTTCTGCAGTCCGTAACCCCAGCATGCACGCATGCTGGTTTAGGCTCCTTCCATTTCGCTCGCCGCTACTTTGGAAATCGATGTTTCTTTCTTTTCCTCCGGGTACTTAGATGTTTCAGTTCCCCGGGTTCCCCTCCATACGTTATGAATTGGCGTATGGATACATACCGTTTGGGTATGCAGGTTTCCCCATTCAGAGATCTCCGGATCGTAGGATATTTGCTCCTCCCCGAAGCTTTTCGCAGCTTATCACGTCTTTCATCGGCTCTTAGTGCCAAGGCATCCACCCTGCGCTCTTTCTTGTTTGACCTTCCTGCTCCAATAGCGTTTGGAACAGTCGGTACTTGCGATGCTTTCGCATCGAGCGTTTCGTTTCATTGCGTTTACAATGTTTGATTCACCACATGCATCTCTGCCTGTGGTTCCTCGGATGTCTTTTCCTATCTCTAACGTTTCTTGCTTATCAGCTTCGCTGATAAGAGATGTTATCAATATAGATATTTTCGTATATGCGGTTTTCAAGGTACATACGCGAAACACTTCCCTGATGGGAACACAGGAAACAAGGTTTGTGCGGTCAGGTTCGCCTGTCCGTGCAAAGATTCTTTCATGTATTGGCATGTAATGTCACGACTGAGGGATCTTTGATCCCGATGTCCGCTCACATCGTCCGCCTTCGTCTCGCCGGCTGTTTTATCAGCCATCAGAAACAACAAACTTCTTTGTTCTCTCTGATCACTGGTAAAACCAGTTATGTAAAACAACACTTCCCTGCTGTTGTAGGTTGGCACGCTTCTGTGGGTGCCCGTTTTATCTCAAAAAGCGTTTCCCACACTTTTTAAAGGGTTCTGGCAGCCACCTACTCTCCCACACCGTCACCAGTGCAGTACCATCGGCCGCTTAAGTCTTAACCATCGTGTTCGGGATGGGTACGGGTGTTTCCCCTAAGCGCATCGCCACCAGAAGCTTTGAACACTTAGCGAGGCCCTTTTGAGCTTAGTGTGAAAGCTGTTCCACGTCAGTGGAACTTCCTCTGCTTACGTTGTGTAGTAAGCTGCTCTTTTTTTCCTCACCAGTGCGTTATCTCTTCGATAACTCAACAGTAAAACACATCTCTTCACCGTGGTCACTAACCTTATGCTTCGCTTTCGCTCGCATTCGCTAAGTGTCCAGGCGGGCTTTCGCACTAGATTCGACCTTCGCCTTCCGGCTCGTTCTCATCAAATGCTCAATGCCTACTTCTTCTTCCTTAGAAAGGAGGTGATCCAGCCGCACCTTCCGATACGGCTACCTTGTTACGACTTCACCCCAGTTATCGGCTCCACCTTCGACTGCTCCCTCCTTACGGTTGGGTCACAGGCTTCGGGCATATCCGACTCCCATGGTGTGACGGGCGGTGTGTACAAGACCCGGGAACGTATTCACCGCGACATTCTGATTCGCGATTACTAGCGATTCCAGCTTCATGTAGTCGAGTTGCAGACTACAATCCGAACTGAGACGTTATTTTTGGGATTTGCTGACACTCGCGTGATCGCTTCCCTTTGTTTACGCCATTGTAGCACGTGTGTAGCCCAAATCATAAGGGGCATGATGATTTGACGTCATCCCCACCTTCCTCCAGGTTATCCCTGGCAGTCTCCCTAGAGTGCCCAACTTCACTTGCTGGCTACTAAGGATAAGGGTTGCGCTCGTTGCGGGACTTAACCCAACATCTCACGACACGAGCTGACGACAACCATGCACCACCTGTCTTAACTGCCCCGTAGGGAAGGCCCCGTTACGGACCGGTCAGTTAGATGTCAAGACTTGGTAAGGTTCTTCGCGTTGCTTCGAATTAAACCACATGCTCCACCGCTTGTGCGGGTCCCCGTCAATTCCTTTGAGTTTCATTCTTGCGAACGTACTCCCCAGGTGGTATACTTATTGCGTTTGCTGCGGCACCGAAGGGCTTTGCCCCCCGACACCTAGTATACATCGTTTACGGCGTGGACTACCAGGGTATCTAATCCTGTTTGCTCCCCACGCTTTCGAGCCTCAACGTCAGTGATCGTCCAGTAAGCCGCCTTCGCCACTGGTGTTCCTCCTAATATCTACGCATTTCACCGCTACACTAGGAATTCCACTTACCTCTCCGACACTCCAGCTTAATAGTTTCCAATGCAGTCCAGGGGTTGAGCCCCCGCCTTTCACATCAGACTTACTATGCCGTCTACGCTCCCTTTACACCCAGTAAATCCGGATAACGCTTGCCCCCTACGTATTACCGCGGCTGCTGGCACGTAGTTAGCCGGGGCTTCTTAGTCAGGTACCGTCATTTTCTTCCCTGCTGATAGAGCTTTACATACCGAAATACTTCTTCGCTCACGCGGCGTCGCTGCATCAGGGTTTCCCCCATTGTGCAATATTCCCCACTGCTGCCTCCCGTAGGAGTTTGGGCCGTGTCTCAGTCCCAATGTGGCCGGTCACCCTCTCAGGTCGGCTACTGATCGCGGGCTTGGTGGGCCGTTACCCCACCAACTACCTAATCAGACGCGGGTCCATCGTATACCACCGGAGTTTTTCACACCGAGTCATGCGACTCTGTGCGCTTATGCGGTATTAGCAGTCATTTCTAACTGTTATCCCCCTGTATACGGCAGGTTACCCACGCGTTACTCACCCGTCCGCCACTCAGTCACATAATACTTCTTTCCGAAGATGTCCGTTTTATGTGCTTCGTTCGACTTGCATGTGTTAAGCACGCCGCCAGCGTTCATCCTGAGCCAGGATCAAACTCTCAAATTAAGTGTTCGTTCCAGTTCAAGATAACTCTTGGCTATCTTATCCCTTTTACTGTTGGTTTTGACTTTTCGTCAATTTAATGAAATTCTTTTTTTAGAATTTTCAAGGATGTGTTTTACTGTTCAGTTATCAAAGTTCGTTGTTTGCTGTGCTTGTCTGTATCAGCGACAGCTATATTAGAATAGCACGGGTCCCCCCATAAGTCAACTCTTTTTTCCATTTTTTTTATTTATTTTTTTAATCCGACAAATGTATCCGTAATTTCCTGTTCGCCTGCCCCATTATATCCCTTATTTTTAACAATTCTTTATACCGGATTGACTCACAGTTATCATGTTTCCAATATGTTTCCCGAAAGAAAAACGACTGACACCTCTGTATATTACTTTTGCCCCCAAACAATGTCTGTACTGTGCTTAAGGTCCGTTCATTTCAAAATAAAATCATATTAATTTCTCTCTCTGGTGTCATTTGAAAGAAAAAGTCAGTGTGCAAGAATATCTTTCGCACCTGACTTTTTAACTGATGTTATACTGTTTGTCCATAGTAAGCATTTTGTCCATGCTTACGCAAGTAGTGCCGATCCAGCAGCTCTTTTTGAATCGGTCGTACCGTATTGTTGGAAACCAGCAGATCCTGCCAGGCCATTCCTGCACATTCTTCCAGAACAACTGCATATTCCACCGCTTTTTCCGGACTCTCCCCCCATGTGAAGGGACCATGACTGTGTACCACAACTGCAGGAATCGTCTGTGGGTCCAGATCCCGAAATGTTTCTATAATTACTTTACCGGTCTCTTTTTCATATTCCCCGTTTATTTCCTCAGGAGTCATAGTACGCGTACAGGGAACCGCTCCATAAAAATAATCACTGTGCGTCGTTCCAAGCGGAGGAATTTCCAGGCCTGCCTGCGCAAATGTCGTCGCCCATCTCGAATGTGTATGAACCACACCGCCGATATCGCAGAAATTCTTATACAATTCCAGGTGGGTCGGCGTATCTGAGGACGGTTTCCATTTTCCTTCTAAAACTGTGCCTTCAAGGTCCACAACAACCATGTCCTCCGGTTTCATATTCTCATACGCCACACCGGATGGTTTAATTACAACCAGTCCCCTGCTACGGTCAATCCCGGAAACATTCCCCCATGTAAACGTGATCAGCGCATATTTCGGCAAAAGCATATTTGCTTCCCACACTTTTTCTTTTAGTTCTTCCAGCATATCCAATCTCCTTAACTGCTGAAAACTACCGGTGCCCTTCATACAGTTCTTCTATGGCCACCCGCTCTATGTTCAGCAGATTATCGTATTGTTTCATGTAAATATCAAAGCATCTCTGTTCCTCTTCCTTTGCACAGATGGTTGTCCGGTGTGTATCACGAAAGACACATTGGCTCAGGAAATCATCCAGGGAGCCATCCATTCCCTGTCTGAGACGATAAGCTGCCAGAAGTGCAATGCCCCACGCACCTCCCTCTCCGGCATGGTCCATTGTACATACGGGAACCTTCAATGCTTCCGATAAAATTCTCTGTCCGACTTCCGGCGTTTTAAACAGTCCGCCGTGCCCGGTGAGATAGTCGACGCGGATCCCTTCCTTTCTGATGATATCAAATCCGATCTTCAGCGTTGCCACCGCTGCATACAGCTGAGCCCTCATGAAATTCCCCAGACTCAGATGCCCCTCTGTCCGATGTATGAGCATCGGCAGTCCCTCTTCCATCTTCACAATCGGCTCACCGGAATGATAGTTGCAGCATAACACACCGCCGCAGTCACCGTCGCTGATGGCAGCACTTTCAAACAGGAGCTGATACAGTTGGGCGTCTGTTTTTTCCACACCCATCCCCCGCAGCAATTCCTGAAATAAAGACGCCCATTCATTGATCTCAGACGTACAGTTATTACAGTGTACCATCGCTACCTGTGATCCCTCCGGCGTCGTGACAATGTCGATCTCCGGATGCACCTCCGCAAGCGGTTTTTCCAAGACGACCATGGCAAAGATGGACGTGCCCGCGGAGACATTTCCGGTGCAGGGGCGCACGGCATTTGCCGCAACCATACCGGTTCCCGCATCTCCCTCCGGAGGACACAATACACTGCCGGCCTTCAGATTCCCTGTCACGTCCAGCATCCCTGCCCCCTCCTCGGTCAAATGCCCTGCATCCTCACCTGCTTTGCATACATCAGGGAGAATGTCCCTGCATCTCCACGGGAACTTCTCATCTACTATACGCTCATCAAAAGCTGCGAGCATCGCCTCGTCATAGGTTGCAGTTTCTCTGTTAATTGGAAACATTCCAGACGCATCTCCTACTCCGAGAACCCTTTTTCCCGTTAGTTTCCAGTGCACATAACCTGACAAAGTCGTCATGTAGCGCACTGCTTTCACATGTGGTTCCTGATTCAGGATTGCCTGGTATAGATGTGCAATGCTCCATCGCTGCGGAACAGGAAAGGAAAACAGTTTCGTCAGTTCATCTGCCGCCTGCCCGGTATTCGTATTCCGCCATGTGCGAAACGGCGTCAGCAGGTTTCCCGCCTCGTCAAAAACGAGATAACCGTGCATCATGCCGCTGAGACCGATGGCCGAAATTTCCGTCAGTGCTTCTCCAAACCTGCGTTCGTAATCTTCTGCCATGTTTTTATAGCAGCACTGCAGTCCCTCCCATATTTCCGCCTCTGCGTATGTCCACAGGCCATTTTCATAATGGTTTTCCCATTGATGGCTTCCGGACGCAATCTCCTGATAGTTCACATCCGTCAGCACTGCCTTTATACGGGTGGATCCAAGCTCGATCCCCAATATATGTTCGTGTTTCATTTTCTCCTCTCATGCCGCACTTGTTGCGGCTCAAATCAGGGATGGGTGAAAGTTTTCTTTCAACCTTATCCCTCATCAGTGGCAGATCGCCAGTTGCGTACCTTTGTCAAACACATGAATCTTGTCCGCTTTCACCGCCAGCGTACATTCTGTTTCCTCTTTTACCTGATATTCTCCCGGCATGCGGACCACCATCTTCTTCTCATCGCACTGCAGATACAGGTTCATCTCTGCACCCATCGGTTCCACCAGATCCACATATGCGGTAATCGTCCCCGCCTCTTTGCCGCCCGCCGGCAGGAAATCCTCGGGGCGAATGCCTAAAATCACTGTCTTCCCAATATAGTCCCGCAGCTTTTCTGATTTTTCCCGGGTCATTGGCAGTGCCGTTCCTGCAAACTTTGCATAGAGTTTCCCGTTTTCTTCCGCGATCTGTGCTTCCATAAAATTCATTTGCGGAGACCCAATAAATCCGGCGACAAACAGGTTACACGGTGCGCTGTACAGCACCTGCGGTATGTCAAATTGCTGAATGATACCATCCTTCATCACACAGATGCGGTCTCCCATCGTCATTGCCTCTGTCTGATCGTGAGTGACATACACAAAAGTCGTGTCTAACCGCTTATGCAGCTTGCTGATTTCGGATCGCATGGAAGTACGCAATTTTGCATCCAGGTTGGAAAGCGGTTCATCCAGCAAAAATACCGAAGGCTTGCGAACCATCGCGCGTCCCAGTGCTACCCTCTGCCGCTGTCCGCCCGAGAGTGCTTTCGGCTTACGGTTCAGTAACGGCTCCAGATCCAGAATCTTAGCCACTTCATGTACTTTCTGATCAATCTCCTCTTTTGGTGTCTTCCTCAGTTTCAGACCAAATGCAATATTTTTATATACCGTCATGTGCGGATACAGCGCATAATTCTGAAATACCATCGCGATATCCCTGTTCTTCGGCGGAACGTTATTTACCACGCGGTCACCGATATACAGCTCGCCGTCTGTGATCTCCTCCAGCCCTGCGATCATCCGCAATGTTGTCGACTTTCCGCATCCTGACGGCCCGACAAGCACGATAAACTCCTTGTCTTTAATCTCCAGATTCAGATCCGGGACAACCGCCACGTTACCCGGATACACTTTTTTCACGTGTTTAAATGTTATACCTGCCATATTTCCCTCCTGTCATCTTCTGTGAATCCATATCAGCATTTCACCGATTCCCCGGTTGTTCCACAGGCAATACGGAATCGCGCGAATCCTGCAGGATATCGTCTCATCCTCTGAACATTGCTGATACAGCCTGTCTTCCCATATGTCTTCGCGGATGCGCCTGGCGTTTGCCGTAATCGTCATCACACCGTCAAATAAATCCGGTAAATACTCCAGATTCAATTCTGCATTTCCGGAAATCACAATTGCCCCCAGGTTATCTCCGTTGTCAATTTCTTCCAGACAATATACCAGCGGCCCTCTCACAATCGCGGCCTTTCCCACATTCTGGCGCACCCGGGGATGCGCCTGAACCAGCATGGGTTTCATATCCAGCCCGATTTGAAAGACGCTCTGGTCCAAAATCTGTTCTTCCACGAAGCAAAATCCCTTTTCCAATCGAGTTTTTTGCTCCCTGCCATTTTGAGTAATCGAGATGTCCTGACTCCAGCCGGGTTTTCGTATGGCCAGTTTAAACCGGGCGTTATACGGATTCTTCACCCGGATAACAATGGTATCCCCATAGGGATAGGTCGTCTCCATGGCAATCGTCACCCGTTTTCCGCCAAAGGTAAACTGTACTTCATTTGAAATAAACATCTGAATATAGACTGTTTCCTCGTCAGCGCCGTAGATATATTGTCCCAGTGACATCAGCGTTCTCGCAATATTAGGCGGACAGCATGCCACTCCCAGCCACGGACGCCGCTTGGGCAGTACATGACGCAGCGTACGGTTGGTGCGCAGATGCTCCGGCACTGCCTCCTGCGGATTCACATAAAAAAACTCCTTACTACTCAGTGCCATTCCACCGAGTACGGTATTATACAAAGCCCTTTCAACAGTATCCGCATATTTCCCGTCCCGATCGATCTGCAGCATCCTCAGCGAAAACATGGCAAGCCCGATTGATGCACATGTCTCTGAATAATTGTAATTATTCGGCAGATCATAGTCGCAGGTAAAGCACTCTCCATCCGCCGCTGCCCCGATGGAACCTGTCAGGAACATCTGTCTGTTTGTGATATTGTCATACAACGTCCGGCAGGCCTTAAGCAGACTCGAATCTTCGCATTCACAGCCCAGATCTGCCATTGCAGCATACAGGTAGACGGCGCGGACGGCATGTCCATCCGCAGTCTTTTGTTCCCGAACCGGAAGATGCGCCTGTGCATTGTTATATCCCAGGTGTTCAAATTCCGGGAAGATATGATGAAACCCAGGACTCTTTGCTTCCCGGTCAAAACAATTGGGGGAGCCGTGACGCGCATCCACAAAGTATTTTGCCAGCTTCAGATAACGGGGTTCATCTGTCACGTGATACAGCCTGATGAGCGCAAGTTCGATCTCCGGATGCCCCGGAAATCCGTCGATCTTCCCTTTCCCGAAAACCTCATCGATCAAGTCCGCAGTCCTGCACATGATCTTAAGAAACTTTTGTTTTCCCGTCGCCTGATAATACGCGACGGCCGCCTCGATCAGATGACCGGCCGTATAGAGCTCATGACCCTCCCGCAGGTTCGTCCAGCGCATCCCCGGTTCTTTAATCGTATAATAGGTATCCAGATATCCATCCTCCTGCTGCGCCCTGCCAATCAAATCGATCGCCGAATCTGCCAGCCTTTCCAGTTCTTCGTCCGGCCGAAGTGCAAGGCTGTATGCCACCGCCTCCAGCCACTTTGCCAAATCTGTATCCTGAAATACAGCTCCATAGTATTCCCCTTCGCTCTCGCCCGCTGCTATTTTAAAGTTCTCTATACAGTGGCTGGGAACTGCATGTTCAATCTGATCATTCAGTATTTTCCACTGATATGGAATCATAATGTCACGTACACGGGAAATATAAGGCGACCAGAAATCATCTGCTATTTTCACCTCCGCTAAGCGTGGAGCTTTCAGTCTGTTCTTCATCCTTTATCACCTGCTCTTCCTGATTGTCGTCGTTTCTACGCCTTTATCACTTCATACAGACCGGAGCCTTTTCTCAGGAAACACGGTATGACAGAGAGAGGTGTCTGACAGCAGATCCTCTGTCCGCCCTCATATTCGCCTCCTGAATAATAGTCAATCCAGCAGTCTCCCTTCGGCAGATACACTTCCCGTTCCCGCATCCCTTCATACAGGACCGGCGCTGCCAGCAGGTCAGAACCCAGCATCAGCTGATCCTCGATTTCCCAGCATGTTTCATCCTGTGGATAATTGTAGAACAGCGTCCGCAGAGCAGGGGAGCCATTCAGAGATGCTTCCTCCATTAAGCCCTCCACATAAGGGCGAAGTCGTTCTCTTAAAAACAGAAGCCCTTTTAAGATTTCATAATTCTCTTCCCCATAACTCCAGATCTCATTTGGTCCGCATGTCGTAAAATCAAACATGCCGCTGTCTTCGATTTCCGGAAGCGTACCGGATGGCTTCCTGTGTCCATGCAGACGGCATACCGGCGAAAACACACCGAACTGGAACCAGCGGACCAGCAATTCCCGGAACGCAGGATCTTTCGGATCGCCGCCCCAGAATCCGCCGATGTCACTCGTCCACCAGGGAATACCGGAAAGCCCGGCGGAAAGTCCGGCCTTCATCTGCATGCGGAAGGAACGAAAAGAGGAATAGATATCTCCTGACCAGACGAGCGCGTTGTACCTCTGACTCCCCGCCCATGCACTGCGTGTCAGATTGATCGGTCCCTCGACACCGTCTTTCACCTGTCCGTCGTAAAGAGCCCTTATATAGCAGATCGGATAAATACCGGCGACCTCCTGTGCCGCTCCCATTCGGAAACGGTAATTATCAAAATCATAATGCTGAAATTCCGGCTCTGCTTCATCCAGCCAGAATACCTCGATCCCATACTGACCGTAATTTTTTTTCAGCTTTTCATACATATAGTTCTGAGCTTCCTCCGTCGTCGGATCATAGAAGACCTGCGCTCCCAGACAGTGATACTGTGTTCTGACACCACGGTTGACCTGTGTGAGATACCCCTTTTGTTTCATCTCGGCATAATTTTCACTGAACGGGTCGACCGTCGGCCACACGGATACCATCAGTTTGATGCCCATGCGTTCCAGTTCTTCCACCATTGCCTTCGGATCCGGAAAATACTCGGGATCAAAACTCCAGTCCCCCTGGTGTTTCCAGTGGAAAAAGTCTATGACGATCACCGAAATCGGGAGTCCGCGTCTTTTATACTCCCGGGCTGCTTCCAACACCTGTTCCTGTGTCCGGTAGCGAAGCTTGGACTGCCAGAAGCCGGAAGCAAAATGCGGAAAATGACCGGAGCGTCCGGTGACTTCTGTATAGTTTTCGATCAGTTTCGCCGGAGTTTCTCCTGCGGTCACCCAGTAATCAATCGCTTTGGTCGCTTTTGCCGTCCACCTGGTCAGGTTTTTTGCAAAATATACCGTTCCCACGGCAGGGTTGTTCCACAAAAAACCGTATCCTTTATTCGAGATGTAAAAGGGAATGGATGACTGTGAATTCTTATGGCACAGCTCCAGCTCGGCACCCTTTAATTCCAGAAATGAGAGCTGCCGCTGCCCCATACCAAAAATCTTTTCTCCCTCATTTGCCTCAAAGGTCATGGCTGCTTCCGGTATGGATCCCCCAAAGCTCTTCATAACTCTCGCATAATTATCCGTCGCCATCATATCAACGTCCACTGCACGGTCTTCCCAGCGTTCCTTTAACAGAACTTCCCCTTTTTCATTGGTAAAGGCCAGCCTGCCCAAATCATTGCATACGGCGGTAATGTTTCCATTCGTTATCGTCGCGGCATCTTCTGTAATTTCAATAATCGCCTCCGTCTCTTCCACAGGCAGCAGCGCCCAGTCCTGCCCGGGCATCTCGTAGAGATGCGTTACGCGCACACGCAGACTGTCTCTTCCCCACGGTTCAATCCAGAGCATCTCATCATCATATTTCCAAACGAGTCGGTTTCCTTCCTGATATACAATACCTTTCATTTTATTCGTCTCCTGTTTTGTTTTTTTAGCCTTTTACGGCTCCTCCTGCCAGTCCGCCTACGATATGCTTCTGCAGGAAAATAAAAATAACAACGATTGGCAATACCGTGACCACGCCGTATGCCATGATCATATTCCACTGCGTGCCATAGGCATCCATGAACTGATAAATACCGGAAGTCATTGGCAGCAGCTCCGCTTTGTTATTAAAGGTGATGGAATAGATCAGATCATTCCATGCAAAGATAAAGGAAAATGCTGCGGCTGTGATGATCCCGCTCTTGCAGACCGGCAGTGTCACACGCAGAAAAGCCGTAAAATGATTACAGCCGTCAATACGCGCAGCCTCCTCTATTTCATATGGACATGCGAGAAATATCGGTCGCAGTACCATGATGACAAACGGTATCGATATGGTCGAAGTAGCCAGAATCGGCCCCAGATAGGAATTCAGAATTCCTATTTTGCTGAATATCAGAAACAGCGGCGTCAGTATCAGAGATGCCGGCAGCATCTGCGTAACCAGAAACATCATCAGCATCACCTTTTTCCCCGGCAGGCGAAATCTTGAGAGACCATAACTTGCAGGTATCGAGAGCACCAGAGAGAGTACCATCGAACTAAGTGCAATGATCCAGCTGTTTTTAAACTGCGTCATGATATTTGCCGTTCCCGTCTTATTCTGGAACTGGTTCACATAGTTTTCCAGATGCATTTCCCTGGGCCACCACGTCTGATCATTTGCAAATATTTCCGCATCACTTTTTAAAGAGGAAATAAAAATCCAGTAGATCGGAAAAAGAAATATCATGGCAATCACAATCGCAATCAGCGTATTCACCATGTTGCGTGTTCGTTCTTTCCTCATCAATTTAATTCACCTCTTCCTTTCCAATCACCTTCAGATAGATCAGCGCCACCACAAACAGGCATATAAACAGCACATTGGCTACCGCCGCACCCTGTCCAAAATAATAGGTCTTAAATGACAGATTATAGGAATACGTGGACAGGACTTCCGAGGCATCGACCGGGCCTCCGCCTGTCGCCACATACACAAGATCAAACACCTTGAACGTATAGACAAATCCCAGAAGCAGTACTGAGAAAATCGACTGTTTGATCATCGGTATGGTAATGTTAAAAAACCTCTGGATGGGATTCGCCCCGTCTATATTGGCGCTTTCATAGATCTCTTCCGGCACATTATCGAGCCCTGTGGAGAGCAGCAGCATATTAAACGGAATACCGACCCATGTATTTACAATGATCAGCCCCCACATTACCGTGTTGCCGTCCATCAGCCATTCGAGAGGCTGCCCGATGATATGTAAATTCACTAAAATTGTATTGATGATACCGTTGGACGGACTGAGCATAAATTTCCAAAGCAGTGCCACAACCGTCATCGGCATCATATAACCGATCACCAGCAGGCCTTTTATATATCTCGCCGCCTTAAATTTCTGGCTGAAGAAAACTGCAAATGCGAATCCGATGACAAACTGAAAAAAAATACAGCACACGGTAAAGAAAAATGTGTTGAACAGCGCTTTTTTCATCGTTGGATCCTGAAAAATCCTGATGTAATTCTCAAGGCCGATAAAGGCCGAATGCCCCTGTCCTACGCTCTGGGCTGTCATATCAAAAAAACTGATATAAATATTATAAAAAATGGGATACCCGATCAGGGCAATCATAAAAATCAATGCGGGCAGTATATAGCAGTTTCCGAAGAGAATTCCTCTTTTCCGCTCGTCGAGGCATAACCTTCTTTTTTTCATACATCTCACACCCTTTCTCTTTAAAAAACCTGTCACAAACTCTTGGAAAAGACATGTGACAGGTTGTTACTGCTATTGTAATGTTTCGTCAATTGCTTTAATGGTCGCCGCAGCATCCTTTCCTGCCTGTTCCGCTGTCTTGGAACCTGTCAGAACACTCTGGCACGCCTCTATGATCGCGTTGTCAACCTCTGTCCATTTTGGATAAGGACCACGTGGCCTTGTATATTCAAGCCCGTCTGCAAATACCTTCATCTCCGCATCGTCTCCCCACTCTGTCTCATTATCAATGTCCGCACGCGGAGAGAATTTTGTGATACTCTTGGCAAATCCCGGATTTACCTCCGGTCCTACGAAATACTCGATAAATTCCATACATGCCTCTGCATCGGCATCCTTGGTAATACAGATCGCTTCGCCACCCAGACAGGAAGCATTGACTTTGTCAACGGGAATCGGCACAACACCCCAGTTCACATCTGCATAATCATTGCGCAATGTACCAACATTCCAGGATCCATTGATCATCATCGCACAGTTACCAGACCCAAACTGCTTACATACGTCCGCCTGTGACCAGTTCAAAACTTCTTTATTGGTGTATCCTTCTTTCACAAAGTTTGCGTAGTAATCCAGTGCACGGATACTGTTTTCAGAATCCATCTCGGTCCAGTCGCCTTCTGCTGACCAGAGGAACGGCATAAACTGGAAGGTACACTCGGCATTCTTGATTGCCGAATATGCCAGACCATAAACATTGTCTTTTGTTGTCGCTTTTGCAGCTTCCATAAGCTCATCCCATGTTTTTGGCGGCTCTACGCCGGCTTCTGCCAACATATCTTTATTGTAGAACAGCGCCAGATTGTTGCAGATATATGGTACTCCATACATCTTCCCGTCATATACGCAGGAATTTTGAATCAGATCCAGCAGCTGATTGTCCTCCCACTTGTCGTACAGTCCGCTGATATCCTGGAAGACACCCATCTCTCCATAGTTGATAACTTCCGGGTTATCGACGTACACCATGTCCGGAAGCTCTCCCGCCATATTGCCGATTGTGAGCTGTTTCGTCTGTTCTTCCCTCGGAACCCACTCTGTCACCACTTCCACGGTGTCACTCTGTGCATTAAATTCTGCCAGCATTTTCTCGAAAGGCTCCACCTCCGGTGAGACGTTGCTGTGCCAGAGAACAACCTGTTTCTTCTCCGTGGCGCCTTTTGTTTCTGTCTCTGACGGGTTGCTTTCTGTCGTCTGATCCGTACCGCCATCCTGGGGTTTGGCGTCTTCAGTCTTGCCGCAGCCCGCCAAACCGGTAACAACCATTGAAAATGCCAATACACCTGCTGCTATTTTTTTCTTCATTCGTTACCTCCTTCTTGCACCTATGTGCTTTCGATAATTGTATTATAGTTTCTTGTTTCGCAGCATAAAATATGACTTTTTTAAGAAAGGTGGAGATTTTTACAATAAAAAACGGAGTGCCCATTGGTCACTCCGTCATTTTGCTATTTATGACATTGCCTTACATATTCTTTTGGAGATATGCCGGTTGTATTTTTAAATATACGGCAAAAGTACTTCACGTCCGGATATCCCACTTCAAATGCGATTTCATATATTTTCTTTTTACTGGTGCACAATAGCTCTTTTGCATGTGCCATACGTATTTCCTTCAGATACCGTACAAAGGTACAGCCGATCTGCCTGGAAAACAGAGAGCTTAGATACTCCGGTGTGACAGCATAAGTATGTGCGAATTCTTC
This sequence comes from Ruminococcus sp. OA3, assembly GCF_022440845.1. Classification (NCBI taxonomy): domain Bacteria; kingdom Bacillati; phylum Bacillota; class Clostridia; order Eubacteriales; family Oscillospiraceae; genus Ruminococcus; species Ruminococcus sp. OA3. Next base: position 1,885,112 of record NZ_JAKNTO010000001.1, on the reverse strand, counting down.
CAGGGTCAGCTTTTCCCCGTAATGTTTCTTCATCTCATTGACAATCTCCCGGATCATCGGCGTATATGGCACTTCTTCTGTCTCCGCCTCCACACTGTCACCCGGTTCGTTGATCTCCCTCTCTATCTTTTCCAGCAGTTCTCTCATCGCAGAGATGGTAATTGGCTTCAGCAGATAATCGATAACGCCAAGCCTGATTCCCTGTTGTGCATATTCAAAATCCGCGTAACCGGAAATGATAACGAAACGATAATCATTACCGGTGCCCTGCAGATTCCGAATCATATCCAGCCCACTGACCCTGGGCATCTGAATATCAGCAAAGATAACATCCGGTTTTAAGTCCCGTGCAAGCAGCATGCCCTCATACCCGTTTTCGGCGCTCCCCAGCACCCTGTAATTCTCTCCCAGATTCTCGATCATTTTCACCAATCCGGTACGTGCTCTGTACTCATCTTCCACCACAATTGCACTTATCATACCTTATGTTTCCTCCCGAATCGCTGGAATTTTAAGCGTGACAATCGTACCCCCACCCGAATTTTTTTCAAATTGTATACCGGCACGGGTATCGTAATAGCTTTTAATCCTGTCCATTACATTTCCTATTCCGATATGGGATCTGCCGTCATTTTTCTGTCCCCCGTCGTCTGTTTGATCGATTCCAACACCATTGTCAATGACCTGAATCGTCAAAATTTCTCCCTCCAGAGAGAACGTGATCTCAATATGTCCATCCTTCACACCGGCAACACCATGAATGATCGCATTCTCCACGATCGGCTGCAGAATCATTTTCCTAAGCAGCAGATCCTCCACATCCTGCGGTATCGTAATCGTGTACGAAAAGCTGCTGTTAAATCGCTGCTGTTGCAGAAACAAATACTTTTCCAGCCATTCCGCCTCAGCCCATACAGGAACCACCATGTCGATATGGGATATGCTGTATCGGAAAATACTGGCCAGGCTGGACAGCATCTCACTGATCTTATACTGTTCATTCTCGATTGCGATCCAGTTGATCGCATCCAGTGTATTATACAGAAAGTGAGGATTGATCTGCATTTCAACTGCACGCAGCTCCGCTTTCCTCTGCCTTCTGATTGCATCAATCGTCTTTTCTTCCTGCAGTTTCCGCTCTTCCAACAGATGCTGGATGCTTGTACTCATCTCGTTAAACTGCACAACAACCGGATAAAATTCATCTTCGATGACGGACGGCAGCTGCATCCCGATCTTGCCTTCCCCAAACTGCCTCAATCCATCTGCCAGCATTTTCAGATTTTTTGTAAAATAGCGGCTGACCAGATAACCTCCCGCTACAGAGAGCACCATGCTGATCACCAGCAGACCGATTACAAGCAGCATAAATCGGTCGATGTCATTCATTACAAGCTTTCGGTCGATCACGGAACATAGATGCCATGGCATGGTCGACAACTCCCTCGTGTTGATCAGGGTATTCTTCGTCGTGTCGTTCTTTTCCTGCATCCACTCTTCATACTGACAGTCTATAGCCGATTCGTCGTTGGAATATACGATATGCCCGCTGGAATCAATAACCCCTATCATCCCGTCGAACAGCGCATCCCACTTACTTCCTTTTTCCAGGCAGTCAAAGAAATTCTGGTTGAGTCCCAGTGCCAGTACACCGATATCTTCATCCGCAACATAGTCCCGCAGGGTTATCGTGATATAATAGATACGGGGGCCTATATTTCCGGTCTTTTTTTCAAAATTCACCGGGACAAACTGCATTTCATACTTCTTAAGACTGTTCTGCAAAATATAAGTTCTGAACGTATCATCTGCCCATACAGATTCTCCCTGTGCCGCATTATAAGTTTCGTATGTATAGAATTCGTCATGCATTCCAATATACGTGGCGCTTATCAGATAGTTGTCCATCTGGACAAATGATAAGAAACGTTCCCGCATATTGCTTTTCGCCAGCTCCACATCATGCTCATTATACATCGCATCACAACTGCGGAGCAGCTGTTTGTCCGTCATCATATGGTACAAAATGTCATAGATATTATCCAGCTGGTTTTCCAGAAACACAGAACTTTCTTCCAGCTTATACTCTACCAGTGTTTCCGTCTGCTCCTGCATATTATTTAACGCCATATTTGCCAAAATAGCTGTTAAAGCAAGAAATGGAATCAATATCACACATATCAAAATCAAAGTAGTTCTGGCAACCCAGCTTAATCTTTTCCTTCCTGTATTCCTCCGCATATCATGCCTCCCATACCGAATTGCATCAATACATTCACGAGTTTTCATCGTCCGTTATTCTTATGTATATCATAGCAGAAAAAATCTGTATTGCAAATTATACAGTAAGACGCCGCAGGACTTCTTGCTCTTCCTGCAGCGCGCTGTATACTTTGCGGTCTCCTAATCCCATTTAAAAAACCTGAGAGACAGTAAAATACATAATAAGGCTATCGCCGATGTAACAATAATGGAAAGCAGTACCCCTTTAACTTCCAGCCCCAGAGAAGCCGCTTTTAACAATTTTATTCCCTGTGTCAATGGCATAATGTCTGCAACTTTCTGCAGCGATGCCGGCATGATTTCATAAGGCAGCGTTGCACCTGAAAATATTAACATGGGAAAATATAAGATGCTGGCTATCACACCAGCTGTTTTTGTATTTGGTGCAATTCCCCCAACAAACATTCCAATACTGAACATGGAAATCATCACAAGAACAAACCCGCCAAGAAACTTTGGCAAGCTCCCACGGATCTGATATCCAAATAAGACGGATGCAATGGCATACAACAGTATCAACGACACCACCGCATAAATTGTGTAGATGGCAACCTGGGCGAGCAAAATCATAAGCGGGCTGACGGGTGTCACTTTAAAACGTTTTAAAATATGTCTGCTCCTGTAATCCGATATGACGAGCGGAAGTCCCATGACACCGCCTGCACAGACTGAGATTGTTGTCAGTGCGGCAAACGACTGTTCCAGAAAAGAATAGTCTGCGCCCTCAAATGCCGGTTTATTTCCATAAATAAATCCCAGAATTAGTAATACAGCCACCGGCATGCAAATCGCGAATATAATCATGTCCATTCCGCGGAATGAAAGTTTCATTTCTGTTTTAAATATCACTTTAAAAGTTTTCATCTGCTGTGCCCTCCATGTCAGTGTACCAGAGATAAGCGTCCTCTAATTTATTGCAGGGACTGTTTCTAATCGCATCATCGACAGCTCCATAAAACACAGTTTCTCCCTGCTTTAAAATACAGATTTCATCGCACAGCGCTTCTACCTCCTCCATAAAATGCGATGTCATCAGGATCGTCAATCCCTTTTCTTTAAGTTCCGAAAGAGTTTTCCAGACGGCTCTTCGTGCCTTCGTGTCCAGACCAGTTGTCAATTCATCCAGGAAGACAACTTCCGGTTCAGGCAGAAGTGCGAGCACAACTGACAACCTCTGTTTTTGTCCTCCTGACAGTTCCTCAACCGGGCTCTTCAGCTTATCCAGAATTCCAAACTTCTCCAAAAGATACTCTGGTTCTGCTGTTTTTCGATATAGTGATGCAGTGACTTCACACAGTTCTGTAACGATAATCTTCTCCTGGTAATTGTTCTCCTGAAACTGAACACCAACTTTTTCAAACAAAGTTTTGCGGTCAGCTGCGGGATCATAGCCTAACACTGATACGTTTCCGCTGTCAGCTCTTTTCGTTCCCAGAATGCATTCAATTGCGGTGCTCTTTCCAGCACCGTTCTCTCCGAGCAGTGCAAATGCAGTTCCACGGTTTACGGACAGATTCATATTACTCACCGCTTTTCGTGACCCGTATGTTTTTGTCAGTTTCTCAACCTTAATTATTTCTTCCATGTACATCCTCCTTTATGGTCTTTTGCAAGAGCATACCACCTCTGAAAACATTGGTGGTAAAGTGGAGGGTTTTACAAAAATCTGTTTTTCATGCTCTGAAGTTTACAGATCACTTTCTGTGCATTATAGTCAGCCTCTCTCAGAGAAGTAATCAATTTATCACACACAGCAATAATATCGGTATCCTCCTGCGGCGTATCCAACACCCGTTTTATATCTACATTCTGATTTTTAGACATCTGATTCAGCATGCGAAGAATTGCCTCCAGTGAATAATTTGCACATCTGAGGGAGCGAATAATCTTTAATCGCTTAACGTCATCCTCCGTATAGATACGATAACCATTCTGTTTCCGTCTGACCGTCAGCAATCCGTTCATCTCCCAGTTACGCAATGCATCCATCGAAATATTCAGATAATCAGAAACCTCTTTACGTTTAAAAACGCGTTGACTTTCCTGTACGGCACCAGATAAAATCTGTGTTACTATCTTAATTGCCTCTTCCGCATTCACCTGTTCCTGCCTCAGCCGTTTCAAATATTCCTGCGCAATCTCAATCGCTGCATCGAAATCACCTGTTGCCGACACTTTCACCATCTCAACTACCTTCCTGCGTAAGCCGTTTTGCAAAACTTCGATCTGAAACGCAAGGCGCACAAGCTTTAACTGTTCAATGTGAAGTTCTGTAAATATGCGGTATCCATTTTCCATTCTCTCAGGTTTTGGTATTAGTTTTAAATCTTCATATAAGCGGACAGTATTGGGGTGAATACCTATTATGTGCGCAACCTCTGCAGTTTTATATGTTCTCATAAAATCACCTCATGCCTTCATCATAATGTGACTATAAAGTCTGGTGTTATAATGGAGGGTTATTTTAACGTATCTGTGACAAATAATCAAGGACCTGCAGCGCTGGTAATTCATAGATTAATGCAGACTCCGCTGTGTTTTTTGTCACTGCTTCTATGGGATTTTTATGTGAAAACAAAAATTAATAAGAGTCCACAGGCCACCTGAATACCGGTGTTCTGCGAACCCTTATGTAAAAAGAATCGGAGTTATTTCATTTAATTTTTAGCCGCTGCAGCTGCCGCCGCCAGACGACGTGATCTTGCAGCCATCTGCTCACGCATAACATCGAGAAGTACCGCCAGGATGATAACAAGGCCCAGTACCATGTTCTGGATTGCTGAATCGATAGAAAGCAGTGTGAATCCATTACGAAGTGTTGAGATGATCAGCGCACCAATCATCGTTCCGATCATGGTTCCTTTTCCACCCATAAAGGATGCGCCGCCAAGCACACAGGATGCAATGGCATCCGTATCGTATGGCTGAATAGCATTCGTACCGTTGCAGATACCGGACCGTCCGATGGAAACGATTCCTGCAAGTGCTGCCATAAAGCCGGAAAGCACATAACAGGCTGTCAGCACATTTGCTGAGTTAATGCCGGAAAGACGTGTCGCCTCCATATTTCCCCCGGCGCAATATACAGAACGGCCGAATGCAGTACGTGTCAGAACAACGTGTAGAATTATGTAAAGAATGACTACCACGATAAAGCTCACAGGGAAACCACCAACCGTTGCAGATCCGAGAGCCATGACGCCATTCGGGAATCCACCGATCATCTGCGATCCTGTAACGAGGAGTGCTGCTCCCCAGAGAAAGTTTTTCATACCGAGTGTTGACACAAAAGGATGCGGCAGGTGCAGACGTGTCAGTAAAGTACCGTTGATAAGACCGATCACAGTTCCTGCTGCAAGTCCTGCGATAATCAATATTATGGAGTTTGTAACTCCCTTCTGAACCAGCATACCCATGAGGCATGCACAGAAGGTGGCATTCGCACCAACAGAAAGGTCAATACCTGCTGTAATCAGACAGAACAACATACCAATTGCCAACAGTGCATTAAATGGTGTCTGTTTTAAAATCGACATAAAGTTAGAATAACTTACAAATTTATCACTTGCAATGGCCAGAATCACACACAAGATAAGGAATGCGGCTATAATACCAACCATTGATCCCAAACCACTAGATTTTTTTGCTTTCATCAGATCTTACCTCCCCAAGCCGCTTTCATCAGGCTTTCTTGATTAAAGTTATCTGTATCACGTTCAACCTCGCCCATAATTTTTCCTCCGCGCATAACGATAACACGATCGCTCATGCCAAGGATCTCAGGCAATTCTGATGATACCATGATTACACATTTACCTTCTTTTACCAGACGGTTCATAACATTATATACTTCTATTTTCGCACCAACATCGATACCACGGGTAGGCTCATCAAAGATAAAAATGTCTGCATCTGTATTGACCCACTTACCGATAACTACCTTCTGCTGGTTACCACCGGAAAGCTGTCCAACGATCTCGTCCGCAGACGGAGTTTTGATGCGCAGTGAATCAATATTATCCTGACTGGATTCCTCAATCTTTTTCTTATTCAGAAAAAGACCGGAGGTAAAACCTTTCAGATTTGCGAGAATCAGATTATTTTTGATCGCCTCCTGCAAAACCAGACCCTGCCCTTTACGGTCCTCTGTCAGAAATGCGATGCCCGCCTTTATAGCCTGTGATGGGCTTTTGATCTTCACTTCTTTTCCGTGAACGAGAACCTGGCCACCATCAATGGGATCCGCGCCAAAGATCGCGCGCATTGTCTCTGTCCGTCCCGCTCCGACCAGTCCTGCAAATCCCAGCACCTCCCCATTGTAAGCCTTGAAGCTTACATCGTGTAAGATACCGCCCTCCTCCAGGTTCTTAACTTCCAGCGCAACATCGCCTTTCGTTCCGAACTCTTTCGGAAACAGGTTGTCCAGAGTACGTCCTACCATCGCAGCGATCAGAGAATCATTGTCCCACTCGCCAATGTCACGGGTGTCAATATACTGTCCGTCGCGAATCACCGTAACCCGGTCACACAATTCAAACAGCTCTTCCAGTTTGTGTGATACAAAAACAATGCCGATGCCGCGCGCTCTTAACTCACGGCATGTTTTCATCAGCTGCGCCACTTCTTTTTCACCAAGGGATGAAGTCGGTTCATCCATAATGATCATCTTCGCATCAATTAAAACTGCTTTTGCAATTTCTATCATCTGCTGTACACCCATGCCAAATGTTCCTGCCGGTTTTTCCGGATCAATATCCTGTCCCAGAGAAGCCATGACTTCCCTGGCCTTTTTATGCATGGTTTTATAATCCAGCAGACCGCCCGGTCCTTTGATCCACTTGTTGATAAAAATATTATCTGTGATGCTTAACAATTTCTCGATATTCAGCTCCTGATAAACGCAGGCAATACCGGCTGCAGCAGATTCATTTGGATTTCGGAATGTCTTCTGGTCTCCATTTACATAAATCTCACCTTTATCCGGTTTGTGAACTCCGGTCAGTACTTTAATCAGTGTTGACTTTCCCGCACCATTCTCGCCAATCAGGCCGAGAATCTCACCGGGTTTCACTGCAAGCTGCATTTCGTCGAGAGCTATTACACCCGGGAATGTTTTGGTACAGTCCCTTAACTCTACAACATATTCACTCATAGACATTTCACCTTTTCTCCGAGAGAATTTCCGATAGCCTAAAACGCATAATTCATGATCCTGTTCTCGGTACAAAATCAATACAGCCGAAAGAAAATACCCTTACCGCTATGAAATACATCAGGTCGCCGATAAGGGTATTTAACTTTTTGTTCAGCTATCAGGCCTTAAACGACTACTCTCCAAGATATCCTTTCAGAGTATCCAGACGTTCCTGTGCATTGTCTTTTGTAACAACATCACATCCTGAATCTGTAAACTCTTCAAGTTCTTCACCATTCAGAGCTTTTACTGCCTCTTCCACTGCCATGTATCCCATATTATATGCTTCCTGCGCTACAGACATGGTAAGTTCATCATTCAGAATTGCTTCACAAGCAGTTTTATCACCGTTGAATCCTAAAAAGATCGTATTGGCATACGCTTCATTTGCAGCTGCTGCACGTGCTGCCGCTACTGCCATATCATCATTATTGCAGCAAATGATTGCAACACCTTCAGGATGGTTCTGCATGATCGCTTCCATACTGTTAACAGCCTTGTCCGCTACAGCATCAGCGTACTGGGTTTCATCTGCAAGATATGTACCGCCTGCTTCTTCAATGCCCTTCTGGTAACCGGTCATACGCGCTGTTGCTGTGGAATCACCCTGGACACCAGTGATACAGATTGCATTAACCTCTTCCCATCCTGCTGCTTTTGCCGCCTCAACGGCTGCTTTTCCACCCATCGCTGCAGCATTTTCATTACCTGTTCCAACAAATGTTCTGATTTCCGGAGCTTCAATTAATGTATCAAGCGCAATGACAGGTTTCTCTTCACCTGCAATCAGCGTTGTTACCATATCAGCCTGAAGCGGAGAGATTACAAATGCATCATATGCCCCGGAGCTCAGATCCGTCTCGATCATATTCTGCTGCTCATCAAATGCGGTTTCAGATGTAGGTCCCTTTACATCAACTGTGATGCCAGGATTCTCTGCCGCATAAGCATCACATCCTGCTTTTACAAAGTTCCAGTACTCTGCAGACAAAGTCTTCAAAATAACACTGATGTTATATTCTCCTGAAGCGCTATCTCCGCCGGCATTCTCAGCCTCTGCATCTGCACCATCTGTGCTGGCTGTTTCGCTGTCTGTGCTTGCCGGTTCACTGGTACTGCCGCTGTCACTTCCGCCGCCGCATGCCATCAAAGACATTGCCATCATCGCACCCATTACAACTGCCAAAACTCGTTTCTTCATTTCTTTTACCTCCCTTTAATTATTCGAGGCACGGTCATCGTCAATTTTAACAATTACCTGCTTTATTTCCCCGAATTTATGTAAACATTTTACCATTAAGATTTCTGCCATTTAATAAGAAATCTTATCATATGCATGTGATTTTTTACTGTTTAATTTCCTTTTTCCTTTAAAATACGCGTTTTATTCGTGTGCAGGTGCACACTTCTATTGCAAAAAACTGCCCCGCATATAGCTGAATAGTATTATATGCAGAACAGTTCTTTATTTTATCGCTACCATTTATATTTTCGAAAATTAATCGGTGATATTCCGATCCGCTGGGTAAAAGAATTGCAAAAATTAGATTCGCTGTGATACCCTACTTCATATGCAATTTCCTTGATTGGCATGTCCGTAGTTTTGAGCAAATGTTTCGCCTTGTTTATTCTAACAAGAATAATATATTCATAAGGAGAATAACTTGTTTCTTTCTTAAAAATTCTGGAAAAGTGACTGGCACTTAAGCCTACATGATTTGCTACAAGATCGAGCGTGAGACCCTCCTTTATATTCTCACGAATATACTCTTTAGCCTTGTTTATAACATTGCCGCTCGCTTCATGTCCATGATCTTCGGCCTCTGAAAACAGCAGTACGCACAGACATTCATATATATTTCTGGAATTTTCCTCTTCTTTTATAGTCAAATCGTTCTGATAACAAGATATGATAGATGACATGCTTTTATAGATTTGTTCCGCTGAACTTCCCTTAAATACAATTCCTTTTTTCTTTTCCCTATACTGAAGATAGAATTCTCTGGTATTGGAACCGTCAAAGTGAATCCAGGAAAACGCTACGAATCCTTTGGCATAATATGTATGGTGGACGTGACAATTAAAGAATGCCGCCTGGCCTTCCTGAATCAGATAGGTACTTCCCTCCGCAGACACTGCCAGCACCCCTCTTGTAACATACAGCAGCATATAATTTCCGTAATTTTCACGCTCTATCCGGTATCCATATTCGCAAAAATAAACACCACAGTCTGTTACATAATATAAAAGCTTCTCCGCCATCTCTGAGATATCTGGATGAAATGCTTCTGATCCGCTGATGATTCCTTTGCCCTGTACGAGCATGCTGACAACTCCTTCATTTTTTCAGGTTACCCCAAAAACAATAATATGCTGGAAATATATCATTTTATGTCAACAAGCTCCATACAAAATCCTATCATCTTTTTGCTAATTTATGTCATTTTCTTGCTGAATCCTACTATAAGAAGTCACGCCTGTCCTCTTTTTATCATCTACGTATTCTGCCGGGTACGTTTGCTTTATCTGAGACAAATGTATGATATAAGCATTTTCAATCAGCCATCATCCTTTTAGATACTATAGCAGCCACCCTATTGTTTCCCTGCGCCTTTCCCCTGCTAACCCACAGCGATTGAGGATACGTTGCGTCGCCAATCCGCCAACGTCAGTTTCTGCTAAAATGTGGGATACGTCTTCTTTTTCCATAGCCCACGAATACATCACCAGTACCGCTTCCGTCATGCAGCCAGGCAGCGGTGTCGCTTCGAGACGTTCCTTTCCAGGGTCATCTATTTATCTCTTCTTTTTCTGATACTCCACATGACCGTAAGTATTACAGCAGCTATAACAACTGTAAATACGGCTCCTATCTCAATACTTAAATACCAGGGAGCAGACTGCCATACGTATCGATCCGGATTTGTTTTATAGTCATAGTATTGGTAAATACTGAGCCCGATAAAAGCTGCCGGTAAACACCATAACAGCCCTTTCAATATATTATATAATTTATTCATTACTTCCCCACGGAATTTTTATATTTCGGTCTATTCGTCCGATAATACTGCCCCTGAATGCATTTTAAGAAAAATTTTATCTTTTAACTGGACACCAGTTTCAGATATATGTGGTATGCCATAGTGACCTAAAAAATAACTATAAACATTTTCTTTGCTGCTACTTTAAGTTTTCCCGTATAAAAACCAGCCAGTAAAATATTCGATTATTGCCAGCACAGCCAAACTGAAGAAAATGAGTTCTTTTAAACTACAAATCAAGAACCACTTCACATCATTGCGAACAAAAAAACCAGTCCAAGTGCAAAAAGCCGAGGTACTGATTCTCTGTAATTCTAAACCACTTAACCATAATTTCTATTCCCAGCACTCTAAAATTCGCTGGTCCCATTTCACCTTTTCCATTCAGTATATGCAACTTTTATTTTTATTAAAATAGAATTGATGATTTCCCGAATAAGCACCACATTTATCAGAAATCATTAAGTCATAGATCCTACAATTAAATTACGGGTTGTAGATAAAACGGAGATTGTAATTCTATTTTCGTTGTCCTGTTTTTGTAAAAACTTTTTTTAATTGAATCTCCGTAGGAATAACTGTAAGTGCCAGAATAACAATTTGGGTAAAGACCCAATAGGTAACTAATGTCTCAAAATTCGAATAGTTTCTAATATAAATTAAAAATGCAATAGTTCCAATAATCAGTATTATTCCTATGACAAAACACATTCTCCCCCAAATTTTATGTGCATAACACCAGGTATCCTGATTTAGCTTTGCCATAGCTGTACGATAGCCAGATAACCCCTGTATATCTGCCGGCGGCTTTTCACTCCATCTCTTGCCCAATAAAGTCATAGATAGCGGAACCAGCAAGGAACATATAAATAAAAATGCAAACATCTGTATCCCTCCTCGCTGTTTTTAAAATCTAAATGGAATAACATCTCTGCACCATAGCCTATCGAATCTGTGGCATAATTTTTGTTTTCTCTTTACAAAAAAACAGCGATAATTCTTTCTGACATTTGATATCGTAAAGTTAGTACACAAAACAACTCAATACAGAAAAACACCATTGCCTATAAAAAGAATACCATCTAACCACTTTTCTGACAAGCGTTTTTATGATGCTAATCCCTCCAAAGGGATTCCAGATTACATAGGATAAACGGAGGTGTTACTCCTGGAGCCATCAGTCCACTCTAAGTTTCTTATAATTAAAAAAGCAATAGCCAACATCTGTCTACAGACTTTGCTATCGCTCTAATTCATTATGTTTTGATATACCTTCAAAACCGCATACACTATTACATCCATCCACGCTTCTACCGTCTTCTTTCGGGTCATTCGATCTCCGCTTCTCTTGCTTCCTTCTGCTTATGCAGGGGAAGTTCGATCCCGCTTCTCTTACTTCCTTCTGCTTATGCAGGGGAAGTTCGATCTCGCTTTGCTCTATCGAACGACCTTCGCACGCTTCGCGTGCTCAGGTCAAACCCTCGACCGATTAGTAGCAGTCAGCTCCATACATTGCTGCACTTCCACCTCTGCCCTATCTACCTCGTCGTCTTCAAGGGGTCTTACTACTTTACGTATGGGATATCTCATCTTGAGGGGGGCTTCACGCTTAGATGCCTTCAGCGTTTATCCCTTCCCGACTTGGCTACCCGGCCATGCTCCTGGCGGAACAACCGGTACACCAGTGGTCAGTCCAACCCGGTCCTCTCGTACTAAGGTCAGCTCCTCTCAAATATCCTACGCCCACGCCGGATAGGGACCGAACTGTCTCACGACGTTCTGAACCCAGCTCGCGTACCGCTTTAATGGGCGAACAGCCCAACCCTTGGGACCTACTACAGCCCCAGGATGCGATGAGCCGACATCGAGGTGCCAAACCACTCCGTCGATGTGAACTCTTGGGAGTGATAAGCCTGTTATCCCCAGGGTAGCTTTTATCCGTTGAGCGATGGCATTCCCACTTAAAACCACCGGATCACTAAGTCCTACTTTCGTACCTGCTCCACCCGTCGGTGTCGCAGTCAAGCTCCCTTCTGCCTTTGCACTCTGCGAATGGTTTCCAACCATTCTGAGGGAACCTTTGAGCGCCTCCGATACCCTTTCGGAGGCGACCGCCCCAGTCAAACTCCCCACCTGACATTGTCCCCCAGCCGGGTCACGGCTGTTGGTTAGAAATCCAATACTGCAAGGGTGGTATCCCAACATTGACTCCACACAAACTGGCGTTCGTGCTTCTTCGTCTCCCACCTATCCTGTACATGCAATACCGAATCCCAGTATCAAGCTGGAGTAAAGCTCCATGGGGTCTTTCCGTCCTGGCGCAGGTAACCAGCATCTTCACTGGTACTTCAATTTCACCGGATGCATTGTCGAGACAGTGCTCAAATCATTACGCCTTTCGTGCGGGTCGGAACTTACCCGACAAGGAATTTCGCTACCTTAGGACCGTTATAGTTACGGCCGCCGTTTACTGGGGCTTAAATTCAAAGCTTCGCCTTGCGGCTAACCTCTCCTCTTAACCTTCCAGCACCGGGCAGGCGTCAGCCCATATACCTCACCTTTCGGTTTTGCATAGACCTGTGTTTTTGCTAAACAGTTGCTTGAGCCTATTCTCTGCGGCCATCTTTCGATGGCACCCCTTCTCCCGAAGTTACGGGGTCATTTTGCCGAGTTCCTTAACAATGCTTCTTCCGTCGGCCTTAGGATTCTCTCCTCATCCACCTGTGTCGGTTTACGGTACGGGTACACGGTAAACAATAGCGGCTTTTCTTGATACATGGCTCATGCACTTCCCTACTTTATTTCGGTCCGCATCACGCCTTCGGATTGTAAGGCGGATTTGCCTGCCTTACTCCTACCTCGCTTGCCCCTGGATTCCATTCCAGGGTTGCACTTTCCACATATGTCCCCACAGTTCTGTTACCTTGCAGTACAGGAATCTCAACCTGTTGTCCATCGACTACGGCTTTCGCCCTCGCCTTAGGCCCCGACTTACCCAGAGCAGATCAGCTTTACTCTGGAAACCTTGGATATTCGGCCGAGAGGATTCTCACCTCTCTCTCGCTACTCATTCCGGCATTCTCTCTTCAAGACTCTCCACGGCTCCTTACGGTACCGCTTCTTCGCGTCTTCAATGCTCCTCTACCGATGGTATTGCTACCATCCCACGGCTTCGGTGTTGTGTTTCAGCCCCGGACATTTTCGGCGCAGGACCTCTCGACTAGTGAGCTATTACGCACTCTTTGAATGTATGGCTGCTTCTGAGCCAACATCCTAGTTGTCTTCGAAATCCCACATCCTTTTCCACTTAACACACACTTTGGGACCTTAGCCGGTGGTCTGGGCTCTTTCCCTTTTGACTATCCAACTTATCTCGTATAGTCTGACTCCCATGAATCATCTTACTGGCATTCGGAGTTTGATATTCTTCGGTAAGCTTTGACGCCCCCTAGGAAATTCAGTGCTCTACCTCCAAAAGACTCTCATGAGGCTAGCCCTAAAGCTATTTCGAGGAGAACCAGCTATCTCCGGGTTCGATTGGAATTTCTCCCCTATCCACACCTCATCGCCACCCTTTTCAACGGATGTGCGTTCGGTCCTCCATTGCCTTTTACGGCAACTTCAACCTGGACATGGATAGATCACCCGGTTTCGGGTCTACTCTGACTGACTTAATCGCCCTATTAAGACTTGGTTTCCCTTCGGCTCCACACCTTGAAGTGCTTAACCTTGCCAGCCAGCGTAACTCGCCGGACCGTTCTACAAAAAGTACGCGGTTCCACCTGTAAAGTGGTTCCACAGTTTGTAAACACAGGGTTTCAGGTTCTCTTTCACTCCCCTCCCGGGGTCCTTTTCACCTTTCCTTCACAGTACTATGCGCTATCGGTCACTAAGGAGTATTTAGCCTTGGGGGGTGGTCCCCCCGACTTCCCGCAAGGTTTCTCGTGTCTCGCGGTACTTTGGATCCTGCTCGCTCTCGCCTGCTTTCGTATACGGGGCTTTCACCCTCTCTGGCTGGCTTTCCCAAAACCATTCTACTAGCATTGAAGTCACTTTCTGCAGTCCGTAACCCCAGCATGCACGCATGCTGGTTTAGGCTCCTTCCATTTCGCTCGCCGCTACTTTGGAAATCGATGTTTCTTTCTTTTCCTCCGGGTACTTAGATGTTTCAGTTCCCCGGGTTCCCCTCCATACGTTATGAATTGGCGTATGGATACATACCGTTTGGGTATGCAGGTTTCCCCATTCAGAGATCTCCGGATCGTAGGATATTTGCTCCTCCCCGAAGCTTTTCGCAGCTTATCACGTCTTTCATCGGCTCTTAGTGCCAAGGCATCCACCCTGCGCTCTTTCTTGTTTGACCTTCCTGCTCCAATAGCGTTTGGAACAGTCGGTACTTGCGATGCTTTCGCATCGAGCGTTTCGTTTCATTGCGTTTACAATGTTTGATTCACCACATGCATCTCTGCCTGTGGTTCCTCGGATGTCTTTTCCTATCTCTAACGTTTCTTGCTTATCAGCTTCGCTGATAAGAGATGTTATCAATATAGATATTTTCGTATATGCGGTTTTCAAGGTACATACGCGAAACACTTCCCTGATGGGAACACAGGAAACAAGGTTTGTGCGGTCAGGTTCGCCTGTCCGTGCAAAGATTCTTTCATGTATTGGCATGTAATGTCACGACTGAGGGATCTTTGATCCCGATGTCCGCTCACATCGTCCGCCTTCGTCTCGCCGGCTGTTTTATCAGCCATCAGAAACAACAAACTTCTTTGTTCTCTCTGATCACTGGTAAAACCAGTTATCGGAAGTTCGCTTCACTTTGCTCAGCGAACGACCCAAAAAACTAAATTCATCCTTCGCTCTCGCTCGGATTCATTAACTTTTTTATGGTCTGGCAGCCACCTACTCTCCCACACCGTCACCAGTGCAGTACCATCGGCCGCTTAAGTCTTAACCATCGTGTTCGGGATGGGTACGGGTGTTTCCCCCAAGCGCATCGCCACCAGAAGCTTTGAACACTTAGCGAGGCCCTTTCGAGCTTAGTGTGAAAGCTGTTCCACGTCAGTGGAACTTCTTCTGCTTACGTTGTGTAGTAAGCTGCTCTTTTTTTTCCTCACCAGTGCGTTATCTTCGGAAGTTCGATTCACTAAATTCGGTCTTCGCCTCACGGCTCGCCCTCATTCAGTTCCTTCGAACTAAGTTCGCACGAAACTCATGCTTCCCTTCGGTCGCATTCCTTAAGTGCTCTACTTACGATAACTCAACAGTAAAACACATCTCTCTACTTCTTCTTCCTTAGAAAGGAGGTGATCCAGCCGCACCTTCCGATACGGCTACCTTGTTACGACTTCACCCCAGTTATCGGCTCCACCTTCGACTGCTCCCTCCCTCATCACTAAGCACGATCCGCTACGTTTTCTTAAAACGAATATTAGCTTGCTTCGCAATCTAATCTTCGTACATAGCTCCTCTCTCATGCTTACTGATGAGGGTTGGGTCACAGGCTTCGGGCATATCCGACTCCCATGGTGTGACGGGCGGTGTGTACAAGACCCGGGAACGTATTCACCGCGACATTCTGATTCGCGATTACTAGCGATTCCAGCTTCATGTAGTCGAGTTGCAGACTACAATCCGAACTGAGACGTTATTTTTGGGATTTGCTGACACTCGCGTGATCGCTTCCCTTTGTTTACGCCATTGTAGCACGTGTGTAGCCCAAATCATAAGGGGCATGATGATTTGACGTCATCCCCACCTTCCTCCAGGTTATCCCTGGCAGTCTCCCTAGAGTGCCCAACTTCACTTGCTGGCTACTAAGGATAAGGGTTGCGCTCGTTGCGGGACTTAACCCAACATCTCACGACACGAGCTGACGACAACCATGCACCACCTGTCTTAACTGCCCCGTAGGGAAGGCCCCGTTACGGACCGGTCAGTTAGATGTCAAGACTTGGTAAGGTTCTTCGCGTTGCTTCGAATTAAACCACATGCTCCACCGCTTGTGCGGGTCCCCGTCAATTCCTTTGAGTTTCATTCTTGCGAACGTACTCCCCAGGTGGTATACTTATTGCGTTTGCTGCGGCACCGAAGGGCTTTGCCCCCCGACACCTAGTATACATCGTTTACGGCGTGGACTACCAGGGTATCTAATCCTGTTTGCTCCCCACGCTTTCGAGCCTCAACGTCAGTGATCGTCCAGTAAGCCGCCTTCGCCACTGGTGTTCCTCCTAATATCTACGCATTTCACCGCTACACTAGGAATTCCACTTACCTCTCCGACACTCCAGCTTAATAGTTTCCAATGCAGTCCAGGGGTTGAGCCCCCGCCTTTCACATCAGACTTACTATGCCGTCTACGCTCCCTTTACACCCAGTAAATCCGGATAACGCTTGCCCCCTACGTATTACCGCGGCTGCTGGCACGTAGTTAGCCGGGGCTTCTTAGTCAGGTACCGTCATTTTCTTCCCTGCTGATAGAGCTTTACATACCGAAATACTTCTTCGCTCACGCGGCGTCGCTGCATCAGGGTTTCCCCCATTGTGCAATATTCCCCACTGCTGCCTCCCGTAGGAGTTTGGGCCGTGTCTCAGTCCCAATGTGGCCGGTCACCCTCTCAGGTCGGCTACTGATCGCGGGCTTGGTGGGCCGTTACCCCACCAACTACCTAATCAGACGCGGGTCCATCGTATACCACCGGAGTTTTTCACACCGAGTCATGCGACTCTGTGCGCTTATGCGGTATTAGCAGTCATTTCTAACTGTTATCCCCCTGTATACGGCAGGTTACCCACGCGTTACTCACCCGTCCGCCACTCAGTCACATAATACTTCTTTCCGAAGATGTCCGTTTTATGTGCTTCGTTCGACTTGCATGTGTTAAGCACGCCGCCAGCGTTCATCCTGAGCCAGGATCAAACTCTCAAATTAAGTGTTCGTTCCAGTTCAAGATAACTCTTGGCTATCTTATCCCTTTTACTGTTGGTTTTGACTTTTCGTCAATTTAATGAAATTCTTTTTTTAGAATTTTCAAGGATGTGTTTTACTGTTCAGTTATCAAAGTTCGTTGTTTGCTGTGCTTGTCTGTATCAGCGACAGCTATATTAGAATAGCACGGGTCCCCCCATAAGTCAACTCTTTTTTCCATTTTTTTCAAAATTTTTTAATTTTCAAAAATTCATCAACAATTTATTTATTTTAGCACAATTTGCTCTGTGAATACGTTCACCGGAATTGCAGTAACTTTACCGGATATGTGCAGCAAAAACCGCGGGCCGACAAAGACCATTTCCCTGTCAGCCCGCAGTATTTATCATAGTGCATAGCTGCTCATCCGGACAAACTTTGCATCAAGTAAATCACTTTCATTCAGTGCACGTTTTACAACCCCGCAGTTACACACGGTACCTCTTTCGTGCTGATTACATTCAAGTTTTGCTGTACACACTGTCGGGCCCCCGCACTCTGAGGCAACCACCATATCATTTCCAAGATACAGCAGAATATGCTGATACTTCCCATTACCATAAACACAGCAGATAGCGTCACCCGGCCTAAGCTCCTCTCTGCTGATCTCCTGTCCATAGGCTGCAAACTTATCCGCACTTAGATCTGCCCCAAAGTCATAGCCATTTTGGGTATAAGCATACATCAGAAGCCCGGAACAGTCCACACCACCATCCTCCGGTCCGTTGCCTCCCCAGATATACTGTCCCCCAAGCAAAGAGAGCGCACTCTGGCATACTGGCTGGTCATACACAGTCACACTGCACTGTTCTATATTCTGGCCGACACGGGCTGTGATCACCGCTGTCCCCTCTGCATGTGCCATTACTTTCCCCTTAGACACTGTTACAACGGCAGGGTCAGAACTCTTCCAGCCGATAAGTTTAGAGTCCGTCGTATCAGCAGGGCTACAGGTGACATACAGATTCGCAGTGCTGTCTTTGAGCAATACCAGCTCTGTTTTCGAGAGGGTAATAGAATTTATCGGATTCTTCTTACTATATTTAACGGATACGTCTTTTTTTCCCGTTTCATCAACCCAAGCCTTTCCAGCCCAGGTTGCTGTAAGCATCCTCCCATCAGACCCCACATAGTAGCCATCCACCCAGGTATTGGCTTTTAAACTGCCGTCATTATCTTTTCCAAAATAATACCAGCCGCCATCTATCTGCTGCCAGCCTGACACACGATAACCTTCGCCGTTAAAATAATACCATTTATTATCGACTTCTCTCCATTCATTGACCGGCCATCCGCTGTTCACATTTTGATACCACCATCCTGCATCATTCTGCTGCCAGCCTGCACCCTGCACTGGAATCCCTGCAGTTACTGCCGCAGTAAAAGTGAGCATTAAAGTCAGCATCACGGTTCTTGCTCGTTTTCCCATGCATCAATCTCCTTTTCTTTTGCGTCTATCATCTCACGATTTCCTGGAAAGCGCAAGGATAATGCCTGGATCTTTCTTCCGATAGCCAAAACACAAACCAACTGACAAAAGAGCAAAAACGTCTCACAATGCAGTCGAAGTTGCTCTTTTATTTAGGAATAAATTTCGTATATAATTTAAGATTATCCGCATAAACACAATTTTTTCAAGGAATTTGAAGTTGCAAAAATCATTCATTTTACAACGAATTTACCACGATTGAACAACTGTGTATCTCCCGTTTTCATTCACATACCTTGCTTACTTTATTAGGACGTTGATTTCAGGTATGAAGTCGTCAATATCAATCATCAGATATTAAAGAGCAGGGAACAAGGCTATTATATCGAAACGCCTAAGATGAAAAACGGAAAACGGGATAAGTCAGGTCAGGTATTTTAGAGAGTTACCAAAAACCAGTCAAAGACTAAACCATTTGAGATAGACGGATACAGAATGAGACGCTCCAAGTGATTGAACATTCCACAGAAGGATAATATGCAGGAGCTTGATATGGAGCTTGTCTCCATGCCTGGCTATGTAGAACCAGAGGCACAGAAAAGAAGAGAAAGTGATATCATCTTAAACCATCTGAAAATCCAGCCTTGTAACTATCAGAAGATTGCTTTAGACGGTGGATATGAAAAGGCTGGTAAAAGCAGCGTGAAAGCACTGGATTCTGCCAGCCTTTTGTCTCTGTCCTAAATGATGCTATTTTCGTTCCTAAATTACGGATTTGTCAACAGGTCCAACTTGAAACAGACTCTTGTCGTCAGGATGCATAAATATATTGCCCGTCTTCCATAACACCATAAAAATCTGCAAAGTCAAGCTGAAAAACATCTTTCCCTTCAGGAAGTAAAACCTCATTTTTAATCAAATACTGATAAATACCCGAATAGTCAATATTCCCCTGCAGCAAAATGCTTTTCAGTCTGCCGTCACGGACAATGGCTTTCTTATATCCCTTGCTGTCCTCACTGACCAAAATCTCATCACCGTCCTCAGCAATGCCATTGCCGATCGACAACGTGACCAGTCCGAAGAAATTCATCGTATTTTTCATCGCATACCGGTCAACATAATACGTCGTCTTACCACACATGTTATACGCCGCCGTCTGTCCCTGCTTCATGGCATTTGGCCAGATTCCGGAAAGGCCTGCCACATCGCCTGCTGCATAAATATCACTGCACGAGGTTTTCAGACATCCGTCGACTGTTACCGCTCTTTCCACCTGAATCCCACTGTCCGTAAGAAATCTGACCGCCGCACGGACGCCAGCTGCTACGATTACCAGATCACAGCATATTTCCGTTCCATCATCCAGCAGGACACTGGTAATACGGCAGTTTTCATCCATCTTCGTCTCTGACGCCCTTCTGCCCAGAATAAAACGGCACCCTGCTGACTCAAACAGTTCACGATAAGCCTTTCCGGCGGTCTCGTCCAGTTGGAGCGGCAAAATTCGATCTGCCATCTCTACCACATTCACCTTTATTCCCTGTTCTAAAAATGCATAGGCCGCATCCATCCCTACAAGTCCGGAACCAACGATCAGAATTTCTTTTGCTCCTCTGGCGCAGTTGTCAATGTCCTGTGCATCTTTTAAATCCCTGAGTCCAAAGACATTGGTAGCATTGCGGAAGTCCCCAACAGGCGGAATAAAACTCTTTGCCCCTGTAGCAATCAACAGACGGTCATAGGATACCTGGCCTCCATTGTTAAGATAAAGTGTCTTGCTTTCCGGTACGATTTTCTCCACGCTGCATCCCTTTACCCATGTAATATCCTGGCTGTCAAAAAAATCCGCGGGCATAAAGTTCAATGTATCTTCATCACGTTCATGACTCAGATACTTGTGCAGCATACATCTTGAATGTACATGTTCATCCTCTGAGATCACGACGATCTCCCCATTCGGTTCACATTCCCGTATTGTCCTGGCCGCCGTCATTCCTGCAGCCCCTGCTCCGATAATAACATATCTCATTCTTTCACCTCCCTGACATAGATTGCCTGTGTCGGACAGGCTTTTACGCAGCTTGGTTCTTCCCCGTGATCTGCACAAAAATCACACTTCAAAATCCTGGATTTCGTTTTTGTATCCGGCTTCAGTACCCCATACGGACAATTCATAACACACATAAAACAGGAGCCACACTTTTGCTCATCATATTGAACGTAGCCGCTCTTCGGATTTTTAGAAAGTGCACCGCTCATACATGACATTACGCATTCCGGCTGATCACAGTGCCGGCAGAAGATAGGTTGATATCTACCGACCGCCTCCATCACAACATGATTGCGTGATTCATTTTCCACATCTGTAAGTTTCAGGTCATAAACCGTTCCGGAGTCTTTTCGATGTGCCTGCATGCATGCAGTCGTACAATTGAGACATCCATCACACTTATCCGCATCAATAAAAATTCTTCTCATAACCATCCCCTCCTAAATATTCAGGGCGGTACGTCTCTCCTGAATAATCTCGTCGAGAATCTCTGCACTCTGTGCCGCATCAGAATTGATGATCACCTGTCCGCCGGTCAGCTGCTTCATATCCTCTGTCAAAACCTTAACCGCCACTTCACTTCCGGTGACAAACGGAGGAAGTCCCAAATGGAGCGGCAGGCCGAGCGCAAGACCGAATGAGCCGTCTGCCAGTGCCTGTTCTTCCAGCCACTGTGGTGCCGAGAGCACAAGCGGAAGCTGTGGAAGATCTACACCGAGTTCAGCTGCGATCTCAGTTGCAACGATCTCCAGACGACCAATTGCCAGACATGGGCCGAAATTGAGAACCGGGGGAATCCCGAGTTTCTTACAGACTGCTCTCAGTTTCGGTCCTGCAAGTTCGGCTGCTTCCGGTGTCATCAGGCCACAGTTCTCGATCCCCCCCGATGAACATCCTGCTGTCAGGACAATAATGTCTTTTGCAATCAATTCTTTCGTGAGCTCCACGCTCAGTACATCATGACCACCGGCTGTCAGATTCGAGCATCCCACAACGCCTGCGATCCCTTTGATATCGCCCGATACAATCAGATCGATCAAAGGTTTCCAGGTTCCTCCCAGAAATCCTTTCAGTGAACCCTCACTAACACCGGTAAGAGAATGATCATTTCCATGATCTTTCATCAGATCAAGTTTCACGCCTGCCCGACGCTCTTTGTACGCATCCACAATCTTATCAATGATCGTGTCACTTAAGTTCTCTCTGTTTTCAAAATCAAACGGTATGTATTCTGCATTCGCCTTTTTCGCCACGTCATCCAGGCAGATCTGTTTGATCTTCAGTTCTTCGCAAATTGGCTCGATGCCTGGAAGTGTACAGTTAAATTCAGACAACACCGCATCGATCGCTCCAGTTGCCAATACCGCTTCGCTCGTATAATTATTTCCTGCATGACCGTCAAACACTTCTGTATAATGACTCCCGCGAAGCTGCAGATCCTGACCCACACAGGTACATCCAACCAGCTTAAATCCTTTCGCACCGGCAGCCTGCGCTTTTGCAACGGCTTCTTTGCTCGTCAGACGTTCCTGCAGATCCACGAACATTGTATGCTGATGCCCCGTGATCATAATATTGATATAATCCGGATCAATCACACGCAGTCCAACGGGCGCCATACGCAGCTCCGGTTCACCAAGCAGCACATCGTTCAGAAGGTTTGTCAGGGTAAGTCCATAGATACCTGTGGATATCCCAAGCTTCAGACAATCAACCAGCATGTCAACCGGGTCGGAATTCAGGTTAGTTGAAGTCTTCACCACGCCATGGAACACCTCAGATTTTGCTCCTCCAGGCATGATGCCAAGCTCTTTCCAGCGCTCAACACGCGGCTTATATGCAACCTTTTCAACGAGTTCCATCTTCTCATATTCCGGTTTATAGAGATCTGTCAGAACAGCATCCGCAACTGCCTGTGCTTTCTCATAATTGTCATTTCCTGTTATTCCGAACAGTTCACAGAGCCGGTTCAGTGCATGTAACCCCTTTAATTCACCCTTCGCCTGTGCAGTCTTTTTCAAATTCAATGCTGTATTTTCAATCACATGGATATAACACCCTGATCCTGCTGCGACGGCCCTGAGAAAATTCCTTGTCACGATCGTATCAGCATTTGCTCCGCAGATTCCCCGCGGTGATTTCGGTGTGATGCGGCACGGACCATTGGAACACAGACGGCAACAGACACCCTGAAGCCCAAAATTACATTTTGTTTTCTGTGTATCCACACGGTGATGAGAGGTTTCCATTGGCAAGCTGCGGATAAATTCCTCTAACGGTTTATCTGCGCTTTTACAAGTATTACATCCAAAGCACTGATTCATTTTAATTCCTCCTGTTTCTTAACTTTTTTTGTCCACTTTCAATTCAAAAAATAACTGCTAGTCAGCTGATGTTTGTATTTTACCATTCTTAACCTTTTTAGTCAAGTTTATTTTATGGCAGATATTGCATCTTTTATATTCTCCACAAAGATCAGGCGTAACCCTGATACTTCTTTCACTGCCGCCCTGCACACTTTGGGCAGGATTACCGTCTCAAATCCAAGTTTTTTAGCCTCCTGTACTCTCTGTGGCGCCATGCTGACAGCGCGGACTTCCCCACTCAGTCCTACCTCACCAAAAGCAACTACGCTTTCCGGAATCACAATGTCACGATAACTCGAAGCAATCGCAAGAAGAATTCCAAGATCGATCGCCGGCTCTGTCATCTTGATCCCTCCGGCTATATTGACATATGCATCACTGTCAGAAAGGTTCATGCCGCCCCGCTTTTCCAGAACAGCCATCAAAAGGTTCACGCGGTTAAAATCCGTTCCCGCAGCTGTCCTTCTTGGTATTCCAAAATTACTCCTGCAAACCAGTGCCTGAACTTCAATCAGTATCGGTCTGGTCCCCTCCATGGAACATGCTACTACAGACCCCGATGCTCCCTCAGGTTTCCCGTTCAGCATGAACTCCGAAGGATTTTTCACCTCTGCGAGACCTGTCGAACACATCTCAAATACTCCGATTTCATTCGTTGAACCAAAACGGTTTTTCACACTGCGCAAAATACGGTAGGAAGCGTGGCGGTCACCTTCAAAATATAAGACAGTATCAACCATATGTTCCAGCACCCTCGGACCAGCCACATTTCCATCCTTCGTCACATGCCCGACGATAAAAACAGAAACACCCATCCCTTTCGCGATCTGCATCAGTGCAGCCGTCGATTCACGAACCTGTGAAACACTGCCCGGAGCTGAACTCACCTCCTCATCGTACATTGTCTGAATGGAGTCAATAATCAGTACATCCGGTTTCTGCTGTTCCACAGTGCTCCTGATATCCGTCAGGTTTGTCTCACACAGCAGAAGCATATATTCATTAAAGCTGCCGATTCTCTGTGCACGCAGTTTAATCTGTGCCAGAGACTCCTCACCCGAAATGTACAATACTTTCTTTTGCTGTTCAGCAATCTGCCTGCATACCTGAAGGAGCAGTGTTGACTTGCCGATTCCCGGGTCTCCGCCCACAAGCGTCATCGAGCCCTGTACGATTCCTCCTCCGAGAACCCTGTCCAGCTCTCCGATTTTAGTGTGAAGGCGTTCTTCCGTTTCTGTCTGAATCCGTGACAGCTGTACCGGCTCCACATGATTCCTTCTGCCAGCCGTTTTTCCGGAGGTCCGTTCCGCCACCGGTTCTTCCACTAATGTATTCCACTCCCTGCACCCGGGACACTGTCCCATCCATTTCGCGGATTCATATCCACAGTTTTGACAGAAAAATATTGTCTTTCTCGCTTTCGCCATACCCTTTCCTCTCCGTTTCCATATCGCTCCAAAAAGGGCTGTTGCATTCACAACAGCCCCGTAACCCTCTTTTATTTATTGATCATACCTTTTCAATCTTCACCGATACTCTGTCAACCTCTGCAAGTTCCACACTGAAGGAAAGTTTTCCGCCAAGGTTCGTCTTAATCCGGTCGATTTCTTTGCCGTCCAGAATGATACCATATTCCGTATCAGCCTCCATCTCAACCGTGATCTGTGCGTCTTCCGCCCCTTCCACAAAAAACTCCATGCCGTTTTCCTGCAACATCAGATTCGTCACTGTCGTTCCCGGAACTGACTCATATACGAATATCCCGTTTCTTTCCATTTTCGTAATTTCTGAAAAGGTTTTTACCTTATATACATCTCCATTACACTCAAAATCGGAAACCTTTGATTTCGTATCCAGTTCATAATTACCGAAACTGATCGTACCGTTTTCCTCTGCGCGAATTAATTCTTTAATTGTTGACATAATATGTCCTCCTGGAATCTAGTCTGTAGTGTCTTTTTAGGAATATTTCATCTGATTGTTCTCTTTTTATCCCCTTTCATTATATAATAAAAGGCCTGTTTATGCTAGTCAGTAACATAAAATTTAATTTCTTTTTTCTGTACGCCTACGCTTACCGTATCTCCGGCTTTGATACGCCCGTTCAATATCTCCTCCGCCATCGTATCCTCTATTTTATTCTGAATCGCCCGCTTCAGCGGTCTGGCTCCGTACTTACTGTCAAATCCCTCCTCCGCAAGATAATCTTTGACAGACGAACGAACTTTCAGCGTGATATTCATCTGTATCTGACAGCGTTCCTGAAGATTTTTCAGCAGAATGCTGACGATTCTCTTTATGTGCTCCCTGTTCAGCGCGTGGAATACAATAATCTCGTCAATTCGATTCAGGAATTCCGGCTTGAACATCCGGCGCACTTCTTCCATAACACCACTCTTCATATATTCATAATCTTTCTTCTCGTCATCACCCGACGTAAAACCGAGTTTCTTTGGTTCCATGATCGCCTGTGCTCCGGCGTTTGATGTCATGATGATACAAGTCTGTTTAAAGTCCACTTTACGTCCCTGTGCATCCGTAATGTGCCCATCATCCAGAACCTGCAGCAGAATGTTAAAGACATCTGGATGGGCTTTTTCGATCTCATCAAACAGAATCACGCTGTATGGATTCCTGCGTACTTTTTCACTCAGCTGCCCTCCCTCTTCGTATCCGACGTAGCCTGGAGGAGAGCCGATCAGCTTTGATACACTGTGTTTTTCCATGTACTCAGACATATCCACACGTATCATTGCCTGCTCACTGCCAAAAACCGCCTCCGCAAGTGCTTTGGAGAGTTCGGTCTTACCGACTCCTGTAGGTCCCAGAAACAGGAAGGATCCGATTGGCCTGTTCGGATCCTTCAGGCCGACTCTGCCCCTTTTAATAGCCTTAGCCACTGCAGACACCGCCTCCTCCTGTCCGATCACACGTTTGTGGAGAATCGTTTCAAGCTTTGCAAGCCTTTTTGTCTCCTCCTCCTGCAGCTGCTGAACCGGTATTTTAGTCCACCCCGATACAATATCTGCAACAGACTCCGCACAAACCTGCTGCGGTTTACTTTTCATATTTTTTCTAAGACGTCCTTCCGCTGCTTTTTTCTTCTTCTCCAGCGCCGCCTGTACTTTCTGCAGTTCTTTTGCAAGCTCAAAATCTCCCTGCTTCACTGCCTCTTCTTTCTTCATCTGTATCTCATCCAGCCGCCTGTCAGCGTCTGCACTCTTTTTAGATGTTCCAAATCCCGCCAGCTGTACCTTCGAAGCGGCCTCGTCTATGAGATCTATCGCTTTATCCGGCAGAAACCGGTCATTAATATAGCGCACTGACATACTGACAGCCGCCTCCAGCGCCTCATCCGAGATTTCCACTCCGTGATGTGCTTCATAATATGGGCGAAGTCCTTTCAGAATCTCCAGTGTCTCCTCCGCTGTCGGTTCTTCAACCATGACCGGCTGGAACCTTCTTTCCAAAGCCGCGTCTTTTTCAATATACTTTCTATATTCCTCTATCGTGGTAGCACCTATCATCTGAATCTCACCGCGTGACAGAGACGGTTTCAGGATGTTCGATGCATCCAGCGCACCTTCCGCCCCACCGGCACCGATGATCGTATGAAGTTCATCAATAAACAGCAGAATATCCCGGTTTCCGGCTACTTCTTTCACCACATTTTTTATACGCTCCTCAAACTCACCGCGATATTTTGATCCTGCTACCATACCGGATAAATCCAGTACAACAACACGCTTGTTCAGCATCGCCTCCGGCACATCGCCGTCTACAACTCTCTGCGCAAGACCTTCTGCTATCGCTGTCTTGCCCACTCCCGGTTCCCCGATCAGGCAGGGGTTATTCTTTGTCCGCCTGCTCAAAATCTGAATCACCCGGTCCATCTCGTGCTGACGTCCCACAACCGGATCCAGTTCCCTGCGGCGTGCCATCTCCGTCAGATCCCTGCTGTACTGATCCAGTGTCGGCGTCACCGCCGCCTGGCCTTCTCTGGAAGATTTAGCATTAGCCATCTCCTCTTTGATCTGCGCAGGATTTTCTCCCATCGCGATCAATAGTTCCATATACAGTTTCTGAATGCTGATTCCCATGGTATGGAGCAGCCGTGTAGCGACACAATCTGTTTCCTTTATCATCGAGATTAAAATGTGCTCCGTTCCGGTCTTTTCTGACTGGAAAGATACCGCCTCCCGGCCGGCTCCTTCCAGAACCTGTTCTGCGCGTTTTGAATATTCCACAGAGGAATCCAGCATTACACTTCCCGGTGTGGAGATAAACCGCTCAATATAACCTCTGAGGTTCTTTTCTTCCACTCCCATATCAGCAAGTACTCTGCCGGCTGTTCCTTCTTTCTCCATCACCAATCCAAGCAGCAGGTGCTCTGTCCCGATATAATTCTGCTGACACTCACGTGATGCTTTGCGCGCACACTGCAGTGCGCTGTGCGCCTGTTCCGTATACTGTTCTCTCATGTAGGCCCTCCTGCTTATTTATATTCTTCAAATATCTCATCAATCAATGCATGCACTTCTTCTTTTGATATATTTTTACACCAGCCCTTTGCCAGTGCAACTATAAGCTCATCTTTCAGTTCCTCCAGTGCTATGATCTTGTCTGTATCGATACTGACAACCGCACCCTTTCTTCTGTCTATACTCACAAATCCTTCCTGCTTTAGGACAGTATAAGCTTTATTTACCGTGTGCATATTGATTCCGATTCCATCTGCCAGCTGCCGGACGGACGGAAGTGTCTCTCCCTCGTGTATCCTCGATGTTGCAATCCCCAGGATAATCTGATTCCGTAGCTGCATATAAATGGCTTCTTCACTGCTAAAATCAATATGGATCATCTCTATAAGCATCGTATCACCCTGCTTTCTTTCTCTCCTATACATTACACTTGTCAGCTTTTGTTATAGAAATAATATAACAATTGCCACTAAATTTCAAGTCCCAAAAGCTGGGCAAGTAAGATTACGTCCCGGCACAATTTCCTGTCAATCAACAAAATGGGGGTATCGCCGAGTGTTTATTGACGCTATCCCCATTGTATCTGTACTCTTATTCATTTTCAAACAGAGGCGTGGAAAAATACCGTTCAGCCGTATCCGGCAGTACCGTTACAACCGTTTTCCCTTTCCCCAGTTTTTTTGCAAGTTTCAGCGCTGCTGCAACATTTGTACCGCTGGAAATCCCACACATTAGTCCTTCTTTTCTGGCAAGGTCTTTTGCTGTCTGAATCGCTTCTTCATCTGTAACGACATATATATCATCATAAATCTGCTGATTGAGGATTGCAGGTATCAGTCCGTCACCAATTCCCATCTGCAGATGTGTTCCGATCGTTCCTCCTGCCAGTATTGCGGCATTCTCAGGCTCTACTGCCCATATCGTAATATTCGGGTTCAACGCCTTCAGAACTTCTCCGATGCCGGTTATCGTCCCTCCGGTTCCAATCCCTGAACAGAACCCGTGTATCGGCCCGGCAACCTGTTCCAGTATCTCCAGCCCCGTATGATGGCGGTGCACCATAGGATTTGCCGGATTCTCAAACTGCTGCGGCACGAATACATTCGGATCTTCCTTCGCCATGTTAAGCGCTGTCTGAAGGCATTCGTCGATACATTCTCCAATATTCCCAGCATCATGGACCAGTTTTACCTCGGCTCCGTAATGCTGAACCAGCTTCCTGCGCTCTTCGCTGACAGAATCCGGCATGATGATGATCGTCCGATACCCCTTTACTGCACCGATCAGAGAAAGTCCAATGCCCTGGTTTCCGCTTGTCGGTTCCACAATAATGGTATCCTTTGTCAGAAGTCCCTGCT
Organism: Ruminococcus sp. OA3; assembly: GCF_022440845.1. Classification (NCBI taxonomy): domain Bacteria; kingdom Bacillati; phylum Bacillota; class Clostridia; order Eubacteriales; family Oscillospiraceae; genus Ruminococcus; species Ruminococcus sp. OA3. The sequence continues at coordinate 1,855,934 of NZ_JAKNTO010000001.1, read as the reverse complement.
TTTCTGCCTCTTCAATCATGTTGAAAGCCGTACGGGTTTTGATAGATCCTCCCACATTCAGTCCCTCAAATTTTACCAGAACCTCTGCATTTTCAGGGCTGTTCATGTGGTTCAGCCTGATCATCGGAGTATGCCCGATCGCTTCTAATACATTGTTGTATATCATCTTCGTAGTCCCTTCTGCCTGTGCGGCAGTTTTATTATATTTAATTCGCCTTCCGGCAAATTGGTGCGAGTTTGCACCGAACGTACATTACGCCTCGTCAATCGCCTTTCCGATATCATTGCGGTAATATTTATTTTCAAATTCCACAAGTTTTATGGCTTCATAAGCATTCGCACGGGCATCTTTCAGATCTTTTCCCTTCGCTGTGACCCCGAGTACCCTTCCCCCGTTCGTCACAATGCCCTTCTTGGTCCTCTTTGTTCCGGCATGGAATACGTAATAGCCTTCTTTGTCTTTAAACCTTTCCAGTCCGCTGATCACAAATCCCTTTTCATAAGCAACGGGATATCCCTCAGATGCCAGCACAACACAGACGGCTGCATTGTCTTCAAACTGCAGGTCAACCTGATCCAGAGTACCGTCAACACACGCCTCCACAACCTCAATGATATCATTTTTCATACGCGGAAGTACAACCTGAGCTTCCGGGTCGCCAAAACGAGCGTTGTATTCCAGAACCTTCGGTCCCTCCTCAGTCAGCATCAGCCCAAAGAAAATGATTCCCTTAAATTCTCTTCCTTCCGAAGCCATCGCATCAACCGTTGCCTGGTAAATATATTTATTACAAAATTCATCCACTTCATCCGTGTAGAAAGGACTTGGAGAAAATGTACCCATTCCACCGGTATTAAGACCCTGGTCACCGTCTTTTGCACGTTTGTGATCCTGTGCGGATGTCATCGTCCTGATCGTCTTTCCATCGACAAAAGAAAGAACCGAAACCTCACGCCCGGTCATAAATTCTTCAATGACCATAGTATTTCCGGCAGTACCGAACTTTTTGTCCAGCATGATGGATTTCACGCCGTCCCTGGCCTCCTGAAGTGTATTACAGATCAGCACACCTTTGCCGAGTGCCAGTCCGTCTGCCTTCAGGACGATCGGGAATTTTGCCGTTTCCAGATAGGCCAGTGCCTGTTCGGGATCCTCAAAATTCTCATACGCTGCTGTCGGTATATTATATTTCTTCATCAGATCTTTCGAAAAAGCCTTGGAACCTTCCAGGACCGCTGCATTCTTTCTCGGTCCGAACACACGCAGACCTTCTGCTTCAAATACATCTACAATACCGCCCACAAGCGGATCATCCATTCCAACAATCGTAAGGTCTATCTCCTCTTCTTTTGCAAATGCTGCCAGTTTCTCAAATTCCATAGCTCCGATATCCACACAGCTCGCATACTCTTCAATGCCGGCATTGCCCGGAGCACAGTAAATTTTATCCACGCCGGGACTCATCGACACCTTCCATGCAATCGCATGTTCTCTTCCGCCGCTTCCAATTATAAGAACCTTCATCTATCCGTCTCCTTCATACTTTCCTCTACAGTACCCGCTGCAGCTTTCATGCGAACAATTCCATTTTTGATTTCCAGCTTATCATTTGCAATCAGGTCAATGGCCCTGGGCATGATCATCCATTCAGCTTCTTCCATCACACGTCTCTGCAGAACTTCCGGCGTATCGCCGTCTCGCACTTCAACAGCCTTCTGAAGAATGATGGGTCCTGTATCTGTACCTTCATCTACAAAATGTACCGTGGCACCCGTCACCTTAACTCCGCGTGCAAGCACACCCTCATGAACCTTAAGCCCATAATACCCTGTACCGCAGAATGACGGAATCAGCGCCGGATGAATATTAATGATTTTGTTCGGAAACGCGCGCACGATGCTCTGTGGTATCACTATCAGGCAGCCCGCAAGTACGATCAGGTCGGCATTTTGCTTCTGCAAGGTCTGAAGCAGTGCATCATGAAACGCTTCCCTTGAATCATAATCTTTTGGTGAAACACAGATTGCGCGGATTCCGTGCTGCCTTGCCCTCTCAAGCGCATAGGCGTCCGCGTTGTTGCTGATCACAGCTTCAATTTCTGTATTGGTGATCGTCTCATTAGCGATCCCATCGATAATGGCCTGCAGATTGGTACCCCCTCCGGATACCAGAACTGCTAATCTCAGCATAATGACACTCCTTTTTCCCCGGGTTCAATCCGTCCGATCTGATACGGCTCTTCCCCTGCAGCTCTCATTGCTTCCATCGCCTTAGCAACATCTGCAGGATCAACTGCCACGATCATGCCAATCCCCATATTGTAGGTGTTATACATCATCTTCTCCTCGATCTGGCCTTTGTCTGCCAGCATTTTGAAGATTGGAGGAACAGGATAACTGTCTTTTTCGATAACCGCACATACATCATCTTTCAGCATACGCGGAACATTCTCATAAAATCCGCCGCCTGTAATGTGGCTACACGCTTTTATTCTCACTCCGGCTTTCTTGATTTCCTTGAGTGCCTTTACATAAATCTTGGTCGGGGCAAGAAGAGCCTCTCCCAGAGTTTTACCAAGCTCTTCATGATAGGTTTCCAGAGACTCCTTCGTAATTTCGAAAACTTTTCTGACCAGTGAGAAACCATTGCTGTGTACCCCGGAAGATGCCATTCCAATCAGAACATCGCCTGCTTTCAGTTCTTTTCCTGTAATAAGATCCTTTTCATCTACGACGCCCACTGCAAATCCCGCAAGATCATATTCGTCTTCCGGATAAAATCCCGGCATCTCTGCAGTCTCCCCTCCGATCAGTGCTGCCTCAGACTGTTCACATCCGCTGGCAACTCCTTTGACGATCTGGGCAATTTTCTCAGGAACATTCTTCCCGCATGCAATATAATCCAGGAAGAACAGCGGTTCACCGCCGGCACACGCAATGTCATTCACACACATCGCAACGCAGTCTATTCCAACCGTATCATGTCTGTCCATCACAAACGCCAGTTTCAGTTTTGTTCCGACACCGTCTGTCCCGGACACAAGAGTTGGTTTTTCCATATTTTTGAACGCACTCATGGAAAAAGCACCGGAAAACCCTCCAATATTTGTCAGTACTTCCGGGCGCATCGTTTTCTTTATATGTTCTTTCATGAGCTCTACAGATTTATATCCGGCTTCAATGTCCACACCCGCTTTTTTATAATCCATCATTTGTTTACCGTCCTTTTCTCATTTACTGTGAAAGTCCCGGACAACAGCCATAGCCGACGTGTGCCTGCACACGCAATGTCATGGATATTGGCCGGGCAAGCCGGTATGAGTAAGCAGGGCTGCTGCCCGGATTACAGATGCCGGCGGCAGTTGCGGGAGCGCACAGCGCGGAGCAACCGACTTTCATTTATTGTGGTCTGCGCCAGCAGACATGTCCGTCTGGTCAGACTTTATTTGGTGTAATTCTTATATCCCACTTCCTGCAGTTTCGCATCTTTTGCCACAACCTGATCTTTCAGTTCAGCAGAGTACGCTTTCACTTTTGCAAGCAGTTCCGGATCAGATGTTCCAAGAATCTTTGCAGCAAGGATTCCGGCATTTGCTCCGCCGCCTATCGCTACCGTTGCCACCGGAATCCCGGACGGCATCTGTACGATCGAATACAGAGAATCTCTTCCGCCGAGAGAGGTCGTATGCATCGGGATACCGATAACCGGCATCGGGAAAATAGCCGCACACATCCCCGGGAGATGAGCTGCCATACCTGCCCCCGCGATGATCACCTTAAAACCTTTTTCTTCTGCAGTTTTCGCATATTCAAAAAACACATCCGGTTCTCTGTGCGCAGAAATAATCGTCATTTCATAATCAATCCCAAATTTCTCCAGCATATCTGCTGCTTTCGCCATGATCGGCATATCTGAGTCACTTCCCATTACAATTCCTACTCTAGCCATTTTGTTCTCCTTTTCCTTTGCATAGACGCTGTTTATTTAATATTCTACTAGACCCGTTTAATGGTTGTCAACCGCTAAAAACGGAAGGTTCAGTTCCGTGGTCCCCGGCAGGGTAAAACGCCCGTTCTCAATTACCGGAACCGGTGCCTTTCCTTCTGACATTATGTGTATGAATTCCAGTTCTTCGTACGGTATTGTGATGTCTGTGTGACACCCGAAATACGCATCCCCCGGATTCTCCTTCCGTTTGCTGGAGACTTCGTTATCCCGGGCAGCGATCTCTTTGCCGTCCGGATTATATACCGGCGTATCCTCTGACCAGCTGTAACACGTATCACCTACAGCAAAATGCGGTCCCATCTTCTCCGCGATCAATATCGGCAGTTTATCCGCAATGCCGTATTTCTCCGCCATAACATATGCCGTAGTATTGGTACCGATCGCAAATTCTCCCATTGGCAGACTTTTGTGCTGATACAGTATATTCTCGCGGATCAGTGTCCTGCCGGCCTCTTCATTGTCAAAATTTCCGCAGCCATAATCCTCAATCATGCCATCCTTAAATACAAACCACAGATCCCTGTACTCCAGTCCATTCAGGAACACACGGGTTACGTGAAGCAGGCCATTGGTTCCCTCAAGCACAGGAGATGTGAATACCTCTCCAACCGGTATATTTACATCCGCTACACAATTCTCAAAAATGGTCTGCTTTGCGGGATCGGCAAGCCGGTACAGCTGGACAGTAAGATTGGTCCTGTTCCCATTTCTTCCCCTGATATGCACAAAGCTTCCTGCATCCAGTGCATCGATCAGGGTCTGCTGAATCCGCTGGTACTGCTTATAATCCAGCGTATTGATCTTTACTGTCTCCCTGAAAATCTCCTCGTAATCTTTGCCGATTTCAGGAACCGGGTAGGCAATGATAGTAAAACTGCGTTCTTCACCTATAATGTAACGGTTTGTAATCTGCGCCGACTCCATATCAAAACGCACTTTCAGGTTCTGCTGCTTCTCGGTGAGTGTATAGCAGCTTTCCTTACTTACCGGTGAAAACGGCTCTTCTCCGAAGACTTCTATGACCGCAGGACCGGCATGCGTATTCGCCAGCTTCTTATTGGCCTCAAAAGAACTCTGAAGCGCCCGCAGCTTCTTCTGCACCATTTCATCGGTCAGATAAAGGGCTGCATCATTTCTATGATCATATTCATACTGCTGATTCGGAATTCCTCCGTAATAACCAATGCGCAGATGCTGCCTTTTATTAATAAGGTGTACTGCACTCCTGTAGATCACAGGCTTTAACCCCATCTCCGAAAACTGAAGGATCGCCGCACGGACCATACGCTCAAATCCCAGGCAATACCGAATGTTTACCGTCTTCTTTTTAGAAAGATCAATTCCGCTGTTTACGAAACCGATCCGGTACCCCTCTGTAAATGTCCGCGCCATCTGATCAATTTCCTGCTGCGGCAGCGTATTCAGAAACTCTGCCGTTCGCTTCTCATTTTCAGAAATATACTCTCCGAACAGATAAAGATATCTCAGGTCCGTAAGGTCAGATTTCATAATGATCTCAGCAGCAAAATTCAGGCTGGGATCTACCATCTCACGCACTCTGTAGTCCATCATGTCATCACAGTAATCTCTGATAAAACTGTAGATGATCGCGCGGATTGCCTCGGCAGCCGGCAGCTCCTCATCTGAAAATGCAGTATAAACTTCCAAAAATAATTCACAGAGAATGGTGATGTCATACACACGTTCCTCGAAAGCTAACACGATACAGCCTCTCATCTGGCTGTACAGGGCACACAGCTCTCGCCCGTACTCTGTCCCGAGACTGGCGGCTGCATAGTCCGGATTCGCATAGGACACATCATAATTGCCCGGAAGGATATCCTCATACAGAACATGGTTCCATTCTCCCAGCGCTTCCATGGTCATCCTTTTCAACGCACCATTTTCCTTCAGTTCAAGCAGTCCAAAGATCTGCTGCATGACTGCTGCTGTTTTGATAAAGTAGTTTCTGTACGGAACAGGGACAACACTTTCTGAAGGAATCTGTTCAATCCTGTCTTTGGCAAGTTCCCATCTTTCTATTAAAATCTCATCCAAATCTGTCACCTCAGTCATCTTACTCATCGATGATCGCTCCCGCTTCCACATTGCGCTCAATCATCTGTTTCATATATTTCCAAATTCCAGCAGACCCCTGCTCAGTTTTTTCATTGCGTTTTAGAATCTGAGACTTTTTCACCTGATGTTCTTTCCAGTCGTTTCCTCCATTCGCATCATTTAAAGTCAATGGCTGAAAATTGTCAAGTACATGGGCAAATAATGCTTCCGGGGTCTCGTATGCTTCAAATTCTTCCCACAGTTCCCGAAGCTCCCGTTCCTGGTCTTCGGGAAGAAGTCCAAAAATGCGGTCTGCTGCTTTTTCCTCGCGCTGACGCTTTGTCTCATTTCCGGCATCATCATATGCATAGGTATCTCCGGCATCAATTTCAACCAGGTCATGGATCAGCAGCATTTTGATCACTCTCAGCTGGTCTACTTCCTGATTTGCATGCTCGCTGAGCAGAAATGCCATTAATGCCATATGCCAGGAGTGTTCCGCATCATTCTCATTTCTTCCATGACCGGACAGATGTGTCTGACGAAAAATATTTTTTGCCTTATCTGCTTCCAGCATAAATGCTGCCTGTTTTTCTAATCGTTCATTCATATTCAGGATACTCCTATCAGAAACAGTGCCAGCCATAATACCGCCAGTACACCGTTTATCAACGACCCGGCCGTGCTTGACCGGTGATTCTTATGCTTCTCTTTGAAACTGCCAAGTCCTGTGATGAACCCGGCAGCCGCCATCAGGATTCCTGTCAGCCCAAGGGTGCCTACATAAATCCCGGCTTTTCCTGCAAGCACAAATGATATCAGCACCGCAGCCAGGAAAAGCAGTCCGGATATAGCAGCCATCCACAGAGCAGCCCGTCCACCCTCGGCTTCTTCCTCAAGGGCAAGTTTATATCTATAGCGTTTTGCCATACTTCCATCTCCTTATCGCATTGCAGATTGAAAACAGCAGGTAACCCAGAACTGCTCCGGCTGTATTCAATAATAAATCATCCACATCAAAACTCCCGACTTTTCCGATCAGCTGCAGAGTTTCCACAGACAGGCTCAGCAAAAATCCCATAACGCCTGTCAGCAACAGGTTAGGACGCTTTTTGCTTAGAATCGGCAGGATAAATCCAAAGGGCAGAAACCCTACTACGTTTCCCACCAGATTCAGCAGTACTGCCTGCATGCCCAGCTGCTCCCTGTAAATCCAGAAACGTTTGATTTCCTTAAACAGGATCAGATTGTACCGGTAATCCTCTTCTATCCAGTTTTTACGTCCATACCATTCCGAAAAAAACAGAAAGTACAGCAGCAGGATCAGATAAAGGATAAAAAGAATCCAGCCTGCTGTCCGGATCCGCCGCTTGGTCTTTGTTTTCACACCCGCTCCTCAACATATGAAACTGCCTCAATCGCAATTGAGACAGTTCATGAATTTCATTATATGGTTACCTTATACTTCTCTTTTAAAAGCCGGGCGCCGCCAACAATCATTAGAATTCCAGTAACGACACCTGTGACCACCACGATGATCCCAAGGGCGATACTGCCGCCTCCGACACGTGACATGGTCCTGTATGTCTTTTCGTTCATCCGTATCCCTCCGTCTATTCCAGTACTCCATATTGCTCATAATATGCATCAATTGCTGTCTTTAATGAGTCATCAATGATAATTTTGCCGTTATACTCACGATTATACAGATGTTCCGTAACTTCTTCCATTGTTACGATCGCAGTAGTCTTAAGTTCATATTTTTCTTCAATTTCTCTAAGTGCGCTTTTTGTACCCTTTCCGCGTTCCATTCGATCCACTGATACTACAAGCCCAACTGGGTCAACGTCCCCCTGCGCCCTGATGATCGGCAGGGTTTCTTCAATCGATGTCCCGGCTGTCGTTACGTCTTCAATGATCACCACACGATCCCCATCCTGAATCGGACTTCCGAGCAGAATTCCAGTGTCTCCGTGATCTTTCACCTCTTTCCGGTTGGAACAGTACCGGATATCTTTATCATAAAGTTCGCTGATCGCCATAGATGTGGCAACTGACAGCGGGATCCCTTTGTAAGCCGGTCCAAACAGCACATCAAAATCCAATCCAAAACTTTCTTTCACCGCTCTCGCATAATATCCGCCCAGTCTCCGCAGCTGTGCTCCTGTTCTGTAAAATCCGGTGTTCACAAAAAACGGAGTCTTTCTTCCGCTTTTGGTTACAAAATCTCCGAACTTCAAAACGCCGCAGTCTACCATAAACTCAATAAACTCTCTCTTATAATTCTCCATGGGCTCAATTTCTCCTTATTCATTTCCTGCCATTAGGTAATTGCCAAATATCTTTCCCATTTTATCACATATCACCCGCGTTTTCAATCAATCGCGATACTTAATTGGCAGAACTCTTACTGATTTGCTTCCCCGTGATCGTTGGGCCCTCATGCCTTGCTGACAGACGACTTTCTACATACTATAGTGAAAACGAAGACTTGTTATCACATCCCTGCAGTTTTACCTGAGCATGTGCGGCAACTCTTCAAGAAAAGACGTGGAACCGGCACCGGAAAAACACGACCTCCTCACACAAATATGGAAGCAGCCGGACACACGCAAATTCCGGCTGCTTTTTCTTCCGCTTATCTCACTGCACCAATCAATTCCCTGATATCCTTTATTTTGTGTTTCTCCATGTATGCTTCCAGCCCGTCTATAATCTCTGTTGTCGCATATGGGTTCGTGAAATTGGCTGTTCCTACGGACACGGCAGTGGCACCCGCCAGAATAAATTCGAGCGCATCCTCTGCTGTTACTATACCGCCCATACCAATAATGGGAACCTTCACCACATTCGCCACCTGATAGACCATCCGCACTGCGACTGGTTTGATGGCAGGACCGGAGAGCCCGCCCGTTTTATTCGCGATCGCAAATGTCCTTCTGTTTACATCTATTTTCATGCCGGTCAGTGTATTGATCAGAGAAAGTACATCGGCACCGCCCGCCTCCGCAGCCCTTGCCATCTCCGTAATGTCCGTCACATTCGGACTCAATTTCATGATGACAGGATGCCTCGCACGTTTTTTCACTTCAGCAGTGATCGCTTCCACTGCTTTGGGGTCCTGACCGAAGGCGATACCGCCTTCCTTGACATTCGGGCATGAGATATTGATCTCCATCATATCAATCTTTTCATCCGACAGACGCTCCACAACCTCACAGTAGTCTTCGGTCGTCTTTCCACAGACATTTACGATGATTCGTGTGTCAAACTGACTGAGAAATGGCAGGTCACGTTCGCAGAAGACATCGATACCCGGATTCTGAAGACCGATCGCATTCAGCATTCCTCCGCATGTCTCGGCTATCCTGGGAGTCGGATTCCCGGACCACGGGGTATTTGCAACTCCCTTCGTCACAACCGCACCCAGCCGGTTCAGGTCAACAAATTCGCTGTATTCCGTGCCAGACCCGAAAGTTCCTGACGCCGTCATAACCGGATTTAACAGCTCTACACCTGCCAGATTTACCCTCATACTCATAATTCCACCTCCGAAGCCAGGAAGACCGGTCCGTCTTTACAGATCCGTTTATTGTGAACGCGAGAATGCCCGTCCACTTCTTTCGACTGACAGACACACGCAAGGCATGCCCCCACGCCGCAGGCCATCTTCTCTTCCATCGAAATCCAGCATGGTATATTCTGTTCAGCTGCATACTGCTTGACAGCTCTGAGCATAGGTGTCGGTCCGCAGGCAAAAACCAGATCTGCCGTGAGCCCCTGTTCACGCACCGCATCCAGAACGGTACCTTTTGTCCCTGCACTTCCGTCTTCTGTCGCAATATATACCTCACAGAGCCCTTTAAGTTCTTCCTGCAGAAATAAAACATCGCGGTACCCTGCAACTGCTACTGTCCCGCTGGATTCCAGCTCTCTCGCAGTCTGAACCATCGGAGGGATGCCAATACCCCCGCCCATCAGCATCACGCGTTTGCCTCGGGCTTCGTCAACAGGAAACCCATTGCCGAGCGGTCCAAGTACGGGAATCACGTCCCCCTCCCTCAGCAGTGAAAATTCTCTGGTTCCTTCGCCCGCGATCCTGTATACCAGCCGCAGTCTTCCCTGCGATCTGTCAATCTCACATATACTGATCGGTCTTGGCAGCATTCGGCTTTTATCTTTGCTGTAGAGCGACACAAACTGTCCGGCAGCAGCTGCCCCTGCTATCCTGTCAGTCTGAATCCACATGCTGAAAATATTGGGCGCAATCTCTTTCTGCTCCACAATCGTACAATTTTCTTTTCTCTTCATCTGTTGTTATCTCCCGCTGTTTTTTAACGCACCGTCGATATCCGCAGCCATATCATTTACCGCGCACCGCGCAGCATCCGCAAAATTTTCAGCTCCCAGATGCTTATACACTTCCTGCTTATATGCCGCAATGATCCCCCGGGAAGAATTCACGATCGCCCCCAGTCCGTCCTCATTAAAGAAATGGACGAGGTCAGCACCTTTTCCACCCTGAGCGCCATACCCGGGCACCAGAATAAAGGTCTTCGGCATCAGTTTACGCAGGACTTTACCCATTTCCGGATAAGTAGCCCCGACAACCGCACCGACATAACTGTACGTATCACCCATACAGGAGGCTCCCCACTGCGCGACCTTCTCTCCGACCAGCTCATAGAGCGGCCGGCCATCTACAAGCTGATCCTGGAACTCTCCGCTAGACGGATTGGAGGTCTTCACCAGTATAAACAGCCCCTTCTTTTCTTCCTGACACACCTTAATAAACGGTTTTACACCGTCAGACCCCAGATAGGGATTTACCGTTGCGAAATCCTCGTCAAAACCATAATACGACTTTCTGCCTATCTGCACCTTCCCAAGATGTCCCACCGCATACGCTTCAGAAGTAGAACCGATATCCCCTCTCTTGATATCGCCGATGACGACCAGGTCTTTTCCATGACAGTAGTCCACTGTTTTCTTAAACGCAGTCAGTCCCGGAAGCCCAAACTGTTCATACATGGCGATCTGCGGCTTCACAGCCGGAATCAGATCATACGTTGCGTCAACGATTGCCTTGTTGAACTGCCATACTGCTTCCGCAGCACCTTCCAGAGTTTCTCCGTATTCTGCATACGCTTTCTGCTGGATGTGTTCCGGAATATAAGAAAGCATCGGGTCAAGACCTACAACAATCGGTGCATTCGTTTTCTTTATTTTATCTATCAGTTTATTTATCATATATTCCTCCGCTATTTTGCCTCATATACTATTTTTCCGCCGCAGATCGTATATCTGACCTCGCCGTTTACTTTTCGTCCGTGAAATGGTGTATTTTTGCTCTTTGACACAAATGTGCATGCATCTATGATATATTCCGCATTTGGATCGATGATTACCACATCTGCTTCTTTTCCCACCGCAAGCGATCCCCTGTTTTCCAGCTTCAGAATCCTGGCAGGATTGTAACTCATCTTCTCTGCCATCTGCATCGGCGTGATGACACCCGGTTTTACAAGTTCGGAGATCGTCAGCGCAACACACGTCTCCAGTCCCACGATGCCGAACGGCGCATCCCGCATGCTTCCACTCTTTTCTGCATGTCTGTGCGGAGCATGATCCGTACTGATCACATCAAATACATCGTCTTTCAGCCCCTGCTTCAGTGCATCCACATCCTCTTTTGTACGCAAAGGAGGATTCATCTTATAATTGCTGTTTCCCTCTTTAATATCCTCTGAAGTCAGGGTAAAATGATGCGGACATACTTCGGCAGTCACTTTCTGACCGTCTTCCTTCGCATTACGCATCATCAATTCACTGTTCTTCGTAGAACAGTGGCACAGATGCAGCCTGCAGCCCGTATCAAATGACATAAAGATATCTCTGGCGATGATGACATCCTCCACTGAGTTGCTGATGCCCGGCAGCCCTAACTTCTTTGCCACCTCATCATCATTCAGACAGCCGCCATTCGCCATATTAATATCCTCGCAGTGTGCGAGTATCGGAATATCATACTGTGCAGCAATTTTCATTGCCTCCAGATACAGGTGGGAATTCATTACTGTTTTCCCATCCTCACTCAGAGCCGGTATCCCCACTCTGATCATTCCCTCCAGATCTGCCAGTTCCTCGCCCTTCTGTCCTTTTGTGATCGCTCCCGTCTGAAGCACGTGGATCGGCGAGCACTGCAGCGCTTTATTGATCACGTAACTGACCCTCGTCGGTTCATCTATCACAGGCTTCGTATTCGGCATGGCTACGATCGTTGTAAATCCACCCTTTGCAGCAGCTTTAGAACCGGTTTCAACATCCTCTTTATGTGTCTGTCCCGGGTCCCGGAGATGTACGTGCATATCAATCAATCCGGGCATCACATAACATCCCCTGGCGTCAATGACTTTCTTTGCCTTTTTTCTGATCGTCGGCTGCACATCTGCGATCTTTCCATCCTCAATATACAGGTCCGCCTTTTCATCCAGTTTTGTATCCGGATCGATGATCCTTCCGTTTTTAATCAAAATATCCATATTCGATTCTCCTTGTGCTCATCTTAATCATATCATACACGAAATTTTTCTTGAAATAAAGCTTTTTTTCTTCTTGACTTTTCACAATCTTCAGACTATAATATAACCGTATCGGGAAGTTATTGGATATAATAGTAATTCACTAGTTATTAGAGATTATATTATGTTTACAATATAGTCTGTGATAACTGGTGATTTTTTATTTTCCAGTTCTTTCAATTTATTATTTTTTTTATTTTATGGAGGTAACATCTTATGAACAAAGGAACAGTAAAATGGTTCAACGCTGAAAAAGGTTATGGATTCATCACAAGCGACGACGGATCTGATGTATTCGTACACTTTTCTGCAATCCAGGGCGACGGCTTTAAATCTTTAGATGAAGGTCAGGCTGTATCTTATGACTTAACTGAAGGCGCTCGTGGTATGCAGGCTGCCAACGTTGTAAAATTATAATTATATAAGAGACAACGCTTAAGTCGAAACCAAAACGCTTCTGCCGGTCTGTATATCAGCCGGCAGAAGCGTTTTTTGTGTCCCGGTCCTAATATTTATCTTCCATCACCAGAATGTCCCCGGGCGCGATGTAAAGTGTGTCGGGCAGTTTCTTTGCCAGCCTGGACCCAATCTGGTTTTTTCCGATCTTCCACCAGAGCAGTGAATTGTCCGCTGCCGGTGTTTTGATCAAAATGCTCCATTCAAACGGTGACTCACTGATCTCTTTTACACTGCACAAGATTATATTGTTTCCGTCTTTTATCTGCTGCTCATCTGCAGGCATAAAATCATGCGCACGAATGCCAATGTGGCTGAAATGTTCGGGCAATTCTGTCTCCACCTCAAATGTCAGCCCCCAGTCGGTCGCCCAGACCTTTTTACCGTTCAGCTTTTTCGCTGCTGAAATATTTTTACATCCTGTGAGTCTTGCAACTTTCATAAACCTGGGATTGCGAAAGACTTCCCTGGTCTCCCCCTGTCTTATGATACGGCCTTCGTCCAGCATGCAGACCCTCTCGCACGTCTGATACGCTTCGTCTCTGCTGTGTGTGACCAGTACGGCATCCCCCTGATACAACTCCAGAATGTTTTCGAACTGAATTTGCAGTTCTTCCTTTAAATACGCATCAAGTGCTGAAAACGGTTCATCAAACAGCATCACCTCCGGTTTATAGGCCAGGATCCTTGCAAGTGCCACACGCTGCTGCTGCCCGCCGGAAAGCTGCCCCGGTCTGCGTTTTTCCAGTCCTTCCAGCTGAAAAAGCCGGATCATGCGCTGTACCTTTTCGGTCAGATCTTCATCTGATTTTTTAAGCCCCGCTGCTATATTCTGTTCTACCGTCATATTGGGGAACAGTGCATAATTCTGGAACAGATAACCGACACCACGGCTCTGCGGTCTGATATTGATCTTCTTTTGAGAATCATAAAGCACACGTCCGTTGAGCTCGATATATCCTTCATCCGGCGTCATGATGCCTGCGATGCACTTCAGCGTCATACTTTTTCCACAGCCGGAGGCTCCCAGGATCCCCAGGCAGCCTCCATTTGTCTCAAACGCAATATCCAGCTGAAAATTCTTTACTTTTTTCTTTATCTCTACTTTCAGACTCATATCCTCATCCCGCGTTTCTCTCTCGCTGTCGCGAGATTCATCACTACGACGACGGCAAATGATATGATCACCAGAATCATCACATAGTCGTATGCCGTATTCATATCCCCCGCCGCCACCGCTGAGTAGACGGCAAGCGGAAGGGTCCTCGTTTTGCCGGCAATATTTCCGGCAATCATCGCCGTCGCACCAAATTCCCCGAGTCCCCTGGCAAATGCCAGCACTGCCCCGGAAACAACCCCCGGCATCGCATTCGGGAGCAGTACTCTCCAGAAAATCGTCCACTCCGACATTCCAAGAGTTCTCCCGGCATGGAGCAGATTTTCGTCCACCTGTTCAAAGGCACCGCGTGCAGAGCGGTACATCAGCGGAAACGAGATAACGACTGCAGCGAGTACCGTAGCCCCCCATGAGAATGCAATCTTAACGCTGAAATAGTCAATGAAAAATTTTCCCAGAGGTCTTTTGACCCCAAATATGTAAAGCAGGAAAAAACCTGCCACGGTAGGAGGCAGTACCAGAGGTAATGTGAACAGTCCATCCAGAATGTGTCTGACCGCAGTTTTTTTAATCCCCACGACAAAACGTGCCAGCCCAATGCCGATAAAAAACGTAACAATGATAGCGAGCCCGGCTGTCTTCATAGATATCAGAATTGGTGAATAGTCCATACGCCGCCTATCCTATATTTGAGGTGAAACCGTATTCTTCAAATACAGCCATGGCTTCCGGCGTCTGCAGAAAATCCACGAACTTCTGTGCCGCATCTTTTTTCTCAGATGCGGTGACAACTCCGACCGGATAGATCACAGGTTCCGCCAGAGCTCCCTCCGGTGCCTCTGCCACCACCTTAACCTTGTCTGTCGTCGCTGCATCCGTTGCATAGACGATACCTGCATCAGCACTTCCCTCAGCTACCCAGTTCAAAACTTCCGTCACATTGGTCCCAAAGCTGGACTTTGCCGCTACCTCATCATAAATCCCGAGACTCGTAAGCGCTTCCTGCGCATACTGTCCTGCCGGAACACTCTCCGGATCTCCAAGTGCAACTGTCTCAGCATTTTTAATATCCTCAAATGCTGCAAGTGAAGATTCGCCGTCAGCCGGAACAATCAGTACGATTTTGTTCTCCAGCAGCTCCACAACAGAATCCGCATCGATCATCGATTCGTCTTTCAGTGCATTCATCTGTTTCATGGCAGCTGACATAAAGACATCTGCTTCCAGGCCCTCTCCAATCTGTGTCTGCAGTTTTCCTGAGCTGTCATAAGTACCCTCTACCTTGATGCCCGGATTTGCTTCCTCGAACATTGGAATGAGTTCATCCGTGTAGGAATACTCAAGACTCGCAGCGGCCGCGACCAGGATCGTCGTCTCCTCGCCCGCCGCATCTTTATCATCTGCTGCCTCGGTCGGATCTGCCTCTTCCGTTGTTGGTTCTGCCTCCTGGGCAGTATCCGTTTTGGATTCATCTGCGGCTTTATCTCCGCACCCTGCCAGCGCCGCTGTCATCGCCGCTACCATCATCACTGCCATTAATTTTTTTTTCATTTTTGTCATCCTCCTTTTAGTAAACATCTTCTTTTTTATGATAACACGACCGGCTGGCCACCGTCACCGATGATGCCTCCTTTCATCATCTTTCCTGGTTCCCCTTACCGATCGGTGTTTCCAGAATCATACGGGGCTATTTCCTTGCACAATTCGCCGCAGTCCCAGTCAGAATATCAAGCCCATGTCCCAGTTCACTGATAATGTATTCCAGACACTCCCTGACCGCCTTCGGGCTTCCCGGGAGATTGACGATCAGTGTAGCTTCCCGGATACCGGCTGCCGCCCTGCTCAGCATCGCTCGTTTAGTAAACCGTGCGCTGTAAGCGCGCATAGCCTCCGGGATTCCCGGAACCATCCTCTGTGCCACCTCCGCCGTCGCCTCCGGCATACAGTCTCTCGGCGAAAAGCCGGTCCCCCCTGTTGTGAGGATCAGATCCGCCAGATTTCCGTCAGCGATGCGTCTCATCTCATCACTCAGCATCTGCTTTTCATCCGGCAGAACCACCGCTGATACCACCTGATATCCATTGTCTTCCACGATTTCCCTGATCGCGGGACCACTTAGATCCTCTCTCTCTTTTCGATATCCCGCATCACTGGATGTTATAATCGCTACCCGATACATATCATCATCCTCCTATCTGTGCCATGCAGTGAGATTCTTCTTCCGAAATCTGTTCTGCCAGAAACTCATGTCCTGTCGGTTTCTTTAAAACAACCTCACGGATGGCGGCCTCGATGTCCCCGTCATCCGCTCCTGTTCTCAAAAGCGTGCGCAGATCACGCCCCGTCTCATACTGCAGGCACGACTTCAGAAACCCCTGCGAAGTCATTCTGATTCGGTTACATTCATTACAGAACTTATGACTGATCGCACTGATAAATCCAATTTTCCCGGTCAGCTGTTCTACTGTATAGTAGTGTCCCGGTCCATTGCCCAGTTTATCCATACAAGGCGTCACCTCTCCGAACGCCGCCCTGAGCTGTCCGACAATCTCATCCTCTCCGATGAATTTGAATTTTTTTCCATATCCTATCGGCATCATCTCAATAAATCTCACATGAACAGGATGTTCTCCTGCCAGTGCCGCGATCTCCATCAAATCCTGGCCTTCCATTCCCATCGGTACACAGTTGATCTTCAGCGGAACATCCCTGTACCTCATGGCAGCTTCGATCCCGCATTTCACATGATCCAGCATATCCCGTCTCGTGATCTCACGAAACAGTGCCGGATTCATGGTGTCCAGGCTGATATTGATACCGTTGATCCCCGCCGCATGCAGGTCTTTCATATACTCTGTCAGCAATATGCCATTTGTCGTCAGCGTCACTTTTTCAATACCTGAAATCTGTTTCAGTTCACGTACAAGATACGGTACATCTTTTCGCACCAGAGGTTCTCCGCCCGTCAGTTTGATTTTGGAAATTCCAAGCCCCGCCATAATGCGGCATACTCTGAGAATCTCGTCATATCTGAGAATTTCTTCGTGAGGTGTGTTTTTCACACCGTCTTCAGGCATACAGTAGACACATCTCAGATTGCACCGGTCAGTCACCGAGATCCTGACATAGTCGATATTTCTCCCACATTGATCAATCATATGCAAAATCACCGCTCTTTCCGCCGCTTTTGTTCACCAGATGAATATCGGTCATAACCATCCGCTTGTCAATCGCCTTACACATATCGTAGATGGTCAGAAGCGCGATCTGTACACCCGTAAGCGCCTCCATCTCCACGCCTGTTTTCCCGTCAGTCATCACCGTACATATGGCTGTAATCTCCTGCTTTTCCTTTGAAACTTCAAACTCAACGCTGCATTTTCCGACAGGCAGCGGATGGCACATCGGAATCAGGTCAGATGTCCTTTTTACTCCCATGATCCCCGCTATCCTTGCAACCCCCAGTACATCTCCTTTTTTCACGCTGCCGCTTAGTACCGCCTGCATGATATCTTCATTCACCCTGATCGTACCGCGGGCAGTAGCCGTGCGGTGGGTCACTTCCTTTTCTGTCACATCTACCATCACCGCATTTCCATTGCTGTCAAAATGCGTCAGTTTATTCCCCATAATCGTGTTCCTCCTTACAGCGGCTCAAACATCACCGCCACACGTCCTCCGCATACCATTCCCAGCGTTGCCGCTTCTGAATTGCCAAGGTCATACCCTGCGGTGTCAAAACACCCTGTCCGGCATAATTCAACGGCCCGCTTAACCGCAGCATATTCAATTGCCCCGCCGCCTATTGTCCCATAGTTTTTCCCGCAGGAGGTCACCACCATCCGGCTGCCCTTACCCCGCGGCGACGATCCTTCCTTTTCTGTCACCGTCACCATCACAGACGGTTCTGTCTGGTTCAGGCCTTCAAGCACCGCCTCGTCCAGTGTGCTGCCCGATTCCGTATTCTTCACCTGTATAATTTCAGCTGCAATACTGACAGCGATCTCCGCCGGTGTCTGTCCTCCGATCCTTAATCCGATCGGCGCATGCACCGCATCCACCTGCTCCGCCGAAAAGCCTTCTTCCGCCAGCCGTTCTCTGGACAGCTTTACTTTGCTTCTGCTTCCGATCATACCGATATATCCATGTGAACGCGTCAGGATGTTGCGCAGGCACGTATAGTCATGCTCATGTCCCCGCGTCAAAATCACATAATAAGCATGCTCCGGAAACCGGGCATTCGGAAACTCTGTATCAAAATTCAGACAGCGAATCTCATCGGCCATCGGAAATCTGACCGTATTCGCATATTCCAGTCGGTCATCCACCACGATCAGGCGGTATTCCAATTCCCGGAAAATTCGTGCTGCCGCCTGCGACACATGACCTGCCCCGCACAGCACTACAGTCATTTGACCCTGAAAGTTTTCTGAAAAGCATCCATTTACCTGCTCTGTCTTGAATTCCTTTTCACCCCTTCTGGCCCCGGTCAGATACGTGGTCACGGGAACCAGCGCTTCCCTTTGCATTCTCCTATGCAGTTCCAGATAAAATCCCCGGTAATCCATATCTTCTCCTCCCATTTTGGTTATGCTTTTCCAAATCCACAGTTCGGGAACGTACATGTCGGGCATCCCAGGCACAATCCTCCAACTCCCAGGCGTGCGATTTCTTCTTTTGATATCCGGTCGTCCGCCAGTACCCGGGGAAGCATGATGTCAAAAATGGTCCTCCTGGCGTACATCACACATCCAGGAAGTCCCAGAATGGGAACCACCTGTCCGTCTTCTCTGTGATAGTAAGAAAGCAGCATCATCGCCCCTGGCAGAACCGGTGCTCCGTATGTAATAACCTCTGCGCCTGTGGCTGCGATCGCTCCCGGTGTCCGGTCATCCGGATCCACACTCATTCCGCCGGTACAGACTACGACCTCTGCCCCCTGTGCGATCATATTCAGAATTGCCTGTCGGATGTTCTCCTTGTCGTCACCCACTAAAGTCTTCATTGTGACCTCGGCACCGAATTCTTCAAATTTTTTCTCGACTACCGGAGTGAAGGTATCTTTTATCCTTCCATAGAATACTTCATTTCCGGTTGTTACGATCCCTGCCTTTTTCGGCTGTATCGGTTTGAGCATAAGCAGCGGCTGTTCCCCTGCGGCCTCCTTTGCGAGCTCCATCTTTTCCTTTTCTATGACCAGCGGGATTATACGTGTTCCTGCCAGTACTTCCCCCTTTTTAACAACCGTATTATTATGGCGGCATGCGATCATCATATCACCCAGCAGGTTGACTTTCAGCAGACGGTCTTCCCTGATCTTCAGCAGTCCGTCCCTTGTCGCTTTGATCTCTATTTTTCCTTCCTTTACCTCTGACGGTTCCATATATTCATTCCTGCACATCCGGTACAGGATATCAGCCGCCTCATTTTCATGAAGGATATTCTCATCTTTTTCCCAGACATAGATGTGATCTTTCCCCATGGAAAGCAGCACCGGAATATCTTCCTCCTGAATGATGTGCCCCTTTCGAAAAGCCGGTCCTTTCTTTTTGTCCCTGATGATCTGTGTAAGATCATGACATAATACCTGTCCAACTGCCTCTGTGGTTGCCATCTCTTTCATCTTATGTTCCTCCTTTTAGTGATAACTTTGATCCTTCAGTCTTTCCATAACAGCTGCCTTAGTCGCATCCCAGACCACATACTCTCCATATCCTATCTGATATTGCAGCAATTCATCGGGATTCCTGCCGTCTCTGCAGCAGCAGAGCGTTCTGATAACGCCTGCATGCGTAATAAAAAGAAATACCTTTTCTTCCTGTAGACATTGTACCCTTTCTTGTGTAAACTGTACAGCGCGTATCATCACCTGGAGAAAATTTTCTCCGCCCGGTGTGCGGTAGTTCCCCGGATGTTCCCCCCTGATCCTGTACTCTTTAGGATATTCCTGCCGGATCAGGCGGACGGATTGCCCCTCCCAGTCTCCGAGATTAATTTCCCGGAGACGTTGATCCGTCCGAAACGGCATTTCAAAATGCATTGCTGCACGTTCGGCAGTCTCCACGCATCGCTTCAGGTCGCTGGACCAGATTTCATCGACCCATCCGATCTGTCCTCCCAAACGCTCCAGGCTTTTATCGACCTCTGTCTGCCCCTCCTGCGTCATGGACCTATCCGTCTGTCCGATGTAACACTTTTCTTCGTCAGGCAGCCGGATAGAGCCGTGCCGCATCAAAATTAGCTTCACTCGTTTTCACCATCCCTTAAGATTGTACGTTTCTGCAGATACTGCGGGCGTATTTCCATCGAAGGTTCCGCTGTGATTTCCGTCTTCAGCCCCGTCTGTTCCCGTATGACCTTCTGTATCATTTCGATGAACTCTGTCATGTTACCCGGCAGCTTTGCATAGAACACCAGATGCAGCTTCAGCAGATTATCAGCGTATTGATAGCCAGCCCTGTAATCCATCAGTCCCTCCGCCGCGAACAGCAGTTCATCCAGATCCTCCATCGTCAGCATCCCGTCCCGATGCCGTATCTCATTGCCGATCCTGCCGCCCGATGCCCACAACCGCGTAAGAAAACTGCCACAGCTGCACCGTTTTCTTTCTATTTTTCCGTAATCGCCGGTCCGGTAACGGATCAGCGGCATACCTTCTCTCGTCAGGGTCGTCAGAACAAGCTCCCCGCTGCAGCCGTCGGGAAGGATTTCTGCGCTTTCTGGATGAATCACCTCAAACAGCAGATCATTTTCACGGATGTGCATGCCGCAGTGTGCCGGACAGTCGATTGCCGCACCGAGTCCTGCCTCCGTGATGCCAAAATGATCATAAACCTCACACTGCAGATCCGCCTCCAGGCGTTTTTTTACACTGCCCGACAAATGATCCGTGCTCAGCAGTATCTTATGAAGAAAGAGGCGGATGCCATGTTCCCGCACATAGCACGCAAGCGCAAGTGCCTGAACGGGCGCTGCTACAAAGGAGTCTGCCCTGTTTGTCATCAGGACATTCACTGCATCTTCAAGTTCCGTGATCAGCCCATAACCGATGCCTTTTGTATGCATCCTTGTCAGTCCCTTAAGCAGCAGGTCGCCCACACTGCCCACCCTCTCATAAGGCAGAAAGACCACCGTCACTCCGCCCGGTCTTGCCACAAGAGCCATGCCGTGGTAAAAAAAATCGATCGTCAGATCCTGATCTTGTCTTGTAAAATACAGACGTTTCGGCAAACCTGACGTTCCGGTTGTGGTGAGCGTGACCACACGCTCAATCTCTCCCTGTGGTACACACAGCATCTGCAGACCCTGCTCCCGGACTGCAGACGCATCCGTAAACGGCAGACACCGAAACGCATCCCACGAATCCGGCACTGCAGTATCATCATACAATCTTCTGTAATAAGGGCTTTCGCTCTTTGCTCTCCGGATCAGTTCCGTGATCCGCTTCAGCTGCCAACAGCGGATTTCTCCTTCCCGCTCTGTTTCTATTCCATGTTTTTGCCGGATCCAATCATCAAGTATCACCGTCTTCCTGCCCCCGATATAAGGTTCTCCCGTCAGCCGCCGTCATATTATAGGCACAGAACGGCACGAGATCCATCTTTTCTTTCTGAGATATCATATGAATATAGCATTCCCGCAGACGGTCCAGATCCAGATTCCATGCATCCATAAATGTCATACAGGAGACCGCAAGCGTATACTGCTCGATCCGCTCCAGGAAATCATCGAGGGACCCCGTCTGGCAGCAGCTCTGTTTCTGATCCGCGCTCTTAACCTTCGGACGCCCCGATGACCAGCGTCTGGCCACGAATTTCTGTGCTTTTCTGGATGCAGCACCCGGCTGTACATGCTCCGCTCCGCATCCGCAGCTTTTTTCTGAGTTCAGCGACCGTATCGTTCCATCCTGCATTTTCATAAAATTCCCGCTGAACGAACAGTAGGCATTCTCCGCATTTCCCGGCGAAAAACCACTGACTTTCATCCTGCCTTCCGTCTGTGCTTCAATGTCCCGCAGCAGATCCGGCAGTGTGTAACGTATTTCTGCATCCATATCCTCAAACCTTCCAAAATAACTGATCGGCTGAAAATGTACGCCGCGCACCACCGGCATATGATCCAGCGCAAATTGAAGAATGTCTCCCACCTCCTGTGTATTGACACCCGCCGCAAGTGTCGGCACCAGTACGACCCCGATATCGGCTGCCTCACATTCGGAAATCGCCTTTTTCTTCAGTTCGGCCAACGGCCGCCCCCGCAGCTTTTGATAAGTCTCATCACTCAGACCGTCAAACTGTAAAAACACGCAGTTCAGACCCGCCTCAGCCAGGCGCCTGATGTAGCCCGGCTCCTCTGCTATCCTGATACCATTGGTATTCAGCTGGAAGAACGTAAATCCCTTCTCTCTGCCCAATTTGATGATCTCATCCAGATCGTCCCGCATGGTAGGTTCTCCGCCGGAGAGCTGAATGTTGAATGGTCCACCGCACTCCATCATCGCATCAAACCATCCCTTGATCTGCACAAGATCCGGCTCCTTAGACGGAGTTCCTGCAGATGCAAAACAGACGGGACACCCCAGGTTGCAGCGGCTGGTAACTTCCATCAGCACACAGCACGTATGCTGGCGGTGATCCGGACACAATCCGCAGTCATAGGGGCACCCTCTCTCCGCTTCTTCATGCGCAGGGTTCACAGGTGTTGCCTGAACATGTGCCCGTCCCCAGCTCTCGTAATCGGGCGCCCCTCTCCAGATCAGCGTTCGAAAATACCCGTGATCAGGGCACTCCTTTTCGAGATATACCTCATCCCCCGTTTTTACTTTGCACGCCGGTATCCGCTGCAGACATACCGGACATACACTTTCCGTCGTTCCTATACACGTTTGATTCCCCATGACGTTTCCTCCTGCCGTCTCACGGCAGTTTTTCCAAAATCCCGAAAAGCTGCTGTTCAAATTCCTGTTTTTGATCTTCCCACCCGTCATCGGCAAAACCGGCTTTTACTATCACATCATTCAGGATCCCTTTTACCTTTACGCCGTATGCGGTCTCCATCATGAAAAACGGACGCCGAAAATTCCTCTTTACCGTGAGATTTCCCCAGTCTGCAAATTTCTCCAGCATGGCTTCATCGATCGGACGTTTTAGAAGGTAATGGAAAGATTTAGCATTGGCAAAACAATTCTCTGCTTTCTTACATGTAAAATATTCTTTCATAGCAGCACCGCCTTTAACGCCTCTTCCGTCTCCGCGATCTCCTCCTCTGTGGTGAAGCGGGAGAGGCTGAAACGTACGCTGCCTGTTTTCGGCATCCCGATTGCCGGAAAGATCAGCGGTGCACAGTGCAGTCCCGTACGGCAGATAATGTCAAAGCCTCCGGCCAGCATATCACCGATATCCTCCGCTTCCAGAGAATTCGAAGCGAATGTCAGTACCGGTGTCCTCATGTCTTCTACCTCTGCCACATGACATCCGAGAACCCGAAGAACCTTTTCCAGCCTGCGGATATAACCAAGCGTACGCTTAAGATTCATTGGATGTTCTCTTGCCCATCCGATGGAAAACGCAAGTCCGCTTAAAGATTGTTCATTCTGAGTTCCCGCTTCCAGATGAATCGGCATCTCATCCGGCATCTCGTCCTCATCGGAGCGGATTCCGGTTCCTCCCGTCAGCACCGGTGTCAGTTCCGTATTGCCGGAAACATACAATGCCCCTGTTCCCTGGGGACCCAGCAGATATTTATGCCCGGTCAATGCCACCATATCGATCCCCCAGATCTCTGGTTCAACAGGATATAACCCCACAGTCTGCGAAGCGTCCAGAAAGACCGTACAGCCGTATTCCTTTGCCAGTGCCGTCAGGCCTGCGGCATCATTGACTGCTCCCGTCACATTGGAGCCATGTGTCAGTATGACCATCCGGGGCCGGTACTCCTTCAAAAACTGTGCCAGCGTATCTTGGGTCAGGCGTCCGCTTCGGTCAACCGGCATCACATGATACCGGAGTTTCCCCTGTTTCTGCAGAAAATACAACGGTCTCAGCACTGCATTATGCTCTGCCGCTGTTGTCAGCACGATGTCCCCGTCTCTCCATGGGAACCCCAGTAATCCCATGTTCAATGCATGGGTGGCACAGGAAGCATACACGATACAGGCCTCATCCCGTACTTTCAAAAGCTCGGCCAGATAATTCCTGCAGGTACGCTCCGCTACATGGTCAGTCAGTGTCGCACGGTTTCCATGACCCGGAAGGTTTTGGAACACTTCCTTCATATATCCGGAAAGTCCCTCTGCCTTCGGCCACGAAGTCGCCGCATTGTTCAGATAGATCATTCTCATCTTCCTTTCTGCCGCAGATCATACGCCCTCAGCAACCGCTCATAATCACCCGGCAGGTCCGTATCCTGAAGGATCTCTTCATCGTCAACCTCCAGAAAACAGGTGCTGTCCGCGTAACGTTTGAAAACTCCTCTCAACCCCTCCTCTCCCCGGTATTCCAGAATTCCTTTGATTACGTTTCCGGAGAACATTGGCGGATGCCCCGGCTTCCCCTGAAATGTGGGAATGAGCAGTTTTGGCTGTTTCTCCTGAAAAGTCTCTGCGACACGCACGATCGTCTCCGGTGCGATCAGAGGTACATCCCCCGGACAAAACAATATCCCCTGTGTTCCCGGTCTCACGGCACGGATACCAATCCTGACAGATTCCATCATATCCGTCTCATCATAATCTTTATTCTCCGAATAATGGACTTTCATTCTCCGAAGCAGCGGAATCACTTTATGCCTCTGATACCCCACCACAACTTCAATGTGATCGAGACCTGCATGCCGGAAACTGTTGATGGTAGATTCCAGAATGCAGCCATCTCCCAGTGGGAGAAGTGGTTTAAACTTCTTCATTCTCCTTGAGCAGCCGGCAGCTACTATGACTACGGTATAGTTTTCAAATCTGTTCTTCATGATGTCCTTCACCTGTTTTATCCCTCTAAGATCTCATATTCTGTCAGTAATTCCAGTATCTTCCCGCAGCACTCCTCAATAATGGGGGCACACACTGTCAGACATTTTGAAAAATCTCCTCCAATGATCTGCATGCAGTCCGTGCTGCCATACTGCGGCATGTATCGTTCCCGAAACCAGCCGGTATACTCCTGAATGATTTCATGGCAACGGTTGTCCTCCATCTCCTCAGGATCCCCTTTTCCGGTGAACACTCCCAGCACACAGCATCCGCCAGTCAGCGCACCACACATTCCGCCGCCATGGCCCATCCCGCCGGTCAGTCCGCTTACCGCACGGATCAAATCCGGATTTTCTTTCCCTTCCAGCTCCAGTACGATCATCATCATGATCTGACTGCACTCAAATCCCTGCAGCCCAAGTTCCAGCAAACGTTCCTTCAAATCCATCAGCGTCCCTCCCTTTCCCGTCGTTATTTATCCTCGAGTGCCTGTTCTACCTGAAAGATTTTTCCCAGAGCGAGCTCCTCCGGAAGAAATGCCTGTCCGCAGCACGGACATTTCGGCATCAGAATCGGAAAATCATTTCCCATATAGTGGAGCACGATCTCTCCCGGTACCATTGACACCTGACATTTTTCGCAGATCAGGCTCCCCGGCTCAAAATCCCAGGACTCATAATATTTTTCTGACATCGCCTATCCCTCGCCCTCATTCGAAATCGTCATCCGATGTGCATACGCCTTCCCGATCACATAGGCTCCGTTTTGAGTCTCATGATAATACACCCAGAACGTCACATTCCCCACCTGCCGATGCGCGACTGACCAGCCGCTTTTCTGATCTCTGACACTGTATCCTTCCTGCGCGCGCGCCAACACGGCCCGTATATCACTGTCCAGGATTTTCCGTTCTTCCAGCATCTGCTTCACCTGATCGTCATACTGCAGTTCCATCCGTACCTCATCCACCGTCTTTTCATTCCAGAATCTTTCCAATACTGCACGGCGCAGCAGCAATCGGTTGTCCCATCGCATTGAATACCCGGGATACGCTCTCTTGTATGCGTCCTCCGTATCGTAGATCAGTTCCAGAATATGTACAGCCACAGCCCCGCCTTTCCGAAAACGTTCTCTGCAGTTGATGCAGTATGTCAGATAGAATTCTGCTCCGTCTGTCAGACATTGTTCTGTCATCAGATCCGCAACTTCCGGATTTGAAATCTGCGTCAGACCGCCGTATCCGCAGCACGCCGTCTGTTCCCCGCGGTATGTCCCCTCCCTGAGTTCATATCCCATTGCCCTTGCCAGCTGCCGCACCTGTTCCTGTACCTTTAAATCATTGCGGGCACCACAGGAGTCATGCATCATCAGCGTTCCCTGCTGCCCACGATACGATGATGGAAGGCCGATCTCCAGCAAAACCTCCCAGATACCCCTGCATTCCACACCGGAAATCTCCTCTGACAGCACCCGAAGACACATCGGGCATGCGGCGATCACGATCGGTTTTCCCATCTTTTCCCAGGCTCTTTGAATCTTTTCTATTGCCTCCGTGTATTGCTTCTTCTCACCTGCCCAGTCCGCCATCACACCACAGCATCCCAGGATCAGACCGACCCCTCCGTTCAGCCGCTCCCGCAGATGGGCATAGGCTTTTTCCACGGCTCCCGGTGCTGACGCCGGTAACTGGCATCCGGGAAAAAAGACATAGGCACTCTCCTCATCCTCCTGTGCCCTCGCCAGAAATACCTGTTCTGAATTGCTGTACTTCATGTCATTTAATGCGAATTCAAAAGCGGACTGAGGCATCTTTTCTTTTTCCACCATGATCTGCCGTGCTTCCCGGATGACCGCTCCGAGGTCAAGTCCATGGGGACAGACTTCTTTGCACTGACCACAGAGACTGCATGAATTGATCATCTTGTTCGCATGACGCGTACCCATGGCGATGGAAAGATTATTATAGATCTCTCTCAGATACTTTTTTGGATAGCCCTTATAATACCGCATAAACGCACAGGCATTTGTACAGTCTGTACATTTGCAGTCCAGGCAGCGTCCGGCTTCACGGACCGCCGCATCTCTGGAAATTTCCTGCTCACTGCCGGCAAGCTTTGACCTGAAGTTTTCTTCCTGCGCGATGTTGACGTGGAGACTGGTAGTGTAGACGCCTTCCTGCTCCCGTCCTGCATCCATGGAAACCCTTTTCAGAAAACGGTCTGCGGAGATCGCCGTACGCCTTCCCTCAGCCACCGCATCCACAAAACGTCCCGTGGAGGTACGAATGGCATCGCCGCAGCTAAAACGGTTGGTCTCTCCAAGCTGAAAATCATTTTTATTTACGTTCAGCACTGTATTCTGTATTCCCCACGCAATGACTACCGCATCATATTCAGCTGCCAGCCCTTCGAGATCCGTGACTTCCTGTCCCGTATTTATGGTTATCGGATATTTTTCGAGACGCTTCTGTTCCCGTTTCAGCATATCCTCTGAGATACCAAAATTTTCTTCCAGTGCAGACCATATTTTTTCCTCTTTTTCAAAAACAGTTACCGCATAGCCTTTTTTCCCCAGCTCAAGTGCTGCTGCCATTCCTGCAATACCGGCTCCCACCACGGCAGCCCGCTGTGTTTTTCCAGGCAGAAATACCCGTTTTTCTTTAACGTTTCCAAACCGGACCGCTGCCTTCTCAAGGACACGCAGCCACAGCCCTCCTCCACAGGCATCTCTTGCGCAGGAATCCCGGCACGGCTCTTCACAAAGAGTGCTTAAAAGTTCAGGAAAGACGGCCGCCTTTTCATAGACAGTCCTTGCCTTGTCAAAGTCCTCCTGCGCCAGTGCCCTGCAGATATCTCTGCAGTTGATATGAAGCGGACAGGCGGCCATCGCCGCAGGCGGCTGTTCCTGTGTACACAGCCGTTCCAGTTCATGAAGTTTTTGCTGGTTTACTTCCATTATATCACATCCCTTATGTATGGACAAAAAAGCCTGCCACAGGCAGCCTTTTTATACACGATAGCAAAAGGATGACAGAAATAATCACCTGTGGATTATCCCTGTCATCCATGGACGGGGAAACTTCTTTCCCTCTGTTACTTTCAGGCTAAACTACCTGAGTGCGTCCAGAGCCGCTTTCACTTTCTCCGGTTTTGCCGGAATCTCTGTGATTCTTGCACCGGTCGCGTTATAAATTGCACTTAAGATTGCAGGATGTCCTGCCGTCAGAGGACCCTCACCACATCCGGATGCACCGTACGGTCCAAGCGGCCTCGGTGTCTCTGTATAAATGATATGAAAGTCATCCGGCACATCTTCCGGATATGGAATTCCGCAGCCGGCAAGGGTCGTATGTTTCTTGTAATCTTCAAAGTCTTCAGAAAGTCCAAGTCCGAAGCCCTGTGTACAGCCGCCGTAAACCTGGCCGTCAACAACGATCTTATTGATAATTGTACCGAAGTCACAAACTGTCGTGAAGCGTATAATTCGAACTTTGCCTGTCTCAACGTTTACTTCCACTTCCGGAATAAACAACTGATACATGTAGTTGGAGAACGGTGCTCCCTGTCCTGTCTCCAGATCACAGTCCGTGCATGCGCTTGCCACCCAGGTTCCCTCATAGAATGTAGGAATATTCTCAGCAGTCATCTCATCATATGTGCGGAAAGTTCCATCCTGTTTTCTCATCGCATTCACAAGCATCTCCGCTGCTACACGCGTAGCGTTTCCGGTTACAACGTTGGAGCGGCTTCCGCCTGCCGGTCCGGATGCCGGTGTCAGCGCCGTATCATTCATAACAAGTTTGATCATATCCGGTGTGATACCTGCTTCGCGCAGTGTTTCATGTGCCATCGTCAGCGTACCGATATCAGCACCCTGTCCGTGATCTTCCCAGGAGTTAAACACCGTCACGGTTCCGTCCGGATTCAGCTGGATATTGGCAAAGGAACCATCCTTACCATCCAGGCCGCATCCATAGACACCTGCTGCGAATCCGACACCGTATCTCAGTTTATCCGTATTCATCCTGGCAAGACGTTCTTTTGCCTCATAATAAATCGGCCTTGCTTTCTCATACATTTCTTCCAGGCAGAAGACTTCCGGTTCCTGTCCGGTCGGAGTCGTACATCCGGTTCCTTCTCTGTAGATGTTGCGGTAACGCAGTTCAAACGGATCGATGCCCATCTTCTCTGCCAGTACATCCATACACAGCTCAGATCCCAGGAATGACTGAGGCGAGCCGTATCCGCGAAATGCAGACCCCCATGCATGATTGGTACATACCGTCTGGCTCTTATTACGTATATTGCGGATGTCATAGCCCGCACCTGTAAACTGTGTCAGACGCATAGTCAGCAGATCGCCAAACTCGGAATATGGACCGTGATCGATATAATTGTCGCCTTCCATTGCCAGCAGTTTGCCATTTTCATCCGCTGCCATCTTAATATGCATAAATGCCGGTGAACGTTTCCCTGTATACGTAATATTCTGATACTGATCGTACACGAGTGAACACGGACGTCCGTCCAGTGCCAGACATGCAACGCCGAGCAGAGCTTCCATCGTCGGACTGAATTTATAACCAAATGTTCCGCCTGCCGGATTCTGTACAAGACGGAATTTTTCCGGTTCAATACCGATGCCTGCCGTGATCATCGCAGAGTGCAGATGTATTCCGATACTCTTGGAATGTACGGTCAGTCTGCCCTCCTCATCGATATACGCGAGTCCGCAGTCGGGTTCGATATGCAGATGAGGCTGGCGGCTGGAATAAGCGTCAATTTCTGCCACGTATGGAGCACTCTCCATGATAGGCGCAGTCTCTTCGCCTTTGATACAGTTTGTTTCATAATAAATATTCGGTGTGCCCGGATGAATCTCAATAGCATCCTCAGCGATCGCTTCCATCGCGCTCATATAAGCCGGAAGTGCTTCCAGATCCAGTTTTACCTTCTTTGCAGCCTCCCTCGCATGCTCTTCCGTATCAGCGGCTACAATGGCAACTGCATCGCCGATCTGAAATATTTTTTCATCACAGAGGATCGGACGGTCCCATCCGTCACCCTTGTTGTTTGCAAATGTGATCAATCCGCTG
This sequence comes from Ruminococcus sp. OA3, assembly GCF_022440845.1. Classification (NCBI taxonomy): domain Bacteria; kingdom Bacillati; phylum Bacillota; class Clostridia; order Eubacteriales; family Oscillospiraceae; genus Ruminococcus; species Ruminococcus sp. OA3. Next base: position 1,825,655 of record NZ_JAKNTO010000001.1, on the reverse strand, counting down.
ATACGGTTCTTACCTTTTACATCCTTATGTGTAATCACCTTGTACACACCCGGCATCTTTTCAGCTTCCGAATAGTCAATACCTTTCAGCAGTGCATGCGGAATTTCCGCCTGAACGAGCGCAAGCCTGGCGGTATTGTCCGGCATCTGCAGCGCCATATCAGCACCGTAGTCCCATGTTCCAGTAACCTTCTGAGCCGCCGATGGGCGGATATAGCTGGTCCCCAGTATCTTATTGCCGACCGGTTTAAAGATCAGATCTTCTTTTGCCATCTCTCCACGCATAACGCTGGCTGCATCCATAACCGCATCCACGAGCGGCTTGTAGCCGGTACATCGGCAGAGGTTTCTGTGAACCTGAAACCAGTGACGTACTTCCTCACGTGTAGGTGAAGGATTCTCGGCCAGCAGCACTTTGGCAGACATGATAAAACCAGGTGAGCAGAAACCACACTGCGCACACCCATGCCCCATCCATGCCAGCTGCAGCGGATGCAGGTCCTCAGGTGTGCCAATACCTTCAATCGTCTCGATAACGGTATCATCTTTTACCTTGCTCATCTTCATAATACAGGAACGCACTGCCTTTCCGTCTACAATGACAGTACATGTCCCGCACTGACCCTGATCACAGCCGATCTTACATCCCGTAAGAAGAAGCTGCTCACGGAGCACTTTTGCCAGGGAGTCTTCTGGATTCACCAACAGGGTGCGTGGTAATCCGTTAATTACTAATCTTTTTTTAACCATTCATTAACCTCCTTAAATATCACGTTGACTTTCGTTTCCCTGGTAACCGAAGTTGTGACCGTAAGTAGCAGAACCATCATAAAAATACCATGCAAAAATGCTTTTCATCTCTGCGGTATTCTTTTATAATGAAAACATAGACAGGCATACACTGGAAAGGAAGAATATTATGAAAAATCCCTATGCAGAAATTGAACTGCAGATGGCACGTACCATCGACTATCTCATTGCAGCTGCCAAAGCAGACTCACAGGAAAAACTCGGTGATCTTCATTCCCAGATCATCCAGGCCGTAAATGCACAGATGGAACTTCAATATAAAAATTATGAACTGCCGGATCATATCTGCTCTTCCTCTGTCACACTTCAGATTCAGGATAATGAGACTGGGCGCCTTTACACCCGGACACTGCCGCTTGATTTTAAGGAAAACAACAATGGGCTGACTCTGGAAGGTGAAACTTCACAGGGAGTCCCTTCAGAAATTGTGTTCCTGTCCAACACAGCAGTCGATAAAATCGCAGATGTTACCGGCCATGGACCTGATCATTCAAGGTGTGATGATTAGATTGAACAGAACGATCAAATTTTGTGCATTTTTTCAAATTTTATCTATGTTTTGCATCATATTGTATTTATATTGTACATAATTCAGGCGGTTGCGTCAAGAAAATTTCGGAAAATTTCAAGATATACTTTGCATATTTCGATTCTTTCCACCTGAGAAATACACAGCCACACATTGTAAGAATCATGACATTACAGAGGAGAACATTCATGGACATTTCTCACGAACTGATCATACCGAATGATGACATTCCATTTAAGATGTTTGTCTTTGAAGGTAAGGACGGCAATTATAACCGAGAAAAACACTGGCACCGTTCGGTGGAGATTTTTGCACTTTTTGAAGGTGAACTTCAGTTTTTTATCAACGAAAAAGAATATCCGCTTATCCCCGGAGAATTCATGTTGGTCAACTCTAACGAAGTACACTCTGTTCATTCCCCCAAACCCAACCTGACGATCGTCCTGCAGATTCCTCTGTCCGCCTTCGAAAGTTATTATACAGATGATAAATTCATCTATTTCTCACACAGCTCACGCAATCAGGATGCAGAAGTTATGACCTTGCTGCACAGTCTTTACACAACATATGCCAGGGGTGAATGCGGTTATGAGCTTAAAGTGCTGAGCCAGTTCTATATGCTGGTGTATCTGCTCGTAACAAAATACCGGAAACTGGATGTGAATCCAGAGCTTGTGCGCAGCAATAAAAACCTTAACCGCCTCTCCAGGATCACTTCCTACATGAAGGAAAACTACGCTCAGAATCTGACACTTGAGAGCCTTGCTCAGACTTTTGGATATTCACCCACGTATTTGTCACGGATGTTTCAGAAGTATGCCAGGACTACTTTTAAAACGTATCTGCAGAATCTTCGCCTGGAGTATGCCTATAAACAACTCGTCAATACCCGAACTCCCATCGGTGAGATCGCCCTCAGCCACGGTTTTGCCAGCAGCAAATCTTTTTCTCATGTCTTCACCAAACGCTACGGCATCCTGCCCAGCGAATTTCGCAGAACTGAATTTTCCAAAAAGGATAAGAAATCGCCATAAACAAGCTAAGTTTTTGGTAGTTAGGTCAAATAAAGGTTGCTATAATGTCCATATAGAACACGGCGGGCCCAAACGGGCCGGCTGCCGTACCATGAAGGAGGACTTCTATGAGGATACAGGAAATAACAGCCTCTTCTTTCCGCAAATACGGAAAGATACTTCACTCTTATGACGTAAGCGGACTTCTCGAAGAGATGAAACACACACCGCTGCCTGACAATGATGTGATTTACGTTCCGTCCGATCAGGATATGGAACAACTTCCCGTCGCAGAAGAATTAAAAAACATGGCTTACGGCGGACTCCCCATTCAGATCGGATACTGTAATGGAAACAACCGTTCACTGAATGCAGTAGAATATCACCGTGATTCAGAGATTAATATCGCCGTGACGGACCTCATTTTGCTGCTCGGCATGCAGCAGGATATCACGGATGACTTTATATATGAGACTTCAAAGATGGAGGCTTTTCTGCTTCCCGCAGGAACTGCGGTTGAGCTTTATGCCACCACGCTGCACTACGCACCGATATCCGTCTCCGGAGAAAATTTTCGCTGTGTTGTCGTGCTTCCAAAAGGAACGAACACGGACATTGATTTTCCGCTGATTGATGACGCCGAAAACCGTCTGATGGCAGCAAAGAACAAATGGCTGATCGCCCATGCGGATGCACACATCGAAGGTGCGTTCTGCGGACTGAAAGGTGATAATATCACACTTTAATGACAAATTATATTTGGGAGGGAATCTATTATGAACAATCTACCAGAAGTAAAAATCGGAATTGTAGCCGTGAGCAGGGACTGTTTTCCGGAAAGCCTGTCCGTCAACCGCAGAAAGGCATTGGTTGAAGCCTATACACAGAAATACGGGGCTGACTCCATCTATGAGTGCCCGGTTTGTATCGTGGAGAGTGAGCTCCATATGGTGCAGGCGCTGGAAGATATTAAAAAAGCCGGCTGCAACGCACTGGCAGTCTATCTCGGCAACTTTGGTCCTGAGATCTCCGAGACACTGCTCGCCAAACATTTTGACGGTCCGAAAATGTTCGTGGCCGCGGCTGAGGAGAGCGGTGATCATCTCATCCAGGGCAGAGGCGACGCATACTGCGGTATGTTAAACGCCAGCTACAATCTGAAACTGAGAAATGTCAAAGCTTACATACCTGAATATCCGGTAGGAGATGCTGAAGAATGTGCGGATATGATTCACGAATTCCTGCCGATCGCGCGCGCGGTCATCGGTCTCCTGGACCTCAAGATCATCAGCTTTGGTCCGCGCCCGCTCAATTTCCTTGCCTGCAATGCCCCGATCCAGCAGCTGTACAACCTGGGTGTTGAACTGGAAGAAAATTCCGAGCTGGATCTGTTCGAGGCATTCCACAGGCATGACGGAGACGAAAGGATCCCGGCGCTTGTAAAAGAGATGACGGCAGAACTCGGCAGCGGAAATAAAAAACCGGACATCCTTCCGAAACTTGCACAGTACGAACTGACTTTAAAAGACTGGGTGGAAGAACATCGCGGTTACCGCAAATACGTGGCAATCGCCGGGAAATGCTGGCCGGCATTCCAGACACAGTTTGGTTTCGTTCCGTGCTACGTTAACAGCCGTCTGACTGCACAGGGGATTCCGGTGTCCTGTGAGGTCGATATCTACGGAGCCTTAAGTGAATTTATCGGAACAGCTGTCAGCCAGGATATTGTCACTCTGCTCGACATCAACAACTCCGTGCCGAAAGATCTTTATACAGAAGACATCAGCGGCAAATACGACTATACCTTAAAAGATACCTTCATGGGATTCCACTGTGGAAATACGGCATCACAGAAACTCTCCTTCTGTGAGATGAAATATCAGTTCATCATGGCAAGAGCACTCCCTGAAGAAGTGACACAGGGTACCCTGGAAGGAGATATCGTACCGGGTGACATTACGTTCTTCCGTCTGCAGAGTACATCCGACAACAAACTGCGCGCTTACATCGCACAGGGTGAGGTTCTTCCTGTAGCAACTCGCTCCTTCGGTGCGATCGGTATCTTCGCGATCCCTGAAATGGGAAGATTTTACCGTCATGTGCTGATCGAAGGCAACTATCCGCACCACGGCGCAGTGGCATTCGGTCATTTTGGAAAAGCATTGTATGAAGTATTCAAATACATCGGCGTTCCTGTAGAGGAAATCGGTTATAATCAGCCGGCCGGCGTCCGTTACCCCACAGAAAACCCATTTGGATGCAGCCTGTAGGCTGTATCATCGGAGGTGTACATATGCTGTATATCGGTATCGATCTCGGTACTTCAGCAGTCAAATTGCTGCTGATGGACGAAAAAGGAACCATCTGCAAAACAGTCAGCCGGGAATACCCGCTGTACTTTCCTCATCCGGGCTGGTCGCAGCAGAACCCCGAAGACTGGTTTGCACAGACAATGGACGGTCTGCTGGAGTTGACGGACGGCGCTGACAAGAGCAGCATCCGCGGCATCAGCTTTGGCGGCCAGATGCATGGTCTCGTTGTCCTGGATGATCAGGACCGCGTCATCCGCCCTGCCATTCTCTGGAATGACGGCAGAACATCAGAGGAGACCGATTATCTGAACCGGGTAGTCGGCAGGGATAAACTGTCGCAGTACACGGCCAACATTGCATTTGCCGGCTTTACTGCACCGAAGATCCTGTGGCTTGCAAAGCACGAGCCGGAGAATTTCAGGCGCATCAAAAAGATCATGCTTCCGAAAGACTATCTGGCATACCGCCTGTCCGGTGAATTCTGTACGGATATGTCAGATGCATCCGGCATGCTGCTGCTGAACGTAAAAGACAGACGCTGGTCAGACGAGATGCTTTCTGTCTGCGGCATTACACAAGAGCAGCTTCCGAAGCTGTATGAAAGCTACGAACCTGTGGGAACGCTTAAGCCGCAGATCGCAGATGAGCTCGGTCTTTCCCACTGTGTACAAGTCATCGCGGGGGCAGGAGACAATGCGGCAGCTGCCGTCGGAACCGGAACGGTAGGTGACGGAATGTGTAATCTCTCACTTGGAACTTCCGGGACTATCTTTATCTCCAGTGATAAGTTCGGAGTAGATGAAAACAATGCACTGCACTCCTTCGCACATGCGGATGGGCACTTTCATCTGATGGGCTGCATGCTCAGCGCTGCATCCTGCAATAAATGGTGGAATGATGATATTTTAAAAACTACAGATTATGCGGCAGAGCAGAAAAATATCACACGCCTCGGTGAAAACCAGGTGTTCTACCTGCCTTACCTGATGGGAGAACGTTCTCCGCACAATGACCCAAATGCCAGAGCCGTTTTTCTCGGTATGAGTATGGATACCACCAGGGAAGATATGACGCAGGCCATCCTGGAAGGGGTTGCCTTTGCCCTGAGAGACTCACTGGAAGTAGCCAGAAGCCTGGGTATTCCGATCGTAAGGACAAAAATCTGCGGCGGCGGTGCCAAAAGTCCTCTCTGGAAGACCATCATCGCCAATGTCATGAATCTGAAAGTGGATGTGCCCGAAGTTGAAGAAGGCCCTGCTCTCGGAGGTGCCATGCTCGCAGCAGTGGGCTGCGGAGAATATCCGGATGTCACAGGTGCTGCTGATGCGATTGTAAAGGTCGTACAGACAGTGGATCCCGATCCCGGACTGGTTGCCAGATACGAAGAACGGTATCAGAAATTCAGGACATTATATCCTGCTTTAAAAGACGTTTTCTAATATTTATATACTTTTCCTTAAAAAGGCCACCGATTTTACACGGTGGTCTTCTCCTTATTTTATCACCAGTTTCTCTATCCTGTCCTTCATATTACGTACAGCCTGGCTCTCATCACTCTCTCTTCTCAGCACACGCTCAATCTCACCCGGAATAATCTCCGTATAAATATTGTTCTTCCTCCGGCTCTCGTCCAAAATCTCCGGCATGTACCGTTTCTTGCTCTGCCGATAACTCTCCAGAATCAACGTCTTCCAGGGAACTGCATATTCCAGATCGGAACGCTCATAATAATCTTTTCTCAGCGTAGAGCCACCAAGCAGCGCCAGTGGTATTGCATTCTGATTGCCGCATGCCCAGATCAGGAAGTTCTGTGCGTCCTCCATATGACGGCCATAACGGTTCAGGCCGAGACTCCAGCCTCCAAGCACCGGTTTTCCTCCCGGTACCAGCGCACATCCCAGATTTCCCGCCACTTTGGATTTCGTATAGTTGTTGATGCTTCCCGCATCAGAATCATACAGTACAATCATCGCACTGTCGCCCCTGGCAAACTCATCCGCCACATCATTCCATGAAAACAGTTCTTTCCCTGACGTATACTGATAAGAAGTGATCAGATTCTTCAGCGCTGCAACCGAATTTCCGTTGTCGATCACTACATTTCCCTTCTCGTCAAAGACATCACTTCCATATGCCCAGAGATGAGAAAGAAAGCTGATGGTTGTATAAACATTTGCCCCCGTCGGCAGTGAAGTCCCGTATTTTACCGGAGACTGCGGGTTGATAGATTTCGTAAAGAATTCTGCAACCAGATTAAACTGCGCCCATGTCTTCGGCGGAGCCAGCTCCTCGCCGTACATCCTTCGAAACCGCATCTGCAGCATCCGGTCTTCAAACAGATCCTTCTGATAGAACAGAATCTGTGCACCTGACATGAAAGGAACTGCATACAGAGACTCCACATACATACCGCACTCCTTGACGACATCATCCACAAATCCGGTAAAGTATTCCTGATTTTCCTTCAGCAGACCATCCAGATTTGCCACTCCGCCACTCTCGGCCAGTCCCTCCAGCCATGTGATGTCCATCATAAACCCGTCATACCTGCTGTCCTTCTGCATGGAGTTTTCATACAGAAGTTCTTCGAGTTCCCTGTATTTCAAAAGATCGAAACGGATCTTCTTACCGCTTTCTTTTTCATAAATCTGCGAAAGCATCTGCAGACTCCTGGACGATGAACAGTCATACATAGCAAATACCAGCTCTCCCGGAGCTCTCTGAATCTGCGCACCTGACGCCGGATCCTTATCATATCTTGCCTTAATTATATTCGTAATATTTTCATGCAGGTTCGGGCGTACAATGGCATCCATCATCCGTTTGGCAGCAGCCTGTGCCACCTCCTTCTGCAGAACAGTAAGCTGTGCATGATACTTTCCCGAATCCTCCATCCAACGGCTTTCTTTCATCACCACAATGAGTACATTCTGTGCCTCCAGCGTTTCAGCCGCCTTATGAACTCCGATACCGATCTGTTCGCTGCCCACGATCACTGCCTGAAGATCATGAGTGGCGGTGTATAATTCAAAAAATGCCTGAAAGCCCTGTTCCTGATTGCTCTCCACCACTTTGATCAGTTCCTCCTGTCCAAAGCAGCCGCGATATTTCTTTAACATCTCCTCATTCTGCATCAGTTCTTTTTCCAGAATCAGTCCCACCCTTGACAGACCCATACTGCGAAAGTCTTCCAGCGCTGATTCAAATGCATCCCCATAGTCGATCACAATCCGGTCATCAGATGAATCTTTGACTTTGTTTCTTCCGATGATCACTCCGGGCACATTCTTCCCGTTTAATCTGGCATCAATTTTGTCCCTGACATTGGAGTGCAGGACAATCCCTGCCACAGACTGCTGAAGGCAGGCCTCGATACATTTTTTTTCAATCAGACGGTTATTTCTGCTGAATTTTACAACAATACTGTACCCCTGTTCCCTGAAACATCTTTCCAGATTATGGAGAAATTCCGCATAATCCCGCTGCAGTGCATCCGGGAGAATCACTCCGATCAATGAACTTTGTGTATTTTTCAGGCTGCGTGCATTGGCATCCGGCTGATACGCCAGCTCTTCCATCGCTTTCTCCACACGCCGGATCAGTTCCTCATTCTGTGTTTTTCCATTCAATACATTCGAGGCTGTACCAAGAGATACGCCTGCAAGCTTTGCAACTTCTTTTATCGTCGCCATATAGCCCTCCTAATGCATCATGATACGTTTCATGCTTTGCATTCAGTTTAGCACATTTATGATTGATACTGCAAGAAAGATTGCGCCTAAGCGCAATCTTCACCTGCGGCAATACGCTGCTCCCAGCTTATTCACCGTTATATCTTCGTATCGCATCTACCATCGCCACAACATTTTCAACAGGTACCTGCGGCTGAAGATTATGTATCGTATTAAATACAAAACCTCCGCCCCTGTTAAATGTATTGCAGCATGCGAGCACTTCCTCATAGACCTGATCAGGGGTTCCGAACGGCAGTGTCTTCTGGGTATCCACACCTCCGCCCCAGAAAGTGATCTGACTGCCGTATGTATCTTTAAGCGCATCCCTGTCCATATTCTTTGCTGTCCACTGCACCGGATTTAAAATGTCAAATCCCGCTTCAATCAGTTCCGGAATCAGTGTGAAAATACTTCCGCAGCAATGTTTGAATGTCTTCCATATCGTATTTTCATGAATCCAGTCATTCACTCTTTTATAGTAGGGTTTATAAACGTCCCGGAATACATCATTGGAACAAAACGGTCCGTTCTGAGTACCAAAATCCGCACCGCAGATATATGCCACCTGTATTGAATCCCCCAGTACATCATGCATTTTCTTTAAATTCTCGATCGCATAATTGGCTTCGTACTCAAAAATCTCGTGCAGGATCTCCGGTCTCGATACAATGGAGATATACCATTCTGCGACATCCCGGATTCCTTTCGGCTGTCTCAGCTGAGGTCCAGGGACAAGAGCTATATCACCGAACGCCGTCCCACCCAAATTGCCCATAATGACATCGGAAGAGTTCTCAAAGAGGGGTCTCTGAACTCTCAGCCATTCCAGATCTTCTTCAGAAACCGGTCCGAACTCTTCCAGGTTATCCCTGATATCATAGTCATCCTCGTCAAACTCCGGAGCCCGCATGATATTGTCAAAGAAGAAACCGCCTTTCGGCATACAGCCTGCCGGCGGATAATTCATATCGCCGCATGCGTAGATGAAGGTATCACCCTTCTCGTTGGACGAAGTCATGAAGTCTTTGGCGACAAGTACTTCCTGCCCCCACGGAGTTTTCCATTCTTTGAATTCATCAGTCTGCCGGAACCCGAACATTGTTCCGGCTCCCCAAAGGGGTGTCGTCTGAATCCCCATTGCCTCTTTCAGATCATCGTCGAGTGCAGCCAGCAGCTGAACCGGCTCCTGAATCCTGATCATACGTTTCTCGAGCCCGTAATATTCTCTGAGCTTTTCCACCACTGTACAGTGTATTCCAGTGGTCGGCATCCCCCCCAGGTCAAATAATACAGGACCTTCCTCATGGTTTACCGCCAGTTTTAATTTTTCTTTTCCTGTCATATTTTGTTCCGCTCCTTATTTTTTCTTTGACTGGTTCATAATATCGAATACGACCGCCGCAAGCAGTACCAGGCCTTTGATCGCTTTCTGCCAGTCAGTTCCCACGCCTATAATGGACATTCCATTATTCAGCACACCCATTACAAGTCCGCCGACGATAGCTCCCGTGATCTTGCCGACGCCCCCTGAAGCAGATGCGCCTCCGATATAACAGGCCGCTATGGCATCCAGCTCAAAGCCATCACCCGCCGTCGGGTTTGCACAGTTGATTCTCGCTGAATAAACGATTCCCGCAAATGCTGCCAAAACTCCCATGTTCACAAATGTCAGAAATTTTACCCGTTTCGTATTGATACCGGACAATTCTGTTGCTCTTTCGTTTCCTCCCAATGCATAGATATGCCTTCCCAGAACTGTCTTCTGGGTAATAAAAGAGTAAATAAACGTCAGAATCCCCAGGATCACAAGAATCACCGGAATGCCTTTAAATCTCGTAAACCAGTAAGTAGCAACTGCGATAAGCCCGGCCATCACGACAAGCTTCACAACAAACAGCGGTGTCCCGGGAACCTGAAAACCATATTTTATCTCACGTTTTCTGCGTGTGATCTCAGTGGCAACGTAAGCTATCAGCAGCAGCAGCCCAATCAGGATCGTTGTAGAATGAATGTCTGTCATGCCTCCGATATCCGGGACATAGGCCTGCGCAATATACTGATAGGAGTCCGGATACGGTCCGATCGTCTTGCCCTGTGTGATGACCAGCGTGAGTCCGCGAAAGAGCAGCATGCCTGCCAGCGTTGCTATAAATGCCGGAACCCTTACATAGGCAACCCAGAATCCATGCCATACACCGATCAGGGCCCCTACCAGAAGTCCCGCCAGAATCCCCACGAAAACCGGCTTTGCGCTGCTTCCGACAAGCAGTGTGCTCGTGACGGCTCCTACCAGAGCTACCACGGAACCTACGGATAAGTCAATATCTCCGGTCAGGATGATCGGCAGCATACCAATGGTCAGAATCAGAATATACCCATTCTGCATCAAAAGCTTTGATATGTTCATCGGTGCCAGAAGCACCCCTTTGGTCAGCACCTGAAATAACACGGTGATGACGACCAGTGCGATCACCATTCCATATTTCTTAAAATCCAACCGGATTTTTTTCTGTTCATTCATCCTGGTTCCTCCTGTCACTTCGTACGATTGATTTCATGATCTTCTCCTGGCTGGCCTCTTCTCTGGAAAACTCTCCCACCATGCTTCCCTCTTTCATGACATAAATCCGGTCACTGATTCCAAGCACTTCCGGAAGCTCCGAAGAAATTACCAGGATACATTTTCCCTGTCCCGCCAGCTCATTGATAATATTATATATCTCATACTTTGCGCCTACATCGATTCCTCTGGTTGGCTCATCCAGGATCAGCAGGTCCGGATGGGAAAGAATCCATCTTGCGAGCAGCACCTTCTGTTGATTTCCCCCCGACAGATTGTTGGTAGTCTGCATGATGCCGGGCGCCTTGACCGCCAGTTTTTCGAAATATTCTTCCGCCACTTTTACTTCTTCATTCTCGTTGATAATACCTTTTTGTGACATCTGTTCCAGATTCGGCAGCGTAATATTATTTTTAATGCTGTCGTGAAGCAGAAGCCCCAGCGCTTTTCTGTCTTCCGTCAGATAGGCAATTCCATGTTTAATAGCCGCAGCAACTGTCCCGACATCGATTTCTTTTCCGTTCTTGAACACTTTGCCCTGTATTTTTCCTCCGAAACTATGCCCAAAGATACTCATGGCAAACTCGGTGCGGCCGGCCCCCATAAGCCCTGCTATCCCCACCACTTCGCCTTTTTTAATATTGATATTCACTTTGTCAATGCATACTTTATCTTTGTAATCCTCGGAACAAACCGTCCAGTCACGTACTTCAAAAAGTATTTCACCAATCCTGCAGTCCCGGTCCGGATACAGATTCGTCAGTTCCCTGCCGACCATCCCCCGGATAATGCGGTCTTCTGTAATATCATCCGTCCGGGCACACAGTGTTTCCACGGTGCTTCCATCCCTGAGGACCGTAATGTCATCAGCCACCCTGGTAACCTCCGACAGTTTATGGGAAATAATGATTCCGGTCATGCCAAGTTCCTGCTTCAGTCGGATGATCAGGTCCAGAAGCCGCCGGCTCTCCTCATCATTCAGTGCGGCTGTCGGCTCATCCAGTATCAGCAGCCTGACGTCTTTTGACAACGCTTTTGCAATCTCCACCAGCTGTTGTTTTCCCACACCGATCTGATTGATCAATGTCTCCGGCTTTTCTTTTAAACCCACAGTCTCCATCAGCTTCTGTGCTTCATATCTGCACTGCTGCCAGTTGATCACGCCTTTTTTTGCCTGCTCATTGCCCATAAAGATATTCTCCATAATGGACAACTGTGGAATCAGTGCAAGCTCCTGATGAATGATCACGATTCCCTTTTTCTCACTTTCCCTGATCCCTTTAAACCGGCACTCGCTCCCGTCGAATATGATGTTCCCCTCATAGGAACCGTGCGGGTATACTCCGCTCAACACCTTCATGAGGGTGGATTTCCCGGCGCCGTTCTCTCCGACCAGTGCATGTATCGTGTTGTCTCTGACTTTAATATTGACATTGTCAAGCGCACGCACACCGGGAAATTCTTTCACAATATCCTGCATTTCCAATATAATCTGTTCCATCGTGTACTCCCTCATACAGCCAGACGGCTGTCCTTTTACTGCAAATCCGCCTCTGTATAATAGCCGGAATCCATCAGCACTTCCTGATAGTTGTCCTTCGTCACGATCAGTGGTTCCAGCGCATATGCCGGTACTACTTTTGAGCCGTTGTCGTAGGTCGTCGTATCATTGTATTCTGGTTCCCCCCCTTCGATAAATGTCCTGGCCATATTTGCCACTACCTCAGCCAGTGCCCTTGTATCTTTAAATACCGACATGGACTGTTCTCCGGCTACGATTGCTTTAACATTTGCAACATCACAGTCCTGTCCTGTGATGATCGGGAAAGGCAGATCGCCGCTTCCGTATCCTGCAGATTTCAGAGCCGACTGTGCACCGAGTGACGTAGAATCGTTGGAACAGAGTACCGCATCCAGCTTTTCTGTCGTGTAAAATGCCGTCAGAATATTATCCATCCTGGCCTGTGCCACGTCTGTCTGCCATGCATCCGTCGCGCACTGCTCTCTCGTCGTCTGTCCTGACTGCACCACCAGTTTCCCACTGTCGATATACGGCTGCAGGACTTCCATCGCACCGCCCAGGAAATACGCTGCATTATCATCATCCAGAGAACCTGCAACAATCTCCAGATTAAAGGATTCGTCCGTATTTTCCAGATCCAGCTGATCCACAATGTACTGTCCCTGGAGTGCACCTACTTTACTGTTGTCGAATGTTCCGACGCAGTCCACATCCTCCGTATCAGTAATGAATCTGTCATGTGCGATAACTTTCACACCCTGTTCATGTGCCTCCGAGAGCACCGCTGAGAGGGAACTCCCGTCAACAGGTGCGATGATCAGTACTTTTGCCTGCTTGGTGATCATATTTTCAATCTGGGATACCTGCTGCTGCACTTCATTGTCCGCATACTGAAGGTCGACCTCATAACCCATCTCCGTCAGATACTTCTGAAGATTTTCACCATCCTGATTCCAGCGCTGCAGAGACTGTGTCGGCATTGCGACGCCGACCACTGTTCCTGATGTATCCCCTCCGGCATCCGCAGTGTCACCTGTTTTGGCATCATCCGCCTCCGCCCCTTGTTTACTGCCATTAGCCGACGTATCGGCTGTATCGGAACCTCCGCATCCTGCCAGAATGCCGACACACATCGCTCCTGTCAAACAGAGTGCTGCAATTTTTTTCATCATGATTTTTTCTCCTTTAATAAAATATCGTTTCATAAAACGTTTCATTCAATTGTAAAAAATAATAAACTCAGACTGCCTGTTATTGGACCGACTTTAATTCATTTGCCTCGTTTGCTGCAGCATCAAGCTCATCCTCGCCTTCCAGGATACTGACTGTGAGCCTGATGACCTCCTGTTCAAACGGTCGTATCATGTGAAGCCGGCTTCCTTCTCTGATCCGTCCATATACACCGGAATTTGTAGGTTCAAGCCCCATGACGTAATCTCCTGCCGCCAGAGACTTCCACTGTACAAATGCGGGCAGATACCGTTTGTTGAACGTAATTTTCACTCCCAGACCCAGCTCCCTGTTAATCATACAGGCAAACGTATTTCCCTGTCTGTCCGCCGCCAGCTCATGAAGATACACCCGCTCCGGCTCATTCTCGGCTGCATCCTCCATGATGTTCCACAGATGAGCATCCTTTTCTGCAGCCCTGTCTCTGGGGACTGCTTTCTGGGAAGGCAGGACTACTTCACATCCGGGCTGAAGAAATGGATAACCGATATTAAAATGGTACAGGATCATCATCGGCTCTTCGCGAAATGATGTGTTTTCAATTTTATCGGTTATGGTAAAACTCCGCTCTTTGTATACTGTCTCTATCTTCCTTGAAAGTGTAAGGTTATGTCCGAACAGCTTCGCCTCCCGCATGGTGCCCTGCACACAGATTTTGTAGTCCTCACCTTCCCAGTACGCATCTGCTCCTGTGTACTCTGCCGGAACTGAGCGTATCCTCCCGTGCATGGGGTAATAGTTTTCTTCTTCACTGCAGGGAAGGCATGTGTTCTCCAATCCACACGTAAAAAGCATTCCGCCCATCAGGCTTGCAGTTCCTTCTTCTCCATGGGTATCATAGTCCATCCTTCCGATCAAGCCCTGCTTTGCCAGAAAAGAAAGGTTGATCCCCTTGTACGAACATTCACTGATATCCATACATTTGTCCGGAAGCACCTGGAGTCTGAGGTGATCGTTTTTTATTTCATATGCCCGCATCCCCCCGGCCCTTCCCTCCGAAAAGACCAGGGGTCTGACGAATGCTGCCTGCTGTATGCTCCCGACTTTTCTTAACAGTTCTTTTTTCTTCATCTCACGCTCCGACGTCCTTTAAGATACCATCTACGTATTTCTTGGCTCTTGGTATATCATCTTCATCCAGATGTTCAATGATAAGCGGAATATTCGGATGATGTTTCTTCAGTCTCTCGATATAGAGCGGATAATTCAGTACTCCGAGACCTGCTGCCGGCAGTTCAACTGCTCCGGCACCGCGGAAACTGTTGTGTTCCGCAGATCCTCCGCCGAATTTTTCGCCGGTGTTTTGTGCCCGTCTGCAGTCTTTCGCATGTGCAATCTTAATTTTGTCATCCAGTACATGGAAGATCTTCTCAATCGTCGGGTCCACATTGTCAATATTGGAATCGTCAAAATAATTTGTCGGGTCCAGCATCAGCCCGATTCCCGGGTGGTTGATCTCCTGCAGGAGACGTGCCGTCTGGTCTACAGAACCGACAATATTGTTCACATAGTTTTCAATCAGGAAAACTGCATCGTGGTCGTATGCAAACTTTGCCAGTTCAAGTGCAATTTCTTTAAATTCCTGATATGCTTCCTCTGTTGAATTTATCGGGTCATACAGCCAGTCACTCTCCACGTTATAGGTACCCGTCTCGCTGACAACGTAAGGTGTTCCAAATTCCCTTGCAAACTTCAGAATCTCTTTCACATATTCGATGTTTTTCTTTCTCTTATCCTGATCCGGATGTGTCAGGTTCGTGTATGCTGAGATTGCCGTGATCGGCAGATTCGCATCGCGGAATGCGTCCCGCACCTGATTGGCCTTTTCTCTGGTGATGTTGCCCTGTGACAGATCAAAATCTTTAAATTCCAGATCGAGCTGAACACAACTCATCCCATGTTTTTTTGCTTTCTGGATCGTTCCCTCCAGAGTATCCGGGTAATATCCTGTAAAAATCCCCACTGAAATCATACCTTCTCCTCCTCCTTACAATGAAATGTCTATCTCTGAAAATTTAACAGTCCGCTCTTCCATAATGGACCGGTAGCACGCCTCAACGCAGGCCATACTGCGCAGATTGTCCGCACCGCTGATCTTTGGCTCCTCATCATTTTCAACAGCCACAAGCAGCTGTGCCATTGTTCCCCTGAAGGCATCCGGAAACCACTGCAGATCCCATTCGGGGCGGATCCACTGGTTTGGAAACGTCTTGCAGGTAAATTCCATCTTACTGGGAACTCCGGGATCGTAACACCACCCGATATAACCCTGTGCCATTCCGTCCAGACCTTCCACCCTCCATTTAATGTAGATATCCTTTTCTGTCTCTTCTCCCTGCCAGGCCCACACGTCGTCAAGGCTGGTCGCCATCATCTCGTCCGCATACTGGAACGTATACTGACTGATGCCGTCCAGATGTTCAAAAGCAGTCCTTGGATCATGTCTTGTGACAGCAGTAATCTTCTCCGGATCTCCAAACAGATATCGGAAAGCATCAATATGGTGAATTCCCATATTCAGAATCTCAATATGGTCATACGCCTCAAGAAATGTCTGCCAGTGCGGGATCGCCCTCATATCAATGGTAGCAAGGACAGGTTTCCCCAGGTAGCCGGCCTCCAGTACACTTTTTAAAGCTCTGATGGACTGGTCATACCGCATATTGGAATTTACACCCAGTTTTACCCCGGCGTCCCGGCAAATCCTTACAATCTCTTTTGCCTCCCGAAGGTTCATCGCCAGCGGTTTCTGGCACAGGATGCCCTTTATATGAGGTCTGGTGACCGCATATCGTACCACCTCCAGCTGACAGTCCGGCGGAATCGCAATGTCCAGGATTTCAACCTGTTCATCATCCACAAGCATTTTCCAGCTGTCATACACATTCGGAATCCGGTACTGACCGGCAACCTCCAGACATCGCTCCCTGTTTCTCGCAGCAATTGCATACGGAAAAAAACCTGCGTCGGTATATGCTTTTAAGTGACAGTTCTGAACAATCGCCCCTGAACCAATGATGCCGATTCTGTAATCCATCCTTTTCGGATACTCTGATTCAATTCTGTACTCAATTCCATATTTATCCTTCATTCTTATCCTCCTTTCATGAATATTATTTCATGTAACGTTTCATATCCTGATATTAACACTGTTATGCAAATATTACAATACTTTCCGTAAAAAATATTATTTTTTGCTATATTGACCAAAATTCCTTTTATATTTTAGGGTAAAAATTATAACACCAGGTTCTCCATACAAAAAAAGGACTGTTCCTGTTAAGAACCAGTCCTGATATTCTTATGATCTGCTGTATTGCCTTTACTGCCCCAAACCATTGATATAATCGTCTACAGCCGTTGTATCCATCGTATACTCTACCGCCGGTTTTCCGGAAGGATCTGCTGCTTTTTGATAAATAGACCAGCCAAACCAGCCAACCAGTGCCACAGCCACAACAATAGCTGCTGTATATTCCAGTCTGCGGATACGTTTTTCTTTTTTCAAAATCTTATCTTTATTTGCCTTATAATTTTTATAACGGTCAACTTTTTCCTGACTCATGCATTCCTCTCCTTCACTCACAGATGTAAAAACAGTATAGCACAATTCCCTCTGTCTGCAAAGTGTTAAAATAATCAGATCACAACGATCACACCACCGTCATTTGCATACATCGAGCTCAGGCCTCGGGTATCCAGAATCACTGTATCTTTTACCTTCATACGCGCCATAATTCCTTCTTTTACAATCTCTGCACGTTCCGCACAGTTGCAATGAGATATCGCAAGCACACGGTTCGCACTGTCTGCAGTACGTTCCGCCACATAATCCACCATCTTAACCAGGGCCTTATTAATGCCTCTTGCCTGATCAAGCTGACAGATCGTTCCCTCATCAGTTGCTCCCATAACCGGTTTGATCTTAAGAGCAGATGCTACAAACGCTTTGACCAGACTCAGGCGTCCGTTTTTACGGAGTGTATCCAGATTTTCCAATACAAAAAATGTATTCTGGCTGGCAATATAAGCCTCTACCGCCTGTACGATCTCTTCGAATTCCATTCCTGCCTCTTCACACTCTGCAATCTTCAGCGCGATCAATGTCTCTCCGATAGACGCGCTTCGGGAATTGAACACGTAGATCTTCTGATCCGGCTTCTCCTCCAGCAGAAGATCCCGTCCCAGCATCGCACTGTTAAAAGAGCCGCTCAGTTCTGCCGACAGAGTCACCGCATAGACATGTCTGGCACCGCAGTCAAACGCCCTTCGGAAACTCTCAGGCGACGGACAGGAAGATTTTGGACAGTTTGGTGAGTCCGCTACTTTCCTTAAAAAATCCGCCTGTACAAACGTCTCATCGTCAACAATGGATTCGCCATCCACGTCCAGGATCAACGGAACCGATTCAAAACGGGGATCCGCTTTCATCTCCTCCGTAAATTCACCGCTGCTGTCCACTACTATTTTAAAATCCATATCTCCTCTTTCCTCCGGTTACTATTATATCTGTATTATCGAAATTCATTCTTATTTCCACTTAATGTAGTATTCAATACTATATTATACTAACACAGATATGCTGCTTTGAAAAGAGGTATTTTATGCTTTCTAAAAGCTGCACAAAAGGGACTGCACAAAACAAAGTGACAGTCCCTTTCACATATATCATAATTATCTTTCGTCGATATCCTCAAATTGTTTATGTGTTCCCACATATTTGTAAGCCGGGCGAATAATTTTCCCCTGATTTACCAGCTCTTCCAGGCGGTGTGCACACCATCCGGAGATACGGGCAATTGCAAAGATAGGAGTAAACAGTTCTCTCGGGATACCAAGCATGGTATACACGAATCCACTGTAAAAGTCGACATTCGCACAAACAGGCTTGAACAGCTTTCTCTTGTTCATGATCAGCTCACCGGCATTCTTCTCAACCAGCTCATACAGCGCAAACTGTTCCATCAGGCCCTTTTCCTTTGCAAGACTTCTTGCATATTCCTTCAGGATCACACATCTCGGATCAGACTCCGTATAAACGGCATGTCCCATTCCATAGATAAGCCCGCTGTTATCAAATGCCTTTTTGTCCAGAATATCATTCAGGTATGTGCGGATTTTGGCTTCATCCGTCCAGTTCGGACAGTTTTCCATAATGTTTGCAAACATATCCTGAACTTTCAGGTTAGCACCGCCGTGACGCGGTCCTTTCAGTGAACCGATGGATGCAGCGATCGCTGAATATGTATCTGTTCCCGTCGAAGTCACAACATGTGTTGTAAATGTCGAGTTGTTACCGCCGCCGTGCTCAGTGTGCAGAACCAGCGCGATATCCAGAACTTTTGCCTCCAGCTCCGTATACTTTCCATCCTCACGCAGCATGTGGAGAATGTTCTCTGCAACAGACAGTCCACGCTCAGGATTGCGAATCAGCAGATTCTTGTCGAGACGGAAATGCTGGAATGCATGAAACGAATACACTGCGATCAGCGGCATTTTTCCGATCAGCTCCAGAGACTGGCGCAGAACATTTGGAATTGAAATATCATCCGGATTATCATCATAGCTGTACAGTGTCAGGATACAACGCTGCATTGCATTCATGATATTGGCATTGGATGCCTTCATGATGACGTCACGGATAAAACGTCCGGAAAGATCCTGCATGTCAAACAGAATGTCCATGAATTTTTCCATCTGAGTTCTGTTCGGAAGCTCCCCAAACATCAGGAGATACGTCACTTCTTCAAATCCAAATCTGCGTTTCTCATAGCTCTTTACCAGATCCATCACATCATATCCCTGGTAATACAGGCGTCCGTCACTTGGAATCTTACGCCCGTCCACCGTATCGTATGCACAGACATCGGAGATCTCCGTCAGACCTGTTAAAACACCCTTACCATTTGAATCACGAAGTCCTCTCTTCACGTCATACTCTGCATACAGATCCAGATTAATTTTTCCTGAGATCATACAGTACTTTAACAGCTCTTCAAAATCCTTGTCCTGTTCGATCTTCATAGTATTGGAATCAGAATGATTTGTGCTCATTTATTACTTCCTCCTTCTTGTAATATTAAAAGAACACCAATTGCGATTAACTTCGTAATCAGTGTCCTTTTTAGCTCTGTAGCTTATTATAGCGGAAAAGTATTTTGATTTCAACTAATTTTTAACAATCTATCAAAAATTAGTATTAAAATTAGTATTTTCGACGTATATTACGATAAAATACCCCTTCAATTCAGCGTTTTACCGATATCCCATCGATATATACATCCACAATCTCCAATTCCCGGTCCAGCAGAATCAAATCTGCTGCCTTACCCGGCGTGATACTTCCACAGGATCCATAGATGCCAATCTGCTTAGCCGGATTCATGGTGGCAGCGCCTATCACATCCTCCAGCGGGATGTTCATCTCCTTCACAGCTGTCCTGACACATGACATAAGATCTGTGACAGAACCGGCAATGGTTCCATCAGAAAGTACCGCTTTGCTGCCGGTGACAGATACTTTTTGACCGCCCAGCGTATATGTGCCGTCCGTAAGCCCTGCAGCCCGCATACTGTCGCTGATCATTATGATTCTTTCAGCTCCAAACATCGCAAACGCAGCACGCACTGCGGCAGGATGAATATGCACACCGTCACAGATCAGCTCCACGCAGCAGTCCGGATTGTCAAATGCTGCACCGATGACCCCCGGTTCCCGGTGTGAAAGCGGAGGCATCGCATTGAACATATGCGTAACGTGTGACGCACCATTTACAAAAGCCTGTCCTGCTGTATCATAATTTGCTTCCGTATGGGCAATAGAGACCACAACTTCATCTTTCACCTCCCGGATAAATTCCATTGCGCCTTCACACTCCGGTGCAATATCCACAAGGCGGATCAGTCCCCCGGAAGCTTTTTCAAGCTTCCGGAACATTCCGATGTCACACGTACGTATATATCTGGCGTTCTGCGCTCCCTTTTTCTTCGTGTTGATAAAAGGACCCTCCATATTGATACCGACAAGTTTGGCACCGTCTCCCCGGTAAGATGCAGCCGTTTCCATGATATGCAGCAGTTCCTCCTCAGGAAGTGTCATGGTCGCCGGACAGATGGATGTGACGCCAACGGATGCTTCATATGCGGCAATTCTGGCAATTGCTTCTGTACTGCCATCACAGAAATCAGCCCCGTCACAGCCGTGAAAATGGATGTCGACAAGCCCGGGTACTGCATAACAGCCCTGACCGTCCACCGTCTCATGCTCTCCCCGTTCATCAGCGGAGAACCTGCCGTTTTCGATTACCAGATTTCCTTCTTTGAATTTTCTGTCTTCGCCATATATAAGTACGTTCTTAAGAATCATCGGTATCCTCCTGATACTATCCGGTTATGATTTTTGACATTGCCGCCTTATCCGCAACGACTGTTACATCACGATGCATCTGCAGAACAGATGCCGGTACCTTCGGTGTCACTTCACCGAAAAATGCTTTTTTCACAATATCAGCCTTATCTTCTCCGCTTACAACCACCAGGACCTTTTTCGCACGCATGATGGTCCCTATCCCCATCGTATACGCCTGTCTCGGCACGTCATCTGCAGATGCAAAGAAGCGTTTGTTTGCCTCAATGGTACTCTCCTGCAAATCCACACAGTTCGTCTCCAATGCGAAAAATTCAGCCGGCTCATTGAAACCGATATGTCCGTTATGTCCAAGACCAAGCAGCTGCAGATCGACACCGCCCATAGATTTAATCACGTCCTCATAACGGCGGCATTCTTTGTCACTGTCCGGCTCCGTGCCGTCCGGAAGATGGGTGTTGTTCAGATCAATATTAACGTGACTGAACAGATTATCGTGCATGAAATAGTAGTAGCTCTGGTCATTCTCTCTGTCGAGTCCCTTGTACTCATCCAGATTCACCGTTTTGATTTCTTTAAAGTCCAGATCCCCTTCGTTATACCATTTCACCAGATTCTGATAAGTGCCGATCGGCGTGGAGCCGGTCGCAAGCCCCAGTACGCTGTCGGGTTTCAGTATGATCTGTGATGCAATGATGTGAGCCGCCTTTTGGCTCATCTCCTGATAGTCATTTGTCGTATAAATTTTCATAAATCCCTCCAAAATTGGTTTTACTATATTATATGGGTTTATCCTCTCCGCGCAGTGCTTTTAATGTATCATCGTGCAGCATTTCTTTTTCATATTTATCCAGGTTCACATAATACGAATACAGGATATCGATCATCACAAGTATCGGAAACTGGGGTGAAATGACATTTCCATGGTTCAGATGGGCAAGTGATGGCAGCAGAACCACCTCGTCGCAGTAATTTGAAAACTCGTCTTTATTCGTCGCAGTCAGCAGCACAGT
Source organism: Ruminococcus sp. OA3 (assembly GCF_022440845.1). Taxonomy (NCBI): domain Bacteria; kingdom Bacillati; phylum Bacillota; class Clostridia; order Eubacteriales; family Oscillospiraceae; genus Ruminococcus; species Ruminococcus sp. OA3. Next base: position 1,803,567 of record NZ_JAKNTO010000001.1, on the reverse strand, counting down.
ACGCGCGTGCCGTTTGTGGCCTTCCCTCAGAAGATACCGCACGGCCTCATTCTCACCGCTGATACTGATACCGATGATCATACACTTTTCATTCTGAAACACGGAACGCATTCGGATCACATCCGGATCGTTTATAGTATCAATATCCACGCCGATGCGCATAAAGCGCAGTTCCATTTCCTTGGCAGCAAGTCCCGAACTTCCCAGGCCGCTCACAAATACTCTGGATGCCTTTGCCATATAGCTACACACTCTCGCAATCTGTGATTCATCCTCCAGATTGTATGTTTTGTTCAAAAGCTCCTGATACGTGTTCAGAACTGTCCTTGTATTTCCAGCCATTGCTTCTGTCCGCTCTGCAAAGCCTTCCTCATACTGATAGATAAATTCCCGGTAACCTCTGTAACCACATTTTTTGGCAAAACGTGACAGAGAAGCCTCCGATACAAACAGATGCTCAGATATGGCCCGTGCAGAAAAATCCATCTTTGTCCGGTTTTTAATAAAAAAATCGGCAATATTACGCTCCACTGTCGTGAGCTTCTCATAGTTTGATTCGATGACAGGAATCACTGTTTTTGCATAAACTTCCATCCTCTGATCCTCATCTGCACTGTCTCTGTTTAAAGTTATAAAATGCCCCCAGCATTCCCGCATCATTTCTGTGTCTGGCAAACGCCAGCTCCGTATGTTCTTCAATACTTGCTACCAGATATTTTTTCAATGCCTTCCGGACTTTCTCCTTCAGATAATCTTCCTGCGTCATAATGCCGCCTCCCAGCACTACAATCTCCGGATTCATGACATAACAGATATTCGCGATTCCCTTTCCCAGCACATCCGCCAGCTCATCGATTGCCAGAATACAGTCTTTGTCTCCCTGTTTTGCGGCTTCAAAGATGCGGTATCCATTCCACTTCCCTGAAGTGTCCTGCTTTTTCTGTGCCACCTTTTTGCTCAGAATACTGCTGGCTCCAAGCGTCTGAAAATCACTGCCATCCATTTTCATGTAGCCAACCTCACAGGCACTGCCGGACGCACCGTGAAAAATTTTTCCATCCAGAATGATCGCCCCGCCGATTCCGGTGCCTACCGTCAGGCAGACTGCATATCTTTTCCCGCGTGCGGCCCCGGAAATGCTCTCCGCAAGTCCTGCACACTTAACATCATTTTCCACCTCACATGGTATCCCGAATTTCTTTTCCATGGTACTTTTAAAATTCGTACCTGCATAATCTGGAATCAACGGAGCCGCATGGAAAATCTCTCCCTTATCTCTGTCTACCATGCCGGCAGTGGAAATACAGATACCCGCAGGACGGTATGCATCCAGGTACTGCTGTACAATCCCCACGGCTTTTTCCAGAATGGCGGCTCCGCCTTCCTGCGCCCTGGTCTCCATCTTATCTTTCTCAGCAAAAGTTCCGTTTTCATCCAGAACCCCGTATTTGACAGCCGTTCCCCCGATGTCGATGCTTACATAATACTTCAACACTGATCCCCCTTTCTCTCTTTTTGATGACTGCCACAAAAGACAAACCTCTTGGTTTGCCTTTCGGTGACAGTTACTGGATTTTCACCTTGAAAATTGCTTTTTTAACAGTCTGCGGTTCTCCCGTTTGAATACCCGTCATATGGCCGTCAGATGGGAAACAGATCAGAAAGTCTTCTGCCTGCAGCACTGCATGACCGGCTGCTCTGCCTTCCAGCGGAAGAAAATCATCTTCCGGCACAAATTCTCCCTGTTTCATATTCTGGATAAAATTAAGATCAATCCGTTCTTCTCCGCGCAGCATGATATGAACATCCAGATACTGCCTGTGCGCTTCAAAAAAGCGCTGTTCCCTTTCCTGCGTTCTGTATTCTACAATATTAACATATAGGTTGTCTTTGTCAATCTCATGTCGCCCCGTATCATACGAAATCAGGTCATGCTGTTTTGCATAAGCAAAACAGGATTTGATATTACCCACCAGAAAATCATATTCTGAAAGCTGATGCAGATTTCCAAATATCATCGGTTATGCCTCCTCTTTCTTTTTGCCAATTCCGTAAATGGTCGTTTTCTCATCCGGCTGCTCCTTATTTCCTGTAACCGCTCTGTGGATATAGCTGACAATCAGGCCGACTACAACAGAGATTCCGATCGTGATCAGTGAGTAGGACCAGATGGAAACTTCCGGCTGTGTATATTTAACCCAAATGATGATAACTGCAGAAACTCCAAATGCCACATACGCACCCAAAGTCGTCGCCACTTTTGTAAACGCCCCAAGAACGAAAGTTCCGCCCAGCACCCCGAGTACCAGCCCCATAAAACCATTGAACCATTCGTATGCAGACTTAATTTCACCGTTTGCAAGCACCATGGAGATCAGGATCGCAACGATACCGACACCCAGGGATACAAACTGCGCTATCCTTGTCTGCAGCTTAAAGCTCATCTCCTTTTTGGAGAGGCGTTCCTGGATATCCAGGGTCCAGCTTGTCGCCACGGAATTCAGACCAGTCGACAGTGTGGACTGGGAAGCCGCGTAAATAGCTGCCAGCAGAACTCCTGTGATACCGACGGGAAGCTGATATGCGATAAATGATGCGAAGATCTGGTCCTGCTGTACCGTCTGGGCAAGGTCCGGGTTCTGTCCGTAGAATACATACAGGCCTGTTCCGATCAGGTAAAATACAGTCGCAATAAAAATGGAGAGTGCACCGTTCGTCAGCATCATTTTATTCAGTTTTTTCGTATCCGTGGTCGTAGTAAAGCGCTGAACGATATCCTGGCTGGAGATGTAGGAAGAACACGTGTTGAGTCCTGCTCCTACAACTATAATGAATACGCTGTTCTTCAGGAAATTCCAGTCAAAGATAGCCTCATCGCCTCCCAGGAATTTTCCTGCTGTAAAAGACTCAAAGATGGCACCCATTCCGCCGTCAATATGGAAAATCAAAAAGACAAGCGCGAAGGTAACTCCAATCAGCAGCACAGAACCCTGGATAAAATCCGTCCAGAGTACGGACTTCAGGCCACCCGTGTAGGAGTAAATGATCGCAATCACCCCCATCACAATGATCAGAATATTGACATTGATACCCGTCAGATTCGCCAGCACCATGGAAGGAAGATACATGATGATAGACATTCTTCCAATCTGATAGATAATGAACATCACTGCTCCCAGTACACGGAGTCCCTTGCTGTGAAACCGCAGTTCAAGATAATGGTAAGCGGTATCAATATCCAGCTTACTGTAGATCGGCAGGAAAAAACGAATGGTCAGCGGTATTGCGATCAGCATTCCCAGCTGTGCAAACCACAGGATCCACGTACCCCCGTAGGAATTCCCCGCCAGTGACAGAAACGAAATAGGACTCAGCAGTGTCGCAAAAATGGAAACCGACGTTACCCACCAGGGAATCGTTCCGTCCCCTTTAAAAAACTCTTTGCCCTTCATCTCCTTCTTCGAGAAGTGAAGGCCGGCGAACAGAACAGCCGCCAGATATACAACTAAAATCACCAAATCAATGGTTGTAAAACCCTTCATCCCAACACCCTCCTGTATACAATTAACCGCAGAATTTACCGACTGCTTTTTTGATCATGTCTGCCGCTTCTCTTACTGTTGCCATATCTGCGTCAATTAATGCAGGAAGCGGTTCCCGCACACTTCCAAGTTCAATGCCTTCATTTATGCGGAGAATCTCTTTGATCACCCCATACATGTTTCCATGGCAGGAGCACATTTTAAATATGATTTCATTTGCCGCATACTGCACTTCCATCGCTTCACTCATCTGTCCCGTGCGAACCAGTTCATCAATCTTCAGATAGAGTTCTGGCATCGCTCCGTAGGTGCCCCCGATCCCGCCTTCTGCGCCTATCGCAAGACCACTCACCAGCTGTTCATCCGGACCGTTGAATACAACGAAGTCCTCGCCGCCCTCCGCCTTAAACATCTGAATATCCAAAACTGGCATGGAAGAGTTTTTCACTCCGATCACCCTTGGATTTTTCCTCATCTCGGCAAACAGGCTCATCGTCAGTGCGACTCCCGCCAGCTGCGGTATATTGTAAATAATAAAATCAGTATCAGGCGCAGCTTCACTGATTGTATTCCAGTATTCAGCAATCGCATACTCCGGAAGCCTGAAATAGATGGGAGGAATCGCAGCTATGGCATCCACGCCCAGACTCTCCGCATGACGCGCCAGCTCTGTGCTGTCTTTCGTATTGTTGCATGCCACATGCGCGATGACTGTTAGCTTTCCATCCGCAGCCGCCATCACATTTTCCAGTACCGTCTTGCGGTCCTGTACGCTCTGGTAAATGCATTCGCCGGATGATCCGTTCACATAGACACCTTTCACACCTTTTTCCACAAAATATTTCGTCAGGTTCTGAACGCCTTCCGGACTGATATTCCCTTCACTGTCATAGCACGCATAAAATGCCGGTATGATTCCTTTGTATTTTTTCAACTCTGCCATTGTGATATCTCCTCTCTATCGCACTTGCTGAAGTGCCTCTGCAAAATTTCTGGTAATAAGCTGCGGTCTCGTGATAATCGACCCAACTACAACACTGAACGCCCCGAGCTCGATCACCCGTCTGGCTTTTTCCGGTGTATTAATATTTCCTTCCGCGATCACCGGATGTTTTACCTGTCCTACAATGCTCCGGATGATCTCAAAATCATTTTCTTCAATTTTAAGACCTTCACTCTGTCTGGTGTAACCGACAAGCGTCGTTCCGATAAAATCAAATCCCAGCGCGTCTGCATGGAGCGCTTCCTCTACGGTGGAACAATCCGCCATCAGCAGCTGATTCGGATACCTGTCTTTGATTTCTCTGAAAAATGCATCCAGAGACTGTCCGCCCGGACGCAGGCTGATCGTCGCATCAACCGCAATGATCTCCGGACATACTTCCATCAGTTCGTCAATTTCCCTGACCGTAGGGGTGATATAGATGTCACTGTCCTCGTAATCCCGCTTCACGATACCGATAATGGGCAGATCTACCTGTCTCTTGATCTCCGCAATATCCTCTTTGGTATTCGCGCGGATGCCGTACGCTCCTCCTTCCTGAGCTGCTTTCGCCATACGTCCCATGATAAAAGAAGAATGCAGTGGTTCATGCGGCAGTGCCTGACACGATACGATCAGTTTTCCTCTCAGCTTTTCGATTCTTTCGTCCATTTGCTGCGACCTCCTCAATTTGTAATGTCAGTATAACACTTTCGTTTTTATTTTCAACTATTTGTCAAGTTTATGAAAGTACTTTCACTTCTTTTTATGTTCTCCTTATTAATGTCTATCTTCCGCTGTTTTTTTAGTAAATATGCACAATGAAATGTCGCTTCTTTCAAATGGCATACAAAAAAACCGGCCCTCAAGAATTTTGAGCGCCGGTAATGCTTAATTATCAGTTGAAAGCTTTTGTTTCCTCCGTTCCTTATTTCCAAAAAACCCACCCAGATACGTGAGCGATACCGTCAGCGTCAGAATCTCCGCCAATGGAATTGACAGCCACACTCCGTCAGTTCCCAAAAAGTACGACAACACCAGCACTGATATCACGATAAACACAAACGTCCGCAGAAATGAGATCAACGCCGATGTCCTGCCGTCCGACAGTGCGGTAAAAATTCCTGATGCCAGAATATTGATTCCGCAGAACAGATAGGCAAATGCGAACAGATAACAGCCCCGTTCTGTCAGGCTGTACACTGCCGTTCCTTTATCTACGAAGATCTGTGCGATCATCGGTGCCCCTATAAAAGCTGCCACTCCTATGATGACTGATGAAACGGTGGTAAACCGCATACAGATACGATAAATCCTTTTCAGCATATCCCGTCTTCCGGCTCCGTAATTATAGCTGAACACTGGCGCAACACCGATGCTGAAGCCAAGATACAGGGCACAGAACAGAAACTGTCCATACAGTACAACGGTGATAGCTGCCACTCCGTCTTCGCTTGCGAGACGCAGCATAATGATATTGAACAGGTAGGTCACGACCGCTGCAGACAGATTCGTCACCATCTCCGAGGAGCCGTTCAGACAACTCGCCCGCAGTGCCCTGAAGTCCAGCTTCGGCCTGACGAACCGCAACCCGTCTTTCTTGATCAGAAAATACAAAAGTCCCGTCACCGCCGGTATACACTGACCGATCCCTGTCGCCAGCGCGGCACCTGCTACCCCCATGCCAAGCGGTCCCATAAACAGATAGTCGAGCACCATATTGGCAGCTCCCGCAGCCACTGTCAGTGCCAGACCCATCCCCGGCTTTCCCGCTGTCACAAAAAATGACTGGAAAAGCATCTGCAGCATACACATCGGAGCAAAGAACAGAACCACTCTCAGATAGGTGGCGCTGTAGCCGATCTGCATATCTGTAGCTCCCAAAACCCGGCAGATCTGCTCCAGGAACACAACCCCGATGATCAGGCCTGCAATTCCTGTGATCACTCCGGTGACAATGATCATTGAAAAGTTTTCATTCGCCTCTCCGGGCTTTTTTTCGCCCAATTTTCGGGCAATAATGGCACTTCCTCCGGTGGCAAGCATTATTCCGATCGCCATCAGTATATTCACCGCCGGATACACAATATTGTTTGCAGACAGCGCCACGCTGCCGACCAGCCGCGAGATAAAAATTCCGTCTACAATTGTATACAGCGACATGAATACCATCATGATCATCGAAGGCAGTGCAAATTTCATCAATGATAAAAATTTAAAATCATGCGCAATTGTTTGTTTCATACTGTCAAACCTTTCTTTTTCTTTGCAAAATTGCTCTACATAAGGTATGATAAAGTATCGGGTAACCCAATAGTCAAGTTTTTTATCCTGGGAGGATAACATGAAGTCAAACCGCTTTCTGACAGCCGGTGAATTTGCAAAGATAACCGGGACTACCAAACACACGCTGTTCCACTATGATAAGATCGGTCTGCTTCCGCCCGACCACCGCACAGACAACGGATACCGGTATTATTCTCCGGAACAGCTTGAAACCTTTGATGTGATCTGCACACTCAGAGAGCTGGATATGCCGCTCGCCGAGATCAGGCAGTATCTGCAACATAAAAGCCCCGAACTTTTTATGAAGCTGCTTGAACAGGAGGAAGAACTGATCTCCCGCAAGATGAAGCAGCTGAAGCAGACGCGGGCACTGCTGCGCAAAAAATCTGTCCAGCTTGCATCCTATCTGGAACGCAGGCCGGAGGACCCTGAACTTCTGGAATTTCCTGAACAGTACTATATTTCATCCTACAGTAAACTTACAGACAGTACCATGATGGCTTCCGCCATCGGCAGTCTTTATGAGCACTGTGCATCCATGGATGATAAAAGCCCTTACAGCGTCGGCTACCTCCAGTACCAGTCCGTTCTCTCACAGGGTACCTATACCGACTATCATACGATTTATCTGCTGTTTGACAATCCGCCAAAACGTCTCCGTCATACGGTAAAGCCCGCCGGAACTTACCTCTGCGTCTGGCATACCGGATATTGGGATCTTATCGGGAATTCTTATCAGAAGCTGTTTGCTTTCGCTGATGCCCGCGGGCTTAAACTGGAAGGTCATTTCTTTGAGGACGCCATTCTGGACGGACTGACCGTCAGTGAGGAAGAGCTTTACGTTACACGCATCTCGGTACGTGTGGTGTAGGCAGACTCATCTTTTAAGCAACTTCAAACTGGCTGTTATAGAGCTTTGCATAAAACCCGTTTTTTTCCATCAGTTCCGTATGGCTGCCGCTTTCGATAATATCTCCGTCTTTTAACACTAATATGATATCCGCATTTCTGATAGTGGAAAGCCGGTGGGCGATGACAAACGATGTGCGTCCCTGCATCAGCTTATCCATGGCATTTTGAATCAGCACTTCTGTCCTGGTGTCAATGGAGCTGGTTGCTTCATCTAAGATCAGCATAGGGGCATTATCAATCATTGCCCGTGCAATGGTGATCTGCTGCCGCTGACCTGCGGAAAGATTGACCTTATCATTCAGGACTGTATGATAACCATTTGGGAGCGTCCGGATAAAGTGGTGCAGACCGACGGCCTCACACGCCTGTCTTAGCATTTCATCAGACACATTTTGCTTACTATATACAATATTCTCCCGGATAGTTCCCTCAAAAATCCAGGTATCCTGTAATACCATGCAGAAGAGCGAATGCACCTGCTCCCTCGTCATTTTACTGATGGGAACACCGTCGATCAAAATTTCCCCGTCATTTAGCTCATTAAAACGCATCAGCAGATTGACAAGCGTTGTCTTTCCAGCACCGGTGGGGCCGACAATTGCGATTTTCTGCCCGGGACTGGCGTTTGCAGAGAAGTTATTGATAATTATTTTGTCAGTCCCTTCGTATCCGAATTTTACATTTTTAAATTCCACGTGGCCGGTAACGGTCTGAAGATGTGTATTTTTATTCCCCTCCTCATCCATTTCTTCTGCATCCAGGAATTCAAATACACGTTCACCAGCAGCAATTGCCATCTGTAATCCTTGTGCCAATTGGGCAATCTGGGTGAGGGGCTGGGTAAAATAACGCACATATTCCAAAAAAGCTACAATTACCCCAAACGTGATATTTCCGCTTAATACTAAAGCCGCCCCCACAACAATCACTGCCACATAGCCGATATTGTCCACAAAAGTCATGACAGGCATCATCAGTCCAGAGAGAAACTGGGCCATATAAGTGCTTTTTTCCAGTTTTCTGTTCAGGCTCTTGAAGGGTTCGTACATCTGCTGCTCGCCGTTATATGCTTTCACAATGGTGTGACCCGTGTAGGTTTCTTCTATATGCCCGTTAATCCTCCCCAGGTATTTCTGCTGATTATCAAAATGCTTTTGCGAATGGTTCATAATAAGCAGCATGATGATAAAGCCAATGACAACAGACGCGATTGCCGTGACCGTCATAATCCGGTTTGTCATAAACATCATGGTCAAAGAGCCTCCAAGCATGGTTATCGATGTGACAAGCGTAGTCACGCTGTTGTTTAAATTCTGCCCTAAGGAATCCACATCGTTGGTGATACGTGAAAGAATATCTCCTGTGGTGTTTTTGTGATAAAAGCACATCGGCAGCCGGTTTATTTTCTTGCTGATGTCTGTTCGCAGTCTTTGGGAGATTCTCTGTGTAACTGTCGCCATAATCCACCCCTGCAGGGTGTTCAAAAGCGCACTCGTCAGATATAGTATAACAAGCAGCGTACCTATCTTCATAATGCCGGACATATTGATTGCTGTATCTATTCCATCCGTGATAAGATTGGTCAGTTCCTTCAGTTGTCCGGGTGCCGCCAGCGCAATCACAGTCCCTGCAACTGCGGCGATCACAGCGATGACAATAATAGCCAAATATTTTTTTGAATAGGACAGCAGCATTCTGACTGTTTTTTTCGTATTCTTTGCTTTTGGAGGGGTTCCGCCCAATCCCGAAAAGTCGGACATATCCATCCCATCCGCACTCTGATTTTTATTGTATTGTTCATGATCCATTTTCCAATTCCTCCTTTGAAAGCTGTGAATAAGCGATTTCCTTATACAGCCCGCAGTCTTTCATCAATTCCAGGTGCGTACCCATACCGGCAACCCGGCCTTCCTCTAAAACGATAATTTTATCCGCATCTTTGATCGTTCCGATCCGCTGCGCCACAATGATGACGGTCGCATCCGATGCATGGCGCTTCAGCTCCTTTTGGAGCAGTCTGTCTGTCTTATAGTCAAGGGCTGAGAAACTATCGTCAAAAATCAGGATTTCCGGATCCCTTGCAATTGCCCGTGCGATGGAAAGGCGCTGTTTTTGTCCCCCCGACAGATTAGTTCCCCCAGGTGCCACATAACTGTTATAGGAATCCTCCATCCGTTCCACAAATTCCTTGCTTTGGGCGGTAGAAATGGCAGAAACAACTGCCTTTTTAGACACTCCGCCTGTTCCGTTAGAACCAAAGGATACATTGAAGGAAACATCTCCTTTAAAAAGAACTGCCTTTTGAGAAACGTATCCGATTTTATTGCGTAAAGCGGCCTGGGTAAAATCCTTAACATTGATTCCGTCCACATAAACCCCGCCCTCTGTGGCATCGTAAAATCTCGGAATCAGGTTTATGACTGTGCTTTTCCCGCATCCTGTAGCCCCGATAAACGCAACTGTTTCGCCTTTGCCCGCCCGAAAACTGATGTCCTTTAGCACATAGTCTTCCGCATCCGGATATTTAAAGCTGACATTTTTAAATTCCACCTGTCCGGGCGTAGCCGTATGCAGACCGTCGATGGTCCCATCCTTGATCGCCGGGTCTGTTTCCAAGACCTCACAAATGCGGTGAGCAGACACGCTGGCACGCGGAATCAATATCAGAACCATAACGAGCATCATAAACGCCATGAGCAGTTGAATGGCATAAGAAGAAAATACCATCATGTCAGAAAACAGGGTGAGTCGTGTCATTACAGCTGCGGAAGAAATCAGTACAGCCCCAATCCAGTAAACAGATAGTGCCAGGCCGTTCATAATCAATTCCACAGAAGGCATCAACGCAGCCATCAGACGGTTAGAGAATAAATTTGTGTGGGTAAAAGCATCATTAATCTTTTTAAATTTTTGCTCCTGATATCCCTCTGCATTATACGCACGGACCACGTGAAGACCCGTCAGATTTTCTCTGGAAACGCGGCTTAAATCATCCGTTTGCTGCTGAAGTAATTTGAATTTGGGAATCGCCAGCGCTATCAGTACCACGGATACAGCAATCAGTGCCGCCACGGCAATTCCTGTTGCAAAGGACCACTGCCAGCTTTTGCCCGTGATTTTTACAATAGCCCATACTGCCAGAATCGGAGCTTTAATCAGTATTTGTAACCCGATCACTACCAGCATCTGAATCTGCGTGATATCGTTTGTGGTTCTCGTAATCAGACTGGGGATGGAAAAATTGTTGATTTCCTGCATTGTGAACGACTGGACCTTACGAAACAATTCCGTCCTCAGTCTGGAAGAAAGACTGGTTGCGATTCGTGCCGCCAGTCCGGCTATCATGACAGAGATCACAACGCTTCCCAGTGTGAGCAGCAGCATTCTGCCGCCCGTGAGCAGGATTTCATTCATCCTGCTTCCAGCGCTCTGGACAAGCCCGGTGATTTTTCCCATAAATTCCGGCAGGGTCAAATCCATCCACACCTGAAGGACTATCAGTCCAAGGCTTATTACCGTAAACCCCCATTCTTTCTTCGTAAGATTCTTTAATATTTTTATCAAGCGTATTCCTCCCTTCTGACACAAAAAAAGAGCCTGCGAAATGAGAAAACATTTCATCGGCTCTGCGTCTTAAGCGTCTGGCTCTGTAAGAATTTTCAGTTTCAAATTTGTGATGCTGATCAGTGTTTCCTGCCTGCACTTCGGGCAATATAATGGAAAGTTTTTAAGCAGGGTATCACTGCGTGCCTTCAATCTGGTTTTACTTTTGCACAGTGGGCAGTGAATCCAGTTATTTTTCATCAGCACCGGCACCTCCTGTCTCGTTTTTTTGGTGAATGTGCGTTATCCTGCTAATTGCATTCCGGATACATTCTTCATATATTTCTGCGTAAATAATCAGTGTCTCCCGCTGCTCATCAGTCATTTTTTCCATTACATCGCTGTCCACTTTCCATAAGCAGCCGATGATTTTACCTGCGTACTGCATGCCTCGTTCACTCAGCTTTACCTGCTTATTTCTCCTGTCAGTACTTAATTCTACCAGTTCTACATATCCCTGCTTCCAAAAAGATTTGATAATCATATTTACGCTTTGCTTGGTAAACTGACTTTGTTCACAGATCAGCTTTTGTGTGCATTTGTCCTGGTTGTCATAGATAATCTCCAAAACAAGCAAACTCATGGAAGTCAAACCTGCTGCCCTTGCATACTCCCCGTACAGGTTGCTGAGCAACTGCCATTTTTCAGATACCCTGTCTTCTGATTGTTTCATACTTCTCACCTCCATGTGACCGGCTTTATAATAGTCCAAATCAATTACCATCATGTTTATTGACTAATATACTATAGGATATTCCACTTGTCAAGTGTATTGCAAAAATTTCAAGGCAAAAGTTCTGTATCGCTGGCATAAAACAACCGGTCAATGTACTGTTCCATGACATCGGCCGGTTGTTTTCTCACTATTTAAGATATTTGCTCCTCGAAATCATAACCTGCAATCGCCTTTCATCTTCATCCTATTTTCCGCTCTCACGAATAAACGCTTCCAGTTTCCTCATGGCAGCCCCGGTATCAATCAGGTTTTCCGCCAGCTTAACACCCTCTTCTATGCTGCCGGCTTTTCCAGTAATGTAAAGAGCCGCCCCTGCATTCAGGCATACGGCACAGCGCTTTGCGCCGCGTTTTGTTCCGTTTAAAATATCCCGTGTAATCCCGGCGTTCTCTTCCGGAGTTCCTCCGGCCAGCTCCTCCTTCAGACAGCGTTTATAGCCAAACTGTTCTGGTGTAACCGTGTAAGACTGGAACCATCCGTCCCTGATCTCACAGATCTTTGTTGGTGCACTCATGGAAATCTCATCCAATTTATCCTGCCCATACACCACCATACCCCTTGAGACGCCCAGTTTAGCCATAACCTGTGCCAGTGGCTCGACCAGGGCCTCCTCATAGACACCCATCAGTTCCATATTGGCCCCCGCCGGATTGGACAGCGGTCCCAGTATGTTAAATACCGTACGGATTCCCAGTTCACGGCGGATCGGCGCTACGTATTTCATTGCAATGTGATAGTTCTGAGCAAACAGGAAGCAGATACCGATATTCTTCAGCAGCTCTGCACTTTTCTCAGGTGGAAGGTTGATGGTGACTCCCAACGCCTCCAATACATCTGCGGCTCCACACTTTGATGATGCGGCACGGTTCCCGTGCTTCGCCACCGGCACGCCGCCTGCGGCGATAACCAGTGCCGACGTAGTGGAGATGTTAAAGGAATTAGCCCCATCTCCTCCGGTGCCCACGATCTCCAGCACGTCCATATCGTGCAGCAGTTTGATGCAGTGATCCCGCATTCCGGCCGCGGAAGCCGTGATCTCATCGATCGTTTCACCCTTCATGGACAGGGCTGCCAGATATGCCGCCATCTGAATGTCGTTCGCCTTGCCCTCCATGATCTCATCCATTACCTGCTGCGCCTCTCCGTAAGACAGGTCCTCATTTTTTGCCAGTTTTAAAATCGCTTCTTTAATCATTTTTTACCCTCCTGATGGATCTCCTGGTTTCCCTGTCAGGACGGAAAATAATCCTAAAGGTGCACAATATCAAAGGTTGCACTTTTCCAGGAAATAAAAAACCCGTCCAGACAGACATAGACTCTGTCAAGGACGGGTGATAATTCCCGCGGTGCCACCTTGATTCACGGTTTGACCCGTGCCCTTAGCGAGATACCAGCATATCTCCGGCAACTGACGTATGCCCTCACGTCGCAGAATACTCGGCTGCTGCCTTTCCCTGCGCCCTCAACGGTCCATTTAACAGATTGCATTTCCACCCGGCTCTCAGCTCCCCGGACTCTCTGTGCGCGCACCTCTGTTTTTATCTCCGCTTCAACGGTTTGGCTGTATTAATTTTTTTTATAATAGCACCAACCACCAGCCCTGTCAAGCCCTTTCCTGCCATTGACATGGCCGTGTCCCGCATGGTAAAGTTGTCATTAGAGAAAGGGGAATTTTCATGAAAGCTTTTCAAATCTGCGAGGTCAAGGACTTCATGTCCAAAATGCTTATCCGGAATACATTTGATCAGTTCTGGCTTTTTGAGCTGTCTCTGACTACGAATGTAACTTACAATATAGATGGTATCCTCCACCCCGATTTTTATGATGCCGGTGAAGCTGAGCAGCTCAAAGCGCGTGAGCAGACACATGTTCTCTGGAATGATATCCGGCCTTTCTGCTTCTCGCTGATCAAGGGAAAGAAAACACCCCTGAATTTCAAGATCGTATTTCAGTATGCCCGCCCCGATGTGGAACAGCTCCTGGCACAGAGCGGACTGGCTTTACAGGCAGATGACATCTTCGGGCTGTATCTGAACTGTCAGTTTGACGGTGAGCATCTGACCTGTGTGACCGGTACTTCCCTGCGCTTTTTTACGATGGACAAATCCCTCGATTATGCCTGGGACGATAAGGTGACACGCTTTTTCAGGTCTCAGGGGATCACGTTTGAGTCCTGACCACGACTCTCGTCCCCATCCGGCTGAGGAGTTCATTTGTGATACTTCCGGAACGCCAGGCTGCTTCAGAGGCCTTCAGTTCTTCCTGTCCGTCTCTTCCGATCAGCGTCGCGATGTCCCCTACAGCTGCATCAGGAATGTCTGTGATGTCAACTGCCAGCTGATCCATGCTGATCCGTCCGGCTATCAAAACCCTGCAGCCTCTGATCAGCACTTCACCGTTTCCGCAGGACAGATTCCTCGGTATCCCATCGGCGTATCCGATCGGCAGAATGGCAATCCGGCTGTCTCTCTCTGCTTTAAACATTCTCCCATATCCCACACACTCTCCGGCTTTTATCTCTCTGATCAGGACCACCTGTGACCGCAGAGACAGCACGGGGCGCAGATCCAGCTGCAGCCTGGTCTTATCATTCGGAGCACTCAGAACACCGTACAAGGAGATTCCTGCTCTCACGTAGCTGCAGTTCAGCTCAGGATAGTTTAAAAGGCCATAAGTGCTCTGGATATGTACGTCGGGAAGCGTCACCTTCTGCTCCTTCAGCCAGTCCAGTAATTCATAGAACACTTCTATCTGTCTGCCCGTAAACTTTACATCATTTTCTGCAAGACTGTCTGCGGCACATAAATGTGTGTAGATTCCGCATACATTCAGCTTCCGGTTCATTACCGTCTTTAAAATCGCCTCTCTGTCTTCCACCCCAAAGCCGAGCCGGTGCATTCCCGTATCAATTTTCACCTGTGTCCTGATGGAATACCCCTGACGAATCAGGCTCTTTGCATACGGATAATCAATCAGGGTCTGTATCAGCCGGTACCGGTGCAGTTCCTCTGCACGTGAAGGCTCCGTGTACCCCAGAATCAGAATATCTCCCCGGATTCCCCAGCGGCGCAGTGCGATGCCCTCATCAATGGTTGCAGCGGCAAAAGAGGTTACTCCGATCCGTTCAAGACATACCGCTGTTTCAAAGGCCCCATGTCCATACGCATTGGCTTTCACCACTGCCATCAGTCTGCATCCCGGCGGCATGGCTTTTTTCAGAGTTCTCACATTGTGCTTCAGATTGTCCAGATCAACTTCTATCCATGCCCTGTCTGCAGGTTTTCGGTAAGGTTTTCTCCTTTTTTTACTCCATCTGTCCCAGATGATAACCGCAGCCGCGGAACATGCCGCTGACACTGCACACACTGTCAGAAAATGAACCAGGCTGTTCTCCACCAGCAGCGCCTGTAAACCAGACAGTCCGGCAAACAACCGCACCACAACGATCATCATAGGATGAACCAGATAGAGGAGCAATGCAAACTCAGAAATCCGCTGAATCCTTCTCCCCCTCCAAAACGTCAGTGTTGCAAACAGAAAATACATTACGGGTATAAGCATGACGTACATACTGTCGTGTCTTTGCAGCTGAAAATAGTGCAGTATCATACCTTCCGCCAGCATCAGGGAAAATGAAATCACGGTACCCGTCAGACATTTTCTCAGCGAGATGCGTGCCGTCTGTTCTGCGATGATTCCTCCCATCACAAAAAACAGCGGGGCAAAAAAGATGCCGTTGCGTGTATAGTCGGAAACTTCAAAAATGCCGGCATAGAAACTCCTGAATAACGGTATCTTCTCAGCTATTCCATAATAACTGTCTCCAAACAGCCCCACTGTATAGAGTAACGCAGCTGGCGCCAGCGCTCTTTTTATTCCGAACCTTTTCACCAGCATCCATGCTGTGCCTGCACCCACAACAGAAGCCGGAAGATACCAGAGATGGTACAGAGTTCCGTCGAACACCAGATCCTTTAAAATATTCGGCAACAGATGTTTTGCATTGAAATATCCGTTATACAGATTCAGCGGCAGATAAAAAAGAATCGCACAGCCATATATTACTGCCGTTTTCTTCACAAAACTCACGAGTTTGTCCGTATCACGGCCATATCCCGATATGAGGAAAAATCCGGAGGTCATAAAGAAAAAAGGAACAGCAGCACGGGCAAAAATACGTGTCAGTATAAAATCCCCTGTATCACCAAATGACGCCAGCGGTGACGTGTGGATCGCAACAACCAAAAACGCTGCCGTCAGCCTCGCATAATCGATACCGGTGTAATCCTTTCCCCTACTCATCATACATACCCAGAAGCCGTTCCAACAGTTTTTCAAAGGACAGGCCGATTCCTTTCATCATATTCGGGTAGCGGCTGTGCGCCGTAAAACCCGGTATCGTGTTTACTTCATTAAATACGATATCACCGGTAGGAGTCAGAAACATATCTACTCTGGCAAATCCGGAGCATCCCAATGTCCGATAAATGATCTTTGCCGTCTCCTGTATTTTCTGTTCCGTTTGCCTGTCAATTCTGGCCGGCATATGGATTCTGGAACTCTTCAGTGTATATTTCTCCGTAAAGTCAAAAAATCCATCCGTCAGCTCTATCTCATCGACTCTTCCCACAGTGAGGTCCTCTGTCCCCAAAATGGCACAGCCAACCTCAAAACCGTCCACATGTTCCTCAACAATCACTTCATCATCGTGGCAGAATGCGGCACAGACGGCAGAGTCAAGTTCTTCTTTTCCATAGATTTTTGCAATTCCACAGGAAGAACCGGCACGAACCGGTTTGACGAACAGCGGATACACAAAATCCCCCGGCACAACAACAGCTCTGCTCTTCTGATTCTTTTGCAGTACTACAGCTTTCGGAACAGATATTCCGGTTGTCCCTGCCAGCCTGTGCGCCCTGTCTTTGTCCATGCAAAGTGCTGAAGAGAGTACACTGCAGCCGACAACCGGTATCCCGGCAAGTTCAAGCAGGCCCTGTACGGTTCCATCCTCCCCGTTCTTTCCGTGCAGTATCGGAAATGCCAGATCCAGCGGAGTCACACGGTTTTCCCATACAGCAAGTTCCACGATCCCGTGCACTGCAGGATTTTGATGGACAATGACCGGTGTCAGCTCCTTCTCATCCTGCAGCCATGCATCTTCCGGGATTTTTCCGTAAGCTCCCCGGTAGCGGTACCAGTTCCCCTGTCTCGTGATCCCAATTGGTATCACTTCATATTTTTCTTTATCTACAGCTTCCAGTACAGAATATGCCGACTGCAGTGATACGCAATACTCTGTCGAATTCCCCCCGAAGATAACTGCCAGTCTTTTTTTGCCCATGTCTTTTCTCCCTTTCTCTGATGTACGTGACGTGTATTACGACAGCCTGCCAGTAAATTTCTTCCAGACTTTTCTTCTCTGAAATAATTTTGAAAACAGCAGAAATATCAGATATCCAATGACACCTCCCGCCGTATTTTGCAGAAAATCATCGATATCTGAAGACCGGCCGATAAAGTACTGTACGAATTCGATCAGAAAAGAAAAACCCGCAGCACAAAACATCGTCCTCAAGAATCCCCGGAATTTTGGCAGGGCCGCCGGCAGAATGAATCCAAACGGAATAAACATGACTACATTAGCGGCAACCTGTGAAAGCATTTTTTCCCTGCCCATCGCCCATTCCTCCGTGATCCAGCGAAACGGAATCAGGTTGATATCCATCCTGACTCCCAGCACATCCTGACCGTCCGTCAGACCAAGAATCACAGAAATCAGTACCGTTGCCAGCAGGATGATCAGGCAACAGCCCGCCAGCAGCAAAAATGACATCTGCCTCACAAAACAGACTTTTTTCCTCAGTACAAAATAGACGGGCAGATACAAAACCGCAACAGCCGCCATCAATATAAAGCCGATCAATACATCTCCCAGAATTTCTCCCATAACTTCCTCCTCGAAACTGTAAATTCACATGTAAAAAGCACCTCTGGTTCTGATATGATTTTATCAAAACCTGAGATGCCTTTTCTCTGCAAAGCCAATAAAACTTCCTGTTTTTATCTATTGAAATTCTTACAGTTTTCCTACGAGATCGGAAGTGTCACCTCAAATGTATTCCGTTCTTCCTCGCTCTGCACGGTTATTGTTCCGTGATGCAGCTCCACGATCTCCCGGGCGATGGCAAGACCAAGTCCGGCTCCGCCGCTGTTCGAGCCTCGTGCCGTATCCAGCCGGTAGAACTGTTCGAAAATGCGTTCCAGCTTTTCCACCGCTATCGTGTACCCCTGATTCGACACTGTTATCACCACCGCGCCCTCCTTTGATGCTGCCGCAATTTCCACAGTACTTCCTTCAAAGCTGTAATAAACTGCATTCCTCAGCAGGTTATCCAGAACGCGCTGCATTTTATCGGCATCACACGATATCATAAGACCCGGTTCAGCATGCAGTACATATTCCAGATGCTTCTCGTCAAACATCGGTCTGAATTCAAATGCCAGCTGCTCCAGCATGCGGGTCAGATTGACCCTGCTGTATTCCAGCACAATATTAGAAAGATTAAACCGGGTAATTTCAAAAAACTCATCGATCAGTTCCTCCAGCCGTTCCGCCTTGTCCAGGGAAATTCCCAGATATTTTTCCCGAAGTCCCTCTGAAATTTCCTTCTCATCCCTCAGCAGTGTGAGATAGCCGATCACAGAAGTCAGCGGTGTCTTCAGGTCATGAGCCAGGTAGACCACCAGATCATTCTTCCGCTGTTCCGCCAGCTGCGCATCCAGCTTTCGTTTCTCCAGGGTATGCTTGATATCATTGAGCTTTTTTTCTGTCGCCGACAATTCCGGGGACATTGTGATATCATGGGCATCTTCCTGGATCAGCACATCAATTCCGCGGTTCACTTCACCAAAGTATTTCGTAAACCACCTCAGGTAAAACCAGAAAATACAAAAAAAGACGATGCCGATACCCGCCATAAAAATGAGGTCCATATAGTTGCGGAACGTCTGCTGATACAGGTTCAGAGCCTCCTGATAATCCATCCGGAAAAGCATCTCAAAAACCGATATCATCCACTCCGAAAAGCGTCCGAAGAAAATCAGATCATAGATGATCCAGACAACCACTATCGCACCTGCCACCATCATCAGGGTTCTGAGAAAGATCTTTGTCCTAAGCTGCCCGTAACCGTCTTTTTTCTTTCTCTCCCTACGCTTCAATCTTATACCCCACTCCCCAGACCGTCTTTATAAATCTTGGTTTTTTTGCAGGCTCATGCAGTTTTTCCCGCAGCCGTCCGATATGCGCCATCACAGTATTATTATTATCGAAATATTTCTCTTTCCACACCGCTTCAAATAGTTCTTCTGATGAAACCACCTTTCCCCGGTTTTCACAGAGATACCAGAGTATCGAAAACTCAATGGGCGTAAGAGAAACCTCTTCATCAAACAAACGGCAGCTGTGCCTCTCTTTGTTGATCAGAAGTCCTTTGATATCATATTCACTGACCGTTTCTGTCTGCTGATCGCAGTTGCTGTTGTAGCGCATGTACCTTCTCAGCTGTGTCTTAACCCTCGCCACCACCTCCAGCGGATTGAAAGGTTTCGTGATATAATCGTCGGCTCCGATCGTCAGCCCCATAATCTTATCCGAGTCCTCCACTTTCGCTGTCAGCATAATGATCGGAAAAAAGTACTGCTCACGGATCTTCCTGCAGATCTGGAACCCGTCGATATCCGGAAGCATCACATCCAGCACCGCCAGATCTACCTTTTTTGATTCTATGCATTCCAGCGCCTCCGCACCCCTGTAAAATTTATACACGGTATAACCGTCATTTTTCAGATAAACTTCCATCAGATCGGCAATCTCTTTTTCATCATCGACAATCAGGATACTTTCCTTCATAATACTGTCAAACACTTCCTTTCCTGTCAGTCTCATATGTTTCTCCTGTACAGCATATCCCAAACCGTCCCAAAACGCAACGGTATCTGACTGACACATGCTCACAGCTCCCGAAAAATGTGTGTACGCAGTACCCTGTATGCCCCCGCTCCGAATGCTATCGGGATAAGAATCAGGGGTGCATATCCGGCTTTTGCATAATCCAGGTACATATTTCCGGAAAGAAACATGTTGAAAGACATGACATCAATCTTTTCAATTCCCGCCAGATGAATCAGCAGTGGAAATACGATGAGCAGTGTACAGAACACCATCGTCTTCATCGTGTCCCGAAGCATCACGGAAACTGCAAAGACCGTCATCCACAGACAAAGATAGCACAGTCCGCGCAGCAAAAGAAGCAGCAGGAGATACTCCCCGAGTGATATCATTTCTCCAAATGCAGACAGGGAAGGGACCGCCGCACAGGGAGCAGAAAGGGAAGGAAATCCGTAGTTATGAACTGTATAGATAAAATCCGGCAGATATGCCATCACAAACATGACAGCAGACATTGCAAATCCGAGCAGCAGCTTTTTGTGTACGGTTGCAAGCCCCCCGTTCGGACTGCAGGAGAGCAGCCAGATCATACCGGTGTTATATTCCACAGGAAAAACAGCAGAAAAAGCTGCGATCGTCACCATCATGAGCAGAGCCGCATTGATCATATCATTGCGATACCCTTCATACGAATGTCCACTGATGCGGTCATACCCCGTCTCATATACGAAGCCCAGATTTTTTCTGTGAGTCATGGCATAGTCCCTCAGATACCAGAACCTCTGCACCACGCGCTGGAAGGCACTCCTGTTTTTTGTCTGGTCCGACACCAGGCGCTGCACGGCATTCCATTCTACAGCACTGATTTCTTTTGCCTTATACTGCTTCCTGGCATCTGAGAGCATCGTATCATAGTGCAGCAACCGTTCCTGCTCTTTTTTCAGCACCTCCGTCTTTGCCCGTGTCACCGGTCCTTTAAGACGCTCCATATACTGCCGGTAATACTGTTCCTCCACACTGATATAATCCGATCGGTGCACCCCCAGATAGATCTGCAACGCCGCGAACACTGCCAGGATCACAAAAGCCCGCTGCATGACCAGACATTTGTATCCCTCGTGGCTGAACAGGCCTCCGCTGCATCCGCGCACAGCATTTTTATTTCTGCCAATCCCAATTGACTCCGGTACTTTTGCCAGCCTCTTTGCCGCAAATCCATGCAGATTCAGACAGATAAGCATAACAGCCAGCAATGCAAGCATGCCCCAATACAGTGAAATCATATTAACCGGATGCGACAGCAGACTGACGTTGAAATAGTAGCGGTAAATGGAATTCACCCGCAGAAACGGTATCAGATTAATATACTTAACAAGCTGAAAGACTGAGTTTCCATCGATCAGCTGGTAAAGTCCAAAAGACGCTCCGAACAGCAATGCCGTCTGTATATACAGCATCACGGTTCTTCTGGCATACAGCGTAAAAAAGACGAGGATAAGCGATACCTCGTAACAGATTAAGATTTTAGACATCACAAAAAGCAGCAGGTATTCTCCTGCCGTTACAGGCAGCGCACATCCTATGTAGCCGCTGACTGACTGAATGGGTACATCCCAGTCCATCGGACCGTATTTTGCGGTGGCCAGAACCGCATTCATGCCCCAGAAAACCAGATTGGCAAACACGCTGCCGCAAAACAATGCCCCCATCTTCGCCGCGATCAGGTGCCGCCTTCCCCGGAGAAGGGGAAACAACAGTGCCGTCAGTCCGCGCTCCCGCTCCCATGCTACAAGTAGCAGCACCATATAAAACAGCAGACACAGTACCATAAAATCAGTTCCGGGAAAATCCACCGTATCATGAAACGTATGTGAGTTGACAAATACCAGATGCGTACCTGCAAGCGGCTCGAATGCCGCTGCAGTCTTTCTGGCATTCTCCCGTGAAAAGCGGCTTTCATTCTGAAAGATCACAATCCCGCTCTGACGCTTTGCCTTATCCCTGATACCCTCCAGATATGTCTCATACCCTGAGATATCTCTCAGCTGCTTTTCGAACTCCTGTAAAAGCGAGTATTCCTGATAAGCATCCTGTGCGAATTTTGGCTGATATTTCTCTATCTTTACATACTGGTCATACGCCTCAAGCTCATCCGGTTCTTCTGCAAACAACAGCGCTTTCAGCTCCTTTGTACGTTCCTGCACTTCCCGCAAGCGTTCATCTTCTGACAGGCTCAGATAATAGGCGTACGCTTTTTGATACACGGAGGCATCCATCATCACATCCGGAGCCTTTGTATACAGCAGTACGCCGTTTATCAGCAGCAGGACGGCGAGAACCAGCCAGAAGACCGGACTGAACCAGACTTTCACACACTCATTTTTCCATATCCGCATCCCGCCTCACCTCATCCTCGAAACGGTATAAATACACATCTTCAAGCGTCGGATGACTCCTCTGCCAGGGATATTCGACCGGGACTCTGTCCGCGATCACATGCACCATCAGCTGTTCCCCGCAGTATGACACATTGCTGATCAGATACTGCCTCTCCAGTCCCGTGAGCGCTGACGCCGGAACGACGAGATCATACACCTTTCCCGCCAGTTCTTCAATCAGCTTCTGGGGCCGTGCCGCCGCAAGCACATTCCCCTGTTTCATGAGAATCACGTTCTTTCCGATCTGCTCAATATCTGAGACAACGTGAGTTGCCAGCAGTACGATCTTATCTTCTGCGATCTGGGAGATCATATTGCGCACCCGGATACGTTCCCTGGGATCCAGCCCTGCCGTGGGCTCATCCAGGATCAGCACGGCAGGCTGGTTCAAAACCGCCTGTGCAATCAGAATTCTCTGCTTCATTCCTCCAGAATACGATGCCATCCGCTTTTTCGCCTGCTCCGTCATGTTGACAAATTTCAGCACCTCTTTAATTTCTTTTATTGCCTGGCGCTTCGGCATTCCCTTAAGATCTGCCATATAAGCCAGAAAACGGTAGCCGGTAAACTGATCATACAATGCCTGCTGCTGAGGCATAAATCCCAAAACTTTGCGGAAAGTGGCACTTCCGCCTGTGACATCGATATTGTTGTACAGCACTCTGCCGGTGTCAGGTGCAAGATTGCCGGCAATGATATTCATCAGTGTGCTCTTCCCCGCCCCGTTCGGTCCCAGCAGACCATAAACCCCCGGCGTCAGCTCCAGATTCACCCTCGAAAGAGCATTCTTTTTTCCATACGATTTACTAAGTCCCAGTATTTCGAGTTTCAATTTCCATCCTCCGCCGTGTCCCATTGTCCTGATATGGATACCCGCATTTTTACTGTTTATCCTGATCTGTCTCCCACGCAAGTGGAATAAATGACTCATTTCCGTTATAAAAGTCCTCTTTTGTTATCAAACCGGGCTGTCCGTTCTGACCGGCCGTCACGCCATGGATATACACTCCCGGCGTCTGCCAACAGTAAAACACATTCAGTACAGAGTTCTTTAACTCTACCGTCTTCTTCGTCTCCGCTTCATAATACTGATATGCCTCCCCCTCGGACAGGAATACCTTGCCGTCCGCATACTGCGGCTGCTTGTCGGATTCCCCGCATTTTTCGATATCCCCGGATGTTAAATCCGCTGCGTATACCACATACCGTTCAAACCCATTCTCTCCCCAATTCTCACCATCGTCATACATCAGAATGTCTTGTACCATGTAAAAGCCGCCGTTGCCGTCTGCTCCCTCCAGGGTTTTCTCGTATGTCCCCGCCGAAATGTCGTACGCATACCACGTTATCCTCTGTCCGGCCTCTTCAAAATTCAGACCGTCAAAAGGCTTTTCAAAGGAAATCTCCCTGCAATACAGTTTATCCCCCCAAAGCCCTGCAACCTGCAGCGTCGCATTATTCTCTTTTTGTCTGGGTGTCAGTTCTTTTTGTTTTCCATTTTCCAGATCCACTCTGTAAACCCATGTATCCACGACTCCCGTTGGCACCTGCATTCCATTTTCATCCACCTCCAGTTCGTTCGACGTACCAGCCAGATAAAGGATTCCGTCTTTTACCGCAAAAGTGTCCAGGTGGTCCATCGTCAGCTCCGTTACCTTCTTCTGTCCTGAACGGTCAACGGCAGAACTGGTGATCACAGCCTGCTGAAGCATTGGGTCGATCTGTATAATATACAGTTGATCTTCTGACAGAAACCCACCGATTAGTCCGTCACCAAGATAAGAGTGACATCGCTCCTCATCCGGCGTGTCTTCCTGCCATGCTTCGTGTGTACAGTTCGGTTTGTTGCATACCTGTACGTCCTGTTTTTCCTTATTATCATAGAAGTAAAGAAAGTTCCGACTGTCCATATGGTAAAGTCCGTCATCTGTGGCAATGGCAAGACCCATGGCCTGATTGTAGAATGTGGTATCCGATGAATCTATTTTTCGTACGCTTCTCGCCATAACAGCAACTGCAATAATTGCTGCAGCCATAACTGCCAGCACTGATATGGTTACAATCCGCTTTTTCTTCATCCTTCGTACTTCTCCCTCCATTCGGCGAGCTGGCGATTGGCTTCTGATACGATTTTGTCAGCACCGGCGGCTTTTAGTTTTTGGTTAAATACTTCCAGTGCTGCATCCGGATCATCCACATTACCGCTTAACAACTGCCTGGCCTCTTCCGTATATTCCCCATAACTGCCAAATATCTCTGCTATGGCATCTATTTCTTTCTGAACCGGTTCTGGATCAAAGCGGAAACCATTTGGCATATGTGCCTCATTTTCCTTATAACACTGTTCCAGCATGGCGCGTCTGTCTCGGGGCATTCCCTCCCCGGGATAAGTCAGCAGTGGATTTGTAAAGTGTTTTCCATATATACTAAGCATGTTATGTTTCCCATAAATGGCATATCCATTTTCGACTGAGTAGTTTACACCTTCCACACCATATTGAATCAGATTAGCAATGTCTGCATCCGTATACAGCAACGTCAAAAAGTCAAGCGCTTCTTTCTGATGCTTCGACCAGCTGGCAATTCCAGTTGCAGAATCTGCCCCGTACAGAGCAAGCTGCGGCAATTTTTCATTTGGCACTACCACAATGTCAATTTCCTCTTCGCCTTTCCCGTCTTTATAAACTTTATATACAGATTCGTATATTTGATCCGTATCCACATAATAATCGATTGCGAAAAAGTCTCCGCTACTTTGATCTGATGTATTTATCAAGCCCTGATCCTGGAAATCTTTTAATTTATCCAGAGATTTTTTCAGTTCTTCTGTTTCAAAAACATTCACAAAACTGCCTTCACGACTGCATGCAAGTATCTCACACTCATCTATGATCCAAACTCCAATCCTGCGTAACACTCCTCCGTCCATTATATATGGTATTACTTTTCCTTCCTCACCGTCGCGTACTTTCTTCAGTAAATCCTCATTTTCAAAAATATCGGCAGATAATTCTTCATGTTCTATTTCATACTTTTTCAGAATATCTTTTCGATAAGCCACAGCATTGAATGTCCGCATATGCTGAGCAATTCCATATGTCACGCCGTTAACCTGCGATCTTTTTAACTCCGTCTGAGTGATTGCTTCTTTGATTCTTACTCCTTGTTCCGTTTCCAGTATACTATCCAAAGGCTCCAACAAATTTTTTTGAATCATTTCCCGGTAAGGAAAATAAGCATAAAGATTTTTCCCATTCGCATCCCATTCTGTCATGATAGTTGGTATGGATATGACATCTGCCTGCTTGCCCTCCGCCTTGAAATTTTCAAGCGCCTGAGCCGGGCTGTATTGTTTTCCATCTTTTATCGACTCATAATATACCTCAATTTTTACCCGATAGGGCACCCCCCTCTCTCTCAGAAGACGATCAAGAGAGGCCTGCCATATATCCGCAAATCTTTCACCAAGTTCCTGACTTTCATCATAAATCTGCCAGACAATTGTAGGGAACTCCTTCTGCCCTTCTGCTTTCTCCTCCGAAGATACTTGATCTGTATCCCTGCTCTCTGGTCGCTTTTCACTACATCCGACGCAGCTGTACAGAAGCATACATGCGACAATCAACAGGAAAAATTTTTTTATCATAATCATACCCTCTCCCCTCTCATATTGATTAAAACAGCAGCCATGAGCCCCGGGCGATATATGTTGTCCCTGCCCAAATTGGTGGCAAATCAATCTCTACTGCGTATAGCGGGCATAAATAATAATCATTTAGTGAGTACATTTAATATATCAAAGAGATAAGACCCTGTCATTTATTTATACGCTATCCAAACGCCTTTAACGTTGTTTTATGCTCCTGCCGTAACAGTAAAACCACTATAGGTTGTTGTAGCATTCACTGGGTTTGTTACTGCTCCCGGACTAATACTTCCATACCAATACGAAGAATAAGCAGTTCCATTCGTCGATTGTGTCTTCGTTTGTGCACTGTAGACATATCTAAATCTCCCTGTTGCCTTAGGATAGGATCCTCCGGTAACCTGATGCCATGAACTTTTAGTGCCACAATTAGCCGTTACTTTTTTTCCATTATAGTAACTACTGCTTGTACCAGCTGACACCGATACCGGCACCGCTAAAACCATTGTTAATACCAACAAAAATGCGATACATCTTTTTCTCATCATACGTTTCCCCCTGTTCTTAAATGATATGTATGCTTATCTCTTTGATATCAAAACTGTATATTTATTATATTTTTTATTCTATATTTTCGTTCCAACCCCTAATAATTACTAATATTATGCATTAATATTCTTTTTTTGTCAATATTTTTATACTGACTAATTTATTTTTAATTTGTCTGTACTTTTTTATCGATAAATTTATCCGGGATTTTAAGAGTGTTTTGCAGTTGACTTTACGGTATTTAAATATTATAATATAGAACAAAGGAGGTCCCCATGAAAAAAATAAAATTAAGCAATCGTGAAACGGAAGTAATGGTAGTCCTGTGGAATTCAGACAAGCCGCTGGCAGCCACCGACATTCCGGCAATTAATCCGGAACTAAGTGTTAATACCGTTCAGGCGGCTTTAAAAAACCTGCTGAAGAAATCTTACATCAAGGTAGCAGATATCATCTACCACGGAACGGTACTGACCCGCTCTTACGAACCGCTGTTGACACACGAGGATTATATCAACTCCCAGCTGGAAGATACGGTACTGACACCTTATGGTTATGCCGCCTCACTGGTCAAGAAAGAAAAAAATGAAAATATGCTGAATGAGCTGGAGCAAATAATTCAGGAACAAAGGAAAAAACTTAAGAAGAGGTGATTTTTTGATTCTTTCCTTCTCTTCATTTTTGGCAGCCTTTGCCGCAGCAAATGTGATGGTTCTTTTTCTTGCTATACTTTTGAGAAGTAAATCTCCTCTGTCCAGATTCGGGCTCAATGTTTTACTTCTTTTTACAGCATTTATTGGAATTCGCATGCTGTTCCCACTTGAATTCTTTTACACCATTACATTTCCATCTAAAGTAGCTCTGCCGTTTTTATTTAGCTGGTTGTTTGAACGTCCCTTTTCACTGCCTGGCGGCATATCAGTTTACTTATACCAGATACTGCTCACGGTATGGATTTCCGGAACTTTATGTTTCCTTTTCCAAATTATTTCAGGGCACAGGAAATTGCAAAGACTTATCAGGTTCCTTCCAACTCTGAACAGTACACAGGTTTCAATGATATTAAAGGCGGTACAAAGAGAACGGAATGACAACACACAAGTCCGCATCGTTCAGACACCACATATAGCGACGCCTGCACTGACCGGTTTTATCCGTCCGGTGATTCTTCTGCCAGATCTTGCTTTTGAGGATGAGGAACTGCGCTATATCCTGACCCATGAATTAGACCATTATTACAGACATGATCTGCTATGGAAATTGTGTTTTGAGATATTATCTGCAGTTTACTGGTGGAATCCACTGATGTGGATTTTAAAGAAAGAGCTTTCTGCTCTGACTGAATTAAAAGCTGACGATACGGTCATTGAGAATCTGGATGCAGAGAAGCGGATTGCATATCTCGAATGCCTGACCCGCATTCACAAACATCAGGTACAGCAGTTTCAATCTTCTAATTTGTTGCTGACTTTTAGTAATGCCAGACTGGATAGCTTATTGTATAGGGCATACTATATTATTGATGACAGAAAAAAGAGGCATGGTTTTGGACTTATCATTATATGTTCTATGTTGCTTTTGTTATCAACGCTCTTTATTTTTGAGTCATATTCTATAAGCCCAACAGCTGAAGAAGAATCGATGAAAATCATTCCTGAAAAATGTTATTTTATAAAACTTGATGATAATCTGTACGATTTTTATTCAGGTGATGTATATTTAGGTAATGTTTCTAACCCTTATAGAGATAATTTTAAAGATTATCCTATTTACACAAAAGAAAATGAGGTATTGAGATGAAAAAATTAATAATTGTTGGTATGTTGTTCTTGTTAACTTTTAATACAACTTTAATAACCTTTGCAGGCGAAACAAACGTCCCTTCCGTTCATATAACAGAAAGTACTGACTCCCCTGAAAACATTACCCCACGCGCCGATATTATTGACTGGAGGTATAAAAATGTCAACGGGGTTTGCTATATGCGTCTCTACAATTATACTAAAAAGCAATGGGTCGGCGACTGGATTCGCTGCTAATACATAATTCTGGTTACTCTTCCCTTCTTCATACCGGGAAGATATGGTCCTGATGGACGATATCTTCCCGGTGTTTGCTGTCTGCAGGTTAATTGTCTCATACTTCTGCTCTTCCCACTTTCCTGACTCGCTTTCACAACTTACATAGTCACATCCACAAAATCTGTGTTATAGTAAAAGAAAACGGAGGTATCAATCATATGTATACAACATCACGCCATGAAGCAACGATATCGGTACCAGAATACCTGGAGGGATTTGTGGATGTTCCCACATTTTTGGAAGCCTGCAAGGCCTGTCCCAATTATGACCGTGTGTGGTCCTGCCCTTCGTATGACTTCGATGTTCTGAAATACTGGAACCGCTATAAAACTTTCCGTCTGCTGGCAACCAAGATCACATTTAATGACGAATATCTGACAAAAACTTATACCCCGGAAGAACAAAAAGATCTTCTGGATAAGATACTGCCAGCCGAAAAACAGAAGCTGAGTGATGAGCTGCTGCGAGCGGAAAAGCTGAATCCCGGCAGTATCAGTCTTTCTGCCGGAAGCTGTCATCTGTGCCCTCAGTGTACCAAACCGACCGGCAAATCCTGTCTGAATCCGGAGATGATGCGTTACTCCATCGAATCTCTTGGCGGTAATGTCGGACTGACGATTGAGAAACTTCTGGGTCTCAATCTGGAATGGATGGAAGAAGGCAAACTTCCTCACCATTTTGTGCTGGTATGCGGCCTGCTGCTTCCGTGACACGTGTCAAATGTGGATATCAAACATAAAATAACTGCTCTGAATGAAAACTTTCAGAGCAGTTATTTTATATCTGCGGGCTTTGATTCGCCCTCCGGTATTGTTTCGGCGTGATGCCGGTCTTTTTGATAAACATATTGATCAGACTGGTGCTGGATGCGTACCCCACCTCATATGCGATCTCCGTCACAGTTTTCGTAGTGCGTGCAAGAAGTATCTTCGTCTGCTCAAGCCGCGTATTGGTGAGAAATTCTATCGGTGAATATCCCGTCCGCTCTTTAAAACTGTGTGCATAGTAATAAGCACTCAGATTCGCCACAGCTGCCAGGTCATTCAGCGTGAGCTCTTCCCCGTAATTGGCGCGGATGTACCGGATCGACCGATCGATGGGATTGTCACTCTCCTCCGGTTCCAAATCCGGCGTCAGCAAATATTCAAATATCCTGTAAATTCTCGCCGAGCTGTGTATCATGTGCTCAATCCCTCCATCCATATGAAACTTAATCATATT
Organism: Ruminococcus sp. OA3; assembly: GCF_022440845.1. Lineage (NCBI taxonomy): Bacteria > Bacillati > Bacillota > Clostridia > Eubacteriales > Oscillospiraceae > Ruminococcus > Ruminococcus sp. OA3. The sequence continues at coordinate 1,773,620 of NZ_JAKNTO010000001.1, read as the reverse complement.
ATAAAGCAGCAGACCAATCTGCGCATTACTCTCCTGCCGTATCAGTGGTCCTGCCTTGTCCAGGATATTTTGACAGATCTCGTGCGAATTCGAACCGTCAAAATGCATATACAGAAATTCAAGCCCGTTAAATGCCTGATAGTAATGCGGTTCTGTACAGTCCAGAAGCACCACATCCCCCTTCTCTGCATCAAATACCTGATCACGATACTCCACATGAAACTGTCCTTTGCGCACATAGGCAATCAGAATCGGCGGATAACTTTCTCTCCGAATAAAATAATTCGAGTTGCAGAAATAATGGCCGCACCAGGTAGGGTAAAAATAAAGCTCCCTCGCCAGTTCGGATGGCGTAAAAGAAAAGCAGACAGACTGTGCCTGAATCCCCGGATCCACACTCTTCATGAAATCCCTCCTTTCAAAAAGCAAGAATGACGAATTTTAAAGCAACTGCTATTGTTTACTCTTGTTTTTTTATAGTTTATAATACAATCACAGTAAAGGAAATAAACAAAATAGACAAATTTTTTAGCTATTTCTTGTCTAATTTGACTTTATCGCGCGTAAAAAAGTAAGATCCTTTTATCTTAATCAAAAAACAATGTAAATGAATTATAAAGGAGTGAATATGATGTTAAATGGAGAAAAAAAGATTCCCAGACCTTATCGCTGGGCTATGGTAGGCGGCGGACGTACCGGAGGGGTCGGCTACAAACACCGTCTAGGCGCCCTGAGAGATAACACTGCATTTCAACTGGTAGCAGGTGCGTTCGATGTTGATTACGATCGCTGTATGGACTTTGGAAAAAACCTGGGCATACCCGAAGACCGCCTGTATCCGGATTATAAGACTCTATTTAAGGAGGAAGCAAAACGACCGGATGGCATCGAAGCCGTATCCATCGCTACGCCAAACTTTACACATTTTGAAATCGCAAAGGCTGCCCTTGAAGCCGGGCTTCATGTAATCTGTGAAAAGCCGCTGTTCTTTAAAGTGGAACAGGGGGAAGAGATCAAGGCACTGGCAGAAAAAATGAATAAGATCGTGGGTGTGACGTACGGTTTTTCCGGAAGCCAGCTGCTCCTGCAGATGCGCCAGATGGTTCAGAATGGTGATCTGGGTGATATCCATATGGTAGAACTCCGCTATACACATGGATTTGCCTGTGACGAGATAGGTGACAGAAAGGCGGAAGGGCAGAAATGGCGTGTCGACCCTGAGAAGTCAGGACCTTCTTTCGTACTGGGTGACCTGTCCACCCATACCTTCTATATGTCAGAGCTAATCTGCCCGGAATTAAAGCTAAAACAGCTGCTGTGCGACCGGCAGAGCTTCGTTGGCTCCCGTGCACCGCTGGAAGACAATGCCTATGTATTGATGCGCTATGAAAATGGAGCTGTAGGACGTATGTGGGCATCAGCCGTAGATGCCGGCTGCATGGACGGACACCGGATCCGGATCGTAGGCTCCAAAGCTTCCGTGGAGTTCTCCGATAATCAGCCGAATGAACTGCTGTACCAGGTTCAGGGGGAACCGATCCGCAAACTGATCCGCGCTATGCCGTATCTCTATGATGAGTGCAACGCCGATGAACGTCTGGGAGCACTCCACGCAGAGGGTCTGCCGGAGAGCTGGTCCAACATTTATCTGAAATTTGCCATCGCTATGAACGCAAAAGACAACGGCGATGAAGAAACGTTAAAAAATCTGGTTTATCCCGATATCAATGCCGGCATCGAAGGCATCCGCTGGGTGACAAAATGCGTGGAATCCGCCGACAAAGGCGGAGTCTGGGTGGATTTCCAGGATTAAACTCATAAAATTCAGGAGGAACAACTAAATGGAACTTGCAATTTGTACTGATGTATTTGCTGATCTTGGCTATACCGATATGCTGGATAAAGTAAAATCCATGGGCATTGACGCCGTTGAGATGACCGCCGGAGGCTGGGGCGCCAGAAAGCACTGCAACACAGAGGAGCTGTTATCCGACGCTGAGAAACTGAGCACCTTTAAAAAAGAGCTGGAATCACGGGGTATGCGGATTTCTGCCCTCAACACATCCTGCAACCCGCTCTGGCCGTCTGCTACCGGAGAAGAGTATAAAAAATCCATGTATCAGTGTGCAGAACTTGCCGGAAAACTGGGGGTGAAAAAGATCGTTGCCATGGCTGGTCTTCCCGCCGGCAATGAAAAGGACACGACGCCAAACTGGATCACATCCACGATATCCTGGCCAGCCTTCATGGCACCAGCCTATCAATATCAGTGGAACGTAACGATCGAGTTCTGGAAGGAATATGCCGATCACTGTAAAAGGTGCGGTGTGGAGCAGATTGCGATAGAAGAATTCCCGGGAACCATGGTATGGTCTGCAGAGACGCTGCTGAAACTTAGAAATGCAACGGACCCGATGATCGGTATCAACCTGGACCCCTCCCATATGATTGTGCTGGGCGCGGATCCGATCGCCGCCGCGAGAGCTCTGAAAGGCTGCATTTTCCACGTACACGGCAAAGATGCCCGTATTGAGCGGGGTACATCCGATGTTAACGGACTTTTGGATCCCCGTCCGGTTACAGAGACTGCCGAGCGCATGTGGAACTATGTTGCCGTCGGCTGCGGGCAGGATCTGGCATGGTGGAAAGAGTTTTTCTCTGTTCTCAGTATGCTCGGGTACCACGGAGATGTCTCCCTGGAAATGGAAGACCTGACCATGTCTGTGGAGGCCGGAGTCGCTACCTCCATAGATGCGCTCCGCCAGACTATCAGCAGATAGAGAAGATTACGCTGGCGTATTTCCATATTTCATTGCAGATACCCCCGCTCAGGACGGCAAAAACCGACTGCGCAGGGGTATCTCTGTTTTATCTCACAGGCTGACTGTTTATTTCGTCAGCAGCATCATGATCTTATTGCTTCTCTCCAGGAACTTCGTCATCTGTTCCGGGGAAAGCTGTTTGTGGCTGAGCATCGCCATATCATACAGCTGCTCACAGATCATATCTGTATTCTCGTCCTCTCTGTGGTCCATAATGTAGGACACCAGCGGATGGTTTACGTTGAGCACGAGTGTCTCGTTTCCGCCTCCGAACATGCTGGAATCCATACCGTACATCTTCATCATATCCTGCATCCGGCGGTTTTCCTCGGAGAGTGTCATCATTGCAGAGACACTGTCATCTTTCAGCTTTTCTGCTTTGATATCAAGTTTCTCTACATTCAGAGCTTTCTTGAACATTTCGGTAAGGGACTCTGCCACTTCCTTCAGTTCTTCACTGTCACCCTCTTTAAAGTCCTCTGTCAGGTCTGCATCGATCCTCTGGAAATGGACTTCCTCTTTCACCTGCTCAACATGAGAGATGAACGCAGAATCGATGTTGTGTTTCAGGACAACGGCATCTTTTCCTTCCTTTCGGAACATATTGATATACTGGCTCTGCTGTACCTCATCCGTCACATAGAAAATATTTGTCTTCTCAGCTTCCTTCTTCTCTTCGGAATCTTTGTTTTCCTCCGTCGTCTCTTCTACTGTCTCTTCGGCTGCCTCATCTGTCTTTTCCTCTTCCGGCTTCTTATTCTCCTCGATGCAGTCAGCGAGCGTGAGGTATTTGCCGTCCAGGTTTTTGTAGAGGATATAGTCCATCATTTTCTCTGAGAATTTTGTCTCTTTGATGCATCCGAACTTGATGAACGGACTGATGTCATCCCAGCATTTTTCATAGGCTTCACGGTCTGTCTTGCACATGCCGGTCAGTTTATCCGCAACTTTTTTGCTGATATATTCAGAAATCTTCTTAACAAATCCATCGTTCTGCAGCGCGCTTCTGGATACATTGAGCGGCAGGTCCGGACAGTCGATAACACCTTTTAGCAGCATCAGGAATTCCGGAATAACTTCTTTAATATTGTCTGCGATAAACACCTGATTGTTGTACAGTTTGATGGTTCCCTCAATGGAATCGTATTCTGTATTGATCTTCGGGAAGTACAGAATTCCTTTTAAGTTAAACGGATAGTCCGTGTTCAGATGAATCCAGAACAGCGGCTCTTTATAATCCATAAATACTTTCCGGTAGAATTCTTTATACTCGTCATCTGTACAGTCATTCGGATGTTTCATCCAGAGCGGCTGTGTATCACTCAGGGATACCGGACGTTTGTTTATCTTCACCATGTCACGGGCAGGAGAGATTTCTACGATTTCTTTCTCGCCGTCTTCATTTTCCTGTTCCTCTGTCTTTGCTTCCTCATGGATACGCTCTACGATCACATCATCTTCTCTTAATTCTGACTCCTCGATCGTCTCATATTCCTGCTCAGCATTTTCCTTGGACAAAAAGATTTCTACCGGCATGAAGGAGCAGTATTTTTCTATGACTTCACGCATCCGGTATTCATTTGCGAATTCCAGGCTCTCTTCATTCAGGAACAGTGTGATCTCGGTTCCTACAGTCTGTTTGTCACCCTCACCAATCTCATACTCTACGCCGCCGTCACACTCCCAGTGTACCGGTTTTGCACCTTCTTTGAAAGACAACGTATCAATATGCACATTATCTGCCACCATAAATGCAGAATAAAATCCAAGTCCAAAATGTCCGATGATCTGGTCTTCATTCGTCTTGTCCTTATATTTTTCCAGAAACTGTGTCGCCCCTGAAAATGCGATCTGAGTGATATATTCCTCGACTTCTTCCTCTGTCATACCGAGTCCGCTGTCGATAAATTTCAGAGTCTTCTTCTCCGGGTTTACGATAACATCAATCTTGCATTTATAATCATCCGGAAATGTGTATTCACCCATAATTTCAAGCTTCTTCAGCTTTGTGATGGCATCACATCCGTTTGAAATCATCTCACGTACAAAAATGTCGTGATCGGAATACAGCCATTTTTTAATAATCGGAAAAATATTATCGCTGTCGATTGATAAATTACCGCGTTTTAAATTCTCTGCCATTGCAGTCCACACTCCTTTGTTCAATTAATATACTGTTTGGTAATATCTTAATACCCAGCGTGCAAAAAGTCAAGAAAAAATTAGCACTCATTTTTAGTGAGTGCTAGTAATTTGTATCCATCCATTGAACCCCTGCACTTGTCAAAATCAGATCTTTTTAAAATAACTGGGCGGATACCCCATCACTTTTTTAAACACCCTTGTGAAATAATTCGGATCATAGATTCCCACCTGCTCAGCCGCCTGTCTGACTGTTATCCCATCACTCTGCAGAAACTCCAATGATTTAATGATACGCACACGTGTGACATACTCAAGTGGTGTCAGTCCTGTCACATCCTTAAAAAGCATCCGAAAGTAACTCTCCGACAGCGCTGAATCCCGGGCCAGTTTTACAACATCCAGTTCTTCACTGTAGTGCTCCTCCATATAGGAGAGTGCACTGGCAACTAACTCCCGTTTTCTTGTATTATGCTTCAGAAGCTTCGGAGGCTGCCGGTTCTGTGCCCGTTTGATCGTGACCAGAATGACCTGCAACAGGGATGCTTTGATATATTCTGCACCAAACTGGGCGCAGTCCTGCTCTTCCAGAATCTGCAGCAGCAAAGCCTCCACGCGGATCGCCTCCTGCGGTGTGAGATGAATGATTCCCTGAATATGCGATTTTTCATCATTTGTGAGCGATTGCTTATCACCTGCATCGCCATCGGATATATTGACGAGCAGATTCTCCCACTGTGAGCGGATATCCTCCATACTGTCCGTAGCAGAGGTCGGCGGAAGTGTTTCACGCATCAGCCGCTTCCAGTCCTCACCCAGCTCATCCGGGAAAAAATAGCAGTTCATAAAGCGGATCTGAGAGTTCATGATATAACCGTGTTTCTGATGCGCCGGAACTAAAAACACGTCTCCGGATATCAGCGGCATCTCAATTCCGCGAAACCGGTGCATACATGCACCTTTCGTAATCAGCACAAATTCCTGAAACACATGCGCATGCTCAGCGATCACCGTATTGCTCTCATATTCAGCGGCCTCTACCCCAATCGCAGTATTTTTCAGTGGAAATTCAATATAAGTATCCATATGCAGCACCTCTGCCAAACGACTCATTGTTCTCACTGTTAACTATAACACAGTGCTAAAAGAAGCTCCAGAAAAATCATAAGATTGTGCTACTTTATTCTTGCATCGTTATGCTAAATCAGGCAGACGTTATGTTAAACTGACAATATCAGATGAGTTCATGCATGACTTCAAAAAGACCGATACCAACCTAATGGGACGGGTGCAGCAAAAACGATCCGAACAGAAAAATATCAGGAGGAGAAAATATGACGTCAAGAGAACGTGTATTAAAAACATTAAACTTTGAGGAGGCAGACCGCATCGCCGTTGACTGGGGCAACAATGCCGTTACCGGAATCCAGGCAGATGCCTACCGCAATCTGCTGAAGTATATCGGGCATGAGGAAGAGGAGATTATCATCCGTGATATCAAACAGGGCCTTGCTCTGGTCAGTGATTATGTGCTGGATTATTTTGATGTGGACACACGTCCGCTGCTCACAAATCCACCCAGCGGATGGCAGATGAAGATTGATAAAGACGGGGGCTTCTACGATGAAAACGGCGTCTACTTTAAACAGATGGGCGAATACTTTGATTTCGTAAAAAATCCACTCGAAGACGCCGACACGATCGAAGACCTGAAAGCCTTTAAACCGTCCGACCCGACAGACCCTGCCAGATTTGCCGGCATGAGAGAACGCGCCAGATATCTGAGAGAGAACACAGACAAGGCGATCGTCATCGGGGAGCACGGCTCTGTATTCTATCAGGCATGGGAATGGAGAGGCATGCAGAACTTCATGGGTGACTTTGCGGGCGATCCTGAATTTGCAGATTACCTGATGGATATGGCCGCCGACTGGTGGAGTGCCTGGTATGAGACTATGTTAAAAGAAGTAGGTGAATACGTTGATATCATGTGGCTGGGAGATGACTGGGGTACACAAAACGGTCCGCTCATCCAGCCTGAACAGTTCGAAAAGCGTGTACAGCCGCGTATCAAAAGAGTCATCGAATCCATGCATAAATATTGTGATGGAAAGGTCGCATACCACAGCTGCGGATCGATCTCGTGGGCATTTGACTCACTTCATGACGCCGGAGTCGACATCATCCAGCCTGTTCAGGCAAATGCCGCAGGCATGCAGGACAGCAGAAAACTAAAAGAGATGACTTACGGGAAACTGGTACTGCACGGTGGTCTTGATAATCAGGGGAAATTTGCAGGACCAACGGATGCAGTGATCGCGGACGTTAAGCAGAAGATACGTGACTTTGCGCCGGGCGGCGGGTATCTGTTCGCATGCGGACACAATATCCAGTCCGACTGTCCGCCTGAAAATATTGTGGCGATCTTTGATACCTATAAAAAATATGGTAAATACCCTGTCAGGATCGACGAGGATTAATCTCCCGGTTCATCTATCTATTCTCTTATTAAAAAAGAGGTCCACCGGACAATGTCATTAAGTTAAGATATTATACTAAGATTCCTATATCAGAAATGATATAGGGGTCTTTTTATTTTGTGAAAAACTGTTGACATTTTAGTTCGATTGTGCGGCCGCTTTCACTACTGATGATTTTAAGCGGTAGTGAAAGCGGCCCTTGTAATTAAGAACTATCTTGATTGCAAGGAGGATTCTATTATGTCAGATTTTATTGAAAGTACTACAAAGTCTCTGGAAACTTTAATATCAGAATTAGCAACAAATCCATCACTTTTTCTTAGAAATCCCAGTGTTGATTTTACAAGAAATCGAAAAATTGATTTCAAAACCCTGGTTGGAATTACTATGAATTCTGGTGGTTGTACTATGAATAAAGAGTTATTGGATTTTTTTGACTTCGATGTAAATACACCTACTGTATCTGCCTACACTCAACAACGGTCAAAAGTTTTACCTGAGGCATTCGAATTCTTATTCCAGGAATTTAATGTTCAGAATCAAAGAATCCAAAATCTATATGAGGGATATCAACTGCTGGCCTGCGATGGATGTAATCTAAGTATTGCAACCAATCCCAAGGATTCCGAAACAGCATGGAAGCAAAATCAGTATGGAGGTATAACTAACCATCTACATCTAAATGCCTTCTATGATATACAAAACCGAGTTTATACGGATGCAATCGTTCAAACGGCTTCAGAATATCAAGAACACAGGGCATGTATTCAAATGATGGAACGCTCACATCAGAGCAATGTAATTCTAGTTGCTGACAGAGGGTATGAGAATTACAACATTATGGCTCATGCAATCAATAAAGGGTGGAATTTTTTGATCCGTATTAAAGATATCGGAAGTAATGGCATGGCATCGGGATTAGAACTGCCTGATAAAGAAACGTTTGATCTAGACGTAGATATTAAGCTAACAAGAAAGCAAACAAAAGCAAAGAGAATGGAGGGCTATAAGTTTATGCCAACGTGCCAAACATTTGATTATCTCCCCGTTGGTAGTCCGAATGAGTATACATTATCTTTTCGAATTGCCAGATTCAAAATATCTGAAGATTCCTTTGAAATGGTCGTAACAAATCTTAATGAATTTGAATTTTCTCCTAAAAAACTTAAAGAAATATATCAGTTACGGTGGGGAATTGAAACATCTTTTAGAGAATTAAAGTATGCCATTGGATTGACAAATTTTCATGCAAAAAAAGTCGATTATATCAAACAAGAAATATTTGCAAGATTGACCCTTTATAACTATTGCGAGTTAATTACTGCATATGTTATCAAGCAAAGCAATAAGTTTCATCAAACAAAACAGGTGAACTTTACCATTGCCATCTATATCTGCAGAGAATATCTGCGAAGAAAGCGCCAATTAAGTTCACCTGCGGTGATTAGGCTTATAGAACAGCATACGTTGCCTGTGAGACCTGGGCGTCGAGACCCTCGGAAAGTCAAACCCCAAGCCTCCGTAAGTTTTCTATATAGAGTAGCATAATCACTCATTAATTATATACGTTTTTTGACAGATGAACAATCTGTCTTTTTGTCTTGCAATCAAAAAGAGACTTTGCCTAATTATAATAAAAACATCATCTTAAGCAAAATCTCTTTTCTTGCATGCTATAGAGTTAAAGAATTAACTTAATGACATTGGTCCACCGGACCTCTTTTTTACTTACCGTAAGAACAGCCGGATCAGCGTCTCTTTCCATTTCGTCAGCGGATAATACCGCATCGGAAGGTCCAGCCAGTTGTATTTCTGCAGTACACTCTTCCTGTGGCTGAATGTCTCAAAAGATGCCTTTCCGTGGTAGCTTCCCATACCGCTTGCGCCGACACCTCCGAATCCCATCTGGGACGTAGCCAGGTGAATGATCGTATCGTTGATACAGCCACCCCCAAATGATAGTTCTTTCAGTACCCGGTGTTCCATGGCGGGGTCCCTGGTGAACAGATACAGTGCCAGTGGCTTATCTCCCGCTTTCACACGTGAGATCGCTTCCGGTATATTACAAAACGTCAGTATCGGAAGAATCGGACCGAATATCTCCTGCTGCATAACCGGTGACTTCCAGGTGATATGATCCAGAATCGTCGGTGCGATCTGCATCGTATCCTGATTCGCATATCCGCCCTCCAGTACTGTCTCATCCTTTATCAGCTCCATCAGGCGGTTGAAATGTTTCTGATTGATGATCTTCGGATAATCCGGATGCATCACCGGTTCACTTCCAAGCATTTTGTGAAGCCACTTCCTCAGATATGTGACAAGCTCATCCTTTACGGTTTCTTCCACCAGGAGGTAATCAGGAGCCACACATGTCTGGCCGCTGTTCAGAAACTTCCCGAACACAATACGGCGTGCCGCGAGATTGAGATCCGCGGTGGCGTCGACGATACACGGACTCTTGCCCCCCAGCTCCAGCGTTACCGGAGTCAGATTCTTTGCAGCCTTTTCCATAACTGTCTTTCCGACTTCTACGCCGCCGGTGAAAAAGATGTAATCAAACTTCTGATTCAAAAGCTCATTGTTTTCTTTTCTGCCGCCCTCGACAACTGCCACATATTTCCTCGGAAACACTTCTGAGATGATTTTCCGGATCACTCTCGAAACGGCTGGTGCATATGCGGAGGGTTTCAGTACACAGCAGTTTCCCGCAGCGATAGCCCCGATCAGCGGCTCCATGCACAGCATGAACGGATAGTTCCACGGGGACATGATCAGCGTCACACCGTAAGGCTCCGGAATTACAAAGCTTTTCGCCGGAAAATGGACAAGCGGCGTGGACACTCTCCTTCCTCTGATCCAGAATGGAAGATGGCGTTTGACATAGCGCAGCTCAGCGAGCGTCATGCCAACCTCCGCCATATAGGACTCCGCACCTGATTTATGCAGATCCTGTTTCAGTGCACTTAAGATCTCTGCCTCATTCCTTTTTATGCCCGCTTCCAGACGGCTCAATGCCGTCATCCGGAACTGAAGATTTTTTGTCTGGTTTCCTGAAAAAAACATCTGCTGTATTTTCACCAGTTTTCTGATATCCATAACCTATCCCCTTTCATCTTCTCCGTTCATCGTTACAAAACCATATTAAAATGCTTTCTCCAATATAAAAATAACGTCCTCAAATTTCACATCGCGCGGATTGACGATCATGGCACCGTCATTCATCGCTGTTCTGGCAATCTGGGCAAAATCACTTTTTTTAACGCCGCATTCCCGCAGTCTGACAGGAAGTCCGCACTCTTTATGCAGTCGCATACGCAATTCCCAGACAGAGCGGATCGCTTCTTTTCCCCGCTCACTTTTGGGAGTCTTGGCAAAGACTTCTTCCCCGGCAAGATGCAGCAGGAGTTCAGCATACATCTCTTTGCGCATCCGGTGGTTAAATGCCATGCCGTGCGGCAGCAGGATCGTCATCGCATCCCCGTGCGGAACCCGGCAGACTCCCCCGAGCGCATGGCCGATGGCATGGATCACGCCGACCATGCTGTTTGAAAATGCCGCCCCCGCCATCATGGATGCATTTGCCATGGCAAGGCGTGCCTTTCTGTCTTTTCCATTTGCCACCGCGCGCTCCAGATTATCTGCGATCAGTCGGATAGCTCCCACCGCATACGCATCGCTGAGTGGATTTTTCTGAATACAGGTATATGCCTCAATCGCATGACAGAGGGCATCCATACCCGTGGAAGCCGTCATTCTCGGCGGAAGCGTCTCTGTCATCCGCTCATCCAGCACCGCTGCATCCGGCTGCAGATAATAAGAGATAAATTCCATTTTCAGCCTTCGGGCCTCATTTTTGATCACTGCTACCAGTGTAGATTCCGAACCCGTCCCGGAGGTTGTCGGAACTGCGATAAACGGAATATGATTCATCCCTGTCATATTTTCACAGCCCCAGATATCCAGCAGGTCCTCCACATTCTGAGAAAGGACCATCCGGACTCCCTTCGCAGTATCGATGACAGAACCGCCTCCGACGGCAATAAGACTGTCGCATCCAAGCCTTCTGTATTCTTTTACAATATTATGCACGACCTTAAGAGAAGAGTCCGGCGGAATGCTGGTATAAATTCCACCCGGTTCAATTCCTCCCCCCAGCAGTGCATCCAGCACAATCTTCAATGTACCGATCTTCTTCAGCATTTCATCTGAGAGCACCATCGGTTTTTCAGCCCCCAGATTTTCAAGCTCTGACGGAATGTTTTCCAGCGCATACCGTCCGGACATCACTTTCGCCGAGCTCTGAAATTCATAATATTCTGGTATCATATGTGTTTACGTCTCCTCAAATTTTTTATGCATGCATTTGATGCGGTATGGTTTCTTCTCCTCCGGCGACATCGTATAAGCGCCCCTCGCCGCACCGATCAGTATTCTTGTGTACAGTGCCAGTGTACCGCAGCGCTTTTGTGCCACTTCCTTTAATATCCGCCTGGTCATCACCTTCGGAAAAAGATAGGATTCGACCACATCCACACAGCGTGTCAGCTCCATCGCCGTTCCAACGTCCCCATGCAGTGTAAAAGCATGCGCTGCGTACGCCTGAGCAATTCCCTGCCTTCCCGTCAGCACCATGAATGCCGCCTCCAGACTGCGAAATGTGATACAGGTGTCATAATACCTTTGAATCCTCGGATTCAGACGCTGCAGCTTATCTTTATTTTTGCGAAAAAACAGTCTCGGTCCATCCTTGGAACAGGCAAGGCAGTACGTCATCCCGTCAGGCCAGCTGTCGATCTCTTCCCTCACCCGGCCGTCAATTTTGTGCAGCTCACAGATACCTGCATACATCACATACAGTACGATTGCGCCAAGCCGCTTTTCCATCTTTTGTTTCATCGCTGATTCTATACTCATATGAATATCCATTGTCATTATTCCCCACTCATTTTACGTAAAATACTTCTCGCCGCACTGATGCCGTTTGCACTTGCCTGCTGCAGCCCCCGTGTCACAGACGCGCCGTCACCGATGGCACGGAGCCCTCTGACACTGGTCTGGAAATCACGGTCCACCACAACTTTATTGGAATAGAATTTCACCTCAACCCCATACAGCAGTGTTTCATCACTGGCAATTCCCGGCGTAACCTTATCAAGCGCCATGATCATCTCCGAAATGTCCACCATGATACGGTGAGGCAGCACGAGTGAGAGGTCCCCGGGCACAGAATCTTTAAGCGTGGGTATCAGGTTGTTCCTGCACAGCCGTTCTTCGGTGGTTCTTCTGCCCCTTCTGAAATCCCCAAAAGCCTGAACCATGATTTTTCCGTCACACAGCATGTTGCTCAGCTGCGCGACGGCTTTTCCGTATTCGATCGGTGTTTTAAATGGTTTGGTGAAATTTTTTGAGACGAGAAGTGCAAAATTCGTATTATTCGTCTTAAATTCAGCAGATTTGTATGCGTGTCCGTTTACTACGGCCAGACCGTCTTCGTAATATTCCGTTGCGACTTCGCCTGAGGGATTTGTACAGAAGGTCCGTACCTTATCGTCAAACGTAGGCGTATAGTAGATCAGTTTTGCCTCATACAGATTTTCGTTCAGAAACTCCATGATCTCATCCCGCACTTCTACACGAACGCCAATATCAACTGTCCCGACCTCCGTCTCAATTCCATGATGACGGCAGACATGGCTCAGCCAGTCGGCGCCTTCCCTGCCCACAGATGCGATGATCTCATCTGCCTGATAAACTTCCCCTGCCTGTGTCACAACATTTTTTGCACAGCCCTCTTCTATTGTTATATCAGATACCATGGTGTTAAATTTCATCTCAATCCCCTGTTCCAGCAGATGATCCTCAAGGCGCTGGTAAATCTTATAACCTTCTTCCGTTCCCAGATGGCGGATGGGGCATTCCACCAGTTTTAGATTTGCATTGATCGCTTTTTTCCTGATCTCCCGCAGTTCTTTCTCTTTGTCGAGTCCGTACACTTTCCGGTCCGCACCAAACTTCAGATAGATATCATCGGATTCTTTTAAAAGCTTTACGGTTTCTTCATAGCCTAAAATTTCCGGCAGATTTCCTCCCACATCCGGCGAGAGTGACAACTTTCCATCCGAAAAGGCACCGGCCCCCGCAAATCCTGTGGTGATCGAACATGGGCTGCAGCCCATGCATTTTTGTGTTCTTCGTTTGGGACAGCTTCTGTTCTCAATCGCACGGCCCTTTTCGATCATCAGAATCTTCAGCCCTGGATTCTCTTTGTTCAGTGTATATGCACAGAATATTCCCGAAGGCCCTGCGCCTATGATTATCACATCATATTTGTTATTCATTCAGACTTTACCCTTCTACAATCAGATATTTTCCGTCTGGCAGCTCAAATACTTCACTGGCCTCTCTCAGCTCATCATCTGTCATATCCTGCACGTCCATGCCGGATTCATCCATATAGTCTCGTACCTCCCGGATAGAATCAACTATGACAGCCATGCAGTCCTCCAGAAACGCCTCGGCCTCCGCTATTGTTCCGGCCACCGGTTCATCAAAAAGCTGTGACTGCTTTTTCAAAAATACTTCCAGACATTCTTCACTGTAACTCTGCATGATATTTCCCCCTTTTCCTTTGTATATCCAGTAACTCTTCCGGTCGTTCAATGATATAATGCGCATGGTTTTCTTCCAGTTCCTTACGTTCCCTGAATCCCCAGAGGACTCCGATCGTCAGCATACAGGCCCTGTTGCCGGTCTTCATATCTGTGTCCGTATCCCCTACATACATGCATTCTTCCGGCTTCACTCCCAGTCTGTGCGCGATCAGCAGTGCACTGTCAGGCGCAGGTTTCCGAGGTATGCTCGGCATCTGTCCCTGAATCACATCAAACAGACCATCCCCGTATATTCCGTGAATTGCTCCTACGGCAGCAGTATGCGGCTTATTCGTACAGACCGCCAGACGTACCCCGCGATCTTTCAGCTTAAGCAGTGTTTCCGGCATTCCGATATACGCACTTACATGGTAAAGCGGATCTTCCGCGAATAAATCCCGGTACATCTGCCTTGCCTCATCGAGGTATGACAGATTCCCGCCAGTCCTGACAAAGCAGCGCCTGATCAGTTCATCTGCACCATCGCCGGCAAAATAATTGAAAAGTTCCACCGGAACCGGTCCCAGGCCATAATGTGCCAGCACCTGATTCGCCACATGCGCAATAGACTCTACGGTATCCAATAGTGTTCCATCCAAATCAAATAAACATGCTTTGTACATCCATGTTCTCCTTTTTCGCGCATTTTTGTTTAAAATTCAAAAAAAAGCATACGCTTTAAGTATACCCCGCTCAAATCGGTGCCGCAACCGATTTTCAGTTTTTTTTACTTTATGCTTTCTTTTTTTACAGAAAAGTATTACAATGATTTTAAATTCAGGTTATAAAAAAGGAGAATGATTGCTATGTGCAAAAACAATGTCATAAAAAAACTGGCATGCCTTGCATTAATCGGTGCCGCTATCGGCGGGCTCATTATTTTTTTCAAAAAATTTGAAAAAGAGGATGATGACCTGTTCGAGGAAGGAGAGGATGATTTTGACTCCTGTCCCGGATGTGCCGACACCGGCCGAAGTTATACAACGATCTCCGGCGATGCGGCGGCTGCCCAGGATGAGCATCCTGAAAAAGCGGCAGAAGAAGCCGTGAAAGAGGCTGTTGAAAAAGCAGAAAAAGAAGCAGAGAATACCTCAGAAACCATATAAGCAGCACTACGAAGGAAGAGGCTGATTTCGTCATTTGAAATCAGCCTCTTCTGTAATCTATTTCCATGCCTTGCAAAGCCTGTCTATCCCCTCCCGGATTTCCTCCTCCGACAGTGTCGCATACCCCAGAATCACCGTCTGGGATTCGTCCGCAGTCATACTTCCTGCGGTATCATAGGCTGAAAGACCATAGATACGAACGCCCTGCTTCGCAGCCCGCTCCACGGCTTCCTGTTCCGTCATTCCACTGGTGAATGTAAGTCCTACATGAACCCCTGCATTTTCCCCAAACACCTGACAGATATCCGTCATCTGTTTCAGTTCTGCAAGCAGAACGTCATGTTTGCCTTTATACAGTGCCCGCATCCGATTCAAATGGCGCTCGTAATGCCCGTCACGGATCAGCTGCTCGATAATCCTCTGGTCTACTTTTGAAACTGTAGCAGAAAAATTGCTTCCTCGCTGCCCATACCGTTCTGCCAGCTTCTCAGGAAGAACCATGTAACTGATACGTATCGCAGGGGCAATGGATTTGGAAAAGGTTCCAAGATAGATCACATTCTGATGACCGTCGTATCCCTGCAGCGCAGGGATGGGTTTTCCGCGGTATCGGAATTCACTGTCGTAATCATCTTCAATGATGTAACGCTCCCTGACCTCATCCGCCCACGAAAGTAACTGCATGCGCCGTTTAACCGGCATGACATTTCCCATGGGGAACTGGTGAGACGGCATTACGTAAGCAATATCCGCCCCGCTTTTCTCCAGTTCGTCGATCTTCATGCCTGCATCATCCATGGGTATGCTGCATACCTGATATTCCAGTTCCAAAAATCCCCGATACGCACTCTTATACGTTGGATTTTCCATAGCGATCACATGGTGCTGCCCCAGGATCACCCTCAGCAGCATCAGAAGATAATCGTTTCCGGCACCCACGATAATCTGTCCCGGTGTACAGTGTACGCCCCGGGCATGATGCAGATAGGATGCCAGGACCTGACGAAGTTCCCATTCTCCCTGTGGATCTCCCAGCTGAAACAACGATATGTCGTCCTGCTGAAGGATTTCCTTTGAGATTTTTCTCCACTGATTCTGTGGAAAGCCCTGCGCATCAATACCATTGACTGCGAAATCATAAACGTATTCTCTCAGCTTTCCCGGCTTCTTTTCGTCCTGCATGATCTCTTCTTCATTAAACTGATACACGCCTTCAAGTTCACACACAAAGTATCCCCTGTACGGAACCGATTCTATATAACCTTCCGATATCAGCTGCATATAGGCAAGGTCCACGGTGCTCCTGCTGACCTGCAGATGGCGGCTCAGTGCACGCGTAGAAGGCAGACACTCCCCCGGGAGTATCTGCCTCTTTTGGATTTCCATTTTCAGGTATTGATAGATCTGTTCATACAGCGGAGTTTTAATCTCCCCATCCAGCGATATGGTCAGCTCTTTCATCCTTCACCCTCTTATTTCGGCAGCTTGAATGAACTTTTCAGAGAAACGATACGGTTAAATACAGGCTTATCCTTCTTCGAGTCTTTTACATCCACACAGAAATATCCGTTTCTCACAAACTGAAAACTGTCGTACGCTTTCGCTTCTGTAAGTGCAGGCTCCAGATAGCAGTCTTTTAAGACTGTCAGGGAATTCGGATTCAGATTCAGGGTTCCGTCTTCATTGTATACCCCTTTTTCTTCATCAATGATATTTTCATACAGGCGCACTTCTGCTTTGACTGCAGTCGCAGCGGCAACCCAGTGAATCGTGCCTTTTACTTTTCTGCCTGTAAAACCGCTTCCGCTTCTTGTCTCAGGATCATATGTGCAGTGTACTTCCGTCACACGGCCGTTTTCATCCTTAACGTAGCTTTCGCATTTTACAAAATATGCATTCATCAGACGAACTTCATTTCCCGGAAACAGCCGGAAGTATTTTCTAGGCGGCTCCTCCATGAAATCTTCGCGCTCAATATACAGCTCCTTTGAAAACGGAACTTTTCTGGTGCCAAGTTCTTCATTTTCCATATTATTGGAGACGTCAAAATATTCCACCTGATCTTCCGGATAGTTGTCGATCACAAGTTTGATCGGATCCAGAATCGCCATCATACGCGGCCGCTTCATCTTGAGATCCTCACGGATACAGTATTCAAGCATCGCATAATCTACTGAGCTGTTCGCTTTTGATACTCCGCAGAGTTCAACGAACATGCGGATAGATTCCGGCGTAAACCCCCTTCTTCTAAGCGCCGCGATCGACACGAGACGCGGATCGTCCCAGCCATCTACAATGCCATCCTCTACCAGTTTTTTTATATAGCGCTTTCCCGTCACAACGTTGGTAAGATATAACTTGGCAAATTCAATCTGTTTCGGAGGTTTTTCGTACCCCAACTCCTGAACCACCCAGTCATACAGGGGTCTGTGGTCTTCGAATTCCAGGGTACACAGGGAATGAGTCACTCCTTCCAGTGCATCTTCTATCGGATGTGCGAAATCATACATCGGATAAATACACCACGCATCTCCTGTATTATGATGCGTCATATGCGTTACCCGGTAAAGGATCGGATCTCTCATATTGATGTTCGGGGAGGACATATCGATTTTTGCACGCAGTACTTTTTCACCGTCCTGATATTTTCCTTCTTTCATCTCCAGGAACAGCTTCAGATTCTCTTCTACACTTCTTTCTCTGTACGGGCTGTTTTTCCCAGGCTCCGTCAGCGTTCCGCGGTATTCTCTGATCTCCTCCGCAGTCAGATCGCAGACATATGCGCTGCCTTTTTTGATCAGCTTCACTGCAGCCTCATACATCTGCGGAAAATAATTGGACGCGAGAAACAGACGATCCTCCCAGTCAGCTCCCAGCCATGCGACATCCTCTTTGATTGAATCTACAAATTCCTCTTTCTCTTTGGTAGGATTTGTATCATCAAAACGAAGATTAAACTTCCCATGATATTCCTGTGCAAGTCCATAGTTCAATAGTATGGATTTGGCATGTCCGATATGCAGGTAACCATTCGGTTCCGGCGGAAATCTGGTACATATCTCTTCATATGAACCTTCCGACAGGTCCTTCTCGATGATCTGCTCAATAAAATTTTTGGAAATCATTTCTTTTTCCACTTGTTTTCCTCCTCAGGTGCGAACTGAGCCGCCTGCTCGGTGGGCGACTCAGCTTTTTACATTATTATTTTAGTATCATACCATAAAATTCCGTCTTGTCAAAGGGTCTTACATCATTCCCCGAAACATACTCATCAGATTCTTTGTTCCGGTATCCGCAATAATCGGAATAAAGACATACAGTATCAGGCATACAGCTGCAGCTGTCAGTACCAGCGAGATTATCAGACAGTAAAGTTTGCGGTCCGGCTCCATCCTGACTCCGTGTTCATAACCTCTCAGGAAAAACAGATAACTGATCACAGAAAATATCAAAAACAGCACCACCGCAAATTTGGGGAATGCCAGTGCAAATATCGCTGTCAGCAAAATACCCGCGCTGTCAGCAAATGAAGATACACCGACAGCAGACAACATTTTATGCAGTGTCGTATTCCCTCCAAACATAGTAACAGTTCCCTTAAAGATTCCCGCCTGGAGATATGCTCCGCCAAAAGCAGCTATGATGATCAGGAGAAACACTTTCAGAATCGATATATCCACTACGCCATAGGAAATACTTTTCAGTTTCGATATGGCAACGAGGCTGACCAGAAAACAGATCAGGGCCTTCAGCCCAACCATCTCCAGCCCCATCACACTGTTGTTGCTGTCACTGATCTTTTTGATCGTTGATTCCGGCCTGGATATCAGCGGAATGATCTCTGCGAACATATTCTTTGTATTCTTTACGAACTGACCTTTTTTTTCATTAAACCACTGGGAGTTGAAGTTACCCTGTGGTCCCCCATATGGATTCCCCTGGTATGGATTTCCCTGGTACGGATTCCCTGGCTGCGGTCCCGTGTATGGGGTTCCCTGATACGGATTCCCCTGGTACGGATTCCCTGGCTGTGGTCCCGGGTATGGGGTTCCCTGATATGGATTCCCCTGGTACGGATTCCCTGGCTGCGGTCCCACATACGGATTCCCCCGATACGAGTTCTCCCGGTATGGATTTTCCTTATCCTGGTCTTTCTGCGGATTTTCGGATACCCCCCCGTCATCGTCAGGAATTTTTGCATCATGGTTCGCCTGTCCCGTTGTCCCCCGGGTATCCTGCTGATCCTGCGCCGAAACTTCTGTCATTTTCTCTTCCTGTGAGTTCCAAACAGATGCTGTTTGCCCCGTGCAGTCACAGGGTTGTCCGTTGATCAGCGGTTTCCCGCATTTTGTACAGAAATTTGCCATAGTCCCCTCCTCTTTCATTTTACAGTTTTACCTATGTTAAAATTATAAGATATTCGCGGGTAATGTCAAGTATTTCCCCATCCTCCGGGATATTGACATATCATAAAATATATGATACGTTATATACCAAAAAGAAAGGTGTGATAAATTTAAATGGACGACAGTGACAATTGCCACAGGGAAGCATTCCTTACTTATTATCATATGATGACATTGACTGTTCCATACAGTATTTTAGATAGCTGAGGTATAGCCTGCACTTCATAACCGGAGTACAGACTATGCCTTTTTATGTTCTCTTACATGTCATATTTACGAAAAAGCAAGGAGGTTTCCAATACAATGATTGGAGCAATTATTTTACAGGTTATCCTGATCATTTTAAACGCGACTTTTGCAAGTGCAGAGATCGCCGTTATTTCCATGAATGAAACAAAACTAAGACTACTCACCGCGCAGGGCGATCCCCGTGCAGTAAAGCTATCATCCCTGACCGAACAGCCGGCACGCTTTCTGGCCACCATACAGGTTGCCATTACGCTTGCCTCTCTGTTGGGAAGTGCTTTTGCCGCTGACAATTTTGCAGGCCCTCTCGTTGATGTCCTCATCAGTGCCGGTGTTCCCATCCCCAAAAATATTCTGAACTCCCTGGCTGTATTTCTTATAACACTGATTCTTTCATATTTCAGCCTGGTATTCGGAGAACTGGTACCGAAACGGATCGCGATGAAAAAAGCCGACTCACTCTCGCTCAAGATGTCACATCTTCTGTACGGGGTATCCAAGGTATTTGCACCTCTCGTTGCGCTGCTCACAGCATCAACAAATGTTGTGCTAAGGGTCATGGGAATCAACCCGGATGAAGACGATGAAAAGGTATCGGAGGAGGAGATCCGTATGCTGCTGATGGAGGGAAGCGAGGATGGAACGATTGATATACATGAAAATGAGATTATCCAGAATGTTTTTGAATTCGACGATATCTCTGTAGAACAGATCTGTACCCATCGTATCGATGTGACCGCTCTGTACATAACAGACGATATCGAAAAATGGGAAGATACGATCTACAGCAGCCGTCACACTTATTATCCTGTCTGTGGCGAGAGCAGTGACGATATTATCGGCATCTTAAATACTAAAGAATATTTCCGGATTAAAAACCGGACGCGTGAACATGTACTGGATGCAGCACTTGACAAGCCCTACTTTGTGCCTGAGAGCATGAAAGCCAATGTATTGTTCCAGAACATGAAAAATTCCCGTATCTATTTTGCCGTTGTACTGGATGAATATGGCGGGATGAGCGGAATCATAACCGTCCATGACCTGATCGAAGAGATTGTCGGTGATCTGTATGAGACCGAAGAGCCGGCGGACATCGAACAGGTCAGTGATGACACCTGGTGCATCCAGGGCTGCGCTTCGCTTGACGATGTTTCCGACTGCCTGGGTATAAAACTTCCTGTTGATGATTATGACACGTATGGCGGATACCTGTGCAGCGTCATCGGCAGGGTCCCCAATGATGAGGAGTGTTTTGAATGTGAAACCGATGATATACACGTCCAGGTGCATTCAGTCTTTAACCACCGAATTGGCAGTACCACGGTTAAAAAATTAAAATAATGACCATACACAGGGAGTCCGCGGGCAATTGCCCGCGGACTCCCTGTGTACTCTGCATCATAACCGTATCTGGCTGGTGCACACATAATCAAGCAGTTCCTGACTGTGGCTGACAACAAGCATTCCAATCTTCCTCTCCTTCACTTCCTGAAGCAGAAAGTTCCATATCTGCCCCTGTGTGATCAGATCCAGCATCGTACTGATTTCATCGGCGATCAGATACCGGGTTCCCCGGCCCAGAGCTCTGGCTATACAAAAACGCTGCAGTTCACCCCCGGACAGTTCCTGCGGATACCTGCCGAGCCAATCCGGCTCAATACCCAGCCCGCTGACTACACGTTCTTCTATCTGGTCTCCTTCCTGCAGTACTGCTTCCATTTTCAGCCTGGGGTTGACTGATTTCTCAGGATGCTGCCAGATCATCTGTACGGGACAGTATCCTTTTTTCGGGAGGGGGCAGCCATCTATCAGGACCTGTCCCGAATCCGGCTGCATATACCCTCCGATAATCTTCATCAGCGTAGTCTTTCCGTAACCGCTGGGAGCGGTCACGCCTATGCGCTCCTCCGGTCCCACCTCCAGGCTGACACGGTTCAGTACAGGCTCACCGTCTTCCTGATATGAAAATACAATGTCTTTAGCTTGCAGACTCATGGCTGTGCCCCTCCTCACCCTTGCATTTCACGCAGCGTACGGTTCCGCAGCGTACAATCCGGGAAGTTATCTCCCCTTCACATTCTTCTGAGAACATCGGGCAGCGCGGTCCGAACACGCATCCTTTCGGAAGTTCTTTAACATAAGGCTGATTTCCTGTAATCGGTGAAAACCCATTTCTTGGCATTGCACGCCAAAGAGCTTTCGTATACGGGTGCCGCAGTGTTTCTTCCGCTTCAAAATCCTCAACCAGAGCCTCTTCGACCGTCGTCCCTGCATAAAAAACTGCAATGCGGTCAGCCACCTTTAGTGCCAGTTCGATATCATGAGTGATCAGCAGTACACCGTTTCCTTCATCAGCGAAACTTCGGAAGTCTTTCATCGCCTTTTTGGCAAGTGAAAGCTCAAGTCCAGGTGTCGGCTCATCCGCTATGATCAGTCTCGGGTTTCCCATGAGCGCGGTACTCAGGAGAATTCTTCTGCTCATGCCCCCTGAACACTCAAACGGATACAGATCCTGTGTATCTTCCTGCAACCGATATTTTTTAAACAGTCCCTGCTGCTTTTTTTTGGTCTCGTCGCCTTTCTTGCCCTGGCGCACCTGCTTTCCAACCTTCATCAATGGGTCCAGATAATTGACGCTCTGCGGAACCAGTGCGATCTCTTTCCCCCTCACCTGCTGCTTACGCTTCTGTGTCAGAAGCTCCTGCTCAAAATAAATTTCTCCGCTGGTACTGGCATTCCCCGGCAAAATCCCGAGGATGGCATGTGCCAGCAGGCTTTTTCCCGAACCGCTCGCACCCACCACCGCCACGATCTCACCTTCATGAACGGAAACATTCAGATCCGATATGACCGGAAGGTCAATCTGCCTGGTTCCCCGGTCATACTGTTTAAACGATACTGAGAGATTACTGATCTCCAGTATATGCCACTTATTCAGACAACTCATACTTACCTCCCGTCTTTATTCATGCGCACTGGATGGGTCCAGAAGCTTTCTAAGGCTGCTGCCAGCCACATCAAACAGTACAACTGTCAGTACCAGCATCACACCCGGCAGCACAGCCAGCCACCATTTTCCGGTGATCAGATATTTCATGCTCTCCGAGAGGATAATTCCGATCGCCGGCTGTTCAGAGGAAAGACCAAAACCTAAAAATGTAATACTGGCCTCATGCAGGATCGCATGCGGAAACATCAGGATCAGCCCAACGATAAACTGAGGCAGCAGATGCGGCATCATATGCTTCATGGCAGTCTTCATTTTGCTGTGTCCCAGTCGATGGGCAATCTGGATATACTGACTGTTCTTCAGCTGCAGCACCTCTCCGCGGATGACGCGCGCAAGTGATGGCCAGTGGGTAAGAGCAACTCCAAGTACAACCCCTTTCAGCCCTTTTCCCAGCGCATACGAAATCAGCAGCAGCAGCAGGATATGCGGAATCCCCATAATCATATCGATCACAAAAGAGATCACACTGTCAACTTTATTTCCAAGGACCGCCGCCATCACTCCCAGTAAAAATGCAATGACAGCACTGATCCCGGCTGCCGCTACTCCGATCAGAATGCTGATGGACAGCCCGGTCAGGGTCCTCGCCAGCATATCCCTGCCGAGCCAGTCGGTGCCAAACAGATATGTAAAACCTGGCGCAAGATTCTTCCTGGAAAAATCTGTCACTCTGGCAGCATCGTAACAGAACACACCGGCTGCCGCCACCAACACAAGAAATACCACTGCCGCTGAAAAAATAATAATCGTCTTTTTTCTCTGGTTCATGATACGGTCCCTCCTTTTCTCATTCGGGGGTCGACCACACCGTACAATGTATTTGCTATAAAATTACCGGAAAATACAATCGCTGCCGTGACAAGCGTAATTCCCATCAAAAGTGGTACATCACTGCCTGTGCCCGCGGCAACAGCAGCCTGTCCGAGTCCCGGGTAAGAAAATACCTGTTCGACCAGTACGGAACCACCAATGATCTCACTGATAGATGCAAACTGGAGGGTAAGCGCCGGAAGAATAATGTTGCGCAGGCCATGCCGGCATACCATGCTTTTTTTACTCTCCCCACGTGCCTGTGCGAACAGCATATAATCGCTTTCCATAACATCTATCATTTTCTCCCTGGTATGGAGCGTGATGTTGGAAACACCCGTGATAGAAAGGGTAAGCGCCGGAAGTATCGCATGCTGGATACGGTCGAGGAATGTTACACCGGCAGCCTCCACCCCGATCGGCACGCTTAGGCCAACTGGCAGCACTTTAAGCCATACCGCAAATACAAGAAGGAGCAGCAGCGCCAGCCAGAAAACCGGCGTACTGGCTATCAGCAGGGAATACCCCTTGATAATCTTATCAATCCACGTTCCGCGGAACACACCGGCGAGAATCCCCAGCAGAAAGCCCAAAAGCCCGGATATCATCCAGGCTATTACCATCAGCATCATGGAATTGGCAAGCTTCACTCCGATCACCTCTGTTACAGGCTGGCGGTACAGGAGAGAATCTCCCATATCGCCCTTTATAAAATCTTTTGCCCAGTTCAGATACCGCTGCACAGGGGGTTCGTCCACACCCCAGTAAGATTCCAGCTTCTCTTTCTGTTCCTGACTCATCGCTCCCAGCGCTGCCTGACCCACATTTGCCTGCAGCGGATCAATCGGTGATACACTGACCAGTGTAAAAGTCACCACGCTGACTGCAAACAACAGCAGTATCATTCTGAAGAAATTTTTTCCTATAAATCGTATACCGTAGCTTTTCACTGTCAGTTACTCCATTCCCACTGATCTACATTATTTACAATAGACCATCCATGCCCATGAGGATGAATCTTCTGTTCCGCCACTTTCAGCCCGTCTCTCACGTAATAGAGGTGATCCACATTGCACAGCCAGATCCATGGAATATCTCCTTCCTGAGTGATGCCGGAAGTACCGTCCCACTGAGCTTTCTGCCACAGTTCGTATGATTCTTCCAGACTTCCCGCCTGAAGCGCCTCATCCATATATTGATCCACAGTTTCATTAGCATACGGTGAGTACTCTGCAGTACCTGTTTCACTCATCGTATGATAAATGTTATAAAGTTCCATTGGAGTGTGTGCCCCCCATCCCCACATCAGTGGTTCCGAAAGTGCCCTGTCATATGCTACATCCCAGCCGGCGCCTTCCGTCTTAACAGAAATACCGATCTCTTTCAGCTGATTGGCTGTGTCTTCTGCCAGTGCCTGGCGTACAGAATCATCCGGGTGGAACATCAGTGTGAATTCTGCTTTCACCCCGTCTTTTTCACGAATGCCATCAGAACCTTCCACCCAGCCGGCATCGTCCAGAATCTTTTTCGCCGCTTCCTGATCATATGACACTTCCGCATCCGCGTTATACCAGGGCAGTTTGTCACATACACTGTAAGCTGCCGTCCCGTATCCGCCCAGCACATTTTCGATCATTTCTTCACGGTCAATGCCAATGTTGATCGCTCTGCGGACCGCGATGTCTGAAGTAACATCATTTCCAACTGTCTGTCCGTCTTTTTCTTCAGCCGGTACCGCCGGCAGGTTAAAACCTCTGTTATCAACGGATGCCACCTGCAGGAGGCTGTAATCTGAAATATCCTGATCCGCATAGGAAGCTGCGGTGTGTGCCACATCCACCTGTCCTGCCATTGCCGCAGCAAGTGCCGCGTCTTCATCCATAAACAGCACCGTCAGTTTTTTGATCTTGACTTCATCCCCGTAATAATCCGGATTTGCTTCAAAGATCACCTGCTGTCCCTTGTCCCACTGTTTCATGATATACCGCCCGGATCCAATCGGATTCTGTCCGTAATTTTTGTCATATGCGTGCTCCGGTACGATCCCGACGATCGCCATCGTATACGGCCAGATTGAAAACGGTGTTTCCAGGTGGAATTCTACGGTTGTATCATCTACAGCCACTGCTTCTTTCAGCATCGTAAAATCGTTTACACTGCTGTTTTCTTTACAATTATTATAGGTAAATGCCACATCTTCTGCTGTCAGCGGCTCTCCGTCTGTGAATTTCACATCATCACGGATTTTCACAGTCCAGGTAAGTCCATCCTCGCTGACCGTATAATCTGTCGCCAGATCTTTACCGATCTTCAGATCTTTTGTTGTTGTCGTCAGCGTACTCTGGATGAGCGGCTCATGTACATGTTCCCCGGCTCCCCATCCGTATGCCGGGTCAAATCCGGATTCTGGCTCTGATGTCGTGGGCATCGTCACAATGACAGAATCTGCTTCCGCTGAAGTATCCCCCTCCGGCTTTTCTGCGCTTCCTGCCTCCTGTTTGCTCTCCGTGCCTTCTTTACTGCCGCCGCTGCATCCGGCTAAAACTCCTGCTGTCATCGTCATAATGCATAACAGCGCTAACAATCTCTTTTTCATGTCATTCTCCTTCCAACGGTTTGTGTTAACATATTAACACTCTGGATAAACCTCCACAAGCCCGACCGGGGGATATTTTTTGTATTTCATTTTTGTCGCATCTTCTGATTAAAGTCATAATATAATATTGCAGTACCCAAAATATAAATCGGAGGTATCATGCAGGCAATTTCAAATATGACACTGGAAAATACAATGTACTACCGCGATATTCCGGTATTTGTTTACCAGATTAATTATCCTGTTTTCTCTACTTCGTGCCGGCTGAAGGCAGCCCGGGAAATCAATGAATATTACGCCTCCGCAGCTAAAGATCTTGAATTCTACTGCCGCACTACACTCTATCCGCGTGCCGTGGAGAACGCCAGGTACATACCCAGCAACCGCCCTCCATTCAACAGCTATGAACTGATCGTCAAATATCAGGTTCCATACAATATAAACTGTATCACCAGTTTATATTTTGATCAGTATACTTTTATGGGAGGCGCTCACGGGGAAACCCTGCGCAAATCCAACACCTGGGATTTCTGCAGCGGAAGACAGCTTCAGCTCGCTGATTTTTATCCCCGGGTTTCCACTTCGCCGGAAACACTTTTTAAAGAGCTTGAACGCCAGACAGCAGAACGCCTGCTCACGTCCCCCGCCTCTTATTTTGATAATTATGCTGAACTTCTGAGGAAAAACTTCCGGCCGGAAAATTTTTATCTGAAACCGGAAGGGATTGTAATTTATTATCAGCAGTATGATATTGCTCCATATGCCAGCGGCATTCCGGAATTTTTAATACCATAATTAAAATTTATGTTATAAGCAGAAAGGGGCATCCTCCGCCTTTCTTGTATTGCCATTGTTATAAACAACTGTTTTTTTCGTAATTCTTGTTATTATCCGTCTTATTTCGACTTATTTTGTCTTGTTATGTCTTATTTTACCAAATTTTTTTAATTTACAGCATACTAAAGAATGTTTAACATCAAGGAGGTAGTTGTCGTGTCCCTGCAAGACGTTTTGCTGCTTATTCAGTTTATTTCAGGCCATCCCTGCCGCAAGGGGTATTATCATCTGGCTCTCGCTGTCTATTATTGCTGTCAGGTCCCTGTTTATTCCGGAATTTGTCTCGAACGTCAAATTTATCCCTTGATCTCCAATGAAACCAATCTTCCTGTAAGGTCTATTTCACGCAGCATTTCCCGTGCTGTCTGTGACTGCTGGGATTACGGAAATCACGTTAACCTTGATAAGGTTGCCAACCGCCATCTTATTGAAAAGCCTTCCCCAAAAGAGCTTATCATCTATCTCTGCAGTTATCTCGCCGGGTATCCGGATTTATTATAGGTAACTTTGTTTTATAAAAGAGAGGGTATCATGGACAGGATCACACAGTTAATACAAAAACTTGGCATCCGCTCTACTTACTGCGGATATCATTATTTACACTATGCAATGACTTTATGTCTCAAAGACGAGAATTATCTTCTTCACATCTGGAAATATCTTTACCGTGATGTTGCACTTCATTACGGCAAAAGCCGAAGCAGCGTTGAGCACGCTCTGCGCACTGTTGTCGCCGCCTGCTGGGATCACGGAAACAGGGAATTTCTGCATGAGATCGCCGGCTGTCGTCTCGAAAAGTGTCCCACGGTCGGAGAATTTATTGAAATTCTTTTTCACCGGCTCGAAACAGGCTGATAATTTTATTGAAATTTTCCCGTATCGTGCTATACTACTCTTATGGGGTATTGGCGCAGCTGGGAGCGCGCAACATTCGCATTGTTGAGGCCACGGGTTCGAATCCCGTATACTCCATTGTGAAAAGCCTGTATTTATGCGGGTTTTCAGGAAATCTATTTTTATATCTGTCCTCTCACGGGCAGATATTTTTTGTTTGGGGACTAATTGGGGACCATAACGACTAAGCAAAGTTAAACCGAATGTTATTTTCCATTATTTACCATATCACCCTTTTGTACCCTTGTGCTACACTTAAATCAGGGGTGGTTAAATGAAATTATTTAAAAAGAGACGTAAATCACTGGTCGATGCTATGCATGATGCATTCATGGCTGAGGCTGCGGGGATCGAAAAAGAAGTCGAAAATATTGACTTGCCAGAGAATTCGATAGCAAAAGAGCGGATGCGCCAGAAAATCCTTGAAGAGGCCTAGCGAACTGAATCAAGAAGAAGTGATTATTATTGACAATGTATCCAATACAAAATATACTTTCTATAGAACCAACGAATGATTACGTGTAACGGCAATTGGAGCCTATTGACGCGTAACCATTTGTTAGTTCTGTTTTTTTGTGCAAATAAAAATAGCCCCGGGTGGGAAATCTGAGGGCACATAGCGCAGCGATTTTATCTCCTAATATTACATATCTCTTTTTTTACGTCCACTCTTGTCTATTCTTCTCCATTTTTAGTCGAGTCAGTGTAAAATTATTGTTAGCATATGCACTAAGGGAGGAGAACTTTATGACTTTAAGAGATGTTATTACACTGATTCAGTCCATATCCGGACATCCATGCCACAGAAGCTATTATTGTCTGGCTTTGGCGGTTTACTACAGCTGTCAACTGCCTTTTTACATGGGACTCAATCTGGAACGACAGGTGTATCCGTTGATCTCTCAGGAAACCGGCCTGCCTGTAAAATCGATTGCCAGAAGCATATCCAGAGCTTCCAGCGATTGTTGGGAGTATGGTGATCACACGAAACTGGAACAGATCGTAAAGCGAAAACTAATTGAACCACCCTCTCCCAAAGAACTGATCCTCTATCTCTGTACATATCTTACTGATTTGCCAGCATTTTGATTGCTGGTTAATTTTTGACTTTCATTTGTCGAATTTTGTCGAGAGATTAGTACTACCCGTTAGGCGGGAGCGGTTTTCTGTTGATTCCGCGAGCATAAAGATTTTTCCCCCGGCATAGCGCAGCCGGGGGTTTTTACAAGATATAGCGTCAGAAACTTAGATTGCTAATTGCAACGTCAACGAGTTACACACTTCCCTCCTCCCTGATAAGACTATTTCAAGCCCATCACAGGACAGGCTTAAAGCGCGATCAGATCCCGCAGGGTCTTCTCCCCTGCAACACCGTCTACACCGCCACAAATACCCGGAGACTGCTTCTCCCGGTCTCTCTGATAAGCAGTAATGGCATAGACCGTGTTGTCCCCGCAGCTCCGGTCGAGCTCCAGGACCTTGCCGTCTTTGCCCTTATAACCACGGGCCCTTAAAATTTCCTGTACCAGCAGCACATGAGTGCCGGTCTCTCCTCTTTTCACTGTTTTCATACTGAACATATATACTGCATCTCCTTTCGGTGTTGTCGGTACATCTACCCCACTCCCCGTCACCAGGCTCCAATCCGGCCGGCCGTAACCGCTGACCCGTGAGTTGCCAAGTGCATACGACTTTTTACATACCCCGCCGCCGTTGGCAATCACCCCGGACGCCCCGGACGTATTGCCCTCGATCGTATACACCGTATTGCCGGATACCCGGTACACGATACCGGTATGGCAGATCCTGCTGGAATTATGGAAAAAGACCTGGTCCCCTGCCTGCGGCGCGGCATGCCACTGCTTCTTATTTTTATAATACTGGGCGCTGGTCGGTGTATAGGCAGAGAATCCCCCGCCAAGCAGTTCCCTTGCGTTCTCCTTCCCAAATGCCTGTACAAAACACCAGTCCACAAACATATCACACCAGGCCTGTCCCTGGTAGTTGACGCCCGCAAATGTCCGGTAATCCCTGGCATATTTGGTGTAATTGTTGCTGCCCGCATTGGCTGTTTTGCTGTCCAGCTGGCTGTTGCTCTTCTTTTCCAGGTATCCGACTTCTGCGGACGCCACGCTGATCAGCTTGTCAATCGCATTTTGTTTTGTCATGGCTACTCCCTTCACATAATGATCATAAAACTTCTGCCCTCTGGCTGCCCGGCTCTTACATGTAGCTTCCGTGATCCCGGCCGGTGCTTCAAATTTTCGTAGTACGATATCCGATGCTGTCCGAATACTGGCTGCTGTTTTCAGCACTTTCAGGACACTCGGAAACACATGCTCCAGCTCGTACAGCACATAGTCAAGTTGCACAGCCTCGTCCGCAATCGACACCCCTCTCTGTTTCACCCGCGTGTACAATCCAGACTTGCGCGCCGGGGTTGTCCATTGTGCCAGCCCATAGCCATACTGCTTGCCGGGGATCGGGTGCAGAAATTCCTCGCAGCTAATCTTTCCACTGTCAACCGCAGCCGTATAACTCGTATCAGTGTACACCTTTCCGCGCTCTTTCAGGCGTTTGACGCACAGGTATTCCAGGCGATTACACCAAAACCCATCAGACTCCGCTTCCAGATTTCCGATCAACCCGCAGGCGCCGGCCGGTGTCATGCCTGCAGCAACAAAATGTTTATAAGCCCGTTTTTCGGCTTCTATATTAATGCTCATAAGCTTTTCAGCTCCTCTCTTACCTGGTTAAAAAACGTAAATCTGCAGAGATAGCAGTCACAACAGTCTGGATTCTGCTGATCGGGTGCCACACAGTAGCCGCGCGTATCCTTATCCAGGTATCGTACAAAATCCTCTATCTCCTGCTCTGTCATGGCCGCACCTCTGCAATTAAAAAGAGGACGATTACTCGCCCTCCGTGTTCTTAGTCTGTTTATAAATCTGATTTGCTCCGGTGGATGCCAGCCCCGACACAATACCGACTGCTGCAGCGTTTATGTAATCCGCTGCCGGAAAATCTGGGATAATGAACATACCGGCAATTCCAAGAAAGCCACCTGCTACCCCTACGATTACCGGGATCCATTTGTTATCAATCCCCGTTGCTTTGATCACCTGTCCTACCAAAAAACAGATTACCGTAATTGCTACCACACTTGTAATACCTGTAAAATCCATACTTATACCTCCTGGTCATGTGCTTGTTTGTTGATGTGTTTCTCTATTCTGTCAATAGCCTCTGATACTGGCCCATTGCAGCCCTGTTCTTTCAGCCCTTTCAGGCAGGCAAGAATTCCATAGGTAAGCAGACATTGCTCCTGTTTCATCTTCTCAATCTCCCTGTCCTGGCTATTCTGTTTTAGATACCAACGGTACACGGCAAAAATGACCGCAAATATGGCAGACAATGCTGCGATAACACTGCCTGCCATAATAACCTGTTCTGCTCCGATATACATGCTTAGTCCTCGTTTCGTGTTTTTGCCAATAAATAAGACCGTCTCCGGTCCTGCTCATCATTCCGGTGCCAAATCCTCGCACCCGCTGTCGATCAGGATTTCTTTCACTTTCTCTTTCAGCAATCGCGGCACCTGGTCATATGTTCTCTTTCCCAGCATGATCTGCTGTGCCCATAACATCGCCATCATGGTCTCACCTTCCTTTCCGAATAATAGCCTGCACAATAATGGCTTAATCATAAATCATTGTGCTGACTTCCAGCAGGCATTCTGTCAGCATCTCATTATCAGCCTGCAACTCCATCGTCCGCTGTTTCAACAGCACGATATCATTCATCAGCCTCTGCGCCGTCTCATAATCAATCTTTCCCTCCGGATCCGGCACAATCTCATAAGGCGGGTCTTCAGGCTCCACCGGTTCCTCCGGCAAGCCTTCTGCCAGCTCGTCAATCTCCTCATAGTTATCCGGGCTGTCAGACACCGCCAGCACCATTGCTGTACTGCCGGGGGATGTGGTGCCGACTTTTACGATGAGTTTGCCGGGGTCTGCGAGAAGTTCCGTGTATCCGGGTTTCTGTATAATCTGCATATGTACCACCTCCTTGTGGTTTTGCCGGGAGCCGCAGCTTACAGCGCCCGTTATTGCATACCCTTTATGACGTCAGTGTCCAGTTTTTGGCTGCCGCCGCGGCTTTTAGTTCGTCGGTGAGGTTGGCGTAACCGGTTGAGCCGATTCTCAGTGTGACTGCCGTTGAATCAGAATAGTCCTCCAGCGCGGCTACGAGTGAAGCTACAGATTCTGGAGATAATTTTGTATTATATAAATATGTCTGGTAATTTGTAGACGCCATATTCTTATTGACGGCTCCTTCAAAAACAACATTTTCAAGGCTGGAACATTGGTAAAACAGACTATTGGGTCCGAGACCTGTTGACAGCATATTTGTAAAATTAATTCCTCCTATTGACGTAAGACGTGAACACCCATAAAACATATACGCAAATTTTTCGCCAGCCAGAGTATTTAGCCTGGAAACATTTTCTAACTTTGGACAAGTATTAAACATTCTTTCGAAACTTATTCCTTTCGATACATCCATTGGCGGAATTGTAATCAGGCTCTCGCATGCGGCAAACATGTAGCTAAAGTCCTCCCCATTTGATGTGTTTAGATTAGAGATATCAACCAGCTCATCACATCCAGCACACATGTTGCTAAACCTCGTTACATTTGAAGCATCAAGATCAGGAATCCGTGTAATCAATTTCATATACCGAAATGCATATAAAAAGCTTTCCGAAGCAGATGTGTCAAAATTAATCTGCGCCAATCTTTCATCCGTTACAGTTTTTCTTATATCTGCTGAAGAATAAGGCATCAAAAATCTGTCAGCATACTTGATATTTCCAGAAACATTATTCGATTCAATACGCAGATAATCCGCTGTTTCTTGAGGGGCACCAGTCAACCAGCGCCCCGTCCGTGCCTGTGTTAAATCTACATTTATCAGTACCTCTTTTTGAGGATCAATACTATCCAATGATAAATAGTCTGTGATTAAAACAGAACTAAAATCAATGATTTCATCCTGTTCATGACCGGTAAGGCAAACAGAATACTGTTTAAGGTTGTCTGGAAACGCAATATTTCCTGAAAGACTTTTAGACGCACTTTTCAATATTCCAATGCCTTTTAAACTTGTTGGTAATATTACCTTTTCAATATTTGCAAAATCTTCTATGACCAAACTAAAGTCATTTGCAATTCCACTGAAATCAAGAATCTGAGGCCCGGTAAACCCTACTTTTGTTAATACAACTTCCCTCACGTTGCAATTAATCTCCAGTTTTTCCATACTCGGAACATTAGACGCATATTTCCCATTCACAGTAATCCGCGGAATATGGGGTATGGTACTCTTGATAATAACTGACTTAACCTCTATAGTCCCATCACCAATAACAGGTGAGCCAAAAGATGCTATTGAATTTTCTATCCACACAGATTCTGCTTTTATATTGCCCGCGGTCGGAAAATTAACCTTAGGACAGTTAATAATTTTTAGCAAAGTCAAATTATTTGTTGATAAGACTCCCGTAGATGAATTTGTTGCCAGCTTCACTAGCATTGGCATATTCTGCACATCTACAGATTTTAATGTTGTTGGTAAAATTATGGTTGTGTAATTACTTCCGTCTGTCGGGAATATTACACTTTCCAATGCTGTACCGCTTAGATTTAACTCACGCATATTGTAAACACTGGATAAATCCAGGGTGTTGCCGCCGCCTGAAGCCGTCCCGAGTAACGTACATCCCGTCAGGTTAAGTTTTCTTAAAAATCTATTATTTGCTGATAATCGCACATCCGCAAGCAGCGTTGCCTTCTGGCAATCAAGTTCCACCAGTTTTGTTGCTTCGACCATATTTAGCACAGATGGATTCAACGCTGCGATGTTAGCAATTCTCTTAATCTGCCGGGCATTATAAATAATGATTTCCTGATCTGTACTGGTTGCCAAAGTTGCTGAAAACCTTGTAGATGTCATATTTCCGTTGCTGTCCCGGCCAACCTTCAGTTTCTGCTCCACACCATTTCGCCATACAATCCGGAGATACTGCGGGCTGTATGTATCAATAATCAAATACACGCTTCCCGACTTATTCGCCCTAATTGTAATCGACTGCCTGGTATCTGCCTCATACCCATAGATAGTATCCAGGTACAGTAGCCGCTCTGTAATCCAACGTTTCATATGCTCATAACGGCGCCCATGCAGCATGAAAAGATAATCGCTTTTAAACTGGATATACTTGGCTTCCATGTCGGCGTTATATTGGCGTTCCCCAATCTTAGCCACCTGATCGCCGTACCAATAAGACAGGATGTTATCCAATGTATACCGGGACGCCCGCATGGTCTTATACTTCTCAGCCAGTTCGTAAGCGAACACCGTTGCCACCATCGTCCAGAGCTTAGATCCGGAGGTATTATAGACCCCGGCTACTACATCGATATCGCTTAAAAATTCAAGGTATCCTGTGTTATCCAGTCCCAGCTGCGTATCCATATCATAGAACTGTGGATACCAGATCTGTCCGTCCCACGTAGTCAGCATCATGTTTTTACCCAGGTTATCGACCATGCCGAAGAGATGGACCTGCAGGTAATATTTTAATAGATACTCTTTATTAAAATACTGCTCTACTTCAGCCGCAAAGGTCTCCTCCGTACTGTTTTTCACCCATGTAACTACCCGTTTCATTTTGGTGTAAGCCGCGTCAACCTGTTCGATTGTGCAATCATCTTCATCTGGATACCGCAGCTCAAAGTCTTGTCGCATGGAGGCATCCGAATCGTCCTTGAATGCTCCCGCGCTGGTGTCGGAGTTGGATGCAACCTCAAAGCTGATGGTGTTCTCATCAAATCCAAAACTGTCATTGCAGCCTTTGTCCAGGTTGAAATTGAACACTCCCATATAGACCGGCGTTGTATCATTGCTCTGTGCAATATAGAGCTGCATCGGAAATCCATCAATGGTTGTCCGCACATTGGTATTTGTCTCCTGCGGCGGAACCGGTTCGTCATACAAGCAGTCGTTGATAAAGCGCGCCATACCGGTATTGTTGGCGTGGCTGCTCTCCATGTAGTCTGCCTTTAAACAGAACGTGTCTTCCAGGATACCGTCCGGGAATGGGCTGTATTTGACCTTACTGCCATCCTGATCACGCAGGCGAATTTTATAGTTCTTGACGGCATATTGCAGCGACGATGTACCCTGCCAGCTGACTGAGCAGGCGGGCAAGTCGAAGCTCTCCCCATACTTATTACTGTCCGTGCTGATATACCGGATCCGAAGCGGAACTTTGTTATCCTTGGTCATGGCGCTGGTATCACCATAAAAATACATGGTCGGCATCATGTTCTGGTAGTTCAGCCGGTATTTCTCCTCCTGCTCGACGAGATCCGGGATATCCGCGATGTGGTTCTGGACAATCTCGTCTGCTTCCAAAGCACGCTCATACACACGAATACTGTAAATCTCGCAGTCTCCAAAATAAGCAGGCCCCCATGCTCCTGATACCGTGGCAAGACGGGCGTTCAGATAGATTTTACCGTTATTCGTAAAATCTTCATTCGCCTGGATGATAAAAGCCTCTGTCAGTACGGCATTATTATACACTTTCGCAAGTTTATTTTGCCTGTCGATCACAAAGGTTGCCCTAGAGATTTCTTCTTCCAGCACAGTCGATTTTACTTTCGTGGTCCCGGAATTAAGATACATATTTCCAGTATCCACTGCGCAACCTTTACTGTTGCTGTCACTGCCTCTCATGTCCAGTACACAGTCCAGCTCATCGCCGCTGTCACGGGTGCGGAATTTTACATCTACCGTCAGGCCGTATGGCGCATTGTCTTTGAGCGCCTGTAGGTCGATCTCTACATAGGACCCGCCATTACACTTCAGGGCATTATCTACCCAGCCATTATTGCTGCCCCAGTTAAAGTCCACCAAATTTGCCACGGTGTCGTTGCCGGATTTATCTGTCCAGGCATCCCGATCTGTATCCTGATTGGTGCGTCCGGTTGCATCAAACCAGCAGAGCAGTGATGCATCTGTAACCGGCTGCAGGGGTGTATAACTGGATGCATTGACCCGCAGGGATTTTTCCACGGCAGCCGTCTTGCTACCGTCCAGCGTTGCTACTTCAATCCGCAGCACATGGTCCCCGACTTCCAGGTCACGGGTTGACCAGATGTTGGTGCCTGATTTGATCTCGAGTGTTTTGACGGCTGTTCCATCGACTTTGTAGATTGCCGAAAACTTATCGACGCCCTTAAGACTTACCCGGTACGGGATCTCCACCAGGTCCCGGTAACTCACCTGCTCCACATCATAATCGCAGATGATCGTCAGCGTGTCGGCGTCCTCAATCACGATGTTGTAGGATAAGATATTGGAAATATAAGTCCCGGACTCCGCCTGGATGCTGACCTTGTGTGCGCCAGCCGTAAGAGTCGGAAGCTGCACAATATTATAGCCCTGCTGCCCAGAGGACCGGGTGACAGAGCTATCAATGGTTGTATTAATATAGATTGGATCTAAGCTGATAGTGTCAATAGTAACCGGTATCCGGATAACGGATTTGATCGTAAAATCCTGGCTGTCATCAAATGTGCTTGTGATATCAAGCCCACCAACCTTGAGCGTGAAGGTCAGCCGGTCCGTGGTCAGCCCGCCCCTGTCCGTTACATACATCAGCACGGTATAGTTGCCCTTAACCTGGCCTGGGATTACCACACGGTTGAGTCCCTGCTGGACTTCCTCTGTGATGATTTCGACGTTATTGAGCAGCACATGCAGAATGCCGTATCCCTCATTGGGAGATGACCACCGATACCGGATCTCCACTTCTGTCCCGGCCGCAAAAGAACCGCCCTCAAAAGAACTGTTCATAATGGGAATTGTAGATCCGCCGCCCCCGCCTCCTCCGGTTCCGTTCTCTTCACAGTACCTTGCCACCTTTAAAGGCGTCATCAGCACTTGATCTGAAATACCCGCAATCGCTTCTAATTCGGTAGCGATGGGGTAGGTAACAGCATCCTTCATTTTTTCAACTACGTATTGTTTAGTTCTGAGCGGTGACATCAGCTTGTCATTTGCGGTGCCAGCCAAAGCCTCTGCCTCTGACGCAATCGGGTATTTCCCGGCGCCGTTTTTCAGCTCTGTGATATCGGTTGTGTTGGTACGAACTCTACCGTCAAGCGCATCCAGTTCCTGATTGATCTGGCTCAGCACTTCTTCTTTGACATTTCCAAGATCTGCATTCGTAGCCACAATACTCTGCTCAATCCGGTCAAGGATGATCTGCTGAGCTTCCTGATAAGATTCTGCTTCCGCTTTTATTGTGTTGATATCCTTGGCAGTGGCAATCAGATTTACCTGACCCGCTGCATAGCAGTACCAGGCATTGCCGGTATCGGTCGCCACCGCAAATTCGCCCGGCAGGAGCCTTGACGGGATAAATGCTTCTTTTAATCCTCTTCTATTTCTGATTGCCATTTACTTGCCTCCTATCATACGTTCAAGCCTTGCATGTTCATATCCCTTTTGAGGTGCCTTTAATTCCCATTCAAATTCTGTGTCAGGTTGGCCACAAACAACAAAGTGGTCATACATCTTTTCCTTAACGTATACATTATTTTCAGAATGTGACTGCAAAAATACGAAATAACCAGATGCAATCGTTTCTAAGAAAACCGGATCAATGCTTATGATACATTCTCCGGATGCCTCAATTTTTCCATAACCCAAATCACCAAAAATCGGGCTTGCTGTTTCATATGCATTTAACAGGACTTCCCCATAATGTTCCGTCTTAACACATCGGTTTTTACTACCTGCAACTGTAAATTTACCACCAACATGCACGTTGCCGTTGAAAGTGTTGTTTGCTCCCTCTGAGGTTAAATTTCCATATAAATGCAACTGATGAATCCAGGCATTAAGCGCGCTACTTATAAGCTGACAGCTTATATCACTTATGCTCAAATTAAAAAGTCTGTTTTCATTTCCACTACTGTCAATGACCATATAGGCCACATCCCCGGTATTATCGATCATCATCTTTTTTGTATTTCCTGAGGAAATTTCTTCAACTGTCAAAACATCGATCGTTGTGTCTGCTGTTCGGTATGCTGGTGCAATTGTTGTCCGATATGTTATTCCAGCATTTGTTCTTTCAGCAGTCAATGTTCCATCTGAATTAAAATTCCAACGTCCTATTGATCCTCCACCGGTTATATGAATCAACCCAGAAACATCAAGACCGTCTTTGTCCCATTTCCCCGCCTGTCGTCCATCAGCTCTCAGAATACTTAGTATTCCATTCACATTATCTTTCCCACCTAATGTCAACGTCCCGCCACTGGCCCAGTCAAAACTGATCCCAATCGCAGCAATCACATTCGCGACGATATTGGCATTCTTGTCCATACCACCTACATACGTCTGGCCACCATCCCGGGATATAAAAAATCCATCAATGCTCTTTTTATAGATAATCGTGCTCTGCGATAACACCGGCTTGTCATGCATGTAATTAATAGTACTGCCATCACTCTGCGTCTCATTCGTCTCATAATAACCCATCGCGTTAATAGCTAAGGAGTTCATCTGCTCCACATATTTTGCATATTCCGACAGCTGAAACTGGCTGTCCTTCTTAATCTCCCCGACGATCTTCTCAACTTCGCTATACCGGTCCGCACTGTGCCTGGCTGCCGGCTCCGCGTCACAGGAGATACTTGCGTAGTTGCCGGTGCTATAGCTGATGTTTGTAAGGTAGGTATAATAGCTGTTACCCTTGCGGTCCGTCACAACCGCAGCGTCTCCCGCCTCCATGCTGGGATCCCCGAGACAGCTTGCCGTAAGTGGACGAAACCGCATCCCTGCAATCCGCGCGCCCAGAAAATCCGCGACCTCCTTCGCACGCCCATACTCAATCAGTGGATTTCCTTTGATTGCAAGAATATAACCCTCGACACCACACAGGTAAGTCTCACCCTCGAGTTTCTTCCCTTCGGCGTCCTCACTGTCAGCAGCCGTCACCCGGATCCCGGTGATCATCACGTCCTCGGTGGATACCGACAATGACGCCAGGCTATATATATGGTGGTATGGTAACGGATCCGTGAAGTTCCCTCCATCAGCACTATCACCACTGGAATAATCCGTGAAATTTCCACCATCCAGATCGTCCCCAGTCTGGTAGCTGGGTTCCGTAGTCTGATCGAATACACCACCATCAATAATCCCATCAAACGCAGCCGTATCATACCATTTCAGTTCCAAGTTCCCGTCTGAGTTGCATCTCGCATAGCATCCCGCGATCTGTGCACAGTAGGCAAGGATTGCCCGGTAAGTGATATTGGAGTTGTCATCAAATGGATTTTTGGCAACGCTGTAATTATAGTTTGGAAATTGCCCGCTGATCATCGTTACTCCGCAGCGCTCACAGCAATACTGGACGATCGTCTGTAGTGTCGCCGGAAACGTCAGTTTGCCATCATACACCACATCGAACTTACTCATGTTGTCCAGTGCTTCCAGGGTCAATATAGATGGGGTTGCCGTCGGGTCATCAGTGTTGTAGACCCCTTTTTTCAGCCACTCCATCCGTTCTGGCAACTGCTTGCCTACCCAGACTGTGATCACTGCATCTGTAAAATCATAATCAGAAAACTCATCATACATGTTGTTGAGGCTGATGGTCAGTTTATTGATGATTGCAGACCCGATGTCAAAGCTACTCGTGCTGCTCGTGGCATCCTCAATCTTGATGCCGCCCTGGCTGATTTTGCTATTGGGAATGTCGAGAAGTGTTCCATTTTTTAATAATATCGTAGCTTTGGAAGCACATACGTTGTTTTGCTCCATTGCCTGTTTGAATTCGGTTGTTGTGTTTATCATGGCTGTCTTACCTCTCGATTAAGTCAAAAGACAGTTGGGAATATCGCTTTCTCCCAACTGTCCACATTTTTAACGGTGCTTTCTTATCCCCGGTATAAAACGTCCGGGTTGATGTATGTCCATCCAGTGGATCATAATATTTCACATTTACATATTCAGGATTAAACATCACCAAAAGCTCATGAATCGTATCAGGATCCAGATTGATCCAGGATAATGGGATTGTTCGTTTCTGCCCGATACGATTCTTATGCATGACGGTATCATCCGTTCTGCCGGCATCCGATCCCGAAATATCCATAAGTCCCCACTCCATAGAGGAAGGTTCTTTCGGCAGCTTCTGTCCATCCACTTCCAGTATATTTACGTTTGCCACATCATCAGCCTCCCTCACATGGTTTCACAGACTTCAAATCTCCTGTCACGTTTTACCTTTCCTTCTTTTGCCATCCGATAAATTGTTTCCGGGCCACAAACAAAAGTGAATTCCAATACCGGCGCCGGATCATTTGCCCCTGACCTGGTATTGACCGCCATATAAGCATCCACAACCGCATCATAGACCGCAGGACCGACCGCCTTCGCGATACCGTCCGTAATCTGGTTATTGTTTGCAACTACGTTACGATTCCCCATTTTACCGAGCATTTCCGGGCCGTTTTCATTTGCAATAAACATTTCCCCAGCACGTGGAAATCCGCCGCCAGCATACCACTGTACGCCCATATTCGGGGTAGAATAAGATCCTCCATCTCCCAGGTCATGTGTATTCCAGGACGCGATATACATATGGGGTGTTGGAATATGCACACTCTGCATTCCGTCAACAAACGACTGCATCAGGTATCTTCCCGTCCCGTATAAGCTTCCGACTGATGACAATATTTTATTTGGCACAGACTGCAGCCAGTTCCTTAGCGAGGGCCATGCTGCTACAAGCCCGTCTTGCATGCCCGTAACGATATCCCTGCCTTTTGGTTTCACTTTGCTTTTGATATCACCAATACTTTTATGAACATCTTCTTTCAGTTTCGCCGTTTTGGACAATAACCCGCTCTGCTTTGTTCCCTCATAGCCGGTTCTCAGGCCGATCACGATGTCCTTACCTTTGCCGTTGGTTTTGCCCTTGATATCACCAATCTTGGTAAAGACTTCCCCGCCGATATCTTTGACCTTGTTCAGGAAGGATCCGCTTTTCACGGACTCCCATCCATTCTTCAAGCCTTCAATGGCATTGGAGCCCTTTTCTTTGATCCAGTTTTTTGCATCGCCGGCTTTCTGCTTCACAAAGGATCCGATCTTAGAAACTGTCTGACCCAGTTTACTTTCTTTGACCGCATTCCAACCATTTTTCAGCCCGTCAATCGCATCCTTACCTTTTTGTACCAGCCAGTCTTTTGCGTTTCCAAGCGCTTCCTTGATCTTACCTGGAAGTTGCGTAAACCAAGTGATCACACTTCCGATCGCACCTGTGATTCCACCGAGCAGACCAGAAATGATATTACCGCCCTGCTCTGCCATAACTGTTGAAGGACTGTGAATACCAAAAGCATTCTTAAATCCATCAATGATTGGTTTAAAGATATTGTTATATACCCATTCCCCGATTCCGACAAGCGCATCTACAATACCTTTTAGGATACCAAGTATAACGCTCCCGCCGCACTCCTGCACATTTTGCTGGAAATGAGCCACTGCTCCTTTTACCGCATCGCCAAGAAGTCCTCCAATAAATGACGCCAAGCCTCCTGCTGCTGCACCGATCAGCTGGCAGATGCGACTGATGATTCCAGCCCAGTCCACGTTAACAAGAAATTCTTTTACTTTTTCTCCCAACTGTTTCCAGTCGACATTTTCAAGTGCTGTTATAAATGCATCTAAAATCCCTTTAATCGCTCCTGAGGCCGTTTGTGCCGCTTTCGCCCAGTCAATCGTGCTGATCGCACCGTTAATGCTTTCCGCGATTGCAAGACCAAATTTTGCCCAGTCAAACGTCGTGACAAAAGTATAACCGATATCAATCAGCGTATTGATGCCCTGTCCGAAGGATACACCGACAAGATTCCAGTCAACAGTTGTCAGAAATGTATTCAGCGTCTCCGTAATGCCGGAAACAACATTTCGTACCGTCCCGCGGATCAGCTCCCAGTCGAGATTGCCAAGAGCACCATTAATACCATCACCGGCAGCTTTCCCCAAGCTGTCCCAGTGAAAATTCGTTGCGAAGGTATTGACCATTTCAAAGGCTGTGTTGACACCTTCTGTAAGGGTCCTGCCTACCAGCCCCCAATCTGTGGTTTCAATAAAACCATTTAAGAACGTTGCAACACTCTTGGCAATCTTATTACAGGTGTTCTTGATCTTATCCCAGGGGAT
The DNA here is from genome assembly GCF_022440845.1 of Ruminococcus sp. OA3. NCBI lineage: Bacteria > Bacillati > Bacillota > Clostridia > Eubacteriales > Oscillospiraceae > Ruminococcus > Ruminococcus sp. OA3. The sequence continues at coordinate 1,731,299 of NZ_JAKNTO010000001.1, read as the reverse complement.
ACTCTCCAGCGCAGCATTGAGTTTATTACCCAGCATGGAGCCGAGCTCTGTAAAGTCCGCATTTTTCCAGGCTTCCTTGATCTTATCGGCAAGCCCTTTGACCTTATTCTCCACTGGCACCATCTCAAACATATCCGCAGGGGATAACCCACCGCTATCTGGTATTCCGGTCGTGGTTGGAGAACTGCTGTCACCGCCCGAATGGTCATCCATTTTATTGAGCTGGTCAAAGCCCATGACTGTCTTCTGGTACTTCTCATTCTCTTTTGCAGCCTTTTCGGTGCTCTTGACCGAATCATCCATATTGGAGGATGTGTCCGCAATGCTGGCCGCGTAATCCTGATTGACCTTTCTGGCCTTTACATAACTGCCCTGTCCGGTCAGGGATGACATCAACTGGCCAAATACATTGACAACAGAGATGATCTTCTGAATAAATGCATCCAGAATCGGCGCGACAACATTCAGGATCGGCGCAAAAGCTGCAGCAAGCGCATTCTTAAGCTGCGTCAGGGATGACATTAGCATAGAGAGGCTTGCATTCGTCTGCCCACTGTATTGCGCAAGGTTCTGGAAACCTTCCTTTGCCCCGTTCATTGCTCCGCGCAGCACAAAGCTGGCGAACATAAATTTCGCCGTCATCCCCAGTGTCCGGAAGATACTGCCAAGCCCCCGGGACTGTCCACCCAGTCCATTCATCGAACTTTTTGTTCGGTTCAGAAGGGGAATGCCGCTTTTAAATTTTTGTATGAGGGATCCGAAAACACCCGCTACTTTACGTATTGCCGGTGATACTTTCTGAAATACTGCCTTCATGCCGTTAAAAGCTTTGGACCCAACATAGGCTGCATTTTTTGCAACCCTGCCAATAACCGGGATTCTCTTAATGGTTTCGTTTACGCGTCCCTGAATCTCTTTTAGCTTCGTCGGCAGATAGGTGATTGATGCACCCGCACTTTGCAGCCCGCTCCCAGAACTCAGTTTTCCCGGGTTCGTATATGCCGTATCAGCACCAGAGGCTGCCATGCTGGCTTTTTGTGCCTGATAGGACCTCAAGGTGCTCCTGGTGCGATCAATTGCATTCGTTACATCGTTCCATGCCTTCGTATGCTGATACATACTGCCGTCTGCACGCATGTTGTCCGCATCGTCCTGATAGGCAGCAAGCGTCCGCTTTGCTTCTTCCATATCGTACTGCAGGTTCTTCCAGCTCTTACTGTTGTGGCTGACCCCATTGGCATTCATCTTATCCTGACGTGCGACCAGCCCGTTCAGGCGGTTCTGCGCCGTTGCGATACACTTCGCAAGCTCCCGGTACTCTGCTGATTCTTCACGGATTTCAGAATCGGTCATTGCTGCCTTTTTTGCTTCCAGTTTCTCAAGTGCGTTCTCCGCCGCTTCGATATCCTTTTCCAGCTGCAGATAATCATCTGAGTACACTTTAATGCCTGCAGCCAGCTGTGCTTCTTTTACATAGGCTTTGATGCCATCCGCAATGCCGGAAGTAATGGTCCCGTCTTTCAGATCAGAAAATACCCTGCCAATCAGGTTTTTCATATTTGTCAGTTCCGGAGAATTTTCCATGATCTTTTTAACCGGGCTTTTAATTTTTTCGATAGCCTGGTTGATAGAGGATACCATATCTTTGATGCTTTTCCTGGAGCTTTCCGCCCCTTGCTTGAGTTTTGAAGGATTTGCCTCAATGACAACCTCCAGGCGTTCCAGTTCTTTTCCCATATGTCACCTCCTTCCCGCGCAAAAAAGACAGGATTATCCCCGTCTCTGTGCGTTTAATGCACCGGCATACTGGCGCCGGCGTTCCTTATACTGTTCCATTTCTTCCATCTGTCTTAATTTCTCATGCTGATCCCGTTCTGCCTGGAACATGCTGGGGTAATAATCCCACGGCTGAAGAGCCGGTTTCTTATCGAGCGACAAGCCCAGATCAGCTACGATTACTTCCGCAAGCAGAAAGTTCTGTTTTACTTTTTGCTTAAATTCCCGTTCTGCCTTGCGGTTATAAGCCGCAACGGTATCGTAGATCTCCATCAGGGACAGACCCCAGAAACTAGATACCGTTACGCCAGCCTCCAGTGCATAAGGATACAGTTCATCCAGGATATCAGAAACCAGTGCTACAGAAGCTCTTCCGTATTCTTCAGGCTCTCCGCGATCGACCGTTCCTGGCTCTCGGTAAAAAAACCGGACACCGTAAGCGTCGGCATGATCACATCCGACAACAGGTCGATCTGATTACCGCCCTCGTCACACCAGGCATCATAGATCCGCTGTACATCCGCGTAAGAAATGCCATGTTCCCACGGAGTGATTGCTGCCTGAATAATGGTCAGCATAACCGACAGGGGTGGTAATCCGTCATCTGAAATCAGGTTCAGGACATTTGTACGGTACTTACCTTCCAGTTTCGAGATCATAGCTGCTGTAAGCTTCAGTCTGTGTTCTTTGCCGCCCACCGTCCAATAGTGGAACGGCCTGCGTTTTTTCTGTTCGGGAATCGTAACGACTTTCGTCTCCTCTTCTGCCCCGATTTCTTCATCCAATCCGTTCAATCCATCAAATGTTCCCATATGTTACCTCCTTACGCTGGATCCGTGATTACAATATCGCTCTGTACGAACATGGTCAGTTCAAAATCAATCACACCATTGACACCTCCACCAGTACGCTTCACGCCGACCTGTGCGTCATATTCCGTCGTGGTTCCGTCCATAAGCTTCTCCTGGAAGGACAGCAGCTCCCCATCCTCCTGTGCTTTCCTCATTACTCGATAAGGAGAACTCGCTGCTGTATTATCATACTTGAACTTGTAGACCATATCCGGGAGTTCCCCGATTCCAGCCTCGTTTTTTTTATGTGGATCTGTCAAACAGGTATTGTCCGCTTTTTCGGGTTCTACACCGACATCCGGAATCTCTTTCAACCCGGGAAGGTCCGTATAGGATTCTCCACCCTTTTTCTTAAATCCTAACGTTGCACCATTTGCTAACATCGTTCATCATCCTTTCTTTTCTTTTAATTATTCCAATACACGATGTCAGAAACCATATCAATGATCCCTTCATATCGCATGACTTTATGTTTCAGCCCGGACGGATCCGGCACATCCTGACACATCGTCCGGACAAGCCCCAGTGCCGCCACCGCGTCATCCACTGCAAGCGCAGACGCTGACGTGGATTCATTATGCCAGATATCCACCCGATACCGCACTTTTGCCTTATCCTCCTTGTTACAGCTCCGTTCATACACAGAGTTGTCTTCCTCTGTATACTGAATTGCGGGAAAGTGCGCCCAGTCGGACGGATAGGCATCTGACACGTTATCTGTGACTGTACAGAGCGCATCAGCCACCTGATCTTTTACATTTTTCATAACTGCCTCCTTACTGCATCGGCTATGATATTGACGATTTCATCTTCGTTGTTTTTCAGCGCGGGATACATGAACGGACGGGCTGGTGACCCATTGGTAAGATAGCCGATTACTTCCCCATCTTTTCCTTCCACAACGCCAAGACCTTTTGACTCTGCGTAATCACGATCCATCGCATTACCAGGGATCATCCATCCTTTTTGACTGTATGTAACCGCAACATCCGGTGAGATTCCTATGTGGTTGTCCTGTCCAACAGGGCCAGTACCGAATTCTACGTAAGGAGCATAAGCTTTATTGGTATAACAGGTTCCCACAACAGATTCTTCTCTTGTTTCTACGGATACAAAAATGCTGTTTCTTAACTCTCCGGTATTGCTTTTACACGCTTCTTTAGCCGCGCTTCTTACTTTTGCGATCGACTGTCCAACACCCTTTCGCAGATCGGCTTTTGACAACTTGTCCAGTCTTGCTTCCAGCTCCTTCTGACCGATGATCATAACTTTTCCGCCTCCAATCGCAGCGGCTTATAGGGCTTGATCGCGATGATCTTATAATCCGGATCCGCCTCTTTCCCAACATACAGGCACAGGCCGTGGGACTCCACAACCTCAAGCCCATCCGAAAAAACATAATGCAGCACCCCGTCCTGATCAGGTTGGATCGTATAGTTCCCTTCCACCTTCACATTCCGGATATAAGACAACCGCTCACCGTACAGCTCTGCCTGCACTTTCCCCCCTGCTGGCCAGACCTCACCGCGGAATGCAGCAGGATCACCATACACGGTCACAGTGCTGCATTCCGGGTTTTTCTCTGTCCGGTGTTTTTTCAGGTAATACGTCTTAATCCTGCTTCTTTTCATGCGCATGGCCGCCACACCTCACTAACCGATACCTGTTCAACGTGTCATAAATATGCTTCGGGGCACTGTCAAAGCTGTAGCTCTCCCCGGCTTCTGAACGTCCAGATTCTCCTTCCGTTCCCATCCGGTTCAAGGCGATCACCGCCAGATCACGGACAGTTTTTTCAAGCCCTGCAACAAGCTGCGTCCGGTTTGTATAAGCAAGAACATATTCCTCTGCGTCGTCCAGTAAAAGAGAGAGCAATTCATCGTCTCTCTCCCCTGTCAGCAGCTGCAGTTTTTCAATATCTTTCTCCCTACTCATAAGGCCACCTACTCTTTTAACACTTCCAAAAGTTCTTTTTTGGTCAGAGATTCACATCCTGCAATTCCCTTTTCTTTTGCCAGTGCCTTCAGCTCATCAACTTTAAAATCCGCTAAATCTTTCGACTGCTCCACTTCTTCTACCGTCTCGGCCTGCAATAAACGAAAACCATCACTGAGCAGCTTTGCAGCCGCGCCCTCTGTAGAAACTACGCGCTCCACATTTCCTTTGATCAGTCTCATTGAACACGCCCCCCTATTCCGCTGCATCCTTGATACTCAGATAAACAGAATTCAACTTATTATCCAGTACCCAGATATCATGGAATCTCCGGTAATCCATCTGCCATGCATTCAGTTTCTGGTTGATTGTCGGATCAAAGATACGCATAATATCCTGTTTTGTAATCGCAATCGGTGTGGTCCGCGGCATGATCAGGAAATTAATATCCTTAGCAGTCGTCCCTTTGATGTATCCGCCTTCCTCCTGTCCTTCTGTTTTTCCATCGCGGATTGTGATTGCGGTATACATGCGGTTGGAATCTGTAGAGATAAGCGGCACCCGGTCTACTGCCGGTACTGCAGTATCAATCCCGCCTTTGGAAAATGTGGTATTCTGGATTTTCCCTGCCAGTTCCAGTTCCAATTCCATAATGAAGTCCGGCGTAGCGTGGCATACAAGTGGACCATTATATCCCATCTCTCTGACTGCCTTGATACCCTCTTTCATCTTCCTTAACGCAGAAGTCCCGGTGGCTCCCGGCGTATATCCGTATGTAATCATGCCTGCTTTATTTGCCGTGATAGTTTCTGACGCGATCTTAGAGATACGGTAAGCATCGATCTCCGGTACCACATGCATTCTCTGAAACTCTCCCATCACAGAGGCAGCCGTTGTGACAAAGTTGTTTTCATCAATATCAACCGGATCCAGCTGGAACTTCCGGCCACGGTCCTGCGTCATCCTCCGTGTCTCGTATTCCAGTGTTACGCCGCCCTGCTGATATCCGTTATCACGGTCATAATCTCCAAGCCCCTGTACAGACATTTTCGGAATCTTTACCTCTGCACCGCCGTTATAGATCACCTGTCCGGCGTTGGCATCCATCCAGCCGGTCACTGCCTCCTGGAGTGCCACCTTGTCCAACGTATTCTGAAATAATGTTGCTGTTGCTAATGTATTAATTGGCATTTATTTCACCTTTCCTTTCTTACTGTCTTCCCATCATGATATTTTCGACTTGCGTCTCAAGCGCTTTCTCATCACCTTCCGGCGCTTTCTTTGGCGGAGTGCCGCCTTTCAGCCTGTCCTGTACTGCATCCTCCACGGCTTTCTGAAATGCTTTTTCAACAACCGCAATAGACTTGCTGCAGGAATCCGCATCGGTGTAATTTAACACTTCTGCAAGTTCACTTGGGATTTTCTTTGTTGCAAGCGTGTTCTTTGCCTCCGCCATCAATTCCTTTTTCATAATCTCTGACTCTCTGGCGGCAAGTTCCCGCTCCTTTTTCTGATGGAGATAATTGGCTTTTTCCTCTTTCGTCATCTTTGCCAGCTTTTCCGCTTCAGACAGCTTATCATCCGTGAGTGCCTGCCATTTCTGCTGTGCATTGTTGACTGCTGTATCGATTGCTTTTTGTACCCGGCGGTCAAACTCTGCCTGATGACTGGTATCCTTCAAAAAATCATCGAATGATGGAGGGTTGTTGTCTCCCGCGCCATCATCCCCATCTCCTCCATCGTCTCCGGATCCGCCGCCATTGCCGTCATCTGCCCCAGCACCGTCTCCATCTTCTGCAAATACCTGCAGGTTCATTGGGATTTTACAGTTACCATTCAAATATTTTTTTCTCATCTTTCTTCTATCCTTTCCGCCCAGCCTATTCGCATTTGCGCCCGGGCCATTCGTTACAGGTTCATGGTTCTTTTACGCCTGCCATTAAAAGGCATAAAAATAACAGCCTCTCCGGCTGCCAATTACGATGTTACTTATTTTCCTGTTCCGGTTTTACCATCTGCTTCACATACCCTGCCTGTTCCAGCTCCTTTGCCCGCTCTGCAGGATACTCATAAATCTGGCCGGCCTCGCGCCGCTCCTTTGTGACACGGTCATTAAACCGCTGGATCACTTTAACTTTCATGCTCCTCACCTCCATCATGTTTGCACCTTGGTATCAGATACCATATCAAAATCCATGCAAGCGTGTTTACGGGAATCGTGGTATCCATAAAATCCATAAACGGCAGATCTAAGATATCAAGTATCCAAGTGATGGTTAAACACGCGTAGAATATTTGATACATATCTTTTTCTCCCTTCCGACCAACAAAATACCACCGGTCATTTTACTGACTGGTGGTATCACATATTACTTATAAACTGCATGGCTTCTTCTTCGCTGATTTCTTTCACTCGCTCCATCATATCTGTACTGCCGATCCCATATATCGATGGCTCAGATTTCTCATATCCCATAACCCGATCCATCAATATATGCTCCTGATCAACAACCCAGCCCGTATCCTTTTGGTAAAGGTACGGAATGAAATCTTTTAGTCTCCCAATTATGTGAAGATCACTGATCCAATAATATACCGTTTTCATTTACTTTGCCTCAAAAAGTCTTATTAATTCCTGCATGGTGTCCGGTTTATCACAATAAATACTTGCTCCATAATCAATATCATAAAGCAATGTAAACGAAGAGCCTGACAGCGAACAATGATAGTAATCCTCGCTTGGTCCTGTTTTTTTTACACCAATCTTAACATCCGGATTATCTTGTAAGCAACTCAATATACCATTAAAAAGTTCTTCCTCATCAATTCTTTGATAATTGGTAAAACCCAACCTGTTTGGCTCATGATCCAGCTGATAAGTTTTCATGATCATTCCTCCCCTCCGTCTATGCCTGCAATCTTGTCATACTTTTTGTTTGTTGTTGCACTGCTTCGGATAATATCTTGATATGCCTCCTCTTTTGTCAGTCCATATTTTTTCATCTTGTGTTCGACTAATTCCTCAAAGGTAGGATTCGGATGCCCTTTATCCAGTCCTGCTCTTTCCCTCTGATCCTTCATAAGCTCCCTTGCCTGCGTTCGATACTGATTCCTCATTTCCGCAGCCTGTATCGCCTGAGTCTTTAACGGTAACGATCTGTCAATCAAATCAGGAATCTTCCCATCATGGGTTTTATACCACTGGCGAACTTCTTTATTTCCCAGTTTACCGATCAGATTTCCCATTTCTGAAAAATCTTTCTCATTCAAAGTTTTCTGTTTTACAGCTTTCAGCTCTTCCCATTCCTTAGCTTTATTATACTTTAATTCCTGGAACTTTACAAAAGATTTCGGTATCTCATCCCCTAGAATCTCCCGGTATTTCTGATGCTGTGCTTTATCTGCTGACCGGTTCTGAATCTTCTTCTGCTCTGCCTCCGCCACTGGGTTCCCCTTGACGTATTTTTCATACCACTGTTCGTACGTCATGTCAGCCGGAACTTTCATATCCTTACCCGTCGCCGGATCTATTGCAGAGCGTTCCCATTTTTTCAGAAGATCTGCATCCACGTCTGAAATAGTGGTTGATCTGCACCAGGGATGCATCGGCGGGTAATTGATACCGACTTTCCTTTCACTGATCAGAAACACTTTTCCGTCCAATGCCCGGCAGATCGTCGAAGTCCGAAGATCCAGCGTAGCCAGATATCGGTATTTTTTAATGCCGCATTCCTGATATGCCTTGAAATTCAGTTCCCCGGATACATATGCACTTTCCGTCCATATCAGTCTTCGGGCCTTACTGGCACCTCCTGCGAATTTATTGGCAATGATCTCCGATGCTTCCCGGTTCGTCCGGCCGGTGACCAGATTGATCAGCAGCTCTTCTTTCAGGTCCTGCGCAAGAGACTTTGTATTTCCCCAAATACGCTCCGAGTAGTTTTTTCCCGACCAGCGGCTCCCTACCACCTGATCTATCGTATCTGCAGACACATGGTTAAAGCCAAACGCCAGACCCGCGCGCTGCTGAATATTGAAGATACTCCGGTAATAAGATTCACTGGCAAGGTTCGTGTAAAAGCTGGTACTGAAATCCTTTTCCTGCTGGTAGATATTCTGCATCAGAAAATCCAGCTGGTTCTGTGTCTGCCGCAGCCGTTCCAGCCTTGCCTGATAGGCAGGAGCTTCCAGCTGCATGATCAGTTCCTTTTTTTCCTGACTGGATTCACTGCTATTTAATTTCTGCAGCAGCTCGTCCAGCGAAGTCTTATCCTGCATCGTATTGATCAACCGCAGCGCTTCAGCCTGGGACAGTCCGTGCTTTGCCTGATAGCGATCAAAGATCTCATCAGACTGCAGTGCTAAATACCGGGATGCTTTCAGATACAGCTTTGCGATCTGATCCGCGACGTCCTCTGCTTTCTGGAAATGCTGATATTGATCCTGTACCTGGCGGCGTTCCCAATAGGTCAGCTTACTCATCTACCTCATCCTTTTTCTTGGGATCCCTTTTTTCTTCCGGATTTTCCTTTTCATCGCCTGGCGGCGGCTCGTTGATCTGATTTCCAAACATTTGCTGCTGTTGCTCGATTGCTTCCTTCGCTTCTCTCTCCAGGATTTTCAGTTCCTCATCTGGGTCTTCCACAAACGGGATCTGCGACAACAGTGTCTTCTTTCCTACCTTTCCCCACAGATTTGCCACAATCTGGCTGATCTCCAGCAGATTCTTCGGCAGTGCCCGCGTGAAGGTCGGCTTGATCGCTGCCAGATCAATACTGATACCGGATCTGGTGCTTAAGAAGTTGGAGAATATCCGCAGCCGTTTCCGCAGCCCTTTCTTGTAATATCGGGTCTTGATCTTCGTGATATTCTCAAGTCCCAGTAACTTAAACTCCATCGCAACGCCGGAAACATTTCCTCCGAAAGATTCATCCGTCATACATGGAACATGGGAAAATTTGTGAATATCCTGTTCAATGGCTTTCTTTAAGATTTCAATGCCGGACTCATCAAACGTCCGTGTAAGGTATTCTGCCCGTGCGTCCGCCGGTAACTCCAGCAGTCTTTCTCTGCTCAGCTGCTTCATCGCTTCGCGTGTTCCTCTGCCATCCCCTTGCTCTTCGGCGTCCTCATCGCTTAGCAGGGCCCCGTACAAGGCAAGAATAGCATCGATAAACTGCTCCTTGTCTGTCACTCTGTCACTCATCAGTGCATTATAAGCGTCGATCAGAGGTATCTGCAACTCATAATCCCCGATAGCAAGCTTATTATTCAGATATTCCACAATCGGAACTTCACCTTTAAAGTGCCCCTCCGGCTCTTCATAAAAGACTTGCGGACCCTCGATATCCTGAATATTCATGACGTATTTATAGTTTTCAGTCAAGACGGTTGCCACATATACCGTATTGGTCTTATCCCTGGAATCCACCTTTGCATAATAGTAGACGCCAAAAAGTTCATTCTGCTCAATGGTGTCATCGTATACGAGAAACGTATTTTCCGGTTTAAGGTTCTTGATTGTCAGCTCTGTCTCACCCTGCTTGGTGTAAATATATTCGTAGGCCCGGCCATAAATGGATAAGTCCAAGCCGTTATCTCCGTCCACTTCATCGGCGCCAGCGTCTTCCAATGCATCCGTCAAAACAGCGATATCTGATTTACTCTTATAAGTGACCGGGTTTCCGATAAAATAAGAACTGGCAGTATCTGCGATATCTTTTGCATGATTGCAGACAAGCTTATTCTCGCGCTTCGTCTCTTCCAGAATTTTGTGCTCTCCCTTGTAATATCGAATCAGTTTCTTCATTCGATCCACATCTGCCCGGTGCTTTAGTATCAGGTGCCGGATGGATTGCTTATCAATGTTTTGTTCATCCCACTCGCTGGCAGGCATGGTAAATAGGCGCATTTCGTCACCTCCTTTAGTAAAATCCTCGTTTTGCTTTGTTTTTAATCTTTGCTCTCCGATTGGTCATTTCATCCTCCATGCCATAGCGCACAGCATCGATGGTATGATTGTTCTTATCCGGATAGCTGCCTTTAAAGTTCCCATCCTTGTCCATTTCCAGTTCATAACTGGTAAACTCTCTTGTCGCATTGGGGCATCGTTTCGGATCGATGATAATCTCTTCCAATTCGTCTGCCAGAAATTCCATTCCGTAATCCACGGACCCGGGGCCTTTCTTGGCGCCAACTATCCGCAGGCCTAATTCATTCAAGGCAGCAATCGCCCTGGGCTCCTCAGAATCCGCAGTGATCAGTGTATTTAATGGATTCAATCTGCGGATCTCCCTGGCTGCTTTTGTGTTTCCCAGCTTTACCATATAGATTTCTCCAAACAAAAAAAGACGCTTACGAGTCTTATCGTAATGCATCTTGATATATGCCAGTGGATCCGCGCCATATCCAAAGTCCAGGCCGTTTCGGATCCTGTCAAACCGTTCAAGCTCTTCATCGGAGATCGCCCGGACTGTGACGTTCTCAAATACCGCACCGCCGGTTCCAGTCGCAATTCCCAGGTACTCATGCTCGTATGCCTTGGGCTTGGTCTCTTTCAAGTGTTCCGCCTCGATGAAGAATTGCTCCCCCAGCCATTCCCGCGGGACAGTCCGGTAATCGGTATGACTGACTACTGTATCGGACCGCGCCTCCAGTACATCCTGGTTGACCCAGCTGTTCATGCTTTTGGGTGGATTCCAAGAATAGAAAACGAAGTAGTCATCTCCACCTCGCATGAGGGACTGTAAGATTGTACGCTCCTCCTCCAATCCATCAAACTCCGAACGTTCCTCAAACCAGATATACTTGAAATATCCATTCTTCAGCTTGACTGATTTAATTTTTTGTGGGTCATCGGCACCCCTGAATATGATTTTATTACCGAAAGGTATGTATGTTAGTCCTAATGGGGAGAGCCTTACTTTCCATTTATCCGATACTCCAAGTGCGTCGATCGCCCAGCGGAGCTGCTCAAATACAGACTCCTCCAGGAAACGCCCAACTTTTCGCATAGCAATGGCATTTGCGTTCGAATCCTGCATCATACCAAGAATCATCTCGAGACTCACAAAGGATGACTTTGTGGATCCACGCCCACCCGCCAGTTTGTAGTGTGTGTGTCGGTGTTCGGCAACATCCCAGTGCAGGTCATAAAATGCTGGGGCAATCAGATCTGTCAGCCTAACCTGTGTCGTCTGATTTTGGGATGTCATTGACAATCACCACACCTTCCATACCTTTTATATCAAGCTTATCATTCCACATACCTAAATGGCGTCCGAGAAGTTCCAGTGCTTTCTCCTTGTCATTCAGCTTTATTTCAATGCCGTTGGCTCCCTCTTTGATCCCGGCAATTGCCCGGACCTGATCGTCAGACAGCTCATCTGTTGATTTAATACAAACCATTGCCGCGGGGCCGTTGGCTCGCACAGTTACATAGTCTGTAGCTCGCGCAAATGCAATGGCGGCCAGCTCCTGCACAACCATATCCTGAGTGACCTCAGTACGCTTCTGGCGGTCCTGCATCCGTTCTGCGATATAAGCTGCAACCTTAGTATTTCTTAGTAGTTTGCTACCATTTACTGCCGCCGTTTCATCATTCTTGATCCGTGGATAAGCGATCCGGTAAGCCCGCGTGGCATTCAAGTCGATCAGATACTCATCGGCAAATATTTTTTGTTTTTCTGTCATTCAGACTCACCTCACTTTGTGCAATCAAAAAGAGATGACCGAAGTCACCTCTTTATAAAATTTCGGTTTTTGATATGGATAAGAACCGCCAGAAAGCCCTTGCTGTTATGTTACACCTTTTGATATAACATTGTATACACATTTGCAAAAGCTTCTGCCAGTGTAATTCTTTCTGCATTCAAATATTTATTCCATGTTTTTAAGTACTCACTAAAATTTTTGCACTCGGCTGCTGGAAGTTTTTGTATATCTTTTAAAATATGAATATTCCCAAAAATAAATTGATCAAGATAACGAGAAATAGTATTTTGAACCTCTCTACATTTATCATCAGATGCTTCTTTTAACCAACATTCAAATATTACTGGCAAATTATATGAAAAATTATTTATTTGAAAGTTTTTTATTCCCTTAGCCAACTCTGGTTCGCTTTTCCAGTATTTTTCATATAATAGCTCCATGCAAACATCTGTTATCAACATACATATACTTTCTTCAAACCATAAATATGTTTTGGGTATTTTTTGTTCTAAACACCGATGTGTAAATTCATGCGTAAATTGATAAACATCTTGCCTAAACACAAAATCCGTTCTGTGAAGCCCTATCCTCACGTCATCATGTAAACAAATTGGATTACCTTCGCTATAAAGCACTACTACATAGTCTGGTAACTTAGTAAACCATTGGTTCTTATCAAAAATTTCAATAATATCCTTTATAGCCCTTTGTAAATCACATATGTCCTTCATCATATTTTCCGTGCATGTTACCTGACACCAGAAACCGCCATGATTTACTAATTTATATTCCGTATTAATTTCAACATTGACATTGCATATTTTCATTATATTCATTTCATCTCCCCTCCTTTTTTCTATCCTACACCAAAACGCCTCATATTTCTACAGGACGCCTCGAAAAAAAATGTATTTGAGGGGAGATCAGAGGCCAACACATTACAATTGTGCTGGCCTCTGAAAACAGCTACAAAGTTTTAAGGCTCTGCAGCCATTCAAATATTTAAGGAGGGGGAGTGACTGTTTTCAAACTTTCACTAATGTCATATTAACATGGAATCAATTATAAAACACTACACTCTTACTTCATCCGGAAATTCAAAAGCGCTCTCCCGTGTATCTTATAAATGTTGCTCACACAATAACTCATCTTCTCCGCAATCCGCTCCCACTCCATATCTCGTATGTAATGCAGCACCAGGACTGTTTTTTCATCCTCGTTATCCATAGCTTCTATACGGTCAAGCACCCTCTTGTATGTTTGTATCCTCTGATAGCGTTTCTTCATGATCTTCCGCTCCAGTTTGTCCACTGTCACTGCATAACTGGACAGATCGGATTGATCGCTGCCGTGAGGCATCCCATCATTGATGACGCTTGGATACATTTTATTCAACCGCAGTTCCATCAGTTCTTCCTCTGCTCTCGTGACTGCCTTTTTCGAATCCCGATATGACCAGAGGAATGCTTTTTTTCTGTCATTCTCTTCTCTAATTGATTTGTCCAATACTTTCACCTCAAATCTATGCCGTTTCATCGGTTAAAACGGCAGCATATCATCAATCTGCGCTTTATGAGTTTCCTGATCTGTCATATCCCTCGTTACGTACGGATACATAAGCAATAAAAACCGTTTATACTCCTCAAACGCTTTTCGGTTCTCAAATCCTTTGCCATCAGCCATAGAATTAAAAACACTCATGATATGCTTTATGTACAAATACGGGTTGGTAAAATTAATAATATCCTTCCATCCTGCCAGGCAGCCCTTTGGTGCCCCGGCTGAGACAATTGAATCACACTTTCCTTTACAACAGCCTGCGATGCTGACCATCTTGTTTTCACGATTGCTTATGATGTTTAATAATGCTTCCTCCGGATTATCCATAACCTTCTTACCACAGACACTGCAGATAATTTGGCCATTATCTTCAAATACATTTGATTTTTTCATATTCTATCTCCTTTTCTTTTTTAATAAGTTCAAAATCTCACATTCTCACATGAAATCTCACATCATTTTTAGCATAGGTGAGACTGAAAAACCCAGTGTTTATGCGGATTTCCGGGTAGAATCTCACATTCTCACCTGTTTTTCTACTAGAAGGCTATATATTAATACACTCCCTCATTTTAGCAACCCATATATAAAAATACATATTATACGTTCTCTACTAAATATTTATGTGAGAATGTGAGATTCTGTATCAAAGAGCCTGATAAACACTGATGATTTTCGATCTCACCTAAATCTCACATTTTATAAAAAGGTGAGACTAAATGTGAGACTATCCTTTAAAAATTTCATCTGGGTCCACTCCAACCACATCCTCAAGCTCCTCGATGGTCTTTCTTCCCATAATAGTAATCTTTACATAGCGAGCTTTTGTTGTAACCGTCCCAGCTGTTGTTAAAAAGGCGTATTTCCCGTCTAATGTTTTCTCTAAATAACCCATCTGCGCCCATTCCTTTTTCACTGCATCAAAGTTAAAGCCGTTGTCCTCCATAACTTCGCACAACTTGCTTTTGTTAAACAGGCAATAGTTGTCTTTCTCATTAATAACGCCATACTGCTGTATTGAATAAATTGGTTCAAAGGACTTATTATTCAGTGCAATCCAATCCACGATAAAGCGATACGCTCGTTCTGCCTGAGATACTTCACTTGTGTTCTTAAGGAAAATAGCGCTGTTTTTCAAATTCATCGGCTCTTCCCCGGGAAATAAACACTTTTCTGCCAAACGGTCTGCCAGCATGATACATGCCAGGCTCTGCGCCTGTTTCCCGGTGCTCTGTGCCAGTTCAGAGATTTCCTTACACAGCTCCTTGTGCTCCTGGATCAATTGCTTATCCGGGATCCCCTGGACGTATTTCACAAAAGCCTCTCCTGCATATCCGTAATTCTCCCTCACCGTCTCAAGAACGCCTCCGTAGTCCGAAAACAGCGGTCCCTCTACTTCCAGTTCTATCACACGGTTAATAGCTCCGGCACCTGAGCTGTTATTGATGATCGGCTGCTCCCCGTTGAAGAATGAGACATTTTCCCACGTCCCCTGATTCCGTTCTTTGCTATTACGATCCAAACGCCCTCTTTTCTTCCCCTCCGTCATTGAATAGATCAGTTTACTCAGATCTCCCTTCGCAAGCTGTGTTTCATCCACGAATACCGGCAGGTTTTTCATCAGCGCCGCCCGACCGGTACAGTAATTAATGGTAGAATCCACAGAAAGCATCAGGTCATCCGGACGCCCCCAAACAGAGGCCGCCGCCATAAACCCAACCGTCTTTCCTGTCCCTGAAGGTCCCCACAAGTGCACTACAAAACATAAACACCCTAATTTTTTTATCAGGACAGATGCCAGGCTTGCATCTATTAACAACCGGATATACAAATTCTTTCGGTATTCTCTGCAGGCAGCTTTCCACTGCTCAAAATTTCCATAAGGCTTCAGTGCAGCCACGGTCTTTTCCTGCGCAATATCCCCGTCAAAAATAATGCCTTCCATATAGGGAAAAAAGTTGTTTCCCACCCATCCGAAATGTGAGATCGCCTTTTCAATCGGTATGGTTTCCTCATTAATACGATACATATCTGCAAGATACCCCACCAGTGCCTTTGCCGTCTGATCATTTACCTGTATCCCAAGATTTGCAAGCCCTATGATTTTTGTCTTGGTACAGCAGATCGCAGGCTCCACCTTAATATCCTTCCATACGTATCTGCCATTTCTCTTTACGCTGAATGCAAGATTATATTTCTGCTCCCCGGTTTCGATATTTTCCAGCAGTCCTATTGGCAATATTTGTTGATGTGAGGCTGTGATCAGGACTGGCGGGTCTGTTTCTTTTCTTGCCGGCACCCATTTGTATACCCCGTTTTTGTCACAATCCCACTGACCGCTTTTCAAAGTAAGAGGAGCGTCAACAAATTGCGTTACTTTATTTGCTTCTCTGATAACAGCATTAGAATACGGAGTGGTTGATTTCTGATATTTTAATGCACTTTCTACCTTTTGCCGTACCTCTTTATCCGACAGTGGCGGTACACACCTCGTCTCATTCTCCTTTTGGACCGCCGCCAATATTGCTTCATCCGAAAGCCCTTTTGCCTGGAGGCTGCAGGCCAGCTTAAAGATCGTATCATCTCGGCTTCCCTGCATGATTGTTTCCGGCACCTCAAATCGTTTTCTTTCCAGATCTTTTTCCGGCATAATAAAGGAAAAAACCGTTTCATTTGCTTCTGCAATCTGGAACTCATCGGGTGCGTATTCCCATTCATATCGTCTTCCGGAAAAATGCAGACTTGGCGGCGCAATAATATACCCGCCGTCCCCTCGAATATCTACTCCACACTCATTCCCGAAGATATCACGGTTGCAAGAAACCTCACGATCCGTCTTGTAAAAGATATGTTCCCCGCCTTTTCCTGTAATAGATCTCCAGGTATCCTCCGGAAGAGAACCGTGTTCATGTTCCCACTCCCTGAGAGTTTCCCGGCCGTCGATGCCTGCCTCTTTTTTAATATCCAGATCTATCGCAAAAATACCACCAGACCTCTTTCCCAGGGCAATTCCAATATTGGCGTTTGGCCATTCTGCCCACCACCGCTTTATCTGCTCTGGATCCATACTGGCATTCTGAAATCCATTCTTTGTGAGCGGCTTCTTAAAAGCTTTCTCAGTATTTCCCCAGGACTGTATGGGGAACACTGCTAATCCCATTTTTGCGTATGATAATGCATGCTGCATTAAATTGTATGTTTCAGCCATTCAGTGTACCCCGCTCCAGTTACAGAACTTTTCTCACCAGTTCAAATATTATTTTTATAGTCATCGCTTCATATCCTCCTCCGGTCCCCTGCAGAACACCACTGGCAGCCAGTGGTCCGTCTTATAGTCACGTGCTGTCTTGACGATCGGCAGGTCAAGTCCGCCGCCGTCAATCAAATACGTGAAAAATTGTGTCGGTTCTTTATGTATGATGCCTTCCCCCGTCAGCTCATTGATAATCTCAATCGCCTCTTTGTTCCATCCCGTCCAGAATATTACATGGCTGCACTTTCCAGATGTGATATCAAAATCACCATGATAATCGTAGCCGATGGATTCCATAAACTGATTTAATTCCACGTATGATACATGATTGTTTTCGATAATGTAATCAGCAATTGCCTGTTTTACCTGTTCTCTATTCATGCGCATTTCTCCTCTTCTCGGGTGTCGTGATAGTATCAGTAAACAGTTTAATAATGCGCATCTGCTTTGGATCATCACACCTCAAAATATTTGCTACTGTACTTGTCTGATTCCATTCCAGATCCGTCAGCGTCTCCCATTGTTTATCGTCATATTTCCGATTCATTATTTCCGTAAGCTTGTAAATTTCCCTAAGTGCAAATACATTTTTAATGGAATTAACATTCTGTATAATCCCTTCCCGCAGTTCCTTCTTATATTTCGGTTGTTTCATGCCGTTTTTCCTCCCTAACAAACATGCAGTGAGCCATTAGATAAACCCTTCTTAACTTGTCCGGATCATGAATCGCATCCAGCATTTTATTAATACAATCCCTATACTCTTGTTCATTCATCGTGTTTACTCCTCCTTGCAGATCTGTAAGCTCTTTCATATCCGAAATGAAATGCATTTATTACCGCGTCGAGAATATCGAAGTTACTATATTCCTGAAGGCAACGTAATTCACTCATACTTAAATCTTGAGCTACCGGAACATGGTTTTTGCCCGCTTCTATGTATTTTTTCACGTTGGCATTCATTTTGCTGCACCCCCCCTCGGATCCCTCTCAGCTTGCGATGTATCTTATCCTGCTCACACCGAATAAACAGTTCACTTTTAAATACAGCCTGTAACAGATCCGGAGTGATATGTGCAAAGTATGCCAGTTGAAAATAAGGTGCCAGTTCTCTTAAATTTGGATATTTCATACCGCCATACCTCGCTTCCGAAGTTTTTCTTCTTTCTTCTCGATCACTAATCTGCACGCTTCATGAATCAGAATCCTGATGACTCTTGATGTATTGCGATCATCCAACTCCCGCAGTCATTCAATCTCAAATTCCTTAATCTCATCAATCGTAAGCTTTCCAAGCTCTGCAACAATCTCATATGTCACCTTTTTCATCTCATTCACAGGAGTGCCCTCCTCTCTGCGTTCCTCTGGCGCTGCTTCGATAAGCCCTTTCATATCCATAGAAAAAGGCAAACAGCATGATTTCATACACATCATTTGAACTTTTTCGAATTGATTCAAACTCCTCAATCGAAGGGTGATGTTGGTCTATGCAGTGTTGTTTTCCTGACTCTATATACTTTTCAAGGTTAATTTTTCTACTCATAACACTTGTCCTTTCCGACAAGCCATGATATATTTAAGTTGTATATGTACATCATAGCTTGTCTATGTGACCCCTGATTTTAGCCCGCCAGCTTATTCAGGGGTATTTTCATGCCTTAACGCTTCCATTTGCTGCCTTATGGCTTCCAGCTCCTCTACCACCTTGTCGTAGCTCTCCAGCATCTTCTCATACGTCTCCTGTGGGATTGCTATCATCTTCGTCATCATCTTCGACCTCCTCTCCATTTAGATAATCTGCCAATCTGTCCAGGTTGATCAAATATTTGCTGCCGACTCTCCGGTATACAATTCTGCCCTCCAGACACCATTTCCGCAGGCATCCATAAGTAAGCCCTGTTTCATCTGCTGCCTGCTGGATCGTGGCCATACGCGGTACTGCTGCCATCTGATCACCTCCTTCAATACGCTTCTGACAGTTTCAGTGTTCCGTCTCCATATACAATAAGAGTTCTGTACTTGCTGAATTCTTCCTGCTCATTCGTTCGGAATATGTATGCCATACCTACTTCTTCACCGCTTTCGTCAAACGCACCATGCAGATCATACAGCACCATATTTCTCAGGACGCTTGCTGCATCTAAACGATCAATTTCGTATATAGAAACCCCTGCGTTCTCTTCCACGCAATCTTCTGATTCTGAATCTTCATCATCCATACCCTGAGCATGCTCATCGTATCGCTCTTCTACAGCTGTACGTAAACGGCTGATATGATCCAGTGAAGCATTCAATAAATCACAAGCCTCACCATACAGTTCCCGGTATTGAGCGTGGCGCATACGCATTGGGGAGCTTGCTGTATTAACCCCTTCTGCCATCATGCACGTAGCCCATTCCAAGTCATGCTCAATTCGGCTGAATATCTGTTCTGCTTCGCTCATTTCAAAATATAACTTACTCATTGTGTAATCCTCCTTTAATCTGTGAGTAATTTCTTCAATCTATAAACCACATGATTACTCTTCTCTTTTCCACTCCGCTCTGTATACGGAATATCTTCAGGATAATCATGTTCTTTAAGCCACTCTAAGACTTTCTCTGTCACCGATGGAACATACTTCTTGACGGATCCCTGCCAGTTGCCTTTTGACTCCAACGTTTCAATATATTCAGAATCGTTAATATCCAGCTTTTTGATAATGTTGCCGACAGCATCGCTGGCCGGCTTGCCCGTCTTTGTAAAAATTCCGATTTCTCGGGCGATATGTACGGTGTCGTAGTATGGCTGCTCTGTTTGAATCTCAAATGGCAGCTCGCAACCAGCTTTACAGTATAAGGTCTTTGCTGTCAGGAGTTGAATCTCATTACTGAAACCTGCTTTCTCCATCAGTGGCATAAGTGTTTTTACGGCATTGGTTGCACTTGGAAGGCTTTCGATCTTCGGCTGCCTCGGTTTTTTCGGCATTGAGTAGCTGCCTGTTTTTCTTATGGATGGAATCACATCAAATGCCAGCCAGTTCTGGTAATTCTCTGCTGCTGCGTTGCTCGCTTTCATTCCGAGACGGTAAAACAGGGCTTCTGGTATGTAATCATCTTTCCCAACTTCTTGTGAAAAGCCTAACTCCTTACAGTATTCATTTACTCTTGCCCATCTCACAACCTCGTTGCCACTTTTGGCAACGGTAGTCCACCCGAATCCTCTTGCTGTGTCCTCCGCATTAATTGAAATGCTGCCGTCTTCATTTTCCATAACTCTTACCTGAATACCCAGTTCAGGATTTTTAAAAATACTGATTTCGTTTTTGTTCATAGCTTCTCCTTCCTCACAAGTTGGGGAAAATTCCAACTAAGTCACATTATTTTTGTCAGATCCAGACTCATCTGTCCCTCAACCTCCATCCGACGCCTTGAAGCTTTCGCCTTAGAGACCACCAGTCCATCAAGTTTTTCTGCCAACTGCCCCTCTACGCTTCTCAGAGCTTGAACATTCCTGCTCTCATCAATATTGACGTATTTGGAAACACCATCAACTTTGCAATTAAACACTGTCCGCGTCCCGTATTCATCCCTTATCTGCGCCGCCAATTGATTTGCCTTTCGGCGTATCTGCTGTTCTTTAGCCACCTGCGGATCAAACAGGAAGTGAGGTCGTATCAAATCCATAAGATCCTCTGTTTCCATTTCCCCGGATTCTCTCATTATTTGTATAATAACCTCCCTCGCTTTAGGTTCTAATGTTCTTGTTCTTGCCATTATGTATCACCTCTTTCATATAATTTTGAATTCTTAATAACTTGCTGATTGAATCTTCTGTCTCATGTAAATAGGTTTCTGCGGTTTGTGCTGTTATTACTTCACTAAGCATTTTAAATTCTTTCTCATCGGCGTTAATATACATAAATGCCCCTATCGCTTTATGATACTTTTTTGTTACCTTGCCGCACTCATCCATATAAGAGTAAAAATCATCTTTTTTTTGAACTGATGGTGTTTGTGTTTTCTTACTGACAAAATCCAGAATCCTATTTTTTGTAACAGGCTCGCCGACTTCCTTTGCTTTCTGTTTTGCCTGTTCAACAATTTCTTTATTATCTGCCAGTGTTTCAAACTCGTACGTTTGCTTTTTGGAAAAACCTAAGTCTTTCATTGTTTGTTCTTTCGTTTTCTTAACCTCGTTACCACACGGATACGAGGTTAGGTCACTTCGTAACCCACTTTGTTTTGGGATATGCTTTGAAAATTCACCAAGCTTTACATAAGCATCCAGGATTAATTCCGAGAGTAACCTCTGTTCTTCGAGCTTTTGGTCGTATACTTCTTTCGCTAATTGAATTTTTTGAATTGCTCTAATTTCGGCTTTCAGGGATTTCAATTTTTCAACACCAATTAAAGCAAATTTCGCAACATCTTCAATAGTATTAGGAAGTTGTTTTTCTAATGTCGTTAACTCGTTCATGCGTCCTCCCTTTGTTTCAATTTTGAAACTTTTTTAGTAAAAAAATACGATGGAATTTCTGCGATCTCAATATCAAGCAATTCACACCATTTTAATATTTCATCCTGTGAAAGCCCAATTCCATTATTTAATTTCAGGGATATTGACCTGTCTGTGAGATTATTTACAGTCGCAAACTTGCCCTGAGTTCCATAATTTTCAACTATCTTTCCTTTCAATTTACTATAGTCAAAAATAATTTTTTCACGCAATTCTATTCCCTCCTTTCGTATTTCAATTTTGAAACTACATTTAATATACCCTATCTTGTAGACACTGTCAATACTAAATTTTCAATTTTTAAACTTTTTTATTCAAAACTCTTGTATTTCGGTTTCGATTTTGATATTATATATCTAAAGAAAGGAGCATCGTTATGAATGCGCATAAAGAAACCTTTAAAACAAGATTTAACAAAGCTCTTTCTGTAAAAAATATTAAGCCAACAGAATTAGCAGAAAAAACCGGTTTATCAAAGTCAACAATTAGTCATTATATGTCCGGTTATACAAAACCTAAATCTGATAAGCTCTTTATTTTAGCAAAAGCCTTAAACGTAAGTGAGCAATGGCTTATGGGATTAGATGCACCTATGGAACGATTTGATCCAGAGGTATTAAAAGTTCAAAAAGAGTCCCGCAATCAGTATGCAGAGAAATGGAATATTCAATTTTATGAAAAGAAAATGCTTGATTCCTTTTCCAAATTAAATGATGATAATAAAAAGAAAGGAATCTCTTACGCAGAAAATCTTTTGCAAAACCAAATACTAGAAGAAGAACTGAGCGTAAGAGCCGCCCACCAGCGTACCGACCAAAAACCTACCGAAGAAGACCAAAAACACGATGACGATATCATGAACAATGATAGTGAATGGGAGTGATACCATTTGGTATATGATAACTTGCTAATAGAGTCCGAAGATGCCGGACTTGTAGTAAAAGAAAAACGGCTTTACAACAATGATGGGTTAATTAGCGGTGAACGTATTGCCATTCGCAACACAATACCAACTACTGCGCAGAAATGTTGTGTGCTGGCTGAAGAGCTGGGACACCACTATACCACCGCAGGCAATATTCTTGACCAAACAGCCACTATAAACAGAAAACAAGAATACAAAGCCCGCTTGTGGGCTTACGATAAATTAATTGGCTTACAGGGGCTTATCCACGCATATGCGCACGGCTGCAAGACCTGGAATGAAACTGCTGATTTTTTGGAAGTATCTGAAGAATTTCTTCGTGAAGCTGTTGACTGTTATCGCTCTAAATATGGAGTATATGTTGAGATTGATAATTATTTAGTCTATTTTATTCCTGTTTATAATGTACTAAAAATCATTGATTAATATACACTGCTTCTAAAACTCATCGCAAAGAGGTGAACTAATGGCTGAATGTATTGTTTGTGGAAATAAAGGTCTTTTCATTCGAGTCAATGCATACGGGAGATGCAAAGATTGTGAATATGCATACCAATTAGAATTGAAAGAATATAAGTGCCTAGAAGCTATGCGTAATAAAGCGCTTGAAAAAGAACGCCTCCTTAAAGAAAAAGATGATCTTAAGGATGCGGCGCAGGCACTATCTGATATATTAGTTCTATTAGCCTTCCTTGACACTGAGATCAAAGATTATCGGCCATTAAAAAAACGAGGTGATCTTATACCGATCATAAATGAGCGCATAGAAATGTGTGACCAGTATACTACTCTTGTAAATAAAGCTGAAAATTGTCCGCATTTCTTCGATGCATTGAAAAATTTTGCCTACTCATCTGCAAAAACTAATGATTATCGACTATCAGGAGTACAGTGCGGATTAAGAAATCGTATTGAAGGAGGCTACTCTGATCCGTATTTTATGTCAATTAGATATTTACTACATTTCGCTTCAGATCTTAAAGATGCATGGAGAAACGAAAAGAAAGCAATTGAAAAAGAAATAAAAAAAGCAAACACTATTGAAAAAGTGGATAAATAGATGTGTGACCTGTTTAGGGATTTAGGTCTGTCGATTAATCACCCACGTGGTTAATAATAAACCCGGATCACTGTCTGGCAAGGCGGAGGGGCTGTTCTAGGAAAAATAATCTTAATAGGAGGGATGGTATGGCATTAATTAAATGTCCAGAATGTGGAAAAGAAATCAGCGACAAGGCATCTGCTTGTCCAAACTGTGGAAATCCAATGGATAAAATACTCAAAAATAGTAAGACGAATAAAAATTGGGTCTTAAGAATTTTGATAGTCTGCTTTATATTAGTTCTGATCATTTTATTTTTTAATATGACAGGTAGTAACGACAAAAAGCATACATCTGCTTCCTCAGAAAAAAACTTGGAAGTTAATATAAAACCGGATGACTTTTCCTATTCTATTGATCCAGACACTATTAATTTGGAAACTTACAACGGTGATTCTGATATCCTTGAAATAAAATCATCATATGAAATTACTGGAAGTGTATATAACACTAATCTCTCTGAGTTTCAGATATCCAATCATAAGGTTACAACGCTAATTCTTGATGAGGGAATTACAGAAACCAAAACTTCAATTTTCAATGGCAGTGACGTTGAAAAGATATTTTTTCCACAATCAATGAGTATGGTATATGATTATACATTATCATATCTTCATCCTAAAGATGAGAATAAGGTACAAATTTACTACGCAGGTACAGAGGAGGAATGGAATAATATTTTCACAGAATACACTTCTATGGGAGAAAAAGACAGTACGGCAGAAGCAGTCGGGCAAGCCGCCGCAGATTTTATAAATGGTTTAGTAGGCGTAGAATATGACAGTACCTTATTTGAATATCACTTTTCTGCGTCTCCTGAAGATCTGAAATAAGACTACGGTTTAACCGCTTCGGCGATTAATATAAAATATTTAAAGGAGGGGTACCTATGAAAACATGGAAACTGGTATCGGGAATCTTGTCAATCGTTTTATTTGCGTTTGTCAGCTTTCAGTCATGCGCCGCAGGACTGAGCAACACACTGGAAGCTAACGGAGAAGTCGGAGGCAGTGCAGGAATCATTGTCGCTATCATGCTTCTCGCTGGAGGGATTGTTTCTATTGTCACAAGACGTGGAAGCAAGGGCGGAAATATCGCTCTTATTGTACTTTTCGGCATTGGCGCACTTTGTGGTTTTACTATGGCCGGTAGTTATGCTGATTTGTACATATGGGCTGCATGGTGTTTAATCTGCGCAATAACAGCTATTGTTTCACTTATTAAATTAAAAAATACAGACAAGTAGCAAAAACCGCCCCCGGCGGCAACCAGGGACGGCAAGCATACATCCGAAGATATACACATTTTTCTGAACAAAAATATTGTATCATCTTCGGAGCAGCCCCGCAAGCGGAACACATGTTTCCTGCTGGCTGTTATTTTTATACGCAAAAGGAGGATGATACTATGGCAAACATTGAAAAAAGAGGTGATTCTTATCGAATCAAAGTGTGTGTTGGCTATGATTCCAAAGGCAAGAAAATCACGCAATCAACCACTTATCACCCCGAATACACCACCCGCACCGGAAAAGTAAAAGCTGAATCTGTGATCCAAAAAGAGCTTGAGCGGTATGCTGCTGAATTCGAGCGAAAAGTCAAAAACGGTGACCTCCTTGCTGAAAGCAACATGAAATTCTCGGAACTGGTTGAGCGTTATTTAAAAGAATATGCCTATATGGAACTGACGACTGCAACTGCTGAAGGATATGAAACCTATCTAAGAAATAAGCTTCTGCCGCATTTTGGTCATTTTAAGGTTGCCGACCTTTGCCGACAGACCATGAATATTCAAACTTTTTATAATGATACCGCAAAAAAAGCAGGAGACGAACGTGCACTGGCATCCTCTACAATCAATCGTCATATTACAATTTTCAGCAGTGTTATGAGATGGGCTGTTGATATGCACATTGCTCCGAATAACCCTCTTACACGCGTTAAACCGCCACGTACGCAGTATAAAAAGCCGACCCCTAAGAGCTTTACCCTTGAAGAGTTAAATCGCTTTATTCAAGCGCTGGAGCTTCCACAAACAGCAACGTACAAAGCCCACAAGCGAACTCTAAAAGGCGGTACAACATATTCAGTACCGGAGTATACCGAAACACGATTTCTGTCAGAGCAATTCAAACTATTTTATATCATGGCCGCCTTTTCGGGCTGTCGCAGAAGTGAATTGATTGCTCTGGACTGGTCTGACTTTAACTTTGACAAGGGAACCATAAATATAAGTAAAACCGTCAGCAAGACTTCCAAGGGAATTATTGTCAAGGAAACCAAAACATCCAGCGGAACCCGTGTCATCAATATGCCTGTCTCTGTTATGGACCTGGCAAAGCGATGGCGGACTCACCAGCAGGAAGAACGTCTGAAATTAGGAACTTTTTGGAAAGGAATTGATAACGTATTTTGTCAGGCAGATGGCACCCGCATGTATCCTGATACTGTATCTGCAAAATTCAAAGATGTAATACTGAATTATAATTCACAATGCCAGCCGAACGATAAACTACCAGAGATTACACTGCACGGTCTTAGGCATACTTCAGCCAGTATTTTAATTTATCAAAATACAGATATCGCCACCGTCTCAAAACGTCTCGGACACAGTAAGACTTCTGTAACGCTGGATATTTACACTCACGCAATCGCCGAAGCCGATAAAACTGCTGCTAATACACTTGATATTATTGCAAAGAACGCTGGTATCTCCTAGTGGATTTTGGGGACTGTTTGGGGACCAAAGGGAGTAAAAAGCGTAAAAGTTATTAAAACACAAAAAAGGTGAATTCTTGGAGAACCGCATAAAATCAGCGTTTACAGCAAAATATGAAAAATACAAAAGACCAAATATGACTTTCGCATTGTTGAGGCCACGGGTTCGAATCCCGTATACTCCATTGTGAAAAGCCATTTATCTATGTGGGTTTTCTGAACTATTTGTATTTATATATCTGACCTTTGGGGTCAGATATTTTTGCTTTGTGGACTCTTATTATCACTTCCGTTGTTTTTCTAAAATTCTTATAAAGCACTTTATATATCTTTTACCTTCTTGTCACGATTTGTTAAAAATAGCATCACAGTTCCATCACAATTGTTCTGTATACTATTATTATAAACAAAGAGGACAACAGCAGTAAAAGTCAGAGGTAAGTTCAGAGAATGCCGTTGTACCTCGCCTAACAATAATTTACATATATATAGATTTTTTTCATATCTGCCGGGGCTTTTGCCCCGGCTCTCCTTTTGTTAACTCAAATAAATGTTAACAGTTCAAAAAGAGAATATAAATCCAGCTTTCCATATCCCCAGATATTATTCGGATAACTGTCTGACGGTTTCCTTGAAGCCCCTCTCAGGACCAGCGTATTTATATCATTTCCGGTTATCGATGTATAATTCCCCTTGACAACAGCCCATTCAAAAATGATCGCAACTGCGCCGGCCGCATGAGCCGCCGCTGCCCCGGTCCCTGTCAGCGTCATATAACCGTTATTCGGAATCGCACACGGTATTTCAAATCCTGGTGCCGCTATGTCGGGTTTAACCCGTCCAACCCGTGTATAACCACGGCTTGAAGTAAGTAAAATGCTGTCATTATATTGATTGTAAGCTCCCACCGTCAACGCATAATCCGCATTCCCCGGAGAAGTTATCACGGTATCCGGATTTGAGTTTAAGAAATAGGTATCATCTGAGATCATTTCAGCCGAGGGAAGCCAGCAGTGGTAGCAAAAAGGATTACTGTCAATATTTATGACACGCATCCTCCATATTCCTTCCATTGTATCGTTGAAGCGAATCATGATCATCTGTGTTCCGTTCTCCTCCTCGAGCAGTATATTGTTCACCCATACGGTTGTGGAACTTAATATAAAACGATGTTCAACGCATCCGGATATAGACGGATAAACAATTGGCATGGATTCTCCATTTGGTGATATAATCTGAATCGAAAGCCTCGCCAGAAGATCCGGCCAGATCTGAAAAGCAAACATTGGGTCCTTACCGGACACCTTAAGTTCGAATTCTTCGCTGAATGGTGCAGCAGTCACATTACCATAATAATGCCTGCGGTTATTGCCCTCGTTTCCGGCAGCAACAGATATATTGACCTGAGACATCTGCCCAAGATTATTAATATAACTGCTTGTCGCCCCTTCCGCCTCATGCCCTGTCATGCTTGAACTTATGGCAATGCAGATGACAAGCGGCTTCCCCAGCGCCTTAGCCGTATTTAATGCATAACGGATTCCCAGCATGAGATCTGTCTCCTGATAACATAAGACATTTTCTGGGACACACATGATCTTGCGGAGATTCTGCTTTGCCTCTTTAAGTTTAACAACTACAAGTTGTGATTCGGGTACGACACCGGAAAAAGAATTTTCCTCATCCGGGCTGCCTGCTATGATACTTGCGATGGCTGTGCCGTGTCCGTTATCATCCCTCGTAGGAACCACAGACGTTGGTTCTCCGGAGGCAAGCGCGATATTTATCATATCCCTGCTGAATTCCGTCCCAAAGTTAAACCCCTGTGGTCTCTTATCATCCTGTAAGGTCTGGTCCCATATGGAAATGATTCGCGTGGTACCGTCATTAAACCGAAAGGCAGGATGTGTATAATCAATTCCTGTATCAATGACACCTACAATTACACCACGGCCAAATAAGGAGAGCAGTGTATTGGACTGCAGCCGTGTTATCCCGGAGCTGCTGAGGCTGAATTCTGACGATAATGTATACAATGTGGGAAATCTGAAGTATGAGTGCTGCCCCAGATTGCACATGCTAAAATTTTTCACCTCGACATGAAGCATACTGTTTCTGTCATTTAAAAACGTTATTTTATCAGTGTTTTCTGCCGTTCCTGTCGTATTATTGATAATCAGATCGTAATAGTTTTCATCTATCACCTTTTCCATATTTTCTCCCGAAAACTGAACATAAGATATACTTATTTCTTATGTGAAACAAGTTACAAGTATAACAAAAACCACCCTTACGGATGGTTTTAATGTATTTACAGCTGGCGATACATCTCATGAAATGTCTGAAGATGACACTCCTCATCCTTAATAATGCGATGCAGATTTTCTACGATATTCATGTCTTCAATGACTTTTGCCTGTCTGGAATACTTAATAACAGCTTCCTTCTCCGCCTTGATCGATTCAGCTATCATGGACCTCAGCTCCTGGGGGTAGCCGATATACGAAGGCGACCACCAGCGCCTCCTTCCGTTCTTTACACACCAGAGTCTGGGATCTGCCCCGAGCTGTCTCGCGAGCTCTGCGAATATATTGAGATGATGCATCTCCACTATACTGATATTATGAAAACATTCTGATATCTCCCCGTATTTTGGTCCTGTCATTACAGATATGTAAAAGTACCGTGAAACATCACTTATTTCTGATGCAGCATCAGCCATATTGCTGAGCATCTCACGGGCGTAAGCAGAATTTCTTTCTTTTACATGTACTTTCGGATACGGCCCCTCCGCCTTGTAGATGCACTCATTAGATTTACCTTCACTCATTTAGATCCTCCTGATAAAATATATCATTACCCTATATCTATTGGTAAGAGATGACCAATATGACACAAAGGAAAAACCAGCCGTCTCTGAGTATCATTTCACTCACTTTGACGGCTGGTCCAGACATTTATATATCTTCCCACTTCTTTATATAATCTTTTGTAGTAATATTCCTGTTTTTATATGCAAGCACCAATACTACCAAAAACAGAAGAAATCCAGAACAAAGCTTACATTTCTCATAAACCAGAGAAAACGTATCCCATTGGGTGCGATACAGGAATAAAATAACAACGGCTGCGCTTACAAAAATAAATGGGAAGTTCGATGATACAATATAAGAAAATATATTCACATGTCTCTGGCTGAACTTTATATTTCTTGATTCCCAGTTAAATTTGCCTCCCTCATGAAACACACTTAGATATGCTCCGATTTTACATATCCCCTGCATTTTACTGATTACAATCAGATATGCCGGAATAATCACAATATATGACAGGAGGATAAAAATCGTATCTTCCTGCGTCAGTGCAAATGCGATAAACGAAGCAATAAACACATAGAAGAAATTTATCGTATTATTTACAACCGAGTCTAAATGCAACAACTCATCTCTCAGCATTAAATATTCCTGATCCATGTTATCCCCTCTCTATCCGTTTATATTCCATCATTTTTCATCAATCCTGTATATTTTACCAGAACCTTGTGCACCCTGTTAAAAAAAGGAGTATACACGCATGGAAAAACAATCTATTTTCCCGCCAGTTAAAGATATTGTCAATGATTATGACGATGGCAACATCCCGGAAGTGGATCTGCCGAAAGATGTGGCGGAACCGTTACCGGAATCAGAACGACCGCGTAAGGACGGACCTGGAGGGGATTGATCACCCTCCTTTTTTTCCGGAAACAAGAAATCTCCGAAGACACTGATAAAATCAGGTTTCCGGAGATTTAGTCATAAGCTACAGACGGGAATCGAACCCGTGACCTCAACACTACCAATGTTGCGCTCTACCTACTGAGCTACTGCAGCGCGTAACGTTCCGCTACGATTAATAATTCTAACAAAGTCCGTGACTGATGTCAAGCAGAAATTGTATCAATTTCATGTGCCACAATTATGTTTTTTCTGTCCCCGTCACGCATGCTTTGACTTTCTGACGGATACGTTGCAATGCATTGTCAATAGATTTAACAGAACGATCCAGCTTTTCAGAAATCTGAACATAGTCTGCACCTTCCAGATACAGCTTAAGCACCTGATTTTCAAAGTCACTGAGCGCTGACTGTATCCTTTTTTCAATGCCGGCTGTGCTTTCCTGATCTATGATGATGGATTCCGGATTCTGTACGGAAAGCTGGATGAGCTCAGACGCAAACTCTTCATCGCTCAGCGAAACATAAGAATTGAGCGGCTGATGCTTTTGCCTGTTGGAGCTTTGAATGGCATTGTAAAGCTGGCGTTCAATGCAAATCTGAGCAAATGTGGCAAAAGAGGCTGCCTTTCCGGGGCGAAAATCACGCACTGCCTTAAAGAGACCAAGCATGCCCTCCTGTATCAGGTCATCCGTATCACCGCCTACCAGATACATCGCCCTGGCTTTTTTCCTCACCAGCGGTTTGTATTTGTTCAGCAGATACTCTTCCACTTTCCCATCATGATGATTTATTCGTTCTAACAACTCTTCATCCGTAAATTCATCGAAGTTTTTCATTTTAACCTCTCTGTCTGACGATTTCAAAAGCAAGAATTCCGGCAGCTACCGAAGCATTCAGCGAATCAATATCTCCTTTCATGGGTATGGAAGCCACAAAATCACATTTTTCTCTTACAAGACGGCTGACACCTTCTCCTTCGCTTCCGATCACAAGACCGATCGGACCCTTCAGGTCAAGATCATACATGGATTCACCGCCCATGTCGGCACAGACAAACCAGAGTCCTTCTTTTTTCAGCTGGTCAATTTCTGCTGAAAGATTTGTCACCTTTGCAACGGGTGTATAGTTCAGCGCTCCCGCCGAAGTCTTTGCAACTGTCGCCGTTAGTCCGACTGCCCTCCTCTTGGGAATAATCACTCCGTGCGCTCCAGCCAGATTCGCAGTACGGATGATCGCACCCAGATTATGGGGATCTTCTATGTTGTCAAGCAGTATCAGAAATGGAGGCTCTCCTTTTTCCTT
The DNA here is from genome assembly GCF_022440845.1 of Ruminococcus sp. OA3. NCBI lineage: Bacteria > Bacillati > Bacillota > Clostridia > Eubacteriales > Oscillospiraceae > Ruminococcus > Ruminococcus sp. OA3. Next base: position 1,699,949 of record NZ_JAKNTO010000001.1, on the reverse strand, counting down.
TGCCAGCTCCAGCATCGCTTCCACACTGCTGTATGCATAGGACGCAGCATATGCGATCACGCCCTGATGCTTTCCCGTTTCAGAAATTTGATCCAGCCGTTCCCTGGCAACGTAATTGATGATCGTATCCCGTTTTTTGGCTTCCCTTATGATCGTTCTTACAGGACCATCCTGATTCCCATCCAGTACAAACAGCTTGTCAACGCTGCGCCCGGCACGAAAAGCTTCAAGGACCGCGTTGCGCCCTTCAATTTTATTTTCCTCAAACTCACGATTTTCCATACTCTTTATTTTTCCTCCAGACCTGTTTTCATCAGATCGATAATCCGTTTGATATCTCCTGACAGATAAAGATATCCCAGGCTTCAAACCCAGTAGCTCTGCGGTAATCCGACACCGAGGCATTTTTAGCAACCGTATGAGGCTTTGCATTCCTGCCCCTTCTGAACACACTGGCTTCCTCGTCTGTCAGAAGCGGCAGTATCCTGTCCATCATACCCGCCTGCTTCTGTGCCTTTACAAGTCCGCTGGCTCTTTTGTGCATTTTCTGAACCGGGAGATTGCCTTCACTCATAATCATCGTCCGAATCAGAAGATCATAAATGCTGTCTCCGATATAAGCCAGTGACAGCGGCGAATATGACCGCACATCAATATCCGCCAGCTGAAATTGTTCTTTCAGATAACTTAAGCTCTCTTCCATTTCACACCTTCTCTTGTGTCTTCAAGAATGATCCCCTGCGCCAGCAGCTGATCACGGATCTCATCTGCCAGTTTAAAATCCCGGGCTTTTCTGGCATCCTGCCGTTTTGCAATCAGCGCTTCGATTTCCTCATCCAGATTCTCCGCCTTTTTGTCGACGATCAGGCCAAGCAAATCACAGAGGAATTTAATCTCCTCCAGCAATGACGCCGCGTAAGTTTGGGTGCTGTTTTCATCAGCGGTAGTATTAGCAAACTTTACAAGTTCAAATACCGCCGAAATCGCATCTGCAGTGTTCAGGTCATCATCCATTGCCAGCTCGAATTTATCCCGGTATTCTTTCATCTCCCTCAGCTGATCTTCTTCCTGCTGCGTCAGCTCCTGTACTTTGGCACTGTCACACAGCGTCTTCAGATGATCCACGGCAGTTATAATCCTCTCCAACGCATTTTTTGAAGACTCCATGATATCGGCACTGAAATTAAGCGGGCTTCTGTAATGTGCACTCAGCATAAAAAAGCGCAGTACCTGAAGATCGTATTTTTCCCCGATCTCACGGACGGTAAAGAAATTGCCAAGTGATTTTGACATTTTACGGTTATCAATATTCAGGAATGCATTATGCAGCCAGTACCTGGCAAATATTTTACCGTTGCAGCACTCACTCTGCGCAATTTCATTTTCATGATGGGGAAATACAAGATCCTCCCCTCCCGCGTGGATATCGATCTCCTCACCAAGATATTTTTTGGACATCACAGAGCATTCGATATGCCAGCCCGGACGCCCGTCACCCCATGGTGACTCCCAGGATGGCTCTCCTTCTTTTTTCGGCTTCCAAAGTACAAAATCCAGAGGATCTTCCTTTGAGTCTTCCCCTGTCACAAGCAGAGAACGGCCGCCGCTTCGCAGATCGTCCAGATTTTTATGTGAAAGTTTTCCGTATTCCTGGAACTTCCTTGTTCTGAAATATACAGTCCCATCTGCGTTATATGCATAACCTTTGTCAACCAACGTCTGAATCATATCGATCATGCCGTCAATTTCCTGTGTTGCCAGAGGATGTGTCGTCGCCGGCCTGACATTCATTGCCTCCATATCCTTCCTGCACTCTTTGATGTAACGTGTCGAGATCACTTCGGATTCAACACCTTCTTCGATTGCTTTTGCTATGATTTTATCATCAACGTCAGTAAAATTGGACACAAAATTCACTTCGTATCCCTTATATTCCATATAGCGTCTCGCTGTGTCAAACACGATCATCGGACGTGCATTGCCAATGTGGATCAGGTTATATACCGTAGGTCCGCAGACATACATTTTGACCTTTCCTTCCGTAAGCGGCACGAACTCTTCCTTACTTTTCGTCAGCGTATTATACAGCTTCATCTTTATTCTCCTTCTCTTTCATCAATTGTTTTATTCAAAGAAAAAAACTCCGTCTCAGACAAGAGACGAAGTAATCCGCGGTTCCACTCTTATAGAGAGTTATCCTCTCCACTTTCATACAGATAACGCCTGCCTGCGGGGCGGCATACTCATTGTTCTTCCGCCCGGCTCCCGAATGCACTTCCCTGCTTTTCCCCTTAAGACGGCTTACAGCCGATGGCCATCTCTCTCTGAAAGTTTTCAAGCAGGTACTCTAATCGTTCACAGCCTTTTATGCTCTTAGTGTATGCAAAAAAATGCTGTTTGTCAACACTTATCCTCCGCATTTATTTATCTTTTGCACAGCCGCAGCAGCCCTCGCATGGTCTGGTGTTCATCCTGTCCTCACCTGCCAGCTCAAGTACCGGTATGAGGGAGCAGATTGCCTGAGATGATATCCCCTCCATCCTCCCGGTAAAACCAAGCCCCTCCTCCGTGGTCGCTTTTATATTCACCTGGTTTATTTCAATATTCAGCGCACGCGCCACGTTTTCTGTCATCTGTCCGATATATGGCATCAGCTTCGGCTTCTGCGCAATTATCGTCGCGTCGATATTGTTGATAATGTACCGCTCTTCCTCGAGCAGTTTTCCTACTTTCTCCAGAAGCAGAATACTGGAAATACCACGGTACTGCGGATCCGTGTCCGGAAAATGAGTTCCAATATCTCGCAGCGCCGCAGCTCCCAGAAGTGCATCCATAATGGCGTGTACAACCACATCTGCATCCGAATGCCCCAACAGACCCTTCTCATATGAAATTTCAACGCCTCCCAGGATCAGTTTTCGGCCTTCTTCCAGCCGGTGTACATCATATCCCATTCCTATTCTCATATGCATTTCCCTCCGTTTTTTTTATCATACCGTACCATACATCTATTTTCAAACAGAATTTACGCAGCAATATAAACTTTTACTCAGATGAACCACTGCATGTTTACAGATCCAGCAGTGCACGCCAGGTCTTTTTGCCTACAATACCGTCAATTGACAGACCTTTCTGCTTCTGAAATTCCATAACAGCCGCTTCTGTATCCTTTCCGAAGATTCCGTCTGCCCCAGAAGTCCCGATTCCAATTTTATATACATTAGACAGTTTCTCCTGAATCAGCCTGGTTATACCCCCGCTTGCGCCCTTACGCACTGTGGGGCATCCATTCAGTGTATTGGGCCCTGCAATCCCATCCACCTTACCTGGGCGGTAGCCCTGTCTTACCAGCTCCTGCTGCAAACGCAGTACCCAGTTATCCTGTGACGGTGCTGTATTGGTTCCTCCGGGATTTCCCCAGGTTTTCATAAACGAATTGATATTTCCGTATATATTTTTCAGCCGTGACGGTGTACTGCCCCAGTCAGGGAGCTGAAAATGTGGACGGTCCACCGGTGACGTCCAGTCTCCTCCCCATTCCAGTCCAAGAGATTTACCGATCGCCCCTACATGTTCAAAGAAGTTTCCATTTTCATTGTACGCCCCTGTTCCATCATTTCTGTAAAAATCAAAGGCTACCCCCCACTGATGCATGGAGCTGTAGGAACTGCCCGGTGCATTCGTCACAATCTGCCCCGGTTTTGTCCTCCCCTGAGCGTACAGCGCATCCTGCTCTGCCACACTTCGAAAACTTTCACCTATCGCTATCTCATATCCCTGTTTGGCACACTCAGCCTTCAATTCAGCGGCGAGTTCCTGCAGGCGCGGATGACATTTTGATATATCTCTGCCCATTATACATTCTCCTTAATACTTATATTCTAATTGCGAGAGTATACTTTCAGCCACCTTTGTTCAAAAACTTCTCATAACTTCTGAAGCTGCAGCATATACTCTCTTACCTCATAATATGCCAATAGCTTTGCAGGGTGCGTTTATGACATTTTTCATGTTATTCACCCTAAAAAATATTATTTCATTTTTTTTAATTTAGGTATTGACTTTTTCTTTTTACAATTATATAATAGCAGAGCAGGTTGCGGTTGAGACAAATAAAACGTCTGAATCCACTGTAATATTCTGGGATCTTAGCTCAGCTGGGAGAGCATCTGCCTTACAAGCAGAGGGTCATAGGTTCGAGCCCTATAGGTCCCACTTACTTTGAAAAAAGTAAAATTTCATATGTTTTGGCGAGATAGCTCAGTTGGCTAGAGCACACGGTTCATACCCGTGGTGTCGGGGGTTCAAATCCCTTTCTCGCTACTCAAAAAAGTCCCGTAAACTCAGAGTTTGCGGGTTTTTTATTGTTTCGTTTTTTAGTTCTGCCCCTCTTTTCTTTTGCTCTGTTCCAGGCGCTTATCACAATCGTTTTTTGTCACATTGGCACAATTTTTTTCATATTATATCAAAACTGGAAATGAAAGGTAATAATATGAATTCAAACTTTGTTGAAGCTTCTCACTGTCCGAAACAGCATAATCATGAAATACTTGGCAGTACAAAAATTAAAGGGTGTTGTGAAAATGCTCATAATCATAGATTTGCAACCGTATCAGGTGATGCGATCCCCTGTGACGGTAGCCATGTTCACGAAGTAGAATTTACTACTGATTCATGCGATGGTCATAAACACGAATTCTGCGGCACATCCGGTCCTGCTATTGATGTTGGCTGCGGGCGTCATGTGCATCTTATAAAAGGATGTACTTCCTGCAATTCTGATCATAAACATGAATTTGTAGTAGCAACCCTGATAGAAGATCCAATATGTGAATAGTTTTCCCCCCCCCGGCTTAAAAAGCCGGGGGATTCTTTTAAATGACCCGGCACTCTTCCGGTTTCTTATCATAGTGCATCGTCTTAAATACTGCCCGGCGAAAACCGATTTTTTCAGACGGCAGGTATTCAACAGTGCAGACAATCGGTTCAATCCATATAGCATACAGGCATCCTTTGGGAATTTTAAAAAATGGACACTCTGTCTCCACCATGCTGTAGTGACAAAGCCAATTTGAGCTGATCTCAATTGTAACGTGATAATTCACAACGAATTTATCATCCCGGCTATATTTTGCGAGAATGAGACTGCTCATATTGTTTTGTTTTTTAATGTATCCCAGGCAGATAAAATCTTCTGTCTTAATGGCATCTGCTTTTTTCAGCTTTGGCATAAATATACCATCCCTACTGTATTTGAATGTATCTTCAATTGAATCCTCCATTTTTTCTGTATTAGTATGTGTAAAATGGAACTCATTATTTGTCTAATTTTATCTAATGATGTCATTTTTTTCTTCTTTTTCAATTGACTCAGTATAATATTGTATACAAAATACTTATACAAGGATGGTTTATTATGCCGATAAAAAATGTTATATTACTCATTCAGTCAGTATCCGGACACCCATGTCACAAAAGTTATTACCATTTAGCTCTGGCGGTGCATTATTGTTGTGATTTTCAAATATATTATGGATTCTGTCTTGAGCGTCAGATCTATCCATTAATATCTGATGAAACTGAGCTTCCTGTTAAATCAATCTCTCGCAGTATATCCAGAGCTGTATGTGACTGCTGGGATTACGGTAACCGAAAGAAGCTGGACAAGATCGCTAACCGCCATTTAATCGAAAAACCTTCCCCAAAAGAGTTTATTATTTATCTCTGCAGTTATCTGATGGGATTTTCGGCAGATCTGATGATCTGATACACACTGTTTTAATCGATATTTTACGTATGCGTTGAGCGATACCCGTACCTTGGGTATCACTCAAACAACTATCTCTCATTTAAAAGTCCATTATGGGCCCGGTACCACTATCTGACCGGGCATGCCCCGGTCGAACAGTCAGAATCTCCAATATCAAAATCTGATTCTTCGTATTCATACCGTGTAAGAAGCGATGGGTTAAATGGTCTCATAGCTGCTTTACGTGCATCGTACTCCTCCTTAGTAATGGCTTCGTAGGGCAGTAATTCATAAAAGCTGTCATCATAACTTAAAAACGACAGAGCAACCACATCATCCCAGTTGTCCCACACCCACTGTTCCGTATCTTCCCACTCATCTTCCCGCACATGAACAGTGATAGAACAATTATGGTCCACATAATGCTCCATGAACATTTTATAAGTTTCCAGCTGCTCTATTGCGGATACATCTGCCTTCACTTTACCGGCTGGTGCCTTTACCGGGAATTCCACAACCTTTGTTGTCGCATTCTCCGGATTCTGCCCCACCTCAGGCAGCACCGGATATTCCAGTTCTTCACATACCCGGCACAGGGGATCAGCCGCATTAATTCTTACCCTCCTTATATAGTAAGGAGAATGTGAATAATGAACACCGCTTGAAACTGTCGGCAGCAGGGACAACGTCCCCTCCGGTTTGATGGTTGTCACCAGCAGCGGTTTTCCGGTGCCCAGTCTGTCGGCGAGCTGTTCTGCCGCTTCATGAGCTTCTCTGCGAAGTTTATCAAGAAGCTTCCTTTGATTTTCCACAGACATCCCCGTAGCGTTGACCATATCCTGCCACCCAGTCATCGAACAGCCCAAAAGGCGGTCTCTTTTCTGTACAGTATTCCAGCGGTGTATCTCCAGGTCACGGCAGGTCATGCGGTATCCGGCTCTGGCTGACAGCCTCTGTGCCTCCAGCAATGCCTGCTCATCCAGCTTACCATCCCGAACAAATCCCATGACATTCAGTGTCGTCAGATTGCAGAGTCCGTGACTGTCCATAAGTACTTCCCCGCACGGGTTGCATCCGTTAAAATTCGGCCGGCGCTTCTTTCCGGCCTCCTCATTGATCCATCCCGGTTCCCCGGAGTAGCGCATCTGCTGCATATGCCAGTGAAGCTGTTCTCTGGATGGCTTTTTCTTATAATAGATCGAATTGTTGCTCATCTGTCTGTGGGCGATGGACTGATCCAGCTCCCACCGTCCGTTGATCTGGCGGTACAGATTGCTCTTTGCTTTGATACACACCTGATCGTCTGCATCTATAAGACCAATCTCTGATGTCCTCCGTACTCCTCCGGAGACTACATTTTCACCGATAATATTGGCGATGTCCAGCAGGTCGATGGGCTGCAGCTGTGTCCGTGCAGCCTTATCTCTGTCCCCGGCAGCCCGTATTACCCTGTGTATTTTTCCCAGCATTGCCATCATAGACTCATGACCGCTGGCTGTCCCTCCAAAGGTTTTCAATCTTTCTCCTCTGGGACGGATCGAATCATAATTTACCACAATCTCCCGTATTTTACTGTATTCATGATTACTCAGTATATCGAAATAGTGACTCAGAGCCTGAGCCCACCCCTCCTTTGAATCACCGACAGACAGAACTGCCGTGTCCTTAGTGAAAGTCAGATCTGTAAATTCCAGGCGGTCCTGTGGCGGGCAGCCGTCGTATGCCTTGTGCAGTATCTCAATATCCGTGCGGATCTTTGGAAGTCTTTCGGCATCTTCTTTCAATACCCTCACTCCCACGCCACTTCCTACCATCAGCAGATAAAACAGATCATGATAGGCACTGAAATCATCAATCACCTCAAATGCACAGTTGTAATTTGCCATGGGATAGGCATCTGCTACAGGGGTATTTCCAACCCAGAGTGTCCGTCCCGATAAAAACTGACGCAGATGATAAATATTATCGTACAGCTTCCTGGCCTCGTCTTTTGAAGTGGGTGCCAATGAGCAGTTATACTCTACGGCACGCCGCACCGTCTCCCACCAGAATTCACGCCGTCCAAACTTAGGCAGATATCTGGAATAAGTACGGGTGTATACGAAAGATCCGAGTTGTTCCATAGGGTTCGGTGCATGTTTATAAGTGCTCAAAAACTCTCTGTCCAAAAGCCCGTCTTCCCAGCTCCCGCCGGCACGTTCTTTATCCTTCTCTATTCGGTATAAAATGTATGCTTTTGCCGTTTTATAGTATTTCTGTTCAAACAGCGTCTCCTCCACCGTATCCTGGATTTTTTCTATATCTAAGACGTCCGTTTCCATATCTTTCAGTCTGCTCACCGTAAGCTCAGTAGCTTTTTGCACCATAGGCTGATCCATCTCTCCCGCCGCAGCCGAAGCAAGCGCAATCGCCCTCGATATAAAATCCGCGTTAAAAGGAACAACCTTTCCGCTTCGCTTTCTTACATTCATCTACATCCTCCTGTTATAACGTTCAAGTCTCATATTTCCATATTTTGTGTTTTTTTCCATTTATCACACCATATATAGTATATCACTTACAAAGAATTAACAACAGGAAAATTTATGCAGAAGGCATCATTACATTAGTATTTCTCAGCCAGCTGCTATTTAATTCCATAATTCACGCCAGTTTTCTCAGAAATCTTCTCATCATAACCCCGATCCACCCCAGAGATGAGACAACTGCCGGCAACATCCAGATGACTGACTGGTCACAGACTGCTTTTCCAATCCAATAAGAGGGAAGCGGTGAAAAAAGATACTGTATATGATCCGGAACACAATAAGGCACCAAAGCACCCAGCGTCATAAGCGTCGACAATTTTGCCGCTGCCAGTCCTTCCAGCTTATTTGATGACACCGAGACGATCAGCAGTGCGATAATGATGCCCTGCAGTACCCCTCCGGCGCTTAAAAACAGGATCTCCCACATGCAAAGCTCTGTCAGTCTGAAAACCGGAAGAAGAACCAGTGTGACGGCAAACGCGATCGCAGCTGGTACGCCAAGCCGGGACGCCAGATACCCTTTCCTTCCCAGCGTTGTGATAAACAGATAACCTGCGATATGGTCATCTGTTTCTTCCAGAACTACCATCGCAGCCACAAAGCAAAACATAACCGGAGACAGCATGGAAAAAAACATATCCAGCAGTCCGTAGTACGGGGTAAACACACTTGGTCTGGCAAGCCAGCCCGTGAGCACCTCCTCCAGCAGAGGCATTCCGAATCTAAAGAACAGCCCGCAAAGAACCGGGGCAAAACACGCGGCAAACAGCATCATATCACGCCTTATAAAACGAATCATCTGTATGAAACACAACCTTATCGCTTTCATAATTCACCCCTCATGCATTTCTCCACATTTTCAGCACACAGCTTTGCGCCGCAGACAGGAGTACCCCGGTCAGCACTGCAAGAATCAGTATTTCCATTGCCGAAGGTATATACCCGTCCATCATGTTCATACAGATGACCGCAGGATAGTACCGCAGTACATCCGTTGTAATTCCCAGTATATGCAGTACTGCCGGAAGGAAGCTGATAAGCTCAACCGGCATGATCCAGAGTATGAACTGATTAAGGCTGTTTATTTTCGTCGACACAATAATTCCCAGAAGTGTAAAAATCACCGATGATACCGCAGTTCCTGCAAGCACAACAGATCTTGTAACCGTATCTGCTGCTGCTGCAAGCACTGCTGCCACAGCCACAGATATCACACTCAGAGAGAGTACCTTGGCCGCCACATATTCCATGGCACGAACCGGCATAACGGCGAAAGCCAAAGAGACTCTCTGACTTTTTTCAAGCAGAATGATCGCCCCCATAAAGAACAGGCCCATCGCTGCCGGGTCGGAAAAAATCAGAATGGGAGCCACTTTTTCCTGCCATGATTCCGGCATCGCAGACAATACTGCGACGTAAAATACCGTCAGAATAGCATATAGAAAATAAAAGCCATATTTAAACTGAAAACGCATATCCCACAATGTCAGGCTCCATAGTCTCATACCAGTGTCCTCCCCGTTATATCGATGAATATATCATTCAGCGTAGGTTCACTGCTGTGAATCGACTGCAGACGATTTTCCCTGATCAGCGTCTGTAATCTTTTATCCTGAGACAGCCCGTCAAGCGGGCACTCCGCCTGGTGTTCCCCATGTTCAGTCCAGGTATACGCTACCCTTGCAGCTCCCCTTAACATGATCAGACTGTGAGGGCTGTCAAGCGCCATGATCTTACCATTTACAATGAATGCCACTCTGTCACACAGCTCCGCGGCGTCCTGCATATTATGCGTGGTGAGCAGAATCGTTTTCCCCTGCTCTTTCTCCCTGCGGATCAAATCTTTCATGACACGGCTGTTCGCCGGGTCCAGCCCGCTTGTAGGCTCATCAAGGCAGAGCAGCACGGGATCGTGCAGCAGGGCTTTTATAAAGTTCAGCCGTGCTTTCATTCCCTTGGAATATTCCGATACGCGCTTACCTCCCTCTCGCTCTAGTCCTACCGCAGATAAAAGCTCATCAATTGAACGCGGCTGTTTTTCATACAGAGATCCAAAAAAACGGAGGTTCTCTTTTGCCGTAAGTTTTTCATACATGGTGGAAAATTCAAAGTCCACCCCGACGTCCTCATAAAAATGACTCCCCCGGTGTCTGCACTCTGTTCCATTGACCACCACGCTCCCATGGTAGTCAGGGAGCATTCCGATCAATATTTTCTGCAACGTACTTTTCCCCGCACCGGATGGACCCAAAAAGCCGAAAATTTCTCCTCTTCCGACAGAAAAGTTCAGGTCGGTTATAAATGGCTTCTTCGTATAGCTGAAAGAAAGGTTCCTCACTTCAATCATAATCCTCTCCAGACTATTTGACCATTTAGAATTAAATAGTCAAAATATGATTTTTTTGTAGTCCGGCAATATAAACTGCCGGACTGATTTACAGTAACTGTACGACTAACCCGCGAATGAGGTATCGCAGTGCGCCCTCATAATACGGTTCACCGATCTCTTCTTTATGCAATGTTGCCATGTAGATGGCACGAAATGCCGCACCCAATGCCTTTGCATCCACTCCAGTTTTTACAGGAAGCATGGACAACAATTTTTCACTCATGGTACTGTCGTGCCCCAGATGCGCTTCCACAACATCCTCAGGCAGTTTGCGCGCCAGAATCTCCACCTCATCAGAATTGAGCATTCTCAGAACAGGTGCCTCTGCAGCGATTGTATAAATCCTCAGCAGCATATCCGTCAACTGATCTGCTGTAAGTCTGTCGGGCTCAATACTGCTGACTGCCTGGAAAATCTCCTGCTCAATCAGCTCATGCTGTTCCAGTATAACATCAAATAACAGCAGTTCTTTGGATTTATAAAAGAGATAAAATGTTCCTTTGGGAATCTTAACACGCTTTACGAGTTCATCCACCGTCGTATGCCGGACTCCATACTGGGAGAGGCATTTTGCCGCCTCTTCCTTCAGCCTCTTCACGATATATGCTCTTTCCTGATCCGAATAACATTTTGGCAAACAAGCCACCCCTTTTTGACTATTTCGTTGTATTCAGTCATTATATATCCATTTTAAAGTATTGTCAACACGGATCCTCCGTGGCAGACTCTTTACCTCCTGTCAGAAATTATACGTCATCTTCTGTCACGGCAGCGCCCCCGCAGATATTTCTGAAGCAAAGAGATGCCGCATTCCTTATCACCTCTGATTTTCAAAGCTTTCTCTCAGCGATGCGATCCAGGCTTCCATTGCCTCTGCCAGTATATACTGCTGCTGTAACACCGCCCTTCCGGTCTCCGGAATGTCAGTTACATGTTCTTTCAGACGGATATTTTCTTCCATGTACGTTTTCATAACTTTTACATTGTCCTCTATGTTCGTCAGGCAAGCTCTTTGTTCCTCAGGAGTCACACTGGCCAGATTTACGATCACGGCATTAAAATCCAGAAACATATGAATTGGTTTCGATGCAATCTGAAGCATTAGCTTTTTAAATTGCTTTTCTCCCTCCTCCGTCAGAGTATAGACCGCCTTCTCCGCCATTTTGCCCTCCTTAACAGTATTTCCTTTGATATACCCCCTGTTTTCCAACTGAATAACTTTTTTATAGATCGAGGGCGTACTGATTTTTACCCACTTTGAGATATTGCGGTACTCAACCAGTTTTTGAATATCATAGGCACTAAGTGATTCTTTCTTCAATATTCCTAATACGATCAAATCAATGGTTGCCATCGTGTCCTCCTTTTTCGCTTGACATATACTATAAATTATAGTATTATATTGTCCGTTGTCAATATACTATAATTTATAGTATTATATTTTATATCTTTAGTCAGGAAAGGGGTTTGACTTATGGAAGAACAGAACAAAAAAATAGAACTGCTGGGAAACGTCCCCATACCAAAAGCACTGCTGGCAATGGGCCTTCCCACCATGATTGGCATGATGATCAATGCACTGTATAACCTGGTAGATGCATATTTTGTCGGGGGACTTGGAACGAGTCAGGTCGGCGCGATTACTGTCACTTTTCCGCTTGGGCAGGTGATTGTGGGACTGGGACTGTTATTTGGAAACGGGGCTGCGTCCTGCATCTCCCGATTGTTAGGGCGCGGTGAAAACGCTACAGCCGACCGAACCGCAAGCACAGCCCTGTACAGCAGCCTGATCGTCGGAGCGGTAGTCATTATACTTAACATGATCTTCCTGACTCCGATTCTGAAACTTTTGGGCGCAACCGATAGTATCCTGCCTCACGCGTTAACTTATGCGGGAATTTATATCATTTCGTCCATCTTTAATATCTTTAATGTGACAATGAATAATATCGTGACAAGTGAGGGGGCTGCAAAGACTACGATGTGTGCACTGCTGACAGGTGCCGTTTTGAATATCATACTGGATCCGGTCTTTATCTACGTTCTTAATCTGGGGATTGCCGGTGCAGCAGTCGCCACCGCTATTTCACAGGCAGTTTCCACGCTGGTATACCTTGGCTATGTGCGCAGAAAAAAAAGTGTCTTCAGCTTCCGTTTTAAACGATGTTGTTTTTCCAGGCAGACATTATCAGAAATTCTGAAAATCGGTATTCCTACACTGGTATTTCAGTTGCTGACAAGTCTGTCGATTGCACTCGTCAATCTGAGGGCAAGGGAATACGGGGATTCTGTCATTGCCGGAATGGGAATCGTGACAAGAATCATATCCATGGGAAGTCTGATGGTGTTTGGATTCATGAAAGGTTTTCAGCCGATCGCCGGATATAGCTATGGAGCAAAAAACTATAAGCGCTTACACGAAGCAGTCAAGACCTCCATCATCTGGTCAACGGTATTCTGCGCCGTCTTCGGTCTCATAATGGCATCATTTTCCACCACAGTCATATCATGGTTTACCAAAGGGGATACAGAAATGATCACTGTCGGTCAAAAAGCACTGAGAGCGAATGGTTTATCCTTCCTGCTTTTTGGTTTTTATACCGTGTACTCCTCGCTTTTTCTCGCTCTTGGAAAGGCAAAAGGGGGCTTTATCCTCGGTGCCTGCAGACAGGGAATCTGCTTCGTCCCCATTATTCTGATTCTCCCCATGATCTGGGGAATCAGTGGTGTTCTTTACGCACAGCCGGCCGCTGATCTGATCGCTGCCATTGTAACAATACTGATGGCTGTACATCTTCATAAAGAGTTAAACTGATATTGATAAAAAGAAAAGCAGATACCATTGCGATTGTTCCGGACTTATTTGCCGAACGGCATCAAGCCACCTCCTCTGATACGATATTTTTATCATGACAATTTTCTGATAAAACAGCAAGAATTATTAAAAGGCTTCAGTAGAATTCGGATATAATAGGGATGCGAAAGGAGAAAACATTATGCCGAACCAAACTATTGAAAAGATCATACCGGTCATCGACTATCTTGAGGCTCATCTGGCAGAAAAGCCGGATCTGGACCGGGTAGCCAGTGCGACACATTATTCCAAATACCACCTGCACCGCATGTTTACCGGAACAGTTGGACTAACCATACATGAGTATCTGCAAAGACGTCAGCTGACGGAAGCTGCAAAACTCCTCGTTTTTTCAGATAAACCGATTCTTGATATCTCACTGATTGCCGGATATGACAGCCAGCAGGCGTTTACAAATATATTTACCGCTATGTACAAATTACCCCCAGGCAAATACAGGGAAAATGAAAAATTTTACCCGCTGCAGCTCAGGTTTGAATTGAAAGGAAATTATCAAATGCTGAATCAAAAAGGAAAGGCCGTATGGGATATCCGGTTTGCCACTGAGGAGGATATTTCATGCTGGATGGAGCTGGTGCGGCTCGTGATCGGCGGTTTCCCCGGTCTCTGCGAAAATGATTATGTCCGCATCCTGCGTGAAAAAATCGTTACAAAACAGGCGTTGATCTTAAAAGACGGCGATACCGCAATCGGAATCATGCTTTTCTCATCTGAAACCGGAAGCATTGATTTTATGGGAAGTCATCCACTCTACCGAAAGAGAGGAATACCGCGGGCATTCCTTGATAAAGTGATGAATGAATTGCTGATGGGTAAGAACATCAGTATCACGACGTTCCGGGAAGGCGATCGGGCTGATACCGGGCACCGCAGCGAAATCAAGGGGCTGGGATTTGCGGAAGCTGAGCTGTTAGTCGAATATGGATATCCCACCCAACGCTTTATTTTGCCAAAGGAGGACAGCCATGAGTGACCAGAAAAAGCCCGGCGGTACCATGTTATTCCCTGATGAAATCACGCATCTCGCCAGTATCAGCTGCAGGCTGGATGAGGCATTGTTAAATGCCGGGGCTGATGTACGGAAGATAGACCGGGAGTACATGGATACCAAGCGATATATGGTTGAAAACCGGGGAGAAATCGATCCCAATGAGATGTTTCAGAACGAGCTGCTCCTCAGGCAGACGGATCATACAGGTTCGCTGGCCGTCAGAACCCGTGATACTCTGGCCAGAATGAAGGAGTCACCATATTTTGCCCGCATCGATTTTTTTGAAAGTAAAAGTCCGTCTCCCGTCCCCTGTTACATCGGACGATTTACCTTCAGCCATAAAAATGAACTGTTGATCTTTGACTGGAGGGCTCCAGTTTCCAGTATGTTTTACGATTATGAGACGGGACCTGCCGGCTATGATTCCCCTGCCGGCCGGGTTCAGGGTACCCTCACAAGGAAACGGCAGTTTAAAATCACTGATGGTGTGATGGAGTATGTGATTGAAAGTTCTGCTAATATACAGGATGACGTTCTGCAGAGAGAACTTGCACATACGTCCGACGAGAAAATGAAGTCGATCATTGCCACCATACAGAGGGAACAAAACCAGATCATACGGAATGAACATGCAAAGACAATGATCATTCAGGGGGTAGCAGGATCCGGAAAAACATCGATTGCACTGCACCGGATTGCATTCCTCCTTTATCGTTTTAGAAACCAGCTGAAATCACAAAATGTGACCATACTGTCGCCCAATAAAGTCTTCAGTGATTATATCGCAGGTGTTATACCAGAGCTCGGTGAAGAACCAATATTTGAACTGAGTTTTGCTGATATTGCAAAAATACAGCTAAAACAAAATCTTCTTTTTGAACCGGACAGTGGCCCGCTGGAAATACAGGATGAAAACCGGGCGCAGAGAGTGTGCTTTAAATCCACCGGAAAGTTTGTGGAGCTCATGAACGCGTACATAGCACAGCTTCCAGATCGTATCTTTAAACCGCGCGACTATTCCTTCGGCGGTTTCACGGCAGATGCCGGCTGGATTTTCAAACGCTTTTATGCCTATCGCAGTTTTCCTGTAAAACAGCGGCTCTCCATGACTGCAGATGACATCTATCATCGTTTTGAATCAGAAAACATCATGGAGGATGATCTGCCGAGCCCCCGGATGATTTTGAAAAGCCTTACCGCTATGCTTACAGTTAAAAATTCTCTGGCCATATATAAAGATTTTTACCGCAGCCTGAACCTCCCCCGGATGTTCATGATGCCCGCTAAAAAAACGCTGGAATGGGCAGATGTATTTCCATTTCTGTATATCCAGGCTGCTTTCGAAGGTTTAAAAAAGAGTCAGGTCACAAAGCATCTGGTCATCGACGAGATGCAGGATTATACTCCTATCCAGTATACCGTGATTAATCTGCTGTTCTCATGCCCCAAAACGATACTGGGTGATTTTGGACAGTCCCTGAGTCCATACCGACGCCATACCTTATCAGACCTCCGGCAAATCTATGACGGGGCTGAATATGTAGAACTCAGTCAAAGCTACCGTTCCACTTATGAGATCATGACGTTTGCAAAATATATCGGTGGTATTCACACACTGAAACCCATAGAACGGCATGGTGATATCCCTGATGTGGCCTCCTGTGCTGACAGACAGGAGGAAATACAGCGTATAAAAAAAGCAATCTGTGCTTTTATGTACGGTAAGCATGCAACGCTCGGCATAATAACAAAAACAGACAGCGGCGCACGGGAATTGTACGATATTCTGTGCCATGAAGGGAATATACAGCTGCTCACTCCGGAGAGTACGGGTTTTACAACCGGCATAACCATCACTTCCATACAGATGGCGAAAGGGCTTGAGTTTGACGAGGTCATTGTTCCGGATACTGACAGCCTGACATACGGCTCCGATTATGACCGCAGTCTGCTCTATATCGCCTGTACAAGGGCAATGCACGGTCTGACACTGTTGTTCACGGGTGCCCCCTCTCCGTTTATCCTGCCAGCAGAAGAAACCGATACAAAACGGCGCAGCTGAAAAAGCTGCGCCGTTTTACAGGTTTTATAGATTATGATTGTTTAACAACAGGTATCCACACTTCATACTGTGCATTGTTCGGATCCGGATTCAGATAAACTTCGATATCCGGCGCATTTCCATATTCATAGCCGGATGTTGGGAGCCATTCTGTCACAATGCGCTGCTCCAGTTCCTGTATGGACTTATTAGTTCCTGAACCTGAGAAAATCGCCCATGTAGAAGCAGGCACCTCGTATTCCTCCATCGATTCATCGATCGGCTGTGTGCTGGAAACAGCGATAAAATATCTCCACTCTTCTGTATCACCGCAGGCACTGACGCCCAACAGCCCCATCGGCTGCTGATTCATCATACCTGCCAGTTTCGGCACCGTACCGTCGCCCGCCGCATTCTCCCACATCTGCGGAACTATGGCAAAATTCTTTTCAATCTCCCTGTGCAAAGGCTGTGACACTCCGATGATGCGGAAAGACTCTTTTTTTTCAATGCGATAATTCATCTCTTCTACTCCCCTGACTGTAATTTTAAAGCTGACAGGCGGATATGCCTTTACAGAGCATCCACCCCTGCGTACGGCAGAAGGTGCGGCTCCATGAACACTCTGAAACGCTCTGTTGAAAGCTGTCGGGGATGAATAGCCATATTTGAGGGCAAGATCTACTATCTTTTCATCACTGTTTTTCAGCAAGTCCGCAGCTGCCAGCGACATTCTTCTTCGCCGAATGTATTCGGAGAGCGGAATCCCCGCCATATAGGCAAACATCCTCTGAAAATGATATACTGAACAGCAGGCTGTCTTCGCCGCCTCGGCATAATTCAGTTCCTCTGTAATGTGCTCTTCAATATACCTCATTGTCTCATTAAGACGTTCTATCCAATCCATACTGTCTGCTCCTTTTCATACTGTTATTCTAATCGTTTTATCTGGTTTTTTCCTCTCTTTTCATGCACCAAAAAGAGAGCCTGTCTCATTATAACGGTTCAAAAACCGAACGACAACCTGAAATATTTAACAGCCTCTTTCTGACATTATAAAAAGCGAAATACAGCGTTTCGTCTGCATTTCGCTTTTATCGTCCTACGACACTGCATCCGCCTGACCGGAGGCATACGTCATGATTCTGTCCTCCGCCGCTTCTGAATGCATGACCTCACCAGTCACCCGCCCCTCATACATGACGATAATCCGGTCACACAGGGAAATGTTCTCGACCATCTCAGAGGATACCATAATGATGCTCAGCCCCATTTTGGCGAGTGAATCAATAATCTTATAGATCTCTGTTTTAGTCCCCACATCAATCCCCTGTGTCGGTTCGTCCAGAAACAGGATCCTGGGATTGTTCATCAGCCATCTGGCAATGATCGCCTTCTGCTGATTTCCCCCGCTCAGCTTTGTAATCTTCTGTTCCAGCGTCGGTGTTTTGATACTCAGTCTCGCTGCATATTCCTTTACTTTCTCTTCTTCCAGCTTTTTACTGAGAAACCCCAGTTTTCCTCTGATATAACGCAGGTTAACGACAGAAACATTAGACTTGACAGACAGCTTTGAGAGTATTCCCTGCTGTTTTCTGCCCTCCGGCACGAGCCCCATACCATTTTTAATGGCGTCCAGTGTATTTTTGACGGGGACCTGTTTTCCGTCTATTTTGATGATTCCGCTGTCCCGCTTATCGGCACCGAAAACACTCTGCAGTACCTCACTTCGTCCTGCACCGACAAGTCCGGTGATTCCAAGGATCTCGCCCTCGTAAAGTTTAAAGTTCATATCAAAAACTTTGGTCGGAACATTCAGATTTTCAACTTCCAGTATCGGTTTGGCACTGGAATAGTCCGTCATATAATGGTCCCTGACATATTTTTTACTGTACTGTCTCCCTACCATCATAGTGATCATATCTTCCATTGTAGATTCCGCCGTTATACAGGTACCGATCTTACAACCGTCCCGAAAAACGGTAAATCTGTCACTGACACGCATAACCTCGTCCAGCTTGTGGGTGATAAACAGCATGGTTATCCCCTTGGACTTCAGTTCCTGCATAATTCCAAGCAGCCTGTTTGCCTCCCCTGCAGTCAGCGACGAGGTTGGTTCATCGAGAATCAGAACCTTTGAATTCACAGACAGTGCCTTCGCGATTTCAACCTGCTGCTGCTGGGAAACATTGATGTCACGGACTTTCGTATTCGGATCCATTCCGTCAAGCCCCACTTCGTGCAGATATTTCAGACTGTCCTGCATCAGTTTGTCCTTATCAAGCAGCCCCAGCTTTCCCCTGGGAAGACGTGCCTGAAAAATATTTTCTGCAATGCTAAGTGCCCCGGACAGCGACAGCTCCTGATGTATCATGGCAATGCCAATACGCTGCGCATCCAGAGGATTTCTGAGCTTGACCGGCTGTCCGTCAAATTCTATGACCCCCTCAGTGGGCGTATAGACTCCGGAGAGTATGTTCATCAAAGTCGATTTACCCGCACCGTTTTCACCGACGATCGCATGTATCTCGCCTTCGCGTATTTCCAAATCCACATTGTCCAGAGCTTTTACCCCTGGAAATTCTTTCGTGATTCCATTGATCTTATAGATTTCTTTCTGACTCATACTGATCCTCCCGTAAGGTTTGTAAAATCAGTTTTTCATTTTATTTATATCCGGCAAACTATTCGAACATATTTTTCTGCCGGTCCGTGTCACGGGACCGGCAGCAGCTATTATTTGATACCTGTTATCTCGGGAAGTATTCTGCGACATTATCAGGCGTTACAACGTCCAGATTTGTAAAGTCATTGCCTTCCACTTCCGGTGTGCCTGTTACAAGCTGATTGTAAGCAAGGCATACAGGATTTGCGCCCTGAGCATATGGGTCCTGTCCGATGGTCGCCTGAACGCTGCCATCATAAAGGGCATCGATAACCTCTTCCATGAAGTCAAACATTACAACTTTCACTTCGCCTTTGATATTCATCTCATCCAGTGCCTTTGTTACACCCTGCTGGCCTCCTGCCGTGATATAGATGGCCGCCAGATCAGGATTTGCTGTGAGGAAGTCCTTTGTATAGGTGTAACCTTCATCATTGGAATCATGGTTCTCAACTTCTCCTACGATCTCGATCTCATCATACTTATCAAATACTTCCATGGCTCCCAGGCGGCGGTCTTCATGAGCGGGTACCGTAAAATAACCGGTGATGATTGCCACTTTGCCTTTGCCGTCAATCAGGTCCACAATCGTTTCGCCTGCCTTGACACCTGCTGCATACAGGTCCTGTCCCGTGAAGCAGACTCTGCTGGAGTCTGCAACATCAGAGTTAAACGTATAAACTGGAATTCCTGCCGCGGTAGCTCTGTCCACAGCCGGGATGATGGCTTCCGAAGTACCTACGGTGCAGATCGCATCATACTGCATGGTCACACAGTTATCAATCGCCTCTGCAAACAACTGCCCTTCATGGCCTTCGATCGTAACCATGTCAACCGTACAGTTGTAGGAGGGGTCCGCCATCAGCTGGGTAATCTCTTCGATTCCGTTGACAACATCGTACCAGAACGAATTGTTCATGACACACAGCACTGCAATCCTGAATTCTTTTCCTGTGTCGTTTGCCACCGGTTTGTGCGTCAGTTTGTCGTAGATCGTCTGCAGGTCTGCAGATAATGCTGCAGGTTCCGCGGCATCACCGCCGGATGTATCGGCTGTATCTGCCTTTTCCTCCTCCTGGGTATCTGCTGTGTCGCCTCCGGCAGCAGGGGTTTCCTCCGCTTTCTTTGCTTCCCCGGACTTTGGGGGTTCTGCAGAACAGCCCGCAAAACAGGTCATCAATACCATTACGAGTGCCAGTAAAAGTGCTAAATTTCTTTTCATTGTTTTCCTCCTTCTCATTCGCTTTACATGTATTTACAAGCCCTTTCGGGTATTGTACATGAGAGTATGTCTGTTACAGGTCATGATCATTTATTCTTTGCCTGCTTTGCAGATTCTTTTGCGATTCTCTCTGCATTTTCTTTGTGTACCTTCTCGGCAGACGCCGTTCGGAAACTGTCGAGCGCTACCGCGGCAACAATCACGATTCCAATCACGATAGACTGCCAGTACGCGGAAACCCCCAGCAGGACAAACGCATTCTTCAGGATACCCATAATAGCAGCACCGATCAGTGAGCCCCATACCGTACCTTCACCGCCGCTCATGGCAACGCCGCCGATGACGACAGCTGCGATAACATCCGTTTCATAGTTTTTCCCCAGTGCCGCGTCTGCACTCCCCAGATTTCCTGCAACAATGATCCCGCAGAGTGCACACAGCGTGCTGGTGATGACGTATGTCAGGCATTTCAGCTTGTTTACTTTAATACCGGAAAGTGTGGCAGCCCGCTCATTGTTGCCGATCGCATAGATATTGCGTCCGGTCAGCGTCTTTGTTGTAAATACCGTCCCCGCAACAACCGCCAGGAACATGACAATTACGGCAACCGGCACGGCTCCGATATAGCCGCCGCCCAGCAGGGATAAGTATGAGTTAAAAAATATCGGCCGTCCCTGCGTGAGCAGCAGTGTGGCACCGGACAGGATTTTTCCCATCGCAAGTGTCACAATGAAGGGAACGATATTCAGCCTGGTAACAATCAGACCATTCACCAGACCAATCGCCGCTCCCATGAGCAGGATAACGATCAGAACTACCGGCCACGGCATATTCACGGCTTCGGAACTGAAGTATGCACAGTAGCATGCCGTTATCCCGACAACATATCCTACCGACAGGTCGATACCGCCGGAAATAATGATCAGGCTCATCCCCACCGCGATAATACCGTAGCGCGATATCTGATTGAGCACATTAAAAATATTAGTAGGCGTCATAAACACCGGACTTGCAAAGCTCATCGCAATAATCAATATAACCAGTGCAACAAAGACGCTGAACTCGGACGTACTGGTTATTCTTTTCAAAAGAGGCCTCTTCTGTGCCCTGAATTCTACAGTTTTATTTCCATCCATAATTTCTTCCTCACTCCATACATCTTGTCATTCCTCTTTCTTCATTCGTGTTTCTTTTATTTATCACCATTAAATTCATGCAGTGCATCGATCATGGCAATGATATTTTCCCGAGGCGTGTTGCACTGAATACAGTGGATGGCTCCAAAGATAAAACCTCCGTCTTTTGAGAAAACTTCACAGCGTCTCAGAACCTGCTCTCTCACCTCCTCCGGTGTACCGAACGGGAGTACTCTCTGTGTGTCAACTCCGGCACCCCAGAACAGCATGTCATCCCCGTATGCGGCTTTCAGCCTTTCAGGGTCCATGCCCGCCGCAGAACACTGAACCGGATTCACAGAATCAAATCCACTCTCAATCAGCTGAGGGATAACATCGAATACCGCACCACAAGTGTGTTTCAGTGTTTTCCAATTCGTATTCTCATGGATCCAGTTATTCATTTTCTGGTAATAAGGATGGTAATACTCCTCGTAGGTATCGGCTGAACACATACGTGATCTCTGATTGCCCAGGTCTGTCCCGCATATAAACACAACATCTGCGATACTCCCTACAATCTCATAAAACTTTTTCCAGTTTTCGATCGCCATGTCGCTCTGACGGTCGAATACTTCCGCGGTATACTCCGGATACAAAAGCGGAGCGGTCATCCAGCCGGTAACGGTGCGGATTCCCTTCGGGTCCTTGAGTCCCGGACCAGGCACAAATGCAGCATCCCCCAGTGCTGAGCCCCCCACATCCAGAACTACCGCTCTCGTGCTGTCCCGGTATTTTTCCACTTCCCTGCGGTAGTATTCCAGCTCGGCCTCAGAAGCTGCCTGGAATTCTTCCAGATTGTCTTCCACATTCATGTTGTCTTCATCAATCGGTTTCTCACGCTCGATGTTGTCAAAATAAAAGCCGCCTGCCGGCATATGTCCGCTCGGGGGAGCGTTTCTGTCTCCCTGCGGGTACACGTACAATCCGCCTTTTCCGTCGTCACTGTATTCAAATCTCTCCGGAACAAGCAGGTCCACGCCCATGTATTTCATTTCTTTCCACTTACCCGTGTCCTTGAAACCAAACATACCCCCATATGATTTGATAAATTCAACGTCCACACCCATGGCGTCCTTCAGGTCATCTTCAATCAGGCCAACCATGCTGAACACGTCCCATGTCTTGACCGGCCGCTTCTCAAGCCCGTAATATTCGCGCAATTTTGCTACATTTGTCACATGCATCTGTGAGCACGACATTCCTCCAATATCCATCGGTACTTTGTCCGGCTGCTTATGCGCAAACGCGCAGTTTACTCTTTCCTTTGATGTCATAATTGTGATTCCTCCCTTTTCACATTTTGTTTTCGTGTTCGCACACGATTGCTGTTTAATTTTAACTGTGTCATAAGAACACAGCATATTTCATCTCCTGTTTCTTTTTTTATTGATCCTTTAGACATTTCCTCCTCACTTTTATTACTTTGTCGTGTTCGCACACGTTTATATCATATTTTTTTCTCTTTACACGTTGTAAAGAGAAAAATCTATACGGTATACTTCGTTGCTATATAAATATGCATATATACACATGGCTCTACAGGATGTTTGCCGGTCAGCAGATATTTTCCCAGAATATCAACCCCAAGATAGCCCTGCTTATACGGTTCCTGGCACACCGTCGCAAAAACCACATCATCCCTCAGGTATCCTTTGACCACCTCCGTCAGATCATAGGTGATAACCCGGAGTTTGCCTCCCCGTCCCGATTCTTTGATCGCCCGGAGACCGCCCTCCTGTCCTGCACCTGCAAAACAGATTCCCATAAGACCGGGATCTTCCTGCAGTGCCTCCCTGATCAGCCGGTAGGAAGTTTCATCATCCTCATTATTTTCAATAATCCTTGTCACCCTGATATTTTTGTAACCATCTCTGAGTGTATCAAAGATGCCCTTTAACCGCTCCGCCTGTGCCAGCACCATCTGGGACCCCACAACTAATATGACGCGTTCTTCTTTTCCTGAATCCATCATGCCCAGCAGTCCTGCGGCAGCCTTCCCGCTTTTAACGTAATCACAGCCCACATAAGCCAGCCTGTCCGAATCATCGATATCCGTGTTAATGGTGACAACGGTTATCCCTTCCCGCTTCATTTCTTTCAGCTTTTCAGCCACGAGTTCCGAATATACCGGCGTGAGCACCAGTCCGTCTATTCCCTCCTGCCGGAATTCATCCAGCTTTTTCAACTGATCTTTTAAATCAAAACCTTTTGTAAATTTCATGGAGCTTTTGACTTCAAACACTTTCAGCTCATCCAGTGCATCCCTGATCCCTTCCATCACCTCGTCAAAAAAGGGATTTCCTCCGGAACACAGTAGAATTCCAATCCGCTTCGGAGCATATCGTTTCGCCGCAAGTCCTTTCGCCGCAAGATCCGGCTGATATCCCAGCTGATCGGCAATCTCGATAATCCGTTTTGCAACCTCAGGATTTACTCCTCTCCGGTGATTCAGCGCCCGGTCTACGGTGCCCCTCGATACACCCGCCACTTCCGCAATTTTTTTAATCGTTATTTTCATAGTGCCTCCAACGTGTCCGCACACGTATCGTATGAGTTCATTATATATCATATTCTGCCGCCTGACAATTGACGTTTGTCACAAAATGTTTCCCTCAGTTTCGGAACTTTTCCCCAACAACATCTGTCCTTCACACAGTCGATGTCATTCTTCAATGCCGAATATCCTTGCCGGATTGTCATACAAAAGTGCCTTGCCGATACGGCACGCCTGCTCTGTATCCATCAGCCCTTCTTCCACCTTCCCGGAAAGTACCCTGGCAATGTTATTCCTTGCCATAAACTGATGTCCGTAAACACCGTCAATCAGCATATAATCCCCGCCGAAACCACTGATCTTGGAAAAAGAAAACAGTTCCAGCCACTCGTCTAAGATCTGTCTGGCGGCAACCGGTGATACGATATGCGCCCAGCACATATCTACAAAAACATTGGGAAACATCTTGCACAATGCGCCAAGCTCACTCTGATAGGGATAGCCGATGTGAAACAGGTCAAATTTCATCTTCGGATACTCCAGAAATATTTCATTCAAATGCGACGGCCGGCTGTTGGAAAGAATATTTCCGTTCCCTTCCTGAATTCCGGTATGTATCTGCATGACCATTCCCTTTTCCTGTGCAAGACCGGTAATGAAACGAAACAGATAATTCGTGAGAACAGGATCACAGTAATATATCTGTTCCTCCTTATCTATGTATCCGCCCCCGGATCGGAGGAGTTTCAGAAACGCTGCCTCAGCCTCTGCTCTTGTTGCCGGCAGAAAGTCAAGCGAACGTGAGTATGCAATGCCAAGCTTTAATATATGACTGACCTTATCATACTGGTTAAGGCGGATCTCACACGCGCTGAGATAATCTTCAAATGAGGATATGCAGACTCCCGCAGCCTGTTCCAGTTCCAGCATATCCTTGCCCGTCCGGGGCTGGATCAGCGTATCAATCCTGTTGGCAGTAATAAAGTATTCCCTGTCAAAGCCTTCATCTCCCCACGTGTCCAGTATCGACACCTTTATCTTGGACTTCTCTTTCAGGACTGTCCGGTAATGGTTTCCATCAAAACCTTTTTGATATGCGGCATCTAAAGCCTCTATGGTCTCTGCACAGATGCTGTCAATGCCATATATCTCCCGCGCTGCAATCTGCAGGGACTGCCCATATCCGGTATGGCGGCAGACTTCCCAGTATGGCTTTAGCACTTCCCATTTCTCCAGAATGTTCAAAGAACTTCCCTTTAACGCAGCACACTCTTTTCCGGACATTCCTGCGCTTACCAGATCGACATTGAAATAGTGCGCCAGAAATTCTGTGATTACGTCATTTTTCTCCCGCATGTGCTCATATGCCGGAAGGTGTTCATGCGTGTCAATCATCTGCAGCTGCTTTACATAATCATATATTTCCTGTATCATACTGTGTCCTCCTGTTTTTTGCCGATTCCCTGAAGAATCACTTTTATATCTGGTTCTCTCATCATGCGGATCATCTGTTTTATGTCTATTATTATAGGATTATCATGATATAAAATCCAGTAAATTCAGGCAACTCCCCCCTATTTATGATTTTTCATTTCTTTTAGCTGTCATTTGTAGTAAAATTAAAGTCAGTATCAATTATTTCAAAGATAGAAGGAGGAAGTCAATGGATAATTTTACATTTTATGCCCCTACTTATTTCGTATTCGGCAGACAGAGTGAGGAACAGGCCGGCGAATGCGTAAAACGCTTTGGCGGCAGCAAGGTACTGCTACATTACGGCGGAGGCTCCGTCGTACGATCAGGTCTTCTTGACCGTATCAAGGCTTCCCTGGAACGTGAAGATATCTCTTATGTGGAATTGGGCGGTGTACAGCCAAATCCGCGCAGTGGTCTTGTGTACGAGGGAATCTCTCTCTGCCGCAAAGAACAGGTGGATTTCGTACTGGCTGTCGGCGGCGGAAGCACCATAGATTCTTCCAAGGCGATCGCAGCCGGCGCAGTATATGACGGAGATTTCTGGGATTTTTATCAGGGAAAGCCCGTGACTAAGGCACTTCCCATCGGAACCGTTCTTACCATCGCCGCGGCGGGCAGTGAGGGTTCTCCTGACTCTGTCATCACGAATGAAAAAGGCATGTTTAAGCGCGGTGCAACCGGCGAGGCTTTTCGCCCGCGTTTTTCGATTCTGAATCCTGAACTGACGCAGTCACTTTCTCCATATCAGACTGCCTGTGGGATCACGGATATCATGGCTCATCTTTTTGAGCGCTACATGACAACTTCCAGGGAAGTCGAAGCCACCGACCGCCTGCTGGAAGGCCTGCTCCTCACAATGATCCATGAGGGACCAAGGGTGATCGCCGAACCGAACCACTACGATGCACGTGCCAATATCATGTGGGCCGGCATGATGGCTCACAACAACGCCTGCGGTGTAGGCAGAACCCAGGACTGGTCCAGCCATAATATTGAACATGAACTGTCAGCAGAATACGACTGCGCGCATGGCGCCGGTCTTGCAGTTGTTATGCCCGCCGTGATGGAATACAACATGCATCACAATATCATGCGTTTCGCTCAGGCTGCTGTGCGCGTATGGGGATGCCAGATGGATTTCGATCACCCCGAGGCTACGGCGCGCAGCGGAATTGACGCATTTCGCCGGTTCCTTGGTTCCATCGGGATGCCCGGTGATTTCTCCGAGCTGGGAGCAAAAGCAGAAGATATACCTGCCATGGCTCACCGCGCCTGCTTCGGCGACGGCAGAAACGGTATCCTGGAAGGTTTTGCTCCTCTTACCGAGTCAGACGTTGTCAGGATTTATGAATCTATGGTCTGAACTCTTTGACAATATACAAAAACAGTCCCGCTCTGGCCGGGACCGTTTTTGTATGATATCTGTTTTACTTCCACGCATCCAGGATTCGTACGATCTCCTCCTCATAATCGCCCAGAACATCTTCACTCTGACCGCCGTTTCTCACATTCGTCTCAGCCCCGAAGCCATTGTCTTCAAACTCCCAGACATGATATCCCACTCCCCGGTAGTCAAAGTCCAGGCTTCCGCAGCCGTCCACTTCCGTATACCGGTATTCCAGCCGCATATCTTTTAACTTTTGCTGTATTTTTTCCAAACGCATAAAAATTTCCTCCAGTCCTCTTCCTATATGTACAATATAGTCAAAGACCGGAGGAAAATCAAGTATTTCACTTCTCTGTCAGTATTTTAGTATTCCACCCATACACTGCCCTGATCCGCGGAGCAGACGCATCTTTCAATGAATTTCACCCCTTGCACACCATCACGGATATTGGGGAACCACAGGTCATCCATCACATCACCGGCTCGTTGTCCATGGTTCACGCGGTCCATCGCAGTTCCGAACCGGCGGTACAGATTGGCCCAGGCTTCGAACAGGCCTTCCGCATGTCCGCCCCCCATTCTGTCCTGAGTGACCATCTCGTCGTCCTGATACAGATATCCCATTCCCCTGTCCAGGATCTGTACCGGCTGTCCCTGCACTTCATAACGCAGCTGGTTCGGGTGCTCGTCCCACCACTCCACGCTGGCTTTTGAGCCTACCACTCTGATTTTCTGCTGGTGCGTGGAACCGGCATTGACACAGCTCGCCCAGAGATTTCCAACTGCTCCTCCCTTGAAATGCAGCAGTACAAATGCATTGTCTTCAAGCGGGGCACGGCTCTTTACGAAGCTCTGCCGGTTACACATCAGTTCTTCGATTTCCAGTGACGGTATCATCGCCTTTGCCAGATACAACGCATGTGTCCCCACATCACCCAGTACATACGACGGGCCCGCTGTTGCCGGATTGACCCTCCATTTCGTCCCCGCGTCGTTCTTCTCGACTTCTGCGGAGTGAAATCCATGGGCAAACTGCATGTTGATAATGCGGATATCCCCCAGATCACCGCGGGCAATCATGTTTTTAGCCTGGTGAATCATCTGTGCCCCGGTATAGCCATATGTCACACCGATAATCCGGTTTTTCTCCTCTGCCAGTGCAAGCAGCTCATTCGCCTGCGCGCCTGTAAAACACAGTGGTTTTTCACACACTGCATGCAGTCCCGCATTGAGTGCAGCCTTACAGATCTCATAATGCGTTCCGTTGGGCGTTGCGATCGTTACGGCTTCTATCCCATCCGGACGTTTGGCCTCCCCGGCAAACATTGTCTTGTAGTCAGAATAGCAGCGTTCAGGCGGTACACCCAGATTCACACCAAACTCCCTGCCGCGTTCCTCATCGACATCAAAGGCACCCGCTGTCAGCGTGAACAGACGGTCACGCGCTGCAGAACACCTGTGTATATAGCCGATCTGACTTCCTCTTCCGCCTCCGACCATCCCCCATTTAAGCGGATGTTCCAGATGAAATTCCTCATTAAACATTTTCTGTCCCTCCCTCACTTTTATCCGGCCAGTACACTGCACCGGGTTCTTCCACCCACAGGTGCTGCTCCTCAAAATCAGGACCCAGATATGGATTTCCATCCAGATGGCGGATGACCCAGATATAATACATGGCGTAACCAGGCGCCGCAACCTGCGGATGTACTTTGTCCGGTATGATCTTCACCGTATCATTATGCTCCAGCAATATACCCTCATCACCCAGTTTCAGAAGCCCGAACCCATTTTCCGGATAAAATTTATAGAAATAAATCTCCGGCTGAGCATGTGAGTGGGACGGAAATCCCGACCATTTTCCTGGATAATGCACATCTTCGCCGAGCATCAGATTTGAATCAGGTGTCAGTCTGTGGTCCTGGGCTGTCCTTACAATTCTTGTACCGGCTTCATTCATAAACCCCTTTCCCCGAACCTCCTTTACAATGTCGTCTCCACAGCGGACCGCAGACTCAAAACCCCGCTTATTCTCTGTACGCATCACTGCCACTTCACTGTCATCGGCAATACCGGTGATTTTCACCTTTACACCTTCCGGGACGTTCAGACACCACAGATCGTCATCGAGGAAGCTCTTTCTCTTCGCCCGCACCGTCTTGCCTTCAAACGTGACCTCTATCTCACCGTACAGTAACAGATACGCACGTTCCAGCATAAGCGCGTCCTCAAACTCTGTACCCGGTTTTAGCTTTAAGACGCCAAAATCCATCATCATATCACTGTGCTTCCCCTGAAGCTCTGTAATTGCCTGATACCCCGTCTTAAACGGTTCTTTCTGCTGAATTCTCATTTTTTCCTCCTTCGCCGCACTTGCCGCGGCTCAAATCTGGTATGCCCTGCAGCATGCTGATAATCTGATATGCTTCCTGCTCTACCCTGGTGACAGGATACGCAAATAATTTCAGCCGGTCAAATTCCTCCGGATGTTCCTGCATCTCCATTCTCAGCGCATCAGAAAAAGCTTTTCTGAGAACAGTTCCAAAGTTCATTTTACCGATGTGCTCATGTTTCAGCCTTTTAATATCGCCGCTGCTAACGCCGCTGGATCCATGAATGACAAGCGGAAGCCGGCAAACCTTCTGTATCTGATGCAGCACTGAAAAATCTATCGTGACCGTACGGTCCACAAGCCGGTGTACATTTCCGACAGACACAGCCAGCCAGTCCGCCTCTGTTTCAGATGATATACCGGCAGCCTCCTCCGGTGAAGTATACCGTATCTCCGTCTCTCCCAGGTCACTGTACGGCACCTGTCCAAGCTCTGCTTCCAGCAACACCCCGCAGGCATGTGCATATTCTGCCATCTGCTGTGTGATCTCCCGGTTCTTTTCAAACGAAAGTTTTGACCCGTCATACATGACCGAACTAAATCCGCTGTCAACTGCACGTCTGATGATATCCGTATCCGAACAATGGTCCAGATGAACCCCGACGGGAACTGCGGCACGCTGTGCAATCGAGGAAAGCAGCTTTCCCCAGCATTCTGCATCCATCGCATCTACTGCGCCTCTGTTCACCATCAGGAGCACCGGACACCCGGCTTCCTCCGCCGCACGTGTGACTGCGAGCGCATCTTCATATCCAAAAATGTTGAATCCCGGTATCACCCTCCCTGAATCAGCGGCCTCTTTTACATAATCTCTATCCCATCTCATGTTTACCTCCCATGCGGCACTTGCTGCGGCTCATACAATCGAAAGCCACCCTGCGCCTTCGATTGTCAGGAATCAGGGATGGGGGAAAGTTTTCTTTCACCCTTTATTCCTCTCAAAGTATGCCGTCCTGACCTGCTCTGCCTTCTCGAGCTTTGGAATCCCATCCGCACAGCTGATATTTGTCAGTGCAATGGATGCACATGCCGTTCCCAGCTGCATCGCATGGCGCAGACTGCAGTCATTTAAAAGTCCGTACATCAGCCCCGCAGCATAAGCATCCCCTGAGCCGAACGTCTTCAAAGCCCTGGTCGGTATGACCTGGCACTGCACGGCAGGTTTCTCTTTTACATATCCCCATGATCCTTTCGCTCCGTCTTTTACAATGACGAGCCGCACTCCCTGTTCGATCAGTGTCCTGGCAGAATGTTCGTTGTCTTTGTTGTCCGGCATTGTCAGATACTCGACCGCATCGAATTCCTCCCGGTTGCCGATCACGACATCTGCCTGCACAACGACCTCCGTATAGCAGCGTGCGGCTTCCTCCCTGCTCTTCCACCCGAAGGGTCTGTAGTCAATATCCAGAATCACCGCAGTCTCATGCTTCTTTGCATGTTTGATTATCTGAAACATGGCTTCGCGGGACGGACTGGCAGAAAACGCAGTTCCCGAGAGCAGCACTGCACGTGCATCCGCTATATAAGCCTCATCAATTTCATCCGGACTGAGCAGCAAATCTGCTGTCCCTTCCCGATACAGATAGGTTCCATGGTGAAACGCCTCTGAACTGCTCTGATAGGTGCCGCTGTTGTCCGGACTTAAAATTTCCGTCAGTGCAATGCAGTTGCGCGCTCCCGTATGATCCACCTGAATCCCAAATGTATCAATTCCCTGTTCCTTAAAACTCTGTAATATGTACTCTCCCATACCATCTTTTGCTACTTTTCCTACGAACCCGGTTCTCAGACCCAGCCGGGCTGCGCCCTGTGCAATATTTGCCGGAGAACCTCCAATTGATTTTGTAAAAGAAGGTATCTGTGCAAACGGACAATTAAGCACCGTCGTATTCAAATCAATTCCAGCACGGCCCGCCAAAATCAAATCCAGTTTTTTCACCATATCCGTCCCCAGCCTTTCCTTTCATTTTATTTTATTCTAATGTATTATATTTATGATTATATCATTTCGTTTTCCTTATTTCAAGTTTGGTTTCTTTTCTTTCATCGATCCGTACTCCTAAGCATACCGATAAAAACCACTGCCGCTTTTTCTTCCCAGTTGCCCCGCGCGCACCATCTTTTTAAGCAGCGGGTGCGGTCGGTATTTAGAATCCCCGGTTTCGTTCTGCAGAACTTCCATAATTGCCAGCACAACATCCAGTCCAATCAAATCCCCCAGCTCCAACGGTCCCATCGGGTGGTTTGCCCCTGCTTTCATGGCAGCATCGATCTCTTCGGCTGATGAGATTCCATTGGCATAGAGCAAAATTCCTTCGTTGATCATGGGAATCAAAATCCTGTTTACAATAAAGCCTGCCGATTCCTGTACCTGAACCGGTGTCTTTCCAATACTCCGGGCAATCTCTGTTACCCGACTGACCAGAAATTCCGGCGTATTCATTCCAGCCACAACCTCAACCAGCCTCATCATTTCCGCAGGATTAAAAAAATGCATTCCCACAATTGGCCGTTCCAGATCCTGTCCCATCTCCGTGACGGACAACGCGGAGGTATTCGTAGCAAAAATGCAGCCTTTTGGGCAGATTGTCTCCAGCTCCCTGAACAGATTTTTTTTGGTATCCATATCTTCCTTCACGCTCTCAATGACCAGATCTGCCTGAGCGCATATTTCTTTCGTCCCTGTTTTTATCCTTTCCAGGATCTTCTCTGATGTTTCCTGTGTCAACTTGCCCTTCGCAACGCGTTTTTCCAATGCCTGCCTGATTTTTTCTTTTCCGTTCTCTGCACCCGCTTCTTTTCTGCTGCAAAAATGCACTTCATAACCCTCCGTCTGTGCAAACGCAAGCGCAATGCCCCTCCCCATGGTCCCGCTTCCAATTACTCCTGTGATCATCCTGCCACCCCGCAATCTTTCAGTCCTTCATCTGTCATTGGTTTTAATTCCCTGCTTATCAGCAGTTTGCATCCTGTAGCCTCCTGAATCTGTTCTATGGTATATGCAGGATGATACTCCGTAAGAATCATTCCCTTTTCTGTCACCTCCATAACGCCCATTTCTGTAATGATCGTATCGACGGCGCCCACAGCCGTAAGAGGAAGCGTACATTTCTTCAGAATTTTATGATTTCCTTTGTTTGTATGTTCCATTGCAACAATTACTCTTCGTGCGCCTGTCAGAAGGTCCATCGCCCCTCCCATCCCCGGAACCATCTTACCCGGTATGATCCAGTTGGCAATGTCACCATTTTCGTCAACCTGCAGTGCTCCCAGAATCGTCACATCAACGTGCCCGCCGCGGATCATGGCAAATGATGACGCACTGTCAAAGAATGCACCGTCCTTTGCAATGGATGCAAAATTTCTGCCCGCATCGACTACATTGCTGTTCTCCCTGCCCGCCTCCGGCCGTCCCGACAAGCCGATAAACCCGTTTTCAGACTGTATCATAAGGCTGATCTCCTGCGGTACGGATTCTGCCACGAGTGTGGGAAGTCCGATTCCAAGATTCACCACATCCCCGTCCTTTAATTCTCTGGCCGCACGCGCTGCAATTAACTGTTTATGATTCATACTGCCGCTCCTTTCCCGGATTTGCTTTTTACAAGATAATCCACATAGATTCCCGGTACGTGCACATGCTCCGGCCCAATTTCTCCTGCCTCCACGATTTCTTCAGCTTCCACGATCACAAGATCAGCAGCCGGAGGCATGATCTGTCCAAAATTTCTGGTTGCCCCCGCCAAAAACAGATTACCGGACTTATCCGCTCTGGCTGCCTTAATCAGCGCCACATCAGCGCGCAGCGGTTTCTCCAGTAAATATTTTCTGCCGTCAATTTCCATGACCTGCTTTCCCTTCTCAACCACAGTCCCGATACCGGTCGGTGTCAGAAATCCTCCGAGTCCTGCTCCGCCCTGGCGCACTGCCTCTGCAAGTGTCCCCTGTGGGATCAGCTCTACCTGTGTCTCTCCATTCTGCATCTGACGCCCTGTTTCCGGGTTTGTACCGATATGGCTTGCCAATATTCTGGTAAACTGCCTGTTTACAACCATTTTTCCTACACCCTCATCCGGAAATGCCGTATCGTTACAGATTAAGGTTAGTCCGGACACTTTTTTATCAATCAGCTTATCCAGAATACCGTTGGGTGCTCCGCATCCCAGAAATCCTCCAACCATCAAAACTGTATTTTCTTTTATGAAATCCGCCGCCTCATCAAGACATATGATTTTACTTTTCACAGTCATCCCCCCTGTCTGCTCCTTTGGAAAGCTAAACTCCCAGTTTTCCTTTCATATAAGCTCTCGCCCGCTGTGCATATTCCAACGGATCGGCCATCGCAGGGTCCTGCTCTGCCTCCACGACAATCCATCCCTCGTATCCGCATTCCCTTAACGTGTCAAATATTCCGTCCCAATCCACTTCTGTTCCGTCGCCCGGCACTGTGAACATCCCCGCCAGCACTCCCTGCAGGAAGCTCAGATTTTCTTCTCTGACCCTGCGCAGAACTTCACCTCTCACGTCTTTCACATGGATATGTCCAATTCTGTCGATATACTTTTTCAGGATCTCCACTGCGCGCTCCCCTGCAACGGTACTGTGCCCTGTATCGAAGGTCAGAAATACCAGTTCCGGTTCTGTATGTTCCATCAGCCTGTCGATTTCTTCAAGCGTTTCGACCCCTGTGCCGACATGTGGATGAAAACAGACTTTCATCCCTTTTCTTTTTGCCCTGCGTCCCAGCTCATTCAAACCTTCACAGAGGTTCTCAAACTGTTCATCTGTCAGAACCGGTCTGTTTGCCACAAGCGGCTGATCGATATCTCCATGGATCGTCACACCGCATTCGCCCACACCGATGACTCTGGCGCCCAGATCGTATGTATAGTCCATATGCTCTTCAAATGCTTGATACGTCTTTTCGTTTTCAAAGCTGGTAAAATAGCTGCTGAACCACATATTGCAGATTACCAGCCCCCTCAGGTCCAGGGCCTTTTTTATGACTGATGATTCTTTCGGATATTTCCATCCCCCTTCGCTGCCCTCATATCCTGCCAGTGCCATCTCACTCAGACATTGCTGATATGTCAGTTCGGCACCGAGAGAAGGCAGGTCATCGTTGGACCAGTTGATAGGTGCACAGCCGTATTTAATATTCAACATCGTATGTTCCTCCATTTTAAAATTAATACTGTCTTAATTCCCGGACGGTTTCCTCGAGTTTCCGGTAACATGTCCGTACACTCTCTTTATCTGATACAGAAGCCAGTCCGACACGCCAGAATGACTCATAGCCATCTGTCATCGTTCCCGGGAGCACAGCAATTTCAATTAATGTGGATCTGCTGCTCTCTCTGCTCTCCCAAAAGGCCTGTTCAAGTTCTTCCATGGTGGAAACTTTCCATACATCCGCACCGTAAGCACTGGCTACACCGGCAAAATCTATCTGCGTATATTCTCCGGTCAGTTCCCCGGTTTTCGGTTCCCGGTAGCGAAATTCTGTCGCAAAGGAGCCGATTCCCTGATTCTGCTGCAGATTATGAATACATTGATGTCCCCCATTGTTAAACAGCAAAATGTTGATCTTAATATTTTCCTGAAGACTTGTTACGAGATCAGAGTGTGCCATAAGAAAGCTTCCGTCCCCCACAAACGCGTACACTTCACATTTGGGGCATGCAATTTTAACTCCCAGGGCACCCGAGATTTCGTATCCCATGCAGGAAAATCCATACTCCAGATGATACCTCCCCTTTTGTTTCGGCCTCCAGATTCTTTCCAGATCCGACGGAAGACTTCCTGCGGCAGCCACCACAATATCTTCTGTTCCGAACATGTCGTTTAATGCCAGCAGCACTTTTGTCTGACTCAGGCCCTGTTTACAGTCTGTTTCCACCATCTCGCCGCGTATATGATCCCATTGTTCTCTTGCTCTGTCAATCTCTCCAGAATACGCTGACCGGTATCCCTCCTGAGCCAGCCTCTCCTTTAGCACTTCCAATCCTCGTTTTGCATCTGCCGCGATTGAAAGCGCATCCAGTTTCATGCTGTCCATTACACTGGTATTAATTGATATTACCGCGGCATCTCTTCCAAATGCCGACTTGGATGAAGTCACGAAGTCATTTAGCTTTGTACCAACAGCAAGTATCAGATCTGCATCTTTTGCCATAAGATTGGCGCTGAGAGTTCCACAGACACCGACACATCCGAGATTATAAAATTCTTCAGACGTATTTTCTCCTTTTCCAGCCTGGGTCTCCGCAAACGGTATGTGAAACTTCTTCGCAAATGCTAAGAGCTGTGCTCCTGCATCGGAATACCGAACCCCGCCTCCTGAGATGATCATCGGTTTTTTCTTTGTCCTGATCAGTGCCACAGCACGGCTGACCGCCTGATATGAAGGTTCTCTTCTCTCTGCATACCAGATCCGCTTTTCGAGAAACTCTTCTGGATAATCATAAGATTCGCCCTGCACATCCTGTGGCAGACAGATCGCAACAGCCCCTGTCTGTGCAGGATCCGTCAGTACACGCATTGCGTTCAGGCATGCTCTCATCAACATTTCCGGCCTGCTGATCCGATCCCAGTATTTTGTCACGGGCTTAAACGCATCATTGACCGAAACTGTGGCATCAGACTCACATTCCATCTGCTGGAGCACTGGATCAGGCTGCCTGTCAGCATAGGCATCCCCGGGCAGAAACAGTGCAGGTATTCTGTTAACGGTAGCCGTTCCCGCAGCAGTCACCATGTTCAGAGCACCCGGACCAATGGAGGACGTACATGCGTATATTTTTCTTCTTCTGTTTTGTTTTGCAAATGCAATACAGACATTCGCGATATCCTGTTCGTTTTTTCCCTGGATATATGTAATTTCATTTTTATACTGTTCCAGTGCCTCACCCAGTCCTACGACATTTCCATGTCCAAAGATACCCATTACACCCTCTACAAACTTGATTTCCTCTCCATCAACACTCAAATATTGGTTGTTTAAAAATTTAACCAGTGCCTGTGCCGTTGTTAATCTGATTTTTCTCATGCCGCCTCCTCTTTCTTTTTATTGTGTTTTGTTTGATTATATTCTGTTTTGTTTTATTTGTCAACGATTTTGTTTGATTTCTTTCCAGACAACAAAAATACGGCCGCACCGCGATGCAAAATCGCAGGTACAGCCGCACTTTTAACTTTCTGTTCCGTTCTCCAATAACCGGATATTATGTTCTTTTAAATAATTCTGATACGGATCCGGGACTTCATCCGCAATCACACAGTCTACCTGTTCCAGTTCCGCCACCTTATAAATCCCGATATGCCCGAACTTTTCTTTATCCACCATCATATACCAGTTCTCATGGATATCTGCAATTGCCCGGTAGATATAAGTACTGATGATAGAATTCACAGTGATTCCCGCGTTCAGGTCGAGTCCCGAACAACTGGTAAAAACCTTCGATACATAGATACTTTTCAAATACTGCGACGCATTTTCAATACTTGAAAAATATGTTGCTGAATCTACCGAGGTGACTTCCCCCCCGATCACAAACAGTTTGCAGGGAAAACAAAGTAAATCCGCCAGAGCTGAAATATTGTTCGTCACAACTGTAAGGTTTTTATACCGCTTCAATTTCTTTGCCAGCATGCAGCAGGTAGAACCCGACCCGAGAAACAATGTATCGCCATCCGTTATCCTGGAGGCAGCCAGTTCTGCCACCTTCATCTTTCCGGTATAATTTCCGTCTTTCGGATATTTCCTGCCCGAATCAGCCAATGCAAACGGCGTTTCCGCCTTACGTGTGCCATCCTCGTTCAGCAGCGCCCCCCCGTATATTTTCTTCACCAGGCCTTCTTTCTGCAAAATCTGCAGGTCTTTCCGTATGGTTACATCACTCACCTGGTATCTTTCGCACAATTCACTTACCAGTACTCTTTTATTTTCAATTACCAGCTTTCTGATTTCATTTACACGCTCTTCCTGGAGCATAACACTCCCCCTTATCTTTCTGATAGCAACATTTTATTTTTGATATGTCATATGTTATCACATTCAAATCCAAAACACAATCCATTCAAACCGATCAGAAGAAGTACGCGTCTTCTATCTTTTGTCCTCTGTCATAATCCACCTGCACTCTTCCTGCAGAAAGATCAGTTTTACTTCCTTCCTGATGCCCTCCCAGACGATCTCACAGCCGTATTCCGTGGAGGGGATTCCGGAATATGACTTTTGTTCACAATATCTGACCCCGATCTCCCGAATCGTCCGGATTATCCCGTCTTCATCCTCCAGTTTGATCATCAGGGGAATCCCCTCCCCTTTTCTGGTAAACCAGCATTTGCAGGCGATGTCCCGCACCTGCCCGCGGATTGCTCCTGCATCCCCCGTCTGTATCTCACTGCCGATTTTAAAAGTCACATTCAAACACCTCACTCTATTTTCAGCCTGCTGTAGTCCACGTTTCTCTTTTCCCGACTGATTCCTCCGCTCATGTGATCAACCGGCGTTTTTAAAAATGCCGCCCTCTTTACCGCATCAATCCCGTATTTTGCCCTGATCAGGTCAACAGTCCGGTCCATCCTTTCTAATTTTCCGTAATCGGTCCTGTCAAACATATCCGCCTGTCTGTATGTCTCTCCATCTCTGATCCTGCTGGTATGGATACCGAGATGCCTGATAGGGTTGCCATTCCAGAGTTCGTCAAAAAGACGGCTTGCGGCAGCATGTATTTCAATGGTAATATCTGTGGCTGACGTTAACGTCATCTGATGTGATGCATAACACAGGCTGCTGTCCTTGATGCCCACACAGATGACTTCTGCTTTGACGCTATGCTTCCTCAGCCTCGCTGAGACAGTCTCTGAGAGGGCAAGCAGAACCATTTTTGCCACAGCTGCGTCTGTCACATCAAAGGCGATCGTGGTAGAATTGCCATATCCCTTATTGGGCGGCGCTTCGGCTTCCACAATCGATATGTCTTTCCCATTCGCAAACTCCCATATCACTTCCCCATGTTTTTTCAGATGGTATCTCAAAACCGCCGGATCTGACCGGGCAAGCTCCCCGATCGTACGAATCCCAAGACTGTGCAGTTTTCTCGCTGTTGCTCTTCCCACAAAGAAAAGCTTCCCTGCCGGCAGCGGCCACATTTTTTGTTTTGCCTCTTCCGGAAACAGAGTATGCACAAGATCAGGTTTCTTCAGTCCGGAAGCCATCTTGGCCAGCAATTTATTTTCTGATATCCCGACATTCACTGTGAAGCCCAGCTCCCGGCAAATCCTGCTGCGTATCTGCTCTGCCGCCTCTTCGGGACTTTCCCACTGTCCTCCTGTGCCCGTCATATCCAGAAACGCTTCGTCAATACTATACTGTTCTACATCCGGAGTATATTCCCGCAAAATCTCCATCAGTGCACAGGAAGCTTTTTCATACAGACTGTAGTTGGGGGGGACAAGCAGCAGCCCTGGACATTTTTGCTTTGCCTCCCATATAGCCTCTCCTGTGTGTATCCCATGCTTTTGAGCCGGTATGGATTTTGCCAGTATGATCCCATGCCTCATGGCTGTATCGCCTGCCACCGCCGACGGAATTTCACGCAGATCCAGTCTGCCCCCCAGATGATGCAGCCGATGGGCGGCTTCCCAGCTGAGAAATGCCGAATTCACATCAATATGAAAAATAAGTCTTTTCATTTTCCCACTCCATTCTCATACTTTCTAACTCGAATATACCAGAACATCTGTTCGTATTCAACCGGTAAAAAATTACAGAAAGACAAAAACAGGAAGGATTGATTGAATCTTTTGCCTCCGGGTGGTATGCTCTATAAGTGGATAATCTGAAAGACACCCTACAAAGTAAAAAGCCTGTAAATACGGGCAGGAGAAGTAAGTTTATGGATTACAAAAAAATAAAAGAAATTATGAAGGACAGGAAGTATACGCTCGAGGAATTATCCGAACTGAGCAAGATTCCTCTGAGTACACTTTCAAAAATAACAAGCGGCATCACACCAAACCCCAGATACGACACGATGGCCGCAATCGCCCAGGCACTGAACTGTTCCCTTGATGAGTTTTCTGAATCCGCCCCCAAGATATCTTACACCTTCAAAAAATACTCTTCAAAATTCGAGGCACTTCCTCCGTACTGGAAAAATTATATCACCTTTAATATTGATCTTGAATATAATCGCCTGATTCATAAAGTGTCAAAAGATAAGATTCTGCTGAAGTGCTTTGAATTTTTCAATCCCGAAGACGGAAGAGTTGAATACAGCATCCGTATTACGCGAAATCTTGTGGTGGACTGTAATTCTCTGACTGTGGAATGTACGTTTGGTGTGATCCTGCACACCAACGAACTTTCCCCCAGTTTTTTCAAAAATTCTATTCTGGGATTTCAGTACGCTGACTGGATTCAACCTAAAAACGGAGAAATATGGTTGTTTCTGCACAATGGATACCTGATCATCGGACGATTTTACCGGAAAAGAAATATGACGCTGCTGAAATCCCTTACAGATACCCAGCATGATCTGGTGATGACCGACCCTGATGCTTATAAACGGATGGGGCGTTATCTTGGAGTTATCCCCTTCCCGGAAAACTTTTCGCCAGGCTGAAGATCTTTAAGAATATTTTCCGACATCTGCAGAAAAAGACGGCTCGTATCCGAACCGTCTTTTTCCATTGTTACCTTTCACTCTTCTTTCTTCTGTATATGCTTATAACGATACAGCTCCCGGCAGCAGTCATCAGTGCAAGACTGCGCATGGGGCTTTTGTCATCTCCGGTCTTTACATCTTTTCTGCCGCTTCTGTAAGCACTGTTTCCGGTGGTTCCCGGTTTCTTCCCGGTCCCGGAATCATCGCCGCCATTGCCCCCGGGAGTATCATCTCCGCCAGGTTTAACAGCAGGAGTCCCTTTCACCGTAATCTCTGCCGTCGCCTGCACGGTTCCGGCCTTTGCAGTGATGACAGCCGTTCCCCCGGAAAGAGCTGTCACAACGCCGTCTTTGTCCACATTGGCGATCTCCGGATGGTCACTTGACCACAGAATCGTCTGGTCAGCGGCATCCGCCGGTTCTGTCACTGCGGTCAGGCTGGCTGTCTCACCCTTATTCATCATCAGCTTGTCAGGCTTTAACGTAATGGTCTCTATCCCCTGTACGGTGATGGTGACCTCACAGCTGGCGGTGACCGTCATATCCGCCTCACTGGCAGCCGTCAGTGTAACCACACCGGGTTTCCGTGCCGTGATCACCGGCACGGCCTCACCGCTTGCACTGGCAGTATGCTCGAGGCGGACACTGTCCACATCACCGCTCACGCTCCAGTTGACCCTTGTGCTGGACGGACTGTCCGCATCCATGAGGCTGGCGGTCAGGCTGACCGTCTGTTCCGGCGCATCTTTTGTCAGAAGCACCGTTTTTTCACTGGCACTCAAACTGATGCCGCTGGGATAGTCCACAGCAAAACCACCGTTTCTGGCAATATTATTTTCCACACATGCTGTGGCGGCAAAGGTCCAGCAGCTTCCGAGTGATTCCTGATCGCGCACCGGTGTCAGCGTCCCCGTGTCCCGAAGGTCAAATCTGTCCGGAAGGTCTGCCCTCGGTGCAGGGGTGTCTCCTGCTCCTTCGATGGAAGCAGCCAGCGCACCGTTTACTGCAGTGGTATCCTGACCTGTCAGACGCACATTCTGCAGCTGCCCTGCGACCTCCACCTGACGGTCGTCTTCTGCATAATGCGTACCTTCTCCTGCCCCGATCATCTTCTCCGTATAGGTTCCGGAATTCACGTCACAGGTGTAGGCTCTGATAT
This sequence comes from Ruminococcus sp. OA3, assembly GCF_022440845.1. Taxonomy (NCBI): domain Bacteria; kingdom Bacillati; phylum Bacillota; class Clostridia; order Eubacteriales; family Oscillospiraceae; genus Ruminococcus; species Ruminococcus sp. OA3. Next base: position 1,658,731 of record NZ_JAKNTO010000001.1, on the reverse strand, counting down.
TCGGAAAGACACTATCCATTCCCACGTCGGTCTTCTGCCCGTTCACAGTGATAAACGCCACATTTTCCACCGGTTCACACCCGCTGACCTGCCCATATATATTCGTGCTGCAGCCAATGGACGGACTCAGGGACGGATCCAGCGTTTCCAGACGCACGTTCACGGAGAACTCACTGTCCGGCAGAACCGTGATCGCCTGATTCAGGCGTTCGGTGTAAAAACCCGCATATTTTTTAATCCCCTCGGCCACCCTGCTGGTCACCCCGTTCTGAGTGATGCTGATCTCATAACGGGTGTCGGCGCTGCCGGTGACAAACGACACCGCTTTTAACAGTTCCGGTGTATCGTTTTCATTGGCAAAGCATTGTGTTGCGGTAAAGCTGCCGCTCTCCCTCCAGAAATCAGCTGTGCCGAAAGGATCATTCATATACTGATGATTGTAGTTATCCGGCATGTCGTCGGCAATAAAAACCGCAGGGTTGTTCGTCATTAAAAAGGCATCCTCATAGGACAGATAGAAATAGCCGTTTTCCCCCATGGTTTCTCCCCAGGAGTTTTTAACAATAAACGCGCCGTCACCGTCTGGTTTTGGGATCTCGACCGTCTGGTCCGGATAATAATTTTTTGCAAGTTCAGGGTTTCCCGTGAAATGTTCTCTGCTGTAATTATCATCCCATCCCACAACCGTCACGATATGTCCTCCGTCAGCGTAAGAGACAGGATATCGATACTCCGAATCGACATACAGGTTTTTGTATTCCGGATCCCAGTACGCATGGGCAGACTGGATATAAATGTCAGCGGCACCGTAACTGTATACCGCATTTTTCACGTGATCGATATAGCTCTCACGATTATCATTCGGCAGGTACAGCGCGTTCTGCACATGGTACCGTGGATAATCGGAGAGATTTTTGTATGTAAAATCCCCATACTCACGGTATGGGTCAAGTCTTTCTTCTACCGGGCCGCCCCAGTGGGAGAAATACGCCATGGACATAAGGAAGTGTCCGCCTCCATTGATTCCAAAATCCCATGCGTACCCGCTGCCTGTTGTGGTATCCTGATCATTCAGGGCGGTCAGCATATTCATTTCAGACAAATCCAGACCCGCAACAGATTCCTCATCCATCTCCTTCATCAGACTCAGAATATACGGCTGACGCTCAGAAGAACTGCCTTCTGTCCCCGCAACTTTTACCAGATATCTTCCGAAGGGAACCGAACTGCGGATGCTCTGGCTTTTCCCGTCCATGGCAGATTCCGCAAGCATATTGCCCGCCGCATCATAAAGTGTCAGACTGAAGGAGGAGCCCGCAGGAGGTGTCAGTGTCAGGCTCAGATCCGCACTGTTGTCCAGTGAAAACGCATAGAAATCCACATCCTGAGGATTGTGAATCGTCGCTTTGATCCTTCCCGGAAAACTTACAGCCACGGCATCCGCAGTGCTGTTATTCGGTTCATAATTGTCACCGTTTCCCTCTCCCGTCTCATATACAAAGGTGCGGATGTCGCCCGGCAGCACGTCTTCCCTTCCTGACATTACACTGACGGTTTTGATCGTCACAGTCTGATCGATCCTGACAGGTCCGCTGTATACAGCACCGTTATCGGCGGACGGGTCGCTGCCATCCGTCGTATAACGGATCCCGGCTCCCGGCGTATTACAGGACAGCGTCACCTCTGTCCCCGTCTCCACCCGCCCGGATGGTATATCTGCATTTACCGCATCCGTTTTCACCATATAATCCCAGGTGTTTACCGGTGAATACCGTCCGTCCGCTGCGATCGTACATGCTGACAATGTCATCTGCCGTGTCACAGGAATCGGCGCCTCATATTTTACGCCGTCATATATCGGATTGCTGCCATCCGTCGTATAGTAGATATCCGCATTTTCATCAGAGGTGCCTAAAGTAACCGTCTCTCCGTAAAGCAGAACCCCTTCCGCTGATTCCAGATATGCTCCCAGCAGAACATCCGCTGTAATGCCCGCAAAGTACACATCAGCGCCGTATCCCTCCGGCGTCACACTCTGGCCGTCAAGATTCAGGCAAAAGCTGGCAGCCCCGCCACCGGGAAGTGTCTCCGGCATACTTTGGCTGTGCATAATGCGATCGGTTATTACGCCGTCCACATCGGAAGGATCTTCGGCATTCCCGCTCAGACTGTAGATCCCGGACGGTTCCCGCAGGTAAAGCGCCAGATTATAGTTTGTGATCAGATCATTCATGTCCGAAGCCAGGCCGTCTGCTCCCAGATATCCAATGTCTGTAAGCGCCGCTTCCAGAGCAGCCATGGTACAGCTTCCGTTCTCCAATACCGTGCGGTAAATATCTTCTCCTCCGCCCGGCAGCCCCCCGGTCTGATAGACCAGATACCTCCCAAAGAGATACCAGCTTCCGTAGGGAACGGCCGCCGTATAACCGCTCGGAACGTAAAAATCTTTGAAGATAAACGGATGTGTATAGCCGCTTGATGCAGCAAAGTCTGTCAGACTCCCCACTTCATATACGCTGTGAGTGCTGGCAAGACCACAGACCGCAATGGCGCTTTGCGAAAAGGTCTCATTCAGCCAGCTATCAAAATCCCCCCCGGTCTGTGCATAGTTGATCAGGTGCTGCAGCTCATGTGCAAGGGTGCCCAGAGTGGTGTCTATATCCTCCGCCTTACCACTGTCCATATGAAGCATATCCATGACATTCCCGCTGGCCCAGTCATACTGCTCCTTCGCATAGAGGTCAGAACTGCTGAAAAGACCCGCGTAGTCCATCGGATAAAATACAAAGGCGGTTTTGCCGTCGCCGTCTACATCTGCACTGCTCCATTCCCCAAAAGCGGCTTCCATCGGATCATGGATTCCGCTGTCGATGGCATCTGCATAAGCCTGAGCGGTTTCGTCACTCAGCTGTTCTCTGTTATCAGCGTCTCTCCAGACCGTACAGGTCTCTCCGACAGCTGCCACCTCTGCTGTAAAGCTTTCCGGATGTTCCGGGGAATAATCCGTGTAAATCGTTTTCTGATCCCCGATCTGATATTCCAGGGGAACTGCATTTCTGGCGGAAGGCTGCTTTGTTAATTTCGCACCCTCGTGTCCGGGAAGGAACTGCATCCCGCAGCGCACATCTGTGTACTGCTGCCCGTCCCCTCCCCCTTCCGGTGCCTGGCTGCCTCCCGGTGAGCCGGCGGCCTGTTCCGGCATACCAATCTCCTGTACCGCCTCCATCTCTTCATTGGAAGCAATATTATAATTCAGATTCTCCGCCATGATCACATTTCCGGTATAGTCAGGTCCCTCCTTGTCCACCGTGGTCTCCTGCTGTGCCGATACAGGGACTGACCCGACCAGAACTGCCGAAAGAACAGCCAGTGCAATCAGGCGTCGACTTACTTTTTTCTTTTTCATTACATCGCCTCTCCCTTTTCTGTAAAAATAGTTGTATCTATTATAGCAGATTTACGTTACACTTTCATTCATAAATGAAAAAATGGTCCCCCGAATTGTCCGGAAACCATCTCCTCATTTTCAGTCCGCTCCTTATGCCGTCATCTCTTCCGCCCCCGACAATGCCTCAGGAGCACTCCGGGTTACCTCTTTTACCCATTTCCAGCTGTGCAGCCGGATCGTGACGGGTATAATTTTGTAGATCTGATCCCATTTCAGCAGAAAGAATACGACGACCGGCGGCCAGTGGAACACAAATGCAGCCAGCGCAGAGAACGGCACAATGATCAGCCACATACTGATCAGATTCATTTTCATACTGAACGCAGTGTCTCCGCCTCCTCTGATGATACCGTTATCGCACGGCAGCTGGAAGGAAGTACCCACAGTAGTGATCGACATAACGACGATGAACTGCAGCGCCAGGTTATGTGCCTCCTCAGATATATTATAGAGCATCAATACCGGATTTCTCACAAGATAAATCACGATGCCGGTCACGATTCCGATACCGATAAAAAGCACCTCCATTGTATGTACCATCTGGCGAAGCTTATCCCGTTTTCCCTCACCGATCGTCTTTCCGACAAGGACGCTGGATGCACTCGTTGAGCCGTACGCAATGACAGAAATGATCTGATATACGATTGTCGCGATCGAATTCGCTGCGATCGCCGCGGCTCCCATATGCCCCAGAATACCCGTCTGCACCATCTGAGCGATTCCCCACTGTGCCTGATTCATAAGCACCGGAAGCGCTACTCTGCGGTAATCTTTATAATATGATTTATCGATCATCACCAGTTTCTTCAGTGTCAGCTTCAGCTGTTTCTCCTTATACTTCAGATACCAGATAACAATCAGGAGTTCCACACATCTGGATACCAGTGTAGCGATCGCCGCCCCCCGTATACCGAGCATCGGAAAACCAAAGTTACCATAGATCAGGCAGTAATTCAGCGCAATATTGATACACAGTGTCGATGCTGAAATGATATATCCGATCTTTACGATACCGATCGCCCGCAGAGAGGCTGTCAGGATATTCGTCGCGGTAAATATCAGATAGGTAAAGCAGATGATCCGAAGATACTTTGCACCTTCTGTGATCACTGCGGTATCACTCGTCAGCAGTCCCAGTACCTGTGTTGGAAAACACAGCACCGCCAGAAACATCACCGCGGCCATCCCCACGCCGTACCTCAGGGCGACGCCGATAATGTGGGGAATCGGTCTCAAATCTTTCTTCCCCCAGTACTGGCTGCCCAGCACCACAACGCCTTCTGCCGCCCCCATCACCAGCATCTGCAGCAGGAACTGAAATTGATTACACAGTGCCGACCCGGACAGCGCCGTCTCGCTGTAGGCACCCAACATCACGTTGTCCATCAGGTTTACGCTGTAGGTCAGCAGATTCTGCAGCGCCAGCGATAACGTCAGAACCGTAAATGTTTTATAAAATCCTTTTTCGTGAACCATCTTCCCTCACCTTTCTCCGACTTTCTTCGTGCTTTCATAGTAATCGTTTTTCTTCGAAAAGGCAATGATATTAACTTGCAATTCATTAATATTTTGTGCTATTCTTTTTACTATGAAAGTCCCGGACAGCGGCTGACTTTCATTCATGATAATGACCGTTTAGCTTAATCAGGAGGCACGATTATGAAAGTTTTAAGTGAGCCGGGGGTCCTGCCCCAGTCAGAACGTTACTTTTCCACTCCTTCTGCTCTCGCACGGCAGCTGTTTTTCTACGTCACCCGCTGCGGGCACTATTACTTAAGTGAAGCCTATGATTTTCGTGATTCCTGTGAAGTTGGCCGCATGGAGAGTCACCAGACTTATCTTCTCGACTATGTCCAGAAAGGCGCCATGCATATTGAGGCCGACGGAACCACCTTCACTGCAGAGGCCGGTCAGCTGGCTATCACAGACTGCCGCAGGCCGCACCGCTACTATACCAGCGGCTATACAGAAAGAATCTGGATCCATATCGACGGTGCCAATATGGATGACTTTTGTCAGCAGATCCTCTCATTCCGCGGACGCCATGCGTTTACTCCGTTTCCGGGCAGCCATACGGAACGCGCCATGACGGACCTGGTGGCTGCAGTCAAGAACAGCGCCGTCCACTCAGAAGCTGACATATCCCAGCAGATCTACAGTCTGCTGTGCGGACTTTTATTTCCCCCGAGGAATCAGGATACAGAACAGAAGGACCCTGTTGTCCAGGCACTTGCTTATATCAACGGACATCTGTTTGAAGATCTCGCAATTCCGGACATTGCCGCGCATGTGGGGCTGAGCCCTTCACACTTTTCCAGGCAGTTCCGCAGTCAGACCGGGTTCTCTCCGCATGAGTATATCGTGGTCCACCGGATCGATGAAGCCAAGGCACTTCTCCACGATACAACTCTCTCTGTTAAAGAAATCGCTTACCGCACAGGGTACCACAGTGAAGTTAATTTCATCGCTTCGTTCACGGGAAAGGTAGGAATTTCCCCTTCCGCATTCCGAAAGATTCCACTGTGATCAGAAACTGCAAAAAGAAGAAGGTACCTCAGGCGGTACCTTCTTCTCACTTCTCTTATTATCTGAAATATTCCACACCGGATTCGAAGATCTGAATATCCTGTTCTCCGTAAATATTGACAGCCACAGAATCATCGCGGCGTTCTGAATGTGCCATCTTTCCGAGCACGCGTCCGTCAGGACTTGTAATACCTTCGATCGCTGCATAGGAGCCGTTGACATTCCACTCTTCATCCATGGACACATTCCCGTCCAGATCACAGTACTGCGTCGCCACCTGCCCGTTAGCAAACAGTTTCCGGATCCATTCGTCACTTGCAACGAAACGTCCTTCGCCGTGAGATGCCGGATTCGTATAGACACCTCCCAGCTGCGCCCTGGTAAGCCATGGGGATTTGTTCGTAACCACCTTCGTATATACCATTTTGGAAATATGGCGTCCGACTGTATTGTACGTAAGTGTCGGTGAATCTTCTGTCTGTCCCACGATTTTGCCGTGAGGAACGAGTCCCAGTTTGATCAGCGCCTGGAAACCGTTGCAGATTCCAAGTGCCAGTCCGTCCCGCTCATCCAGCAGCTTCATGACGGCTTCTTTGATCCTTTCATTGGAAAACGCCGTCGCAAAGAATTTGGCAGAGCCATCCGGCTCGTCACCCGCGGAGAAACCGCCCGGGAACATGATGATCTGCGACTGCCCGATCGCCTCCTCGAAGATGCGGACAGAATCACGGATATCTTCCTCTGTCAGATTCCTGAAGACCTTCGTCACGACATCTGCTCCGGCGCGCTCAAATGCCTTCCTGCTGTCGTATTCGCAGTTGGTGCCCGGGAATACCGGAATAAAGACCGTCGGCCGTGCAACTTTATGCCTGCAGACATATACGCTCCCTTTGTCGTACAGGGGGCTTTCCACCGGCTGCACATTGTCTGTTCCTTTTGTCTTAAATACGGATTCGAGAGTGCCTGTCCATGCATCCAGCGCCTCATCCATACCGATGTTCACACTGCCGTATGAGAATGCGGCATCATCCGTCACTTCACCGATCACAGTATAGGTGGATACCAGCTCACCGACTTTTCCATCCGCAACCTCGCAGACGACATCTCCAAAGCCCGGAGCGAAGAAGTCTCTCGCATCGAGATTATGTTCAATCTTCACACCCAGTTTATTTCCAAATGCCATTTTGCTGACTGCAGCGGCAATTCCATGACGGTCCAGCGCGTATGCAGAGACGATCCTGCCAGCCTGAATGTCCTCATGGAGCCGCTCATACATCGCCATCGCCTCCGCATAAACCGGCATATCATATCCGTCTTTCGGCAGGGCAAGCCATACCAGACGGTTTCCTGCTTTTTTCAGCTCCGGAGTGATGATATCCTGCTCCTTCGCGATATCCACTGCAAAGGATACAAGCGTCGGCGGAACATCCATATCATTAAAAGTTCCGGACATACTGTCCTTTCCTCCGATGGACGGCAGACCAAATCCGAGCTGTGCGCTGTATGCGCCCAAAAGCGCTGCGAACGGCTGGCTCCAGCGGGAAGGCTCCTCTGTCATACGGCGGAAATATTCCTGGAATGTAAAACGAATCTTCTTATAATCTCCGCCGGAAGCTGCGATACGTGCAATGGACTCTGTCACAGCATAAATTGCTCCGTGATACGGGCTCCAGCTGGAGATATACGGGTCGAACCCGTAGCTCATCATCGTCACGGTATTTGTGCTGCCATTTGCCACAGGCACCTTGGCAACCATCGTCTGCGTCTCCGTCAGCTGATATTTTCCGCCGTACGGCATAAATACGCTCGCCGCACCGATGGAGCCGTCAAACATCTCCACAAGTCCCTTTTGAGAGCATGTGTTCAGATCCTTCAGCGTATCCAACCACTTCGCCTTCACATCAGAGACTTCTCCGCGTACCATTACATTTCCGTCACGATTCGGGATATCCACAAGTACTTCTGTTTCCTGATGTGCACCGTTGGTATCGAGAAAGGCTCTTGAGATATTTACAATCTCTTTGCCTCTCCAGCAGAGTACCAGGCGCGGGTTTTCGGTTACAACTGCGACCTCAACAGCCTCCAGATTCTCTTCCTTTGCATATTTCAAAAACTCTTCGACATCTTTCGGGTCCACGACAACAGCCATACGCTCCTGAGACTCGGAGATTGCAATCTCTGTACCGTCCAGGCCCGCATACTTTTTCGGTACCTTATCCAGGTTTACCCTAAGTCCGTCTGCAAGCTCTCCGATTGCAACGGAGACGCCGCCGGCGCCAAAATCGTTACATTTCTTGATCAGCCTGCTGACCTCTTCCCTGCGGAACATTCTCTGGATCTTGCGCTCCGTCGGAGCGTTACCCTTTTGTACTTCTGCTCCGCATGTCTCGATAGATTCCTCCGTGTGAACCTTGGAAGAACCGGTAGCTCCGCCGCAGCCGTCACGTCCGGTACGCCCGCCGAGCAGGATGATGATATCACCCGGATCAGAAGTCTCCCTGATCACTGCGCGTCTCGGAGCTGCCCCCATGACGGCACCGATCTCCATACGTTTTGCAGCGTAATTCGGATGATAGATTTCTTTCACGTAACCGGTTGCCAGACCGATCTGGTTACCGTAGGAACTGTACCCGTGTGCGGCGGAACGGACCAGTTTTTTCTGCGGCAGTTTACCCTTCATCGTCTCCTGTACCGGAACCGTCGGGTCTGCAGCGCCCGTCACACGCATTGCCTGATATACATACGTACGTCCCGAGAGCGGGTCGCGGATCGCGCCGCCGAGGCATGTGGCGGCTCCACCGAACGGCTCAATCTCAGTCGGATGGTTGTGTGTTTCATTTTTGAAATTGATCAGCCACTCCTCTTCCACGCCGTCCACGTCGACCGGCACTATGATACTGCAGGCATTGATCTCTTCTGATTCTTCCTGGTCCTGAAGTTTTCCTTCTGCTTTCAGTTTACGCATCGCCATCAGCGCCAGATCCATCAGGCAGACAAATTTGTCATTGCGGTCTTTAAAGATAACCGCACGATCCGCCAGATACTGCTCATATGTGGCGACGATCGGCTCTTTATAATCACCGTCTTTGAAATCCACTTTTTTAAGTTCCGTGGAAAATGTCGTATGGCGGCAGTGATCAGACCAGTACGTGTCCAGCACACGGATTTCGGTCATGGAAGGATCACGTTTTTCTTCCTTTGTATAATAATTGTGGATATGCAGGAAATCTTTGAAGGTCATCGCCAGATTCAAAGAATCGTACAGGTCTTTCAGTGCGTCCTCACCCATACCGAGGAATCCGTCAAAAATCTTAACATCTTCAGGCTCGTCAAACACCGTCACCAGAGTTTCCGGTTTCACCATATCAGTCTCACGGGAATCTACAGGGTTGATGCAGTGATTTTTAACAGCCTCAAATTCCTCATCTGAAATGTCCCCCTCGATCACATATGTCGTCGCAGACCGGATGATCGGTTTTTCATCTTCTTTCAGAAACTGCACACACTGCACTGCCGAATCCGCACGCTGATCAAACTGCCCAGGCAGATATTCTACTGAAAAAACACGTGCACCGTCAGCGACCGTAAACTCTTCACGGTAAAGAACATCTACCGGCGGCTCGGAGAACACACTTCTGCACGCCTTCTCAAAAATATCGTCAGAAATATCCTCCACATCATAACGGATCAGTACCCTTACGCCTGTTACACCCGGAATGTTGAGGTAACTGCCGATCTCGTGTCTCAATTCCTTTGCCTGTACTGCGAAATCCGGTTTCTTTTCTACGTAAACTCGTCTTACACTACCCATTTTCTCCTCCTATGTTTCCACACTTGCTGCAACCTGCAGCCTCATTCGTTGGTGACTGCGATAACTTCAACTTCACAAAGTACATTTTTGGGAAGCGTTTTCACCGCCACACAGGAACGTGCCGGTTTCCCGGTAAAATACTTTCCATACACTTCATTAAAAGCCGCAAAGTCATCCATATCTGCCAGAAAACAAGTCGTCTTGACCGCCTGTCCATAGCTGCTGCCCGCCTCTTTTAAGACCTCTCCCAGATTCTGCATCACCCGTTCTGCCTGTTCGGTGATATTTGCCCCTGTTATCTCACCCGTCGCCGGATCGATCGGTATCTGCCCTGAAGTAAATACCATATCCCCCGTGATAATTGCCTGTGAGTATGGTCCGATCGCTGCCGGAGCTTTTGTGGTGCTGACTGTTTTCATGTCCTGTTCTCCTCTCTTTACGTTGCTTCCGTTCATTCTTCTAAGAATGCAGTCTTCATGCCTATTATAGCGAATAATGTCCTTGTACGTCAAGAAGTCCCCTCCCAGAATTCACGCACCAGATTCTCCACCTGTGTCAGAGAGCACCCTCTGTAATCAAGCCACTCCCGCGGAAACAGTTTCCGGTAGTCCGCCGTCAGGAAACGCTCGTCCAGGAGTGCAATCACCCCCCTGTCCTGATCAGTCCGTATGACTCGCCCTGCCGCCTGCAGAACTTTGTTCATTCCGGGAAAACGATATGCATAGTCAAAGCCATTTTCACCTGCCTGATCATAATAATTCATCAAAATCTCTCTCTCGATTCCGATCTGGGGAAGTCCCGTACCTATCAAAACTGCGCCGATCAGCCGCTCTCCCGAAAGGTCGATCCCTTCCGCAAAGATCCCTCCCATCACACAGAATCCAACAGTAGTATGCTCCCCGTCAAGTGCAAATGCCTCCAGAAACGCTTCCCTCTCTGCTTCATTCATGGACGTATACTGCACCAGATAGCGGGTGGTCCCGCCTTCCTCGTCTGCATATTGTTCACGGTACACTTCATAGACATCACTCAGCATCCGGTAAGATGGAAAGAAGATCATGTAATTCCCCTTTTTCCCCGAAATGATCTCATGAATATACGAAGATATTCTGCTGTACTCCTCATATCCCCTCCGTCTGTATCTGCTGCTCACATCTCTGCCGATCAGCAGCGCCCTGTTTTTGCGCGGAAAAGGTGAATCCACATAAATCGCATAATCATCACCTTCCCTGCTTCCGAGCAGCTTCCTGTAATACGTGATGGGAAGCAGCGTGGCCGAAAAGAACACGGTACAGCGTCCCCTGCTCAGGCATTGCTGCAGGTTCTGAGCAGGATTGACGCAGAACAACCGAAGGTAAAATTTTCCATCCCCATCGTGGTACGCATACGTCACATAATTTTCATCGAGCAGATCACAGATATTCAGAAAGGTCCGAACCTGAAAATAGAACTCCAGAACGTCTTTTCTAAGCTCTCCCTCCGCCAGTTCTTCCAGAAATGTCTCCAGCTCTCCCTGGAGATTCATCAGCGAAATCCCAAGAGCTCCCGGTCCGTCCAGCACCTGGTATGATTCACATTCCCGCTTCAGTTCCAGCAGCTGGCGGTTGCTCCTGCCCAGGTACCGTTCCAGCTTTTTATTATACGGGGCAACCTTTTTCCGTATCGACAGAAAATCTTCCTTGCACAAAACAGCACTGAACATCTCCCTCCCCCGCTCCACCAGATTATGTGCTTCATCGATCAGAAACAGATACTCCCCCTTTACTCCCTCAGAAAAAAAACGGCGCAGATGAGCCCTGGGATCAAATACATAGTTGTAGTCACAGATTACCGCGTCCGTCCAGATTGCCAGATCCAGACTCATCTCATATGGACATACCTTCCATTTTTCGCTGTGTCTGAGCAGTGTCTCCCTGTCAAATGCACTCTCACCGGTCAATATTTCGTACACTGCATCATTGACGCGGTCAAAGTGTCCCCTGGCACGCTCACAGTGTTCCGGGCTGCACTCCATCTCTTCACAGGCGCACAGCTTCTCCTTGGCCGTCAGTGTAATGACCTTAAATGCGAGTCCATGATCTTTCAGAATGCCAAAGGCCTCCTCCGCAACAGTCCTTGCGATCGTACGTGCCGTAAGATAAAAAATTTTATCTCCATGTCCTTCCCCCATCGCGCGGACAGCAGGAAAAACAGCTGACATCGTTTTTCCTACCCCTGTAGGCGCCTGTATAAACAACTCTTTTTTCCGCAATATGGTCCGATATACACTGCTTACGATCTCCCGCTGGCCTTCACGGTAAGAAAAGGGGAATTCCAGGCCCTGCATCGATTCATTCCGGCACTTCTTCCAGCTCACACAAAACTCAGCCCACGGATAATAGTCCTCCAGCAGCTCCCCAAACCATCGCTTTAGTTCCGCCTGCGTATACTTCTCATGAAAATAGCGGATATCCTCGTCCTCCATATTACAGTAGGTGATCTGTACCGTAATACTGTCGCAGGGGTGATTTTGCATGTACATCCATGCATAGCACATCGCCTGCGCCGTGTGAAGCGGATCCGGCCCTTTTAGATCTTCCAGGTTACGAAATGTCCCCTTGATCTCGTCAATCAGAACCTCTCCCTTTTTATCAACGATCCCATCTGCGCGCCCTTCGAGCACAAACAGAAATGTATCATATTCCTTTTCAAAACGCAGCGGTACTTCAGCCTGATACTCCGCCCCCATACTCTTTTGTATCTTCCGGTGTATCTTGCTTCCCAGCTGCATTGCCTCTTTATCCGGTGCTGCCCCGGTCCTGCTGTCCAGATCTCCGCTGCGCAGTATAAACTCTACCAGACCGCGCACGGAAATTTTGACCACTTCTTTTTTCATGTCTACCCTCGTCCTCTGCATATAGACAGCATTGTATCACATTTTCCCAAAAAACAAAACTGCTGCAAATGCGGATAGTTCACTATCCGTTTTGCAGCAGTCTTTCAGTCTCTTCTATCGTTTATTCTTTTTTCTTCAGGCTATCGCATACTTTTTCAGCATACGTGTAAATTCCGGATTTTCGCCATAGCTCTGTACTGTCAATGGCTTCGTCAAATCCATGCTCAGAATCCCAAGAATTGATTTCGCATCGACAACAACACGATTATAAAAAATGTCAATGTCAAAATCGCATTTGCCCGCAACGGCTACAAATTCTTTTACTTCTTCTGCAGCGCTCAATTTAATCTTACATTCTGCCATAGTTATCATTCCTCTCTCGTGACCCGCATTAATCTTTTTATTTAACACATTATGGCACCTTGCAACGAGAAAGTCAATTCAAAATCCTGTATAAATTCAAGCCTCAAATCGGCAGATTTATGTGATTTTACACAATTCCTGTCTGAGTCTGTATCTGTTATCCCAGAATACTTTGTATGTGCTGATTACTGACTGTGTGAAATTTTCCTTCGTCCGCCGCTTTCGCATATTCGGGATGAACAGGGACTTTTCCAAGTACCGGAAGCCCATACGCCGACGCAACCTGATCCACTTGGCTCTCCCCAAAGATAGGTATCGCCTTCCCGCAGTCAGGGCAGACCGCGTAACTGTAATTCTCCACGATGCCAAGTACCGGAACCTTCATCATCTCCGCCATTTTCACCGCTTTTTTTACGATCATCTTCACCAGATCCTGCGGTGAGGTAACGACAACCACGCCATTCACCGGAAGCGACTGGAATACCGTGAGCGGTACATCGCCGGTTCCCGGAGGCATATCAACCAGCAGGAAATCCAGTTCTCCCCAGATGACGTCTGTCCAGAACTGTTTTACCATATTGGCAATGACCGGGCCCCTCCAGATCACAGGGTCATCCGCGTTGGGGAGCAGAAGGTTAATGGACATAATTTTAATTCCATTTTCCGCTGCTATTGGCTCAATCCCGCGGTCACCGGCTTTTGCAGGTCCTTTGATGCCGTACATTTTCGGAATGGACGGGCCCGTGATGTCCGCATCCAGAATCCCCACCTTAAAGCCCTGCTCGCACAGCTGATTTGCAATTGACGCCGTGACGAGAGATTTACCGACTCCTCCCTTTCCGCTGATGATTCCGATCACCCGTCCAATCCGGGAGTCTTCATTCATTTTTTCCTGAAAGCTGTGCTGCTGTTTGCTGGGACATCCCTCACAGCTCTCTTTGCTGCATGTTGTACTGCTGCATTCTTTTGCCATTTTTTCCACCTTCTTATTTAATAAATCTGTCTATTGCTTTATGAAGCTCTGCAAGCGTTTCCTTATCCCCGCTCTCCACTGCATCTACAATACAGTGTTCGATATGATCCTGCAGGATCACCTTCCCCGTATTGTTGATCGCAGCTTTTACTGCGGACAGCTGAATCAGCACCTCACTGCAGTCTCTTCCATCTTCCACCATCCGTTTAATTGATTCCAGATGGCCAATCGCCCTTGACAGCCGGTTGATAACCGCTTTCGTATTCTGATGAGTGTGGGTATGCGTATGATTGTGTGTATGCTCCACCACTGTTCCATCTTCCAATACATGCATATGCTTTACACTGTTCTCATGCTCTGCCATCGGTTTCCTCCTGATGTACCTTTGTCCCTTTTCTATCCGCAGGTTCTGTTTATACCTCTGTAAATGTCATGCGCTGCTTCATCCCGGAGGTCATGATCTCAAACACAATACTGCCGTCTTCTTTATGAATGATATCATATTCCAGAACCTTGTCCCTGAATTTATGCCTGACATATTCTTCCGGATCTTCTATCTCGATCTCATCAATATAAACATCCCGCATCTGATTGTTTGAACATTTATTATATATTTCCCAAATGGCTTCATAACGTTTCATTCGTTTCTCTCCTCCCATAAATAAAACCGTATTTTTAATTATAGCAGGATATCTCCGTTCCTACAAGCAGGGGTGGGGGATATCCTGTCAAAATAATTCCGCCTTTACTCTTCCTCAGAGAATTCCACAAGCGTATAAAACCCTCGTTCTGTCTCATTAATCTCTTTCACGATTCCACGTGTGGCCTTTAAACGCTCATGCGGCTGATAATTTTTGCTCATCGCTATGGCAGGTATGATCGTATAATAATAGGAAGTGGGAAGCGCACTTTCCGATATCTCAACTTCCTGCCCGATCTCCAGAAGCCCCTGTCGTTCCATCTTGAATTCCATCGTTTTCAATCTTTTGTCCCTCCCTGCAAATATAAGGATTCACATGCACCATGCAGTGCTTCACTCCTTCTATTTCACTCTCAATTCTATCATGTACAGCTTCCGCAATTCCATGCGCTTCTTCCAGTGTTTTTTTCCCATCCTGACTGATCTCCAGATCCACATACTTTTTATTTCCAAACATCCTGGTCTTCACGTCATCTACCGCGATCACTCCCTTTTGTTCTATCGCAATCCTGTATATCTGCCTGACTGTTCTCTCATCACAGGCCACATCCGTCATCTTGCATATCGCATCACAGAAGATACTCACTGCGGCTTTGACGATAAAGAGGCAGATCACAGCTCCGGCAGCCGGGTCCAGCACAGGATACCCGAGCCTCGCTCCTAAAATCCCGATAAAACTCCCCACTGACGACATCGCATCAGAGCGGTGATGCCAGGCATCCGCCATAAGGGCCCCTGAATTGATCTGTGTTGCGGCGGCCTTCGTGTACCAGTACATTGCCTCTTTTACTATGATGGACATCACCGCAGCGAAAAGCGCCAGCAGCCCCGGTGCTTCCAGTGCCTGATAGTCCGCATCTATGATCTTAATGATTCCTGAATATCCAATTCCAACCCCTGTAGCCGCAAGTGCGATCGCAAGGATCAGTGAAGCTACACATTCCAGGCGTTCATGCCCATACTGATGGCGGACATCTGACTGTTTACCGGCCATTTTGACACCGATCACCACAACAACCGTACTGAAGACATCCGAAGCGGAATGCACGGCATCCGAAATCATCGCACCCGATCCGGAGATAATTCCGGCTGCAAATTTGGCTACAGACAATACCACGTTAACGATAATGCTGTTCACTGATACACGTACTGCAATACTTTCTTCTATGGTACGTACTGCCTGTTTACCCAAATCAGTTACCTCCTGACAAACGGGGATGCATATCTTATTCTATGCATCCCCGTTCGGAAGGTTCCTGCCTCACAGGCACCACATTTTATAATATGATACCCACGGACTGCCGGGCACAATGTGCCCCCGGTATCATGACATTACTGTATTTTTAAATATCACGTGTTTTACTTTATTCAGCGCAAACATCAGTATATACCCGAGTACTCCGCATGAGATAATTTCTCCAAGCCCTACTGTCAGCATCATAAATGGAATCGGGAGCGGCACTCCGTACCCATAGCGAAGAACAAACGGTACGATCAGTACGTTCACGATGATCGGCGGAATCGGAACCAGATACCTGTGCTTCCGAAGCAGCCAGGAACCCACAGCCCCGACCAGGGTCGCAATACTTCCGAATACCACGTCCAGCACGATCGCGCCGCCCATCGCATTCCCAATGATACACCCAATAAAAAGTCCCGGGATCGCTGCCGGCGTGAACAGTGGAAGAATCGTAAGTGCCTCAGAAATCCTCACCTGCACCTCGCCGAAGCTAAATGCTGAAAACACGACAGTTACAACCACATAGATGGCGGCGATCATTGCCGCCTGGGTGATGAATAGTACTTTTTTGTCTCTCATTCTTGTCTCTCCTTTAGTTTTGTTTAGCGTGTGGAAGGTCTCGAACACACGGTTATTTAGTTATCTCCATCCCCTGTTTATCAGGGTTTTGGCGATTATTACTATAGCACGGTTTTGGGGGAAATGCAAGCTGTGCCCTGTCCCGGATTATCTTGTCCGCATAACCAGGTCCAAGTGCTCTTTGGTGAGAAATGACTGCAATCGAAAGCCGCTGTTTTTGCTCTCCCGACAGAAAAGCGGGAAGCCGTTCCCTGAAACACAAACCGACCAGATAGCTCTCTGCGCAGTCCGCAAATACCGTGTCAGCAGGCTTTGTCTTTTTGTAACCGTCAGCTTTTATTTCTTTTAGACGCTGGAGGAAACAAAGTGGCTGTGCTGATGATGACAACAAGCAATAACTTCATTCGGGGGTCTAAATTGCGTACCCTGTTTGAATGTTGGATCCGGGACATTGCCATCATATCCCACATTTTCATAAGCGATATGATACTGGTCAATATGTGGAAGGCTGTTTCAATGAAAAATCAGAAAAAACCAAAAGAAAAACTCCATGCAAATGGTCTGGCCATTCACATAGAGTTTTTTATGTCCCGTTTACCTGGCGTAAGTCAGTATATTCGTAATACTTCTATCTGTTACAACTGGTCTTTGCACAGCTCAGACACGATCTCAACCCATCTCCACAGTCTCTGCGGATCATACCGGATTGTGCTCACATCCTTGATAATAATCTCCACATTACAGTTCTTCAAAAGCTTCAGTTTCCCTTCCACATCCCGTCGGACGGCATCCTCATCGAATGTATCAAAGGCAAAGCATGCCGGACTCGGCTTGAGTGACACTACGTAATCCCGTCCCACAACTTCCGCCATATGTTCCGTGTTACTCCACGGACTGCAGGAAATCTTCCGCAGGTTTTTAATCTGCCGCAGCTGATCCATTTTGATATCCAGACGCTCGCAGCATCCATAATAGCTCAGTCCAAACCGTTCCATCCACGGTTTTTCATAAGCGATCGAAAATTCATCATGCATTTCCGGAGACACAGAAGTGAAGAACTGACTGGCGGATGCCCCCCACATGTCACAGCACTTCATATTTGTCATGGTTCCTCTTTTCAGTTCTTTCGAATATCCATACGCACCGGATCCCATTCGATAATTGAGGTTGTTGGAACCGAGACATCCGAGAGCCTCATACTGATCCAACGCCGCCATATAGGCTTCTGAGATTTTTTTCATGGATGCATGGACAAGTTCCGGTTCCATCACAACATTCAGCAGCAGTTCATTCGTACCCATCAGCTGCACCAGGTCGTCCACCGGAGCGTACCAGAATCCCTGAACACCTTTGATCTCCACCGGCATCACCGGTCCCAGAATATCCTGATAAGCTTCATATGTAGCCTGTGTCGCATCTTTGTCCAATGTCACTTTCGGCGCTGTGATTTTCTCGGTATCTTCTATTGTGACAATCTGCGGAATAAACTTATGGCTCACAATGTTATTGTCCGCATCACTGGCAATTGTTTCCTCTGTGATTGCAATGCCCATGCCGGAGTTCTCAATAATCATCGGCGAATAAAACACCGGCTCCAGCACCATGTCTCCCGGCATGTGTTTCCACAGATAAATTTTTCTGCGCAGCTCTTCCTCAATCCTCTGCGCAAACGGCGTAGAGGTTCGCAGTGTCAGCTCATCATTTACATTCATCTCGTGCCAGGGCAGTTCATTATGCCACACGACTGGACGGGCAGATTCCAGGTCATTGACTCTCTCCCAGAGTTCTGCCGTCTCCTTCTGTTCAGGAAGATTTGCGATCTCCATAAATTCACGGGCCAGTTCCCTGATGACCTCCGCATCCTCACTATTGTATTCAATCGGCAGGAACATATAAGTCGTATCATTGGATACCGCCGTCCCCGGTGCATCAAACGCTGCATGTGTTGTCATATTTGTTGCCATCTTTTTATCCCCTTTCCATCTTTGGATCTACTTAATTATACATTTTGATTTTTTGTAACTTTCACTGTTTCTTTTCCTTTGTTAGTGTTATTGTACGTTTTACGATAATATTTCGTCAATATCTTTCTATTATTTCATCAAATTCACGATTCTCTCTTTTTGTGCACGCGAACATCATTATTGTTTTTGTCTACATTTACGTTCCATTGTAAATAAAAATAGGGTTTTTGCATTTTTAGTTTACATTTTTATTTTTTGTCTATATGGTCATTGCCGCCGAAACAAATAAAAATGCCGGAAGTGCTGATTTTTTCAACACTCCGCGGCATATCACACAGGACTAAGAATTCAGCAGGAAATAAGGCTTTTGTCCATTTAACGAATCAACAACCGCCTGCGCAGCTGAAACAGACATCGCTTCCCTGGCTTCATAATTATTCCCTCCTATATGAGGCGTGGCTATAAAATTATCAAGGGTCAGCAATGGATTGCACGGATCGGCCGGTTCCGGGTCCATCACATCTACAGCAGCCCCCGACAGTTTTCCACTCTTTAATGCATCATATAAATCATGTTCATTGACAAGCATTCCACGTGCGGTATTTACAATAAATGCCCCTTTCTTCATCTGACTGAAAACCGCTGTATTAAAAATGTGCCTGTTTTCAGGAAGTGCGGGAACATGAATACTGATGATATCACTTTCAGCAAGCAATTGCTCCTTTGCCACCAGCTTCACATTCAGCTGGTTAGCAGCCGCAGGGTCAGGATACATGTCACAGGCAATCAGTTTTACCCCTGCTGCCGCAAGCTGTCCCGCAAGCGCTTTTGCTATTGCACCGAATCCAAACAGACCAACCGTTTTCCCGCAAAGCTGTCTGTTTTCTGTAATCTGCCTGAATTCTTTTTTTATGACATATTCCGAATATCTCTGCGGTATATGATAAAGCATAGTCATCATTAGTGCGTAAGCAAGCTCCGCAACACCATTGATATGTTCCATAACTCTTGTGATAGTAACTTGTATCCCATGCTGAGCTGCTGCTTTCAGGTCAATTTCATCAAAACCCACACCCAGCCTGGATAATATTTTTAACCGTTTAGCCGCTGAGAAAAATCTGGCATCAGGAGAAAATCCCCCACAGTAGATCACGGCATCATACTGATCAATTATTTCCAGAATTTCTCCATTATTTAAATAACAAGAAGCCACTGCCGTCTCAATACCGTTTCCTTCCAGTATTTTGAGTCCGTGCCCTGAATGCATCGGATCATAATCATCATATGGCATGGCAATCAGTACTTTTGATTTAATCTTAGAACACCTGCTCTCTTTTATTATTTTTAAATCAATCGCTGCCTTTTAATGGACGCTCCACTTTCCATCCCTCCACTCCCATCGACAGATATCCTCCGTCAACTCTCAGGTCTGTAGATGTGATCGCGCTGGCATAATCGCTCAGCAGAAACAGGATCGGCGCCGCAACCTCTTCAGACTCAATCACTCTTGCTATCATGTGATATCTCTCAAAAAAAGGATCCTCGTGATCGCGGTCACATTCATCGGTCCATACAGCAGCGGGTGAAACGCTGTTGACTCTTATGTAAGGTGCCAGGTCCATCGCAGCACATTTAGTCAATTGGCCTACCGCACCTTTTGCCGTATTGTACGTCCACCGGTGAGGCTGCGCAATGTATTGCGAAATGCTACTTACATTTACTACCGCCCCCGGCCTTTTGGCTCCATGGACCCGCACATATTCCTTAATCATCGTTGCATAGGCAATCGGACCCGCACTCATCACGTGTTCCCAGTCGGATCTCTTTGCATCCAGGTATTTTGCTGTGAACGGGAATGCATTATTTACCAGATAATCAACCTTTCCAAAAAGCTCTTTTGCCTTATCAGCCACATTAACGCAGACGCTTTCCTCTCCCATATCTCCCTTAAAAAAGAAGACAGGCGCATCATATGTTCCACGCAGATGCTCTACCGCTTTATTTCCAGCTTCCTCATTGCGTCCTGTAATTAAAACACTTGCTCCGTTTCCCAGCAGCAATTCCGCTACAGCTCTTCCTATGCCCCGTGTTCCTCCCGTAACAATTGCCGCTTTCTCCTGAAAACAATTCATCATGAACCTTCCTTCTATCTATTCGCTATTCATGGAAAAATACACATTCCAGTTCTAATGCTTCCCCGGTTTCCGGATCTGTTACTGCTTCAATCAGATCACCTGTATGCTCCGCCCAGCGACTTTCCAATTGAATTTCTTCCTCTGTCGAAGGTACGGCAAAGGCATCTTTATCCAATTCATAATAGGCGAACAGATTATTGTCATAAAACCAGATCGTATAATTATGGATCCCCTTTTTTGTCATCTGCCTGCTTAATTCCGGCCAGATATTATCATGCCTTTTTCTGTATTCTTCCTTCATGCCAGGTTTTAATTTATACACATAGGCTTTTCTCGTCATCTGATATTCCCCCTGTTTTTATGTAATTGCTGGTACACTTTTTCCTGTTCCTGAAGCATTTTTCTATTTCCAACATCATGCCTTACAATATCAACCAGTACAGCCAAAAGCAGCATCAGTCCCAATGCAATCTGCTGAGCACTCGAGCGTGCCCCCAGAAGATTCAAACCGTTATTCAAAAGTGCAATAAATACTGCACCTATAAATGTTCCGACTGCACTTCCCTTTCCTCCCGCGAAAGAGCCACCGCCAATGACAACAGCCGCCACCGCCTGCATCTCCAGTCCCTGACCGGACGAAGGATAGGAAACTGTCAGTCTTCCAATCAATACAAGTCCCGCCAGTGCTGCAAGGAATCCCGACACCATAAACACAAAATTAATTACCCTGTCCGTTTTCACCCCGGACAACCGTGCCGCCTCAAAATTTCCGCCGGTGAGATAAATATTGCGCCCCATAGTCGTTCTGTTCAAAAAGACAGAGGCAAACACCGTCACAAACAACGCGAGCAGGAAACAAATCGGCATAAATCCGATATCATTCCGTCCAATGTACAAAATAGCATCGGTGAAATTATTGGTCGGTCCCTGATTCGTCAGCAGCACACAGCAGCCCCGCAGAATCTGCATCATAGCCATTGTAGATACAAACGAGTTTGGCAGCCGCAGTTTTGTGTATAAAAGTCCATTCACCAATCCGCAGATAACGCCAACTGCCAGGCATACTGAAATCAGAATAAAAGGATTGTTCACTCCCGTATCACGATAGAGCACAGCAAGCACGGAAGATGAAAAACCAAGGATAGACCCAAGGGATAGATCAATCTGCGCCGTCAGCAATACAAACATCATTCCTGTTCCCAGCAATAAGTTGACGGACATCTGTCTCAGGATATTAATCTGATTGGTAAATCCTAAAAATTTCGGGTGAAAACACAACAATACATAGAGTATAACCGTAGCAACAATGGGTCCCAACAGATGGGAACCTCTTTTTAATGTTTTTTTAATCAAGCTCTCAACTCCTCTCCCCATGCAGCCCTCATGATATCCTCCTGATTAAAATGTTGACTGTCACGGTCAATTGCAGCCATAATTTCGCCTTCCCGCATCACAACTACCCGGTCACACATTCCAAGGATTTCCGGAAGCTCAGATGAAACCATAATGATGGCTTTTCCTTCTTCTGCAAGCTGGTTCATAATGTTATAGATTTCCAGCTTGGCGCCCACATCGATTCCCCGTGTCGGCTCATCAAAAATATAGATTTCCGTATCTGTATTCAGCCATTTTCCAATGATCACTTTTTGCTGGTTTCCGCCGCTCAATTCTCCGGCAATTTTATCAATCGAATTTGTCTTGATTTCCAGCTGCTTAACTGTTTCTTCTGCCTGTAAACGGACTTTTTTTTCGTTGATAATGCCGAACTTCTGGTAAGACTTTAAATTTACCATTGACATATTTTTATAGATCGGAAACTTCAGCACCAGGCCTTCTTGCTTCCTGTCTTCTGTGATAAATGCAATCTTTTTAGCAATCGCCTGCCTTGTGTCACGAATATTCACCTTTTCCCCATGGATATAAATCTCTCCCTCATCGTACGGGTCTGCTCCAAACAGGCATCTCATAAGCTCTGTCCTTCCCGCCCCAACCAGTCCGGAAAATCCCAGAATCTCTCCCTTTCGCAAAGAGAAACTGATATTCCTGATCACACCTGTACGCCTCAGATTCCTGACCTCAAATACTGCCGCACCAGGTTTAGAAGTTTTTTTTGGATAAATATTTTCCATCTTACGCCCGACCATCATCGTAATCAAATCGTCTTTGGTGACTTTTGACACCGGCGTTGTGACGATATGTTTTGCATCACGCATCACCGTCACAACGTCGCACAGCTCAAAAATTTCTTCCAATTTATGAGACACAAAAAGAATCGCGACGCCCTTCTCCTTCAGTCTTTTTACCGTCTGAAACAGGTTGTTGATCTCTCCCTCGCTCAATGACGCGGTGGGCTCATCCAAAATCAGGACTTTCGCATCATGCAGCAGCGCTTTCCCTATTTCAATCATCTGTTGCTGTCCTACGCCAAGAGTTTGCACTCGTGCAGAGACCTCAATCTCCTGATTCAATGATGCCATAATTTCTCTTGCACGGCGGTTCATATATGTATAATCCAACAACGGGCTTCCCTTTTTTCTTTTGAGACTGCCGGCAAACATATTGTCCGTCACCGACAGCGGCTGTGCAATATTCAGCTCCTGATAGATGCAGGCAATCCTGTGCTTTAAAGCATTCAGTGGATTCCTGATTTTAAGTTCTTTGCCATCCAGACGGATGCTGCCCGAGGTTGGCTGATAAACACCAGAAAGAATCTTAATCAAGGTAGACTTTCCTGCCCCGTTTTCTCCCACCAGCCCATGTATCTCCCCATATTTCAATACAAGGTGCATACTATCAAGTGCAGTGACGCCGGGAAATACTTTTATAATGTCTTTTAATTCGACTGCCGATTGATTCACACTGTTCCACCACCTTTCTTCACGATCCTCAGCATGAACAAAAACTGTTTCTGTTGAGGATTTCATGAACCTGACATCTTCCGCCGTTACTCTAGCCAGTCATAATCCAGCGTCTTGTAGTTGTCGATGGTGGCGGCTTCTCCGATAAAGTCGATCGTTCCAAAAACCTCGTCCGTCTTTACGCCTTCAAGTGCGCAGTCCACGGCTTTTTCTCCCATCGCAAACGGCAATTGTGTGGAAACAGAATAGAGCCATCCCTTCTCCAGCAGATCGCGTTCAATCTCAAATCCCCCCTGCGAACACAAAAGAATATCTCCCGGTTTAGCCCCTGCATTTTCAAGCACTGATGCAATGGCAGTCGTAATAGAAGGCGCCCAGGCACAGATAGAATCAATTCCATCTAATCCAAACCTTGTGATCGCATCCTCAGTCACATTTGTCGTGGTGTCTCCGGTTCCACTGGTGCACACAACATCCAGCACTTCAATGCCATACTCCTCTGCCGCCTGTTCATAGCCTTCGGCTATCTGACGGCAAGCTTCAAACTCCTCAGGTCCGGTGATAATCAATGTGTTTTTTCCCTCCCCCAGATGTTCAAACATCGGCGTGGATCCTGCAACCATCCTTTTTGCATAGTCACCGCCAATATGAGCCGTCATTCCCTCCATATCAATCGGATCACTGATGGAGACAACCTTCACTCCCTGTTCAAAGAGTTGCGGCAGTACACCCATGGCTGCAGCCGGATGCTGGCTGTCGATCACTACCATATCCACCTCCTTAGCCAGTGCATCTTCAAGACTTCGTGCGGTAGCCTGTTCGCCATCATCCGGAAGATAACCTATCGCATCATAATTGATGCCCAGCTCCTCACACCTTGCTTCCACACCTTTAAATAATGTCTGTGTATAAACGTCTCCCTCATAGCTGATAGCCAGCAGCGTCAGAGAATCATGTGACACCTCTTCCCCTGTTTTCTCTGTTTCTGATTGTGTACCTTCTGAATTTTCCTGTTGTTTATCATCGCTTTGGCATCCCTGCATAAACATCAGTAACATTACACAGCACATCACCCACGCTAACCTCTTTTTTCTCATATACATTCTCCTTTACGGTCTAATCCCGGTATCCAAGCGCCCATGGATTGCTCCTCTGCCTGCAATAAGTTTCCTGATCCCCCAGAAAAACATCTATTTTTTCATCAATGGAAATCATCTCATCGTCAGAAAGTTCCCAATCCATACACGCGCAGTTTTCATCTGCCTGCTGCGTATTGATGACACCTACCAATGAAGTATCCACAAATTCTTTTTTCAGATTCCAGTTAATTGTCACCTGGGCAACGGGCACTCCGTGTTCTTTAGCGACAGTGTCCATCACCTTAAGGATTTCCATCACCTTTGAAAATTTCGGTTCGTGGAACGAATCATAGGTGGAAAGCCGTATGTCGTCTTTGTCAAAATCCGGAAGTGTCCGAAATGCTCCGGTTAAAATGCCACCGCCCAGCGATCCCCATGACATAATTCCAATGTTATGATCGTGATACCATTTCATAAATCTTTCCTGAGATCGGTTTACCATCGAATAAGGGACCTGCGCCACATCAATTTTTGCATATTTCTCTGCTTCAAAAATCTGTGTGAGTGAAAAGTTAGAAACACCAATGTGGCGGATTTTTCCCTGTTCTTTGAGTCTCTCCAGCGCTGTAAATGTTTCCTCAAACGGTACATTATAATCCGGCCAGTGAATCATATACAAATCAATATAATCCGCGTTTAATCTTTTTAAAGATTCATCGCATTGTATAACCAAATTTTCACCGGAACTGTCTCTTACGGTACGACCGCCAATGTTTGTAACCCCTCCCTTCGTAGCCACAAAAACCTTATCCCTGATTTTGGGAAGTACCTCTCCAACCACACATTCAGCGAATCCGTGATTATATGCCGGTGCCGTATCTATAAAATTTACTCCATGATCGACCATCCGGTATATCGCATCCACCGACTGCTGTCTGTCTACATCTCCCCAGCCGGCACCGCCAATTGCCCACGTACCGATTGTAATTTGTGATACTTCCATGTCCGTTGTACCCAGTTTCGTGTAGCGCATTTTGCATCATCCTCCTTCTTTCATGTATTTATCCTGTTAATAGTTTCTTCCAACATCGATAATCTGTTTAAGATTCTCTCTATATTCGTCAAACATATTCCACAGCCTTTCGTCAAACGAAACACAGGTTGGCTTCCTGCAGCAGGAACTCTTGATGATGCCGCGCTTTACCATCATCATCTTTTCATATTTTACAAGCGTCTCAATATCCTGATTGATAACAAGGACCATCGGCATCACGGCATCATATAACTCTTTTGCCTTTCGTCTGTCGCCTGCCATATAGGTGTCAAATATGGTACGGAAAATTGGTACAAGTGAGACTCCCGGCATAAATCCCAGCACTCCTCTATCCATAAGATCTATCATATGCAGACACATATTTCCGGCGAAAATTCTGATTTTCCCATCGGTAATCTCGCGAACCTTGTCCACAAAAGGAGCTGCTGGTATTGCTTCCGCTTTAATGCAGAGCGGATTATTAATTTTCTCACAGATCATTTGAATTGCCTGTGCAGTCAGTGTTCCGCCCCCGGAACCCGGTGTATATTGGATCACACACGGCAGAGCGGTGCTGTTCCCAACACTGATGATATGTTCGGCAAGTGCCGGTGTGGAAGGAGCAATCACACTGGGAGAAAGCACCATTACTGCGTCCACGCCTGATTTCTCATAATGCTGTGCTGTCTGAACAGCGACTTCTGTAGAGCCGCACGTAATCGACGCAATCACCGGTACACGGCCATCCACTGCTTTAACTGCAGTCGTTACCATGTCTTCCCGCTCGCGGTCCGAAAGTTTGTAAAATTCTGTGCCATAGCCAAACAAGGCAATCCCTTTTGCCCCGTCACAAACGGTCGCATCACACATACTTGCAAAATCATCGTAATCCACTGCACTTCCATCGTCTGTAAAAGGTGTCTGCATAATCGGGATGATTCCCTGCATATCATCAAATTTTGCTTTCATTTTCTCTCCTTATCACTCTGTTTCTTTCCACAATTTCAAAAGGTGTTCTCTTAAGCTGACGGTTTCTCCAATTGTATCCACTCTGTTTTGATTTTCCCACGGGCTGGAACAGAATTCGATTGCCATCTCCCCCGAATAACCCTGCCGCTTTATCAAATGCAGCATTTTTTGATAATCTATGCATGATTCGTCAAAAATCGTCTGGGAGCTTCCACTGCATGCGTTCCTGAAATGCATATGTGCCGCAAAAGGCAGCAGCCTGTCAATCTCTTCTTGTTCTTCTCCATTTTTTATAAAGTGGGAGTAATCCAGGGTAACGGTTGCACTTCCCGCCCGTTCTAAAAGTTCGAGGGTTCTCTCCGTCGTATCAGCGATCGACCCTATATGCGGTTCAAAAGAAACGACAATCCCGTGTTCCACCCCATATCCAGCACGCCATTTGAGTTCCTGTGCAGCCCGCTTCAGTGACTCACCATAATCATTATCAAAAACCACCCCCGGAACAATTGTGATATGGCCGCTGCCGCAGGCTTTTGCATAGGTGACCGCTTTTTTAAAGTAATCCGCATTCACCAGCCGCCGTTCCCTGTTTGGAGAGTTAATGGCCCATTTTTCGTGATCACCCAAAAATATAAAAAGATCTGTCGGCACGAAACCCTCTCCGGAAAGCTTCTCTGCAAGTATTTTCCCATTTTCCATAGGATGATCCAGTTCTTGAAACGTATGTAGATGACGATTTCCAGCATATTCATTCAGCACAACATCAATTTTGTCAAATGACAACAGCTTAAACATCTTCAGTGAAGTCTCAAAATCAAGTTTTGGAAATGTATGATCAACGCATGAAAAATCCGGAATATACAAATAATCATCCCCCTTTCTTCCGATATCTTCCTGATTACCGGATTTTCTCCAGCTCATCAAACAGGTTGTTATAAGCGGTTTCAAATATATTCATTTCCATCGAGGTCCATAGCAGATTGGCACCCTGTTCATAATATTTTCTGGCATCACGCGCATCCTGACAGAAAATTCCCACAGACTTTCTCTTTTCATGGCATATATCGAAAATGGTTTTCACCGCCTTATTCATCTCGTCACTTCGAAGCACCAGTGGTGTGCCTATCATAATCGAAAGATCACACGGGCCCACCAGAATGCCGCTGATGTAATCGCCAAACCTGTCAAGTATCTCCGATAAGTTTTTGATGCCCTCCGGCGACTCTATCTGCAGGAAAATAAGCCGCTTAAATTCATAAATGCTCTCGTTTTTCCGGAACTGATTAAAGTATCCAAATCCCTTTTTCCCCACCGGTGCAAAGTAAGAAGCATTTACAACCGTTTCAACCTGCTCCACGGTTTCAACTCTCGGTATCAGAACCCCATCTGCTCCCATATCGATGACTTTTGAAACCAGATAGTACTCCGGATTTTGAATTCTGACGATGGACGGTATTTCTTCCTTTCTGCAGGCATTCAAAATCTCCGGAAGTGTTTCCGTGTTGAATCTTCCATGTTCCATATCAAACACTAAAAAATCCATCTGATGATGCGTCATTTTTTGAACAAGGCAGATTTCATTCAGCATACTGATCGTAGTAGCACATATCTTTTCTCGGTTGTTGCATTTCTCATCCAGTCTTTGATACCTATCCATTCTTTCTACCTCTTGCTAGCATAATTAAACTTCGCTGTTTCTCTTTTTTTGTTTCATATTATGAAACTCATTTTCATATTGTGGAATATACTTTATTTTTATCACAGATAATACAAAATGTCAACCGTAAATAACAAACATTTTTACTTTTCTTTTTCTTATTTATCTGATAATATATTTTTGATGCAATATTTATCAGTTACACTTTATTATTTTCCATGCTTAACCTTTGTCTCTCCTCCTGCAGATTGCTAGAATCACAGGGCTGTGATACAATAGTCGTTAATATATACATTTTTTTCCAAATTTCACTGTACTATTGAGGCTTGAAATAATCTTGTTATAGAATTGGAGGTTTACATAGTTACCATGACAAATCAACCACAAAAAAGTCATTCGCCAACACCCGTACAGTCCCTTGACCGGGCATTTGATATCATCGAAGCGCTCGCCAGTACTCCTCACGGTACATCTCTCACCAACCTGGCACAGGAAGTTTCTTTGAACAAAAGCACGGTGCACCGCATACTCGCTACGATGATTTCCCGTGGCTACGTACAGCAGACCGCCGATTCCGGCAAATATCACCTTACGATGAAATTCTTCAAAATAGGCAGTTATGTTGTGGGGGGATTAGATATCTTATCGGCCTCACGCATATATCTGGAGCAGCTTGCATCACAAACCGGCCACACCATACATTTAGCAGTAAGAGATGGCGATGAGATATTTTATCTTTACAAAGAGGACCCATTGAACGGAATCCTGAAAACGTCTTCCCGAGTAGGTTTACATTTGCCAATGTACTGTACAGGACTCGGAAAAAGTATACTGGCGTTTTTACCCGAAAAAGAAATCGAAGCAATCTGGAGTCGCTCAGACATTAAAAAATTCACACCCAATACGATCACCGACTGTCAGATTTTCCTTCGGCAAGCCGAACGTATCCGTAAATGTCGTTTTGCTATCGATGACGAGGAACACGATGCAGGAATTCGCTGTGTCGCATCCCCCATCATAGATTATTCCGGCAAACCGGTTGCCGCAGTAAGCATTTCCGCTTCCGCTTCCCTGCTGAGCAACGCCGAAATTGAAAATTATTCCGGTATTGTCAAAGATGCCGCTGCCAATATTTCGAAAGCGATGGGAGCCGATGAATCGGCCTTTGAGTTTAATTAAGGATATTAAAAATGGAGAAGGGGATGAAATCCGAATATCGGATTTCATCCCCTTATTAAGGAAGTGAAATGAATAACTTTATTAAGAATTAATACTGATCAACATTATCAGCTGTTACCAGCTCATAAGGAATATCGAGCGTTGCGAAATCTTTGCCCTGCGATGCTGCGTAAGCTGCGATCGCACCCCATTTTCCCTGGCCTTCTGCTGCCTGGAATACTGTACATCCGAAAGATCCTGCCTTTACTGCCTCTTTGGCATCATCGTTTGCATCGATACCACATACAATGATATCACTCATGCCTGCACCCTGGATTGCGTTCAGTGCGCCCATGCCCATCTCGTCGTTCGCTGCAACGATGACATCGATATCATCGCCGTACTGGATCAGCCAGTCTTCTGTGATTTCCATGCCGCGGTCTCTCAGGTATTCTCCTTCCAGATCTGCCAATACTTTATAGTTGTAATTTGCTTCATCGAGTGCCTCATAAAAGCCCTGACGACGCAGTGTCGTATGTGTAAATCCATCAGTACCGCCAAGATAGCAGATATTAACGGTTTCGGAATCATCAATGTTGTCCCTTACATACTCACCCTGCAAATGACCCGATACATAGTGATCGGAACCTACAAACCAGTGATCGATCGGGTCACATGCGATATCTGAGTTAACCACTACGAAGGGAATCCCCGCTTCTTTTGCCATATCACAGATAACAACCTCACCGTTTGAGTCTGATGCTGTCACGATCAGACAGTCAACTCCCTGTGTGATAAAGTTTTCTGCCAGCTCAATATGGGTATTTACTTCCTGCTTTCCATCTCCGACATTCAGTGTCACATTCGGATAATTCTGTTTCGTATAATCTTCCATCGCTTTTTGTACCCTGGAACAGAAGGTATCGGTAAAGCTCTGTGCCACATATCCCCAAACATATTCTTCGTCGCCGCTGATGTCATACGTCTTTGCATATTCTTTTTCCCAGTCCTTCAGATCTGAAGTATCTGCTGCTGACTCATCACCGGAAGCATCCTCTTTCGCTGCATCACCCTTCGGTGCCTCTGTAGTGTCTTCCGCCGCTGCGTCGTCTGCTACTGCTGTATCATCAGCCGGCGCTGCCGCATCCTTGTCTCCTCCACCGCATCCAAACAGGCTGAGTGCCATCACAAATGTAAGACCAAGTGCCAATACTTTTCTCCGCATTTTTTCTCTCCTTCTCAATACTTCATCTTCGTTTTTGCTGCTTTTCTTTCGTTTCATGCCGCTTTCTTATTCTCTGTCCGTGCATCACCTCTTTTTATTTTGCATTCGCCTTACGAACCTGAACATCGATGATAACTGCCACGCAGATCAGGATACCCAGTACGATGTCCTGGAACGATGAGTTGATGTTCTGCAGGTTCATGAAGTTCTTGATGATACCGATGATCAGGGAGCCCACGATCGTGTTCAGGATATTCCCCACACCCCCGCTCATACTCGTTCCTCCCACGATTACGGCTGTGATCGCATCCATCTCCATCCCTTCACCGGCTGCCGGCTGCCCCGAACTCATCCGCGCCATCAGCAGGATTCCTGCAAGCCCCGTACAGACTCCGCCGAACGCACACGCGAAGAACTTGGACCTCTTTACACGGATACCGGATGCCAGCGCCGCCGCCTGGTTGCCTCCGATCGCATACAGCGACCTCCCCATCGGCGTCCACGCCAGGATCAGGTACGTGATCGCCAGCACGAGGATCATGATCACCACCGGGAACGGGATGAAACCGATGTAACCCTGCCCCAGGAAGTTAAACGATGCCGGGAGGTTCGAATAGTTCTGGCCCCCCGTGAACGCCATGATCGCACCGTCCGCCATCTGCATGGATGCCAGCGTTGCGATGAACGGCGGGATGTCAAACGCCGTGATCAGCGCCCCGTTAATCGCACCGAACAGCAGGCCGCATGCCAGGCCTACCACCAACGCCAGGAACAAATTTCCCGTCTTCATCATGCAGTACGCCGACAGCGTTCCCGCAAACGCCAGCACGCGCCCCGGCGACAGGTCCACCATCCCCGAGATCAGCATCAGCTGCTCCCCGCATGCCAAAATCGTGATCACCACGACCTGCCGGACAACGTTCCTTAAGTTCACCCCCGAGATAAAGTTCCGGTTCACGGCCGACATGATCACAAACAACAATACAAAGATCAATACGATCCCAAATTTACTGTAACATTCAGCCACCGAAAAACTGCCTTTTTTACTCTTCACCATCATGCCTGCCCTCCTATTGCAAAACTCATAATCCTCTCCTGCGTCAGGTCGTCCCCCTGCACCTCCCCGGTGATCCGGCCTTCCGCCATGACCAGTGCCCGGTCACAGACACCGATGATCTCCGGGAGCTCAGACGAGATCATGATCACCCCTGCCCCCTGCTGGGCCAGGTCGCACATGATCTTATAGATCTCATACTTCGCACCGACGTCGATTCCCCGCGTCGGCTCGTCCATGATGAACACCGTCGGGTTCTGCAGCAGCCATTTCGCGATGACCACCTTCTGCTGGTTCCCTCCGCTCAAAGATCCTGCGCTCGTCTTGATCGACGGCGCCTTGACGGTCAGCTTTTCGGACATCTGTGCTGCCTCCCGGTCCTCCTGCTTCCGGTTCAGCAAAAATCCGCGGCTGAAATGCTTCAGGTTCGCCAGCGCGATATTCTCCCCGATCGAGCGGCACAGCACCAGGCCTTCGCCCTTCCTGTCCTCCGACAGGTAGATGATCCCCGCCCGGATCGCATCCGGCACATGGCGGATCTCCACCTCTTTCCCCTTCAGCCAGATCTCGCCCGACTGCAGCTTATCCAGCCCGAAGACCGCCCTCGCCACTTCCGTACGCCCTGCCCCTACCAGCCCGGACATCCCAAGGATCTCCCCGGCACGCAGGGTAAACGACACGTCCTGAAACACGCCCTCCCGCGTCAGGTTCTTCACTTCCAGGATCGTCTCGCCGATCTTCGGGTGTTTCGGCGGGTACACGTTCGTCATCTCGCGCCCCACCATCTTCGCGATGATCTCATCCGTCGTGATCTCCCCGACCTTATGGGTCGAGATCGCCTTCCCGTCCCGCAGGATCGTCACCATATCCCCGATCTGCCCGATCTCATCCAGCTTGTGGGAGATATAGATGAAGCTGATCCCCTGCTTTTTCAGCATCCGGATCTTCTCATGGAGCACCTCCACCTCGCTCTCCGTGATCGAGGAAGTGGGTTCATCCATGATGATGACCTTCGCATTTACGGAGATTGCCTTGATGATCTCGATGATCTGCATGTCCGATACCGTCAGGGAACGCATGGTCCGCCTGGCATCATAGTGGAACCCGAAGTTGTCGATCAGCTCCTGCGCCTGGGCATACATCTTTTTCCACTGGATTGTCCCAATCCTTGTCAGCGGTGCACGGCCCAGAAAGATGTTCTCTGCGATCGTCAGGTCCAGTACCGGGCTTAACTCCTGATGGATGGTCGCCACGCCGATGCTGTTCATATACCTGGGGTTATGCGCCGTGATCTTTTTTCCGTACAGGAACAGGTCGCCTTTATCTGCCACGTACAGCCCGTTGATGATCTTGATCAGTGTGGACTTTCCGGCGCCGTTCTCGCCCGCGAGTACATGTACCGTCCCCTCCCTGACTGTGAAGCTGACGTTGTCCAGTGCCTTTACCCCAGGAAACGATTTGGAGATGTCCTTTAATTCCAGCACGTTTTTCCCTTCTTCTCTCTCCTTTTCCATTTCCCTCCTCCTTCCGATTTCATTTCTTTTTTTGGTCATTTATGACCTTTTGCGCTGCTGTTCCCCACGCTTTTTGTGCATTTTGAACATATTATTATCATACCACAATCACTCTTTTGTCTTCTGGATAATCCGGATATCTATTAGCACAAAAAAGATGTTTTCCCCACATTTTTCTCATAAAAAGATTGCAATTCAGCGCAATTGGTGCATTTTTTAGCTGCACAAAAAAGTGCAGAAAAACCTTTATCAGGTTTTCCTGCACACTTCTGTTTTACTCACCGGATGCTTTTAAAATATTTGGGTGAATAACCCAGTATTTTTTTAAACAGGCGGGTATAATAATTGGCATCATATATACCTACACTGGCGGCTGCATCCGCTATATTACATTGATTCCGTTCCAGGTATTCCAGTGATTTAATGATACGGATCCTGTTCAGATATTCTACCGGAGTCATACCGGTCTCTTCCTTGAAGACAGTCCTGAAATGACGGCTGCTCCAGTAAACACTCGCTGCCAGTTCTTCCATATCCATTTTTTCTTCCAGATGATTTTCCATATACTCGATCGCCCGGTAAATCGCATCCTTACGGGTATCTTTAATTACCCCTTTTGCCTCTTCCTTCTTGCAGTGGATCCTCTGAAAAAAAACCAGAAGCATCTGAAGACAGGCCGATTTTACACATTTAATTCCTTCCTGCTGATATTCCTGTTCCTGCATCATCTTATTCAGCCAGTATTCAATCTCACGCCTTTCCTGCATATTGAGATGAATAATGCCCTGTTTATTTAATTTCACCTGATTCAGTTTTCCATTCTGAAAATCTTCCTCCTTGCTGAACATCTCATGGACAAGATCATCCCACTGCTTGCCCAGCCCTTCATTCTGATACAGGCGTCCTATGCTGCTTTTTGCCTTATCCAGGGTCATATTACATTCTTCCCCCAGCATCTCAGGATAGAACTGGCAGTTAATGAGCTCAAGGCTTGAATTTACTTCATACCCATGCCGCTCTCCCGGCTCAATAAAGAAAATATCTCCCGGTGCAAGAGATACCTTAACTCCTCTGTACTCATGAAGACAAGAACCTTTCGTTATCATGGCAAATTCATGAAAATGATGTCGGTGCGGCTTTACCGAAACCTTATGTGCCCACATGGTCACAGCTATCCCGGTATCGTCCTGTTTCGGAAAGTCCAGAAACTCTCCGTTATGACTGATTCCCCATCCATTGTCTTTATCTACAACCCGCATTTTCATTTGTAAAAACCCCTTTTGCAGTAAACGCGGTGAACACTGCCCCACCAGTTCTCACCGCGTCCTCATCAATACATATGATCAGTACTTTCTCTCAATCTCCTCTCTCATAATCTGTGTCCATCGAATTAGATTATTTGGATTGTTGCCGATTGTATGGTTGTCTTTCATAACAAATTCACAGATACCCCCGTAAGTCTCCTCCACTGCCCTGCGGCATTCTCTTCTGACATGCTCTTCATTCATATCCGGCATCGCAAGGGGCGTTGGTTTCAGTTTAACACTTGCTATATAATCTTTGCCGAGATAATCCGGAACTGTCTTATAATCTGCCCAGGGTGATACAGATACGTGCCTCAGGTGCGGAATCTGTTTCAGATATTTCCAGCGCACATCGTACGGTTCACAGCAACCGTAATGAGCCAGCCCAAACCGCTCAGCCAGACGTTTAAAATGCGGCAGGATAAATTCACCGAACATATCCGGATTACAGGACACTGTCTCCTGCGCCTGCAGTGTAACCCACATATCCTTCGTACGCACTTTCCCGTCAAAATCAGGAGCCGGAAGTGCCGTTGTATATCCCTGACCACCGGTTCCGAGATACGTATTGTCATTATTCAGGGACAGAAGTCCCTGTTCTTCCAGATAATCGAACCGTTTCATGATGCCGTCCGTCATAAATGTCATCAGACGCTCAATCCATTCCGGGTCCGTCACAAAGTCACACATGAAATCTTCCATACCGCGGAATGCAACAAATTCATTTAAGAAATCGTCTGCCCAGTGCCATTTCATGGAGAATCGGCAGTTCAGGATATCCCCAAAGGTATCTTTGGCAAGCTCCATAACCTGATTGCTCTTATCCCAATCCACTGTTATCTGCGGAAAATGCATTTTAGGAAAATCTTCCTCGTAATCCTCGATGGCGGGCAATACATGGTAAGATCCGCCCTTTTGACCGGTATACTCGATTTTTGGAGTAATACCAAATCCATTATCTGTATAATACCACGGCACGTTGAAATCTTTTGTGATCACCCGGTCATCCTTAATCATCTTGGCCGAATAGATATCTTTGCGAAGTGTATTCTCCCATGTCCTGGCCAGCGGATCTTTACATTCAAACACATCATCTGTCATAATCTCATTCCAGCCATTTTCCGGATCCACAAAAATAACCGGATATGTGCTTTTCAGGTCATGATTCTCTGTCCATAACTTTCTTTTGATTTTCATGCTGTCTGTCTCAGCAATGGCAGCAACTTTTTCCGCCAGTCTCCGAAGTACCGCCTTATCTTCATCAGAAAACTTCAGTGCCGTGTGTATCTGTGCAACCGGGGGATGCTTGTACATATACTGTTCTCTGAACAATTCCCCTCCGCTTACGGATATTTCTGTATCTACACTCATTAAAACAATCTCCTTTCAGGTCTTTTCATCAGGTTTACGAAATCGATTTCAGCTCTTAATAATATTTATAGCACAAACCACGATACGATGCACTACAGCCTTTTTGTGAATCCTATCATTTTTTTTAGGTTTTCCCAACTCCTTTTGCACACAAAAAAAGCAGTTCAGAATTATGCATAAGTTCTGACCTGCTTTTTTATAAAATTTGACGAAGATTATCCGATTACTTTTCTCATGATCTCAGACCATTTTGTGAGACGCTGCGGTTCATAACAGATTGTAGAAATATCCTTTAAGGTGAACTCAACCGGACAATGATATTTCTGTGCGGCATTCAGGCGCGTACGAAGATCTTCCTCGACTGTTTCCGGGTTCCAGTTCGGTGCAGCCACAAGAGCCGGAGCCGGTTTATTTGAGTATACATAGTTTCCTTCCATTTCCTCCGCGATCCGTTCAAAATCCTTAACCCAGGCACTGACTGAAATCTTGTGGATTCCTTTGATCTGTTTCACATATTCCATACGGTCATCCAGAGGTTCACAGCACCCATAGTAGCCAAGACCAAACTTATCATACCACTCGCCGGCATACTGGAATTCAAATTCATTGTGCATTTCCGGCGATACAGTATACAGAATCTGTGCCATACCATATGTCCATACATCCTTCAACTCCGGTTTTTCCGGATTCTCCGGCAGCAGATCTGTCCATGCACCAGTGCAGTGAACCACCTGCTGCTGACGCATCAGGCAATCCATATCCTTAAGCCTGTTGATCGTCTCCAGATGAACATCAATAGTTTTACGCATCAGCGCATGTACCCAGTCCTCATCAAACAACATTTTATCGTACAGCGTATCGATATCCGACCACTCCATAAAATGATCCCACGGGCGGTATTCATATTCCGGGCCGTCCATGATGACTTTCAGGATATCTCCGACCGCCTCATTCGCCATCTCTTCCCTGCGTTTTGTCTCCTCTTCATCCAGATAAAAATCCGGAACCTTAATCTTTTCAATATCGTCCCAGTCCTGCAGCTGGCTTACATAAGAATGCGCTTCTACCACGTTCCCGTCATCCCTGGTCAGTTTTTCTTCGATGATATCCAGACCAAAATTCAGGCCGCGAATTACTTTTGGTATGTAGATGAAAGGTTCGTATACCCAATCATCCTGAATGTGTTTATGCCGGTACAGAAGCTGCCTGAGTGTGGTCTCCATTTCCTGATAAAAAGGATCCTCACACCGAAGCGTCAGTTCATCATTTACATTCATCTCATTCCACGGGAATTCTCCCATTAAAAACATTGGCTTGTCAACTTTCCGGGCATTCAGATTGTACCACTGCTGTTTTCTCTCTTTCATAATGGGAAGCGTCGACAGTTCCGCCAGTTCATTCGCCAGGTTCCTCAGTACCTGAATATCGTTTTTCAACATTATACATTTCCTCCTTACATTGTATGTTGATTGCACCACAGCTCCTATGCATCATAGCATAGCACAGACGGATATGAAAATGTTAGGACACCGCGGATTAAAACTTGGACAAAACACAGATTTCTCTCGGGTTACTATTTTTTATCGCTACGAGCATTTAGCGACCATTTTTGGTCGCTTACGTGCGATGCATAAAAAATAGTTGGCGAGGTCTTCTCGAGGTTACTATTTTTTAAAATATCTCGGCGAATACCCCATGATCTTTTTAAACAGCCGGCTGTAATATGCAGGATCGTAATATCCGACACGTTCAGCTGCCTCCGATACATTTAAGTTCTCTTTCTGCATATATTCCAACGACTTCAGGATTCTCAGCCTGTTCATGTATTCAGTAGGAGTAAGCCCCGTCACGTCCTTGAATACCGATCGGAAATATCCAACACTCCAGCAAGCGTTGTCCGCCATCTGCCTGAAATCCAGCTCTTCCGCTATATGCGTCTCCATGTAAGCCAGTATCTCATAAACCTTTTCTTTTCGGCAGTCCTTGTGATAACTGCTCTGCTCGAGCTGACGCCTTTGAATCCTCCTGAATTTCACGAGAATCATCTGAAGACAGGCAGTCTTGATATGCTCCATCCCTTCCTCACGTTTCTCCTGTTCTTCCATCATACTGTTCAGAAGATATTCAATCTCCCTGCGCTCCTGCATTTTCAGATGGATAATCCCCTGACGGTTCAGATTACTCTGCCGGGACTGAAAGCTAAAGTCCTCCTCCGAGTCAGATAACCCCTGAATCAGCTCATTCCACCTGTTCTGTATTTCCCGTTTTTCATAAACGGTATTGGTTCTTTGTTTCACACCTTCCAGCATCTCATTGCATTCCCGGCTCAGCTCCTCCGAAAAAAACTGACAGTTGATCAGTTCAATCGGAGCCTGAATCTCATAGCTGTGTTCCTCACCGGGCTCAATCAGAAATACATCTCCCGGAATCAGCGGGACCTGAACACCCTTGTATACATGAATGCAGTATCCCTTGGTAATCAGTGCAAATTCTAAAAAGTTATGTCGATGTGGTTTCACAGAAATCATATGATTCCATACCGTCACGGCAATTCCGCTGCTGTCCTGCCTGGGAAATTCCAGATAACCGCCATGACAGGGTACCATCCAGCCATTTTCGTCCCGTACATCCATTTTTCATCACTCCGCTTTTATTTATCCATCAACGTATAGTATTCAAAAGACACAACTCCCCCTGCAGGAAGCTGTGTCTTTTATTTTACCAAACCAGTTGGCTTACTGCCAGCAATTAATCCAGATACTCATCAACATTTTTTGCGTCAACCGTCTCGAACGGAATCGAAAAGCTGACCGTTTCTTTCTTGTTGTTCACACATGCATCATATGCGGAGATGGCACCCCATTTTGCCTGACCCATGGCATTCTGAAATACGGTACAGGCAACGTTGCCTGCCTTCACTTCTTTCAGACAGTCCTGATTCGCATCAATACCCAGTATTTTTACTTTGTCGGCAAGCCCTGCCGCCTGGTAGGCCTGAAGTGTACCCATCGCACTCTCGTCATTGCAGCAGGGGATAACCTGTACTTCATCGCCAAAAGATGTGATCCAGTCCTCAGCGTTTGTCATCGCAATATCTCTCATATATTCAGAGATCAGCACGGCTTTGAGGTCATAGTTATAACCTGCTGCATCGAGCGTCTCAAAAAGTCCGTTGTGCCGCTGCGCGGAGTGATCGTAACCGTCAGAACCTTTCTGGTAGCACATGACCACCGGTTCTGTATCATCCACATTTTCAATAAGCCATTCAGCCTGAAGCTTACCTGCCTCATAATTGGAAGATCCGACATAACCAATTTCTTTTTCCAGATGGTCACTGTGAATGACTGAATTCAGACAGACAAGCGGCATCCCCTCTGCCATACAGGTATCCACCACCCCTACACATCCATCTGCATCCTGAGGTATGATGATAATACAGTCAACACCCTGGGCGATAAAGTTCTCAGCAAGCTGAAGCTGAACATTGGGATCCAGTTCGCCATCCGCCTCCAGGACCTTCACATTCGGAAAATTTTTCTTACAGTAACTCACGAACGTATTTCGAATCTTCGTTGTAAATGTGTCCTCGAAGCCCATATCGATAAATCCCCAGGTGTACTCTTCCTCTCCGCTGGGCGCATATTCCTCCGTGTAGGCTACTTCCCAGTCTCCGAGTGTCTCCTCCGATGCGGCCTGAATCTTGTCCTCCGAAACCTTAATATCTGTCTCCACCTTACCTGCACCGCCTGACGCTTCCGTCCCCTCACTCAATGCCGGATCATCGCCTGGCGAACCACCCGCCGTTCCTGCCGAGCCGCCAGAACACCCCGTCATGCCCAGCACCAGTCCCATTGTCAAAAGCACTGCCAAAAGTTTCTTCATTTTCGTCTTCCTCCTGTTTTTTTATTTGTAAAATAAATTGAATTTGTAACCTTCTCTACCCCTTCGACCTTGATTTGCGGACCTGAATATCAATGATAACCGCCAGCATGACCAGAAGGCCCAGTACAATTTTCTGATAGGAGGCATTGATATTCTGCAGGTTCATAAAGTTCTTGATAACACCGATGATCAGAGAACCGACAATTGTGTTTACGATGGTTCCCGTGCCGCCTGACATGCTGGTACCTCCGATGATAACAGCCGTGATGGCATCCATCTCATAGCTCTCGGCAGCGGCCGGCTGACCGGAATTCATGCGGGACATCAGCACGATACCTGCAATGCCTGACATCACTCCGGCAAACGCAGCCGCAAAAAACTTCGTAAAACGCACGTTGATCCCGGAAGCTCTCGCTGCAGCTGTATTGCCGCCGACAGCGTACATGGCGCGTCCAATAGGGGTCCACGAAAGAATATAATATGTAATTAAAAGTATAAATGCCATGATAAATACCGGAAATGGAATCGGTCCGATATACCCCTGTCCGATGAACTGGAAGGCAGCTCCCAGGTTTGAATAGTTCTGACCACCGGTAAACGCCATGATCGCACCTTCTGCAACCATCATTGATGCGAGTGTTCCGATAAACGGCGGGATATCGAAAACGGTGATGACAAAACCGTTGAACGCCCCGAATAAAAAGCCTGTCAGTATACCTACGGCAATTGCCAGAAACAGATTACCGGTTACCAGGACCACGTATGCTGAGAGTGTACCGGCACATGCTAGGACACGCGAAGCCGAGAGATCGATCATACCGCAGATAATCATCAGCTGCTCACCGCAGGCCATGATCGTAATAACAACAATCTGTCTCAATATGTTTCTGACATTCATTCCGGACAAAAACGACCGGTTCCACACCGAAAATATAATGAACATCAGCAAGAACACAAGAAATATACCAAATCTGTTATAAAATTCACCAATACTAAACTGTTTTTTTTCTCTACTCTTTTCCATGAACCGCCGCTCCTCCTAACGCAAAACTCATAATTCTCTCCTGCGAGAAATCTACCCGTGCAACCTCCCCGGTTATTCTTCCTTCTGCCATAACGAGCGTCCGGTCACACACACCGATGATTTCAGGAAGCTCCGAGGAGATCATGATGACCCCTGCACCCTGTGCAGCTAAATCGCACATAATCTTATAAATCTCATATTTGGCGCCAACGTCGATTCCCCGGGTTGGCTCATCCATGATAAAGACCAGCGGATTCTGAAGAAGCCATTTTGCAATAACCACTTTCTGCTGATTTCCACCGGAAAGGCTCTGCGCCTCCGTATGGATTGTAGGTGTCTTGATCGCAAGTTTTTTCTTCATCTCTTCCGCATCCTTCCGCTCCAGTTTCTTGTTGAGCAAAAAACCACTGTAGCGTTTCAGATTCGGCAGCCCGATATTTTCAGCAATCGAACGGATCAGCACAAGCCCTTCCAGTTTTCTGTCTTCCGACAGCATGATGATCCCTTCCTTTATCGCATCCGATACCTTTTTGATCCGGACCTGCCTGCCATCGATATAGACCTCCCCGGTTTCATGCGGATCGAGTCCGAAGATTGCCCTCACCACCTCTGTACGTCCCGCCCCCACGAGCCCTGCCATTCCCAGAATTTCACCTCTGTGCAAAGTAAATGACACATTTTGAAATGCCTTATGCCGGGTGAAGTTTTTGACTTCAAAAAGTTTCTCCCCTATGCCGGTGTTTTTGACCGGATAGACATTATCCATCCTGCGCCCAACCATTTTGGTGATAATCTCCTCCGTGGTCAGTTCATCGACTCCATGTGAAGATATCACTTTGCCGTCCCGTATGACTGTCACTCTGTCCCCCACCTGTTTAATCTCCTCCAGTTTGTGGGAGATATAGATTATGCTGATTCCCATTTTTTTCAACTTATGTATCTGTTCATGCAAAACTGCGACTTCTGATTCTGTGATGGAAGATGTCGGTTCATCCATGATGATCACCCTGGCATTGACTGAAATGGCTTTGATGATCTCCATAATCTGCATATCTGAAACCGTGAGCGACCGCATGATGCGTCTCGCGTCATAGTGAAATCCAAGCTCGTCGATAAGCTTTTGGGCCTCTTTCACCATACGTTTTTTATCCACTGTTCTGGGACCGCGTGTCGGTATCCGACCCAGGAAAATATTCTCTGCGATTGTCAGATCCGGAACCGGATTCAACTCCTGGTGAATCGTCGCAATTCCGATTTCCTTCATATACCTGGGATTATGTGTTGTGATTTTTTCCCCGAATACGTAGAGTTCCCCCTGATCTGCGGTATACATCCCATTAATAATTTTGATAAGCGTAGACTTCCCTGCACCGTTTTCCCCCACCAGAATGTGAACACTGCCCTCCTCCACAGCGAAACTGACATCGTCAAGTGCTTTTACGCCCGGGAATGACTTGGAAATACTTTTTAACTCCAAAGCTGTTTTTTTCTTCTCCACCTTATCCCTCCTCAAACACTAGAATCGAATCGCACCTTTTATGTAAGCCGGATCCTTTCCGGTCATAACCTCGAATGCCTCATTGATATCCTCCAGTTTAAATTCATGCGTTACATATTCATCGATCGGCATCACACCGTCAATATAAGCCTGAACCGCGATCTCCCGATCCCTCTCCAGATCCTGCGAATACCAGGGATGGACGGAATGAAGCTGTGCGGATTTGATCATCAGGTTATAACCCGTCTCTGCATCCCACATTTCTGTCTTTCCGTACATGGAGGGGATCAAAATTTTTCCGCCCGACAGTGATCCGAAAAATTCTGCATTTCGTACAATTTTGGATGCAGTCTTAAGCCCCCCCAGGCTTCCGGTAATCTCAATGACAACGTCCACACCGCGATTCCTGGTGACTTCATAGATTATTTCATCCAGATCCTGTTTCTTCGGATTGATCAGCAGCGTAGCCCCGAGCTTTTTTGCATGCTCCAGCCTGCTGTCATCAAAATCTATCGCTATGATCTCTCCCGCACCACTGTTTTTTAAGCCTCCGATCGTCATCAGTCCCATAATTCCACATCCGATGACAGCACAGGTGTCATAAAACTGCGGGTTCGCCGCCCGCACGATATTCACACAGCACTGCATCGGCTCCACCAGACATTTTTCAATGTTTCTGGTTCCCTCCGGTATCCT
The DNA here is from genome assembly GCF_022440845.1 of Ruminococcus sp. OA3. NCBI lineage: Bacteria > Bacillati > Bacillota > Clostridia > Eubacteriales > Oscillospiraceae > Ruminococcus > Ruminococcus sp. OA3. The sequence continues at coordinate 1,615,795 of NZ_JAKNTO010000001.1, read as the reverse complement.
TGCCATCTGCACTTCTTTCACGATAATATAAGTTGCAAAAGCTCCCTGAAGAAGCGTCGGGCCAGACACATAATCACCTTTTTTAAATTTTTTGATATTCTTCCCCGTCTCAACGACAATACCTATCGGTTCATGACCAAATTCAACCGGATATTGCATATCACCCATGCACATATTGCCATATTTATTGTATATAATATTGGCTTTTCCCATATATACGTTCACATCCGAATGACAGAGTCCGGAAGATATCGTTTGAATCAGCATTTCATCATCGGCAATCTGACGCAGTTCCTCATCAAACAGTTCAAATCTTTTGGGTTCAACTAAAAAAGCAATTGTTCTTTTCAATTCTGTTTTTCCTCCCTGAATATTTTGTCTTTTATTTTAAATATGCATATTTATCTAATAAATAAAGTATATCATTTAAATTTTTGCTTTTTTAGGACGTTTCAAAGATTAACTTGGACTTTTTGCAGATATTCACATTTGTCAATAACCCGGGGCATAAAAAATGGAAGCAATGCTTCATCTGCATCACTTCCATCTCTCAACTATATACTCTTAAAATAACGCGGCGAATACCCAATCACTTTTTTGAACAGCCGGCTGTAATAACTGGGATCATAGATTCCCACTTTTTCGGCTGCCTCCGAAATCATCAGATGATCCTTTTCCATGTGTTCAAGCGATTTTACGATCCTGAGCCGGTTAAGATATTCTACCGGTGCCAATCCGGTCACATCTTTAAATATCGCCCGGAAATAACCTTCACTCCAATAACTCTTCTTAGCCAGCTCTGTCAGGTCTATTTTTTCAGCCAGATGTTCTTCCATGTAGTCGATGACCTGAAAAATCTGTTCCCGTTTGTCATCCTGGTGCTGTGTTAATTTCTGAAGACGTCTCTTCTGAATTCTCTGAAGCATTACCAGAATCATCTGAAGGCAGGCTGATTTCACATTTGCAAATCCCTGCTCTTTTTTGCGCTGCTCGCGCATCATCCGCTGCAAAAGATACTCGGCATCCCGTCGTTCTTCTGTCTCCAGGTGAATGACACCCTGTCTGTTCAGATTATTCTGTCGTGTCTGTTCGTGCCCCTCACATGCAATTTCCGCATAAGCGGAAACATTCTGCAGCAACTCATTCCAGCGTTTTTTCAGTTCAAACTTATCATACGGGATTTTCCGTTCACCGCTGACCTTTTCCAGCATCTGACTGCACTCATCATTTAAACCCTCTCCATAAAACTGACAGTTGATAATTTCAATCGGCATCTGTGTTACATACCCATGGAACTCATGAGGAGCAATCAGAAAGACGTCTCCGGGTATCAGAAGTACATCAACCCCCTGATAACTGTGCACACAGCTTCCCTGTGTCAACAGTGCAAACTCGTAAAATGCATGACTGTGCATGCCGACCGCCAGATGGTTCCAGGTTGTGACAGAAATATTGCTGGAATCCTGCGTCATAAATCTCATATAACCATCCCGCTCCGACATTACCCAACGCTCGGCATCAAACTCCTGCAACGGCACATTTATCTGAAACTTATCCAAATATACCCCCCCCCCCCGCAAAAATAGGTTTAATTATTGGAATTTATATTAAATTATACCATATTTTCTCATAATTTCAACAGATAAAAAATATAAGATTTTAAAAAAATGCCGCGACTTTTTATTGTCGCGGCATCCAAGGTTTGATGATTATTTTTTCAGTTAAATTATTTTACTAATTCTTTTGCAAGAGTAGCTGCTGAAGCTGCATCCTCTGAATATCCATCTGCTCCGATTTCATCAGCAAATTCCTGTGTGATAGGTGCTCCGCCTACCATGATCTTGATGTTGCTTCTGAAGTCTGATTCGTTCAGCGCTGCTACGGTGTCTCTCATGGACGGCATCGTTGTTGTCAGCAGTGCGGACAGGCATACGATCTTTGTATCCGGGTTTGCTTTGTAGCACTCGATGATTTTCTCGATCGGCACGTCTACTCCGAGGTCGATCACTTCGAATCCTGCACTTTCGATCATCATCGCTACCAGGTTCTTTCCGATATCATGAAGGTCGCCTGCTACTGTCGCGATGATCAGTTTTCCCATTGCCCCTGTGCTTCCTGCTGAAAGGTGTGGTTTCAGTACTTCTACACCTTTTTTCATTGCTCTTGCTGCTACCAGCATCTCCGGTACGAAGATCTCGTTGTTTTTGAATTTCTCTCCGACAACTGCCATTGCATCGATCATTCCGCCGTTCAGGATCTCTGTAGGATCACATCCATCATCCAATGCTGCCTGTACTGCCGGTCCAACTAATTTTGCTTTTCCCTTTGCTACTAAATCTGCTACTTCCTGAATTTTTGGTGACATGTTAAATTCCTCCGCTTCTTCATATAATGTTTTGATATTTAAACCGAAGGATAAGTCTTCCTCAAAACTTATCCTCCGATTACATCACCACTGATGTTTTTTATTATGCTTTCTGTACCGGTCCGATCAAACCTTCCCTGTAAGCTCCGATGTATTCCATGCAGTAATCATCCAGTCCCAGAAGCGCCTCTGTCGCATAGATGAGTCCCATCATATCCCTGTTCAGCGGATCAAGGATCGCGCTGTCGAGTCCTGCGTTCATCGCAAGTACGGTGAATCCTAAGTTCACCAGTTTTCTTGCCGGCAGGTTGAAGGAGATGTTGCTGACTGCCGCCGTGATATGTATGGTCGGGTACTGTGCGCGGATCGTGCTGATCACTTCTGTGATCATTGCGATGCCGTCCTCTGATGTACACAGCATTTCGATCAATGGATCAATATGGATCCTGCTCGGATCGATCTTGTACTCTTTTGCTTTCTCCATGATCCTTCCGAATACTTCCAGTCTCTTCTCGGCTGTCTGCGGGATTCCGGTGTCATCACACAGCAGTGCGACTACTTCCCATCCCGGATTTGCCGCTACGATCGGGAACAGCTCATCAATCTTATCACCTTCCATGGATACGGAATTGATGATACCCGGTCTGCTGCAGCACTTGTATGCTTCACTTAACACTTTTGCACTCGGGCTGTCCACTGCGATCGGAAGATCCGTCACGCTCTCCACGAGACCGATCATCCATTTCAGCGTCTCAACTTCCACTGCCTCGTCAACAGATGCACACACATCGATAAATGTTGCGCCCGCCTCTGCCTCTTTTTTTGCAATATCTTTGATCCATTCCTCATCACGTGCGGCGATTGCTTTTGCCATGGATGGAATGGAACCGTTTATTTTTTCACCAATAATAATCATGTTGGGTAAACCCTCCTAAAAGTATTTTCTTATTTAGCCTTACGGGAAATTGCTTTCTTTACTTTTCTCACGATATGATCAGAGGTAAGGTCAAATCTCTCTCTCAGATAATCCTGAGGACCAACTTCACCGTATACATCTTCAACTGCAACGTATTCGACCGGAACTTCCATTTCTGTAGCCAGAGCTTCTGTTACAGCGCTGAACAGACCGCCGATTTTGTTGTGGTTCTCTGCTGTCACAACTGCACCTGTCTCTTTTGCATACTTCAGTGCGCACTCTTTATCAAGAGGTTTTACCGTAAACATATCTACGATGGCAATTTCAACGCCCTCTTTTGCCAGCTCTTCAGCTGCCATGAATGCCTCATGAATCATGATACCCGTTGCAAAGACAACGGCGTCTTTGCCTTCACGCAGAGTGATACCTTTACCGATCGGCATCTCTTCTCCGTCTCCGTAAACTTTTGCAGCCATTTTACGTCCGCAGCGGATATATTTTACGCCTTCAATATCGTTTACCTGATGCAGAACGCTTGTCAGCTGATTTGCATCCGCGATATCGATAACAGTAGCTGTCGGGATCGCACGGTACAGTGCCATATCCTCAAACGGCATATGTGTACCACCGTTGAAAGCTGCACAGATACCTGCGTCAGTTCCGATTACCGTGATATCATTCCCTGTGTATCCTGCAGATAAGAATACCTGGTCGAAACAACGACGGGATGCAAACGGTCCGAATGTATGTGCAATCGGTTTAAATCCCTGAGAAGCCAGCCCAGCTGCGACTCCCATCATGTTGCCTTCTGCGATACCGCAGTTGATCGCTCTGTCAGGATTGGCAGCGCCCCATTTTGCGGTTCCGATACAGCTCATAAGGTCTGCATCCAGATAAATAACGTCAGGATCCTTTTCTGCTAATGCAGGAATCTCTTTTCCAAGAATATCCTTGAATGCGCGGGATTCCATTTCACCATTATATACTATCTTCATCTCTTTCCCTCCGCTTATGCCATAGCAGCAAGTTTTTCATTTAACTCGCTTAACCATTCGTCAAACTTATCAGCGCCTACAGCCATACTATGATTGCCCATAGTCTCTTCGATCTCTTTTACACCTGCACCTTTTACAGTATCCATTACGATGGCATACGGCTTGTCACCGCCCTTTTTCGTATTTTCCAGTGCATCGTAAAGAGCTTCAACATCATTTCCGTTTACTGTCACAGTCTCGAATCCGAATGCAGCCATTTTCGCACCCAGATCTCCTGTCGGCAGTACATCAGCAACATAGCCGTCCAGCTGTTTCTTATTGTTATCAACCAGAACAACCAGATTGGACAGTTTCTTGGCTGCTGCAAACATAAACGCTTCCCAGCACTGTCCTTCATTGATTTCACCATCACCTACGATCAGGAAAGTACGGCTGTCTCTGCCTTTTAATTTATCAGCAAGTGCAATACCATCTGCCAGGGAAGTACCCTGTCCGAGAGAACCTGTGGTAATATCGATACCAGGTGTCTTCTTGCAGTCACAGTGGCTCGGGAAATTTGTTCCAGGCTGATTCAGAGTTTTAATCTCCTCATAAGGATAGAATCCTTTCAATGCCAGTGTTGCGTATATAGCCGGACCTGCATGGCCTTTGGAGCAAACCAGTTTGTCCCTTTCCGGCATTTTTGGGTTTTTCGGGTCTACCGTCATCTGTGATCCGTACAGTACAGCCAGTGCATCACATACACTTAAAGCTCCGCCGATATGACCAAATCCACGGGATTTGATAGACTCAACGGTGCCGATACGAATCTCGGTTGCAAACTTCTGTAAGCTTTTCTTTAATTCAGCATCCATGTTCTTTTCTCCTCAACTATTATTCATTTATTTGTATTCGCTGCTGCGCGCTCATACCTGGTGGTACCGGATTGTCCAGAAGGACAATCCGTAGCAAAATTATTCGCCGCTACGCGCTTGTACCTGATGGAACCGGCTTGTCCAAAAGGACAATCCGTAGCAAAATTATTCGCCGCTACGCGCTCATAATTTTTATATCCTGGCTACACCAGATTTTCTTGCCGCTTCTGCCACTGCTGCTGCTACCGCTTTACCAACGCGTGGATCAAACGGTGCCGGAAGAATGTATTCTTCATTGAGCTCATCATCACTGATCAGGCCTGCGATCGCATCTGCTGCGGCGATCTTCATCTCATCATTGATATCTCTTGCGCGCACATCAAATGTACCGCGGAAAATCCCCGGGAACGCGAGTACGTTGTTACACTGGTTCGGGAAATCACTTCTTCCTGTCGCGATAACCCGTGCGCCGCCTGCTTTTGCATCATCCGGGAAGATCTCCGGAGTCGGGTTTGCACATGCAAAAATGATCGCATCTTTATTCATGGTCTTAACCATATCTGTCGTAACCATACCCGGTGCACTTACACCGATGAACAGGTCCGCACCAACCAGCATTTCCGCCAGAGTGCCTGCTTTTTTCTCGGCATTTGTAATTTTCGCCATCTCTTCTTTGACCGGATTCATGCCGTCTGTTCTTCCTTCGTAGATCGCGCCTTTTCTGTCGCACAGAACCGCATGTTTCACCCCTGCAGAAAGCAGCAGTTTTGTGATGGAAATTGCAGCAGCACCTGCACCGTTGACTACAACCTTGATCTCATCGATCTTTTTGCCTACCAGTTTCAGCGCATTTTTAACGCCTGCAAGTGTAATGACAGCCGTACCGTGCTGATCATCATGGAAAATCGGAATATCACATTTTTCTTTCAGTTTTTTCTCAATCTCAAAACATCTTGGAGCTGCAATGTCTTCCAGGTTAACGCCGCCGAAACTTCCTGAGATCATATAGATTGTATTTACAATCTCATCTACATCTTTGCTCTTAATGCACAGCGGAAACGCATCTACATCGCCGAACGCCTTGAACAGCACGCATTTACCTTCCATAACCGGCATACCTGCTTCAGGTCCGATATCTCCCAGTCCCAGAACAGCAGTGCCGTCAGTCACAACAAGACACATATTATGGCGTCTTGTGTAGTCGTAGCTCTTATCCACATCCTTCTGGATTTCCAGACACGGCTGTGCAACACCCGGCGTGTATGCCAGAGACAGATCGTCTTTGGTTGCTACCGGCACTCTTGAAATCACTTCAATTTTTCCCTTCCACTCATCATGGAGTCTCAGGGACTCTTTTGCATAATCCATAATTGTATACGCTCCTATTTTTATTGTTTATTCTACTCCGCTACAAAAGGGAGTGTAGAACCTCCGTACGGCATCGCCAGTACTTTGGCATCTTTTCCAAGCTTTTCAAAGGCACAGTCCAGCGCTTCCTGTGCGGATGCTTTCGGCTCCAGGAAAATCCCGCGCACAAAATCATCTTCCAGGTCGGATACAAGATAAATATCTGCGTTTTCCAATACCATGGCAATTGCAGCAGCCTTATGTCCTCCCAGCTGAAAGTCCTTCTGGATCCTGGGGATCATAGACTGAGCTGAAGGGGATTTCGTCATCCACTCCTCAAATACATGCTCACCGAGTCCCTCCTTACAGGATCCGATCAATATAATAATTCCGCCTTTTCTGACGGCATGTTTTGCATTATCCAGCGCTTTCTGCGTCTGATACAGATTCAGGTCCTTCGGAGCCCCGCCCTGTGATACCAGCACGATATCAGCCCTCTCAGGAATCTCTTTTCTGTAAATCTGATCCAGAAATCTGCAGGCCTCTCTGTGTGCTTTCACAGCATCGCCGGCAGCAGCCATAATCACTTTTTTATGTTCGTCCAGCACAACATTCACGATATAATCAATACCGCAGATCTGTCCGGCCTCCTCAATATCTTCACGAACCGGATTGCCTTCCAGTTTTCCTGCACAAGCCTCCGGTTTTACCATCTGACTGTGGTTGGACTGAATCGCATCACGGGTGGAAACGCCCGGCATGATAGCTTTAGCTCCCCCGCTGTACCCGGCAAAATAATGGTATTCGATATTACCCAGACAGATTCTTCTGTCCGCCTCTGCAACAACACGCACAACATCGACCGGGGTACCATGTGAAGTAGTTCCCATATGTACACAGTCTGTGGCATCACCGTCTATACAGGTGATTTCTTCATATGCACGCTCTCCAGCCAGTTTCTTCATCTCCTCCGGAGTATGCATTCTGTGGCTTCCAAGCGCAAATACCAGCGTAATATCCTCTTTTTTGATCCCCACATCATACAACGCATCCAAAAGTGGAGGCATCACAACATATGTGGGCATCGGACGTGTGATATCACTGGTAACAATCGCAATTTTCTCACCCGGTTTTACCACTTCGGAAAGAAGCGGGGCGCCAACAGGCTGAGAAAGTGCCCGACGCACTTCCTCTTCACCCATCAGTTCATGTTCAACCTGGTTTGCGTGCAGCACATCCATGACGTTCTCGTCCGGTAGCTCCACCGTCTGAACCGTAGTTCCAAAACCAAATTCTAACTTCATATTATTCTCCTAAGCAAATGTTTTTGCAGCATAGCGCAGCGCCTTTACAACCGGAAGTTCTTCTCCCGAAAGAAATCTGATCAATGCGCCTCCTGCCGTACAGATATAGGACATCTGATCTTTCAGATCATATTTCTCTGTGGCGGTTACGCTGTCGCCGCCGCCAATCAGAGTATAGCCCTCTGTTTTTGCCAGAGCTTCCCAAACCATTTTCGTCCCGTACTCGGTGATCTCTTCTTCAAAGATCCCCATGGGTCCGTTTACGCATACAGTCTTCGCACCGAGAATAATCTTCTGATACTCATCGGATGCTCTATGTCCGATATCCACAAGCCCTGCATGAGCCGGTATCGAACCAACACCTGCTTCTTTTCTTTCTCCGCCTTCTACGTAAGCGAGATCGCATGGAAGCACAATTTTATCTTTATACTGTTCATAAAGAGGTTTTGCTTTCTCGATCCAGTCCGCGTAGTTGGACTTTACGATAAAGTCCATACTGCCTTTACCGATTTCTTCACCTGCCGCTGCCAGCAGGATATTTGCCACGAGTCCGCCTGTCAGCACCTTGTCAGCAATCCCACGGCTGAGAACAGTCTCCATCATCATAAACGCATCAGAAATCTTCGCTCCGCCCAGCACAAACACGCATGGACGTTCCGGTGTTTCCATGACCTGGGAAACTGCACAGTATTCTTCCTCGAACAGCCTTCCCATTGCCGACGGCATTACCTGTTCAAAGCCGCACAGCGACGGCTGATCGCGATGTGCAGCTGCAAATGCATCGCACACATAGAGATCACCCAGAGGAGCAAGCTTGCGCACCATAAGGGTCTGCGCCTGCTCCTCATGAGACAGATTCAGTTTCAATTCAAACAACGTCTGTTCCTCCGAGACAAAACGAACGTTGTCCAGCAGAAGGATCTCTCCTTCCTGCAAATCGGCAATTGCTTTGCGGGCAGCCGGTCCGCATACGTCATCAATAAATTTGACCTGCTGACCTAATAGTTCGGTCAAAACCTTTGCATGAGGTTCCGTGGTATAAAAGTTTTTATACTCGATATCACTTCCCTGGTGAGCCATCAGTACAACTTTTGCACCCTTGTCCACCATCTCTTTAATTGTAGGAACGCAGGCCTTTATACGATTGATACTCTTCAGCGTATTGGTCTCTTTGTCGACCGGCTGGTTCATATCAACACGGCAGAGCACTGTCTTCCCTTTTAAATCATATTCATCTAATGTTTTTATTCCGAAACGCATTCAATTTTCCCCCGCAAATTCAAACTATTCTGATTAAAGGTTTTTAAAAGCACCGATGTTCAGGTATTTGTTTGTTTCTGCGGTACCTTCTTCACGTGTTGCCTGCATTCCGCATGCTGCACGGATACCATCCATTGTCTCCGGAATTGTTACAGATTCCTGCGGAATGTGGATTCCGAACATGATATCATTTCCAGTCTCTACGATACTGTCAGCCCACAGACCGATTTCATACATATCGCCTCTTGTGTGTCCGAGATCACGGGCATATTTGAAGAATGATGCATTACCCATAAATCCTTCTTCCAGTGTCACGACACGGATACGAGGATGTTTCTCGAATGCCTCCAGCGCCATCTCTTTTGTGATCTTTTCTTTACCTGTTGCCACAACAGTGATGAAATGTCCGTGAGTTACCGGTGTATGTACGAGGATACCTGTCGCATCAACGTGCGGCATGATCGTCATAAGGTCAACTGCCTGATGAGTAGGAGCTTTTTCTACCTGAAGCGCATTTGTCAGTCCACGGTTGTAATCGCCCGGGTCAGCAACACGGCGTACGATTGTGATCGCAACTTTCTCAATGCCGTATGCACGATCCAGACAGTCTACAGTACGGATCAGACCTGTTGTATTACAGGATGTCAGTTTCAGGTAATCTTTATTAACACCTTTTTCAAAGTTAGCATAACCATGGAAGAAAACGTCGGCAACATCATTTTTCTCGCCGCCCTGGAAAATAGCTTTTACACCTTTTGCAGCATAGATCTCTTTGTTTTTCGCTCCAACACCTGCCGGTGAAGAGTCAAGCATGATATCTACTTTGTCCACTAAATCATTAAAGCTTCCGGCTACCGGGATATTATATTTGTCGAAAGCTGCTTTGTCAGCACCATCAACCAGATATAAATCATAAGGCATACCTTTTTCTTTCAGTGCACGTACAGCTAATGTCGGCGCAAAATCTGCAACACCTACCAGCTCCATATCGCCCTGAAGTGCAACACCGTCAGCAAGACGCTGTCCGATGGTACCATAACCTGCTACTCCAACTTTAACTTTTCCCATTTTAAAAACTTCCTCCTTAAAATAATTTACAACAATATCCGTACTGTATTACCATCAAAACCCGGCGCAAATCCTAGCGCTTCACGCCTGTCCTCTATCTGATAATACTCCGATTTTCAATCGTTGTACGCTACTAATATTATATTCTGTCCCCCTTTCCATGTCAACACTTTATTTGGCTGAATTCCACAAGCAGCCATGCCGAAAAATGGTGAATTTTACTGCATGTTTTACAACATGCCAACAGTAACCATTTATAATTGTTTGTGACTTTTTTTGATTTTTTTTGCCCTTTTTTGATTTCTTTTCTATATAAGGAAAGGTCTGTCCGGCCAGACTCCTGACCTTGACAGACCTTTTCTACTTATTCCAATGTCTTAAACTGAATTACTTCATATGACAGCTTATGTAAAATGTGTTTCTTTCATATTATAACATCCCCGGGGAATGTTCTTTTCCTTCTAAATTCTCCCCTGCGCCTCCCGCTCAGCGAGCTCACTCATCATGCGGTTGTAGTTCTTATCGAGGCCGTAGAAGCATGCGATCACCAGCATAATAACCCATACGGCGATCGGCACATACAGATAGGCATTGGATATTGCCGCGTTGGCTGCTGCTCCCTGTACCGCCATCGTTCCATCATATCCGGCTTTCGCAAAATACATACCGAGTACGGCACTCGTGATTCCCGAGCCGAACTTCTGACCCACTGACATAGACGCAAACATAAGGCCTTCCACCCTTGCTCCCAGCTTCCATTGACCGTATTCGATAGCGTCACTCGGGAGTGAAAAGCTTACGCCATAAAAGAATGACATGCCAACGCCGCGCATTGCGGCAGTAATAATAGCAAGCGGCACACTCGTATAATTGCCAATAAAGATAAGCTGCCCGATAATCCCCAGTATGCAGCCGCCAACGATCAGATTTCTCTTTCCAAACCTTGGAAGCAGGACCGGCAGACACAGTATCACAATAACCATCGGAATCTTTTCTGCAAGCGAGATCGGCATTACCAGATCAACATTTCCAAGAATGTACTGACAGTAATAGGTGAGATCTGTCCCTATTATGATCTGATAAACGGTATAGAACAGCATCAATCCCAGTGAAATCAGGAAATAGCGGTTCTTCACCAGAAGCTTCAGCGCCCTGCCCGCAGATATCTTGTCATCCGTCTTTTCTGAAATGCGTACACGCTCACGCGTGCTCGAAAATGTGTTAAACAAGATCAAAACTGACAATACTGCATACGCTGCGGTTACCAGAATCCACGCCATCTGCTCATTCCCGGTCAGGGCGGCCACTTTGTTGATCAGCGGCAGTGTCAGAGCTGTGATGATCATGCTTCCCGTGATGGACAGTGCCATACGGATATTGCAGATAGTCTCGCGCTCATTTCGATTTCTGGTCATATTGGAACCAAGTGTATGGAACGGCTGACTGATTCCCGTGTAAATCACGGTATTCATCAGGTTATAAGTCAGAAAAATGTAAATCGTCTGACCAACAACACCCACAGGGGGCACTGTAAACAGCAGAACTGCCATCACCGCATACGGAACAGCAAGTCTGAGGATCCAGATCCTGGCTTTACCGTATTCAGAATGCGTGCGGTCGATAATCATACCCATGATAAAATCCGAAAAACCATCAAATATACGCGAAATCAGCATGATAATACCGACAATTCCGGCAGAAATCCCAATGACATTTGTGTAATAATAAATCAATAACGTTGTAGTCAACGTGTATACTATAGTTAATGCAGGGTCTCCAAAGCAGAAAGACAGTTTTTCTTTCCATGAAACCTCTGCGTATTCATCATCCTCATTTGCTAAATGTTTTTTTCCAAAACCCACTTTCATCATATCTCTCTTCATAATAATTCTCCTCAACCTTTTGAGGCATATGCCCTCTTTCCTACAAACGTCATATGATTTACGCTATTCAGTTTTAAAAATCAAGGTAACTGTTCATGACTACAGGTCATGCAAGAAGATAAGCCGTCCTGAATAGTTACCAATTCAGATTATGAAATAAGTTCCTCCTTTTTTTACAACATACGACACTATTCTAAATCAAACAGTTTCAACATGCAACATAAAATTATGATATTTTTTCTGGATTTTACAAATCCAATACTATATAATGACCATATAAGACACAGAAAGGATGGAACGTCATGATACAATGTTTTGCAAAAAATTCTTTTACACCTTCATTCAAAGACGGGAAAATGCCGCGCCTTCTGTCGGCCAGCCATATTACCATCGGTTTCAGTCAGCACTCCCGGATTCTGCACAATCACAAAGACAGACTGGAACTTCTGTTCATCAGAACAGGATCGGGGTCTTACGTTGTGGACGATGAATATTATGACGTAAAAGCAGGCAATATCATCATTTGCAATGCCGGTGTCCTGCACGACGAAGTCCCTCAGTATAATCGTGAACTTTCCATGCTCTCTATAGCCATTGACAACCTGCAGCTGGAAGGACTTCCTGAAAATCATCTGATTTCAGCAGATATCAAACCCGTCCTGAAAGTCGAGAAACATTTCGTCCTCATGGATGCAATCTTCCAGACAATTTTTGACTCCGTCGCTTTCGACAGTGAGGAACAGCAGGAAACGAATCAGTACTTGACACAGGCGCTTCTTTCCCTGTTGATCTATGCATTCAAACAGTACGGACAGCCAAATACCGAGCATTCAAAAGAAGATCCTCTGCTAAAGGACATTAAACAGTATATTGATGAAAACTATTCTGAAGACCTGACACTCCAGAAGATCAGTGACCAGTTCTTTATCAGCCCGTCTTATCTGTCACACCTGTTCAAACGGAAACTGGGCTATTCCCCGATTCATTATATCGTGAGGCGCCGGATCGGAGAGGCACAGTCGCTGCTGATCATGTCACAGAAATCAATTACAGAGATCGCGTCCATGGTTGGTTTTGACAACTTAAGTCACTTTAATGTTCAATTCAAAAAATATGTAGGACTTTCACCGCTGTCTTACCGAAAAAAATACACTCTGCGGGACCCATCAGATGAGTTGTCTGATTAGGATGCGGTACATAAGCAGGGGACAGCCGGCCCATTATCCGGCCCCTGTCCCCCGTTTTAATCTTTCACTCATGTCGCTTCACAGCTCTACCCAGACATTTCCGTTTGCATTGCTTTCTAAGCAAGCGTCCACAAAACGCACGCCCTGAATACCATACTCAATATCGGGATACGTATACTGCCTGCCCGATGCCCCGTTTTTACGCGCGATGACGTCCTTGCAGAACAATTCATAAATATTTCCAAATGCTTCATAGTAGCCTTCCGGGTGTCCTGCCGGCAGATGAGACATAGACAGGCTCTCACCGGCATTATAGTCCCGGTTCATCGTCAGATACTGCACAGGCTCCCCAAGGCGTGCCAGCTTCAGCAGGCCAGCTTTCCCATGATACCATTCCAGGCTTCCTTCTGTTCCATAGATACGGATTCTCACATCTGCATCATGTCCCACAGCCACAATGGATGACCAGAGACTTCCGGAAGCTCCGTTACTCAGCTGCAGCATTACATTGCTGTTCGTCTCAAGAGGAAGTCCATCCACCGTATAATCAAATCTCGCGAGTACTTTTCTGATTTCCAGTCCGGTCGCCGCGTGCAGCAACGCCTCCAGATGCGTACCGATATCCACAGTACAAAGAGAACCGTTCGCACGTTCCGGGTCGATTCTCCACATCTTTTTCCTGGCTTCCTCATCCCGCAGATTTAAAAGCAGCCAGTCCTGTGGATACTCCGTTGTGACATATACGATTTCACCAATTTTTCCCGAATCAATGATTTCCCGTGCCTGATGAACCATAGCATAACCAAAGTAGGAATACGTCACCCCGAAGCAAAGATTTCTTTCCCTGGCGATCCGCTGCAGATCTTTGGCCTGCTCCACCGTCGAAGTCACCGGTTTATCACAGATCACATGAATTCCGTGCTCTAAAAAGGTTTTTGCAATCACATAATGCGTATCATTTGGTGTTGTGACGGAAACAAAGTCAATGCCGTCTTCCCTCTCCGCCTCCCCTTCCGCCATTTCTACATAGTTTGCATACACACGTGTCTTGTCCGGCACACCCCACTGCTCTGCCGCCTCCCTGTTTTTCTCCGGGTTTCTTGTAAAACAGCCGCACGTCAGATCCGCGTATCCGCCCAGAAAGGCTCCTCTTCTGTGTACATCACCGATAAAGGCTCCATTACCGCCACCGATCATTCCATAATTAAGCTTCATAGTTAATCCCCCCCGCCCAGCTGTTTCTTATCGAATGTTTCAAGACCGTAATATCCTCACGCAACAGCTCAAATGGATTTCCCGCATTTAAACGCAGCGGAAGCTGATCATAATAATTCTCCAGCAGGATATAGCCCGTATAATCATTCAGCCCAAGCCACTTCATGGTTTCATCGAATCCCGAATCCCCCTTACCCAGTATCATACCGCTCATGGCATTCAATCCGTCTTTTACATGCAGCTGATCGCACATATACGGATACAGTTCATTCAGGATATCCGTCTGACGGTATCCACGAAACAGATGGTAATTCTGACTGTCATAGTAAAGATAAAAGTTATCCCGCTTCACACATTCATAAAATGTTTTAAATTCCTCCGGGTTCATCAGATTTTCACTCGCGACGCCGATCCCATATTCGCCTGCAGTATCACATAAGTACCGAAAAGCCGCCGCACTGTGTTCCATATCTTCTTCTGTCTTCACTTCACTTTTTCCAAATCCCGGTACCTGAATGATCCGAACGCCGAGTACGCTCGCCGTAACGACAGCACGCCTCAGCAAATCCCACACAATATCATACTCCCTGGTGCCTTTACGCGCATGCATTGGAATATGATCAAAATCATTCAACGCGATCGCACAGTATTCAATACCATATCTTTGTTGTTCTTCCAGGTAGATTTTTTGCATTTCAGGCTGTGTCAGCGGATAATCATTTTCATATAATCCGATTCGCAAAGACAATGCCTCCAGCCCAACGGAGGCAGCAATTGCAGCGGCATACAGCCCCGCACCCGGAAGTCCCCAGTCACATGCTCCAATTTTAATCTGCTTCATAATGTAATCCCCGCTCCGCCGCCAACCCGGCGGCATTCTTTGTAATGTTTTTCGATGCGTTTATCATTCAGAATGGTTGTCAATACTATTTTAACTGAAAATTTCCAGGGGAGTTAGATAAATCGTGCCATATTTTTGCGGATATTTCAGCGTTCTTTAACCGTTATTTTTTAAAATTATGTATTTTCTTGCTCTTAAATAATGCCATATATGCTGTTATCCCTTCGCTATACTGTGGTATTCTTGAAATACTGACGGTATTCTGTCGGCGACAGACCGGTATACTTTTTAAACATCACGTTAAAATGGCTGTTGTCATTAAAACCCAGCTCTTCGCTGATAGATCCAATTGACTTTTCGGTATTCATAAGCAGTTTCTGTGCCTCTCCTATCTTAAGCTGAACCACGTATTTCATGGGAGAGTAACCTGTCTGCTCTTTAAAAATATGCGACAGATAGTAATGGCTGACATGGAACCGATTGCCCAAATCACTTAATGTAATCGGCTCTTTATAGTATGTTTCCAGATACTTTATTACCAGATCGATAAAATCATCGACATTTTTATGGAGCACCGTATCCTCCTGATGCCGCTGCAAAAGCTTTTCACACACAATAATAAGTATTGTTTCCGCAAGCAGGTCCCGCGTTTTTGAAAAGGCTGCCGCTTCCGGATTGAGAGATGCCAGTGCAAGAATAAGATGTTCCACACACTGGCGTTCTTCCACAAAGTTCAGAATCGGGTTTTGCGTCAGTCTCTGAAAATCATTTCCAGGCAGACCTTCAATCGATATATTCTCCAGCACACAGCAATACGTCTCCATATTGTTTGCAGAAAAATACGTTTCCCCATGAAGGACCCCGGCATTACAGATGACAAGATTGCCATTATGTACTGGCCATTGCCTTCCGCCGACGATATACTGTCCTTCCCCGTTCATAATGTACAGCAGCTCCAGACAATCTTCGTGGCTGTGAAGAAGCTGAGAGTGATTGGAATGGTAATCCTGATCAACATAATGAAGCCTGGAAAACCGGGCGTGAATTGACAGTTCTTTTTTATCCATAATTTCCTCCCATACCGCTCGTCCCGCGGTTCATACAATCGAAAGTCGTGTCGCGCTTTCCATATGTCAGGCCTCAGGAAGCCCGTAAAACAAACAGTAAATACAAGTACTTTACCTATAAGTGTATTATATATTAATTTTTCACATTTTCAAATCATTCCATTTGCTTTTTTCAGCAAGAATACACAAAAAGCAGCATCAATTCCCGGAATAACAACCGGAATTATTGCAAAAATACTGAAATCTTTAACAAGAAAACTATAACTATCGCACAGTTACTTTGTTTAAAATATAATTGTAACATTCAGGGGTGGTTGCAAAAACTATATTCAGTGTGAAGGAGAGATTTCTATGAAAAGAAAAATGATTGGTGTAATGTTAGTGATCACAATGGCATTTTCGTTAATAGCCTGCAGCTCCAGTGACAAGGATACCAAACCCGCTGACGGCTCATCAGCATCAGAAGACGTTTCGGCTTCTGATGATACTTCGGCCTCAGAGGATTCGGATACAGATGTTTCCGGTTTAAAAGTCGGAATTGTGATGAAGTCATCCGATGAATTTCAGAATGCAGTAGTCAGGGGTGCAACAGAAGCCGCCGTTGATGCCGGTGTTTTGGAATCCAATATCAAGGCAGTAGCTTCAACAAGTGAATCTGATTCCATGCAGCAGGTTACAGCGATCGAAGATATGATTTCGAACGGAACCAATATTCTGCTGTGTGCCTGCCAGGAAGAAAATGCTTTGAAAGGTGTTCTGGGGCAGGCGGCAGATGCAGGAATAAAAGTTGTCATGGTCGATACCGATTGTCCATCTTTTGAGGATAAAGTGACTTTCATCGGTACTGACAATTACCAGGCGGCATATGACGGAGCATTAGAATTCGCCAAGCGGTTGGAAAAAGGATCCAGCGTTGTCATTCTGCGCGGAAAACTCGGTGATGTGAACCACGAGAGCCGAACTGAAGGTCTCAAAACCGCGCTGGAAGAATCCGGCATGAAGGTTCTGGAAGTGCAGGATGCCAACTGTGAAACCGATAAAGCCGCCAATACCATGGAGTCATTTCTCTCCAAATATCCGGATCAGATAAACGCAGTCATGGTCACTTCTGATTCAATGGCAGTCGGAGCCGCACAGGCTATCGAGAGTGCCGGCGCTGAGGGAATAAAAATCTGTGGTTTTGATGGATTTCAGTCAGCGATCGAACTGGTGGAGACAGGCGAGGTCGAAATGATCATCGGGCAGAAACCGTATGATATGGGCAGCGAAGGGTTTGCGTGCGGCCTGGGCTCACTGGAAGGCGAAACTTATGATGCGTACATCAATCCCGGCATTCAGGTCATCGACAGCGAGAACTATAAAGATTTTCTCGGTTAATAATGAGCCGGGTATCCGGCCATGATCAGGATACCCGGCCTCCATCAAAGAGAAGGAGGGGCTTAATTGGAAAATGTCGTAGTTGAATTAAAACATATACGAAAGGAATTCCCCGGTGTCGTGGCTCTGGATGATATGTCACTTCAGTTAAAAAGAGGGGAGGTCCATGGCCTTATAGGCGAAAATGGCGCCGGCAAATCGACTCTGATTAAAACGATCACAGGTGTCAACATTCCAGAACAGGGAGAAATCTTTATAAATGGCGAGAGAACGGTTTTTCATGGTCCTGCCGATTCTAAATCAAGGGGTATCGCCTGTGTATATCAGGAATTGAATATCGTCAAGGAACTGCCGATCGTCGACAATCTGTTTCTGGGGAGTCATGTAAAAAGCAAATCCGGTTTTCTGGATTATGCCTATATGAATCAAAAAACCGAAGAGGTCATGGCATCCATGGGTCAGAAAATTTCTGCAGGTGAAATATGCGGCAGACTCGGCATGGGCCAGCAGCAGATGGTCGAGATCGGCCGTGCGGTTCTCAGGGATGCCCAGGTAATCATCCTGGACGAACCTACATCCAGTTTAGGAGAGAGAGAGTCTGAAGAACTGTTTAAAACTGTTAAAATTTTAAAGAAGAAGAATATCGCGGTATTATTTATCTCCCATAAACTAGAAGAAATTTTTGAAATCTGCGATATTGTTACCGTCATGCGGGATGGAAAACATATCTCAACAAAACCTTCCAAAGACATGACGAAGGATTCTTTGATCGCTGATATGGTCGGACGTACGCTGGACAATCTTTATCCAAAGCTTGAGCACGAGCCGGGAGCAGTTGCCCTGGAAGTCTCCGGTCTCACTAAGACGGGTCAGTATTACGATGCCAGCTTTAAGGCGAGACGCGGAGAAATACTTGGATTTTCGGGACTGGTAGGAGCAGGCAGAACCGAGTTAATGCACGGTATATTTGGTTCCGCGATACCGGATTTTGGAGAGATCAAAATCAACGGCAATACCGTTGCCATCAAATCGCCGCAGGACGCGATCAAAAAAGGAATTGCTTTTCTGACCGAAGACCGGAAACAGGAAGGACTGGTTTTAACAGAATCCATCGCCAGAAATCTGTCTCTTGTAAACCTCAGGAAAATACGCAGAGGTATTTTTATTGATTTTTCCAGAATAAGGGAACAGGCAGAGGCCTGTGTTGCAAAGCTGAAGATTGCAACGCCGTCGATACAGAAAAATGCCGGAGAACTTTCCGGCGGAAACCAGCAAAAAGTTGTGATAGGAAAATGGATGAATCAGGATGCTGATATCTACATATTTGATGAACCAACCAGGGGTATCGACGTCGGCGCAAAAATTGAAGTTTATAATCTGATGAATGAACTCCTCGCAGCAGGCAAATGTGTGATCATGGTA
The DNA here is from genome assembly GCF_022440845.1 of Ruminococcus sp. OA3. NCBI lineage: Bacteria > Bacillati > Bacillota > Clostridia > Eubacteriales > Oscillospiraceae > Ruminococcus > Ruminococcus sp. OA3. The sequence continues at coordinate 1,596,694 of NZ_JAKNTO010000001.1, read as the reverse complement.
TCCTCCGATCTCCAGGAAGTGCTCGGAATGTGTGACCGTATCATTATCATGAGGGAAGGGAAAATCAGAGGGGAATTATCATCACGGGATGATCATTTCAATCAGGAAGACATTATGAAATTAGCATGGGGAGGGAAATTAGATGACTAAGAAAAAAATGCCGTCCTTTATGGGGCCGCTTATCGCAGCTATATTACTTTCAATCGTTTTGGCGATCATCTCATCCACTTTTTTGAGTATCAACAACCTGATGAATATCCTCAGGCAGGCATCAATCAATGCTATGGTATCACTGGGTATGCTGCTGGTTTTATTGACCGGCGGAATCGATATTTCAGTCGGACCTATGGTGGCCTTATCCTCCTGCGTCATGGGCGTATTGCTGAAGAGCGGAATCACAAATCCTTTTATACTGATCTGCTCCTGTCTGCTTGTAGGTGCACTCTGCGGGGAAGTAAACGGTTTTATTTTCACCAAATTGAAACTGCCGCATCCGTTCGTTTCTACCATGGGATCCAGACAGGTATTCCGGGGCCTGGCACTGCTGATTACAGCGGCCGCCCCAATCGGAGGTTTTCCAGATTCCGTTACATTTGTCGGCTCTGCAAATATCGGAGTGTTTCCCGTCTGTTTTGTAGTCGTTATTGTGATCTTTGCCCTCGTAGGTATCTTCCTGTCCAAAACTGCACTGGGCCGTAATATCTATTCCGTCGGGGGAAACAAAGAAGCATCAAGACTGGCGGGTATCAACGTACCGCGCACACTAAACTTTGTTTATGTTATGTCCGGATTCATGTGTGCGGTTGCAGGTATTATCATGATGGGCCGCGTGGGAAGCGCGACTCCTCTTGCAGGTGAAACATTTGATATGGACGCGATCGCCTCCTGCGTCATCGGTGGAGCCTCCTTCAGCGGCGGCAAGGGGACCGTCAGCGGAACGCTGATCGGCGCATTACTCATTGCAATTATCAGAAATGGTTTAAACCTGATGGGTGCACAGACAGATGTTCAGTACATCGTCATCGGTATCGTGATCATCGCTGCAGTATTCGTGGATGTGGTCCGCGGCAACGCAGATATAAAATCAAGATTGAAAACCAGAGCAAAAGTACAGGCAGATGCTTGACTGCCACTGTCAAAAAGGAGTTCGAGGCACCCTCGAACTCCTTATGTACGAACATTTCCGGTACAGCCATGAATGTTACTATGCTTTTCTTGCGTTCTTTCTCATATCCATCGCAACCGCTCCGACGATGATGAGGCCCTTGATGATATTACTGAAGTTGTCATTCACTCCGATCAGTACCAGGCCGTTGTTGATGACTCCCAGGATCAGGATACCACACAGCACTCCTGTCACGCGGCAGATACCTCCCGTATGGGATGTCCCCCCTACCGTCGCCGCTGCGATTGCATCCAGCTCGTAGTTCAAACCGGAGTTTGCAGGGTCCGCTGATCCCGCACGCCCTGCCAGCAGGATTCCGCCGAGGGCTGCACAGGCGCCGCACCATACGTATGTCAGCACCAGGTTTCTCTCTACGTTGATACCCGCTACACGCGCCGCCTGGTCATTTCCGCCGATCGCATATAAGCTCTTTCCGAATCGGGTCTGCCCAAGGATAAAGGCTGCGATCCCGAAGACGATCAGAAATACCACGATGATGATCGGGATCGGCCCGATCTTCCCGCTTCCCAGCAGGCGGTAGCCGTCCGACAGGTTCGATACCGGGCGCGTCGTGAAGATCTTCGCCGCCGCACGGCAGATCAGCTGGCCGCCCAGCGTCGCGATGAATGCCGGCATCTTCGTGTACGCAATCAGCGCACCCTGGATCGCCCCGATGGCGATACCCATCACCATACCCAGCAGGATTGCCACAATCGCCGGTACCTGCACGCCGAAGTTTGCCAGCGCTTTTGTTGCCAGGTCCACCGGCTGTACCAGCGCACCGGTCACACACGCGATCAGCGCCGCGGATGCCCCGATCGACAGGTCGATGCCTCGCGTCAGGATCGCAAATGCCACACCGAACGCCATGATCCCCTTGATGGACTCGCCCGTCAGCAGGGTCCGCAGGTTGGCAATCGTTAAGAATTTCGGGTTGATGATACTTACAAGGATGACCAGGACGATCAGCACGATCCAGATCATATTATCAGATAAGCGTTTCTTTGTTTTCGCGTTCATTTGGTTGCCCCCTTCTAATTCGCTTTCGCTTCCCCTTCATGGGAAGTCGCATATTTCATGATCAATTCCTGTGAGAATTCCGAACGGTCCAGGATTCCGCTCACGTGCCCTTCGTGCATCACCACCATGCGGTCCGCCACTCCCATGACTTCCGGCATCTCCGATGATACCACGATGATCGCTTTCCCCTGGCCTGCCAGTTCCGACAGCAGGGCATGGATCTCGGACTTCGCCCCGACATCGATCCCTCGTGTCGGCTCATCCACGATCAGCACATCCGGGTTCGTCAGCAGCCATCTGCCGACCAGCACTTTCTGCTGGTTCCCTCCGGACAGGTTCTGGATAGGGGTTTCCATCGTCGGGGTTTTCACCCGGATCTTATCTATGTACGTCTGCGCGTCCTCGCGCATCTTCTTCGCATTCAGCGGCATCCCGTACGCCTTCAGGTTCAGGTTTGCCATGACCATGTTCTCACGCACGCTCAACAGCCCCACGATCCCGTTCCCGCGCCGGTCCTCCGTCAGCAGGCTGATATGGTTCTCAATCGCATCCTTCGGGCTTTTGATGTCCAGCTCTTTCCCGTCCTTTACAATCTTTCCCGACGTCTTGTGCCGCATCCCGAAGATCGTCTCCATCGTCTCCGTCCGGCCTGCTCCCACAAGCCCTGCGAATCCCAGGATCTCTCCCTTCCTCAGCTCAAACGATACGTGCTGTACCAGCCGGCCTGCGCACAGGTCCTCCACCTTCAGCACCACATCCCCGATCGGGCACTCCGTCTTCGGGAACATATCCGTGATCTCGCGCCCTACCATCAGCTGGATCAGCTTGTCCTGCGTCAGGTTCTCCGCCCGGTCCGTCGCGATGTACTCCCCGTCACGGTACACCGTGATGTCATCACTGATCCGGAAGATCTCGTCCATCTTATGCGAAATATAAACTATGGCCACGCCTTTTTCTTTCAAGTCTGCAATTATCTGAAACAGGTCCTCAACCTCTGACTCCGTCAGCGCCGAGGTCGGCTCATCCATGATTACGATCGACGAATCATAGGATACCGCCTTTACAATTTCAACCATCTGCATTTTTGCGACGGTCAGGTCTTTCATCTTATCATGCGGGTCTATGTCAAGGCCCATGCGCGAAAACAGTTCCACGCAGTCGTCATACATCTTCCTGTGGTCGGTCAGGATCCCTTTTTTCGGTTCCCTGCCAAGCCATACGTTGTCACACACGGAGCGCTCATACACCGGGGAGAGTTCCTGGTGGATCATCGAGATCCCGGCGTCCAGTGCTTCCTGTGTGGACTTAAAGCTGACCTCTTTTCCTTTATAAATGATCTTTCCCGAGGTTGCGGGATGAATACCGATCAGGCATTTCATCAATGTGGATTTTCCGGCACCATTCTCACCCATCAGCGTATGTACAGTTCCGGGGCGTACTTTTAACTGAACGCCCTTCAATGCCCTTACTCCAGGGAATTCTTTTACGATATCATGCATCTCCAGAACGTATTCTTCACTCAAACCATTCACCTCTCATATCTCTTCTTTTTACGACAACAGGTGCCGACCAGCGGCCGACACCCTTATCAATGCCAACAATTATCATTCGATATTCAGAGTATAATTGTCATATGTGTCTACATTGTCAAGATTAACCGGCTCAAACGGAATCCATACGATGCATCCTGTCTCATCCAGCTCCCACTCTGTTCCGTCGTTTGCAGGTTTGCCCTGTACAAGGTTTGCAGCCGCTTTCATAGCTCCATATCCCTGACCTGCCGCGTTCTGGAACACCGTCATGTACATGTCACCGTCATGGATAGCCTGACGTCCGTCTGTTGTAGCGTCGATCCCAACAATCGGAACAGAAGACGGATCCAGACCCTGTGATTTCATAGCTTCGATTGCACCCAGTGACAACGCATCACAGTTACCTACGATACAGTCATACTCAATTGTTGTCAGAAGCGGTGTAATCATATCCTGTGCTGTCGCACGATCCCAGTCGGCAACCAGAGGAGATGTTGCTTCTTCTGCATTGATGCCGTTATCTTCAAATGCCTTCAGCAGAGATGCGGTACGATTTGTTGTGGAAACCTGTCCCAGAGTACCCTGGATCAGAATATATTTGATGTCCGTCTTGCCCTGCTCTTTAAAATACTCTGAAAGTGCCTGTCCCTGGAAATAACCGGAGGTCATCTCATCAGAACCTACATACACAACGTTTTCATTCAGAACTTTACTTCCCGCATCAATATCATCTGGCGGTCTGTTAACAAATACCACTTTCATATCGCCTGCCGCGTCAACGATCTGCTGACAAGCATCTGCTGCCGCGTCAACCGGATTAACAATAATAACTTTCTGATCATTATTCTTTGCAGTCTCAACAAACTGAAGGAGTTTACTCTGGTCGTTCTGTGCGTCCACGGTTGTCATTTTCACGCCCAGTGTCTCGGCCGCTTTGATTGCACCCGATTCCATCTCAGAAAGGAACTCGTCTCTGTTTGCGATAACCATTGTAATGTCCCCGAGTACTTCTGCCAGATCGCCAGAAGCCGCCGCCTCATCACCTGCTGCGTCATCTGCAGCATCATCAGTCTTTGTCTCTGCCTCTTTTGTTGTCTCTGCTTCTTTACTTCCGCTGTCACTGCTACCACTGTCCGAATTCCCACATCCAGCCAAGCTGCCCATTACCATTCCTGCTGCCAATAAGGTCGCTAATACTCTCTTTCTCATGTTTTGTCCTCCCAAAACTACGTTTTCAATTTTTTTGTTTTTGCACAGCTTTTGTATCGATACTGGTATTATTATAACGTAATCAGGCTTCTATTGCTTTTGCTAACCTGTTTAGAATTTTGCGTTTTTTTTATGGTTATTTTCACTTTTTTTGATTTCCTGCTTTCTTTATTTTAGCCAAATTTTCACTATATATACTTTATATTTTGTGCAGTTTCACGGTATTTTGACTTTTTCTGACTTTTCGCTGTATTTACCCGTTGATTAGTTTTGTTTTTCTGCTCTTTGTCTTTTTTGTTTTTCCTGCATTTTCTCATCCTTTATATCACTGGTTTTATTTTTCTGCACTTTTTTACTCTGATTTATGGATTTTATAAATTTGATGCTTTATAATAGAAACTGGAGGAAAACACAACATAAAAAAGGAGCGTTTACCATGATACTCAGTTTTGCAAAAGATTCGGTTCCTGTATCGTTCGCGGAGGGAACGACACCACGGCTTTTAACTGCAAGTAATATTACCCGCGCCTCCAGCCAGTATGCACGTGTACTGCACAGCCACAATGACCGGCTGGAACTTCTGTTAGTCCGCACGGGATCCGGTTATTACATTGTTGACGATGAAAAATTCGAGATCAAGGCGGGAAACATCGTCGTCTGCAATGAAGGATCACTGCATGATGAAGTACCGGAATACAACCGGCAGCTATCCATGATATCCATCGCCATCGATGACGTATACATCAATGGTCTTCCAAAGAATCATCTGATTCCCGATACCGTTAAACCGGTCTTAAAAGTAGGAAAAGAATTCGTACTTATGGACGCCATGTTTCAGTCAATTTTTGAGTCTCTGGCTTTCGGATCAGAAGATAAGCAGGAAACCTGCATTTATCTGACGCAGGCGCTGCTTTCGCTTGTACTGCATTCATTTGAGGAATTCGGCATCCCAAGTCCCGTTATGCCCAAGAAAAACAGTTCAGCACTGCTCCATGATATCAAAAAATACATTGACGATAATTTTGCTGAAGACCTGTCACTGCCCAAAATCAGCGAACAGTTCTTCATCAGTCAATCTTATCTCTCACACCTGTTTAAACGAAAACTGGGCTATTCTCCCATGCATTATATTGTCAGAAGACGTATCGGCGAAGCACAGCTGCTGTTGGTGTTTACCAGGAAATCAATTACAGAAATCGCATCTGAAGTGGGCTTTGACAATTTAAGTCATTTTAACGTACAGTTTAAAAAATATGTCGGATTATCTCCGCTGGCCTACCGTAAGCGTAACATACTGCCTGACCCTGATGAAAGCGAGGATGAATATTAGAACCGCAACGCAAAAGAACCTCATGAAATCCATGAGGCCCTTTTGCTTTTAAGGTATAGGAAATTAAGAGAAGCTTTATTTATCACCGTTGAATTCATGAATTGCATCAATCATGCCAACGATGTTTTCCAGTGGTACATTACACTGGATGATGTGAATAGATGCGCAGATATAACCTCCGTTTTTGGAGAAAATTTCACAGCGCTGTTTCACCTGGTCTTTGACCTCCTGGACAGTTCCAAAAGGAAGCACTTTCTGTGTGTCCACACAGCCGCCCCAGAATACCATATGATCACCGTATGTATCTTTCAGGCGCTGAGGATCCATTCCTGCAGCGGAACACTGCACAGGATTTACAGAATCAAACCCGCTTTCAATCAGTTTTGGAATCACATCAAAGATAGCCCCGCAGGAATGTTTCAGAGTATGCCATTTCGCATGCTCATGTACCCATTTGTTCATCTTCGAGTAATACGGTTTGTAAAACTCTTCAAATGTATCCAGAGAACACATCAGTGAAAGCTGATTTCCAAAATCCGTTCCACAGATATAGGCAATATCTACGACATCGCCCAGGATATCATACATTTTCGTCCAGTTCTTAATCATCATATCTGTCTGATATTCGAATACTTCATGCACATAATCCGGGTAAAGAATCGGGGCCATGTACCAGTCAGAAACCGTACGGATACCTTTCGGATGTTTCAGCTGAGGACCCGCGATAAATGCCGCATCTCCGAGAGCCGCTCCGCCCGGATCAAAGACAACAGCGCGTTCGCTCTTTCCGTTTTTGTATTCTTCCGCAACTTTTTTCAGGTAGTTCAGGTTGTCTTCTGTTACGTCACAGTATTCTTCGCAGTTATCCATGAAGTTCATATCGTCTTCATCGATCGGCTGCTGGCGCTCTACGTTGTCAAAATAGAAACCGCCTGCCGGCATATGTCCGCTCGGCGAAACACTCGTATCTCCCTGCGGATAAATGAAATAACCGCCTTTACCGTCATCCGTGATCTGGCATTCTTTCGGAACCAGCAGGTCAACACCCATGTACTCCCACTCTTTCCAGTCACCGTCCGTGCGCAGCCCAAAGCTTGCGTTAAACGGCGTGATCTGCTCTACATCCGTTCCGATCGCTGTTTTCAGGTCCTCGTCCATCGCGCCTGTCATACCAAAGATGTCAAATACTTTAACCGGACGTTTTTCCAGTCCATAATACTCCCGCAGCTTTTTCACGTTTGTTACATGGGTCGTGGAACAACCCATTCCGCCAAAATCCATCGCCATTTTGTCCGGTTGTTTATGCGCAAATGACGTTCTTACTCTTTCTTTTGATGTCATAACAATCCCTCTTTGTTTTATATTATTTTTTTGTTTCATCCTTAAGCATCGATACAACCGTATTATATCCCGGAAACCATGTTTTTGCTATGGATATTCTGCTTTGTATTTCCTTGATTTTCTTAAATACCTGTGCACTTTTTTGATTTTATGTACATTCTGAATAACAGCAGATGCCACCCCATACCCTCCGTTTTACAGGGTTTGCAGGGATACGGCGCTGATATAAAATTTGGTTTTCGCATTTCTGCACTGCTCTGTGACATCCATGCACAGATTATCTTTCTTTTTTATTATTTTTTTCTTTTCCTGTACTTTTTACCTCCCGGAAGTTTTTATCCTGTTATAATTTCATGCACACAGAAAAGAAGCGTCCCTGAAGACCAGCTTCATAAGAACGCTTCTTTCGCATTTTATTTTAAGGATTTAAGGATAAGGTTGGGATATTTCGTCAATAACTTTTATTTCAGTCTCGGGTACTCTGTAGATACCAGAACTTTACCTGCTGTGATCTTCATGCCTTCTTCGATATCTTCCAGGTTAAAGCGTCCGGTTACCATTTTGCGCATATCAATACGTCCCGATGCCATCAATGCGATAACATCCGGGTAGATACCCTGTCCAGACTGTCCGTTGGATCCGGAAATCGTAGCTGCATTCCACTGCCATCCGAATATATCAACAGGAGTCAGTCCGACAGTGTGACCAATCTGAACTGTCTTTCCACCGATGGCCAGAGATTTAGCCATTACCGGATACGTAAACTTCGTTGCTCCTGCACACTCTGCAAAAAGAGAGATTCCCGCTCCGTTTGTCATATCCATCAGCATTTCCGCCTGATCATCTGCACTCTTGAAAGAAGTCGGGTCAAACACATAGTCTGCGCCGCAGGCCTTTGCCAGTTCCACACGCTCCGGAATGCTCTCAAATGCAATTAATTTTGCAGCTCCTGCAGTTTTCATCAGAGAGATTGCTGCCAGTCCGATAGGACCCGCACCGAAAACAGCAACATGTCCGCCCGGACGGATTCCGCCGCCGCGTACGAAAAGTCCATTATAAGCCACGCCAGTCGGCTCAATCATGGCGCCCATCTCAAATGCCGCCATCTTATCGCCGCCATAGTAATTTACGATATCATTTAATTTATAGCAGTATTTTGCATGAACAGTTGCGTATTCAGCAAATCCTCCATCGTATGTAAGTCCAGGTTCTTCCAGTTCTTTACACTGATTGAACATACCACGGCGACATGCATCACATTCTCCGCACCAGTGCATGGATTCAACAGATACCAGATCACCAACTTTTAGTTTTTTTACATTCTTGCCAATTTCCACAATCTCACCGGCAAACTCATGACCTGTGATGATCGGATATTTCGTATGTCCGTCATACATGGAATATCCCATATCATCTTTCCTCAGCAGGTGTGCATCTGTACCGCAGATTCCTGCTGCACCGACTTTGATTTTTACCTGATTGTCACCGCAGACCGGTTCCGGACGGTCCGTTACAGAACCACGGATATCTTTCCAGATCTGATTGCCGCGCAGTGCACGTCCTGTGCTGGATTCACGCTCTGATAATCTATAGCCTTCTTTGGGCTGAAAATCTGCCTCTACATAAAACGCTCTCATATTCTTGCTCCTTTACGTTTTTCTTATTGGATTTTATGCCGGACATCCCTTTCGGGGTGCCCGGCAAAAGGTAAAAGGTAGTAGGATTTATTCATCGAAGGTTAACATAACCTTACGAGCGACAGCTTTGTTTCTTGCCATTTCCATAGCCTCGGCAAGATCCTCGAACTTATAGTAATGAGATACAAGATCCTCAAAATCATATTTGTCTTTAATCTTGGACATGAAACGGATTGTTCTCGGGAACCAGTTAGTTGTTCCTCCGCTTCCTGCAATATGCAGAGTTTTCCAGATTGTCTTACCAATCTCAACCGGAACTTTTCTTCCGATGGAGTGACCAACCACACCAACTCTTGCGCTGTGTCCGGCAATATCAAACAGAGAAGCGATACCGATATCATTACCGGAACACTCGATAACCACGTCAGCGCCACGGCCGTTTGTGAGATCTTTAATCTTCTGCTCAACATTTCCGTCAGATGGGTCAACCGTATAATCCGCACCATATTTCAATGCATTTTCTCTTCTGGATTCAACCGGGTCAACAACGATTACGGTAGCACCGGATGTTGCACATACCATTGATGCAGAACAGCCGATCGGGCCGCCGCCGATGATAACACATACATCAGAAGCGTCCGGATTACATCCATTGCCCCATACACCCCAGTAAGCAACGTTAAAGTTTTCTACGAAACTGCCGACCTCATTGGACCAGTCTTCCGGGATCACATGAGTATAAGCCTCTTCGAGAATCATGTACTCGCCGAATCCACCAGGAGAGTCCGGACGGAAGCCTACTTCACGCATGTTAAGGCATGCGGAAGACATCTTTCCATCTTTACAGTTCGCACACTGATGACATGGAATGACACAGTCGCCAACTACTTTATCACCAATCTTGACAGAAGTAACGTCTTTACCGATCTCAACAGCTCTTCCTACCCACTCGTGTCCAGGAGTATACGGGCCAAGGTCATAACGTCCTTCTGCAGATTCACCTTCGAAACACTCTACATCAGACTGACAGATGCCGCATGCGATAAGTTTAATCAGAATCTGGTCGTCTCTCAGTGGCGGAAGCTCAACTTCTTCAATTCTAAGGTCATGAGGTCCATACATAAATGCCTGTTTACATTTCATAATTCTTAATCCTCCATTTTAAACTTTTATTATTTATATGTCTGGCCGGACAGCCTGTGCTGCCCAGGCCAAATAATTTCAATTAGTATGTCAGTGTGTAGATATGACGTCCGCCTGGCTCATTCGGGCCTTTGATAACAGCTTCGATGTCTTCTCGTTTTCTCTGTGTCATCATATCGATTGGCGGAAGTTCTCCTGCCGGATATTTCTCCAGTATGTCGTTAACCAGTTTTTCCAGATAATTCAATGTTCTCTCGATACCTTCGCGCGCCTTTTCAGCATCTGCCAGTTTCGGATTTCCGATAACACCTTCCGGCTGTACGATACATTCCATTGCGCAGGAGCCGAATGCGTTGTACCATTTGATCGGTCCTACACCGCGCTCTGCAGAGTTGTTGATATGTCCCGGAGGAAGCAGAGGATACGCTTTCGTCTCGACTTCTTCGCCTCTCTTGATAAGTTCCGGGAACAGACCCAGACACCAGGACTGTTCTACTTCGTCTGCATGGATAAACGGTGTATCGTATGGGCCGCCGCCTTCTTTTGTATCCAGCTGTTCTTTCGCCGCATTCCAGAAGTGCGTATAGAGGATAATGCCAGGAACCTGGAATTTCTTTCCAAATTTATGGATTGCCAGCGGAATTACATAATCCTGTCCATGACCGTTGACAACGATCATCTTGCGGAACCCTGTGTTCCAGAAACCTGCGAATACATAGCAGAGGTAATCAGCAAGGATTTCTTCCGGAATCATGATGGTACCTTTCTGTCCCAGATGATGGTATGGATGGGATCCGTACCAGATAGGCTGTGCCACTGTACATCCGGTTGCCTTCGCAACCTGTTCGCAGAGACGTGTATCGAGGTATGTATCTTCTCCATACGGAGCAGATGGTCCATGGTTTTCCGTAGATCCTACAGGAATCAGGATAACATCGTTTGTTTTTAAGCGTTCTGCCACTTCTTTGTTTGTCATGTTCTGGTAGTAAATACCATTTGGGGCTTCCATATTGCCGCCGGTTGCCGGGATTTGCCATTTAGACATAATTCTTTTTCCTCCTTATTGATAGGTTTTTAGGTTTTATAGTTATTTTTTAATTTTGTTCCACTTGTTTCATGTAGGCAATTGCCTGTTTCGCCGCTTCCTGTTCATTCGGCCACGGCAGGCATTCCACCGATAAATATCCATCGTATCCGGCCGCTTCCAGTGCCTTCAGAATTTTAGCAAAGTCAAACTGTCCTGTTCCCGGATATCTTCTGGAATTGTCCGCCAGATGAAAATATCCAATGTGTCCTGCGCACCGCTCAATCGCTTTTACGGGGTCACACTCATCGATTCCCATATGGAATGTATCGAGATGAACATAGAGATTGTCAATCTGATACTCTTCCAGAAATTCCATCGTCTCATCAGCTGTCGTAAAGATGTTTACTTCATACCGGTTGATCACTTCCAGATTCAGTTTCACGTCCCGCTCTTTCGCATACGCTGCAAGTACCCGCAGGTTTCTTGCAAGACGGTCTATGTATTTTTTACGGTTTCCGCCGGCAGGAACGTTTCCCTTTACCCATCCGATTACGATATCTGCTTTCATCTTATGTGCCATGTCGATGTAACGCTGCATCTCTGTCACCGCGGTGTTCATCACATATGGCCTGTCATCAATCAGACTGCACAGCCCTTCTGTGTTCAGACGCCCTGTGATTATCATTCCGACCTTGGCTCCATAGGTATCTTCTGCCTTTTTGATCGCCTCGTAATCAAATTCCTCATCCGGTCTTGTATGTACTTCGATCGCCTGATACCCAAGCTCTGCAGCCTTTTTCAGATTGTCACATACATTTCCTTTTAAAAGGATAGGGGCGGTAGAAGGTGCATCATCCGCGGAAGATATCGCATATTTCCAGTTCTTCACCTGACTGCCTCCTTAATAATTCTTACAAAGTCAGATAACACGGTATTTAAGCCTTCTTTGTCTGACTGCCGTTTGTGTTATCCTCTGTTGTTAAATACATTATAGGATGAAATGCTCTTTTCGACTACAGATATCCTGCTTGATAAACCCTTTGAAATCTACTTCTTTCCTCCGTTATTTTTGTGGAGTTTATAATTCTTGCAATTGGCGGTAATTTCACCTGCAAAAAGAGGGCAGCTGTACATAATACACAACTGCCCTCTTTGTTTTCTTCATTATTTATCATTTTTGCACTGCACGCATTCACTGCACCGGCAGATTCTCGCATACGCTACCACTTCCACGCTCTTATCCACCCATAGCGTCTTCGTCAGATAAAGCACATTGCCATCATGTTCCGCCACACACGTCTCCAGTAATTCTCCATGATATCCGCGAATCTCTCCGAGAACCTGTCCCTGGTAAATTCTCTGCCCGGCTTCCACGCAGGGGTACCAGAGCCCGGACTCATGGCATTCATGGTAAACCGGATTTTCCAGCCGGTATGGCTGCTCCAGCGGCATCAGCGGTTCTCCGTCCATTACCCCCCAGCATCTCATGATATTAAACAGGTCACGGATATTGGCTCGGACTTCCTCTTCCGTCCATCGCCCCGAACCTCCCCGCTCAATCAAAATGCTGGGAATCCCCAGACGCCCTGCATAATTGTAGGCTCCCGTGGAGGCGGAAGACCTGACCATAAACGGCACATCCGCCGATGCCGCTGCCCGCTGCGCTTCCATCGAGGTTTCATCCGGGCAGTTTCCCACGTAATATACGTACGGCGTGAGTTCCTCATATATTCCTCCAGAATGCAGGTCTACATAGTAGTCCGCCCTTGAGAACAGTTCCTGTTCCATGTACCAGGCAAGTTTCTGAGACTCCGTACCATCCTCAGCTCCCGGAAAAACGCGGTTCAGATTCTTCTCATCCTCAGGGACCACCGTGGGTCTTCTCGCTTCAAACCCGGTTCTGTTCACGACAGGAATGATAATTACATTTCCAATGATGCGCGAAGGTTCCAGTTTCGCGGCCATTTCGATCAGTGTCTGAATACCTACGTATTCGCAGCTGTGAACACCCGCCGTCAAAAGCAGCGTCTTTCCGGGACGCTCACCACACATCACCGTCGCGTGAAGTACATACGGAGTTCCTGTCACACGAAGGTGCCCGCTTCGCTTCTCCCCGCGCGCAGCACGAAGTTCCCCGAGTTCAAAATATTCTGTCTGTTGTTCTCTCATATTCGTGATTCGCCTTTCCTTTATACTCTGCACCTATTATATAGTAGAAATACGATCCCTGTCCATGAATTCTGTCAGCTTTGTTATATCAATTTGGAATATCTCCGAATCATCTTAACGGGCAGATATCCACTGTATTATCATTCAGCGTGGTAGCCTCCCCGCAGTCCGACAGACGCTCATGGTGCAGCGCATTGACCGTCAGTCCGTTCAGCGAATGAGCTATATCATAGACTCCTTCCGCTATCACCGTACCTTTTTTTACCCGAGCCGTCACTTCCGCCTGAAATTCCACTTCCGCCAGATCATTAAAGCACAAAATGCGTTCTCCGTCTTTGATATTACGCTCTTTGGCATCATCCGGATGAATCAAAAGTGACATGATCCCTCTGCGCGCTCTGAGATCTGCGCGCTCTACGAATGTACTGTTCAGCGTATGTACCGAAGGTGCCGCTATCAGGTGCAGCGGATATGTGTCGTTTTCCACCGGCATATACGCCGGAACCGGTATCTCCGCTTCCCGGTTTACGATCTCTATTTTTCCGCTCTTCGTACGGTATATCCGATGATTTGCCGCAGGAAACAAGACACATTCGCCACTCTGAATTTTTGCCCTTTCGTCCTCAGGCCGCTCTCTCAGATAACTCCCCGCCTCCTGCAGCACTTTCCGGACCATTTCCTCTTCCGTCATTTCAAAATAGGCTTCCCGATACCCCATCGCTCGGGCCAACAGGCGAAACGTATCCCAGTTGCTTTTACACTCTCCGGCAGGCTCGACAATTTTCTTTGCATATCCTGCTGTAAAATAGCCGTATGACCGGTATACATCAGATTGCTCCACAGAGAATGCAGCGGGCAGTAAAATATCTGCATACCTGGCAGTGTCTGTCATGAAGCGCTCATGCACGACTGTAAATAAGTCTTCTCTTTGAAGCCCTTCCAGCAGCTTCTTCTGATTGGAAACTGTATTTGCAGGGTTCAGTCCGTATACATACAGCCCTTTGACCGGCGGCCCCTGAATATCCCCCGTCAGAGCAGAAGCCAGCTGATTAATATTGATTTTCCTGCACCGCTTTTTTCGAAAATCGGGTCTCCGGATAAGGTCCATCTGAAACACTTCACCCCCCGAAACCGTACATCCGCAAATCCCGCCTCCTTTATACTTCCAGGCACCCACAAATGCAGGAAGAATGGTGATCAGCCGAACCGTCATAGCCCCATTTCGATGTCTGGAAATACCACTCCCCAGTAAAACAGACGCCGCCTGTGCGGCCGCATATGCCCTTGCCACTCTTCTCACCTGCGCCGGCGAAATCCCTGTAATCTGCTCCGTTTTCTCCGGCGTATAATCCCCAAGTGTTTCTATCAGTTCACCTGCCCCTTCTGTCTCCTCTTCCAGAAACTGCACATCTGCCAGTCCTTCTTCCACCAGCACCTGCATCATCGACAACGCCAGCGCGCCATCCGTGCCGGGCCGGATCAGCACCACCTCATCGGCAGCCCGCGCTGTGGGATTCTCATACGTGTCAATCAGAATCACTTTCTTCCCATGCTTTTTGCCATTTACAAGGTCAGCCATACTGTGTATCCGTGTGGCCGCCGCATTGCACCCCCATACGAGGATGCAGTCACTGTCTTTCAGCTCCCCCGGATCAAGAGACCGTGTTTTACCCATAACCTGTGCATAGCCCTCCCCCTTTGCCGACGAACACAGGCTCATCACAAGCTCTGAAGCTCCCATATAATTAAAAAACGCATGTCCGCAAAATCTCTGTATATCACTCATTACACCGGAATAAACTGCCGGAAGGATTGCCTGAGCGCCATCCTTTTCAATAATTTCCCCAAACCTGAGAGCAATGATCTCCACTGCCTCTTTCCAGGATATCTGAACAAATTCTCCGCTGCCTTTCCTTCCCGTCCTTTTCATCGGCATAAGAAGACGACCCCTGTCATAGAGCGAACGCACATATCCTCTTACTTTAGCGCAGGTCACACCATGCGTTGCCGGATGATCGGGATCCCCAATGATACGATATATCCTGTTACCGTCAGTTTCTGCGATCAGTCCGCAGGACGCGGGACAATCATAGGGACAAACTGTTTTCTTGAGCATCATGGAATTTCCTCCTCTTATAATTTATGATACAACGATACAAAAAGAGCTCTTGCCATCAACCCGCGGGCCTTAAGCAACAGCTCTTCACAATACCTATTTAAATAAATCACTTCTGACATAACCGGTCTGGTCTTCATAGGAGATTTCAATCCACTCCCCCTGACTGCCGGTCTTTGTCACCTGCTGGCCTTCGCCCAGTTTCCCGAGCACTTCAGCATCTTCGCTGGCCTGTGCACGCACATTGCAGTCGCTTCTGACAGTGATGAGCGAGCCATTTTCAGCCGATGCGGCTTCTGAGGTACCAATCCCCAGGCTCTCGATAAAACTCTTCAGAGATTCATCACTTTCCAGCGCGGACTCATATTCGTTCTGGACTCCGGATATTAACGCCTCAACATCTTTTTCCTTCATCGTCTCCTGGATATAGGCCTGCGTTTCGGCATCCTGTTCCTGCGTCGCAATATAAAGCCTGCCGTCGTCACCAGTGCAGACATACAGCTGACTAAGTCCCGGTACTGCCGTATCAATCCCATTGAACTTATAAGAATAGCAGGCAAATACAACATAGGTACCGTCTTCCGGTCCTTTTATAGTATATGTCTCAACATTACCATAGCTCTCAATATTCTGATCCTTAGTGATCTTAGCTTCTTCTGTCGCGTCAAGACTATCCACTACACTTTTAATTCCGGCAATATCTTTGCTCCCAAGCGCAGTATAATATGTCTGAATGACAGCATTTACATCCGGATATGCCTCTTTTTCCAACCGACTCTCTTCTTCCGGTGTTACAGTCGGTTCCGGATCATCTCCGGTTCCTTCTGGATCTTTTTCATCAGCGGCCTCGTCAGATTCCTTCTGGCTTTCCTGCTGAGTCTGGCTGTTCTCATCCTGAGCGCCCACCCTGGAAGAAATAAACTTAATTCCCAGGAACAGCACTGCCAGCACAAGAATAATAAAAAGTCCAAGCAGGATATATCTGAGATTGTCAGAAAGCCATTCTCTAAAATTATCCAACTTATCTGACCTCCTTTGTCAATTGGTACACTAATCTTTAGCTATACCGACGCATCTGGAGGGATTCGAACCCCCGGCACGTGGCACCGGAAACCACTGCTCTATCCCCTGAGCTACAGATGCCTGCCATGGTATTTCATACCACACTACGCTATAATATCATAAATTCAGGGAATTGTAAAGTATTTAAAATTTCCGGTCAGATCATCACACTTTTCTTCCCCCACCAGAGACTTCTGCCTTTTCGGTCATAATAATACACATGATCCGACAGAAATTCCTCCTCCGATACATATACCCTGTTCACATCCCGGACAAGTTCCTGAAGATCCGCTTCAAAGTCCTCCCCCGTCTCCGGTACAATAATGCACTCATGAATACTGCTCGGCAGCACAAAAAAGCTGCTGCCGAATGTATCGGCAATCCGCTTCAAAACTTCCGGATAAAAGATGCATACCGCGCCCAGGTACTTTTCTTCGTTCGTCAGAACATACATCCCCTCATCATCCCGGCATTCATCCGCCAGACTCCCGATCTCTTCATCACCCGAGAGTCCGGCGATCACCTGCCCGATGCTCAGAAAATGATGGGGCAGAAGCTTTTGTGTGTTTTTTGCAGCTGCCTCATACAGTATTTTTTCTGTTACTCCCCAGTTCTCCATGTGTTCTCTGCGAATCAGTATCCGCGCCGAATTGCAGAAAGGATGCTCCGTGCGGTAATAATATATCAGTGCGAGGTCCAGGAATTCTCTGTGCGGCGTCCTCGCCAGCAAATCCCTGTTTTTTTGAAAATTAACAAGCTGATAACAGATGCTGGAAAATGCTTTGCGAAAATCCTCAAAAACTCCGACGGGTCCCTTCTCGTCGATACGATTTTCTTTCCACTCCGTGACCAGCAGTTGTCCGAGTTCTTTCAGAGTCCTCCCCTCTTCAAACGCCTGGTAGTACGGTTCCAGATAAATAACCGGTTCCAGGTTCGATCCGGCGCCCATAATTGCCATACCATCCTGAAACCCTCCGTTATTCTTCGGTATTTCCTGCAGCCTGATACTCACCTCCTCTCCCAACTGGTCTTTTACGCAGGTTAGCATAGCTGTTTTAAATGTCGTGTAATCCAAAAGATCACCCCTTCTAATTTATTTTTTCAGTGGTACCTGTTTTGGATACACAAACAAGACCACGGAAAATCATACTGTGGTTTTAAAACTGCCTTTTCATTTATTGTTCTTGTCTCTGTTGGAAAGTCCGCACGAATGTGCGAAAAAGATATACTGCAAAAATCAGATTAGAAATTGCTGCCCGGACAATAGGCCCGGGCATGCAAACACGTTTCATTAAACGCGGGATAAGTACTCTCCCGTTCTGGTATCGATCTTAATTTTATCTCCCTGTTCTACAAACAGCGGAACGTACACAACCGCGCCCGTCTCTACTGTTGCAGGTTTTGTTGCACCCTGTGCGGTATCTCCCTTGAAGCCCGGTTCTGTCTCTGTAATCTCCAGCTCTACGAACAGCGGAGGCTCAACCGCAAATACGTTGCCATTGTGGGAACAGATCTTTACCATCTCGTTCTCCTTCACGAATTTCAGCGCATCTCCGATCGCTTCTGCGTTCAGGGCAATCTGGTCATATGTCTCCATATTCATGAAATTATACAGATCTCCATCACTATACAGGTACTGCATGTCTGAACGGTCAATCCGTGCTGCCGGGAATTTCTCGGTAGGACGGAATGTTTTTTCCACTACACCGCCGCTGATGATATTTTTTAATTTCGTTCTTACAAACGCTGCACCTTTTCCAGGTTTTACGTGCTGGAACTCAATAATCTGAACGATATTGCCATCTATTTCCAGTGTAACACCATTCTTAAAATCTCCTGCTGATATCATACTGATATTCCTCCTTAATCGTATGCGTCAAATCCGCACATTACTTCACTATGCTATATTCTATATTATCTGCGGCTTTTTTTCAACTAATTTTTTACGCAATCTACGATTTTACGGATCTCATCGACAATCTGGCAAAATTCCTTATCGTCAGTTACCACCCGGATATCACTGACCTTTTCATACTCCGCCTTACGCTGTCTCTGCAGTGTCTCAATATTCTTCTGCAGATCTTTGCCCTTAAGCATCGGGCGGGAGCTGTCATACTTCAGTCGTCTTTGCAGCGTCTGTACAGAAGCTTCCAAAAGTACTACCGTTCCCATCTTCCTCAGATACGGCTGATTTCGTGGCTGAACCGGAAGTCCTCCGCCCACAGAAATCACCCTGCGTTCTTCTTCCTTACTGAGTTCTTCCAGACATTCTGATTCTATTCTCCGAAAATGTGCTTCCCCGTATCGCTCAAAAATTTCTGTGATTTCCATACCGGTCTTTTCGACGATCAGCTGGTCCATATCAACAAACGGAAGCTGCATTACTTTGGCAAGCTGTTTTCCGACACTTGTCTTTCCGCTTCCCATAAATCCGATTAAAATAATATGATTCATCTCAGGTTCTTCCTCCGTGATGTCTGTAGAAAAATAATACGATCTTTTCAAGATACCGCTTAAGAACGATCTGAATTTCTTCTTTTGGATGTATGGGTTTCACCAGAATATTGCGTATTCCGCTCCTTTTGGCACCGTAGACATCCGTAAACAGCTGATCACCTATGAACACTGTGTTGTTGGTGTCCGTCCCCATCATCCGCATTGCCTTCTGATAATTTTTCCTGGAAGGCTTGTGTGCATCTTCAATAAAAAAGACCCCGATCTCCCGGTTAAAAGAATCGACACGCTCCCGCTGATTATTAGAGAGCAGACAGCTGGAAAAACCAAGTTCCTTCAGACGGCCAAACAGTTTAACTGCCCGGTCATCTGCCGGTGCGCCGTGCGGAACCAGCGTATTATCAATATCAAAAATCAGCCCCCTGTATCCATCCCGGTAAAGCTTTTCAAAATCTATCTGATAAGTGGAATCCACACACTCATCGGGATAAAACTGCTTAAACATGCTGCTGTCTCTCCTGTTATCGTTCGTGCAGAGGTACGTACAGTTCATCCGCTTTCACATTCTTATATGCCGGCCGAATGATCTTGTCTGTATTGATCAGCTCTTCCATCCGGTGCGCGCTCCACCCGGCAATACGGGCGATGGCAAACATCGGAGTATACAGTTCAAGCGGAAGATCCAGCATGCTGTATACGAAACCGCTGTAGAAATCCACGTTTGCACTGACGCCTTTATAGATATGGCGCTCACGTGCGATAATCTTGGGCGCCAGTTCCTCCACCATAGAATACAGGCGAAAATCTTTATCGCGTCCTTTCTCTCTTGCAAGCTGCTCTACAAACTTTTTAAATATGGTCGCCCTCGGGTCTGAGATGGAGTATACCGCATGCCCC
This sequence comes from Ruminococcus sp. OA3, assembly GCF_022440845.1. Lineage (NCBI taxonomy): Bacteria > Bacillati > Bacillota > Clostridia > Eubacteriales > Oscillospiraceae > Ruminococcus > Ruminococcus sp. OA3. Next base: position 1,576,592 of record NZ_JAKNTO010000001.1, on the reverse strand, counting down.
ATGCCGTAGATCAGTCCGCGCTTATCAAACGCCTCTTTTTTCAGAAGCTTCACCAGATAATCCTCAACCGCATCCTCGTCATCCCAGTCTTTAATGTTTTTCTTCATATCGTCAAACATTTTCACGACTTTAATATTAGCACCGCCGTGTTTTGGGCCTTTCAGGGACCCCAACGCTGCCGCGATCGCAGAATAAGTGTCTGTCCCCGAAGAAGAAACGACGTGTGTTGTAAAGGTCGAGTTATTTCCTCCTCCATGCTCCATATGCAACACGAGTGCCAGGTCCAGTATCGTTGCCTCCAGCTGTGTGTACTGCTTATCCGGGCGCAGCATCCGCAGGATATTCTCAGCTGTGGAAAGATTTCTCGAAGGATGATGGATGTACAGGCTCTTACCTTTAATATAGTGATTATATGCATGATATCCATAGACAGAAAGCATTGGAAATACACTGATCAAAGTCAGACACTGGCGCAGTACATTCGGCAGCGATATGTCATCTGCGTTGGAATCATATGCATACAAAGTCAAGACACTCCGTGACAGAGTATTCATCATATCCTTGCTCGGTGCTTTCATTACGACGTCTCTTACAAAATTTGTCGGCAGTGACCGCTGCGATGCGAGAATCTTCTTAAAATCAACCAGCTGCTGCTCATTCGGCAGAACCCCGAACAGCAAAAGATAAGCCACTTCCTCAAAACCCTGACGGTGTTCCGTCAGAAAACCATTGCTCAGGTCTTCAATATTAATCCCCCGGTAATACAGCCTTCCGTCGCACGGCTGCATTTTTCCATCTACTTCTTCCGAAGAAACAATATTGGAAATCTGCGTAAGGCCGGCCAATACGCCTTGACCATTAATATCCCTCAGTCCCCGCTTCACATCATACTTGCCGTACAGTGAAACGTCCATTTTACTGTTCTGGACACAGATATCCGTCAACATTTCCATCTCTGGTGTTACTTTTAATTTAAATGCCATAGTCATACCCCTTTCAATAATTCCGTTTTTTAGTTCCCCCCACATTCTTTCTTTTTCTGAATACGTATCAGACGTCGGCTATCTTTTTCAGGCAGACATCTTCTCAATAGTATATCACCAATTCACCTCAGGATACAACTTCACAATTCTAAAAAATTTATGAATATTTCTGTTTTCAGCGTATAATATTCTTTAAATACTCAATAAACGTCTCAGCTATCGGGCTTAATTCATCCCTCCTGCGCTTGATATATCCAAAATATATACTGTCTATCCCCGTGGTGATCGGAATGCCGTGAATATTGTTGTATTCATATTTCCCCTGGAGCATTGAACTTCCTATATTTGCAAGCTTAGTGTTTGTCAAAAACTGCATCAGTACATGGTCGCTGTCCGTAACAACAGCCTTCGGAAGTTTTTCATATGCTCCCAGTTCATTTTTGAGATGCCCGAGATGACTTGTGAGAGAGAAAAAATCTTCCCGCATCTGCACAAGTTTCAGTTCTTTCAGCTGCTGTTCATCCACACCCTGCGCCTTGTAGAGCGGATGCTGCGGACCTACATACAGATACGGTTCTGTTTTTTTCAGCATTCTGAATTCCAGTCTCCTGTGCCCAAGTACTTCCTGGAATGCAAAATACTGCCGTTCTGATATAAACACAAACCCAATTTCTGACCTGTGCTTATGAAGATGCTGCATAACCTCCTCAACAGTCCCTTCCAGATACTGGAACCTGACCGGGAGGTTCTCCTTTTCCTGATAAAAACTGGCATAAATTTTTGTCAGCTTATAGCTGGGGTTGGACGAAATCGAAAATTTTTCCAGCTGGTTCTCTTCCTGAAGATTACTGATCATCTCGACATTGCGCAGGATCCTGTTGGCATATTCGTAAACTTTACGTCCCTCTTCCGTCATGACAACGCCCGTAGCCTGACGGTTCAGCAAGGACATATTCAGCTCTTCTTCCAATGCTTTGATTGTCTTGCTGATATGCGGCTGGGATGTATACAGAACATCGGCTGCCGCCTTAAAGCTCCCCATATCTACGCTGACTACAAAAAACTGTAGCTGTTTTAACTGCATATGACTGCACCCCATTTCTTTTTTTTCGTATGTTTATAGCATATTATAAGTGCTGCTGTCGTGACAAGCCATGTGAACGGATAGCTCACATAGATAATTCTAGGATCATAAACGATCTGCAGCAGGAGGATGATCCATCCCACCCGAAGCCCGCACATGGTAAACAGTGAAATTACCATCGGTGCGGCTGAATTCCCCACTCCGCGCATTGTACCCGTCAGTGTCTGATTCACGGCATAAAGTGAATAAAACGGTATCAATATCTTCATAATCTGCATCCCGTGGTCTGCCACTTCCATGCTGGAGTCAAAGATCCCAATCAACTCTTTTCCAAAGTACAAAAGAAGTCCCCCCAGAACCACCGTAACGGCAACACTGAGCAACATCGTCACTTTTGTTCCCTTCTCTGCACGATCTCTGTTGCCTGCGCCATAATTCTGTCCCACAAAACTGGATACTGCGAGGCTGAAAGCTTCGATGGGCATATACAGAAAACCCTCCAGCTTCAGATATGCCGCAAACCCCGCCATAGCCTCAAGCCCAAAAAGATTTACCCTGCTCTGTACAATGACATTAGACAGACTGACCAGCACCGACTGAAGCCCGGCCGGAACTCCAATCCGGATAATCATGATACATTCCTCCCGGTTCAGTCGTATTCTGCGCGGACTCAGCTTGTATTCCGCATCACTAGCAACCAGCTTCAAAAGGATAAGTACGGCGCTGACCGACTGTGCGATCGTTGTCGCCAGCGCCGCCCCCCTTACTCCCCATGAAAGGCCTGCAACAAACAAAAAGTCAAGGATCACATTGACTATCCCTCCAGCTGCAAGACAGTACAGACCGGTTCTTGAATCCCCGGCCGCTCTCATTATGGAACTGCCCATATTAAATAACATCATCGGCATCATGCCAAGAAAGTAAATCCGAATATACGGAACCGCATACCTCATGACACTATCCGGAATGTTGAGCAGTCCCAACAGCAAAGGAGCTGCACAGACTCCAACGACCATCAAAACGATCCCGGCCAGTACTGCCAGTGCAATTGCCGTATGGACCTGCACTTCCACTCTATGCCGATCCCTCTTTCCGATTGAATGAGAAATGACAACACCCGCGCCAATTGACAGACCGATGAAAAAGTAAATCAGAAAAGCCGCAAGCTGACCTGCCGATCCGACCGCCGCCAGAGCTTTGGTTCCTGCATACTGTCCGACCACCGCGACATCTACAGTATTATAAAGCTGCTGAAACAGATTTGTTGCCATGACCGGCAGCGCAAATGCGGCAACACTCCCAGCGATACTTCCTTCTGTCATCTGCCGGATACATTTATTCATATTATTTCTTCTCCTTAAATCATTTTGTTACACATCTCATCTACGCAAAGAACGGCAGGAAGAATGTAAAAACATTCTCCTGCCCATATTTCTTTTTTGCTCTCTCATACAGCCGCAGCCTCTCTGCGTTGCCAATCCGCCGCCATGCGGCATGCTGCCAGATGTCCTTCCGAAATCTTTTTCAGCTCTGGCTTCTGGCTCCTGCACTCTTCCGTACAATAATTGCATCGGTCCTGGAAGGGGCACCCCGACGGCACCTCCAACGGACTTGGAACCTCTCCTTCGATACTCTCGATCTTCGTTCCAGGCTCCATATGAATGGAAAACAGTGCTCCCAGCAGTGCCTGTGTATAAGGGTGACAGGCATATTGCGCAACCTCTTCTCCCGGTATTACCTCTACAATATTTCCCAGATACATCACCGCCAGCTGATGAGCAAAAGATTGAACCAGGGCAATATCATGGCAGATAAAAACAATACTGATATTTTTTTCTTTCTGCAGACGCACCAACAGTTCTATGACGTTCTTCTGAATTGATACATCGAGCGCGGAAGTCGCCTCATCACATACGAGTATCTCCGGTTCCAGCGACAGTGCGCGTGCAATGCTGACGCGCTGCCGCTGTCCTCCGCTCATATTATGCGGATAACGGTACAGAAATTCTTCTGATAAATCCACCATCTTCAAAAGCTCTTTTGCCTTAACTGCTTTATCAGCCTTTTTCAGCATTCCAAAGTTCAGCAGAGGTTCTGTCAGGATATCTATGATCTTCATCTTTGGATCAAAAGAAGCCAGCGGATCCTGGTAAACCATTTGCATATGGCGTCTGTTATTTCTTTTCTCCGGTCCTGAGACACCAAGCAGATCTTTTCCATGATAAAGGATTTCCCCCCTGGTCGGGTTTTCCAGCTGCATCAGCATACGCACAAACGTAGATTTACCGCATCCGCTTTCTCCAACGATTCCAAGCGTCTTTCCCTTATAGACATTCAGACTGATATCATTACAGGCTGTCAGACTGCGTTTTCCTGAAGCAGGATACACTTTTGTGATATGGTTTGCCTGCAGCACAATATCTGAATCACGAAACAAAACGCTCACCTCCCATTTCAGGGACAGCCTTCAGCAGATTCCTGGTATATTCACTGGAAGGATATCTGATGACTTCTTCTCTCGTTCCGCTGTCAACTACTTTCCCATACTGCATCACAATCAGCTGATCTGCCATATAAGATGCCACACCCAGATTATGAGTGACGATGATAATACCGGTTCCAAATGTATCCCGAAGTTCCATCATCTGACGAACAATCTGTGCCTGAGTTGTCACATCCAGCGCACTGGTAGGTTCATCAGCCAGTAAAAGCTGCGGCTCAAATGTCATCGCCATGGCAATCCCCACTCTCTGCCGCATGCCCCCGCTCAATTGATGGGGATAGCTTTTCATGATATTCTCTCCGTCTGGAAGCCGCATCTTATTCAACATTTCAACTGCCTTACCCCACGCCTCAGTCTTTGACATCCTGCTGTGGGTGCATATGTACTCCACATACTGACTGCCGATCTTCCGTATCGGGTTCAGCGTCCCCCCGCAGTCCTGAAATATCATGGATATCTTAGTCCCGCGGATCTTCTGCCATTCATCTTTGGATTTTGACAACATGGATTCTCCCTGAAAAAAAATATTTCCTTCCGTGACTCTGCCCGCACCGGGCAGAGCTCCAAGTACAGCGCGGATCACTGTCGTCTTCCCGCTTCCGCTTTCTCCCACAACGCTGATAATCTCTCCTTTTTTCATCGAGAGGTTGAAATGTTCCATTGTAGGTTCCTGTTGTCCATACTGTACTGTTAGATCTTTTATTTCCAGCATATTATGCTCCTTTATTCTGCCAGCGCGATATCCTTCGTCAGCCAGTAATAATCCATCGGATACATGGTAACGCCGGTAACTCTGCTATTCGAAAACAGATACGTCGTCTCATATCCAAAGAACACCGTAGGCGCGTCGTCCATGATCAGCTGCTGAATCTGAACCGTCAGATCCTTTCTTGCATTTTCATCGAATTCCGCCGCCAGCTGATCCAGTAAGCTGTCTACTTCCGGGTTATGATATCCAGTCTGGTTGGATGAGGATGTGCTGTACCAGTTCTCACGCAGATATTTTTCAGGATCCCCCGTATTTGCTACCAGTACATTCCAGATCAGCATGTCAAAATCCCCGGAATCCCTCATATCCAGCAGAGTCTCATAGCTCACCGTATTCAGCGTTACTTTAATACCGATATCTTTCAGACTCGCCTGTGCTGCCTGCGCATAAACGTTCAGTTCTTCACGGCTTGTATAGATTACAAAGTTCAGGTCCAGCGGTTCACCTTCCGGTGTCTCCACAAAACCGTCACCGTCAATGTCCTTATACCCGGCTTCTTCAAGAAGTGCTTTTGCTCCTTCCGGATCGTATGCATTCTCATCTTTCAGTTCATCAAATCCAAAGTCCAGTGTAGGCGGAACCGGCGCTTTTCCCGGAGTCGAACCGCCTTCGAGCAGCGTACTGCAGTATGTCTCTTTATCAAGGCCGCGGATGATCGCCTGGCGGAGCCTGATATCCCCCAGCACACCGTTCTGATTCATAAATGCATACGTGGAACGCAGTGACTGCAGTTCCTGAATCTTGATATTGTCATCTCCTTCAAAGTCAGCGATATTCTCAGTCTTCAGATTATATGCAATATCAATTTCCCCCGTCTGCAGAGCCATGGAGCGTGTCGTCTGATCATCAATACATTTTAATGTTACTCTGTCAAGCGGAACTTCGCCGTCCCAGTAATACTCATTTTTAACGACAACACAGGAATCTGTCGGGCTGAAGCTCTCCACGGCATACGGTCCCGTACAGATTGGTCCGCTCATTGCAAAAGAATCGGTGTCAGCAGAAGTATCTACGATCAAAAACAGCGGATCTGCAAGACTTCCCGGTACTACAGCTACCGGGTCCTTTGTCTTTATCAGCAGATTCTGCCCGTCAACTTCAATAGATTCCGGATCGAAGAACGTAGCCGCCCTGTCACTCAATTCAAATGTACGCTCAAGTGAAGCCTTAACGGCCTCGGGTGTCATATCATTGCCATTGGAGAATTTTACACCCTCTCTGATCTTAAATGTCCAGGTGAGCTGATCTTCACTCACCGACCACTCTTCTGCCAGACACGGCACGATTTCACCTTCTTCATCAAATTTGGCCAGCGTTTCTCCTACCCCATAGCGCGTAACCACCCAGCTGAAATACTGTTCCGTCGGCTCCAGCGTATCAGCAAAGCTTGTCACACCGATGGTAACCTCCCCGCCCGCGGCAGTCTGTGCAGAGTTCTCCTGACTTTCTGCAGCTCCTTCTTCGGTGCTCTCTGATTTCTGGCATCCTGCCAGCAGTGATATGCTCATCACAGACACAAGCGCCAGACCTATTGTTTTTTTCATCCACTTACACATAGATTTTTTCCTCTCTTTTCTCACTTAACATTTATTCTTATTCTAAACCGCCAGTGCGGATTTGAATCTGCCCTATTCCTGTTTTGGATCCAGGATATCCCGGATACTGTCGCCCAGCATATTAAAGACGACCACCACAATGACAATTGCAATACCGGGATAGATCATAAGCCACGGTGCCTTACTTATGTAAGTTCTCCCCTCGTTCAGCATCAGCCCCCATTCCGGGGTCGGTGCCTGAGCTCCAAAACCCAGAAAAGACAGCGCCGCCAGTTCCAGCATCATCGTACCAATATCCGTTGCGGCAGTCACAATCATCGTCGTAATCATATTCGGAAGTACATGTTTTAAGATTATGTTTTTTGTACTGGTTCCGGTTACGACAGCCGCTTCCATATACAGATTACTTTTAATCTTCAGTACCATGCTCCTCGCCAGTCTCGCATACTTCGTCCAGCTCACAGCTGCTATGGCGATCACCGCATTTACCATATTGGGTCCAAGAAGACCGGCTATTGCAATCGCCAGCACCAGCCCGGGAAAGGAAATCATCATATCTGCCAGCCGCATGATAACGGCATCGACAGCACCGCCAAAATACCCGGCAATAACGCCGAGAGCCGTACCCGTCACCAGAATCACTGCCACCAGGATCAGCGTCATCGTCAGCGATGACCTTGTTCCATAGATCACCCTGGACAATACATCTCTTCCCAGCTTATCTGTCCCGCACATGTAAGTGCCGCCTGGAGCTTTTAAAGAATCGGACATCACCGCATGATACGGATCATGCGGTGAGATCAGCGGAGCCAGTACCGCCACACCTACAATAATCAGTGCCAGGATGGAGAATATCGTAAACTGTTTATGCGATTTTAAAAAATTCAGTACCTTCACTTTATCTTTCCTCCTTCAGTCTGGGATCCAGGCGGTTATAGGAAAGATCCACAAGCAGATTGATCCCCATATATAACAGTGCAATCCACAGCACATATCCCTGTACCAGTGGGTAATCCCGGCAGGAGATTGCTTTGACCGCCATACTTCCCAATCCCGGCCAGTTATAGATGATTTCGACAACCGCAGTACCCCCGAGCAGACTACCCAGAGAAATACCCAGAAGCGTAACCAGCGGAAGCATGGAATTCGGCAGCACATGTTTCCAGAGAATCGTACTTTCCCTGATGCCTCTCATTCGAGCTCCTGTTACATAGTCCTGGCGAAGCTCTTCCAATACCGCAATGCGTACCTGCCGCGTATACTTTGCCGACATGGAAAATGCCAGCGTTACCGCCGGAAGGATCAATGATTTAAAATCAGTGCTGCCGCCGGATACGGTAACCCATCGGAGTGTAACGCCAAAAACACTCAGCAGAATCAGCCCCACCCAGAAGCTCGGAATTGAAACCCCCATGAAAGTCAGCCCCCGAACCAGATAATCCGGCCATCGATTCTGATATACAGCCGACACAATCCCCAAAGGAACAGACACAACTAACATGATGACCAGTGAAGCCAATGCCAGTTCCAAAGTAGGCCAGAAACAGGAAGTCAGTTTCTCTACGACCGGGACTTTCATCGAATAGGAAGTACCCATATCGCCGGTCAAAACTCCCTTCAGCCAGTTTCCATACTGAATAAGAAATGGTTTATCCAGTCCCAGTTCTGCCCGTGTCTGTTCAAGAAGTTCCGGAGTCGGCACATTTCCACACTCCGTCAGCATAATTTCGGCCGGATCTCCTGGGGAAAGATACGTCAGTCCAAACGTAAAAAAACTGATGCCAAACAGCACAACTAAAATCTGTAGCAATCTTCTTCCCAGTTGTTTCTTATTCACAGTCTCTTATCCTCCCGCAGGTTGTCTTTTGTCATCATGTTATCTCTCCTCTCTGATCTGTTCTTCCAGATATCTGATAAATTCGTCTGCTATCTCCGTCAGAGAATCTTTGATTCGTTTGATATATCCAAACGAAACACTGTTTTCACTCCCTCTGACAGGAATCGCCTTGATATGATACTCTTTATACTTATCTTTCAGAAAACTGCTGTCGACCGAACAGTAATCAGTATTTTTCAACATCTGTATAAGGAAATGATCACTGTTCGTATAGGCAATCTCCTGTCTGCCGGATCTGCTCAAACCATCTCCGTTCAACACTCCTAAATGGTTGGACAGGGAATGGATTTCTTCTCTTCTCTGAATCAGCTTTACAGCCTCTAAATCCTTTTCTGAAACATAGCGTCTGTCAAACAGGGGATTTTTTTCGCTGCAGAACAAATAAATAGAAGTTCTCGCCAGTTCATGAAACCCCAGTCCTTTTGTTTTAAGCCTGCCCTCAAATACCAGCTGGTTTCTTCTGGATATATAAGTAAAGCCCAGCTCTGTACTTCTCCTGTGCACCCATGCCACTATATCCTCAAAATCACCTTCCCGAAGATCCAGATGTGGTTTTCTATATGATTTCAGCCCGTAAAATTCCGCAAGAAGTGTTGACAGATTATTGCTTGGAGTGCAGCATACAATCAGACTTTCTTCTTTTTCTCCTTTAAGAGCATTAAGCATTTCAAAATTCTTCAGCGTGCTCAGAGCATACCTGTAGACCTGCTCTCCTTCTTTCGTCAGGGTAACCCCGCTTCTGTTACGGGCGAGCAGTGTCATCCCCATTTCCTCTTCCAGTGCTTTCATAACCTTGCTGACATTCGGTTGTGTGGTGATCAGTGCCTCGGCTGCTGCATGAAAACTTCCCAGATCAACACTTGTCACAAAATACTGCAACTGCTTGATATCCATATATCCCCCTGTTATTTACACTCTTTAACCAATGTTAAATTTACTGACACTGTCTTCAGGATAAAAACAAAATAATTAAGGGAGGAAGGTTATTATATACCTTTCTCCCGGTGTCTGCAGTGCGATCCCCCCTCAGGGGTTAAGAAACGGAAAAAAATTTTCCGCCGCAGTATGTTCCCGCAAAGCGCTTTGTTATATGTAGAACAAAGTATCCCATATAATAAAAAAATGCGCACAATAAGTGCGCATAAGGACGTAATCAATTTACATTCGCTTCGCTCACACCTATACACCGTAGGTATTGCATTTCACATAAAAGCAGGTCTCCTGGCTTAAAAGCATTGTCTACTTCCCTTCCCGGATATTATATAATCATCCAGTGGTAATGAAGTCGACCCTTTTTTCACAGTGACGGGATCGCATTGGATTTTCACCAATTTCCCTATTAATCCTAAAACAGGAACTTTTATGACTCTATTTAAACCAAAATTACTATAACACACTTTTTTGTATTTTTCTCTCTTTTTTTTTGTTTTTCCCATTCCATTTTGTTATCACCCTCGCTGGATTCCGTTGATTTTCAGGATAGATACAGATCCTTTTGACTATCCGGCAGAATTTTTTTAAAGACTTTCACAAATGATATTGACTTTCCAAAGGATTCGACTTATAATCAACATATGAACAGTTATTCATATGTTTTATCATTTGATTATTTATAGAAATGGAGAGGATAAGTTATGAAACGTATGGAAGATTTGCCTGAACATCAGCACAAAGAAACCTGCGGCTGCGGACATGATCATCATGAGCACCAACATGAGGCCTGCGGCTGCGGGCATGAGCACCATGACCATCATGAGCACCAACATGAGGCCTGCGGCTGCGGGCATGAGCACCATGACCATCAGGAGCACCATCATGAGGCCTGCGGCTGCGGGCATGACCATCATGAGCACACCCCTCACAGCAGCAATACTGTAGAACTGCCGGATGACGGTCACGAAAAAAGGGTATATATTTTAGAAAATCTCGGCTGTGCCAACTGTGCAGCTAAGATGGAGCAGAAAATCCAGGAGCTTCCCGGAGTATTTGCAGCCAGCATTACTTTTGCCACAAAACAGCTGCGCATTTCCGCAGACAGTCAGGCTGCATTGGTCCCTCAGATCCAGAGTATCTGCTCTTCTATTGAATCAGAAGTGCGGGTTATACCGAAAGATACTTCTTCTGCAGGCAGCAGCAAAACAAAAACATATATCTTACAGAATCTAGGATGCGCCAACTGCGCTGCCAAGATGGAGCAGAGAATCAATCAGATTGCCGATGTGGAGAACGCTACCATTACTTTTGCTACTAAACAGCTGAAACTTACAGCAAAATCGCCGCAGCGTCTGATTCCTGAGATTAAGAAAATCTGCAATTCAATTGAAGATGGCATTGAAATTGTCGAGAAAGAAACCTCTGTGCGCAGCCACGAAGCGGTTGCTGCAAAAAAGGGAATGTCAGAGAGCACTCGCGCCCTGACAGAGATTATCATTGGAGCGGTTCTTTTCATCGCCGGTGAGATTCTGGAACACATGGGGTTCGGAACTGCAGTCACACTCCCCGTCTATGTTGTCGCTTATGTTGTCCTCGGCTGGAAGGTCATCTGGACAGCGTTAAGAAATATTACCCGGGGGCAGGTATTTGATGAAAACTTTTTAATGAGTATCGCAACACTGGGGGCTTTTGTCATCCGTGAATACCCCGAAGCAGTTGGCGTTATGCTCTTCTACCGTGTAGGAGAATTCTTCGAAGAAAAGGCAGTTGCAAAAAGCCGTTCACAGATTATGGATGCCGTGGATCTCCGCCCTGAAACCGTTAATCTGGTTTCCAATGAGGATGTGCAGATCATTCCTTCTGAGGAAGCAAGGATCGGCGATATTCTGCTTGTACGGCCCGGAGACCGAATTCCGCTTGACGGAATTGTCATCGAAGGAAACAGTCAGCTGGACACTTCCCCCATCACAGGCGAACCTGTGCCCGTCAAAACCGGCATCGGTGATTCTGTCTTGTCGGGATGCGTCAATACCAGCGGTCAGCTGAAAATCCGTGTTGAAAAAGAATTATCCGAATCCATGGTGACACGAATCCTGGATTCCGTAGAGAATGCAGCAGCAAGCAAGCCCGTAATCGACCGTTTTATCACTCGTTTTGCCCGTATTTATACACCGTTTGTTGTTGCCCTGGCCATTGTAACTGCTGTACTGCCTTCCCTGATCACAGGCGACTGGCAGCACTGGATCTATACGGCGCTTACCTTTCTGGTCATGAGTTGCCCGTGTGCACTGGTCCTCAGCGTTCCCCTGGCATTCTTTTCCGGTATCGGTGCCGGTTCCAAAAAAGGTATTCTGTTTAAAGGCGGAATTTCGATCGAGGCATTAAAAGGAGTTCGTGCGGTCATCATGGATAAGACAGGCACGATCACTCAGGGCAATTTTGTTGTTCAGGAGACGGTCCCCTCTGGTCTCATCACCCGGGATGAGCTCCTGACTCTGGCCGCAGGCTGCGAGCAGTCGTCTACACATCCGATCGCTGTCAGCATTGTAAACGCTGCGAAAGCCAGAAATCTGACTCTTTCCAAACCGGAAGCCCTTCAGGAAATTGCCGGTCACGGTATCAAAGCAAAAATTAACGGCAAAGAGGTTCTTTGCGGCAACAGTAAACTTATGGAAGCGCAGCACGTTGACCTCAGCAGTTACCACCCGTCCTCATTTGGAACAGAAGTACTGGTTGCCATTGACGGTATTTTCTCGGGACATCTGATGATCTCAGATACGATCAAAGAAGATGCCAAATCAAGCATCGCCGCTTTGAAAAAGCTGGGTCTGACTACGATCATGCTGACCGGCGATGCGCAGGAAAGTGCAGAATCTGTCGCAGAACAGACTGGAATCGACGAAGTTCATGCAAAGCTCCTCCCACAGGATAAACTCGACCGCTTAAATGATCTGCGAAGCAAATACGGCAGCGTCATGTTTGTCGGTGACGGCATCAATGACGCCCCGGTACTGGCCGGCGCCAATGTAGGCGCCGCAATGGGAAGCGGTGCCGACGCGGCAATAGAAGCTGCAGATGTTGTATATATGACTTCAGGCATGGAAGCAATCCCGCAGTCTGTACAGATCGCCCGTTCCACCAGCCGGATTTCCTGGCAGAATGTTATCTTTGCTCTGATCATCAAAGGAATCGTGATGGTGTTGGGACTCTGTGGTTTTGCCTCCATGTGGCTGGCCGTATTCGCAGATACAGGAGTAGCTTTTCTGTGTATCCTGAACTCAATCCGTATTCTTTACAAACGTATATAGGCATTTACGCCATTGACCAAATTGGATTTATCAGTTAAACTAACAATAAATCAACAGTAATCCGGACTGCTGCATCACATCTGCAGCAGTCCCGGTTTTCTTAAAGGAGATATAAACCATATGTCGAAAGAAAAGATTGAAGTCTGCACAGAGGCCCATCATCACCAGAATCTGAAAAATACCCCCATGCCCGCAGAAAATATCCTGTACCGGCTGGCAGATCTGTTTAAAGTATTTGGTGATCCTACCAGAATACGAATATTGTATAAACTCTCGGAACAGGAATTATGCGTATGTGACATCGCCGAGGTTCTGGATATGACACAGAGCGCGATCTCACACCAGCTTCGTATACTAAAACAGATGTCCCTCGTAAAGTTTCGCAGAGAAGGAAAAACCGTTTACTATTCTCTTGCAGATGACCATGTGGCAACAATTCTGGCCCAGGGACTTGACCATGTAGAAGAATAATAAAACCCAAAAAAATGAAAAGCCCCGGAATATCCAGGGCTCCTATGCCGTATTCATATACTGGCTCCTAAAGGTATATCTAGTGGCTGCAATTTCCGCCTGCACACTCACCGTGATGTTCGTGATGGCTGCACACCGTATCAGGATCATAAGAAAGATTATCATTCAAAAATTCATGAACCGCCTGATCCGCCTCACCATTTACACCCGGGTACAATTCAATACCTGCCTGCGCAAGCGCCTGCCTCGCACCTTGTCCGATCCCCCCGCAGATAAGAACTTTCACAGCTTTTTCTGCAAGAAAATCAGCAAGTGCCCCATGGCCGTTTCCGTTGGTGTCTACCACTTCAGAAGATACCACTTTTCCATTCTCTGCCTCATACACCTTGAATTTTTCTGTATGTCCAAAATGCTGAAAAACCTTTCCCTCTTCATACGTTACTGCTATTTTCATCACATTTTCCTCCTTTAAAATTCGGTCGCCTTCGGCAATGCCCGCAGCCGCATCCTCTGTTTTCTCCTTCACACAGGATGTAATCACCTCCGTCCACGTAGAGCTCTTTCCCTTCAACCAGACACTCCGCCAGTTTTCGGCGCGCACTGTTATAGATTGCCTGCACAGTGGTACGGGCAACTTCCATGCTGCGTGCACATTCTTCCTGATTCATTCCCTCAAAATCAATCAGCCTGATTGTCTCATACTCGTCCAGCCCCATAATTACAGTTGCTTTCTTTTCCTGTATTATGTCTGAAGGTAAAAATCTTCTGTTCTGCGGCATCCCGCAGATTCGGCGGCGTTTACACGGCCTTGGCATTTTGCTGTCCTCCTGTTGTTGACATATGTCACTTACAAATTTTATTATATCCCGGTTAATGTCATATGTCAATAACTTTTTTTCAAAAAACGCTTGACTTTTTCAACTGAAACATTTATCATTACAGTATAACTGAAACCATATTTTATACAGTTAGCAGCAAAATTCCAGATTAAGAGGAGGACATTTATGAGACAAATAAAAACAGCGGCCGCATTGACCGGATTACTGATTCTGGCCGGTATCCTGACTGCCTGTTCGCCCGGTGGGAAGACGGATGAGACAGGGACTTCCAGGAACACCGCATCGCCCCAGAAAATCACCGCCGAGGAAGCCAGGGAGCGCATGGATTCCGGCGATGATATCGTGATTCTGGATGTACGTACAAAGGAAGAATATGAAGAAAAACATATTCCCGGGGCTATACTGATACCAAACGAAGAGATTGGAGAAGAACCGCTTGCCGATCTTCCATCACTGGACCAGGAGATCCTTATTTACTGCCGAAGCGGAAACCGAAGTGCTCAGGCTGCAAATAAAATGACCGCAGCCGGTTATACCAGAATCTATGATTTCGGAGGAATCATCGACTGGCCCTATGATACCGAAAGCGGAACAGCTGATGAACAAAGAAAAGAGGCTGCAGAACCGCAAAAAACCGATGCTCATGCGGATGGCCCGTTTGGTTCATTTGAAACCATGACGCTGGAAGGCGATCCGGTGACGCAGAACATCTTTGGCGATGCAAGTCTGACCATGGTAAATTTCTGGGCCACCTACTGCGGAGCGTGTATTCAGCATATGCCATACCTCACAGAATTAGACGGTGAGTACCGTGACCGGGGATTACAGATCTTAGGCGTTATCACAGATGTCGATGAGCCTGAAAACGATGCCGCATTAACGATTGCAAAATCAGCCGGGACCGATTATACTCAAATTATCGCATCAGACGATCTGAGGCTGGGAGTCCTCTCAGAGATCCAGTATATACCGACAACGATATTTCTGGACCAGAACGGCACCCAGCTGGGGGAAACTTATGTAGGCGGTAAGACGAAAGACGAATGGGCAAAAATCGTGGAAGAATTACTGGAGCAGGTCAATGAGTGAAACGAAGAAAAAATGGATGAGAAGATTGCTGCTGCTGACCGCTGTTTTCTGGATCACCCTGGGTGTTCTGAGAGGCGAAGCTGATACGGTCTTTATGAAGGCAGTCAATGTATGTCTGGAGTGTATAGGAATTGGATAAACAAACAAAAAGAAAAGATTCAAGAATACGGCTGTGGGTACAGGCTGCCTTCACCGCACTTACAAACGGATATGTATGGGGCTTTGTTGAAGGAAGGATTTTTACCGGACCGACAAAATCCCTGTGTGTCCCCGGTCTCAACTGCTACTCCTGTCCCGGTGCTCTTGGTTCCTGTCCGATCGGATCACTCCAGGCAGTGCTGGGCAGCAGAAATTATAAATTTTCCTTTTATATTTTCGGATTTCTGGTTCTCGTTGGTTCACTGCTTGGAAGGTTTGTCTGTGGCTGGCTGTGCCCTTTTGGGCTGTTCCAGGACCTTCTCTATAAAATCCCATTTGTTCGAAAATGGAAAAACCTTCCCGGTCACAGAGTCCTTGTATGGATGAAGTACCTGATACTTCTCATATTTGTGATACTGCTCCCTCTGCTGGCACTGGATATAACCGGGCAGGGAGCCCCGTGGTTCTGTCAGTACATATGTCCCAGCGGAACATTTATGGCCGGTATTCCACTGATGTTCGGAAATGAAGCGCTCCGGGGGGCAGCCGGGTTTTTATTTGCATGGAAGGGACTGATCCTGGCAATTATTGTGCTGCTATCCCTTATGGTCTACCGTCCATTCTGTAAATATCTCTGCCCTCTTGGCGCAGTGTATGGACTTTTTCATCCCATAGCCCTGTACCGCTATCGTGTGGATGCAGAAAAATGTACACATTGCGGAAAATGTGAAAAAGTCTGTAAAATGGGCATCCAGGTGTGGAAAACGCCCAACAGCCGGGAGTGTATCCGCTGCGGCGACTGTATCCGCAGCTGCAGCTTTGGTGCTGTAGACTCAACATGGAAAAAACGAAAGGATGTAACGGGGAAATGACAAGTGAATTTGCTATCGCAGTGCATGCACTCGTATTTTTAAACCACAAGGGAGAAACGTTGTCCAGCGACGCACTGGCAGACAATGTCTGTACCAATCCGGCCCGTGTGCGAAAGGTGATGGCTCCCCTGAAATCTGCCGGCCTGGTGGGAACCAGGGAGGGGGTAAAGGGCGGTTACTATATGACGATACCGGCAGAACAGCTGACGCTCGCCCAGATCAGCGATGCACTGCGAATACCGCTGATCAAAGCTTCCTGGAAAACAGGAAGTGTGGATAAGGAATGCCTGGTGGCCTCCGGCATGGCCGGGATCATGGACGGTATTTACGGGGAATTAAATGAGCTCTGCCTGTCACACCTGGCTCATATCACAATCCAGGATATCGATGACCAGATTTTTCACCCCCGCAGCTCAACATGATCTGCCACCCTGTCGTTTGAAAAAAGGTGCGGTTCCATAACTTTAGGTCACATCGTTTAACCAGTTATGGAACCGCACCTTTTTTCTGCCTATTGATGATAATTCTCAAGGAAATCCCGCATCTTTTTCATGGATTTTTCCAGTATTTCCACAGCCGGCAGATATACAATCCGGAAATGGTCCGGCTTCTTCCAGTTAAATCCGCCGCCGTGTACAAGCAGTACTCGTTTGCTGCGAAGGAAATCCAGCACAAACTGTTCATCATCCTTAATATTAAACTTATTTGTATCGATCTTCGGGAAGATATAAAATCCGCCCTTCGGTTTCACCGCTGTGATTCCCGGTATATCATTCAGCGCTTCATAAATGTAGTTGCGCTGTTCATAAATCCTTCCGCCCGGCACAATATATTCCTCAACGCTCTGATACCCCCCGAGTGCAGTCTGCACAATTGTCTGAGCAGGCACATTGGAGCACAGACGCATATTGGAGAGCATATTCAGCCCCTCTATATATCCTCGCACATGAGATTTACTGCCGCTCAACACCATCCAGCCAATCCTGAATCCCGCGATCATATGGGATTTGGAGAGTCCGGAAAACGTTACGCAGAACAGATCGGGCGCAAGAGAAGCGATTGATATATGCTCCTCTCCATCCATCACCAGTCTGTCATAGATTTCATCCGAAAAGATAATCAGCTCATGTTCACGGGCAATATCCACGATGTCCTGCAGGACATCTCTGGGATAAAGCGCTCCTGTCGGGTTATTCGGATTGATGATTACAATGGCCTTTGTTTTCTCTGTGATCTTATCCCGTATATCGTTGATATCCGGATTCCAGTCAGACTGCTCATCACAGATGTAATGAACCGCTTTTCCGCCGGAGAGATTTGCTGTCGCAGTCCAAAGAGGATAATCCGGCGCAGGTATCAGGATCTCGTCCCCGTCATTGAGCAGGGCCTGCATGCAGAGTGTAATCAGTTCACTCACACCATTCCCGGTATAAATATCATTCATTCCAACATTCGGGATCCTTTTCAGCTGGCAGTACTGCATGATTGCTTTTCTGGCCGCAAAAATCCCTCTTGAATCAGAATATCCCTGACTGTCACGCACTGACTGACGGATATCAAGGATCACTTCTTCCGGTGCCGAAAAGCCAAACGGCGCCGGATTTCCGATGTTCAGCTTCAGGATCTCAAGCCCGGCTTCTTCCATCCGTCCGGCCTCTTCCACGACAGGTCCCCTGACATCGTACAAAACATTGTCCAGCTTCGCCGATTTATCAAATGTTCTCATCGTCCTTTACTCCCTATGCCAGCATCATACGGTCATTCGCAAATTCTCCGCCGCTGGCCTGTTCAAATTTCTTAAGCAGATCTTCCACCTTCAGCTTTTTCTTTTCTTCGCCGTCCACATCATAGATAATCCTGCCCTCATGCATCATGACCAGACGATTGCCCATACGGATCGCATCCTTCATATTATGTGTGACCATCATCGCAGTCAGCTTCTGTTCCGATATTATGCTCTCTGTCAGTTCCAGCACCTT
Organism: Ruminococcus sp. OA3; assembly: GCF_022440845.1. Taxonomy (NCBI): domain Bacteria; kingdom Bacillati; phylum Bacillota; class Clostridia; order Eubacteriales; family Oscillospiraceae; genus Ruminococcus; species Ruminococcus sp. OA3. The sequence continues at coordinate 1,558,171 of NZ_JAKNTO010000001.1, read as the reverse complement.
GGCTGCCGTCTTAGGATCGAGTGCCGCCGTATGCTCATCCAGCAGTAACAGCTTCGGCTGCTGCAGTGCCGCCATCAAAAGCGTCAGCGCCTGCCGCTGGCCTCCGGAAAGCAGACCCACCTTCGAAGTCATACGGTCCTCCAGACCCAGACCCAGAGTTTTTAATTCCTCATGGTACCGCGCTTTTTCCGCCCTGGTGATTCCCCACCGCAGCGTCCTCCGCTGGCCTCTTCGGTATGCCAGTGCCAGATTCTCCTGAATCTCCATCTGTGCAGCCGTGCCTTTCATGGGATCCTGAAATACCCGTCCGAGAAATTTTGCTCTTGCATACTCCGGCTTTCTTGAAATATTCTCACCGTCCAGAATGATTTTCCCGGAATCGATCGGATACACTCCCGCTATCATGTTCAGCATCGTTGATTTGCCGGCACCATTTCCGCCGATGATCGTCACAAAATCCCCCTGCCTCAGATGAAGGTCAATGCCTGTCAGCGCTTTCTTTTCATTGATCGTCCCTTTATTGAACGTCTTCTGTACATTCATTAGTTTTAACATGTCTATTTTCCCCCTTCAGAATAGGATTTTCTGATCCGCAGTTTCTCGATTGCCACCGGTATACACAGTGCAAGCGCAACTATGATCGCTGAAAGCAGTTTCATATCATTTGCACTCATGCCAAGCTGCAATACAATCGCACGAATCAGGAAATAGACAACCGAACCTACAATGGCCGAAGTCAGCTTGCTTCCAAAAGAGCGGAGCCGTCCCATCAGTACGTCACCGATAACTATTGCTGCAAGACCGATCACAATGGCACCCGTGCCATTGTTGATATCACCGTATTTCTGACTCTGACAGACCAGACCTCCTGAAAGGCCAACCAGACCGTTGCTGATCATCAGAGCCAGCATTTTTGTCTTTTTGATGTTGACACCCAGCGCCCTGATCATATCCTCATTGTTTCCTGTGGCACGGAGAGACGCTCCCAGCTCCGTTCCGAAAAACCAGTATAAAAGAGCAATACACAATACCGCGATCACTGCCCCGAGTATCATACTGGCATGAGTCTGTGAAAGCCCTGTCGCCTCCACCATCCATGAAAACACAGTATCTGATTTGAGCAGCGGAATATTGCTCTTTCCACCCATGATCCTGAGGTTTATAGACCACAGGGCAATCTGCGTCAGGATTCCCGCCAGAATTGCCGGTATCTCAAATACCGTATGCAGAAACCCTGTCACACCCCCTGCGATCACACCCGCCACCAGCGATACCAGAAGCGCTGCCACCGGATTCCAGCCATGTGCAACGATCAATGTGGCGCATACGCATCCCCCGAGCGCAAAGCTTCCATCAACTGTTAAATCTGCGATATCCAGAATTTTGAAGGTGATATAAACTCCCAGTACCATAATCCCCCAGAGAATTCCCTGTGATACCGCTCCCTGCATTGAAACAAAAAAACCACTCATATTTTTATCCTCCTACGTGTACGTGGTACCTTTTTTAAGAAAATACTTTCACGAAAACACAATGCTTCTCATTATTCTTTCGTCAAAATCTTTTCAGAGTTGAATAATCTTAAAGAACAGAAATACCAAGGGAGCCGAAGATGGCTCCCTTGGTCCAGTTGTTTTCCACTTTCGATACATTTGCTGCGCCTGTTTCTTACTCTTCGCTCCCTGTATCCAGTGCAGATAAGTCAAGTCCCAGTGCCTGCGCTGTCTCATCATTAACCTGCAGTTCACATTTTGATGCGTCCAGATAACCAATCGGTATTTCTGCAGGGCTCTTTCCATCCACAAGAATCTCTGCTGCCTGCTGTCCTGCCATGTAACCCAACTGATAATAGTCAATTCCGTAAGTAGCCAGACCGCCTTCTGTCACCATTCCGCCCTCACCGCAGATTACCGGCATCTTATTATCGTTAGCAATCATCGCTACCGTTGCCATACCTGCTGCAATAACATTATCCGTAGGAGCGTACAGAGCATCTACTTTTCCGATGGATGATTCTACAACGGACTGGATTTCATTTGATGAGGACACCGTGTAATCTTCGCACTCGATCCCCAGCTCTGCACATGCATCTTTAGCCATCTGCGCCTGAATCGCAGAGTTTGACTCAGCGGAGCAGTACAGAACACCAACTTTTTTCACATCAGGAAGAATCTGTTTCATCAGATCAATCTGTTCTTTAACCGGAGTCAGGTCAGATGTGCCGGTTACATTCCCGCCCGGAGCATCGTTGGATTCAACAAGTCCGGATTCTGCAGGATCTGTAACAGCTGTCAGAACTACCGGAATATCAGATGTTACGCCTGCAACAGCCTGTGCTGCCGGAGTTGCGATGGCAAAGATCAGGTCACTTCCATTATTCACCAGTGTCTGTGCAATTGTCTGGCAGGATGAAGCCTCTCCCGCTGCATTTTGCTGATCCGCCTCATACTGGATTCCCATTTCATCAAGTGCCGCAAAAAAACCTTTGTTGGATGCATCCAGCGCATCATGCTGTACATATTGGATGACACCGATCTTATATACAGTGCCGTCCCCTGTCTCTTTATTTTCTTCTTCAGCTGCGTCATCTGCTGCTTCTGCCGTAGGCGTAGTTTCGGCTGACTCATCTGCAGACTTGCTCTCATCGTTGCTCTTAGATCCGCATCCTGCGAACATTGCTGCCGCCAGCATTGCAGACAGACCAACAGCCAGAATTCTTTTCACTGTCTTGTTTTTCATATGATCCCTCTTTCCTCATTTTCTTTGGCGCTTTGACTCGCTAAAGTGCCAATCAATAACGCTTGAATTATAACATACTCTGACGGAAAGGGCAATCTATTTCAAAATCTTTTTGAGTTCATCCATAAACGTATTTACATCTTTAAACTCGCGATAAACGGATGCAAAACGCACGTACGCAACCGCCTCCAGGTCCTTGAGTTTATCCATCACAATTTCTCCGATCACGGAACTGGGGATCTCGCGTTCCTCCATATTAAAAATCTCAGTCTCGACTGAATCTATAAGGTCCGTTATTCTTTCTGCCGAAATCGGACGTTTATGGCATGCCCGAAGTACACCGGCCTCAATCTTTGCGCGGTCATACTGCTCCCTGTTCTGATCTTTCTTAATCACAATCAGCGGAATGGTCTCAACCTTTTCATATGTGGTGAAACGCTTTCCGCACTCATCACACATCCGGCGTCTGCGAATTGCATTACTGTCTTCCACTGGCCTTGAATCAACAACCCTGGTGTTATCCTGGTTACAAAATGGACATCTCATGCTCTTCCCCCTTTTTCGCTCTCCCATCACACAACTGTGAATATCATAACATTTTTCTTCTCTCTTTGCAAATTATGACAGATAATTTTTCATACTTCGCAGTGCGCTCTTTTCCAGGCGTGATACCTGTGCCTGAGAGATTCCTATCTCAGTTGCCACCTCCATCTGAGTCTTTCCTTCAAAAAACCGAAGCTGAATAATATGTTTTTCCCGTTCATTCAGTCTGTTCATCGCTTCCTGAAGAGACAGATCCTCAATCCAGTTTTCTTCTTTGTTCTTTTTATCGCTGATCTGGTCCATCACATACAGCGTATCTCCGCCTTCAGTATATACCGGTTCGTACAGACTCATAGGACTCTGGATCGCATCCAGCGCATATACGATATCTTCTTTCTGGATTCCTACCTCCTCGGCAATCTCTGCTATGGTCGGTTCACGCAGATTCTGCTTTACGTAGTTTTCTTTGGCGAAAATAGCTTTATATGCAATATCTCTCAGAGAGCGGCTCACACGAATACTGTTGTTATCCCTCAGATAACGCCGGATTTCTCCAATGATCATCGGCACGGCATACGTACTGAATTTGACGTTTAATGTCGTATCAAAGTTATCGATCGCCTTGATCAGTCCGATACAGCCGATCTGGAACAGATCATCGGCAGCCTCATTACTGTTGGAAAAACGTTTGATCACGCTTAAGACGAGACGCAAATTTCCTTTTATATATTTTTCCCTGGCCTCTTTATCCCCCTGTTTGATCTTTCGGAATAATTCTTCTTTTTCTTCATTGCTAAGTATCGGTAATTTTGATGTGTTGACTCCGCATATCTCAACTTTATTAAGCGCCATAACAAGAATCCTCCTAGAAGTTTTTTCTAGTAAAATGGTTCTCATTATGGCGCTTTGCTATGCGCATCCGGCTGAAATTTTACAAAGTTTTAGCCCTTGACAATCAAAAATTTTCCCTGTACCAAAGTAAAAAAAGGTATACTGTCCAGATTTTTCTGCTGTTATCCCTTTTCCCGTTTTTGTGTTGGTCCAGCAATACTGTCAGTCTGTCTTTTTCAAAAAATTTCTCTGCGGTTTCGCTCTCAAATTCCGCTCTCACGATTCCCTGATACGGTTCCTGCATCAGCCACTTTCGAAGAGGGACCGGAAATCCCAGTTTCCGCCTTTTGGATGTCTCCTGCGGGAGATATCCGCCGGAAACACTGCGGAAAAATGATTTCGTCTGTTTACGCGTAACTCTATGCCTTACAGGAACGGAAAATGCTGCTTTCGCGACTTCCTCATCCAGATAGGGAACTCTTACTTCGAGTCCATGTGCCATACTGATATGGTCCGATTTTCTCAGGATATCGCCGCGCATCCAGAAGTTAATGTCTATATACTGCATCCTGGTTATGTCATCAAGGCCTTCTGTTTCGGCATAATATGCCGCTGCAACATCCTGTTCCGTATATGTGACCAGTTCTTTGTTCTTCAGCAGTTCTTTAACTTCCTGGTTTTTGAATATATAGGCATTTCCTATAAAGCGTTCCTCCACGCTCTGTCCGGCCCTGATCAGATATTCCCTGCCTTTAAATGAAAACGGCAGACACTCCATCATTTGCCGCAGGCGGCGCCGTATCTTTGCCGGCACGATACGCACAAATGGTTCCAGCGCCAGTGCAGACTGGTAGATGTTATACCCCCCGAACAGTTCATCTGCCCCCTCCCCGGAATAAACGACTTTAACATCCCTTGCCGCCAGTTCACAGAGATAGTAAAGTGGTATGATAGACGGATCTGCCACCGGCTCATCCAGCGCCTTCAAAACCCAGGGAACCGCCTCCCAATACTCTTCTCGGGTAATGAGTCTGGAATGATTTGTCATCCCGTTGACCCGGCTCAGTTCCTCAGCTTTTTTTGTCTCGTCATATTCGGCTTCCTCAAATCCGATACTGTATGTCTTTTCCATCTTTCCTGCTACAGCCAGAAAAGAAGAGTCTATGCCTCCTGACAAGAAGGAACCAACCTCGACATCACTGAGCTTATGAGCTTCAACAGAATTCAGAAGTGCCTCCTCCAGGCGTTCCTCTGCTTCCTCTCTGCGCATAGTCTCTTCAGCGTTAAATCTGGCTCTCCAGTAACGGTGAATCTGCATCTTTCCGTTTTCGATCATCATATAATGTCCCGGCAGAAGCTGGTAGATACCTTTATAAAATGTTTCTTCAAGCGGATTATACTGAAAAGACAAATAACCCGGAAGTACATTTTCATTCAGCTCTTTTCTCACATCAGGGTGCGCAAGCAGTGCCTTGATCTCCGATCCAAAACAGAATCCATTATTCTGTGTGCAGTAAAACAGCGGCTTGATGCCGAATGGATCCCGTGCGATAAACAGGGTCTTGGATACTGTATTCCACAGTGCAAAGGCGAACATCCCCCGGAGCTTTTTCAAAACATCAACACCATATTCTTCATATCCGTGAAGAATCACTTCCGTATCGGCATCTGTTGTGAATACATGTCCTTTCCGCTGCAGTTCTTCCTTCTGCTGCAGATAATTGTAGATCTCACCATTGTAGACCAGGACAAGTGTTTCGTCTTCATTCCACATTGGCTGTCTGCCGTTGTCAAGTCCTATGATGGAAAGCCGGCGCATGGCAAGAGCGATCTCCTCATCAACGTAATACCCGTCATCATCAGGACCTCTTGTAATGATTCTGCTGTTCATTTTTTTTAAAGCAGTTTCGTTTTTTTCATACTTCCCCTCGGAAAGAAATCCGGTTATTCCACACATTACTTTCTCCCTTTTCATACGTACTTTTAAACACACTGTTTTTATTATAACAATTCTGCCCTTTAAACAATATAGAAATTATCTTAAGAATTATAAACTTTTTCTATTAAAATTACATATACTATAAAAACGGCATTGAGGTGGTCGCTTTGCGCCTTTTTGAACTGCGACAAAAAGAAGTTATCAATATCTGCAACTGTAAAAGCCTCGGCTGCCCGGTCGACCTGGAATTTGAATGTAAAAGCGGCCGTATTACCGCATTGATCATCCCCGGTCCCGGCAAGCTGTGGGGGCTCATGGGCCGGGACTGCGAATATGTGATTCCATGGGAGTGCATTAAACAAATCGGAGATGATATTATTCTTGTTGAAATCCGCGAGGATGTATGTCTGAAGAGGTTTTAACCGTGCCGCGGCTGAATTTCCTTCCTGCGAATCCTGTGATTATCATAATGCAGGATGATACATAAAGTATTCAGCAACTTGTTTTCAAATTGTTATTTCTGACAGTGATAAAGGGCTGCAGTTCCGTTTTCGGCGGAACTGCAGCTTACTGCTGGCAGCAGATGTATCCTCAGGAAAATCCATATCCCGGTATGTTATTATTAACAAACGTGGCAGCCTCCAGCGCTGGAAATCCCGATATCACGATATCGGTAACAACGGGATGTGAAGCGTGGTTATCAGGGAACTCAAAATAAAGTGTATATTCATCACCGTTATAAACTGCACGCGTCCCGCCATCTGCAAATTCCGCGGTATGTTTCTTAAAAATCAACGACCGCTCACCCGTCATCCCACCTACTTTATATGCTGTAAAATCAAAAGATGTATCTGTAATATCTGAAATATCAACTTCACAGTAGTCATCCTCAATATACAGCCCGTCAACGACTTTTTCCTCATCAAAGCCTGTAACTACACTGTCAAAGTACGTCCCTTCATATAACTGGACTTTAGCACTCACCGCAGATTCCCTGTCGTGATTCTCCGCGGGCACTTCAGCATCTTCCGGTGAGTCCTTCTCTTCGTCAGCCGTTATGACTTCCGGCTGCTGAGTCGTTTCCGCTTCCGGTGTCTGCTGTACATCCAGGGTCTGTTCCGGTGTCTTCTTGGCTTCCCGGGTCTGTTCTGGTTTGGGCAATTTTTCACCCGTTTTTTCTCCCTGGTCCGCCGAAGACGTATCTTTCACACCCGTATCAGAGCCGGACTGTACTTTCCCGGTCACCGGTGCGCTGGGAGCATCTGTTTCCCCTTCATTTTTGTTCACAGAACATCCCACCAGAACATTGGCAACCACTAAGACAAACGTGAGCATCAAAATTGGAATGATTCCCTTTCTTAACTTCGCAGCTTTCATCATATACCAGATCCTTTCTTTAAATGCCGCCTTACTGTCATTCAGGCTTGCGGTGAGATAGTGTGAATTCCCTGAAGCTGCTGTTTTCAGCAGCAGCCTGTTATAGACTGCGTGATCACTCTTCGGATATCCGGCTATTACATAACAATCACAGATGTATTCGATATCTTTGTCCGCTTCCCTTATCATCCAATGCAGCAGCGGATTGAACCAGTAGACCGTATCGACAATCAGCAAAAACATCTTATACCACAGGTCTTTATGCCGGTAATGAAACAGCTCATGTTTCAAAATCAGTTCCAGTTCCCGGTCTGTGTAGGGAACATCCGGCAGATAAAGATACGTTCTTCCAAGCCCTGCTAAAACAGGCGACTGCACTCTCGGATTCATCATCAGTTTCGGTACTCTTTTGATATGTTTCTCAGTACATGCCGCACGGTATATTTTAGTTATTTTGCTGTTTTTCACCGGCATTCCCCAGCGTCTAAGCCTATCGAGCGAACGGTAATATGAGATAAGCCTGCCAAATGCCAGAAATAAGAAACCGGTCAGCCAGATATAACAAAAATAAGTCAGTATATCCGTCAGCGTAAGCGCAGGTTCTTTCTGCTCATAAGTGTTGCCGCTTAGTCCCGCTTCTTTTTCCTGCACCTGAGACACATCCGCCAAAGGCGTGTTCCCCACTGTATGATGTACTGTGCCAGGGGTATTATCCTGCTGCCTGATCTCCAGTCTTACAACTGCCCGTTCATTCGAAATATTAACCGGAAACATCAAAAATAATGAGATCAGCAGCCACATGGTATATTTCCACCGGACAGAATATCTGCCTTTGAATACACGTGAAAGCAGTATGACTGCAAGAATACAGGCTGCAGCGAATATATTAACTTTTAAAATATGAAGAATCGTATTAACCATACACTGACCCCCTCGTGTTCTCTTACCTCGTTTTTCTCTAATCTCTGTGCTTTTCCAGTTCTTTTAAGAAGTCATTTAATTCATCCAGATCTTCTTCGGCAATCTGATTCCCCTGATACAGGGATGCCACAAACTTTTTAATGGAATTTCCATACAGTTTCTCCAACACAGTTTTACTTTCATTCTGCAGATACTCTTCCTGCCGGATGACCGGAGAGTACAGGTTACTTTTTCCCTGCTTTTCAATTTTTACAAATCCCTTTTTCTCCAATCTGGTCAACAGCGAAAGAATCGTTGTCGGTGCAAGGTCCTTCTTTTCATTTACGACAGCCTCAATCTCCATCCGGCTCATCCTGTCATGTCCGTTCCACAGCACAATCATAATATCCAGCTCTGAGTCGGGCAGTCTTTGATATTTGCTCTTCATACTGTTTTCCCCTTTTCCCATGCATATTTCTATTCTTCTACATATGTAGAACTTATTTCATTCTACACCTGTAGAAGAAATTTGTCAATGATTATTAAGTACAGGGCGTGAAAAAATCCCGCTTGCGGGATTCTTTTTCTGCGGCGGGTTGCTTCAGCGACATGATTCCCTTTTGCCACGGTGCGATCCTGTGAAACAAAAAACGGCCTGCCCCAGGGCAAGCCGTTAAACTGCAAAAAATCATTTCCCAGTCAATATTATATGCCATTCATTATGAACGTCACTCATATCTCACAATCTCTTTCTTCAGCCGCTTCATAATGCGTTTTTCAAGTCTTGAGATATAGGACTGTGAAATACCAAGCATATCCGCAACCTCTTTTTGTGTCTTTTCCTTACCGTCCGGTGACTGCAGACCATACCGCAGTTTAATAATGATCTGTTCCCTGTCAGACAGTTTGCTGATGGCTTTTCCCAGCAGCTTACACTCTACTTCGTGTTCGATATCGCGGTAGATCACATCCTCATCTGTCCCCAGAATATCTGACAGCAGCAGCTCATTCCCATCCCAGTCCACATTCAGCGGCTCATCAATGGACACTTCCATTTTTGTTTTATTGTTTCTTCTAAGATACATCAGGATCTCATTTTCTATGCAGCGCGAGGCATAAGTTGCAAGTTTGATCTTCCTGGTCGGATTAAATGTATTGATCGCTTTGATCAGGCCTATGGTCCCGATGCTTATCAGGTCTTCCACACCCACACCGGTATTGTCAAATCGCTGTGCGATGTACACCACAAGCCGCAGATTATGTTCTATCAGTTCATCCCTGGCTTCCTTGTCCTGCTGGCTGCCCAGGTTCTCAATAACGACCGCCTCCCGCTCTGCATCCAGCGGTGCCGGCAGTACATCAGTTCCTCCAATATAAAAAATTTCTCCCGGTTTTTTAAAGATCATTCTCGAAAATCCAGGAAACATCCCAAACCGAACACGGTTCGGCAATACAGCATGTATCATATTCTTTCCTCCTAACCGTCTACCAGATCCGGATTTAAAATCATCTGGCACTGTCCTGCAAACGACCGGTGGCCCTTTGCCAGTGCGATAACCGGCTGATCGACTGTCCTGCTCATAGTTTCATTTTTTACCACCAGGGAATCCAGCGTGACCGCAAGTATGACTCCCTGTGTACACCCCACACTTTGGAACGGGATGTAATGTGGATGGAACTGCAGCAGTTCGTCCTGTGAGAACAGACTTTCCACTACGCTTTCATCCACAATGGATACCGGTTTTTTCGATATTGTATCGAACAGCCGGTTTCCGGTGTCATATAGTCCCTTGACTTCCTTGCATTTCCCTCCTGCGTACAGCACTACTTCATAAAGATTTGTGACATTTCCCTTTAATCGCGTGTATACCAGGATGCCCGCGGTAATGACCAGATAACTCACGGCCGCAAGAAGCAAAAAAGTCCAAAAACCAGATTTTGTCAGATGGGTCTGCAACCTAGTCAGCAGACCGCCTGTAAGAAATGACGCCAGATATAAGAGCAGCAAGCCTTGTAATATTTTTTTCCAGCCTTTGATTTTGCATCCGAACTTTACCATCAAAGTATTGATTACCACATGCACCAGTACCGTATTCAGCAGCCTCCAGTCCGGAAGCTGTATGATGATGAGCAGACAAAGCGCAAGCGCTCCGAACACTGCCGCCGCCAGACTTCTCAGATGTGTGGCAGAACATCTGAGTATTCGGCTTACGATTCGCAGCAGAAAATAATCCATCACCATATTTGTTACAAAAAAGACGTCTATGAAGATCTCATAGTACACAAAACACCCCCCATAACCTTTGAATACGCACTTACTGGAATAAGCAAGATTCATTATAGGTTATGAGAGGTGTTAATTTTGTCAAAAGTACGCTGTCGGATTTTATATCTTTTCGACAGCTTTTCCCTCTAAGATTTTTAATTATGTAAAGTAAATTACTGCATACTTCTATGAAGTGAGCCAAGCATCTGCCGCATCTCTTCTATAGGCAGCTGTCCGGGCGCAGAACACGCCTCTGTCGCAGCAAAAGTAACACTGGAGCCGAAAACCTCGCCGCTGATACGGCTTACAGCCCCCATACCCGCCATGGACATGGTAATGATCGGACGCGTGGTACGCTTCGTCTCCTCATGCGTAGCCGCAAGAAGTGTCAGCACATCTTGCGGGTCCCGGGGCATCGCAGCAATTTTCAGAATATCCGCGCCTTTCAGCTCCATTCTGTCAAATATCGCCAGAAGCTCCTCTTTTGCGGGGGTTTTCGTAAAATGGTGATTCGATCCGACAACAACACATCCATTATGATGAATTTTTTGGATCAATGACTGTACAATCTCATCACCTCGGAAAATCTCGACATCAACCGCATCCACAAGCTTTGTTTCGGCTGCTGCCGTGTTTAAGTTTACATAATATTTTGTCGAAATATCCAGAACCCCGCCCTCTTCCTGCGTGCGGAAGGTGAAAAGAAGAGGAATATCGCATAAAATAGCGCGAACTGTCGACAGAACTTCTTTTACGCTCTGCAAATTTTCGACATTTTCAAAGAAATCCGCTCGCCATTCCACCAAATCCGCCCCCGCAGTCCTGGTGCCTTCCGCCTGCCTTATAATATCTTCTCTCGTTCTTCCAGTTATGGGAACGCAGATTTTCGGTATACCGTTTCCTATCATCAGCTTTCCAAGCTGTATGGGTTGTATCATATAATTTCACCTGTCTCTCTCTCAAATTAGAGGCGTCAGCCTGTACCAGCCACGCGATGCGCTCATTATACCGTTCTAAAAGTCCCTTGTCAATCTTTACACTGGCAGGATCTCATGATAAGCTAAGTGAGTGAAACTTACGATTTGGAGGAAAAACGATGACAGACATCTCTATTACCGGCCATACAAAACTGACGGGACTCCTTGGAAGCCCCGTTGCCCACAGCATGTCCCCCCTTATGCACAACGAAGCGTTTCGTGCGCTGAAGCTCGACTACGTATATCTCTGTTTTGAAGTAGGTGAGGAAATGCTGTCCACAGCCGTCAACGGACTGAAAGCAGCCGGCATCCGAGGCTTTAACCTGACCATGCCGAACAAAAATAAGATCATGGAACTCATGGACCGCCTGTCCCCCGCTGCAGAACTGATTGGAGCAGCCAACACTGTCGTCAATGACAACGGGATACTAACCGGTTATAATACAGACGGTATTGGTTTTATGCAGTCTGTCCGTGATGCAGGTCACAATATCACCGGTGATACCATGACTCTTCTCGGCGCGGGAGGAGCCGCCACTGCGATCGCTGCTCAGGCTGCCCTCGACGGGTTACGTGAAATCCGCATCTTTGCAAGACCAACCAGCCGCTTCTACAAACGGATACAGGCATTGACTGACAAGATCAATCAGATAACAGACTGCCGTGCCATCCTGTGCGACAATGCAGATCAGAAAGCCCTTAAAGACTCTCTTGATTCCAGCACAATTCTGGTTAATGCGACTTCCGTCGGCATGCATCCGGACACGTCTAAATCTTTGATCACGGATCCTGCATACTTTCACAGGGGTATGATCGTCTCCGATATCATCTATGAACCGCGCAAAACACGGCTGCTGTCTCTGGCAGAATCTGCAGGGTGCCAGACGCTGAACGGTCTTTATATGCTTCTGTATCAGGGCGCTGAGGCATTCCGCCTGTTCACCGGACATGATATGCCCGTATCACTGATAAAACAGAAGTATTTCCAGTGACAGATAAAACTGGCTTCCGGGTTTGCAGTACCCGGAAGCCAGTTTTTTAATACATGATACTTAATCAGATTTTAAAAATAAGCGCCTTAACCAGCGTGCTTAATCCCGCGCAGATAAATACAATCGTAATGATTCTCTTTATCGCAGCTTCACTCAGCTTACTGTCAACACGGCTTCCAAAGAACATGCCGAAGACAACACCCACCGCAGATATCAGTGCCAGTTTGATAATGTCCAGCGTATAGAAACCGGTGAAAATGTAAATCAACAGACGTATCGTATTCTCAATAAAGAAAATAAAGCACATCTGCCCCCGGAACTGGTTACGATTTACATAACCTGTACGTTCGATGTAAGCCACAAAGAACAGGTTGATCCCATATAGCCCTGCCGTAAAACCCGACGCTATCGACACAAGAATCATAACAATCAGGTTTCCTGAAGATTTTGTCGACTGTTTTCTCGTCAGCATCTCCACACCGCAGATCACGATAACGAGCCCGAGCAGTGCCTTGAGCACCCAGGAGGTCGCATACTTCAGGCACAGCATTCCCGGAACCATACCGATCAGTATACAGACGATCATCGGTATGGTCGATTTGACAGAAAAAGCTTTTCTGTTCTTAAATGCTATGTAAAGATTCAGCGGCCAGTTCATCAGCAGATTCATCGGTGTGATCTGATTGTTCTGCATCGTAGTCAATGACAGCATCGGATTTGATATCAACGGATCTCCAAACCCCGCCAGTCCTTTTACAAAATACGAACAGAATTGAACAACAAACAAAAACAGTGCAAATCCAATTGTAATTTCCATACTCATATTCCCCTTCTCGATCAACATTGCATCAATTATACTACTTTTCGGAGAATTTGTCTTTTATTTTATTGCATACTTCACAAAAATATGGTATCAGGTTTTCTTTTGCAGATTACGCATGGGGGATATCCGTAAACTCAGAAATCTCCCTGTTTATGGTGCACAGATCCCCCACATTCATATCATGCAGGTTTCTGTGACCCGTGATACGCGCGAACGTCTTCAGCTCCTCCCTCGTACAATTTAGGAAATTTGCTACACGCTGTGCCGCTGCATCCACTTTCAGGCGTGCCCTAAGCTCAGGATCCTGAGTCGCAACCCCAACCGGACACATTCCACTTCCGCAGATCCGATACTGCTGACATGCCGCCGCTATCAGCGCTGCCGATGCGATCGCAACTGCGTCAGCGCCCATCGCGATCGCCTTTGCAAAATCCGATGAGACCCGCAGTCCGCCGGTTATGACCAGCGAGATATCGGAATGAACAGAATCCAGGTACTTTCTCGCGCGATGCAGTGCATATACTGTCGGAACGCTCGTCGCATCCCTTATCAGGCGGGGACTGGCTCCTGTCGCACCTCCCCGGCCGTCGATCGTGATAAAATCCGGTTCGGCAAATACGCAGAATTCCAGATCCCTTTCAATCCTTCCGGCAGCGATCTTAATGCCGATCGGGCGCCCATCCGAGCGCTCGCGCAGGCTGCGAACCAGATCTCTCAGATCTTCTTTTGTATTCAGCTCAGGAAATCGGGAAGGACTGATCACATCCTGACCCAGCGGCTTGTTGCGTATTTCTGCAATTTCCGGCGTCACCTTACCTCCAGGCAGATGTCCTCCCATGCCGGGTTTCGTGCCCTGCCCTATTTTAATCTCTACCGCATCTGCCTTCCTGAGATTCTCATCTGTCGCACTGTACCGGTTCGGCACATATTCGAAAATATATTTATGCGCCGCCTCCTGCTCCTGGGGAAGAATTCCTCCCTCACCGCTGCACATCGCTGTCCCTGCCATAGCACTCCCTTTTGCAAGTGCAACCTTTACTTCTTTTGACAGTGCTCCAAATGACATATGCGATATGTACACGGGACCGCTCAGGATCATTGGTTTTTTTGCATGTCTGCCAATTACGGTCATCGTGTCTACAAATTCATGTTCATTAAGCGGCGGGGGATTCAGCTGTGCCCCAAGCACCAGAATATCTTCCCAGCCCGGCATCTGCATCTGTGTTCCCATCGCCTCGATGATCGGCTTTCCGGTAACTGCCATTTCGTGAATTTCCTTCATAAAGCGGCATCCTAAATCCACTCTGGCATACTCCGGTGGATACGCAAGGTCCGCACTTTTGACCTCTGTATCGGGCTCACCCTCCGCTGGCTGTTCTGGTTCGCCAGCTTCTTCCAACCGTGTGAATTTGTCCGCAGGCTGTCTGCAGACCGGACAGACCGTCAGTTCGGCAAACGGTTTTCCTTCTTTTTCTTCATCATAAACGTACCCACATACACTGCATTTGTATTTCGCCATAACATCCTCCCAATAAAATAAAATCAGTAACTATTATTAGTTTATCCCATTTTATTCCATATGTCAAGAAAATGAGCGTTTGAATTCCGTATCCCACACAGGGATACAAAATTCAAACGCTCATCACAGAACAGCGTCAGTTGACACTGTACAAATATATTCCGTTATGCACTCATTGCTACTTCCGATTCTTCAGGAAATCCGGAATCTGAATATCTTTTTTCGGCACATTGCTTGCTGTCGGTGCGGAAGCCTGTGAAGGCATCTGCAGCTTTGGCATTGTGAATCCCTGTGCCTGTGTAAAGGAAGGAGTTTCCTGTTTCGTCTCAGTCTTCGGCATACTGAACATGCTCTTGCCGCCAACACTCGGCTGTTTAGATGTGGCATCATCAAGTCCTGTTGCTATCACAGTGATTCTTGCTGTATCCACATCAGAATCATCATACATTGCACCGAAGATAATATTGGTATCCTCACCAGCCAGATCCTGAACATAGCTTACCGCATCGTTCGCATCCATAAGTGAGATATCACCGGAAATATTGACAATGACATGAGAAGCACCGTTGATCGTGGTCTCAAGCAGCGGGCTGGCAACGGCCTGCTGTACTGCCTCGAGTGCCTTGTCATCCCCTTTCGCCTCGCCGATACCGATGTGTGCGATCCCTTTATCGATCATTACAGTCTGAACATCTGCGAAGTCAAGGTTGATCAGGGCCGGCAGATTGATCAGGTCTGTAATGCCCTGCACTGCCTGCTGCAGCACCTCATCAGCTTTTTTCAACGCCTCCGGCATTGTTGTCCGGCGGTCAACGATCTCAAGGAGTTTGTCATTCGGAATGACGATCAGTGTATCAACGTTCTCTTTTAACTTATCAATTCCCATAAGCGCATTGCTCATGCGTGTTTTTGCTTCAAAACGGAATGGTTTTGTCACTACGCCGACTGTCAGAATACCCATCTCTTTCGCGAGCCCTGCCACAATCGGAGCCGCACCGGTACCGGTACCACCACCCATGCCGCAGGTTACAAACACCATATCAGCACCTTCGATCAGTCTGCGCACCTCATCAACGCTCTCTTCCGCTGCCTTCTGTCCTACCTCAGGCTGTGCACCGGCGCCAAGACCTTTGGTAACCTTTTCACCAATCTGAAGTACAGTAGGTGCTTTACATAACGTCAATGCCTGTTTATCTGTATTAATTCCGACGAATTCAACACCGCCGATCGCTTCATCTACCATGCGGTTTACAGCATTATTTCCTGCCCCACCTACTCCGATGACAATTATCTTTGCAGATGATTCCGCTTCATTTGACATAATCTCTAACAAGGTACTTCCTCCTTTTGCACTTTCGCATATCTTATTCCCCGAAGGGCATTCTTCTTTCTTTCGTTTAGCTACATATAGATATATAATATAATCTCTCGTCCAATTAATCAACCATTTTTTTATTTTTTTTAGTATCCGCCGTCGCTGTCTCCGCCGTCCGTTTCCATATTCTGGGAAGTACTTTCGCCCGTCCCTGATGTATCTGTTCCGGAATCCGTTTCCTCATCGCCGGATGTATCTGCTCCCGGATCCGTTTCCCCGCCGCCGGACGTATCCGCTTCGGAGTCTGTATCCTCATCACCGGTTATGTCGTCTCCGGAAGTATCGTCTCCCGAATCTCCTTCTCCCTCACCTGAGGTGTCGGCTTCTTTGTCCTGATCGTCAGTCTCCTCCTCCGGCACATCTTCCGTAAAAATGATGTTCACCGTACCCTTGGAATAGTCCTCCAGATGCAACACACCTGATTTGCCCGAAACCTTTGGCAAAATCGCAGCCACCCTGGTAATCTTTTCTTCCAGCAGAGTATCCGGTCCCAGTGTCACTCTGATGTTTCCATAATACAGTGTAATGTTATAATTATCATCAAATTCCACACGTTCTGGCTGAATCTCATATTTATCCACAATCCGTGCGATTCCGAGCACCGTATTGAACACACCCTCGTTTTCCACCGGAAGTTTCTCTTCCATCACCACGTGCCTGAATTTCAAGCCTGTGATAAAAGGTATATCTGTGACTGCAGCATGATATGTGGTCTCATTCTCATCCCGGATCTCTTCCGGCTCTACCACATCCGAGTCAGCATCCTCCGCCTGGATGACATCACTTACTTCAGGTGCCACCTCACTCTCAACCACGATGCCGTCCTTGTCGAAATACATATTGCAGTCGAGATACCTGACGTAACCGATCACCTGCTTTTCATTGACATGCAGCCGGAGCTTATGAGAAGATACCATTTCCACTTCTATGGAACTGACAAACGGCATTTTTTCTGTCTGGATTTTTTTCCTGAATACTGACATCAAAAATGAATTCGATGCAAATGGACCTTTTAATACCTCTGCCTGAACATCCTCAGTCGTATATCTGGTATTTCCTACCACTTCAACTTCTTTCACATGAAAAACGGCGAGAAAGACGATGACGCCAATGAGCAGCACCAGTACTATCCCGCCCAAAATCATGCGAAGCAATTTTTTTCCTATTTTTCTTCTATAGCGTGGAGTATTCATCCGTATAATCCTTATTCCCCTGTTAATTCAATCTTTCCCCCAAGCGCCGCCAGGTTTTGGCACAGATTTTCATATCCCCGTTCTATAAAATGAGGATTCTCAATGACCGTCACCCCTGAAGCCGAAAGTCCCGCCAGTACGAGAGCGGCACCGCCTCTCAGTTCTTCAGCAAATACGTGCTGCCCATATAGTTCTCTGCCTCCAAAAATCAGCGCATCTCTGCCATCTATCAGTATATGTGCCCCCATACGGTTTAATAGTGTTACAATCTTAAACCGTTCTTCAAATATTTGTTCTCGGATCAGACTGTTCCCCGGTATCGTTGCAAGCACACTCATCAGCAGTGACTGCATATCGGTCGGAAACCCCGGATAGCCTGCAGTCTCTATAAACGGCACCGGAAAACTGATCTGCCGGCTGTCCGTTACTAGTTTACCACTGTTCAGATGATATTGTCCACCCATTTTCTCATAGACAGACAGGATTGAGGCAAGTTCCTCGATCGGTGCATTTTCAAGCGTGACCTCTCCGCGTGTGGCTGCGCCTGCAAACAGGTACGTGCCTGCGGCGATACGGTCAGGCGGGATCCGGTACTTTACATCATGCAGCTGTTTCCCTCCGGACACCGTCAGCATATCCGTCCCACCGCCCCGAATATCCGCACCCATGGCATTTAAAAAATTGCAGAGATGCAGGATCTCAGGCTCCCGTGCACAGTTTCTGAACACGCTGACACCATCTGCCAGCACTGCCGCCAGAATTGCATTTTCCGTAGCCCCGACACTGGATTTGGAAAAAGTCATATTGACCGGTTGGATCTTTGCACAGACTGCATGCAGTATTCCTTCATTTTCCTCAATTCTGGCCCCCATCTCCTGCAGCAGTTTCAGATGCAGGTCGATCGGCCGTTTCCCGATCGTACAGCCCCCCGGATACGAAATTTCTATACACCCGGAACGCCCCAGCATGCTGCCCATTAATACGATAGAAGACCTCATACGGTTGGCATATTCTGAAGGCACGTACGTTTTATCAATGTTTGTACAGTCAAGCATCAGTGTATTTCCATTCCAGGCCGTCACGGCACCGAGTTCTTTTAAGATCGCTTCCATGCACAGTACATCTGTGATTTTTGGACAATTATAAAGCGTTGTGACTCCCTGATGCAGAAGCGCGGCCGCCATGACCGGCAATGCCGCGTTTTTGGATCCCTGTATGTATACAAAACCGGAAAGAGCGCTTCCTCCTTCAATTCGAATACTCTGCAATCGGCACACTCCCCATTTCAGTTATAAATTATTGTATTCAATTCACCTCCGATTGGTTACAGAAATTCCTGTTTTTCGTAACGGCTCACGGCGAGCGCAAGCCCCATCTCCCCCAGCAGAAACAGCACCGATGTACCGCCGTAGCTGACAAAAGGCAATGTTATTCCAGTATTTGGAATGGTATTTGTCACCACCGCGATATTTAAAATAACCTGAATCGCCATATGTCCCATGATGCCGGAGGCTATCAGTGACCCCAAAAGATCCGGTGCATGTGTAGCGATCACCATCAGCCGCCAGATCAGAAAGCTAAAGATCAGCATCAGAAGGATTGCACCGATCAATCCTGTCTCCTCACAGATAATAGAGAAGATCATATCATTCTGAGCCTCCGGCACAAAACCCAGTTTCTGCAGACTGCTTCCCAGCCCCTTACCGAAGATTCCCCCGCTTCCGATCGCATACAGCCCCTGGATCGTCTGAAACCCCTTATCATAGCTCTCCGGGTCCCTCCAGACGGCCAGCCGCTCAAGCCGATAACTCTCCAGACTTAAAAACACGGTGATAAATGCGATTCCGGCCCCTCCGATACCGATAAACTGCATATACTTTGGATTCGATACAAAGATGAGAATGACACCGATTCCCAGAATGATGATCGCTGTACTCAGGTTGTTGGTCCCGACCAGCCCTACGATCGGAAGGACAGCCAGCATGACACTCGCCATAAACCAGATACTGGTCATCTTACCTTTATACTTGCTGATGTGGTACGCCAGAAACAAAATCACCGCCACTTTCGCAAACTCAGACGGCTGAAAAGAAAGAGGTCCCAGTGACAGCCACCGTTTAGAGCCGTTGTATTCGTCTCCGAACAGCAGAACTGCCAGTGACAGCAGCATTGATATAATATAAAGCGGTGTCGCAAACCGTGCAACGATATGATAATCAATTCCCGCCACCACATAAAGCACAAGGAACCCGAGTGCTGTCGCAAACAACTGCTTTTTAAAGTAATACGCGGGATCATGAAATTTGACGCGTCCGTTGTACGTGCTTGTGCTGTAGAGCAGCACCAGACCTGTCAGCACAAGCAGAATGACAAGCACCAGCAGCGTAGCATCCAGCTTTTTCTTTTTATTACCTTCCATCGGCCACCGCTTTATCTTTTTCTCTCATTCTATGAATGTTTTTACCAAAATATAATACAGGGACAGGCCAATTCTGATCTTATTTGGCCTGCCCCTGTCAGTTAAAAGCCTGCTGCCGCAACCTTTTACTGCGCTGCAGCGAACTACAGTTCATTTACGTATTGCTTGAACATATCTCCGCGCTGCTCGTAATTATCAAATTGTCCCCAGCTCGCACATGCCGGGGAGAGCAGTACTGCATCTCCCGGATTTGCCTTCTCTGCACAGATTTTTACCGCTTCTCCCAGTGAATCTGCCAGAATTATACTGGTAAAACCGCACGCGCGCGCTTCCTGTTCTATTTTTTCCCGTGTCTGTCCAATCAGGACCAGATACCGAACTTTTCCGTCGAAAGATTTTATCCATTCCGTGTATTCCGACTGCTTGTCATACCCGCCGCCGATCAGCAGCGTCGGACGGTCCATCGCCTGTATTCCTTTGATGGCCGCATCGGGATTCGTACCTTTGGAGTCGTTATAGTAGACGACACCTCTTTTCTCAGTCACATACTCGATCCTGTGTTCCACCGCCTTAAAATTCCGAATCGTATTTCGTATGCTCTCGATGGGAACCCCGGCATAGATTGCGATAGCGGCTGCAGCCATCACGTTCTCATGATTATGACGTCCCGGCAGTTTCAGGTCTTTGACCTCTGTGACCATGACCTCATCTTTATCCTTGCGGAACAGGATTCTGCCGTCTTTCAGGAAAATCCCCTGTTCCAGTTCCCTGCAACTCGAAAAGAATACAACCCGCATCCGTTCCTTCAGCTTCTCTCCGAAAGCCCGGAGCACTTCATCTTCATAGTTGAGGACACAGACATCATTTTCACTCTGGTTTGCCGTGATCAGTTCCTTCACCCTTATGTACTCTTTCATCGTGTGATGGCGGTTCAGATGATCTTCTGTAATATTCAGGATTGCGCTCACCCGGGGTGCAAAATCCTGTATGGTCTCCAGCTGAAAACTGCTGATCTCAGCCACCGTCACAGAAGCATCCGTCATTTGCAGCGCCAACGATGTGTATGGTGTCCCGATATTCCCTACGATATAGACTTCCGGGAAATAATCCTCCATGATCTTTCCTGTCAAAGCCGTTGTCGTCGTCTTTCCGTTCGTACCGGTGATCGCGAGTATCTGCCCTTTGCTCATCTGGTAAGCCAGTTCCACTTCACCCCAGACTGGAATTTTGCTCTCTTTGATCCGGATCACTTCCGGTATATCCGTCGGAACACCCGGACTCAGAACAGCAAGCACAACTGAGGCAAGTACTTCATCCGGCAGATGCCCAAGCACGATTTCTGTATTTTCCTTTTGTTCCAGCCTGTCCAGAATATCTTCCCTGGACGCATTTTTATTTCCATCATAGATCACCGGCACTGCCTGTACCCTGTGCAGAAGGTCCGCCGCTCCGATCCCACTGACGCCGGAGCCAAATACCAGTACTCTTTTTCCTGTTAACTTCATTTCAATACTCCTTTATATCGCAAGCAGCGCTGTCAGACACAATATGGCTGTGATGATAGAGAACACCGCAACCACTCTTGTCTCCGACCACCCGCAAAGCTCAAAGTGATGGTGAATCGGCGCCATTTTAAAGATCCTCTTGCCGCCTGTCTTTTTAAAATAAGTAACCTGAATCATCACAGAAGCTACTTCTACCAGATAGATCAGCCCAACGATGAGAATGAACAGCGGCATCTGAAGCATATACGCTGTCCCTGCCACGAACCCGCCCAGGGCAAGTGAACCCGTATCCCCCATAAAAACACGTGCAGGAAATACATTAAAGAGCAGAAACCCGAGCAGGCCCCCTACAACGGCACATGTGATCGGTTCGATACCACTGTGATTACCGATCGCAACGACGGTAAAAAATGTTGCGACCATAACTGTCACACTGGAAGCCAGACCATCCAGTCCATCCGTGAAGTTGACGCCGTTCACAGTTCCGATCACCGCCAAAAACATCAGCGGTATGGCAAGCCATCCGATGTCCAGATAGTGGCCTCCGGAAAACGGTACCAGAAGCGTCAGTTCTACATCCGTGAACAGTATCATATATACCGCAAAGACAGCCGTCACGATAATCTGCAAAAACATCTTCTGCATCGGCAGAAGCCCATCAGAACGCCGCAGTACGACTTTCAGATAATCGTCCAGAAATCCTATCAGACCGAATCCCAGCGTCAAAAATAAGATCGGAATAATATTGGGATAGTCTCTGACATAAAACAGTGAAGTCACTGTTGTCGCGATCAGAAAGATAAGTCCTCCCATCGTCGGCGTCCCTGCCTTCTTCAAATGAGACTGAACGCCGTCCTCCCTCTCTGTCTGCCCCACCTTCAATTTTCTCAGAAACGGAATGATGACAGGTGCCAGCACCACACTGACAACAAACGCAATTATTACCGGAATGACTGCTTTAAAATCCATAATCCACCTCATTACATTCTTTCGTTTATTTCCGCGGGAAAAGATTCTCGCCTGACCTTGGCGACTGTCGCGGGAGTCACACACCAGACAGCCTGCTGCGGGGTATGTGACTCAGGATGCCCGGCGGCATCCTCAAACAGTATAATGCCTTTTCACAGAATAATCAACTGTTTTGGCTTTCATCGGTCTGCTTTGTGGTGCTTTGTTTTTCTATTTTCAGGTAAGGCAGCACATTATCAAATATGTCCCTCATAACGGGTGCCGCGATCGTACCGCCGTAATAGACACCCTGCGGATTGTGAATGATACAGATTCCGAGAACTTTGGGATTCTCAGCAGGTGCAAATCCGAGAAATGAGGAGATATAAATATTGGCGCTTCTTGGCAATGTCTGGGAAGTCGCTGTCTTTCCGCCGATCGTATATCCTTCAATATAGGCATTTTTCCCTGAACCTTCCGACACCACTTTTTCAAGGATATACCGCATTGTCTCCGATGTTTCGCCGGACACGATGTGTTCCTTTGTCTTATACTTCAGTTTCTCGATCAGTACTCCGTCATCATCCCGCACTTCGACGCCAAAATGCGGAGTTACCCGGGTTCCGCCGTTGACCAGTGAACTTGCTGTCGTAGCCAGCTGGATCGGAGTAATCTGAAAAGACTGGCCGAACGAAATCGTCGCCAGCTCCACCAGGCCGACATTTTCTTTTTTATGCATGATCGTGGCCGCCTCCCCCGGCAGGTCGATCCCGGTTTTTTCAAGAAGACCAAACTGTTTAAAATATTTATAAAAATTATCAACACCGAGACGCAGGCCCACATCGATAAATACAGGATTACAGGAGTTTTCTGCCGCCTGTAAAAATGTCTCCGCGCCATGTCCCGCCCGCTTGTGACAGTGGATCCTGCGGTCTTCCACAATCCTGAATCCAGGGCAGCTGAACGTATCATCGAGTGTTACCACCCCCTCCTCCAGTCCTGCCGAAGCCGTAATGATCTTAAACGTGGACCCCGGCTCATACGTATCATTGATGCAGACATTACGCCACATCTGATTGCGAAGATCCTGTATCTGTTCTTCACTCTTCCCGGATATATCGGTACCTTCAGGCAGAGTGAACGGATCATTCAGATCAAACTCCGGCACATTTACCATCGCATAGATTTCCCCGTTCTGAGGATTCATCAGCAGGATTGATACACGGTCCGCCTCTTTTTCTTCCATGACTTTAAGCGCCGCCTGCTGGACGTATTTTTGAATGTTATAGTCCATGCTGATATGCAGATTGTATCCGGCGACAGCCTCCACTCTGCTCTCACCGATCTCATCCACCTCCACACCTCTGGCATCCGTGGTCGTCATGATTTTGCCATTGATACCCTCCAGAACAGAATCGTAAGCTACCTCCAGCCCGATAATCCCCTGGTTATCCCCGCCCGTGAAGCCGAGCACGCGTGAAGCAACTTCATCATATGGATAAAATCGCTTAAAATCTTCATCTACTTTTACCCCTGCCAGGTTATATTCCCGGATTTTGTCTCCTGTTTCTTTCGGTACATTTGTCTTGATCCGTTCGATGGAACTTACCTTCTCCACCCGCTTTGTGGCTTCTTCCTGTGTCAGGCCCAGTTCTGTCACAAGCATGCTGATAACTTTGTCTTTTTCCTTGATCTGACTGTGTATCACGGATATCGTACAGACCGCACGATTATCAGCGAGTACAACGCCTTTGCAGTCGATGATCTTACCTCTGGCTGCTTTAATATCACGTTCACGCTCATGCAGCTCATCCGCTTTGCGGGCATAGTAATCGGAACGCACAACCATCAGATAGACCAGGCGTCCGGCCAGCCCCAGAAGCATCAGAATACATGCCAGAAATACAATGACTGTTTTCTTTTTGTTATAAGTCTTATTCTTCCGCACAAAAACCTCCGGATCCCCCGTTATTTCACTTTATGGGGTATCCGGAGGCTTTAACACATTTTTTTAGTATTTTCAGGAGAGCGGAACAAAATACCGGAGTTCGCGGTCCGGAAAAATATCCGGATGGAATATGGCTGAAAGATCCTGTGCTACCTGATCCGGCTGGTCAGCACTCATCCAGAACGAGTTATCCAGTTGCCATATCTTCCCATCCTGAACAGCCTTCAGATCCTCCAGCACGGGCGCTTCCGCCAGTACCGAAGCCAGGTCCGGTGTGAAATCCGGCGTCGTCGAGTAGATCAGGATATCTGCCTCCTCAGACCGGGCATAAAATTCCTCCAGCGAAATCTGTGTGTCTGTTGCCTTTATATCTTTAAAAATATAGTCGCCGCCTGCATCTTCGATCATATCGGCGATCCATCCCTCACCGGATGCGACGTATACCACACCGTCAAACAGGCTTCCGTAAGATACCGTCGGTCTTTCCTCGCCAGCGATCATCTCTTTCATCTCTTCAATATTTCCGGCCGCCTGCTGAATCACCGCCTCCCCCGATTCATCTTCGTTATAGAAAGCTGCAATAAACCGGAGCCAGTCCAGCCTGCCCATATATGTCGTCTCCATATATTCGTTGTCCACGGCGTATGGAATCCCAAGTTCTTCAAACTTCTCAATAACTCCGGTCTGTGGATTGCTTCCCGTATACACAAATACGAGCTCCGGATCCATACTCTGTATCAGCTCATAGTCGGGCTCTCCCATGTCGCCTCCGACGTCCTGTATCTGACCGTCGTCAAATCTCTCAATGACTTCGTCGATCGTCCAGGTTTCCTTTGCTCCTGCAACTCCCGTAATTGATTTCCAGATTTCTTCACTGTCAAGCGCCTGCAGCATACAGACCTGTGTTGTGGACATATACACAACGCGCTCGACAGGCGTGCGGACCACCATCTCATCTGCAGCTTCCCCGGGAATCTCGCTCTCTCTCGGCACAAGATAGATTTTTCGCTCCTCTGCATCTGTCACCAGCTTAACGCCGTCCTCGAGATACTCAATCGAAAAATCAGAGGTATATTGATCTTCTTTACTGATCTCTTCCTGCGCAGTGTCCTCTTTCTCCTGTTTCCCACAACCCGTAAATGTCACAGCCATGCACAATGCTGCCAGCACGATATACTTTGTTTTTTTCATTTTCTCTCCTCCCAGATCCTGGTGATTTTCCCTGTGATGCCCGTCACATAATGTTCCATCAGTTCTTCCCGGCCGTTCCCTGTCTTTTTTTCTCGCTTATGCGGCAGGCCCATATCCATCTTGTCAAGCAGTTCATCCGCCGTCTGTAAGGCTTCCCTCCGCCCTATCATCCCCCAGTCCAGCTGATCTGCCAGATGGACATACAGAGATGTATACAGCACACAGCTCTCTTCACCGTCTATTGTCTGCAGGATTCTGTCAAATAATTCCCGGGGCATCCTGTTTTTCGCATCACCGCATCGATAAGACTCCCAAAGAGAATCCTCCGTCACACCAAATCTTTCCAGCCGCCGCAGCACCGTATGCTGATGCGCCGGACACAGACCTGTCTCCAGAAACAATGCCTCCTTCACGGCTTCCAGCACGGCAAGACCGATCAGTTCTCCCAGTTTGCTGTGCTTTCCGGCGTCCGAAAATACGAGGTTCGATTCCGGTTCCGTGATTATGACCACCCCATCCGTTCCTGACCCGGTAGCGATACCCGATGAATAAAGACTGGGTGCCAGAAGTTCCTGCAACGCCGCGGCTTTCGCCTCTGTGCAGACCATCAGTGACTGCAGTATGGCACTATCGCTCAGTCCGGCATTGATATCCAGAAAAATATTGACAGTCCCCGGGGAAACATCGTTATATCCGTCCTCTGTCTCATACCACGAAGCCGGATCCCCGGCGCGTCCGCCGTTGACGTCAACACCTGCAGTCACCATAGCAGAAACTATCAGCTCCCTGTATGCCTTGACTTTTATGGCTGTATGTTTCATTGACGCAGCTGTCCCCAGCCCTGTCGTGTATTCTGCTTTAAAACCAAGCTCTTCCGCTGCCAGAGCCATATGTTCCGGATACGTGGCTGCGCGCAACCGGCACTCTTTGGTATCCTTCTCTTTCATATCCAGATTAAACGCCGCCGTGAGATGTTCGCTGATACCTCCGCCCAGCGGACCAGTGCTCAGTACTCTCCGTTTTCCTGTAAAACGAATCACTGTGGCATTTTGCAGTTTTACCATCTGGTTTGACCCAAATTGCTTCATATCCTCACCTACGCAAATTTTCTGCAGCGATTCTCTGCACCCTGATGTTTCAGATTTTCCAGTAACTCAGCTATACTGCTGCAGAAATGAATCTCTTGGAATACATCCGAAAACAGACGGCTGCCCTCTTTTTGCTCCCTCATAGATAACACGGTGCTCCCGTTTTTCACGGCCTGTGTGATCAGCTCCAGATTTCTCCGGTTCATGGAGCCACACGGGAAACCGGAATCAATCACAAAGCGGCAGTCTTTCATTCTTTCTGCCGCCTGTTTCAAATGAATTGCTGATATTGGTTCAAACGCCTCCTCCTGCACAATATGGCTGCAGATGGCACCAGCTATCTGGGCGTCTACGTCATTCTTATGCAGGACGCCGCTTGCAGTACCGTATCCGCCCCTCTCCAGGCTCCTGTACAGGGGAATTGCAGTTCCGCAGCCCGGAATTACAAAGACTTCTTCCTCATAGTTTCCGGTCAGTTCCACGCTTCCCAGCAATTCATTGTACCTGGCGCCTTTAACATTATACAATTCCTGCAGCGTCCCACTTTTGATAACGTCCTCCGGAGCCCCCTGCGCGATCACTTTCCCATCCTTGACCATCAGCAGTGTCTGACAGCCTTTTGCGGCCAGGTCAATATCATGCAGGGAAAGAATTGCGGTAATCCCCAGCGTACGGCAGAGATTATTTAAAATCTGTATAATCTCAATTTTATGGTGGATATCCAGATGGCTGGTGGGCTCATCGAGTATGATCAGCTCCGGCTGCTGTACCAGTGCCCGGGCGATCATCACTTTCTGTTTTTCACCGTCACTGAGCTCGCTGTAATAACGCTCTGCCAGATGCCCTATCCCTACCCGTTCAAATGCCCCGTCAATAACCTCGTAATCCTCCTTTTCCAGTTTCCCCCAGAAATTTGTATGGGGATACCGCCCCATGGAGACGAGTTCATATACCGTCATGAGTGCAGGAGCTGACTGCTCTGTCAGTACCACAGCCAGCTTTTTCGCAAGTGCATTCTCCCGCAGGCTGCTGATATCCTTCCCGTCAATCTGTACGATCCCTGAGACTGGCGCAAGAAGACCTGAAAGCGTACGCAAAATGGTGCTTTTCCCTGCCCCGTTCGGACCGAGAAGACAGATCATCTGTCCTTTCAATCCTTCCAGATTCACGCCCTCCACCACAGTCTTACTCTCATAACCTGCATTCACCTGAACTGCATTTACAATCAATTCGTTCTTCATTTTATTTTTGCCTTTCTATAATTCCTGACCCTTCTGGCGGATCAGAAGGAATACCACCAGCGGCGCTCCAATGATCGAGGTCAGCGCGCTCAACGGGAGTTCGATCGGGCTGAGCAGCAGTCTTGTACCAAGATCGCAGATGCCGGTCATCAGCGCTCCGCAGACACAGACAGCCGGCAGCACAATCCTGTTATCGGAAGTCTTAAGGAGCATGCGTACAATATGCGGGACTGCAAGTCCGACAAAGGATATCGGTCCTGCAAACGCTGTCACAAGTGCCGTAAGGACACTGGAAATGAGCACGATCATAATGCGAAAACGCTGAATACCCACACCCATCGATTTTGCATAGCGCTCGCCCAGCATCATGCTGTTCAGCGATTTGCTCATGAAAAGAGCCGCCGCCAGAAACGGAATCCCGACTGCATAGAGTACGGCTACCTGCTCCCAGGTGATTCCGGCAAAACTCCCAAGAGACCAACGGTAGAAGCCTGTCACCTTTTCTTTATCTGCCAGCGCAGAAAGCATGCTGGTCACAGCGCTGCAGACAAATCCTGCCATCAGCCCGATGATCAGCAGTGTCGATATACTTTTCACTTTTCTGGAAGCTGCGATCACACAGAGCATAACTGCCATCGCACCGATAAATGCACCCGCAACCATTCCCATCGGAGGTATGCTTTTCATCCCGAAACTGAATCCTCCAAGTGTCACAAGTCCGACAAACAGCGTGGAACCCGATGAGATGCCGAGTACATACGGTTCGACGATCGGATTATTAAAAAATACCTGCAGCAGTACGCCGGCGGCAGCAAGAGCGGCTCCCCCTATGACTGTAGCGAGTGTTCTCGGGAGCCTTATATTCTGTACAATCGCGCGGTTTGTCTCCGCCACATCCGGGCTTCCCGTGAAAATCCCCAGGATTTCACTCATGGATATCGATACGGACCCGAGCGCTATATTCAATAGAAAGACAATCACCGCCGCGGCTGCAAAGATTCCCAGCAACAGTACTCTGCGCGAATGATTCTCATAAGTTTTCAAATTTACTTCCTCCCCTCTTATACAGGAAAATCCCGTATTGAGGATTTCTTCTCAATACGGGATTCTATCATCCTTTTACCGTACCTCCTGAATTCGAAGAGTCCTGTACGTCTCATCATACCGTGTGTTCTGACTTATACATCAACATGATTCTCCGCCTTCCCGAATACATTCAGTGGCCGAACTCCCGTTCCCGGAAAATCACTCCGTAATTACAGCAGCGCTCCTGTGCGGGATTCCCACCCGTCTTCCTGGCCTTTACGTCCCAAACGGCCCGTATCAGCCAAAACGATATCATAGTGTTTCTTATCATTATATTTTCTTCGACCCAATCTGTCAACTGTCGGATTTTTTCGCCGTTAATTTTCCAGCCCGGCCTCCTCATTTGTGACTCCGTCGTCCGTCTGTGTATTTCCGCCTTCCACTTCTTCATCATCCTCAAGAGGCTCAGGAACAGAAGTGTCGGACACCCCCTCCGAAGTGCGGTCTTCACCCTCCATATCAAAAATCTCTTCAAGTGTGATCCCATCGTCTCCCGATTCCCCGTCCGTTCCTTCATCCGGGAATATATTCATATAGGGCAGAATATCCGCCATGATATTGTGAGCGAGATACTGTGCATAGGTACTGATTGACTGAATCTCTACATTCGGCTCATCCACAACTACGTATATGACTACCTGGGGATCATCAAGCGGTGCAAAGCCGACATACGATATCAGATATTTACCATTTCCCCTCGGTATCTTCTGAGCCGTACCGGTCTTCCCGCCCATGCTGTATCCATCCACCTTGGCATATTTCCCGGTACCGTCCGACGCGACAACTGCTCCCATGTATTCTCTGATATGGGCTGATACTTCTTCAGACACGGTCTGTTTCATAAGTACAGGTTCTACGTTTTTTATGACTGCACCATCGCTGTTGAGGACCTTGCTCACAATATGCGGCTGATAATAATTCCCCCCGTTGATCACGGAACAGATCGCTGCCGTCTCCTGAATCATTGTACAGGTATATCCCTGGCCAAAAGATGATGTGGCAAGTTCTGTCTGCCCCATCGTATCCGTAGTGTGAGTAATACCGGATGCCTCGCCCGGCAGATCGATGCCTGTCTTGGATCCAAAATTAAATACGTTCTGATAACGGATAAAATCTTCCACACCCATCTTCTCTGCCATCTGCATCAGTGCGGAATTGCAGGAATTTTTCATTACCTCGGACAGTGTCTGTGTCTCATGAGCCCCGGGATAAACGGAACATTTGATCGTCTCACCGGCCACCACCTCATATCCGCCGCAGTAAAAAGTATCATCATAGGCGATATCTCCGCTCTCAAGAGCCGCTGCCACAGACATAGGTTTCACTGTTGAACCTGGTTCATAAGCATCGCTGATACAGTAGTTTTTCCAGATGCCATTCAGATTATCCAGCATGGTCTCATTTGACATTTTATCAATCTCTTCCTGAGTATAAAATGGCGTCAGATCCCGCGGGTCGTTAAGATTGTAGGGATCCGAGCTTCCCATTGCCAGAATTTCTCCTGTATTGGGATCGGCTACCACAACCCCCACGTTCTTCGCACCTTTCGCACCATTAGGACCATTTGCGAGGCCATCCATCAGATCCTTGATATATTTTTCCACAGTTTCCTGAATATTGACATCAATCGTTGTAACTACACTGTTTCCACTCTGCGGCTCAATAATCGTCTGCTCAACATCAGCATCCGAATTAAAGTAACCGTACTGCCTGCCGTTTACTCCATTGAGCGTACTGGAATAGTATCCCTCGATTCCCCAGTCAGCCGTATTTCCCGAATAGGTAAACCCGATCACGTCACATGCAAGCGAATTCATCGGGTACGTGCGCAGATAGTCTTCTTCAAACCAGACACCTTTAACGTTCTGACGTTCGGCAAGCTCATCCTTGGACATTTCCTTTTCTTCGGTATCACAGTAATCTTCAAAATTTTTCTTGTCTGTGATGGAAAGTTCTTTTTTCAGAATCTGGTATTGGCTGGATTTTGTCTCTTCACCGGTCAGTTTGGCACGAACCATCTCCTCGTCGAGTCCCAGTACTTCCACAAGCGCCTTGATTGTTGGCTCCAGATATTTTTCATTGGAGTTAACAACTTTGCAGTCCAGGATCACATTGTATACCTTTTCGCTTGTCGCCAGAATCGTGCCGTTTTTGTCCAGTATATCTCCCCGCTTAAACGGAATCACACGGCTGTCGTACTGCTGCTGAGACTGCGTAAGCACCTGTTTTTTGTAACGTTCGCCGCTTGTAGCATTAATATATGTGATTCTGATCGATAAACCTACTAAAGCCAGTATGACCGCTCCAAATGACCATACCAGCTTTTTCCTCATATTGCTATTTAATTTTCGTTCTGTAAACGCTTTGTATACGCGCCTCGTTTTTTTTGTTTTTCTTGGTCTTCTAGCCACTGTTTCACCTACTCCGTGCCAGGCACATCCTGATACTGACGTACATAACTGTTTCCTGCCGTATCATACGTCACGATCTGTTCTTCTGTCGGATACTGCATGCCCAGCTTATTGATTGCTGTGTTTTTTACACTCTCCAAATCCACGGAAGCCATAACGGTATTATAAAGCGCGTCATTGTCCGCCTTCAGTGTACTGAGTTCAGACTCCTGCCTTGCCATCGCCTGCAGCTGTGATGTGAGTTCTGCCCGCCTCTGAAGATATGACACACATAAGAACAGCGTGATAATCGAGATGAGCGCAAGAAATAAAACATAACCGCGGCTCATCTGTGTTGCTTTCATACGGTTTTTCTGTGTTGACACACTGACTGCCCTGCCGGCTCTTGACGGCTGCGCCTTCCGGCCTCGCCCCGGCTCATGCCGCTGCGGCATTTCATCCAGTTTGCGCACAGTATTTCCGCTGATGTATGACTGTCCTCTGTAATAATCCGATCTCGTTGAATTTACCCTTCTTGATGAATTCGCCATTTACTATCTCCTGACTGTCAAGACTTTTTTCAGGTTTTCTTTCTTTCAAACACACGAAGCTTTGCGCTTTTCGAACGTTTGTTGACTTCCAGTTCCTCTTCTTTCGGCAATATGGGCCTGCGCGTAATAATCCTCCCCTTCGATACATTACCGCAGACACAAACCGGAAAATTGCTCGGACACGTACAGGGATTTTCATTTCTTCTGAAAATCGTCTTTACAATCCGGTCTTCCAGTGAGTGAAACGTAATAATGCAGATTCGCCCTCCATCGCTCAAAAGATCGATCATGCCATCCAGGGAATCTCTCAACACATCGAGCTCCTGATTCAGCTCGATACGGATTGCCTGAAAGGTCCGTTTCGCAGGATGTCCCCCGACTGCCCGTATCTTCATCGGAATGGCCCTCTTCACCACTTCCGCCAGTTCCCCTGTCGTATCAATCGGTGCTTCCTGCCTCGCTTTTGCAATATGCTTGGCAATATTTTTTGCAAATTTGTCTTCGCCGTAATCGCGAATCATCCGGTACAGATCATTTTCACTGTAGCCATTCACGATGTCTCTGGCCGTCTTATCCTGACGCTGGTCCATACGCATATCAAGCGGTACATCCTCCCGATATGTGAACCCTCTTTCTTTCGTATCCAGCTGGTATGAAGACACACCGAGATCCAGTACGATACCATCGACCTCCTGAATACCAAGGTTCTGTATTTCCCGGACCATGTTGCAATAGTTGCTGCGGATGATCGTCGTGATATGCTGATAGTCCCTCAGACGGCCGGCCGCAGCCTCTATTGCAGCTGCATCCTGGTCTATACCGATAAACCTCCCCGTGGCAGATAACAATTTGCATACCTCAAGGGCATGTCCGGCACCTCCCAGTGTACCGTCGACATAAATCCCATCGGGTTTTACCTTTAGATTGTCAATCGTTTCCTGAAGTAATACTGACTTATGCTTAAACTCCAATTCGATTCTCCTGTGCAGTGTTTTCCCCTTAGATTACGATACCCATATCCTGCATCCCTTCTGCAATGGCATCCATATCATCATAACTGCTGTTTTCCATCCATTTGGTTTTGCTCCAGATTTCAATTCTGGTGATATTTCCAGTAAGTACCACGTCTTTTTCCAGACCAGCAAATTCCCGCAGCGTAGCCGGCACGAGAATCCTCCCCTGCTTGTCCAGTTCACAGACTGTTGCCCCTGCAACAAAGAAACGTGAAAAGGTTCTTGCATTTTTGTTCGTAAGTGGTAAAGCTTTCAGCTTCTCTTCAAAGGCTTTCCATTCTTCCATGGGATAAATTGATAAACATCCGTCCAGACCCTTCGTCAAAACGAACTCCTCTCCCAGGAGCTCACGAAACTTTGCCGGTATGATTAATCTCCCCTTCGTGTCAATTGAATGACTGTACTCTCCCATGAACATAATAACAACCTCTTTCGTCGGAAGTGTATCTCTCCCCTGCACTTCCGGCGGCGCTTAGGAGAAAACTGCCACATTCTCTCCATTCATCACCACCTTTTACCACTTGCCACCACTTATGTTCTTATATTACTCTACTTCCCCCTAAAAAACAAGACTTAAATAATGCTTTTTTAAAGAACTTTTTGTGAAGTTTCCGCGGTTTTTCGACAAAAAAAGGGGGGAAATCAGCTTGATTTCTCCCCTTTATACAAGGTATGCTCTACTCTTTATTTTCATCCACAACATCTAGTGTTGAAGCAGTTTTTTTCATTTTTTTCCGTTTCCATAAAATGGCAGCGGCAGCCGCCACCACCAGGATGCCGGACAAAACCTGGGAAACCGGAAGCCCCACTCCGGGAATCAGAAGCTGGTCTGTACGCAGCCCTTCGATCCACACACGTCCCAGACCGTATCCAATGAGATACAGCAGAAAAACCTCTCCGTCGAACTTTTTCTTTTTTCGGTAGATCAGCAAAAGAATTAAAATGCACAGATTCCAGATTCCTTCATACAGAAATGTGGGATGAACCTGAATCATATCCACGCCTCCTACCGTCTGCACATGCGCCCACATCTGCTGTGTGATCTCATTTTCTCTCACTGCAGATACCGGAAGCTGCATTGCCAGCAGGCTGTCGGTATATCCGCCAAATGCCTCCCGGTTGAAGAAATTCCCCCATCTGCCGATAATCTGTCCCAGCAGAAGTCCAGGTGCTATGCAGTCCACGATTCTGGTGAAAGACATTTTTTTTATCCTGGAATAAATAAAAACCGCAACCGCAGCCCCGATGATCCCGCCGTAAATGGCCAGGCCCCCATGCCTCGTGTTAAAAATTTCCAGCAGATTGTCTTTATAAATATCCCAGGCAAATACCACATAATAGATTCTGGCTCCAACCACTCCGGCCACAAGGCCGATGATCAGCATGTCCCAATAATAATCTGTATTCTCGCCGACGCGTCTGGCCTCTCTCAAAACCACAAGCATCCCGAGCATCATCCCCGTCACAACGATGACACCGTAGTATGCAATGTCTATCCCAAAAACCTGAAACATCTTACCCACATTGTCCAGGTGAATCCCCAGATGCGGAAAATTGATCGCTGTATCCATTTGCTGTCCACCTTCTTCTTTTTGAGTTGATCATGATGCCACGGATTGCTCCGCTGCCTTGCAACTCCCACACTCCTGCAAACATTCAGAATTTGCTGATTTACACATTAAACCGAAATAAAATCACATCTCCGTCTTTTACCACGTATTCTTTACCTTCCATACGTACCAGTCCCTTTTCTCTGGCCCCTGCGTATGACCCGCAGTCCAGAAGATCCTGATAGTTGACAACCTCTGCCTTGATAAACCCACGTTCAAAATCTGTGTGAATCTTTCCTGCTGCCTGCGGCGCTTTTGTTCCGTTTTTGATCGTCCAGGCACGGGTTTCATCCTCACCGGATGTGAGATAACTGAGCAGTCCCAGAAGGCGGTAGCTTGCCCTGATCAGTTTCTCCAGACCGGATTCATTTAATCCCAGATCCTCGAGAAACATTTTCTTTTCCTCTTCCTCAAGTTCTGCGATCTCCTGCTCTATCTGTGCGCAGATCACAAATACCTCACTGCCTTCTTCCGCCGCAAATTCCCGCACCTTCTGCACATACTGATTGGATGCACCGTCATCTGCCAGATCATCCTCCGCAACATTCGCTGCAAAGATCACTGGCTTCTGGGTAAGCAGGTTATAGGAATTGATCAGCGCCTGCTCATCATCGTCCACAGTTTCCAGTGTCTTGACCGGTTTGCCGGCTTCCAGATGTGTTTTCAGTTTTTCTATCGTCACCAGTTCCTTTGCCGCACTCTTATCATTTCTGGCCGTCTTTGCTGTCTTCGCCGCACGGCGTTCCAGTATTTCCAGATCAGAGAAAACGAGCTCAAGTTCTATCGTTTCGATATCCCTCAGCGGATCAATGGTTCCGTCCACATGAACAACATTGGAATCCTCGAAGCAGCGTACAACATGTACAATCGCATCCACTTCCCGGATGTTGGCCAGGAACTGGTTGCCGAGTCCTTCCCCCTTAGATGCCCCTTTTACAAGTCCGGCGATGTCCACAAACTCTATGACTGCCGGCGTTACCTTTTTAGACTGGTAAAAATCTCCAAGCATCTTCAGTCTCTCGTCCGGAACCGGAACGATTCCCACGTTTGGGTCTATTGTGCAGAATGGATAGTTCGCAGATTCCGCACCAGCCTTTGTCAGTGAATTAAACAGTGTACTTTTCCCCACATTGGGAAGTCCGACAATTCCTAATTTCATTGTATTGATCTCCTATATCTTATTACTGTATTTAAAGTAATCGTGTACATTTGAACCTGGTTCGGATGTACACAGTCACCCTGCCATAATCCTGTAGATTTTATCACAGATACTGGCCTGTGTAAATATCCTGCCGACCTCAGTCATGTGACTGGATCATGATAAGGATGCCTGTTTCCATTGAAACATAAGCCTCATCCGCCGTGATCTCATTACTCACGCCCAGCCCGCTGTCATTTTTCAGTGTGTAATCCTTCAGAGGATATTTGAACCCTTCGAGTGTAAGACCTTCTGCCTGTTCTCCCAGCGGCAGAAATGAAACATATTTTCCGTACTGTTCCTCTCTTTTCAGCCGAATCTCACCGCTGACAAGCGAAATCCGGTTGTACTCATCCAGGATATACGCCGGTATCCCTGCCTCCAGTGCAGGTTTCAGGGAATAAATATTCCCCAGCGTATGGTCAAGCCTTGTCCCGGTAGCGCCAAGCAGCCATATCCGGCTGCTCCCGTGCGAGATTGCCTTCTCCAGTGCGATCTGGGTATCCGTTGCGTCTTTTACAGGATTGTACTCCCTTATTGGAATCCTGTTAAGACTGCGGTATTCCTGGAGCACATCAGAGGGAACGCTGTCAAAATCACCTACAATATAATCCGGAATGATTTTATGCTTCCACGCAAACAGAAGTCCCCTGTCCGCAGCTATAATGTAATCCGGTTTTTGTTTTTCCATAAAATCAAGGGCAAGATCAGAATTGATATTGCCCCCGCTGATAATCAATGTGTTCACTTTTTGCTTCCCTGTTTTCTATTCATAACGTTTAAATGCATCCTGAAAGTTGGCAATATTTGCCCTGATATCTCCGCCGAACACTGCAGAACCTGCGACAATAATATTTGCACCTGCCTCCAGCACTTTGTCGATGGTTTTATTGTTTACTCCTCCGTCAACCTGAATATCAGTTTCCAGTCCGCGTGATTTGATCATCTCTTTCAGCTCTTTGATCTTATCTGTGGATTTTTCGATATAAGACTGTCCGCCGAAGCCTGGATTTACCGTCATCAGAAGTACCATGTCCAGTTTATGCAGCACATACTCCAGCTGGCACAGTGGTGTTGCCGGATTGAGCGCAACGCCTGCTTTGCAGCCTGCCTTGTGAATATCAGAGATACATCCTTCCAGATGTCTGCACGCCTCTGCATGTACCGTGATCATATCGGCACCTGCTTTTGCGAAATCATCAATGTAGCGTACCGGATCAGATACCATAAGATGTACATCAAAAAACAGTCCGCTTTCTTTACGGATTGATGCGATCACAGGCATTCCAAAAGAGATGCTCGGGACAAAATCTCCGTCCATCACATCGATATGCAGCCACCTGACTCCAGACTCCTCAATCAATTTCAGCTGTTCCCCCAGACGGTTAAAGTCTGCCGACAGCATAGATGGTGACAATTGATACATACTTAATACCTCCTCTTTTCCTTTTCCTTCAATTCCTCAAACAGTTCCCTGTAATCCGCGTAACGTATAGAACTGATCTTTTTCTCATCAACTGCGCGGCGGACCGCACAATCCGGTTCAGAGATATGCACACAGCCCTGAAATCTGCAGGTCCCCTCATATGGTTGAAATTCCATGAAATAATCTTTTAAGTCTTCTTTTTCCATATCTTCCACTGTCAGCGCACTGAATCCCGGCGTGTCCATCAGATACGTGTCTGTGTCAACCTGAATCAACTGCGCATGGCGGGTCGTATGGCGTCCGCGTTTTAATTTGCGGCTGATCTCTCCCGTTTCCATACACACTTCCTTCTGAAGAAGATTGGTAATCGAAGATTTTCCCACCCCCGAAGGCCCGGCAATGACTGTTGTCTT
The DNA here is from genome assembly GCF_022440845.1 of Ruminococcus sp. OA3. Lineage (NCBI taxonomy): Bacteria > Bacillati > Bacillota > Clostridia > Eubacteriales > Oscillospiraceae > Ruminococcus > Ruminococcus sp. OA3. Next base: position 1,520,670 of record NZ_JAKNTO010000001.1, on the reverse strand, counting down.
CCCCTGGAGCAATTCCCTTATCTCCTCAATACCTTCCTCAAGGCGTGCACTCGTAAGAAGCACCTGATATCCACAGGACGCATATGTTTCACAGAGCAGACGAAGTTCCTCTTCTTTTGCCATCTCTTTTTTATTAAAACAGATGGTCGTCCTGATCCCCTGGCGTTCCATCATAATCAGAAAACGGTCCATCAAAGAAAAACTGGGCCTTGGGTTCTCGATCGCGAAAATCACCATGGCCTGGTCAATGTTTGCAGCCGCCGGACGAATCAGTTCGTTTTTTCGCGGATGTATTTCAACGATGGTGCCGGTCTTTTCAGATTCCTCCAGCACTTCGATCTCGACCTCATCCCCTACGAGCGGTTTGATTTTTTCTTTTCTGAATATACCCTTCGGCTTACACTCATAAACCCCGGCTCCTGCTACTGTAACGTAGTAGAAGCCGGCAATTCCTTTCATTATCCTTCCATGCATCATACGTATTATGACTCGGTAAACGGTACGGTATACTGTGCCCGCTGAACGTAATCTCCGTCCACAAGTTCATAGAGATAAACCGTTCCGGTTTCCACACCGTCAGCGCCTGTGATCTCCACATTATACGGGAATGAGATAGTGGCCCCCTCAACGATAGGTGTCGTCACAGTCTCACCATTAACATTCTGTACAAGATCCAGTTTCACCGCTCCGCCTGAATAGTTGCTCGGTTCACCCAGACGCTTGCTGCATGCCCATGTTCCGCTGTATGTGCCCGTCTGCGACTCATCATCCCCCGGCGAATCATTCTGCATCGGGGTGTTGTTCGTTGCGTCTGCCCGGTTTACACTGATCGTAATCTCAGTTCCGCTGTTCACTCTCGTGCCCGACGAAATACTCTGCTCATAAACTTCGCCCTCGCCGACGGCGTTACTTGTTCCCGTCTCTACTGTCACGACAAGCCCCAGATTTTCCAGCGTTGCCTTTGCATCTTCTTCAGAGATTCCTCTGACACTCGGTACCGTTACTTCCACGTCTGTAGCTCCTTTGCTGACAACCAGTGTTACGGTATCACCCACATTGACGGATGTCCCAACATCCGGACTGACCGAGATGACGCTGCCGATCGCAACTTCTGCACTGTAGTCCTGCTGTACACTCGTCTCCAGTCCCATATCACGGAGAGCCGCTTCTGCATCAGCCTGCGGCTGTCCGACAATATTCGGCACTGTCAGCTGGGCACTTCCCGTACTCAGGGTATATTCTATCGTTGTGTGTTTCTGGACTTTAGAACCCGCCGCCTCACTCTGCCTCATGATCTGACCTTTCGCATACTCATCGGATGCTTCCTCCGCCACTTTTTTAAGACCGATTCCAGTATCCTTGAGTGCCTCCTCTGCCTCTGCCACTGTCTTTCCCCGCAGTTCCGGCACTTCTACCATATCCTCATCATCAGCCGCTTCATCTTCCTGGTCATCCTGGTTTTCTTCAATCTGCTGTGGCTCTTTCTTCTTATTATCTGAACCGAACTTAAAGATACCTGCCGCAGTTCCGATAAAATAAATCAATATACAGATGATGATCGCACCGATGATAAATCCCCCGATGGTCATTGCTTTTTCAAGCTTGCTGCTGATTCCGCCTTCATCATCGTCATCTTCTTCATCATACTCATCTTCATCATTGTCGTCATAAATGACAGGCTGCTCCTGATACTGCGTATCCTGTGCATCTGTTTTTCCATCTTTGATCGCATCCAGTTCTTCCTGTGAAATGCGGACAGTCTGGGCATGGCTTGAGAGCGGCGCCAGCTGTACAAATGTTCCGTTCGGGTCAACCAGTGAATGTTTCAGATCTTCAATCACTTCCGACAGGTTATTATATCTGCGGTCAACACTTTTCTGTGTACATTTTAAAATGATCTGTTCCAGGCTGAACGGCAGATCCGGCGTATATCTCGACGGCGGTACCATCTCTTCCTGCAGATGTTTTATAGCGATCGCGACAGATGTGTCCCCGTCAAACGGTACCCGTCCCGTAACCATCTCATACATTGTGACACCCAGAGAATAGATATCACTTTTTTTATCGCTGTATCCTCCGCGCACCTGTTCCGGAGAACTGTAATGCACAGAGACCATCACATTCGATGTAATTGTGTTGGAGGACACGGCCCTCGCAATTCCAAAATCGGACAGCTTTACCTTTCCGTCCGTCGAAATGATAATATTCTGCGGTTTGACATCGCGATGTACAATGTCACTGTTATGAGCAGCTTCCAGCCCCAGTGAAACCTGGATTGCAATACTGGTCGCCTCTTTGACGCTTAATTTACCCTTCTTTTTAATATAATCCTTCAGCGTAATGCCTTCAACCAATTCCATCACGATAAAGTTGACGCCCTCATCCTCTCCGACATCATAGACGTTGACGATATTCGGATGTGCAAGACCGGCTGCTGCCTGCGCCTCTTTCCTGAATTTTGCAACAAAGGATTTATCATCCCGGAACTCCGGTTTCAGAACCTTAACCGCCACGAGTCTGTTCAGCTTATGATCACGTGCTTTATAAACGTCCGCCATTCCTCCGGTACCGACCTTGCTGATAATCTCGTAACGTTCTACTAGAATCATTCCCTCTTTTAACATTCTCTCACCTCTTTTTTAAATGGTTCAACCACAATGACTGCAATATTATCTCTGCCGCCGTTATCATTCGCCCTGTGCATCAGTACTTCCGCAGGATCTTCCCCATCCCCGCACGAAGTCAGTATTTCGAATATCTCATCGTCGGTAAGCATACCAGACAGTCCATCGGAACACATGATAATCCTGGCATTATCCTCCAACTTGACGTCAAAGAAATCGATTGCCACATCCGGCCCGGTCCCGAGAGCCCGGGTGATAATATTTCGATCCGGATGGTTACGGGCCTGCTCCTGGCTAAGCTCGCCCATACGTATCATCTCCCCTACCAGAGAATGATCTCTGGTCACCTGTTCCATTTTATCACCGGCCACATACAGCCGGCTGTCCCCAACATTTGCAACATAAATATATCGCCCCACAACAGTTGCTGCAACGATTGTAGTGCCCATGCCTTTGAGTTCTTCATTTTTGGATGCCTGTTCCAAAAGTTGTTCATTCGCAGTTTCAATCGCACTGCGTATAATTTTTATTGGATTGAAGTTAATGTCCTGCTTCACTGATTCTACCAGCACCTTCACTGCAAAGCTGGAAGCAAAATCACCTGCATTGTGTCCTCCCATCCCGTCTGCCACCACAAAAAGATTTGGAAGATTTCCTATTGGCTGCTCAGATGTATATATGTAGTCCTGATTAATTTGTCGAATCTGCCCAACATCTGTAACAGAAAATGCTTTCATTCCCCACACTCCTTTTAGTTTTGATCAAGATAGCTTTTGCGCAGCTGGCCGCAGGCCCCGTCAATATCTCGCCCCATTTCTCTTCTAATAGTAACATTTATTCCGTATTTTTCAAGCTTATTTTTGAATTTCTCCACATCTTTTTTGTCAGATTGCACAAAACTGCGCTCTTTTATCGGGTTCACCGGAATCAGATTTACATGGCAGTTCAGGCCTTTTATTTTCTCCGCCAGCTCGTCGGCATCCTGCTGGCTGTCATTGTTTCCGCCCACCAGACTGTACTCAAATGTCAGCCTCCGGCCGGTCTGTTTAAAATAATGCCGACAGGCTGCAAGCAGCTCCCCGATGGAATACCGGTTGGCGATGGGCATTAATGCCTTTCTCTTTTCATCGTTCGGCGCATGCAGAGAGATGGCCAGTGTGATCTGAAGTTTTTCATCTGCCAGTTCATAGATCTTCGGCACAATTCCACACGTCGAAACCGTAATGTTGCGCTGACTGATATGAAGCCCCCGTTCATCTGTCAGGATATTCAAAAACCTCAGTAATTCATCATAATTGTCAAAAGGTTCTCCCGTTCCCATCACTACCACGTTAGAAACCCTTTCTTTAGTCAGGTTCTGAATCCTGTATATCTGCAGGAGCATCTCTGCGGCGGTCAGGTTTCTGGTAAGACCGCCGATCGTGGAGGCGCAGAACCTGCAGCCCATCCGGCAGCCGACCTGAGATGATATACAGACAGAATTTCCGTGCTGATACTGCATCCACACACTCTCTATCACATGTCCGTCCTGCAGGCGAAACAGAATCTTTTTTGTACCGTCAATTTTTGAGGTCTGCACCTGTACTGCCTCCGGTTCATACAGAGGGTACTCCCTCTGCAGTTTCTCCCGCAGTGTCCTGGATATATTGGTCATCTGGTCATATCCGGAAACCATTTTCCTGTGCAGCCAGTCAAAAATCTGACCGGCTTTAAAAGACTTCTCACCCATTTTTTCCATCACGTCTTTCAATTCAGAAAACGTCATGGAACGAATATCCCGCGTCTGTGTCATTTCCCTGTCCTTTTCATTCTGGCAATAAAAAATCCATCCGTCTTATGCACTCCCGGCAGAAGCTGAAGGTAACCTTTTGGAGTAGTCTCTCCATGCAGTTCTTCTGGCAGGAAGGGATTCAGGCTTTCCAGTTCATACGGATAATTTTTCACAAACCATGCAATATTATTCTCGTTTTCTTCTCTTCCAATCGTACAGGTACTGTAGACCAGTGTTCCCCCGACTTTCACGTAGGAAGAAGCATTGTGCAGGATCTTTCGCTGCAGTATGATCAGGTCCTCCTGTTTCTGTGCCGTCACCTTGTATTTAATATCCGTTTTCTTTCCGATCACACCGTAACCGGAGCACGGCACATCAGCCAGAACAATATCGGCTTTTTCAATGGAATCTCTGTCAAACACCGTCGCATCCTGACAGACCGCATGTACATTGATCGCATTCATCCGCTGAATGTTTTCTTCAATCATACCCACCTTATAGTCAGTAAGGTCTCTGGCTTCCACGCTTCCGTATCCCATCATCTTATCCGCCATGTGCAGGCTTTTTCCGCCGGGTGCGGCACAGAGATCGATGACATAATCATTTTTTTTCGGAGCTGCCACTTCAGCCACAAGCATGGAGCTGAGATCCTGCACCATAATACATCCCATCTTAAAGACATTCAGCATAGAAAGATAATTATAATCCGAAATGTAGTATGCATAGCCCAGATACGGGGCCTTTTCCACCGTAACCCCCTGCTCTTTCAGTCTCTGGATCGTAACCTCCGTATTGATCATATACTGTACACAGCGGATAGTCGTAGGCTTGTCTTCCATAAAATCCGCTGCCATACGTTCTGTCTGTTCAAACCCAAATTCCAGCACCCATTTTTCGACAAGCCAGGCCGGCATTGAATACTTTACCGACAGATAGGCGATTGGCTGGGTCACAGGCGGATATGTGATATTTTCTTTATTGCGGGCCACATTTCTCATCACTCCGTTCACAAAGCCTTTGAGACTGTAAAAACCTTTTTTCTGTGCCAGTTTTACCGCCTCATTGCAGACTGCAGAATCCGGTATCCGGTCCATATAGATCAGCTGGTAGACGCCGCTTCGTACAATCTCCCGGATCACAGGTTTCATTTTCTCAACTTTCACACTGGAAAACTGCTCAATGATATAATCAATCCTGAGCATATATTCTATGGTTCCCTCACAGACACGCGTTATAAAAGCCCGGTCGTGTTTCGGGAGATACTGATATTTATCCAGTGCATTTCGGATCGCTATGTGGCTGTATTCCCCGTCTCTGTTGATTTCCAATAATACACCGAGTATGATTTCTCTGGTGCTGATTACACTTGCCATTTGTACTCCTCGCTTACCGGGACACAGTCAACTCTGCACCCTCTTTTATCTCATTTCCGCGCTGGAAAGCCTCTGCCGCCATGCGTTTTTTACCCTCAAGCTGCAGTTCACGAATGCACAGCAGGCCCTGTCCTGTCTGGACACAGATTCCGTCCTTTGAAACACGGACAACCTGTCCCGGATGAAAACTGCTGTTTTCTTCACAAACGGTTGCTTTCCATATCTTAAGTATTTTGTGATTCCAGCCTGTAAACGCACTCGGCCACGGATCCAGTCCCCTCACCAGCCGTTCCAGTTCCACTGCGCTTTTTTTCCAGTCAATCATCCCCATACTCTTTGTGATCATAGCCGCATAAGGAGTCGGACTTTCCTCTGGCTGCTTTTCATATACCGCCTCACCTGATGCGATCTCAGGGAGTGTTTCCACCAGCAGCTTTGCTCCTGCTGCACTCAGCTTTTCGAAAAGGCTTCCCCCTGTTTCCGTTTCCTCAAGCGGCACTCTCACTTTGGCGATCATATCACCGGTGTCGAGACCTTCGTCCATCTTCATAACAGTAACACCCGACTCCCTTCTGCCGTCAATGACCGCCCGCTGAATCGGTGCCGCTCCCCGATAATCAGGCAGCAGTGACGCATGAACATTGATGCATCCGTACTTCGGCATCTCCAGAAGCCGCTTTGGAATAATCTGTCCGAAGGCAACTACAACCGCAATATCCGCATGCAGTTCTTCCAGCTGATCCAGAAATGCCTCATCACGGACTCGCTGGGGCTGCAGTATATTCAGGCTGTACTTCAATGCTGCCTCCTTGACGGGGGTAGGCTGCATTTCCCTGCCTCTCCCTTTAGGTTTGTCCGGCTGGGTCACTACTGCTGCGATCTCATGTCCCGCCTCCACCAGAGCCTCCAATGTCCCCACAGAAAAGTCCGGGGTTCCCATAAATAATACTCTCATTTATTCCTCAGCCTCATCTTCGTATTCTTCATCAGCAGCCACATCACGGAGCTCGCCATCTACATGCTCCACATACATAATGCCATCCAGGTGATCACATTCATGGCAGATTGCGCGGGCCAAAAGCTCCGTTCCCTCGAGTACGATCGGTTCCATATTTTCATTCAGAGCTTCTACTCTCGCATAATTCGGACGTGTCACCGTCCCGGTTTTGCCCGGAAGGCTTAAGCATCCTTCGTCTCCGGTCTGCTCTCCGGACGTCTCCACAATCACCGGATTGATCAGTATATGTGGCCCTTCACCGACATCAATCACTACGATCCTTTTCAGAACCCCCACCTGAGAAGCTGCCAGCCCGACACCGTATTCCTGGTACATGGTATCCAGCATATCACCGATCAGCTCCCTGATTCTCGGAGTCATTTCTTCCACAGGGCGGCATTTTTTTGTAAGTACACGGTCGCCCATCTTTCTGATATTACGAATTGCCATAATTTCCTCCATTTCTTATATGTTCCTCGGCATATATTAAAATTGATGTAACTGTTCAGAGGGGGCATCTTCTTGCATGGCCGACGGCCATACAAGAAGCATCGGAGGTTCCTCCGATGTTAATATTGACACCAAAACCCGCTTACAAGCGAGCCTGACGCTGATTTTGGTGTCAATATTCCCGCCCTCTGAACGGTTACAAATTGATGTTTTATCAGCTGTTCAGATCAAATTGTATATACAGTTTTCGGAATCCCGCATTGACCTCCATATACCGCTCTGTTCTTGTTCTCACTGCAGCGAGATACGCCTCCAGCGGATGCTTCAGATACAGCACCTTCCTGTATCTGTCCTGAATTTTTGATACAGTGGCATCTGCGGGTCCTATGATGGAAAGGCGGTTATCCCGGTTGACATTCTCAATATATTTCCGAATATACTGCATCGCCACAGCCAGCTGTTCTTCATCCTCTCCACTGCCCGTCACCGCCATCATCGCGCAGGCAGGCGGATAATCCATCAGCATCCGGTATGCGATCTCTTCCTGATAAAATGCAGGATAATCCTGTTGCACGGCTGCCCTGATACTGTAGTGCTCTGGCTGGTACGTCTGAATAAATGCCTCTCCCGGTGATTTCCCCCTGCCTGCGCGTCCAACCGCCTGAACCAGCAGCTGAAAGGTGCGTTCTGCGCAGCGGTAATCGTCTGCATTCAGGGATAGATCCGCAGCCAGCACGCCCACAAGCGTAACCCGGGGAAAATCATGTCCCTTGACGATCATCTGTGTCCCGATCAGAATATCCGCTTCTCCTCCGGCAAAAGAAGACAGTATTTCAGAATGACTGTCCTTCTTCCTGGTTGTATCCATATCCATGCGCAGTACTTTTGCCTGCGGAAACATTCTCCTGACCATGTCCTCGATCTGCTGTGTTCCCGCGCGGAATGCCCCGATGTAACGTGATCCGCAGCACGGACAGGCTGAATTTTCTTTTTCTGTATAGCCGCAGTAGTGACACACCATTTTTCCGCCACGGTGCAGCGACAGTGAAACATCACAATGGGGGCATTTTACCACATGGCCACAGGACCTGCAGGAAAGAAAGCCCGCATAGCCCCTGCGATTGAGAAACAGGATCGTCTGTTCTCTGTTATCCAGTCTTTTCTGAATCGCATCCCGCAGTGAACGACTTATAATAGAAGTATTTCCTTCTGATAATTCTTCCCTCATATCCACTGTATATACACTCGGTAGCATGCCGCTTCCAAATCGCTGTGTCAGTGTTAACAGACGGTATTCCCCCGACTGACAACGGTAATACGCTTCCAGTGAAGGAGTGGCAGATCCCATTACCACGGCAGCGTCCTCCAGTGTCGCCCGCATGACAGCAGTTTCCCTGGCATGATAGCGCGGAGTGCCTTCGCTTTTATAGGAGGTCTCATGCTCCTCATCAATGATGATCAGTCCCAGCTGCGGAAAGGGCGTAAACAGCGCGGACCTTGGTCCTACCATCACCTGTACCTGGCCGTTTCTGGCCTGCTCAAAGGCGTCCCAGCGCTCCCCCTGCGACATACGTGAATGAATAACAGCTGCTTTTCCCCTGAATCTGCGGCGGAAGCGCGCGGCGATCTGATACGTCAGTGCGATCTCAGGTATCAGGACGATCACCTGGCGTCCTCCCCGCAGCACACGGTCGATGATCTCCATATAAAGACGAGTCTTGCCGCTCCCTGTTATGCCGTATACCAGGCAGGGTCTGGGGCTGTCACTGTTCATCTCTTCACAGATCTGTCTGGCAGCATGCTTTTGTTCTTCTGACAAAACCGGTTCCGGTTCTTCATCAAATTCAGGAAGATTCGGCGAGCGGTACAGAGTCTCAGAATCCACACTGATGATCCCCAGTTCAAGGAGCGGACCAAGCACGGCAGAGGTAACGTTCAGTTCTCTTAGTGCCTGTGCATAATCCAGTTCTCCCTGCTCAAGCAGCGCCTTCATCACTCTTGCCCTGGCAGTGCGATGCTTTTTCTCACATTCCCGCAGAAACTCCTGTGCTTCCTCCCGCTTCTGCAAAAGGCAAATCGTCCGCTTCTGTTTCGTTCTGACTTCCTGTTTCATAGGGAGTACAGTCTTGAGCGCCTGTATCATAGTGGCACCGTACGTCTCCTTCATCCATGAAGCAAGCGCAATGAGTCTGGTCTCAACACCGACAGGGCGCCCGGGAACTGCCGCAATTTCTTTCATCCTGTCTTCCTGAAACTGCGCTTCCTGTGTGATCCCGACTACATATGCATTCGTCATGCGGTTTCCCCTGCCGAAAGGCACCAGAACCGGTATTCCAATCCGCACGGAACTTTCGAGTTCTTCAGGAATCCGGTATTGAAATGTCCGATCCAGTTTTTCGCTGGTAATGTCCACAATTACATCTGCATATGTTTTTTCCATCTGCTATTTTCCTTCCAGAATATCCCTGATCAGATCCCTTTCATCCATCGGATATTTCTTACCCCTGATCTCCTGATAGTCCTCATGGCCTTTGCCTGCGAGCACAATGATATCGCCCGGTTCTCCATGGTGAATGGCATAGGCGATCGCCTCTTTCCGGTCTGCAATCTCTACAAATTTCCCGTCTGTCTTTTCAATTCCAACTTTAATATCATCAATGATCGCCTGAGGTTCCTCATCCCTCGGATTATCCGATGTGATGACAGTAAGGTCTGCCAGCCTGCCGGATACTTCTCCCATTTCATACCGCCGGAGCTTTGATCTGTTTCCTCCGCAGCCAAACAGACATACCAGCCGGTGGGGATGATATTCCCGCAGCGTTGTCAGGAGACTTTCCAGGCTCATCGCATTATGGGCATAATCAATCATCAGCGTAAAATCATCGGAGACTTTGATCATCTCAATCCTTCCTTTGACTTTCGCCTGCTTCAGTGCCTGAATGATATCATTTTCCGAAACATTGAAATGACGGCAGATAGCAATCGCCGTCAGCGAATTGTAAATACTGAATTTTCCCGGTACGTCAATCTCGACGGAAAAATCCATAAGGCCTTCCACCTGATATGCGACACCCAGATATCCGGGTTTCGAGATGAGATGTGCATTGACTGCCCGAAGGTCTGCATCCTCAGAAAATCCAAATGTCTCCAGCTTACAGGTATGTCCCTTGATCATGTCTTCCAGATGCTCATCGTCTGCATTCACAATGCCCACCCTGCACTGCCTGAGCAGCTGGCTTTTGCACTTAAGATATTCCTCAAAATCAGCATGTTCATTCGGACCGATATGATCCGGCTCAATATTGGTAAAGATTCCGATATCAAAAGTAAATCCTGCAGTTCTGTGAAGCTTGAATCCCTGCGAAGATGCTTCCATCACCGCACAGTCGCATCCGGCATCCAGCATTTTCCTGAAATACTTCTGAACGGTAAATGATTCCGGTGTCGTATTCTTCGACGGAATCACTTCATCTCCGATAATCGTCTCAATAGTTCCGATCAGCCCCACCTTATACCCTGCATTTTCGAGAATCGATTTCACCATATAGGTAGTCGTTGTTTTTCCTTTCGTCCCGGTAATTCCAATTACCCGCAGACTATCTGCCGGATATCCGAAGTACGCAGCTGAAATCACAGCCATGGCATACCGGCTGTCCGAAACCTTTATCACAGTTATCCCTGCCGGAACCTGAACTTCCTCTTCTACAACGACCGCTTTTGCGCCTTGCTGCACCACGGCGGGTACAAAAACATGGCCGTCAGCGACAGCTCCCCTGACACAGATAAACAGCGAACCTTCACAGGCTTTTCTGGAATCGTTCACCACTTCCGTTATCTCAACATCTTCACTTCCGTTTATTATCTCGTAATCCAGACGTTCCAATAATTTTGTAAGCTTCATGCCGCACCTCCGTTTTGCATCTGCTTCGTGACAGAACACTCTGCGTATTCTAACTCATCTTATAGAATATCACACTCAAAAAGGGTTTTCAACTTGAAACGGGTCCGTGTTCACATACAGAAACCTTTCCTGGCATCTTAATAATTTCTAAAGAATCTTTTTGTTTCTTTTATGGAATGTCCACACTTTCCTCACAATTTTCCTGTATAGTAGGTATTGGATAGTTGATTAACCACTCACTATCTCCCCCCTCATTTAAAAAAACAGGGACCCGCATAAGCGGGTCTCCGTTTTTTTGTTCTATTTATATAATTTTTCTCTGCATGACTCATACTCATCCATAATAATATCTGTCCACTCCGGGCGTACCAGCAAAAGGGCCGGAATATAGCAGCCTCCTTCGGAAAGCTCCATAATTTCTTCACGAATGCTTTCCCTGACAGCACGTTCAGTCAGCGTACCTGCGCTTTCCATCACATCCAGCTTCTGGGTGTCAAAGTATACATTATAGACCACTTTCGTCCCCGTAAGCTTTTTCATGCGCGGAATATCATTCAGTTTCATAATGTTCAGCCCGTCAACTTTCAGGTCATCCACAATTTCCGGTATCAGATCCTGGATATTTCCACAGCTGTGAAGTTCAAAGAGTATTCCTTTGCTGTGTACATGTTCCACAATTTTTCTGGTCGGCTCTTTTATCAGCTCCCTCCATACTTCCGGTGCAAAGAACAGGGCACGCTGCGTTCCCCAGTCGTCGTGATAGCAGATAATATCCGGTCTGTAGTACTCGGCGATCTTGTCGATCAGACGGCATTTATAATCGGCCATTGCCTCAAAAAATTCTTTTACCTCATCAGGATCTGTCAAAAGGGCACACAATGCATCCTCAAACCCCATAAAAGTGTGGAGGCGCTCAAAGATACCATTGTGTATCATCTGATAAAGCAGGGCATCACTGCGGTTAAATTCCAAAATCCGGTCTTTTTTTGCCGCCTGTTCCCAGTCAAACTGTTCCAGATCCGGAAATTTCACGACCTCACGCCAATCCGCAATATCTTTCAGCAGAAAATCAGGTCCCGGGACAGGCGCCGGCTCCCCTTCTTTCCACATCCAGTGTACTCCAAACCAGTCATAGCCATCCCTGCCGCCGGCTGCCCGTTCCAGATAGCCGCTGACCGGAACATTATTGATAATACCCTCCCCCATGATCGGAAGGAACTCCGGCATTTCATGGCGATACAGTTTTAATGCATTTTCTTTTTTTGAAATCATATTTTTTCCCTCCGCTCTCTTAAAATAAACAGGAATACCAGGCCGATGACCGGCATTACCGCCAGTGAAAACCAGCACGTTCTAAATGTTCCTGTAAGATCGACCGTCCAGCCGACAACCATCGGTGACAGAATGGATGCCATCTGGAAGACACAATTTTGAACTCCCATCACCGATCCGGCAAGATGATCGGGAGCATATTTTGTGATCAGCGCATTCAGATGTGCATTCGGAAGATATGTTGCAAAACCATAGACAAAGCCTGCTGCCTTCAAAATGCCGAGATTGGTCTGGAAACCAAAAATCAGTGTCACAACGGCAATCAGGATATATACGCCGATCAGATAGAATTTTACATTCATGTTGAATTTTTTTACGATAATCCCGGTCAGCAGTGAGCCGATAATCCCACCGATACTGTAAATGCTCATAACACCTGCCGCCTGTACTGTTTCATATCCAATACTGCCCAGATAAGTGTTGGCCCATGTGGACACGCCAAGATTCAGAAACATATAGAAAAAACCGGCGAAACAGACACAGACCAGGTTCCGTGTCGTAAACACAATTTTCAGTCCCGTCAGGAGCGTCACCTTTTGCCCGATTGCTTCTGATTTAATATTTTTTACAGTCACAAATATGAGAATCGCGATGGCTATGGCGATATAGCCAACCACGCGAAATGCTGCCTGCCAGCTGTAATCAACCAGCAGCCTTGCTCCCAGTTTGTTAGCGACCGTAAGTCCCACTGTCGGACCGACGAGCAGAATACCAAAAGCGATCCCCCTGTCTTTCTGTTCAAAATATTCACTGATAACTTTACTGCAGCACGCCATCACCACGCCCGCTCCAAGACCGGTGATGACACGACAGATCATGCCCTGCGTATAATCTGTGATAAATGACATTCCAATAGAAGCGAGACCGGTCACAAGCACACCTGCCGACAGGACATATTTGACCCCAAAACGGTCTGCCAGTGTTCCCCCCGGAATCTGTGTTATAACGTAGCCGATAAAAAATGCCGACATAAAAGAACCTGCTGCGACATTTGACAGTCCAAGTTCCTCCGTTACCGTTGTGTTGAGCGGTGACCAGACAAATCTGGTCATAAAAGTAACTGCAAATGCCGCGAGCATCAGAAGCAGCAGCAGCCACCGTCTGGAATCTTTTGTCTTTTCCATGTGAAACCCTCCATTTTGATTTTCTTTTGCTTTTTATGACTATATTATACCAGTCCTGCCTGATCAGAATAATGCCATGACCATACAATTTCATATTGTAAACTGTACAAAATTGCACAATTGCACTCCTCATGAATATTCCGCTTGCACACCTTCCTTATATTCTATAGAATGTCCCTATACGAATATTTTTGAGGAGGTAGATTTCATGAGGCTGTCACTCCGGCTTATATATGAACAATTGGCGGAGCAATACCCGGCATTATCTCTGACGGGCTCATCCAGCCCCGGGCTGACGGAGGTTCAGATATTTTCAGCAGGCAGTATCCCACCGAGAAATGATGTTCTTTACGTCGTTCTGGATGATGCTGCGCCACCCCGGATTTTTTCTGAAACCCCGGGCATCTCCTGCATTACGCGCGGTCCGGGACACCTGAATTTTCCGGAACAAGCCATCGTTGTCCCCTGTCAGTACTGTATGACAGACTTGTTTAACGATGTCGTATCCCTGTTCCGGCAGTTCCAGTCCTGGGAAACCTCTGTTCTGGATGCCATCGCACGAGAGCGCCCGCTTACAGACATTCTGAATCTTTCGCATATGGTCACACGTGATACCGTGTATCTCGCTGATACCACACTGAAACTTATCGCACACACATCACCAACCCTGATGGATGATATCAGCGCAAACTGGAACTATCAGATCAAATACGGTTACATGCCAATGAATATCGTCCGGAAATTGATCGACACCGGGGAACTTGCTTATATGAATAAAACCCGGGAATCATTTACCTATCCGACAGAAACCTTCAATCTTCCCTACACCTGCAAAAATATTTTTCATGGCTGCCAGCTGCTGGCACATCTGTTCATTGTCGGAGTCTATTCACCCCCCACCCGCACACATCTTGAAATCGCAGAAGCGCTGGGGCGGATGCTTTCTATCTATCTCGAAAAGAATCCCGGCAATGTTACGCTGTTCGGCACCTTCCACGAAGGTTTTTTACGTGATATATTAAACAGACGGTTATGCAACCGGGACTTAATACAGAATCAGCTTTCCTATTTTGACTGGAAGATTGATGATACTTTCGCGCTTCTGCTGATTGACTGTGCAGAAGATTCGCAATACAAGAAGCAGTTGATCATCAATCATCTAAGCCAGAACCCAAATCTGGACTGCAGTGTTTTTGAAGCAGAACATTATCTGGCTGCTATCTATCACGCTCCGGATACCACGGACATTCGCAGAGACTTATACAGCTTCGCCGATAAATTTCAGATTCGCGGAGCTCTCAGCAAAAGCTTTCATGACCTGACCAACCTGCATATTTATTTTGAGCAGGCAAAAAAAACCTTGACGATCGGACAAAAGCTGTCACCGGATAATCACATTTTCATCAATGATGACTACGGTATTTACAGCATTATTTCGAGAATCGTAGAGGGACATTCCATCTTCGAACTGTGTCACGAAGGCGTTCTGCGACTATATGAAACGGACCAGGAAAATGGTACAGACTATATCAACACGCTGTTCCAGTACCTGTCCAATGACCGCAATCTGCTGAGGACCTCAAAATCCCTGTTCATACATCGCAATACCCTGAGTTATCGTCTGGACAAAATCTCAGCTGTGGTTGATCTGGAATACGATAACCCGGAAAACCGTCATTATATTTTAATGTCCCTCTATATTTTGAGATACTGCATTCTAAATAGGAATAACCCGTGACGTTCTGCGTATTTTTTACTTCTTCTTAAGAATATTTCGATTTATTTTAGAATTTATCCATAGTTTTATCACAATTATGCTGTATAGTATGTATTAGATAGTTGATTAACCACTCACTATCTCCCCCCTCATTAAAAACAGAGACCCGCGAGAGCGGGTCTTTGTTTTTGTGATGTTCTGCTTAATCAGCAGCACATATTTTTTACAGTCTTTTATAATCCCTGTCCATCTTTATTGCAGCTTAAGACTTTTATGTTTTATTTTAGATTTTCTCCACACTTTCGTCACATTTCTACTGTATACTACATATCAGATAGTTGATTAACCACTCACTATCTCCCCCCTCATTAAAACAAAAGACCCGCTCTCGCGGGTCTTTTGTTATTTCCTTTTAAGACATACATTTGATATCTCTTGTAATCTCGTATTTTTTCCTTTATGATAAAGTTACGATAATTCTGATGATTGCGGAGGAGCGCATGAAAACAAATGAAAAAGGCGTCAGTTCAGAGTCGGAAGTATTTTTTCTTACACCGTCAGAAACAGCACGCGAACTATTATATTATATCACACGCTGCGGCCATTATTTCTGCAACACGCAGTATATGTTCAACGGCAGCACCTCTTTTGGCCGCCACCCTTCACGCCAGACAATGCTGATGATGTATGTACAGAGTGGTTCTATGTCACTTACCCTAAACGGTGTGTCCATGCAGGCAGTTCAGAATCAGGTGATTCTGGTGGACTGTCTGCTTCCGCATGAATATCGTGCGCAGGAAAACACTGAATTTTACTGGATGCACATCGACGGAGTGAATTCCCGCACGTTCTGCGAGCACATCCTCGCTGAACACGGAAATGTCTTTAACATCGTCCAGACGGCAGCATTCCACCATAAATTCCAAGAGCTCATCAACTCCTGCCAGCCCACGACAGGCACCGGAGAAGTGCCTCGTTCTCAGATGGTATACCAGCTGCTCTGCACCGCTTACCACTCAACAGCACAGCCGGGCAGTTCTTCTGATGCCAGGGCAGCCGGCGGCAGCACTCCCATCGACCGGGCTCTCTGCTATATGAGCGAACATCTTTCCGAAGACCTGAACGTCACGGACATTGCCGCCTGTGCCGGCATGAGCAGCTCCCATTTTTCAAGGCAGTTTCGGGAAGCTACTACCTATTCCCCTCACGAGTACCTCGTGTTGAAACGCATTGACTATGCCCAATGGCTGCTCTATGCAACTGTCATGCCCATCCGGGAGATCGCAGAAAAGACCGGTTACAACAGCGAGACTAATTTCATCGTCTCCTTCAAAAAGAAAATGGGGATCTCACCGTCCCGTTTCCGCAAGCTTACTAAGCCAAATCAGCCTCAGAACGTATAGCGTTTTGCAATTTCAATCATTTTATACAGTTTTTGTGGATCGACACGCGGAGGCAGACTGTCGCCGTTCGCCAGCACGAACCGCCTCCTGTGGTCGCCCAGACTCTCGATCGTCTCAACCGTTCTTTGCTCCAGTTCCTCCAGCGTACAGCGTATCAGGAAGGTCGGATCAAGTCCGCCGATGACTACAAATTTGTCATCCCACGCATCGTAACAATCTCTGATCTGAATATCTCCCACCGGTGCAGGTGTCACCGATTCAAACGCTGCTACGCTCTCCTGATTCATGAGTGGCAGCAGATTCTTAATCTTTCCGCAGGAATGATGGATCAGTTTTTTCCCATTCGCCGCCAGAATATCCGTAAATTCCTGAAACTCAGGAAGCACATACTCCTCAAACCACGCCGGTGAGAGCAGTGTTGTCGAAGAATCTTCCCACACATTGAAGTAAGTCGCGGGACAGCCCGCCGCAACACGGCACGCCCGCATATTAGCGGCCTTCAGTACCTGCATGAACTCTTCTACGATTTCCGGTTCTTCAGACAGATCTATGATCGTGCGCTGCAGATTATCTTCCAGCAGATATTCCAGTGAGGACCGAAATTCCGTCGCCTGCGGCACAACAATGCCGTGATCACCGATCAGTTCCATCCGCTCTTCATACCAGCTGTAATCCGGTTCAAAATCCATGTGTTCAAAGACATACTGCAGAATTTTATAATCTTCCAGCTCCTTAACGAAACTTGATTTACGTGCGGAGATTGATCCCCAGAGCATCGGACCTGCAAATGATTCATAAATCGTTCCGACAGGTGTGGTGTATGTGCGGACGGTTTCACCGTTTTCATATACGTCCGTATATTCCACGCCCCCCGACAGCACGATCTTATACGGCAGCGGTCCATCGCGATCAATAATATCTGCTCCGAGTTCTTTCATAAACTCGATCGGATCCGGCTTACCTGGCAGGCTGTTCGTATAATACGGATTGATCAGGAATGAGCTCGCCAGGCGGTCCGGTGTTTTTCCCTCCAGTACACAGTTTAAGCGTTCTTTTGATGTCATTTCCATCTTTCATACCCCTTTCAAAATGTGAACCATTGTTGTTTGATATCACGATTGTAACATCTGTATGATACGTCCACAATTTGAAAAACGCTTAGAAAATTTATATTTTCTGCTCTCAATGGCCGGCCTCCATGGAACCTGCATCTTTTACTGGCACAAGGAGTCTCTTTCAAACAATACAGCTTCTCCCATGCCGCCCCCGATACACAGGCTTGCGACACCAAAACGCCTGCCGGATCTTTTCATTTCATATAATAAAGTAGCAGCAATGCGGGCACCCGATGCGCCGATGGGATGCCCCAGTGCGATGGCTCCCCCGTTTACATTGACCTTGTGATCCGGAATCTCAAGATCTCTTAAAACACCGATCGACTGCGACGCGAACGCTTCATTTATTTCAAATAAATCAATGTCATCTACATGCAGTTCCGATTTTTTCAGCAGCTTCTTTATCGTCGGTACAGGACCCAGTCCCATAATCTTGGGATCTATTCCGCAGGACGCGCTGCACGCCACCCTCGCCAGCGGTTTCAGATGGTTTTCCTTTACAAATTTTTCAGAGACCACCAGCATGATACATGCGGCGTCATTGATACCGGATGCGTTGCCCGCTGTTACTGTCCCGCCTGCTTTAAAAGCAGGTCTCAGCCTGGCCAGCTGTTCAACGGACGTATTTGGACGTATATGTTCATCCTGCTGGAAGACAATATCATCTCCTTTTCTCTGCGGAATGCTGACAGGAACAATCTCCTCCTTGAATTTTCCGGTCTCTGATGCAGTTTTTGCTTTCATTTGGGATTTCAGAGCAAATTCATCCTGCTCTTCCCTGGTTATCTGATATTGCTCTGCGACATTTTCTGCTGTGACACCCATATGATAATCATTGAAAGCATCCCATAACCCTTCGTGAATCATACTGTCTACCGTGGTTCCATCTCCCATGCGCTGTCCTTCCCTCAAGCCGGGCAGCAGATACGGTGCGCCGGACATGCTTTCCATTCCGCCGGCGGCAATACAGTCTGCCTCTCCTGCTTTTATAAGCGCAGCTGAAAGGGCTATCGTGTTTAATCCCGATCCACATACTTTATTAATCGTTAAAGCAGGAACCTCAATCGGCAGTCCCGCGTTGACAGTCACCTGTCTTGCCGGATTCTGCCCCTGTCCTGCCTGCAGCACGTTGCCAAGAATCACCTGGTCTATCTGATCCGGTAAAATTTCCGCTCTTTTTATTGCCTCTTTTAACACATGGGCACCCAATTCTACAGCTGTTACTCCCTTCAGTGTCCCTAAAAATGAACCAATCGCTGTACGGCATGCTCCAATCACATATACGTTATCTGTCATATTATAAGTGTCCTCCTTAAACTCATTCAATTCATCAGCAGTTTTTTCGCAAATGACAGCAGATCATCGCTCACTGATGTGTCGAGAATTACTTCTTCAACAAACGGATACTCTTTTATAATCGCTGTCTCTACAGATTCTTTTACTGTCAGCTGCGCAGACGGACATCCGCTGCAGGTGCCAAGCATCCTTACAATCACTTTGTTATCCGCAACGCTCTGGACTTTTATAACAGAGCCGGTGCATAATGACTGTTTGTCCAGTAAACCTTGAATCTCACGTATTCTCTCATCCATCACTCAGTCCTCGATCCTGGCAAGCCTTTTTGCAAGCTCTTTCTTTCTCTCGATATTTCCCTGTCTTGAAATCATGATCCGCTGCGCCTGCGGAGAGCCGGCCCCGTGCATGGACTCTGTCCTGTATCCGACCGCTGCAGTCCCAAGGGTGATATTTTCTATGAGCCTGAGAACGCGCATACGGTTTTCAGTTGAAATCTTCGCATCGCCTTTAAAATATTTTTCTATGTACGGACCGATCTTTTCGTTTCTGAAGTCCTGTTCAGAGGGTAATGTTACCATTAACCCGCCGGCAATATCTTCTGCCAGACGGGAGATCTCATACGGAAGCCTTGTAATATTCTGTTTGCAGACATTGGCAAGCAGTGTATTCACATAGTAATTTCCCGACTGCGTCCGGGCCCCCTCAGCTGAGCAGGCAATGCCGCATGCATAAAGCGTTTCGTTCAGGTGCGTCATCTCAATTAATTTGTCTTTTATGTGTGATGCCTTTGGAATTCCGTTGTATTCTGCGGCAAGTGCCGTCGCTCCGATCAGCACATCACCCACCCCGACTTTGCATCCTCCATAACTCTGCCTGTGATAAGATGCAAACCGTTCTACCAGCATTCCTGAGAATTCCGTTTCGCCGTTCATGAAGATTCTCTCATTTGGAACAAAAACATTATCAAAGATAATCAAAGCCTCATGTCCGCCATACTGACTGTTGCCAAGATCGATATCCGCGCCTTCTTCCATCTTTCTCGTATCACAGGACTGCCGTCCGTAGATCATGAAAACCCCTTCTGCATCCGAAGGTACCGCAAATGACACTGCATAGTCTTTTTCTTCGGGCTTCATAGCCACGGTAGGCATGACCAGAACTTCATGTGAATTCACAATGCCTGTCTGATGTGCCTTTGCACCTCTTACGACGATTCCATCATCTCTTCTCTCTACCACCCGCAGATACAGATCAGGATCTTCCTGCCCCGCCGGGGACAATCCTCTGTTTCCTTTCGGATCTGTCATGGCACCGTCAACTGTCCAGTCATTTTCCTGAACCTTCTTCCAGAAATTTACGAAATTATTGAAATAGTGTGTTCCCAGTTTCTGATCAATTTCATAGGTGGTACTGTACACTGCATTTCCGGCATCCATTCCTACACAGCGCTGGAAGCATGCTGCCGTTTTTTGTCCAAGCATTCTCTGCATTTTAACCTTCTTCACCAGATCTTCCGTGCTCTGGTGGATGTGCGTAAAACGGTTGATTTTATTCCCCGTCAGATTCGAAGTGGCCGTCATAAGGTCTTCGTATTCAGGGTACTCGGCCAGCTCGTATGTAGCTGCGACGGAATTCATGGAAGGCCTGATCACCGGATGGTCCACCGCAGACTCTATTTTTTCTCCAAACATGTAAACCACCAGATTTAGTTTTCTTAAACTTTCAATGTACTCTTTCTTTGTCATCATGTTCCTTCTTCCTTTCTTCAACAAATAATCCGTGTAACCATTATATTATCTGTCGATTCAGGGCATATTGCAGAAAGTCAGAAAAAAAATACCGCTGACCGTGCAAAAGAAATACACTTACAATGCTTTCCTCATCCCTCTCTCCCCATTGAATATCGTTTTTCTGTACATCTCAGGCGATATGCCGGTGATACTTCGAAATGCCCTGGTAAATGAGGAATTACTGCTGTATCCTATCATAACCGCGATCTCTGTCATTCCAAATTCCGTATTCTCCAGTATTTCTTTTGCTTTGTCAATCCGGGTCCTGCGCAGATAATACCCCGGAGACACCCCGGTCTTCTGCTTGAACCAGTCGTTATAATACTTCACGTTATAGCTTTCGATGTAAGCAAGCTGCTCCATGGTAATGTGAGCATCATAATGATTGCTGATATACCAGATGGACGGAGGCATACACTCTTCCATCAGCTTACTGTAAAAATAGCGGTACAGGTGTTGCACGGATTCACTTTCCGGCTGCTCCCTCAGTTCTGCCTGAATCAACTGTATCAGCTGCAGGATCTGTCCTTTCATGGACAGGACAAAAGGCTCCGCCAGAAAATAACGGTGTCTTGTGATTTCCTGTCCGTCCAGATTCAAAGCCAGCATTTCTCCTTTAAAATCGCATGCGTGCTCCATCCCCTCCGGAATAAAGCAGAGTTCCCTGGAACTCACTCTGTATTCCGCCTCCCCCGCAACCAGCCTCAAACTTGCTTTTAAAGGAATCAGTACCTGTGGATATTCATGGGCGTGCTGTCCATGACACTCCTGAAAATGATTAATTTGGATATCCTGTTTCATGCATATCACCCCTTACATTCATGCAGCTAAATTACCCGTTTTACATACAGACTGAGGATTTCCCTGCAGCGCTCCAGTTCTTCCTGTGAAGGCGTCTGAAGATCCGGAAGCAGATAAGCCCGTCCCAGCTTCCGATAATTGCCTGCTCCCAGACGATGATAAGGTAAAAGTTCTATAGCGTCCAGGTGCTTCAACCGACCGGCAAAAGCCCCTGTCCTGTGGAGATTTTCCTCCGAATCATTGATTCCCGGTATCACAGGAATCCTTATGACCAGCCGAAAATCAGCATTCGTCTCATTTGTTCGTTTCAGATTTTCCAGGATTTTTTTATTATCCACTCCACAGTATTTTTTGTGTTCCTTTGGATTCATGATTTTCAGGTCCACGTATGCCGCAGAAACATGATGCAGAATCGGATCAATGTCCCCCCAGTCTCCGTAAAAAGTAGTTTCGACCACTGTGTCAATCCCTTCTCTTTCCGTCTGCTGCAGCAGGCATCTGGAAAAGTATGACTGCGACAGGGGTTCTCCCCCCGAAAGCGTCATGCCGCCTCCCGAATGGAAATAAAAAGAACTGTCTTTACGCACTTCCTTCAGTACCTCCTCCACCGTCATCAGCCTGCCATACATCTTCTTTCTGGTTTCCTCTTCTGTTGTCCCCTCAATCAGCATACTCTGACTCTCCGGCGCATTACACCACCAGCAGCTGAGGGGACAGCCTTTTAAAAAAACGACAGTTCGGAGACCATCCCCGTCAAAGATAGAACTTCTCTCAATTCTGAGTACTGTTCCCTCCATTTCTTTTCCTTGGTAAGATCCAGGCATCAGCGACATCCACACCCCCAGTTATCGATTTCTGTCCTGCCGATGATTTCATCTTGTACTTCTTTTCCCAGCTCCACAAAAAATGCCGTATATCCGGCAACACGGATCAGAAGGTCACGGTGTTCTTCCGGATGAGCCTGTGCATCCAGCAGCGTTTCCCTGTCCACAACATTGAACTGCGAATGGTAAATGTCCAGTGTACACTGCGTTTTCAACATATTCATCAGGTTCCTGATACCTGCCTCCCCTTTAAGAATCGCCGGCTCCAGCTTCATATTCAGCTGTGTTCCCTGTGTAAACCGGGCGTGCGGGATATGGCTCACCGATTTCAAAAGTGCAGTAGGACCGTTCACATCCGTGCCGCCTGTGGCTCCGATTCCATCTGTCAGAGGTGTCCACGCATAACGGCCGGACGGCAGAGCTCCCACCCATGCACCGATGGGTGTATTGCCGGAGACAGGAAGCATTCCCGTAGTCATCTTTCCAAATTTTGTATCGTACTTTTCAAACTGGTCCGTTATATAGGTGAAGATCTCCCCAACGCAGAAGTCTGCTTTTTCCTCGTCATTTCCGTATTTCGGCGCATCCATGCACATCTGATGGATATCCTCGTAGCCTTCAAAATTCGCCTCAAGTGCCTGCAGCAGCTCATCCATGGCAAGCTTTTTCTCATCAAAGATCAGATATTTCACAGCGGCAACGGAATTAATAATATCCGCCTGCCCTACCGTGATGACGCCGCCGCCGCAGTTATATTTGGCACCTCCCACGCTGTAATCCTTCTTTGCTTCCATACAATTTGGATAACCCAGGGAAAGCGCCGGAACCGGTCGATAGTTCATGCTCAGATAATCCAGAAGCTGATTTCCAGACACTACCACATCGACAAAGTAATCAATCTGCGCTTTTAATGCATTCATGAAATCATCGAAAGTCTTGAAATTTACAGGATCGCCGGTCTGAATCGATACCTGTCTGCCTGTCTTGCGGCTGACGCCATTGTTCAGTACCATCTCAATGATGCCGCCCATATTCACATCTGCCATATCCGTATACTGCTTCATTCTTCCGGAAAGGTTCGTCTCCACACAACCGCAGGGATTCCAGTCCCATGCTTCGCTTAAAGGCACCCCTTTATTAAGCATCATCCTGATTCCGGCATCGTCATGGTAAACAGCAGGCATGCTCAATCCCATTCTGATCCCTTCTGCTCCTTTGCGCAGGAAAGAATCCGGATTTTTCGCTATATTGTACCGTATGGACATGTTGGGCTCTTTGAAGCGGACATCCATAGTAGCCTGAATCACCATATAAGACAGCGGATTCACCGCATCATTTCCGTACTGGTCGATACCTCCTGCCGTTACCTGTACCGTAATACAGTAGCCCGCTGCAAACTGAGCTGTTACCTCATCCTGGAACAGAGACAGCTCAGCGATCTTGATCCACATACAGTCCAAAAGCTCCTGTGCACCATCCTGGTCAATGCGTCCGGCCTTCAGATCTGCTTCATAGTAAGGCAGCAGATACTGATCGATACGTCCCAGATTATAAGACGAAGCATTTTGTTCCATATAAATTGCATATTCGTAGGTAAGCATAGACTGGACAGCCTCGTAAAAAGTGCTCGCCGGATGTTCAGGCACTCTGCGGTTCACTTCCGCTATTTTAAGAAGCTCTTTTTTTCTCACCTCATCCTTACATTCCTCTGCCATCTGCTCCGCCAGATCTGCATGGCGGTTAGCCAGAGCAGTAATTCCTTCAGCAGCAGTGATTTCCGCCTTAAGAAAATAAATTTTTTCCAGGTCCCCAACACGTGATTCCGTAAGCTGCTTAAGCTTTTCCTCAGCCTCTCTCTTAAAACCGCCCACGCCTTTTGAGAGCAGTTCGGGCCAGCCAGGTGTCGTCTCCCCATAGCCGCGAACGGCTTTCCTGTCGATATAGATCATTCCGCTGTCTCTTAAGTCCCTGAGCTTCTCCGGCATCATAGCCTGCCAGCGGTCTAAAAGACATTTGTTCTTCCAATAATCAGACACTTCTTCTTTGAAAATCTTTTTGCCTTCTTCATCCAGGTAAAACGGATCGAATGTGCGGGTACTGATGGTATCCAGTTCCCTGTCCAGAATAGAACAGGAACTGTCTGCACACAAAATACCGGCACGCGGCTTAAATGCCGCGCCGCCCACAAGCAGCTCATGATCCAGTATAAAGATATTCTTTTTCAGACACTGATTCTTAAATCCTGCAGCTTTCTGTATGATCCAGGGCTGGCCTTCCGTTGCTTTAAACCCTTCGGTAAGATATTTTGCATTATAAACATCCATGTCCACCCGTGTATCAAGATATTGTTTTCTCAACGCCTCAATACGATTTATATACGCTTTTGCCATACTTTTTCTCCTTAAATTTTGCATCACTGTTCAGAATCTTTTCCTGTATGACGCCTGGCACGCAGGAAGATAAGCTTCCACTGAATAGTTGCCTCTTTACAAAGAAGGGCATGTTTCGTCTGTCAGAAACATACCCTTTTTTATCATGCGCTCAAACTCAAATGGAAGCTTTATTTGGCTGTATAAACCCCTTCATTCAGATAGAGATGAAGCTGTTCATCATCCATATGGTCGATATCCAGATACTCCAGAGTATATTTGCTTCCTGCAATCAGATCTCTCTTGATCATCACATTTGCCAGATAGATCATGCAGTCGACAGTCGGCGTCGGAACATTGTACTTCCTGCCCAGCTGCTGAATCAGATAGCATCCTACCGGAACGTCTTCTGTGATGTAACGATTCTCCAGGTCAAAAGGTCCATCTCCATAGAAGTTCTCATATTTCTCCTCAAACGGCACTGCAAAATCCGGTCCCATATACTCTTTGCCATACATGGTGGTACGTGAAAAGAAGTCTTCATAGTTCACTGTGCAAATGTCTACATTCATAGCCTTAGCCAGTGCCTTTTCCTCCTCCCAGAAAACCGCCTGCACCTCTGCGATCGCAGGACACAGCGCAAATCCATACAGAGAGTAGTTCTTCTTATCCTGTCCCAGGACCGTATCAAAGTTCTGCATGACCGCAGCACCCAGAACAGTTCCCGGAACATGGATTACAGGATTGACGTTGGACAGATTAACGTCTATAACGGTGGTGCCTTTTACAAATCCATCTCCGGTGCGGATCGCATCCATCGCGGGAATATACTGAGCAGACTCGATAAATGCATCGGTATCCGAGTGAGGAAGAGCCGCACCGCGGATGGTGGTGATGCGGTCTTCAACCTTGCATTCATTGGTTAAAACCCCGCCGCGTTTTATGATACGCACACCGTAAGGAGCGGTATACCATGCACCCACAATAATATTTTTCGTACAATTCATTTCACGCATTAATTTGCGAAAAATAAAGGTGCCGCAGTTATCCGGTAAGATATGTATTACCTGACCATCCTCAAGCAGCGGAATCAACTCACGGAAAATATTTTCATGAGCCATTGCTACCGTAGCAACGACTATAATACCTGCTCCTTTTACAGCTGCTGCCATATCGTCAGTGGCCAGTTCCACATGTCCGACACCGTATCTCTCAAATCCATAGTAGCTGAACTGATGACCGCCCAGTTTAATACCGGTCTTTTCAATGTTGCGGAAGTTAATCTTAGCAAAATCCGGCTGATCCCAGATGCGGACTTTCTTTCCTGCCAGGGCGCAGTCGCCCGCCATGGTTTTACCAACACCGCCTCCTCCGAGAATGGCAATTGGCATGTCTTTCAGATAACTCATATCCATCGTTTTATACCTCCTGTGGCACATATTGACAAGTTCTTTAGGACCTGTTGCAGAGCTCTGTTTGGAATTCCTTGACTTTGTTTCAATGATCTTTGTACATTGACTTAATTTCATTGACTTTCAGTCATCCATTAATTGTATTATATTCCCAGTTTATTTGTTTGTAAAGCGTTTTTTTGTGCAAAAATCACCAAAAAAAAGCCGGAACAACCGTGCAGTATTTCCATACTGTGATGTCCCGGCTCCCCGGCCAGTTACTTATGATCCAATACAGCTTTTACTCTTCCATTACTGTCTTCCACAGAAGCGGAGAGTCAGTCATTTCAAAAAGTGGTCGGCTTATTTTAAGTTGCCCGTTTCCCGTTTTATCCGTTTTATCCGTTCTTTCGCTTCCTCAATACTTTCCCCGTCTTTTGTAAGATAGCGGTCAACAAAAGCATCTTCAATCTTTGTGTAGCTGCTGACAACTGTATCTTCAATTTTCTCATAAGTACCAACAACTTTTTCTGTGATTTTTTCATTTGCTTTTACAAGTTTTGATTTTGACATATTCATTTTCCTTTCTTTTTTCCTTTGATTATCATGGAAAGTCCAAGTGCCAATATGAACAGGCATACCGCCGCGCCAGTTAATACATCCATTATAAATGCCTTTCTATCGGTCAATTCGCCAAAGGAAATAAACATAGACCGTTGCAGAGTGAAAATAGACGCTGACACATCCGCATAACCGATACTGCGAATGACTGTCAATAACGGCGACGGATTTTTATGATGCTTTACTGCACGAACGCTTACTATTGTGATTTTATAAAAAGTGTAGGTTGCAATCATAATCATCACAATCGTTTCATGTTTGGTTGCAATATTTTCTGCCAGACTGATATATATTACACTGGTCAAAACAAGACTTAATGCGGCCAGCAGACCGCCGGACAGCTTCATCACAAAATATTCCATATCGTTAGAAGCCCCCTTATTATTTTGACGTTCACATAATACGGCAGAAAAACGTGTTGTACTTAAAATCATATAGTACGCACACATGGTAATAAACCATACCGACCGATAGACGATACCAAGCGCACCATTATAGAGTGCATACAGTAGATTGATAACAAAGCCGAAAGCTGCGCCTGATACCATTCTGTATCGCTGCTCATTTAACAGCCTATTACCAATTTTTGTGCTTTTGAGTATATCAAAGATTTTCTCCTTAATGTGTCTCACTCTTTAATGCCCTTTGTTAAAGGTATTAAACAAAGCAGAATAACAATTCCGACAAGACCGATTGCCACACCCATGACCATTCTTCCCCAGACCATACTAAAGCACATTCCTACGCCCAGTGCGAAAGCTCCGGCAACGCCGATAACAACCGTAAAAACTGTTTTTACCGAAAAATGGACAGGTTTTTTATGTTCCATTCTTCTCCATACGATTAAGGTTAAAAGACCGAGAAACAAACCAGCACAACCGAAAATAACGCCCGGTTTAAAGGCGTCCCACTCCGGAATAAGTGCCATGCACATACCGAGAGCAAAGAAAACTGCACTTACTGTTCCTAAGACCATTGCCACAAAACTGCTTTTTTTCATTTGAAGCACCTCCATTATTATTAAATCAACAGTTGTTGTTCTTTTATAAATCAAGTATAATAATTACAAAATATAAAAACAATCATCAATCCTTGTCCAAGTGTTGGAATAATAAAGGAAAAGCAGAACGGCATAGCCTTTCGACTATGCCGTTCTGCGGTAATGAATTACTTCCTTATGGGTACGCAGCTTTTCAACCGAGTTTCTTCTCTATAATTATCCTTCAACATTCAATTGGTATTTTCCGCCTAAGCGTAACAGTAAAAACCACTGCCGCTTTTTCTTCCCAACTGACCTGCGCGCACCATTTTTTTCAGCAGCGGATGCGGTCTGTATTTGGGATCACCTGTTTCATTCAATAGAACTTCCATAATCGCCAGTACGACATCCAGCCCGATCAGGTCTCCCAGTTCCAATGGCCCCATCGGAAGGTTAGCCCCCGCCTTCATGGCCGTATCAATCTCTTTCACGGAAGACACTCCTTCCGCATAGAGCAAAATTCCTTCATTTATCATGGGAATCAAAATACGGTTTACTACAAAACCTGCAGATTCTTCCACCTGAACCGGTACTTTTCCAATGCTCTCGGCAATCTCTTTCACCTGTGCGGTTAAAGATTCCGGCGTATTCATACCTTCCACTACCTCAACGAGCTTCATCACCTCGGCGGGATTAAAAAAATGCATGCCCACAATCGGACGACTCAAACCCTGTCCCATCTCCGTAATCGACAAAGCCGAGGTATTTGTTGCAAATATACAATTTTCAGGACAGATTCTCTCCAATTCACTGAACAGATTTTTTTTGGTGTCCATATCCTCCCGAACACTCTCAATGACAAGATCTGCCTGAGTACATATTTCATTTGTTCCTGTTTTAATTTTGCCCAGAATCTCTTCCGCTTTCTCTTTCGTGATCTTTCCTTTCCCTACGCGTTTCTCCAATGCCTGCGCAATTTTTTCTTTTCCGCTTTTTGCACTTTCCTCTTTTCTGCTGCACAAGCAAACTTCGTAACCCTCAGCCTGAGCAAACGCAAGCACAATTCCCCGCCCCATCGTTCCAGTTCCAATTACTCCTACAATCATTCCTGCACCTCTCGCTTACAAATTGTAACAGTTCAGACGGAGCATCCTCCTGCCCGGCTTTGTACAAATTTTTCCTCATCTGAGCTGTTACATCAAATCAGTAGTTACAAATAAGAATTCATATTCATTATATGATCCGGCAGATCATACCATATGACAGAAAGTCAGAAAAATAACACCGCTGTCCGGACCCTGACGGCCGGGTTTCTTCCCTACAGCTTTTTACTGTCCAGCAAGGCGGACGTCTTCCATTTTCCAAATCGATAGTAGAGCAGCATGGACAGACTGGAACAGATCCACGTAATCGGGAAAACGAGTATAATCTTGTCAATTGTATCAAAATATTTCAGCAGAAGGTGGAGAACGATCAGCCTCACACCGCACATGTTGATCATCAGAATGACCATGGGCGGAGTACTGCGCCCGGATCCACGGATGGCACCTGCGGTTACTTCCACGATGCCATACAGGAAATACAGTCCAAATGTCGTACAGCCGATTTTTGCACTCAGTGTGATGATCTCCGGATCATTTGAGAACAACCGGAACACCTGCTCCGGAAAGATCAGAATGATTGCGCTGATCGTTATCGTTATTCCGATCACCATCATAATGGCTGTCCGCGTCCCCTTTTTCGTCCGCTCCACATTCCGCGCCCCCAGGTTCTGTCCCACAAACGTGGTGTTTGCCTGTCCGATAGCCCACTGGGGCAGGTACAGAAACCCCTCGGCTTTTGTATAGGAAGCATAGGCCGCCATGGAGTTTACCCCCAGGATATTGATCTGGGTCTGTACCATCAGATTCGCAAATGTGATCATCATAGAGCGGACGGCTTCCGGAATGCCGATCTTAAAGATTGCTTTTGACATTTCCGGCCTGATGGTCACCTTGCGCAGTTCCAGCCGGTATTCTTTCGGAAGTCTGCAGACGCACAGAATAGTCAATACTGCCGCCAGGGTCTGGGAAAATATTGTTGCCAGGCCTGCCCCTGCAATCCCCATATCAAATACGCAGATAAAAAGTGCGTCTGCCACTACATTTATAATTCCCCCCAGCAGCTGGCAGAGCATAGGTGTCCTGGAATTGCCCAGAGCCCTTAAAACGCCGGCGCTCATATTGTAGCCTACAATAGACAGAATGCTCAGCAGGTAGATTCGCAGGTAGGTAGCCGCAGGCACCTGGATATCCACAGGAATCTTCAGCAGGGTCAGCAAATAAGGACAAAGAATCCATCCCGCCGCGGTAATAATCAACGAGAGTAGCAGGGTCAGCCCTGCGGCCGTATGCACCGTCTCTTTGATCCTGCCTTTTTTCCCAGCACCATAGAACTGGGCCGTCAGGACTCCCACGCCCATTCCCATGCCATTGAAAAATCCGATGATGCAGTTGACGATCAATGTGGTGGATCCGATGGCAGCCGCTGCGGATTTGCCCAGAAAATTACCAACAAAAATAAGATCCACAGTATTATACAACTGTTGGATCAAACTACTTCCCAGCAAGGGCAGGGCAAATAAAAACAAACCTTTTGCAACTGACCCTTCGGTCAGACTGCTTTTTCTTTCCGCCATATCTTTTATACTCCCGTTTTTTCTCCGAAATCGCTGCACAATTCACAAGAAATTTTTCCTATAGTTTATTTATTTTCCTCTGTGTCAACCACACTCCCGCAAGCGCCGTGATCGTCCCGGCAAGCATCCGGCAGCCTTTCAACGCCCATACAAAATACCGCATATTTACTGGATTATTTGCCTGTTTTATCCCGGTATCCTATCTAAATTCCTCTGTTTTAAAAGGGCAAGGGCATTGCATTTGTCTCAGCATTATTGTATAATAAAATTATATTTTAGGCAACTAATATTTGCATATCGTGCAAGATATACCTGATCACAATTTTTTCACTCTTTTTAGGAGGTAGCACATGGAAAAAGCTTATATTTCCAGAATTGAAGCTTTAAGGAAACAGTATCTTGACACACGCGTGGACATGGATGTTTACAACGCCAAATATCTCACCGAAGGCTTCAAGGAGAGCGAAGGCGAACCCTGGATCATCCAGAAAGCGACCGGATTTCGGCATCAGTGCCTGAAGAAAAATATTTTTATTCAGGACAATGAGCTGCTGGTGGGCGGCGCGGCATTCAAACCGCGTGCCGGTATCCTCTGTGCAGACAGTTCCTGTTCCATCCTGGACCGGGAGCTTGATACCATCAGCAACCGTAAATTTGACCCCTTCTTTTTAAGCGAAGAAGGCAAAAAAGTCTTCACAGAAGAGGTTTCCGACTATTGGAAAAACAAATGTCTTTTAGACCGCTGGCAAAGGCTCGCCCCGGAAGATATGCGTACCATGCGTGATAACGGCATGATCTATATCGACCGGAAGGCTGTTCGCGGCTACGGTGAGACGACCCCGGACTGGCCAATGATCCTGTCCAGGGGAGTTGGAGGAATCAAAAAGGAAGCCGAGGAAGCCCTGGCACAGCTGGATGATTCTCACGTGGGTGATCTGGAAAAAATGTTCTTCTATAAATCCGAGATCATTGCCGCTGATGCGATCATCGCGCTGGCAAACCGCCACGCAGATCTGGCGGAGCAGATGGCTGCAGAGTGCAAAGATGAAAAGCGAAGGGCCGAACTTTTGAAAATTGCCGAAGTAAACCGCCGCGTACCGGAGCATCCGGCACGTACTCTGTATGAGGCACTTCAATCGATGCTGTCATATGAATATGCTATTTATATGGAACAGAATGCATCTTCCTACAACCTGGGACGGATTGATCAGTATCTGTGGCCTTACTACAAAGCTGATCTGGATGCAGGCCGGATCACACCGGACGAGGCTCAGGAGCTGTTCGACTGTATGTGGATCAAGATCGCAGAACTTTCCCTTTTCCAGGACGAAGTAACCGCACAGTTCGCAGCTGGTTACTGCATTACGGTACAGGTATGTGTCGGCGGAATCGATCAGTATGGCAACGACGCAACCAACGACCTGTCCTACATAGCCATCCAGGCCACCCAGGATGTCCGTTTTAAGGAACCGAACCTCTCCATTCGCTACAACATCGCCAAGAATCCTGATTCTTTACTGAGAAAAGGATGCGAAGCGATCCGCGAGGGATTGTCTATGCCCGCCATCTATCATGACGATGCCGGAATCCGTATGATGCTGAACAAGGGTGTGCCGCTGTCCGAAGCGTGGGACTGGAATCCCTGCGGCTGCGTGGAGACGAACCTGTCCGGCAGAATGAAACAATATACCGATATGGCGGATATCAACATGGGCGGTATCGTAGAGATGGCACTGAACAACGGTGTATCCCGTATCACCGGCAAACAGTGCTCCGTTCAGACCGGCGATCCCAGAGACTTCAGAACCTTTGAGGAATTCTACGAAGCCATCAAGACTCATATCCGCTACTTTGTAGATGTCGTCGTATCCGGCAACCAGCTCCTGGATTACCTGAGTATCAACTATCGTACCGTTCCCGCGCTGTCACTGGGATACCACGATTGCATACGTCAGGGGATCGATTATTCGGCAGGCGGCGCAAAATACAATTGCGGGGGAGGTGTCATCACCGTAGGGCAGGCTGATATTATCAACTCCATTGCAGCTGTCAAGTATCTGATCTATGACGAGAAAAAGCTCACCATGGATGAACTTCTGAAGGCACTTGACGCCAATTTTGAAGGCTACGAAGACGTACACCAGATGTGTATGGATGCCCCCAAGTATGGCAATGACGATGAGCGTGCAGACTTCTGCGTAGGCGAACTTTTTACTTATGTGACCGATACCTTTGAAACATATCATACCAAATTCGGCAAGATGACGACCGGTATGCTGCCTGTATCCGGCAACACCCCGATCGGCGCATGGGTCGGTGCACTGCCTTCCGGTCATTACGCGGGAACACCTCTGACAGACGGAATCGGCGCCACCGGCGGAACGGATGTAAACGGTCCCACCGCTCTTCTGAAGTCTGTCAGCCACATTCCACACGCACGGTTTACGCAGGGGACACAGCTGAACATGAAGATCGAACCGGCAATCCTGCAGGGAGAATCCGGTCTTCGCAACATGATGAATATGCTAAAAACACAGTGTACCCTGGACATTTACCATTCACAGTTTAACGTGGTCGACAAAGAGACACTTCTGGCTGCCCAGGCACACCCGGATGAACACCGTGACCTTCTGATCCGTGTTGCCGGCTACACCGCATTCTTTGTCGAACTCGGCAAAGAGGTGCAGGATGAAATCATTGGACGTACGGAGATTTCTTCCTTTGGCGGCTGCGGCTGCCGGTGAGCATTTACCCCTTCTCAGAGATACCAATAATCGGAAGTACATTGGATGAATTTGCATATTTGAAAAAGTTTCCTGAAATTCCGGAAATTCACTTGTAAAGCTGTGATTTCATGGTATAATATAAGAAAAATATTCCTTTCAGGAAAACAGTACAAGAAAATTATATGAATGGAGGAAACACAAATGGACAATTTTACATTCTACAGCCCAACCTGGTTCCAGTTCGGAAAAGACGCTGAGTCACTGACCGGAGCATGTGTAAAGAAGTTCGGAGGCACAAAGGCGCTTCTGCACTATGGCGGCGGTTCCGTCGTACGTTCCGGACTGCTGGACAGGGTAAAGAAATCCCTGGACGCAGAGGGAATCTCTTATGTTGAACTGGGAGGTGCAAAACCGAACCCGCTTAGCGGAAAGGTTTATGAAGGCATCGAACTGGCGCGCAGGGAAAAAGTAGACTTCGTGATCGGCATAGGAGGCGGCAGCGCAATCGACTCTTCCAAAGCCATCGCATTCGGCACTCTCTATGACGGCGATTTCTGGGATTTCTATGATGGTACACAGGGACAGGTGCAGCAGTCTCTGCCGATCGGCGTAGTCCTGACACTGGCAGCTACCGGAAGTGAAGCTTCCACAGATGCCGTTATCACCAATGAAAATGGTATGTACAAACGCTGTGCAGACGGCGATGTCCTTCGCCCGAAATTCGCTGTCATGAACCCGGAACTCACCTGTACACTTCCGCCTTATCAGACCGCCAGTGGTGCATTCGATATCTTCTCCCACTGTATGGAGCGCTACTTCAGCCATACACCGGAGGTTGAGTTTACCGACCGTCTGCTCGAATCCTGTATGCTGACTGTTCTGAAGGAAGCAAAACGTGCAATGCTGGAACCGGATAACTACGATGCCCGCGCAAACCTGATGTGGTGCGGCACGATCGCCCACAATAACGTGACCGGCGTTGGACGCGCACAGGATTGGGGAACCCATCATATGGAGAACGAGCTGTCCACTCACTATGGCTGCTCTCACGGAGCAGGACTTGCAATTTTGACTCCTTCCTGGATGGAGTATGCGATGAAGACTCAGGGGACCGAACGATTCGTGATGTTCGCTACGCGTATCTTCGGCTGCCAGATGGATTATGAGCATCCGGAGGCAACAGCTCTGGAAGGCATCGAGCGTCTGCAGGTTTTTATTAAGGACGTGCTGAAACTGCCAACCACGATCAGCGAAATCGGCGGAAAGATGGAAGATGTTCCGGAACTTGCAAGAAGCATGTTCCATGGCGCTCCAAATCACGGAAACTTCGTGAAACTGACTCCGGAAATCACGGAAGAGATCTATCGCGCTGCAATGTGAATCAATGGAAGATAAACAGAAAAACCTCGGCACCCGCCTGAAATTCTGGCGTCAGAGCAGAGGATTAAAATTGAAGGATCTGGCTGCCCGGACAGGTTTATCCATCGGTTTTTTAAGCAAGATTGAAAACGGTACGGGCAACCCCTCCGTAGATAATATCCAGAAAATCTGCTATGTGCTGGAGGTAACTCCCAACGATCTGCTGACGCCGAAAAGCAACGAGGAATTGCTGATCAATGTTTACAAAAACAGTTCCTACGTCCTTAAAAGCACAGAGCGGTGTCTGCTCTATGATTTTTCCGGAAGCGTACGTCTGGAATCCATCTTTGAAGGGAATCCCAATTTCAAAGTGAATGCCATGACGCTGACGGGAGGCGCACAGGAACAGTACAGCGCCATGTACAGCTATGATGAACTGGGAATTGTAGCAAGCGGCTCCATGTCCGTGACCTTTGAAGATGAAACGGAATATATTCTGACCGCAGGAGATGCACTGATGCTCCGAGCCAACCAACATCATACCGTGGCCTGCGTTTCTGAAAAAGACTGCGTCAGCTACTGGGTGGAGATTGTCAATAATAATAACTGATTCCTATGCAAATATAAAAAGGACGCCGGAAGCTGGATAAAATGCCAGCAATCAGGCGTCCTTTTCATATCAGTCTTTATTCTTAAACTCCAGCCAGTAGCTGATACAGGTATCATCCGTAGCACTGGATAACGTGTGGGTGGTCTGCGCGCGAATCAGGATCATGTCGCCCTCCTGAAGGATAATTTCTTCGCTGTCGTTCAGTATGGTCTGAAGTGTTCCTTTTGCAACAATTCCAATTTCATCATGACTGTGTGCAGAACGAAAGCAGTTGCTGGTGTCTCCCTCCAGCGTCAATACATTCAGCGAAAAATGAGGGTCTCCCTCAAAAAGACTTTCAAATCGAACAAAACCGGAAAAATCATAGAGCAAACAGCGATCAGACTGGCGAACGACGTAGGATGAATCCTTGTTGATCGTACTGAGAAGTTCCTCTTCCGTTTTGGTAATCATCAGATCGTTGACGGTTATTCCCAGTGCATAACAGATTTTCTGGACATTATTAATAGAAGGATTTCCGAAACCATTCTCGATCTTGCTCAGAAAGCCAACAGAGAGTCCGGTTTCCTCCGACAGTTCTTTTAACGTCATTTTTTTTGATTTCCGGTAGGATTTTAAACGGATACCCCGGCTGATTGGATCTGGATTCATTCACACTACCTTTCCTTATCTTCTCATTTTTCCATAGTCTATTATAACATTTCAAGGTAATATGTCAATATAGAGTGCCAAAAGCAGCCGGGGATCCCTGTAGGATTACAATACATATGTTACAACTGAATAATTAAAATGCAGGGATCTCTCCTTTGTGTTATATTTTAGTCACCACAACCACAACATAAACAAAGGAGTTCCCTGCTATGGCTAGTATAACACAAGATATGAGATACCGTCTATCCCTGATCCGTTACGCTGAGAAGTATGGCGTTACCAAAGCTGCCGTTAAATATAAAACCAATCGGCAGTATATCTATCGCTGGAAACGTCGCTTTGACGGCTCTATGGAGTCCCTCCGTGAACGCTCCAGACGCCCACACAGCCATCCTAATCAGCATACGCCTCAGGAGATCAAAATGATTACCGATATGCGCAGACGTAATCCTGAGGCTGGTTTAGTCATCCTTTGGGTAAAACTTATGCAGCGCGGTTATTCCCGTTCTATTCCCGGGCTTTACCGTTTCCTTAGAAAACAGGGGATTATGGCTGTTCATCCTCCGAATCCCAAGTACATCCCTAAGCCTTATGAGCAGATGGCCTATCCCGGACAGCGGATTCAGATTGACGTGAAATTTGTCCCTTCTGCCTGTCTCATGAATGAAGCCAAAGACCAACGGTTTTATCAGTACACCGCCATTGATGAGTACTCCAGATGGCGGTTTGTGGAAGCATTTGAAGAACACAGCTCCTATTCCGCTGCCTTGTTCCTTGAGCATCTTATCAAAGCGTTTCCCTGCCCTGTCGAATGTGTCCAGACTGATAATGGTCAGGAATTTACCAAACGCTTCAGCTCTTACGGCGGTTCGGATAAACCTACCATCTTTCAAGTCCGGCTTAAGGAATACGGCATCAGGCACAAGCTGATACGTCCATTTACTCCAAGGCATAATGGCAAAGTGGAGCGAAGCCACAGGAAAGACAATGAGCGTTTCTATGCTGTCCACAGTTTTTACTCTTTTGAAGACTTCAGCAAACAGTTAAAACTCTATAACCGCAGAGATTATAATAACTTTCCTATGCGCCCACTTGGATGGAAAACCCCAAAACAGGTACTGGATAATTATCTGATGTCACTGTAACATATGTTTGACAAACCTACAGAGTGCCAAAAGCAGCCGGGGATCCCCCCGGCTGCTCTCTGATTTTTTTCATTTGATCATACTTTGCTCAGCATCAGGTTTGTCCGGTCAGCAGGAGCGACAATCGGAACATCGGCTATTTCTTCTCTGTTATAAGAAGAACCGGCTACCTCCAGATTGCAGGCGTACAGCGCCAGCAGCGTATCATTTCCGTCATTCACCATACCGTGCATACAGTTCTTGGGGGCATAAAAAAGCGAACCCGGAGTCACCTGGAAGATTTCGCTGCCGCCGTACATCGTACCGTGGCCCGAAAGAATGTAGAAAATTTCAGGCTGCTCATGGAAATGCGGTGTATAACGGCAATTCGGTCTGGTAATGCAGCGTCCCCACCAGAACTCTTTACATCCTTTTCCCTCGTCAAAGGTAGATGTAAAGAACTGACTGCGGGACCCCTGTGCAGCTTCCACCATGATGTACGGATCTGCATCTCCGGCTGCTGCCCATCTGGAACCACCTGCTCCGCTGGGATTCATCAGGTCCGTAGGACAGTTGGGCTGATAATAAGCCCGTGCCACCTCCTCTGCGACCGGTTCAGACTGGATATTCTCACCGGTTTCATTATCTGTCGCAAAACAGTATAGAAAACGGACACCGTTACTGCCGGATGCTTCATATGCATGCGGGACTCCAATCGAAAAGTAATTGGACGCTTCCGCCTCCAGCTGAAAGCGCTGGCGGCCCAGTCGTGCCCAGATTTCACCTTCCAGAATATAATTGCAGTGTGCAAGATTATGCCGGTGAAGCGGAATATCCCGCCCGGCCTCCAGTTGGGCCACACCGAAATAGAACTCCGTTTTCCCCGCTGTTCTCTCACAAAGGAGTTCTTTGATTTTGAGACCGTCGCCGACCTCTTTCCACTCCACATCATCCACATGTGTTACAAATGCCTTTTTATCCAGGCCACCCAATTTTCCCATATGGCGTTACCTCTCTTCCTTTCTTCTATAAAATGATTTCCTGTACAGCCCTTCTCCCCAGACAGCGCCGCCAACGATCAGTATTGCGCCAAGAATCTGCACCGGGGTCATCGTTTCTTTTAAGATTACAGCCGCCAAAACTGCTGCCGACGCCGGCTCCAGATATCCACAGAGCGATACGGTCTGAGCTGGCAATCTGCCGATGGTGGAAAAAAAGAGCAGATTACTGAGTGCCGTACTGACAATTCCCACCCACAGGATCGGAACCCAGTCACCCGTCTGGATCTGAAAATGAAATCCCCCTCGGACGGCAAAAAACAACAGTACGACAATGGGTGCCACCGCCAGCTGGAGCGCCGCATTATCTATCCCTTTGATCTTGCGGGATAATTTGTTAAAGATCACCATTGCCGCATTCATCACCATTGCACACAGCGCGAGAAGCAGTCCCCGCACGCTCAGTCCATGGCTCACCGCCTGCCCGCTGATCAGAAATACACCTGTCACTGTCAGCATCAGCGCCAGAATCTTCCGAAACGTAAGCCGCTCTCCAAATACCAGAGGTGATAATACCACTACGATGATCGGCGCGCAGAAATTGATGATTGTCGCCACACTCACGCCGATCAGAGTAAAGGCTTCATAGAGGAGAAGCCAGTTCACAGCCATGGAGATTCCTGACAGCGTGATAAAGAACACATCCCGTTTATTTCTGTATTCACTGAGCCTGTGCCCCGACCCGAAAAACAGGATTGCTACGAAGACGCCTCCTATGACGGACCGAAGCAGGACAATCTCGTAACTGTTCAGATCAATAAAGCTGGCCACAACCCCCTGGGTACTTCCCATAAGGATTCCTATAATGTAAAAAGCCAGGCTGTTTTTCATGCTTCTTCATTAAACAGAAGGTCTCCCGGCACGTATTTCATGAGCACTTCTTTCTGATCTGCCGTGATGTCCGGCATCTGATACTCTTCCAGACGTTTAGTCCACATTTCTTTCGTCACGTCCGTGATCATCTTCCGACCGCTCTCTTCCCAGGTTCCATGGGATACGTGGTTTGCGATCCGGGTCATCAGATAGTCTTCCCGATAACAGCACAGACTGTCTTCCATATTATCATCGGACAGTGTCAGGAACTGGCCGCCGGGTCCCGCCTCCAGGAAACAGTCATAGAGCAGAGTCTCTTCACTGACTTCAAAGCCGCGGTTAACACGCTGCACCATCTGCAGGATCTCTTCATCATAAATAAATTTATCAAAGCTGACCGAACTGTCAGATTCCAGGCTTCCCAGAGAGTGTACCATCAGGTCTGCACCACTTTGGATGGTAGCATTCATGGTCGCATAGGATTCGATACCAGCCTGCATGTCTACCTGTTTGGCATCGCAGGAGGAACCACCGGTTCGAACCGGCAGGTCATAGTAGCTTCCCATGGCTTTTGCCGCGGAGAAGATCAAAACCTGTTCTGCACTTCCTATGGAAGGCGTACCGTAGCGCAGATCGCAGCCGTGACTCTGAATGCCATACATCACCGGAGTACCCGGGCGGATCATCTGAGCGGCCACTACCCCGGACAGCGTCTCCACATTGTTGGACAGCAGAAGGGAAGCAATGGAACCCGGGACCGTCATGCCGCTCATACTGGACGGCGTGATAAAGACAGCCTGTCCTGCTGTGGCATATTCGATCAGGGCTTCACACATGGCCGTGGAAAAATGGCTGGGGGAAGCCACACTGATCAGACTGTTCAGTACCGGTTTATCGTGGATCCCATAGAATTCCTGTGTCATTGAAATGGCGTTTCGCGCGCTTAGTCTGCCATCCACCATACCGATGGCCGGTTTTGTATCCATCATCAGCACCGTCGCCATAGCCCAGTCGGACGCATATGTTTCCGGAATGAAGGAGAAATCCAGCATATTGGGGTTGGAGACATCGAGCACTTTACTGGATGCATTCAGTTTGGCAAAATCCGTGTACCGTTTCCGGTCGATCTTATGGTAATAGCCATCTTCCAGAAGGTAGATCGGACCGTAGGAAGGCGCACAGATCGTTTGGCCGCCTCCCACCGTCACGCTGGAACTTCTCCCTTGCCATGGGAATACAGACGGGCAGGTCTTCAGTGCCTTCAAAACATCCGCTTCCGTCATATAGACGATCTGCCCGTCGGTCCGGAAACCGTGGCTGCAAAACAATTCCACCAGTTCTTCACAGGCAAACACGACTCCGTTCTCCGCCAGCATTTTCATGGAATATTCGTGGATCAGATCCAGTTCCTTCTGGTCTGCAAAATCATATTTTAATCTCATAATACCTTCTACTAGCCTCCATTCATTCATTTCGTGTAACAGTTCAGGAAGATGCGCCGTCCTGAACAGTTATGATTTCATTTTATATCTTAACCGCAAAGGGAAGCGATGTCCGGTCGATCATGCGGATCTTTTCCTCCGCCGCCTCCACAGACATGGGTTCCAGTTCCTGTAAGCCGTAAGGGCGGTCCAGGTACTCATAAGTAGAGCTTCCCAGACGGTGATAAGGAAGAAACTCAAGCTCCCGGCAGGAAGGAAGCTTTCTGCAAAATTCCACCGTGCTTTGAATATTTTCTTCGGTATCACTCACTCCCGGAATCAGGGGTACGCGGACACACAGCGGCTTATCGGGAAATTCTTCAGAAGCCCGCCGGATATTATCCAGGATGGTTTCATTCCCCACCCCTGTCCACTTTTTATGTGTCAAACTGTCCATTACCTTGACATCCACATAGACGCTGTCCAGATGTTCCAGCACGATGCGCACATTGTCGTAAGGTCCGAACATGTCGAGTTCCGCTGTCGTATCGATACACTCTTCCCTGCAATTGCGCAAAATCTCCGCCGCAAACTCTGCCTGCAGGAGCACATCTCCCCCGCTCAGTGTCACACCGCCTCCTGAAAAGAAGTAGAACAGGGATTCTTTCCGAATCTCCTGCATGACTTCCTGCACTGTCATGCTTTTTCCATACACGCCCACAGCCTCCGTCAGGCAGACCCCCGCACAGCGGAAACATTGGATGCATCTGTTTTTATCTCTGACCACAGCACGCCGGTCCCGAGAGACGGATAATGCATGCTGCGGACAGTTCGTGATGCAGCGGCCGCAATGGACACACTTCGGCTGCTTATAGTACAGCTCGGGTTTCGCACTCTGTGACTCCGGTGTTGAGCACCACTGACAGTGCAGGGGACAGCCTTTTAAGAAGACGACTGTCCTCAGCCCGCTGCCGTCATTGGGCGATATTTTTTCGATTCTTAATACCGTTCCTTGGTCCATTTTCCGCCTCTTAAATATGTGTCTGTGTGGTTCTGGAAATGATATCACCCTGTGTCTCAGGTCCCAGCTCCGTGAAATAAGCGGTGTAGCCCGCCACACGGATGAGCAGGTCACTGTGCTCCTCCGGATGCTCCTGTGCATCCAGCAGTACCTTGGGATCCACCACGTTGAACTGGACATGGAAGATGCCCATCGCACAGAGGCTCTTCAGATATCCCATCAGTGACGGTATGGATTTTTCGCCGCGGGCAAACGCCGGATCCAGCTTCTGGTTCAGCAGGGTTCCCTGGTTAAAACGCACATGAGGGATATTGGAGCAGCTTTTCAGTACCGCACTCATGCCATTGGTATCGGTTCCCTGATTGGGACTGATACCGTCGCCCAACGGCACATACGCCCTTCTTCCGGAAGGCAGGGCTCCCACCTCCATACCGAACGGTGTATTGCCGGATACAGGAAGAATGCCGCCGTTGTAGTGGCCATAAGGATGCTGGAAACTCTCGATGTAGTCTGCGATATAGTTGAACATATCTCTTGCTATCTTATTTGCCACCTCATCGTCATTGCCATATTTCGTTGCACGCATACACATTGCCTGCACGTCTTCATATCCCTCAAAGTTCGCTTCCAGAGCTTTGCACAGGGTATCCATTTCGAGGCGTTTTGTATCATATACCAGTTCTTTCACCGCTAAAATGCTGTTGATCAGGTCAGCCACTCCAATAGCATCCAGACCGTCCCCGATGCTGTACTTGGCTCCGCCGGTCGCATAGTCATTGGCAGTCTCGATACATTCTTGAAAGGTCAGCGAAGCCACCGGGCACTCCATCTCACGGACAATCTGAGTGCATACAAGATTTCCTTCCACGACTGCCTTTAAAACAAAACGGATCTGCTCTTTCACTGCATCCAGGAACATCTCAAAGGTCTCAAAAACTCTGGGATCTCCGGTCCGTGCTGCAGCATAACAGTCGTATTTGCGGCTCTTTCCGTCATTCAAAGCAAATTCTACGATAGAGCCCAGATTGTAATCTGCGTAGGAGGTATAACACCGCTGTTTTCCCGCGAGACTGGTCTCCACGCATCCGCATGGATTCCAGTTATACGCTTCTTTTAAAGGAACCCCCTTGTTCATCATCATCATGGTTCCCACGGTATCGTTGTGGAATGCCGGGAATCCTGTTCCCATCTGCATCAATTCAACGACTTTTTTCAGGAAGCGGTCCGGATTCTGTGCCAGATTATATTTGACGGACAAGGACGGCTGATACATCTGCACCTCCATGGTTGCCTGTAAAACCAGATACGACAGTTCATTGACCGCATCCATTCCATTTTCATCCACACCGCCTACGCACAGATTCTGGAACATTGGATATCCTGCGGAATAGCGGGCAGTTGTCGCGTCCTGCAGCAGACACTGTTCAGAGAACTTCACCCAGAGACAGTCCAAAAGCTCCTGTGCCTCGTCTTCGGTAATCCGTCCGGCTTCCAGGTCCGCCTTGTAATATGGCCACATATACTGGTCAAAACAGCCGGGATTGTAACTCGGTGCGTTGTGCTCCATAAAAATGCAGATATGTAGAAAATACATGGACTGCAGTGCCTCCCGGAAGGTACGCGCCGGTTTCTCCGGTACTCTGTCGCAGACTTTTGCGATATCCAGAAGTTCCTGCTTTCTCTTTGCATTCGTCTCTGTCTCTGCCATCTCTCTGGCCTTTTCGGCATGGCGTTTTCCCAGCTGCCGCAGCCCGTCCGCAACCAGCGAAAGAGCCTTTAAGTACGTCATTTTTTCAAAATCGCCCTTCACGGAAAGATCAAGCG
Source organism: Ruminococcus sp. OA3 (assembly GCF_022440845.1). Classification (NCBI taxonomy): domain Bacteria; kingdom Bacillati; phylum Bacillota; class Clostridia; order Eubacteriales; family Oscillospiraceae; genus Ruminococcus; species Ruminococcus sp. OA3. The sequence goes on along the minus strand of NZ_JAKNTO010000001.1, from coordinate 1,477,508 downwards.
TATCACGCACATCCTGAATCCGCTTCTCGATGCCTTCCACGCCCTCCCGGATGATGAGAGAATAGTCGGCGGTCAGTTCGCCCCAGCCCCGCACACACTTGCGGTCAATGTAGAGCACGCCGCAGTTGCGCAGTATCCGCACCACATCCGGCATCTGCCTTTCCCATTTTTCATTGATGGAGCGGCCCTGCCAGTAAGGTTTTACAACATCCAGAAACAGCCTGCGGTCTTCCTCTTTCAGGTGGAAGGGATCATACTGGCGCTCATTTAAGGTGTCGATCTCCCGGTCGATAAACGACCAGCAGTCATCGGGACACACCAGTCCGCCGCGCTGCTTGCTTCCGGCATTTCCCACAATCAGTTCATCATCCCAGATGGGAATCGTCTTTTCCATACACTGTTTGCGGAAGGCATATGCTTTTTGTACCACGTGAGCTTCTCCCTCAGACTCCTGAAATCCCCTGGTCAGAATTACCGCATTTTCCATATCAATTTCCGGATAGGTGTTTAATACCCGTTCCTTTAAGCGATTAATTCGTCCCATATAACTCTTTGTACCCTGATTTTGCATAAATTCTTACATCCTTTCTTTTAAAGTTGTGGTAAATACAAAAAACGAAGATATGGATTCACACTCGTCAGAATATCCATACCTCCGTTTTTATCTCAGCGTTGATTACTCAACTGCAGTTACAACAAAAGAAACAAGTTTCGCCATGTCCTCCGGTTTACTGGTGCGAATCTCCATCTCCGGAATCTTTCCGCCTGAGAAAACATTTGCATAGACAACGAGCTGGGACAGCTTTGATTTCAGATTTAAGCAGTCTCCTTCCGACGTGACCAGTTCAACCGTGCCTTCACACGTTTGAAGCGTATTAAAAAACCCGTCAATATCCTTAATGTTATAGAATTTCATATAATAAATATCCTTTCATAAAACCGGCTTTCGGCTCCCATTAAATGCCAAGGTAAGCTTTCTGAATATGGTCACTGGCCAGAAGTTCGTCGCTCTTGCCGGAGAGCACGACGCGTCCGTCCTCCAGTACATAGGCACGGTCAGCAACCTGTAAAGTCGTATTTACATTTTGTTCCACCAGCAGAATGGAAACACCGTCTACTGTCAGCTGTTTTAATGTTTCAAGTACCTGGAACACAATGTTGGGAGCCAGCCCCAGTGAAGGCTCATCGATCAGCATCGCCTTGGGGCCCGACATCAGTCCCCTGGCGATCGCCAGCATCTTACGCTCACCGCCGCTCAAGGTCCCTGCGTTCTGTTTTAATCGTTCTTTCAGCCTCGGGAACATCTCCAGGACTTTTTCATAACTCTCTTGAATCTTTCCTTTATCTCTGATGGCATAGGCACCCATCTTCAGATTCTGCTGTACGGTCATTCCGGAAAACAATGCGCCGTCATCTGTGATGTAACTAAGCCCCGCTTTCATGATCTCCTGTACAGAAGACTTTGTAATGTCGTGTCCATCAAAAATAATTTTTCCCTTTGTAGGTGTGATAATGTTGGAAACCGCCCGAAGAGTCGTTGTCTTTCCGGCTCCGTTTGGTCCGACCAGGGCAACAAATTCCCCCTCTGCTACTTCCAGAGAAACATCCCACAGAATGCCCAGTTTTCCATAACCAGCATCTACATGTTCTAATTTAAGCAATTGTATCACCTCATTCCGTTAGGTTTCTATCATCAGTGAATCTCAGTCTTTCCTAAATAAGCACTGATTACTTTTTCATCTGACAGAACTTCATGCGGAACTCCCTCTGCAATTTTTGTACCAAATTCAAGCACGGCAACCCTGTCACAAATCCCTGTTATAAAGCGCATTAAATGCTCAATGCATATGATCGTGACACCGCTGTCCCGAATTTTACGAACGAGTTCAATAAAGCCCGGCAGCTCAGCGGGTGTCAAACCCGCCGCCACCTCGTCCAGCAGCAGGAGCTTACAGTCTGTCGCCAGGGACCGCGCCAGCTCCAGTCGTTTCAGCTGAATCGTGTTCAAATTCTCAACAAGCGTATCTTCCGGAAGGGGAAATTGAGCAAACTCCAGTAATTCACGCGCCTTCTCCCTTGCTCCCTTCGGCTTTTGTGCGCCAAACACACAGCCGACCATCACATTCTCCAGCGCCGTCATCTTCGGGAACCCACGCACGTTCTGGAAGGTACGGGAGATGCCAAGGTGACACAGCTTTTCCTGCGCAGACCCGGTGATCTCTTTTCCCTGAAACAAAACCTTACCGTTATCCGGAGCATAGAAGCCTGCAATGCAGTTTAGAAACGTTGTCTTTCCGGCACCGTTTGGTCCGATGATGCCGACAACTTCTCCTTCTTCCACCTGGAGTGAAACGTTGTTAACTGCAACCAATCCTCCAAATCGTTTTTCAACGTCAATTGTCTCTAGTAGCATAATAACCTCCTGCGTCTTACTGCATGATTATTTGGCATAGTCCGGTACGAACACATCTGCTTCCTTGTCAGAGCTCGGCCAGACTACAACTTCCTTGTCACCATTCAGCTGTATTACCTGGAAGTAGAAATGATCCTCGTCGACGATCGGGTCGATTCCATTTTCCTCACTGTATTCATAGGATTTGACAAGAACACTCTCGTCAAATGTGATACCGCCGGTCTGCAGCACTTCCTTACCAAACTTATACATCGTCTCAGAGTTTACCTTCTCGTATTTCTTCTCGCACTCCTCAATACATTTGATCAGGAATTTTGCTCCGTCGTAGTTGATACCGCCGGTGGTAGCTGCCGGAGTGTATCCGTATTTATCCTCAAATGCCTTTGCAAACTTCATCGCGTTGTCATTAACCAGCTTGGAACGGCATACCAGTGTACCGGTTCCGGCATCACCAGTCAGCTCATACCAGTTCGAAGCTTCTGTCATAGTGTCAGAAGTCTGAAGGCAAGGCAGATTGGATTCTTTCGCCTGCTTAATAAAAGCTGCCGCCGCCGCGGGGTTGGTCAGTTCCATAAATGCCAGGTCCGCACCCGACTCTTTCATCTTTGTGATGGAAGTGTAGAAGTCCGTCACGTTGATCGCTGTGTAATCTTCATATACCAGTTCGCCGTTAAATTCCGGCATCGATGCTTTTACGGTCTCACCGAATACCCGGCCAAAGTCGGTGTCATCTGCGAACACTGCATACTTCACTCTGGACGCATCCCACTGTCCGGCATCGATCATCTCCTGCAGCAGGGAAAAGTATCCGATTGCCAGGGACTCAGATTTCGGCCAGATCTTGCTCAGCAGATAACCGTCTTCTTTTCCTTCTACCTTCTCATTGATAACGGAGGAGGAAGAACTGGAGAAATACCAGGGAACTTTATACTTGGAAACAACATCCACCATGGCTACCGCTACGGAACTGTTCCAGCTGCTTAAGACCACTTCATCGCCCCTCTTTACAATACCCTCTTCCAGTGCCATAGCTCCCTTATCGGCGTCTGAGGTAGCATCTACGAAATCAAGCTCTATCGTATAACTGCCAACTTTGTTTCCAACTTCTTCGAAAGCCAGGGTAACGGTATCCTGAATCTCTTTCCCTGCTTTTGCAGACTCTCCCGTCAGGGGAATCGGAACTGCGATCTTCAATACATCATCATCTTTTCCTGCAGAAGCTCCGCCGCCTCCGCCACATCCGGTCATTACAGTCCCAAATGCACACATTGATGCCATAAACAATGCCAACGTTGCTTTTGTTCGATTTCTCATACCTTGTTTTCTCCTTTTCTTAGTGTAGGATTCCTTCATTATAAGATTCTTTTATTTTTTTGTATCTTTTTTTGCGATCCGTTTCCGGATAAATTCTTTTACCGGTTTCCCGAATCCCGCGATTCCATTTGGCATGAAGATCATGATCAGGATCAGTACCAGGCCGTAGATGATGTACTTCAGCTCGACCAGTGAATTCATCGATTCAAAGATCGGCATGGTGATAAACGCTGCGAGCAGTGGTCCCCAGATGCTGCCCCGGCCTCCAAAGTATGCGATTACCAGAATCTGAATGGTCCCCTTGGTCGCCATCAGCGTCGGAGTCAGAATGCCGATATAATGAGCGTAGAACCCGCCGACAATCCCTGCGATGAAGCAGGAAATACAGAAGTTGATCAGTCTGTACTTCAGGGGGCTCACACCGGTGGTACGGGCCGTCTGCATATCCTGTCCGAGGGCAGTAAAGGCAAGCCCGAGATTTGATTTTACAATGACTCTCAATACGATATACGTGATCACACAGATCGTAAATATCACATAGAAATACGGCGTGGCCCACGGCGTATCAAACAGAGGCTGAACCTGAAGTCCCAGCGCTCCGCGCGTCAGGCCTGTCATTGCATTTGCGGCATTCATCAGAATCAACCCGACAAACCATGCGAGCAGTGCCGCGAACATTCCGTCCATACGCAGTGTCAGCAGACCGATCAGCAGTCCTGCGAACGTGGCAATCAGCCCGGCACAGATCATTCCAATCCAGGGCGACACGCCAAGCCGCTCAAAAAGAAGTGCTGATGTATATCCGCCGAGTCCCATCAGGGCTGCGTAGCCCCAGTTGGCTACTCCGATATACCCTGCTGAAAGGTCAAACCCCATCGCCAGAGTTCCATACATTACACACATCAGCAGGAGCCGTATATTATATTCATTGCCGGCAAACATAGGAGACAATGCCAGAACAATGAATGCCAGCAGGCTGACAGGGCTTAATCCTACTTTGCCCAGTATCGCAGAAAATTTAGATAACTTATTCTCTTTCATGGCAAATTCCTCAATCCCCTCTCTTATACTTTCACTCTCTTACCAAACAAACCAGTCGGCTTAATCAGCAGAATCACTACGATAACAGAAAGTGATACAGCGTCTGCCCAGGCAGCACCCACATAATACGTTGCAAACACTTCAATAAATGATACGATGAATGCACCCACAATCGTCGCCTCCAGATTGCCAAGCCCTACCAGTATGACTACAAACCACGCGGAATACAGTGGTTTCAATCCCATCGTAGGATAAGCCGGCGTGATGGAGATCAGCGCGGCTCCCGCAATCGCCGCCAGCATGCTGCTGAGCGCGAATGTCAGTGTATGGATCGAATTGATCTGAACGCCCATCAGCATGGCGCCCTCTTCATTCTCCGAAACAGCCATGATCGCATTTCCCGTCCTTGTCTTTTTCAAAAACGCCCAGAAGATAACAACCACTGCGATTGCAATCACAAAAGAAATCACGCGGTCTGTCGGAATGTTGATTCCGGCTATGTTAAGGGAGCCCTGCCAGATCTTTTCAACTCCCCAGAATTCTGCGGTGAAGATCATCTGTGCAACATTCTGTATCACGAAACTGATGCCTGCTGTTACGAGAAACGTGTTCAGACTCCAATCGGATTTCGAACGCTTTCTCAGCGGGTTGAACGTCAGACGCTCAATAATAGCACCAAACACAAACCCCATCACTGCCGCAAGGGCGATGACGACAACACCTGGAAGTTTCAGCATGGAAAGCCCGATATACGAGCAATACGCACCGATCAGATAGAACTCTCCATGAGCAAAGTTCGGTATCTTCATGACGCCATAAACCAGCGACAATCCCATACTGATCAGGATATACATGCCTCCCTTCAGAAAGGCGCTGATAAATAATTCAATCATTTTTATCCTCCTACTCTTTCTCATAAGGTAACAAATTTACAGCTTCAGATTTCTCTCTTGTATTTTTTTTAAGTACAATATTTTTTTGTAAAACAGTAGGCATATTCCAATCAATCCATTTGAAATATGCCTACTGTTTCTAAACGGCCTTCCCAAATTGAAAGTACATATATTTAATCACGAGAGAGAACCTTTTGCTTCTTATCACTGCTTCGGAGTAAACTCTCCGTCATACAGATATTTCTGCAGCTGCTCATCTGTCATATGATCAATATCCAGATAATCCAGAGTATATTTGCTTCCTGCAATCAGATCGCGCTTGATCATCACATTAGCCAGATAGATCATGCAGTCAACCGTCGGCGTCGGAACATTGTACTTCCTGCCCAGCTGCTGAATCAGATAGCATCCTACCGGAACATCTTCTGTGATGTAACGGTTCTCCAGGTCAAAAGGACCGTCACCGTAGAAGTTCTCATATTTCTCCTCGAACGGTACTGCAAAGTCCGGACCCATATACTCTTTCCCATACATGGTAGTACGAGAAAAGAAGTCCTCATAATTAACAGTACAAATGTCTACTTTCATGGCTTTGGCCAGTGCCTTTTCTTCCTCCCAGAAGACTGCCTGTACTTCTGCGATCGCAGGACACAGGGCAAATCCATACAGAGAGTAGTTCTTTTTGTCCTGTCCCAATACCGTATCAAAGTTCTGCATGACCGCAGCACCAAGAACAGTTCCCGGGACATGAATAACAGGATTAACGTTGGACAGGTTAATGTCCACAACAGTCGTACCTTTTACGAATCCATCACCGGTGCGGATCGCATCCAGTGCCGGTATGTACTGTGCAGACTCGATAAAAGCATCGGTATCTGCCTGAGGCAGGGCTGCACCGCGGATAGTCGTGATACGGTCTTCGATCTTACATTCATTCGTTACAACGCCGCCGCGTTTTACGATACGAACACCGTAAGGAGCCGTATACCAGGCACCGACGATCACCTTCCTGGTACAATTCAGTTCACGCATGATCTTTCTGCATATGAATGTACCGCAGTTATCCGGAAGAATATGGATCACCTGGCCATCTTCCAGGAGCGGGACTAACTGACGGAAAACTGATTCATGTGCCATTGCAACCGTAGCTACGATGATGATTCCGGCACCCCTAACCGCTTCCGCCATGTCGGTAGTCACCATGTCCACATGCCCTACGCCACGTCTCTCAAATCCATAATAGCTGAACTGGTTCCCTGTAAGTTTAATCCCCGTTCTCGTCAGGTTTTTCAGATTATGCTTAAAATTTTCCTGTTCCCAAAGTCTCACTGTTGATCCAGCCAGTGCACAGTCACCTGCCATTGTTTTTCCAACCGCACCACAGCCTAAAATCGCAATCGGCATGTCCTTTAAATAGCTCATATCTGCTGACACTTTCATTTCCTCCTTTTAGTCCCATTTTCATTGGGTCTTATTCATTGATTGTCATTCAATGTGTTGATTTAATTGTAACAGTAATCGCCCTTTGTGTAAATATAGTAAATACCATAATATTTTTGTAGATTTTTTGTGCAACTTGCCCGCTTTTTTTTGACAGTAAGTCAGGCGACATTATTGCTGTGTCAGCCTCATATAGGACTGATAACGCTCTTTCGCATCTGCTTCCGCCTTGGCATACAGGTCTTCTGCCTTCTCCGGGAAAGCGATCTTTAAGGATGCATACCGGTTCTCTCCCATCAGGAAATCACGGAAGTTGCCCTTCGGCTCTTTGGAATCCATCTGGAAAGGATTCCTGCCTTCTTTCTTCAGATCCGGGTTGTAGCGGTACAGATGCCAGTATCCTGCCTCCACGGCATTCTTCTCTTCTGTTATACTCATGCCCATGGCCGCCTTCATATGGTGCTCAATACACGGACAATAGCAGATCACAAGGGACGGTCCGTCGTATGCTTCCGCTTCACGGATCGCTTTCAGGGTCTGTGCCGGATCGGATCCCAGAGCCACCTGTGCCACATAAACGTAACCATAGCTCATGGCCATCATGCCCAGGTCTTTCTTCTTGGTCTCTTTTCCGCCCGCCGCGAATTTGGCAATGGCGCTGGCAGCCGTAGACTTCGATGCCTGTCCGCCTGTGTTGGAATATACCTCTGTATCCAGTACCAGCAGGTTGATATCACGGCCGCTGGCAAGTACATGGTCCAGACCTCCATAACCAATATCATAAGCCCAGCCGTCGCCGCCAAAGGCCCATACACTCTTCTTGGTGAGGAATTCCCTGTTATCACGGATGAAGACCGCTTCCTCGTTCTCCACACCTTCGATCGCTGCCAGAAGGGCGTCACTGACCTGGCGTGTCACCTCAGGATCTTTTCCTTTCTCCAGATAAGCCATACATGCCTCCTGGGCAATACCGTTTTCTTTCAGCCTCTCTACTTTGTCTGCCAGCTGTTTCTTGATGGTATCCTGTCCCAGCAGATATCCATATGCGTACTCTGCATTGTCTTCAAAGAGTGACATCGCCCAGCTGGGTCCGTATCCTCTCTTGTCTGTACAGTACGGTGATGCCGGGGTGGATCCGCCATACGCTGAAGAACATCCGGACGCATTTGTAATATACATTCTTTCACCGAACAGCTGCGTTACCAGCTTAATATACGGTGTCTCACCACATCCTGCACAGGCACCTGAAAATTCAAAGTATGGTTTTGCAAACTGTACATTTTTAATACTCTTATTGTTAATGGCATCTCTCTTTATCTCGACTTCATCCACACCATAATTCCAGTTGGCCGCCTCTTTTATCTGACTCTCCATGGGTTTCATCGACAGCGCTTTTTCCTTTGCCGGACATACATTTACACAGCTTCCGCATCCGGTACAGTCATAAGGGGATACCTGCATACGGTATTCATATTTCTCAAGACCTTTTCCTTTCGTCTGTACGGTTTCAAATCCAGCAGGAGCCGCTTCCTTTTCTTCCGCAGTAACCAGAACCGGACGGATGGCTGCGTGAGGGCAGACCAATGCACACTGGTTGCACTGAATACACTTTGTGGCATCCCATTCGGGAACGTCCACTGCCGCACCGCGTTTTTCATACTTCGTCGTACCTGACGGCCAGGTTCCATCCTCAAGTCCGTACTTGGTCATCTGGCTGACCTTCAACACGTCACCCTGCTGGCGGTTCATCACGTCAACAACTTCCGTGATGAATTCCGGCACATCGCGCTTTGCCGACACATCCTCTGCCATCGCCCAGCTTTCCGGAATCTGAATCTCATTGAGCTCATTGATTCCATAGTCAATGGCATTGTTGTTCATATCAACAATCTCCTGGCCTTTTTTCTTAAAGTAGGACTTGTAGTTGGCATTTTTCATCTCCTGAATCGCCTGCTCCAGAGGAATAACCTCTGCCAGTTTGAAGAAGGACGCCTGCAGAATGGTATTGGTACGGTTCCTAAGACCGATCTCCCTGGCGATTCGGATGGCATCTATGGTATACAGTCTGGCATGCTTCGCCGCAAGTGCACGTTTCATAGATGCAGGCAGGTGTCTCTCCAGTTCTTCCTGATCCCAGCTGCAGTTTAAAAGGAAGATACCACCGTCTTTCAGATTTGCAGCCATATCGTATTTGTTCACATAGGACGGATTGGAACACTGTACAAAATCCGCTGCCTGAATCAGATAAGGAGCACGGATGGGATTTTTGCCAAATCTCAGATGCGACTGGGTCAATCCTCCGGATTTCTTGGAGTCATATACAAAATATGCCTGACAGTACAGGTCCGTGGCATTTCCTATGATCTTAATGGAGTTCTTATTCGCTCCCACAGTACCGTCAGAACCTAAGCCCCAGAACTCCGCATTGGTCACACCTTCCGGTGTCGTATTGATCTCTTCGCTCACGGGCAGTGAGGTAAAGGTAACATCATCCTCGATGCCGATGGTAAAGTTATCCTTTGGATATTCTGCTTTCAGGTTCTCAAATACGCTTACCAGCTGTGCCGGTGTGGTATCCTTGGAGCTCAGACCATAACGGCCGCCTACGATTTCCACGTCATCAGTCTTTCCTTTACAGGCAGCACAGATATCCTGATATAATGGTTCTCCCATGGCACCCGGTTCTTTGGTGCGGTCCAGCACTGCGATCTTCTTCGCCGTCTCCGGAACTGCTTTCAGGAAATATTCTGCCGGGAAGGGGCGGTACAGATGCACGTTCAGCATTCCAACTTTTTCACCCTTTGCCACCAGATAGTCGATGGTTTCTTTCGCCGTCTCCGCCGCAGAGCCCATGAGAACGATCACCCGCTCTGCATCCGGTGCTCCGTAATAATTCACCAGATGATAGTCCCGGCCGGTCAGCTTATTGATCTCTTCCATGTAAAGTTCTACGGAATCGAGGATTTTGTCGTATTTTACATTCAAAGCTTCGCGGCACTGGAAAAAGATATCAGGGTTCACCGTGGTCCCTCTTGTTGCCGGATGTTCCGGATTCAGTGAATTCGCACGAAATGCGCGTACTGCATCCATATCCAGCAGCGGTCTGAGATCTTCATAGTCGAGTGCATCGATCTTCTGTATCTCGTGTGATGTACGGAATCCATCAAAGAAGTGCAGAATTGGCATTCTGCCGTGTATCGCTGCCAGATGTGCCACCGCACCCAGATCCATAACTTCCTGCGGTGAAGAGGATGCAAGCATGCCAAAGCCAGTACTTCTGACCCCCATGACGTCAGAGTGATCCCCGAATATGGAAAGCGCATGCGCGGAAAGGGTTCTGGCTGACACATGGAAGACTCCCGGAAGCATCTCACCTGCAATCTTATACATATTCGGAATCATCAGAAGCAATCCCTGTGAAGCTGTATATGTGGTGGTCAGCGCACCGGCCTGCAGTGCCCCGTGAACAGTACCCGCGGCTCCGCCTTCCGACTGCATCTCCACTACTTCCACAGGCTGACCAAATAAATTCTTTTTGCCGTTTGCCGCCCACTCATCTACATGTTCTGCCATGGGAGATGAAGGGGTGATCGGGAAAATCCCGGCAACCTCCGTAAACGCATATGAGATATATGCAGCTGCTTCGTTTCCATCCATGATTGCCTTTTTACTGGACATTTTTAATTACCTCCTTAATTCTTTTGTCGTTTTACATTACATGCTCCGCACAATAATTGCATGCTATTTATATAATTGCATGCAATTATTATAGTTACATTCAATATAGAATTTTCCATGCAAAAAGTCAATGAACAATACAGAAGAATTTTCCTCGTTTTTTTTGTGTAAATTGTTCTAAAAAATCATTTGCAATATGCAATTTCTTAGGGTATAATAACTATAATTGGAGAAAAATAGCAGGTTTTTCCATATTTAAAGAACATAAAAAGGAGCATGATCCATGCGTTCTCAAAGTAGCATTGCTTATGAAACACTCAAAGAACAAATCTTTCATATGGAGTTACTGCCGGGCGAAAAAATATCCGAACTGCAGATCTCTTCACAGCTGAACATCAGCCGTACACCTGTACACGACGCGATCAGACGTCTGGCATCGGAAGAGCTGGTTACCATCAAATCCAATCGCAGCGCCATCGTCGCGGAGTTTACGGATAAGGAGATTCGGGACATCGGTTCCATACGCCTTGTACAGGACATCCTTTCTGCTGAACTGGCATCCTATTATGGCAGCGCAGCAAATTTTGAAGAACTGAAGAATTTGGCTGCAGCATGTGAAGAAGCTGCTGAACAGGGAAATATCTACGAACGGATCCGCGCAGACGGGGATTTTCATCTGAAGATTGCCGAAATTTCCGGAAATACCAGTCTATATCAACATCAGAAGGCTATTTATCAACAGATTCATCTGATTCAAATCTCCAAATATACCAGTATCGAAGACAGTTTGCAGCAGATTCATCATCATCTGCCTATCATCGAAGCCATCTGCAACAGTGAACTATCCAAACTGCGAAAGCTGGTTTGTATGCACATTCAAGACTTTTATCAGATCGACCCATACCTTTTAAAGTGCTACGGAACAGATGAATAATCAGAAATTCTTAGGATCGAGGGTCATATATGCAAAATAAAAATCCAATCAGATTAACCAGACGCCAGCAGCAGGCACTGGCAACCAAAGACAGGATTTTCCAGGCTGCCATGGAGGTTATCAATGAAAAGGGCTTCAGCAATACTACCATCGAGGATATTACCTCCCGGGCCGGCGTGGCCAGCGGCAGTTTTTATACGTATTTCAAGTCAAAGGAGACCATCGTACTGGATACCATCCAGCGTTCAGATGCGATCTATGAATGGGCTTATCAGCAGACAGTGCAGGAAACATTCCTGCCTACAATCATACATTTCATCCGCCTCTCCTATGCGGAGTATGAAAAGCGCGGCAAGGGTATCATCAAAGCGATTATCTCCAACTATTTTTCTTTCCCGGAGTATGATTTTTACCGGCAGAACCGCTCGCTGTTCCGATGCCTGCTGCGCATAGTAGAAAAGGGCATTGCCAGAGGAGAAGTCAGCAATAGCCGGACTGCCATCGAATGTGTATCCCAGCTGCTCTCCGCCATGGCGGGCGTGGAAGTCATCTGGTGTTTTGACACAGGCGGACAGAGTCTGGCCGACATGATGGTCGAGACGATCCGCACCATGGCTCTCGGTATGATGGTAAAATAATGCCGGAATCCGAATATATCTTCGAGCCAATTGACTGTTGCATGAAGAAAAGAAATCATGTATACTCTTTGAGAACTTATCTGTATAGTTCATCAAAAAATGGAGATAGAAATTGAGAAGGATGAAATGAGCAATATGACCAAGAGAAAACAGATGGCTTTGAAAACCCGGGAAAAGATCTATGAATCCGCACTAAAGGTCATCAATGAAAAAGGGTACAACAACGTCAATATCGAAGATATTACCACCGAGGCAAACGTAGCAAAGGGAAGTTTTTATACATATTTTGATTCGAAAGCAGATATTATTTTTTATAATATCCAAATGGCAGATGAACAGTATGAACGAATATATCAACAGGTGGAAGATGAATGTTTTTCGGATATGCTGATGGATTTTATCCGTATAGCCTACACGAAACACGAGGACCACGGAAAGGGAATCATAAAGGCAATGATCTCCAATTTTTTTTCTTTCCCTGAATATAATTTTATCAGCAGAGACCGGACTCTGCTTCGGGTACTGAAAAAAATAGTCGAGAAAGGCAAGCTGGAAAATCAGCTGCGCGATGACATACCCAGTGATCACTATGTAGAGGAATTAATCGTCGCCCTGCTTGGGGCTGAGACATTGTGGTGTTTTGATGAAACCGGCAGGAGCCTGGTAGATATCGTAGACAATGCAGTGCGTCTGACCATGAAAGGGATATCAAAAGTCTGAACAAACAGGGCAGGGCCCGGCAGATAATACAAATCTGCCGGGTCCTGTATTATATTCGGTTCGTTTTTCACTCCCCAAGCCTTATCAGCATCTGTCCTGCTTTTACCTGTTCCCCTTCCGATACATAGATTCGCTCTGCCTGCCCGGAAGCTGAAGCCAGGATATTGCTTTCCATCTTCATGGCCTCAATCAGCGCCACGGGCTGGCCTTCGGTCACACTTTCTCCTTCTTTCACAAACACTTTTACGATGTTCCCCGGGATGTGTGCTCCGACCTCTCTGGGATTTTCCGGGTCTGCATACAGCAGCGCATTATGGGCATTTTCCGCCACATCCAGATCCTTGATCCGGATACTGCGGCGATTTCCATTCACTTCGAACACAGCATCCCGGTAACCTTCGGCATCCGCAGGTCTTACCTCGCAAAGCTTTACCATGAGGAAACTTCCCTCACTCAGTTTTACTTCACAGGTCTCCCCTTCCTCCAGTCCATGAAAAAAGATATCTGAACCCATATACCGGAAATTGCCTTCCTGGCGCTGGCCCTTTACATAATCCTCAAATACTTTCGGATAGAGCGCATAGCTGATCACTTCCCTGTCCGTGCCATAAAGTCCCAGTTCCGACTTCAGATACCCGCGGATACCATCCAGATCCTCGGGCGGCAGCAGCTCTCCCGGCCGAACCGTAATCGGCGTTTTTCCTTTCAGTACTACCTTCTGGAGCTCTTTCGGAAAGCCTCCCTCAGGCTGTCCCATCATGCCTTCAAAATATGATGTCGTGGAATCAGGGAAATCCATACCTGCCCCTTTTTCACATATATTTTCCGGTGTAAGATCGTTCTGCACCATAAAGATTGCCAGATCTCCAACCGCTTTGGAAGTAGGTGTTACCTTTACGATATCTCCCAGCATCTCATTGACCTGCTGATACATTTCCTTTACTTCTTCAAAACGGTGACCCAGCCCAAAACTCTCCACCTGAGGTTTCAGATTGGAATATTGCCCGCCGGGAATCTCGTACTTATAGATTTCCGCGGTAGAAGTAACCAGTTCTGATTCAAATCCGGCATACACTGGTCTTACATCCTGCCAGTAATCCGAAATTTTCTGCAGTCCGTCAATGTTAAGGCCTGTACTTCTCTGACTGTTTTCCAGGGCTGCTGCCACCGAGTTCAGGGCTGGCTGGGATGTCAGACCGCTCATGGAATTGACAGCAGCGTCTGCGATATCCACACCCGCCTCGGCAGCCATCAGAACTGTGGCCACTCCGTTTCCGGAAGTATCATGCGTATGTAAATGAACAGGGATACCAATCTCCTGTTTCAGTGTGCCAATAAGTTTGGCCGCTGCCATGGGTTTTAACAGGCCTGACATGTCCTTGATCCCCAGGATATGAGTACCGCGTCTCTCCAGTTCTTTTGCCATCCTTACATAATAAGACAGGTTGTACTTCGTTCTGGATTCATCCAGAATATCTCCTGTATAGCAAATACATGCCTCAGCAAGTTTTCCCTGATTCAGTGTTTCATCCAGCGCCACCTCCATCCCGGGAATCCAGTTGAGCGAATCAAAGATACGAAACAGGTCAATGCCTGATGCGGCGGACTGCCGCACAAAGTTTCGGATAACATTGTCCGGATAGTTTTTATATCCCACACCGTTAGCGCCCCGGATCAGCATCTGGAAAAGCAAATTTGGTATCTTCCCACGCAATGTGTCCAGCCTCTCCCATGGGGATTCTCCGAGAAAACGGTAAGACGTATCGAAGGTGGCACCGCCCCACATCTCCAGTGAGAAGAGGTCTTTCCCATAGACGGAAACCGCCGGCGCTATTTTCTCCATATCCACGGTCCGCACCCGGGTAGCCATCAGTGACTGCTGCGCATCGCGCATGGTGGTATCTGTGATCAGAAGCTGCTTCTGGTCCAGGATCCAGTCCCGGAACTTTCCGGCCCCCATCTGTTCAAAAAGCTGTCTGGTACCCTGAAGCCCCGCCAGTTCTTTTTCCTGGAATCTTGGAAATACCGGCACATTAAAATATGGCTTCTTTCCCTTGCTTTCATTGACGTACTTATTTCCCAGAAATGCAAGTACTTTCTGCTCCCGGTCCTGGGTCTTCTGAATATCCAGCAGATCCGGATTCTTGGCGATAAAACCTGTGTCACAGGTTCCCGCAGCAAATGTCGGATGATTCAGTACATTCAGCAGAAACGGAATATTTGTCTCCACACCTTTAATCTGTGTTTCCTGAAGTGCACGCATGGCTTTTCGCCGGACATCCTCAAACTTTCTGCCATAGGCAATGACTTTAAGCAGCAGGCTGTCATAGAAAGGAGTGATCTGGGCCCCCTGAAAGCTGTTTCCTCCATCAATGCGGATTCCGATTCCTCCAGGACTCCGGTAAGTCTCGATCACTCCTGTATCGGGCATAAAATCATTGGCCGGATTCTCCGTGGTAATCCGGCACTGAATCGAATAGCCCAGGCAGCTGACACTTTCCTGTCCTGATATTCCTATCTTATCAGAGTCCAGTGTATAGCCCTGAGCGACAAACAGCTGTGCCTGAACAATGTCGATGCCTGTTACCATTTCCGAAACCGTATGTTCTACCTGGATTCTGGGATTCATTTCAATGAAGTAATGATTTCCTTTCTGATCCAACAGAAATTCTACCGTTCCGGCACTCTGGTATGATACTGCTCTTGCGATCTTCAGCGTGTCATCACATATTGCTTCCCGCTGGGCTTCTGTCAGACAGAGGGCAGGAGTAAACTCAATCACTTTTTGATGCCGTCTCTGGATCGAACAGTCTCTCTCGTACAGATGTACAATATTCCCGGCTTTATCCCCCAGAATCTGTACCTCAATGTGTTTGGGGTTTTCCAGATATTTTTCTATAAAAATATCATCAATGCCGAATGCTTTTTCCGCCTCGCTGCGGGCACTGCGAAACTGCGGCAGAAGTTCATCCTCTGAATTTACGATTCTCATGCCCCTTCCGCCCCCTCCGGCAGCCGCTTTGAGCATCACCGGAAATCCGCAGGTTCTGGCGGCCGCGAGCGCCTCTTCCTCCGTCTCAATTACCTTTTCAACGCCGGGAATCGTCGGTACACCCACAGAGTGAGCCACCAGCTTGGATTTCACCTTGTCGCCCATCTGCTCCATCATCTCCGCTGTCGGACCGATAAACTCAATTCCCGCATCAGCACAGGCTCTGGCAAAATCAGCATTTTCCGCCAGAAAACCGTACCCCGGGTGGATCGCATCCACACCTTTCGCTCTGGCCAGGGCAATGATTTCATCAATCCCCAGATAAGCTCCTACCGGAGTCTTTCCCTTGCCAACCCGATAGGCTTCATCCGCTTTACTGCGAAACAGCGTATTCTTATCCTCCTCCGAATAGACAGCCACAGTCCGGATTCCAAGTTCATGGCAGGCCCTGAAAATGCGGATAGCAATCTCCCCCCGGTTGGCAACCAGTACACGCTTAAACTTTTTAATTTCTTTCATTTTTACCTCCCAACTTGATTTTATTGCATTGATCACAATCTTTAACATCTCACACTATATTGTAGATCAATCTGCTCCCTATATTTATCATATAGCCTTCTCCTTTTATCCGGAAATCAGATTTACAGGATTGATGTATCACAGACAAAGCAGAGGACCCGCTTTTGATACGGTGCCGCAACGACACTTACGGTATATCTAGAATTACCGTAGATTGTTTTACACGGAATTGCTCACAAGTTGTAAGTTGAACAGCTACCTCGCTGAAATCGATGAACAAGCAAGCGAGATGCTTTCTCGGCTGGTAAGGCAGATTGCGGAACGAGAGAGTGTTACCGAAACACTTAAGGTGGAAAACCAAATGATATGGGTAGGTCAAATGAACAATATTCGCAGCAGCGTAACAGAAATAGTAAACACAGAGCTAATTAATAATTCTTTTTGTCTTACCTTTACAATATCGAAAGAAGTCGATTGCTGTTAAAGCGATTGACTTCTTTTTTTATGTTTTTCTCTGATTGCAGTGGCTTCTGACCGCAGATGATCCGGATGAATCAGCAATCTGATGTCCGATGCAAAATCATTTGAAAGCAGCCTGTTCTTGACTGTTATTGCTTATTTAGTTCCTGCAAATAGCGTTTTGCATAGGTGATTGTGCCTTCCGAAAGAACACTGCTTATAAACCTGGCTAAATCATCTGAAGTTATGTTTTTGCCGCTGCGCTGCCAGTGGCGAAAGGCTGCAACGATCATCGATAAGCTGCATTCCACAACGTAAGGCATGTATAGATCCTCATTCAGAATTAAGTTTATGTTCTTCATCTTTTTGACCATCTCGTTTTTAAGCTTTTCACCAAAGCGAACACTTCCGTAATCCCCCAAAAGGGCGCTTAGATAAGCGCCCTTTTTTTCATATAAGCTGGCGATGTTTTGTATAAACATGTGGTTTAATTGGCTGTCGTTTAAATTTTTCGGCTCACTGTTCCGCATATATTCCAACACATCGTTTTCGATATACTCCAGCAAATCATAGATATCTGTAAAATATTGGTAAAAAGTGCTGCGGTTGTATCCTGCCATTTTCGTTATCTCCTGTATGGAGATTTTTTCAATCGGTTTTTGTTGATAGAGACTGCAAAACACATTGATAAACGTTGACCTTGTTTTTTCTGTCACATCCGGCTGCTTATTCATGTTATCCTCCCTTGGTCATCCAACAGATTATAAAATATTGATGGTTGTTTCCTATTCGAATATAAGCTATATTTTCATCATACAACACGTTGTTGTATGATTCAAGTACAAATTTTCGTAAGGAGGAAACCAGTATGCCGGTGATGGAAATTAAAAACTTGACAAAAGATTATGGTCATGGCCGAGGGGTATTTGACGTTTCTTTTGACGTTGAAAAGGGAGAGGTCTTTGGATTTCTTGGGCCAAACGGCGCGGGAAAAACAACTACCATCCGTCACATTATGGGCTTTTCACGCCCGCAGCAAGGATACACCTATGTGAACCAAAGAGACAGCTGGAGCAATTATTACATCAATCAAAAAGAATTGGGGTATCTGCCAGGAGAGATTGCCCTGCCGGAGTCGCTTACGGGCACACAGTTCATCAAAATGATGGCAGAATTGCGGTGTATTACAGATAGTACGCACACCGATTACCTAATCGGAAAATTCAAGTTAGACCCCTCCGGGGGATTAAAGCGTATGTCTCTTGGCATGAAAAGAAAACTTGCCATTGTAACAGCTTTTATGCATGACCCGGATATCCTTGTTCTGGACGAACCAACCTCAGGACTTGACCCTGTGATGCAGGAGGTTTTTATCGACTTTATCCGGGAGGAAAAGGCGCGGGGCAAAACCATATTGCTTTCCAGTCATATTTTTTCGGAGGTGGACGCCACCTGCGACCGGATTGCCATTATTAAGGACGGAAAAATTGTTTCCACCGTGGTGGCGGACGATTTGCGGCACAGCGAAAGCAAAACCTTTAAGCTGGAATTCCTTACAAAGGACGAATTCGAGCGGTTCCGCCAGGAGGTGGAGTACCCCGGAAAGCTGGAGGTGGTCTCCGTAAAACGGCACCGAAACCAGGCGAAAATTCAGGTAAACGATCAGGACATCAACCATTATTTTGGCACCATATCCGAATATCAATTAAAATTTATGTCGGAAATCAAATTCACCCTTGAAGACTATTTTATGGCCTTTTACGACCGCAACCCACAGCAGGAAGGAGGGCAAAATTATGCCGCTCATTGAAATAAAAAGCCTGACGAAAGATTATGGCAACGGCCGGGGAATTTTTGATCTTGACCTTTCCATTGAACAAGGCGAGGTTTTTGGCTTTGTCGGTACCAACGGTGCGGGAAAATCCACGACCATACGCCATCTGATGGGTTTTTTAAAACCGGAAAAAGGGTATGCCTGCATCGAAGGTTTGAATTGCTGGGAACAGTCCGCTGAAATCAAAAAGCGGGTCGGATATATCCCCGGCGAAATTGCTTTCCCGGACGCGCCGACCGGTACGGAGTTTTTAAAACGCCAAGCGGAATTATTAGGCCTTTCCGATCTGTCCTATGCAAAAAACATCATTCAAAAATTACAGCTCGACGAGGCAGCAAATTTAAAACGAATGTCAAAGGGAATGAAACAAAAAACAGCAATTGTCTCCGCATTCATGGCTGATCCGGAAATTCTTATTCTCGATGAACCGACTACGGGGCTGGACCCATTAATGCGCGCGGAGTTTGTCGATATTTTAAATGAACAAAAGAAAAAAGGGAAAACGATCTTTATATCCTCCCACATGTACGAGGAGCTTGAAGATACCTGCGACAAGGTGGCGCTGATTAAGGACGGCAAAATCATCGACGTAAAATCCACCATGGAGATTCGGCACAGTCAAGATAAGATATATAAAGTAGAGTTTTATTCGGGGCGCGATTATGAGCGCTTTTTATCGGAACGTTTTGAACTTAATGAAAAGCGGGATACGCAAAATCAGGTGCTGGTAAAGGTGAACGATACACAGATCAATGCTTTTACAAATGTTCTCAAGGATTATTCTGTCAAATTCATATCGGAAATTAAATTCACTCTTGAAGATTACTTTAAGAGCCTGATGTAGGAGGAAAACAATATGTTTAGTAAAACAGTTTTTAAGCAAACGCTGAAATCTAACTACAAGCTGTGGCTTGTCTTTACCGTGATCCTGTGTGCCATCAGCGCGGTGATTATTTCGGTATACGACCCCAAAGCCATGTCGGGCATGATGGACATGATGGGAAGCTCCCCCATGGGCGACATGATAGGTGACCGCGCCGCCGACATGACCTCGCTGCTGGGGATGCTGGGGTCTAGCTTTTATGGGATGCTTGTGGTCATCCTCCCCTTAATTTTCATCATTATAACTGCCAACAGCCTTGTGGCGTCCCAGGTGGACAAGGGCTCCATGGCCTATACCCTGTCAACACCCATCAAACGGAGCAAGGTTGTGGCCACACAGGGATTATACCTGGTTACCTCCATACTGGCCATGATTTTGGCGGTCACCATTGTAGGGCTTTCCATGGTTCAGGCCGTCCACGGCGGCGTATTCGGTGAAACGAACACGCCGGACGTGCAAGCGATTTCCACGACCATGAATATCAGCGCGGAAGAACTGGAAGGCGACCTGAACCTGATTCTCAACGACGAGAACGCCATTCGGGAAGGCGCGGAGACAAGAGAAATCGAGGAAGACGTGTATGTTTCGTACCTCGGTCTTAGGTTGACAGACAAAGCCTATGAAGCGGCCGCCGATGTTTTGGAAACAGACACGGCTGCGGTAAGCGGTGATCCGGGGCTGCTTCTTGGAAACGATGAAGCGCTGCACGCGGCTGCACAGGCGACGGGTATGGATGAAGAAGCATATCGCGCGCAACTGGAAACAACGCTTGCGCAGCAGGCGGACACAAAACAAACGGAAGAGATGCAAAACAAGCTGATGTACGGCTTGACAGCGGCAGCCGAGATGTTGGACATGGAGGTCTCTGATCTCAGCGAAGACATGGGCTTGCTTAAAAAAAGTCCTCAGGCCATGGCAGTGGCCGTAAATGAATCGGGACTCCCTGAAGCGACATTTGTATTGATGGTCAATATGCAGTTGGCTAACGATGAGCTTCAATTGGATGCGGGTGTCGACTTTTCTATAAAAGATTATTTAATCCTCAATGTGGGAGCCTTCCTTTTCCTGTTTGCAATCAGCAGCATTTCTTTTGTGTTCTCCTGCATATTCAACCTTTCCAAGTATTCCCTCATGTTTGGGGCAGGCATCCCCGTTGCCTTTTTCATCTTCCAGATTGTGGCGCAGACCAGCGAAAGCCTGTCCGGGTTCAAATACCTTTCGCTGAACAGCCTGTTCGATCCCGGCGCGATTACAGGCGGCGGCACTTACGGCGTCCAGTTCGCGGTGCTTGTGGCAGTCGGCGTTGTGCTCTACATCGTCGGGCTGCAATGGTTTAAGAAAAAGGATTTGCCTCTATAGATAGACAAGAAATGATTTTCATATGCTTTTAAAACAAATATGAATAAATGAAAAAATACAAGAGATACGCATTTGAACTGCACCCCAATTGTTAGGCAGTATGGTATACTGTAAATAACGATTGGGGTGCGGTTCTGCAGTTGTCTTGTCTTTTATTTTGAATTACCGTCCGAATGGGATATGACTGTGCGAAGATACGAACACAGCAACGTTGGGGTGAAATTCCCGGGCAGGAACTGTATTCGGAGAAAACGGCAAGCACTAAGTGGCAGCATTATGATGCCACAGGCAATATCGGAAATAAAAGCAGTATCATTCTGATGCCGTTTGCAAGCAGATTCAATGATGGATACTGTTCCCCGGTACTGCGGTCAAGAGCCGGAAAAGTCGGTGTTTTATTAAACAGAAGCAGCGGTTATGGACTCCTTCATCGTTTGAAATGCTTCTGCTTTAAAATCAGCGTTTTTCTCGGTTTTAGAGCAGAGAAAAACACGCCCAAATCAGCACTCTTAAAAAATCTCTGAAAATTAGGCTGAATTTCCGAAAACAGTTCCGCTTCCCCCCTTTGTCTTCTCCTATTAGTGAGGAGGGGAAGCAAAAGACTTCAGCCGGAAAGGATTTGAGAAAATGAAAACAGGATTTACTAAAAACAAAAAACAACGGAGATATTTTTTGATGAAGCAAGTAATATCGTGTATATCACCACCTATAACAACGACCTCAAGAAAAGGCTGTCGGCATACTCTGTGAAATATCCTGAATTGTGCAGGCAGACGGATGATACTGCGGACGGCGGGTTGTCTTTTGAGATGGTAAAAGGGCGATTTTGCTTTCGCCTGACTGAGCCGTATTCAGATGAGCGTCGGAAAGCGGCAAGCAATAATGCAAATAAGCAAAACAATCTGTCTCAGATAAATAAATCACGGCGGTCTTAGCCTCACAGAGCCCACTGACATCTTTGCAGCCGTAAGGCTGAAAGTGTCTTAGTGGGTAATACAGATTGAAAATCTGTATTGGAGAACGAAATTTGCAAAGAAAGGAGAGCGCAATGAAGCAAAAACAAGACCGTTCCATTGTCCGTGTGGCTGAATATGCCCGTAAATTCTTTGAGAACGCATTTCACTTTGCCGAAAGGGAAATGGGCGTTGACAATATCATCTCTGCTGTTATGCATGCCGATGAACTGAACAAAGGCTTAACCTTACAGCTTGGGGGATTCCACCATAGTATCAACTGTTCTCAGCTGTCTTCCAGCCTGACGCCAGCTCTTTCGCCCGTTTTACGGCATCCGCAACGATCACATCCGTTTTCATATAATATTCATCCAGTCCGTCCGCAGCCAGGCATGTCATCTCACCGATCCCATACATTCCACACACCGCCTGCAGATAACGCTCCCCCATCTCACACTCTTTCATGGGGCTCTCTGCAAAATCAGCTCCTCTGCTCGTGATGAATAAAAGCTTGTCAGCCTTACACAGTCCTTCGCTTCCATGGTCTGTATACCGAAATGTGATGCCTGCCACTGAGATGTTCTCAATATAAGAACGCAGTACCGCGGGAAAACTGAACTCCCACATCGGGGCAGCGATCACGATGGCATCTGCCTTTGCAAATTCATGTGCCAGGTCGAACATCGGATGGGAATAATCTTTTTTCTCAATAAGTTCATTTCTCTCCTTAAGACTTTCTCTCGTCAAATACGGCGGTTTCAGGTCCATTAAATTTTTCTCTGTGATAACAGTCCCGGGACTGCCGGATTTTAATCCATCCAGAAATGCCTGTGCAATCTTCAGGGTCCTGGACTGCTCCTCTCTCATACAGCTGTTGATAAATAAAATATTCATATCATGAATCCCTTTCTATTGAAAAATCCACGGATTCCCACATGAGGAATCCATGGACTTAGCGTGTGATCTGTCAGCGGATGATTGTCCCCGTTTTGCCGAGGTAACCCTCCCTTGCTCTGTCAATGGAAGTGATGACAGCCCTTCTGCCGTTCTTTTTCTCCACAAATTCTACCGACGCTTCTACTTTTGGAAGCATGGTGTTCGGTTCAAACTGTTCCTGCCCCATATATTCTTTTGCTTCCGCAACAGAAATTTCCCCCAGAAGTTCTTCGTGTTCTGTGTTAAACCTGAGTGAAACCTTCTCGACACTTGTTAAAATCAACAGTTCGTCCGCGTCCAGGGCATCCGCCATCTTTCCGCTGGCATAATCCTTTTCGATCACCGCACTGGCACCGCGAAGCTGTGTTCCCTGCTGCAGCACCGGAATACCGCCACCGCCTGCTGCGATCACGATCTGTCCTGCCGCAAGAAGAGCTTTGATTGAATCGATCTCAATAACCTCCTGGGGTCTCGGGGCCGCAACGATACGGCGGTATCCCTGTTCCTCCTTCACCACATAATTCCCTTTTTCTTCTTCGTTCTCAGCCTCTTCTTCCGTCATATAACGCCCTATGACTTTCACCGGCTTATGAAATGCATCATCGTAGGGATCCACCGTCACCTGTGTCAGAACAGTACATACAGGCTTGTAAATCCCGCGGTTTAAAAGCTCCTCACGAATGGAATTCTGCAGATCATAGCCGATATATCCCTGGCTCATCGCAGAACACACAGACATCGGTGCATGTGTATAATTCGGATGTGACTTTCCAAATTCATTCATCGCCGTATGGATCATCCCGACCTGCGGCGCATTGCTGTGGGATATCACGATATCAGCCCCTGCTTCCACCAGATCAGCAATGACTTCCGCCGTTCTTCTTGTCGCTTCCTTCTGCTCAGGAAGCGTGGCGCCAAGGGCCCTGTGCCCGAGAGCCACCACGATATTTTTCTTACCCATTTAAAAACCTCCCATAAATTATGCAAACAACGTTTTGCCTGCAAAGTATCCCAAAATCAAAATACCAAGTACAATACGGTACCATCCAAATACTTTAAAATCATGCTTCCTGATATAGCTCATCAGGAACTTAATGCAGAAAATCGAAACCACAAAAGCGACAAGCATCCCGACAAGCAGGTAAATGATCTCCGGGCCTGTAAAACTGAAGCCAAACTTCACGATCTTCAGCAGGCTCGCCCCGAACATTACCGGAACCGCAAGGAAAAATGTATACTCAGCCGCCAGTTTTCTGGAAGTCCCCAGCAGTATTCCGCCGATAATCGTCGCTCCGGAACGTGAAGTACCCGGAACGATGGAAAGTACCTGGAAAACCCCGATCAGCAGCGCTGTGGTCCAGGTAATCTCGCTGATTTTACGCATTTTAGGCCTGCGCCGCTTGTTATAATTCTCGATTATGATAAACAGTATACCATAAACAATTAACATGATGGCTACCACAACATAATTGTTCAGTTTCTTTTCAATGAAATCATTAAATGGAATTGCAATGATCATTGCCGGCAGACAGGATACCGCAATCTTCAGCCACATAATGATCTTATTCATCGACACGTGGTTATCAGCAAACTGCTGAAGTCCGCCGACCAGCCTGTTCTCGCTGTGGTTCTGCCAGAAACTCTCCGACACATCCGCGGGCTTTCTGTGAAACGGCCACAGCTTGTTCCAGTAGATCAGCACAACCGCCAGGATCGCCCCCAGCTGGATAACGACCAAAAACATCTGCAGGAATTCATCGCTGACTTTCAGGCTGAGAAATTCGTCTACCAGTATCATATGACCCGTGCTGCTCACAGGCAGCCATTCCGTAATCCCTTCCACAATTCCGAGGAAGATAACTTTTAACAATTCTATAAAACTCACAACTACTCCAATCTGCATTTTTGCCTTTTATCAATTGTATGTGTATCCGGCTTCGACTATTATTCTATTCGATGGTTGCGATATCGATCAGGGTCAGCCTGTTCTTATCTGTATTTTCCAGGCTTGTGACGAGTGCTGTCGCTGTATCCAGTGAAGTCAGGACATTCACCCCGGTTTCGATGGCATTCCTTCGGATGATGAATCCATCTTTTGCTTTTTCCACCCCCTGAGTGGGTGTATCAATGACAAGATCGATCTTATGCCCGAGGATCAGGTCCATCAGGTTCGGTGACGGCTGTTCGATTTTATTGGTTCTGATCGCCTCCACACCATTTGCATTCAGTACTTTGGCCGTACTTCTGGTCGCATAGATGCGGTAGCCGATTGCCTGGAATCTTCTCGCAATCGCGATCACATCCTCTTTGTCCTCGTCTTTTACAGTAATGATCATGTTCTTATGCTTCGGAAGATTGATCCCCGCGCCAAGAAATGCCTTGTACAGTGCCTCATTAAAAGTCGTTGCAATTCCAAGGCACTCACCGGTTGATTTCATCTCCGGTCCAAGACTGATGTCCGCACCACGAATCTTTTCAAATGAGAACACCGGCATTTTAATGGCAATGTGTTTTGCTTCCGGCTGAAGCCCCGGCGTATAACCCAGATCTTTTAACTTATGTCCCAGAATCACCTTCGTAGCCAGCGGTACGATAGGGATTCCTGTCACTTTGCTGATGTATGGTACCGTACGGCTGGAACGCGGGTTCACCTCGATCACATATACTTCTTCCTCACACACGATGAACTGAATATTGATCATACCGATCACATGAAGTGACCTCGCCAGCCTTCTGGTGTACTCTTCGATCGTCTCTTTTGCCTTTTCACTGACACTCTGGGCCGGATAAACAGAGATACTGTCACCTGAATGAATTCCTGCACGCTCAATATGCTCCATAATACCCGGGATCACAATGTCCTCGCCGTCACATACGGCATCTACCTCTATTTCTTTTCCAACCAGATATTTATCAACCAGGATCGGATGCTCCTGGGCGATCCGGTTGATGATGCCGATAAACTCATCAATATCGTTGTCGCTGATCGCGATCTGCATTCCCTGTCCTCCGAGAACATAAGAGGGTCTCACAAGCACCGGATATCCGAGTTCATTTGCCGCCCTTTTCGCCTCTTCTGCTGTAAATACCGTATGCCCCTGCGGTCTCGGAATCCGGCATTCCTCCAGGATCTTATCAAAGAGTTCTCTGTCTTCCGCCGCATCTACATTTTCTGCGGAGGTTCCGAGAATCTTAACACCCATGTTGATCAGCGCCTCTGTCAGCTTGATGGCTGTCTGTCCGCCGAACTGAACGACTGCACCATCCGGTTTTTCAATATCCACAATGTTTTCTACATCCTCAGGAGTCAGCGGCTCAAAATACAGTTTATCAGCGATGTCAAAGTCCGTACTCACGGTTTCCGGATTGTTGTTGACAATGATCGTCTCGTATCCCTCTCTTGCAAATGCCCAGGTACAGTGTACCGAACAGAAATCAAATTCAATGCCCTGTCCGATGCGGATCGGGCCTGAACCGAGCACGAGGACTTTTTTCTTTCCCTCTGTGCGGACAGCTTCATTTTCACCGCCGTGCACTGAATAATAATACGGCGTTGTCGCTGCAAATTCAGCTGCACACGTATCAACCATCTTAAAGGCCGCTACGATGCCATTCTGTTTTCGCATCGCTTTTATATCATCCACAGCTTTTCCTGCCAGTTCTGCGATCACATGGTCCGGGAATTCCAGTCGCTTTGCCTCTGTCAGCAGATCTGGTGTCAGCTCATGCGTCTTCAGTTCCTGCTCCATCTCAACCAGTATGGAGAGCTTGTCGATAAACCAGCGGTCTATTTTGGTAATGGCGTGAATGAGTTCCGCATCCACCGAGCGCCTGATCGCCTCTGCGATCCTCCAGATCCTCATATCATCCACGATCTCCAGCTCTTCCAGGAGTGTATCATCCATAAGCTCTGTAAAATCATAGGACATCAGACTGTCCACATGCTGTTCCAGCGAACGAATCGCCTTCATCAGAGCGCCTTCAAAGTTGTTGCAGATGCTCATAACCTCACCTGTGGCTTTCATCTGCGTGGTCAATGTCCGCTTCGCACTGATAAATTTGTCAAATGGCAGCCGCGGCATCTTCACAACACAGTAATCCAGCATCGGCTCAAAGCTCGCATATGTCTTTCCGGTAATCGCATTCGGAATTTCATCCAGGGTATATCCAAGCGCAATCTTCGCCGCAACCTTTGCAATCGGATATCCCGTCGCCTTGGATGCCAGTGCGGAGGACCGGCTCACACGCGGATTTACTTCGATCACGCAGTACTCAAAGCTTTCCGGATGCAGTGCATACTGAACATTACATCCCCCTGTGATATTTAACTCACTGATGATATTCAGCGCAGAAGTACGGAGCATCTGGTATTCCTTATCTCCCAGTGTCTGTGATGGTGCCACAACGATACTGTCTCCGGTGTGCACCCCCACAGGATCAATGTTTTCCATGTTGCAGACCGTAATACAGTTTCCGCGGCCGTCACGCATCACCTCATACTCTATTTCCTTCCAGCCGGCAATGCAGCGTTCCACAAGAACCTGGCCCACGCGTGACAGACGAAGGCCGTTCTGCAGGATTTCAACGAGTTCTTCCTCATTATGAGCGATTCCGCCGCCGCTTCCTCCCAGTGTATACGCAGGACGCAGAACGATCGGATATCCGATGGTATTGGTAAATGCGATTCCGTCTTCCACCGTTTCCACAACCTGTGAGGCTGCGATCGGCTCGTTTATTTTTTCCATCGTCATCTTAAATTCAAGGCGGTCTTCTGCCTTTTTGATCGTCTGAGCCGTTGTGCCGATCAGCCTGACGCCATTTTCCTCTAAAAATCCTGTTTCATCCAGCGCCATCGCCAGGTTCAGTCCGGCCTGTCCTCCCAGTGTCGGCAGGATGCTGTCCGGTCTTTCCTTCATGATCAGCTGCTCCACTACCTCCACGGTCAGCGGTTCAATATATACTTTATCGGCAATATCCTTATCCGTCATGATGGTCGCCGGATTGGAATTCAGAAGCACCACCTCAATTCCTTCTTCTTTTAAAGAACGGCAGGCCTGTGTACCCGCATAATCAAATTCAGCTGCCTGTCCGATAATGATCGGGCCTGAGCCAAGCACTAGCACTTTTTTGATATCTGGATTCTTCGGCATTATTTTGTACCTCCCATCATTTCCATAAATCGATCAAACAGGTAACCGGAGTCCTGCGGTCCCGGGCAGGCTTCCGGATGGAACTGAACCGTAAAGATATTCTTTCCTATATAAGAAAGCCCTTCGTTTGTCCGGTCGTTTACATTGATAAATGCCGGCACAGCGATCGAAGGATCTAATCTGTCGGTATCCACCACATAACCATGATTCTGTGAAGAAATATAAACACGGCCTGTTTTCAGGTCCTTGACCGGATGATTTCCTCCCCGGTGCCCGTATTTCATCTTATGAGTATCTGCGCCTGTGGCGAGTGCCATCAGCTGATGTCCCAGACAGATTGCAAAAACGGGTACATCAGAATCATATATTTTTTTAATTTCGGTAATAATGGATGTGCATTCTTTGGGGTCGCCAGGACCATTAGAGAGCATGATGCCGTCCGGATCTCCGGAAAGTATCTCCTCCGCCGTCGTAAGTGCCGGATAGACCGTCACCTGACAGCCACGCTGATTCAGGGATTTTGCGATATTGTTTTTCGCACCGAGATCGAGAAGAGCGACCCTGGGGCCGTTTCCCTTTAACACAGATTTTTCAGAACAGGTTACTTTTTCCACAACCTTACCGGTCGTGTACATTTTTAATTCAGGAATGATTTCATCTATCTTATAATTTTCGTTCGTCGTGATCATACCGTTCATGGTACCTTTTTCCCTCAGGATCTTTGTAAGGGCACGCGTATCGATTCCGGCGATTCCGGGAATATCAAATTTTTTCAGAAAATTCTGAATCGTATCTTCGCTTCTGAAGTTACTTGGCATTCGAGATAGTTCCCTTACGATATATCCATCCGGCCAGGGGCGCAGCGATTCGCTGTCTTCATAAGAGATGCCATAATTCCCGATCAGCGGATAAGTCATACAGACAGCCTGTCCCGCATAAGATGGGTCCGTCAGCACCTCTAAATATCCGGTCATCGACGTATTAAATACAATCTCACTGATCACTTCTTTCCTGGAGCCGATGCTGGTTCCCGAAAAAACATGTCCGTCTTCTAAAATCAGAAAAGCTTTCATCATTCCACCGTATTCCTTTCTTAAAAAACACGGAAATCCGTGCATATGTGCAAAAAAAAAGAGTTTACGCGCTCTTTTATATCTAAAAGAGTTTATCATATTATATCACGCATTTCAACCTTTTTCATCATGAATGCACAGCGTTTCCATCGTATCCCCATCATTTTTGCAGGAATTTTATTGAAAATAGGGATTGACATTTCAGCCCAAACCAGATACAATATATCTTGCGAGTCGATCAGGCACGCATTATAAGAGATATGCAGGAGTGGCGGAATTGGCAGACGCGCAGGCTTCAGGTGCCTGTGGCAGCAATGTCGTGTGGGTTCAAGTCCCATCTCCTGCATCTTTTTATTTTATCCCTGTGCACACACAGGGATTATTTTATTGCCTTAATCTGTTTATCAAGCAACTGATAAAAACTTGCAATATGCATCCCATCAACCAGACCATGATGGCACAACACAGAAACCGGCATCACTGTTTTATCTCCCTGCTCCACATATCTTCCCCATGTAATCCTTGGATTACTGTCTGCAGGAACCGGTACAGGCTGGACAAGAGCGGTGTAAGAAATCCAGGGCAGCGTTGAGATAAATATTTTGTCATATACAGCACCCTCTTCTTCATTTATCGTTCGGTTATGCCTTGCCATCTCCTGTTCCCGTTCGGCATAAGGCAGGAAATCTGAAAAAGGCATATGACTGTCAAGCGTACAATAGCAGTAAGTTCCATCTTCTAATGCCACAGTATGAGATGTTTTGCAGTTATCAAATTCTATAATTTTATGATCCAATATTCTCTGCCTGAATTCTGGGACGCCATTAGCCGCTTTTGACGCACAATAGCAGACGGTGAGAAAAAACGGCAGCTTTTTTGTTTTTACTTTTTTTATGAAATCTGTAATATCAACATTCACCGTCAATCCAACGTACGGATACGACAGACTGTTAAAATACTCAAAATGCTGTTTTCTCTTATATCTTTCCATGTCCAGATATTTGTAATTCATCAAAATCTCTCTTTCTTTAACATATTATGATCTGATTCAATAAAGCTGTTCTAAATAGATGATTATATATTATTTTCACAGTATTCGCAATACCTGAAAACATCACTGAACATCTCTATTTCTTATTGTGTCAAAAAACTGTAAAATAGGGATTGACATTTCCAGACAAACCAGATACAATATACCTTGCGAGTCGTTAAGGCACGCATTTAAGAGATATGCAGGAGTGGCGGAATTGGCAGACGCGCAGGCTTCAGGTGCCTGTGGCAGCAATGTCGTGTGGGTTCAAGTCCCATCTCCTGCATCTTTTTTTGTCCGAAATTCACTGCCGGAGACGACAGTAAAAACAGCGAAAATGCTCACTCACAGGGTGATCATCTCCGCTGTTTTTTTACGGCCCGTCAAGCGTCAGCCAACACCTGATATCAGCTTTTAGCATTTTCAGGGTTGTCAATTTTGTTGTTAAAGTCTTCGATCAGACGTTCCCGGTTTTCACTGGCCCATACCGGGTCGTGTTCGATCAGATTGATTTCGGAAAGCTGTACCGCGCCATCGACTGCTCTGGCATTCTCATTGATCGGCGTGCGGTTCGCATTGGATTCCAGGTACATTTCCTGTCCCCGGACAGACAGCATCCAATCAACAAAGGTCTTTGCGTTTTCCAGCTGATCCTCGGGCGCACCGTTCAGGATCGCCATTCCGGTAACTTCATAACCGGTTTCATCTTCTGGATATACGACCTCAATTGGATACCCCTGATCCGCAGTGGTCAGCGCATCGTCTCCAAACATAATTCCTACCGCAGCTTCCCCCAGAGCGACTTCCATTCCGGGCGCTGCTCCGCTCTTCGTGAACTGACGGAGATTATTCTTAAGCTTTGTATAGTAATCGAATGCTCCGTCCTCACCAAGTTTCTCAACCATGGACATAAAGATCGTATACCCCGTTCCTGCCGTGGAGGGATGCGAGATCGAAATCTGATCTTTGTAGGTGTCCGTCAGCAGTTCATCCCATGTTTTCGGGTATTCCAGATTATTTTCTTCAAACCAGTCTTTATTGCACGCAAATCCTATCGCGTGCTCCGTCGCAGGGAACCATTGATTATCAGGATCCTTAATCGCTTCCCGGACATTTTCCAGTTCTTTGGACTCATAGGCCTGGAACAGCCCTTCTGACTTTGCAAGTTCATAGTAATCTGTATTGCCTGCCAGGACCAGTGCAGCGTTAGGATTGTCCTTCTCAGAACGCACCCGTGCAAACAGCTCACCCGCTGACAGCCGCACATAATTGACTTTGATACCGGTGTCCTCCTCAAATGCGGCAAAGTAAATTACATTTTCCTCATCTGGATATGCTGAGTATACCGTGAGTTCTTTACTGCCCGTACTTTGAACCTCTTCCTTTGCCTCTTCAGTGGTGCTCTTTTTCTCTTTTGTGCCCGTGTCAGCCTCACCTTTGCTGTTTCCACACCCGGTCAACACCAGGGATGCCACAAGCATCCCTGCCACAGCGGTACTTTTCCAAATTGTTTTTTTTCTCATACTGTTTTCCTTCCTTTCAAATGTTTTAAGGTTTTTATAAAAATTCAGCATAGCGCTCTTTCATGTAAGCTACCACTTCGCTTCTGGAAGCCTTAAGCGGACCCGTTGTTTCCAATTTAAGTGAAACTGCCGCTGCCGCATATAACAGCGAACTCGGTATATCTTGCTCCAGGCGCATGGCAAGATAACTGCCAAAGGTCGTATCTCCCCTCCCTGCGCGGCCGTCGATCGCCCTCGGACGCAGCGGACAGCGGTACATCTTCACTCCATCATACACAATCACCTCCGTGTGATGTGTGATCATCACTTCCCTGGCGCCCCACGATACAATGATCCTGGCCGCTTCTTCCCTGTCTTCACAGCCCGTCAGAATCTGGGCTTCCCTGGCGTCTGCTTTCAGGTAGGTGATATATGGAATATACCGGCGCTTTTCCGCCCAGTCACGATAGACGATTTCTCTGTTTTCCTCATAACGGACGTAGCACTGGATGTCGCAGGCCAAGCTTCCTTTCCCTGAAAGATACGTAAACAGAGCTTCATCATAATCACCATAATATATACCTGCCATATGGTATATTTTTGCCGCCACATCCGGAATATCCGCAATGCCGATCGGGTCAATCTGTGCGTTGATAAAAATATCTCTGCGCTCCTGACTCTCCGTATAATAAATCGCTTCTGCCTTTGTCGTCTCTTTGGAGACCGAAAAAAACATCTGTTTGGCAGGTAAATTCCTAAGTATATGAAAATCCTCCGGTGCACATTTGACCAGTCCACACACTTCTCTGCCCGCACTGTGTACAGCATGCACCGCAAAAGGCAGTGCACCTCCGATATACTCCCGTTTTACTCCTCTGTGCCGCAGCTCTTCTACATCCAGAGACAACGGACCCATCGCTAAAACATCACAGTTCATGTAAGTATTTCCCCCTTCTTATTCCTTTAGTCTTTTAGGATACGGACACATTCTGCATCCAGTTTCAGGTACACCGTTTCCCCCTCGCCAAACTGCTTTGAGATCTGCGGGTTATAAATCTCTACAATGACAGGCCTTTCATTGATAACAATCTCATACTCCGCCTTGGAACCGTAGTATGTGACACGCCGAACCCTCCCCTGAAGTTCCCCTCCGGTGTCAGACAGTCTGACAGACTCCGGCCTGGCACCCAGAACACAGGCATCTCCATTCTTGAGTCCCGAAACGTTGCCGGGATTCGGCACTGCATACGGCCTGTCCCCAATCAGAACCACTGCTTTGCCGCCCTCATTCCCCCGGTAGATACAGGGAAGGAAGTTGTCTTTGCCGATAAAGTTTGCAACAAATTGATTGGCAGGATACTCATAAATCTCTTTTGGTGAGCCAAGCTGCATGATATTCCCGTCCTTCATGATGACAACTTTATCCGATATCGCCATAGCCTCCGACTGATCATGTGTCACATACAGGCTGGTAATAGCCAGTTGCTTCTGAAGCGCACGGAGCTCATCCCGCATATACTCCCGCAACTTTGCATCCAGATTGGACAGCGGTTCATCAAACAGCAGAACACTGGGCTCTATGACGACAGCCCTGGCAAGCGCCACACGCTGCTGCTGCCCGCCCGACAGCTGGTTCGGGAAACGATTCTCCATCGTGGTCAGCTGCATAAGCTCCATAACGTCCCGCGTACGAGTCAGAATCTCCTCCCTGGGAAGCTTCTTGACTTTCAGCCCATACGCCACATTTTCAAAAATCGTCAGATGCGGAAACAGCGCATAGGACTGAAACACCATGGAAATATCGCGTTTATTAGGCGGAATCTGTTCCACCGAACGATTGCCGATGAAAATTTCACCACCTGTCGGTGTCTCAAATCCCGAGATCATCCTAAGCGTCGTGGTTTTTCCGCACCCGGAAGGTCCAAGAAGCGTCATCATCTCGCCATTTTCAATTTTAAGATCAATATGATTGACTGCCACCGTCTTGTCTTTACTGCCTGGAACTTGAAATTCTTTTGTAAGGTCCAGCATCCGCACGCCACTGGAGCGTGTACTGCGCAGATTCTTTTCTGTTTTTGCTTCTGCCATAATCCATTTCCTCCACTATCACTATTTTTAATTATACCGTTTGTTCCCTGTCCCGCCCCCTTTTTCTCAGATGCTTCGGTGAAAAAAGAAACTCAACAACAAGATTGATAATTCCTATCGCAATCATAATGATCACGATCATGATGATAATATAAGCCGCAACTGTACTGTATTTACTGGACTCAAACAGCGAGAAGATCTTAGTTGTCGCGAGCGACCATTTCGGTGATATGATAAAAATCACCGTACTGACCGCCGTCATCGCTCTCACAAAAGAATATACCAGGCTGGAAAAGAATGGCTGTTTCAGGAGCGGCAATGTCACACGCCGAAATGTGGTCCCCGAACCGGCACCCAGGATCGTGGACGCCTCCTCAATACTTTTGTCAATCTGCATCAGGGTAGTCTCTCCGGCCTCGATGCCGACGGGCATGTTTCTGAAACAGAAAGCAATCACCAGGATAAAGGCTGTCCCCGTCAGCAGCAGCGGCTTCTGGTTAAACGCAAACACATAACCGATGCCAAGCACGGTACCGGGTACCGCGAAGGTTAAAATCGAAGAAAACTGCATATACGACCTTCCCCAAAAGCGATGTCTTACAACAAGATAGGCAATCACCATCCCCATAA
The DNA here is from genome assembly GCF_022440845.1 of Ruminococcus sp. OA3. Classification (NCBI taxonomy): domain Bacteria; kingdom Bacillati; phylum Bacillota; class Clostridia; order Eubacteriales; family Oscillospiraceae; genus Ruminococcus; species Ruminococcus sp. OA3. The sequence continues at coordinate 1,443,029 of NZ_JAKNTO010000001.1, read as the reverse complement.
CACCTGCCAGCGGTGCAGAAATACTCGCCAGTATCACAGAATTTTTCAGTGTATCCCATCCCGATGCCAGCACATACTTAAAGTGGTCAAGCGTCAGACTGTAATCAACTCCCCAGGTTTTAAACACCGCACCTGCGAGAACCGTCCCATACAATACCACAAGGGCTATGAGAATGAGCGAGCAAAAAGCAAACAACGGCCAGACGATATATGGCTCATGAAGCTTTCTTCTTTTCTGTGTGGGTTTTCCTGTCACCGTCACAAAAGACTTATTGCTAATCCAGTAGCGCTGAATCAGATAGGCAGCCAGCGTCGGAATCAGCAGAAACAGGGCGAGAACCGCGCCTCCGTTCATATCAAACATCCCTGTAACCAGCCGGTACGCCTCCACCGACAACGTAGAATAATTGCCGGCAAGCACCGCCGGATTGGCAAAATCCTCCAGAGACTGTATGAACACCAGCAGCATGGAACTTATGATTCCCGGCATCGACAGCGGCAATGTCACGGTGCGAAAGATATGCCCGCGGGACGCCCCCATATTGTACGCCGCATCTTCCACAGAATCATCAATCGCACTGAGAATTCCGGTCAATGTCATAAAGGCAATCGGAAAAAACGATATTGTCTGCACGGCGATCAGACTGTGCAGACCGTAGACGTTTGCAGTCGTGATGCCAAGCAATCCCTTTGTGATCAGTCCCTGCCGTCCAAACAAAAAGATCATCGACAGCGAAAGAATGAACGGCGGTGAGATGATCGGCAACGTTGCAGCTGTCTGAAAGAGCTTTTTCCCCCTGATTTCCGTCCGGGTGACTGCAAACGCAAAGATGTAACCGATCAATGTTGCCAGGACTGCAACGATAAGTGCCAGTTTGATAGAGTTCCAGAACGTCTTAATGTAGGAACTGTTTCCCAGAATGTCCGCAAATCTCTGCAGCGTCAGGCCTCCACCGTCCCCGGTCATCCCCAGGCGGACGATATTTACCATTGGATATATGATAAAGAGTGTGAGCATGGCCAGGATCAAAATAATGGCTGCGAGCAAGACCGGTTGCCTGAGCATCATCTTAAATTGATTTCTGCTTTCATTTTTGAGCATGTGATATTCCCCCTTCAACTTGTTTTTCTGTCTCGTGTTGTTAGGATAATAGCACAAAAAAACCAGTCACAAAATGTAATTATTTATCGAAAATTTATAATAATCACAAATTTTAACTGGTTTTTTCAAATTTCTTATGAAATATCCATGTACTTCCTGTTATTTATCGTTCTTCCTGTTCTGGTATTCCTTTGGGCTGATTTTAAAGTATTTTTTAAACACCTGGCTGAAATAATATGGATCACTGTACCCCACCTGTTCCGCCAGATCCTGCAGACGCACATGCCCATCTCCGATCAGGGCTTTAGACTTTTCCATGCGGTAATTGGTCAGATATTCCACGAAACTCATACCGATCTCCTGCGTAAACAGAGAGCTGAAATAACTGGGGGAAAACCCGGCAATCTTCGCAACCTTATTCAGAGAAATGGTGCTGTCATCAAAATGCTCCTCAATATACTGTTTTGCCTTTGCAATCTCCCTGCTGTTGCCCGCATTTTTTCCTGCATCACGCTGTGTGATGTATAAATGCATATACCGTTTCGATACCTCCCTGGTCTTTTCCCAGGAATTTGCAACGGAAAGAAGCGACACCGCCGACATGTGGTCGCAATTTTCATCGAGCTGCTTGAGCAGCTCATCAACCGCCATGATGAGATTCATCAGCAGATAGTAACGAAACAGAATACTCTCCGCGCTGTTATCATTTGCCGACTGGTAGTAAGCCTCATAAATGTCGTCCAAATCTTCCTCTTTTGCATACCGGAGCCTGGACGTAAAGTTGGCCAGATCATGACCGGAAATCATATCATCCGGGCCCTTCGCACTGTCTGTTATCAGACTCTCATCCGAGTATCGGGCGAGCAGCCGTTCCGGGTTCTCCTGTTCCCCCAGTTCCGGCTTTTCAATGGTCTCCAAAATATCCATCAGCTTTCTCGAGTTGATCGGCTTGAGCACATAGGCATCCACCTTAATGGCAACCGCCTCCTGTGCGTACTCAAATTCATCATGTCCGCTGATGATGATAAATTTCGTCTCCGGCATGGTCTTTTTTACGATCTTTGCCAGCTCCAGTCCGTTCATAAACGGCATGCACACATCCGCCAGCACTACATCGGGTCTGCTCTCCAGAATCATCGGCCATGCGGTTTCCCCGTCTGATGCCTCTCCGCAAACCTGATATTTTCGGCCCGGCAGATTCTGGATCGCATTCCTGATGCCGGAAAGAATCACATCTTCATCATCTACAATAAACACCCGTATCATTCTGCCGCCTCACTCCTTTGCTGTGGTATTTCAAAACTGACACTCGTTCCAGCACCACAGGTGCTCATAATCTGCAACCCCTCCGTCTCGTAGTACAGCCGCAGACGCTGGTTCACATTAAACAGTCCCACCCCTATTTCATCCGACATCGCCCCTTCCCGCAGTGCTCTTTGTATTCTGGTCAGTTTGCCAGGGGTCATGCCCACCCCGTTATCTTCCACCACGAAGACAATGTTGCCCGTCATGGTTTTCACTCCGGTTACACTGATGTGTCCCGCCCCTCTTCGTTTTTTCAGCCCATGGTAAATGGCATTTTCCACAAGCGGCTGCAGCGTCAGTTTCAGGATCTTACAGTCCATAATGCCGGGATCAATGATAATGTCTGACGTTAAAAAGTTAATATACCTCACCTTTTGTATCTCAATATATTTTTCAATATGCTGCACTTCTTCACTGACATTTACATACTCCCGTCCGCGGCTGAGTGAAATTCGAAAAAAGTCGGTAAATGCCATCGTAATATCGATCACATCTCCATTCCGCCCCTCCTCGGCAAGCCAGATGATGGTCTCCATGGTATTATACACGAAATGCGGCGTGATCTGCTCCTGCAGGATCCGCAGTTCCGACTTCCGAAGCGCCCGCTGTGCCTGCACGCGTTCCTCCAGAAGATCGCTGATCCTCTGCACCATGAGATTCAGACTCTCGCACAGACGGCTGAGTTCTTCAACCTGCGTGATCTCCACCCGCGCAGTCAGATTTCCCGCTCTGACGCGGTCAGTCATCTCTTCCATATCCCGGATCGGCTGGATAACACCGTTCATGACATTATTGTAAGCAGCGACAGAGAAACCGATCATAAATAATAGTACAGCGCCTACAAACACTGCAATGATCAAAATGACCTGCCGGATGTGCTCATTCTGCAGGGCGATCATATCGATTTCTTCTTTTATGTATTGCTGCATCATGGTACCCACCATTCCGATGACACTTTTGATCTCCCGGTACAGCCCTTCATTTTCCGTCGCAGAAACCCTCTGCTCAATCTGCAGATGCAGTTTATCCGTATACTGCTGAAGCGTATCGAGCGCCCTCTGGCCCGCCTGTACATATCGCAACGCCTCCGTGTCCGAATGAGAGCTGAGATACAGGTTCTCCATCATATTCTCCACGTCTGTCAAAATATCCGCATACTCTTCTGCAGAACCCTCTTTCTGCTCTGAGACAATATACCACAGTTCTTCATTCAGTGCACTTTCCAGCTGCGACTGAATGATGGATGCAGAATTGATATTACCGATCTTCTGATTATACTGACTTGTCATAATCACCACCGCAAGCAGTATCGCAAGAGTCGGACACAGCATCACAGTCAGTATTGTCCGGTACGACTGTTTTAAAATGATATGAATACTGGCAAAGTTCGTATATAGATTTTTCATGATCTTCATAAGCCGCTGTCCTCTTGTATCATCTGCGCCGGAAGCGCCGTTTCCACGCGTGCTTCCCCTTCCTCAAGGATACTGACAAGCGCGTCAGACAAGGTATCGGACAGTAAGGAGAGATCAAAATAGGCAATACTGTTAACCTCGCCTTCCTCCGCCATCTGCCGGACTTCCTGACTGCAGGAAACCGCAAAAATCAGAACATCCTTCCCAGGATGAAGACCCGCTTCTTTGACTGCAGCAACCGCACCGATGGTCATGGCATCCCCGTGAGATATCACAACATTCAGCCCCCCCTCTGATCCTGCGATCCTTTTCGTCGCCTGTCTGGCCCTGGACTGAAGAAAGTCTTCACTGAGGCTGTACGTGATCAGTTCATCCTTCCTATCCGACCGTTCCCGGAAGACTTCCCTGAGTCCTTTGGTGATCTGCAGGGAGGAGTACGCCCCGACCGTACCGTAGAGTTCCAGTGTCTGGTTTTCCGCTGATACACGCTCAAGGTAGCTTTCCGCAAGTTGTTTGGCTGCCTCATAATAATCAAATCCGATGTAGGATACTTTAGCGCCGTTGACGGACTCCGCCATCCCCTGGTCGATTGTTAAGACGGGAATTTCCGCGGCATCCGCTTCTCTCAAGACAGTTTCCCACTCTCTTCCCACCACGGGTGAGAGTACGATCAAATCAACTTTATAGGCAATCAAAGCACGGATCGCTTCAATCTGCGCATCCTGGTCACGTTCCACCGGTATTTCCAGCAGCTGATATGGATACACATCACAAATCCCACGTACCATCTGATTCATTTCTGCCTTTCCGGAGTCTTCCGTCGCCGTCTTCACAAAACCGATCACATACCTGGGTGTTTTGCCGGTTTCCGGCTTTTGCCCGCCAGCCAGGAGCGACAGCACGATCAGAAACGGCAAAATCATGATCACAATTATCAGTGCCTTCATTTTTCCACTCATGGCAAAACCTCCCGGTAAACTGCTGTGTTTTCAAGATATTTTTTTATTTCCACAGACTGTCAATACAATTACTTATGATATTTAAATTTTAAACGAATCATGAGCATAAATAAATGAAATATTTTTTGAAAAATATTTTAGATTTTGTTTTAGAAGGAAAATTTTACGGTAAATATTTAGATTACCAATCCCCTCTGGCAGATGCAGAATGGTTCTGATTTGTCTTCCGGTATTCCTTCGGGCTTACCCCCAGCTGTTTTTTGAATACATAGCTGAAGTAGGACGGGTCATTATAGCCCACGAGACTGGCCACCTCTGCTAACTTTCGGTCACCCTCCAGGAATTCCCTGGCTGCGTTAATGCGGCACCGGGTCAGGTATTCTATAAAGGTACATCCAACCTCCTGGGAAAAAAGAGTGCTGAAGTGGCTGGGTGAAAAACCAACTTCGCAAGCTACTGTTTTAAGGGAAAGATCCGGGTCTGGATAGTGTTTTTTAATGTATCCTCTGGCCCATCGCAGTACATCCGAAGTACTTGAAAGACGGCGTATGAATCCATCCGTCAGCAGACACTGTATCCGACTGACCGCCAGATTTACTGTGTCATGAAGCGACTGGGCGATTCCCATCAGTTCGGTCGGGTTGATTTCAAATAAATCTTTCTTTTGCCCGGCGGCATGTTTTTGTATATAGACAATCAAATCCATCAAAAGATAGAAACGGTATAAAACACTGCCGACACCGTCATGGTCTGCATTCTGAAAGTATTCCTGTACTAAGTCAGGCAGTTCTTCCGGTGTCGTATATACAATTTCATCCATCAGCATATCCTTATCCTGTAAATGATGCAGGGGCCGCTGCTCCATGATGAAATCAGCATTGCTCGCAATCCGTCTCTGCGAGTTGATCATCCAGTTTTTAAACACTGTTTTGGCTTCCTCGTAGGACAGCGGCAGATCGTCCACTCGCTCCACAACAGAGCCAATACCGATGTGTCCTGTGATTCCCAGATTCCGTTCAAGCTCATGCAAAAGGAACTGAGCCATTGCGTAGGCAGTTTCCACAACGCTCTCCTTATGGTCTCCCCCCACGATATAAACCAGCACATCCATCCCCCTCAAGAACCAGATAATATCCGGGTGGTTGTTAAATAATGAATTTGCCAGTATGCGGATCTGGTCAATCCCGTGTTTTGGAAGTCCGGTGAGTTCTGAATGGCATACAAGATATTTTTTAAAGATCAGTTCGATTTCATTTTCCTCGGAGAAGTTTATCACCTGCTGTAAAGACACCGCGCCCGTAACCATGAGTGACAGGAACTGTTCTTTCCAGGCCATCTTTTCTTCCAGTGCTTTTTCATGGGAACGTTCTAATTGGATCAGTTCCTGGCGTTTATTCTCTATCTCCCTCCGAATCGTTTCCAACACCTCTAACAAAGTCTCCCAGACCACCGGTTTCAGGATATAAGCATCAACTCCGATAGAGACTGCGCGCCGTGCATATTCAAACTCATCATGGCCGCTTAAAATGGCGATATGTATCCATGGCATACTCTTTTTGATAATGGATGCAAGTTCCAGACCATCCATAAAAGGCATCTTCACATCCAAAATCAGAATGTCTGGTTTTAGTTCCCTGATGAGAGGCAGTGCCAGCTCTCCATCGGCAGCCTCCCCACAAATGGCAAATTCAGTGGTATTCTCATCGATACAACTGCGGATGCTGTCCCGTACCAGGCCCTCATCATCAGCAATAAAAATGTTTAACATGATTCTTCCTCCTTTACCGGAAGAACAAAGGAAACCTGTGTGTACTCTCCCGGTTCACTTTCAATCCGCAGTCCGGTACCATCACCGTACATCCGAATTCTTCGGTCTACATTAGAAAGCCCAAAACTGGTCTGATTGGACGAGCCGCCGTGTTCTAACGACCAGGAAATAGTCTGCAGCAGATCGGCAGGTATCCCGCCGCCATTGTCCCATACAGAAAAATGCATCTGTCCATCCTGCATATTTCCCCTCACCCGTATCATTCCCCTGCGCCGTTTGGCTTTCAATCCATGATATAAGGCATTCTCAACCAACGGCTGTAAAAGAAGTTTGAGCATCTTGTAATTCTTTATTTCCTCGTCAATTTCAATTTCATATTCCAGGATCGTATTGTAACGGACTGCCTGTATTTCCAGATAGGCGCGTACATGTTGTTCTTCATCCGCCACGGTGATATAATCACAGCCCTGACTCAGTGAAATACGAAAAAAACTGGTGAGGGACATCGTAAGGTCAATAATCATCCGGCAACAGTTTTTTTGAGCCAGACAAATGATGGAACCCAGTGTATTATACAGGAAATGGGGCTTGATTTGTTCCTGAAGGGCTTTCAGCTGTGCTCTTTGAAGTTCACCGATATAGTGTACCCGTTCGTCTATCAGGTCCTGCAGACGTTCTGCCATTGTATTAAAACAGCGGCTTAATGTAAATAATTCCTCTATCTCAGGTGTTTCTAAATGTACATCCAGCTCACCTTCCGCAATCTTTTTTGTCATATCCTCGAAGCGGAGCAGTGGGGTCTGGATCGCAGACCGCAGCAAAAGGTAATTGCGAAATGCAAACCAGGTAACCATGACTCCGGTCAAAATCGCAAGAATAGCAAGAACGGCGCTGACAGCCTGCATACTATCATTAAATCCGGCGATTGCCACTACCTGAGAGGTATTGTAGTGGGTGAGCACCATGGACAGAAGAGAAGAAACACTCTCTACTTCATCATAAATATTCTCCTGTATCTGTACCGTGGAATCTGAAGCTATCTGCAGGTCCAAATCTTTCAAATTCTCATTCAGCGAAGCAACCGCCCGCTCGGCAGCACTGATATATGGTACAGATTCGCGTGTTTGCTCCAAAAGCGGCAGTACACGGTCAAATTCAGAGAGCATTCGGTAGCGTTCTCCATCATCGTTGGCTTTTTTGCCTGATACAATGTTCCAGATCTCATTGGGTAAATCCTCATCAGCTATCTGCATCAGGCTCCCGGCATAATTAATACTTGTAATTTTTTCATTATAGCGGTTCATCATGACTGTCTGAAATGTCAGCAGCATCACACACGGAAGAAGCATCGTGATGATGATGACCCGGTAAGAGAGGCGAACCATGGTCTGTATACTGTTGCATCCTGAAAACATACGGTTTATTGCGTTATGCATATAGGAAATCCTCCCTTGTTATAATTTCGTACCCGACTAAACAGGTAAGACTTTCTGACGAGGGATGTTCCTGAAGCTTATGCACCGTTTCGATGGTGGACTGAGCCAATTGATCGATATCACAGATCATGGCATAGTTGCACTTACCTTCTTTTACGAGGTTTTTGGCAAGTTTTGAACCTGAAAACAGGCAAATCATCACCTCGGTCCCCGGTTTCATATGAATATCCTCCAAAGCGTCGATAGCCCCCAGTGCCATGGCTTCGTTATAGGAAACAATCGCTGAAATATTTTCATTGAAGCGAAAAATCCCTTTCACGATCTCACCGCCCCGGGAACGCATGTAATTGCCATAGATGCGGTATCCCGCCTTATTTTCGTTCCCACGCAGGCCTTTTGATATTTCACGGGAGTTGTAGGAACCAAAGGTACCGCACAGCTCTACAATCTCCTTATCAGATGATGCAAGTGCATTTTGCAGGTACTGGTTCATGGATCTGGCAATATTTTGATAGTCATAACCTACATAGTGAACGCTCAGCCCTTTCGTTCCGGGCTGTACGCATTTATCCACTGCAATGACCGGTATGTTTACACGGGCAGCTTCCTCCAGCACAGAATCCCACCCTGTCTCAATGACAGGGGAAAATACGATGGAATCGACCTGAAAGATTAACAGGGAACGCAATGCCTCTATCTGAGAGTCCTGACTGCGCCTGGATGGTACCAGGAGAACCGAATATCCTGCTTCCTCCGCTCTCTCTTTGATTTTTACCTGCAGATCATCCCGCCAGGCATCCTCATTGACTGTTTCGATAATTCCAACTACGGGATAATCGATATCAGACGTTTGCTTTTGCAAAACAAAGATGACAGAAATCAAGGCAGCAAACCCAGATACACACAACAGACTTATTATGTATTTTTTCATTTTCAAACACCTCCTGCTTTTATATTTTAGTATATTTTCTATTCATTCACAAGAAAAAAGGATATATAAAACATTAGAATATTTATCCAAATTCGCAAAAAATTTATAGTTTTGTTAAAATCCAAAATGAGAAATATGAATTTTTTTGTTCTTTTCCAATAATTTATCATTCTCTTTTTCAGCCATTTTGCTATCATATATACCATCAAACAAATTCATTTTTGAAAGGAGTCAGAAATATGAAAAGAACAATGGCAATCCTGTTGGCAATGCTCCTATTTACGCTGTACGGCTGTGGTGGAGGATCTGCTGCAAAGGAAGACAAAACAACGACAGGAGGTACAGAGCAAAAGAGCGAAGACTCAGACGGGGGAAAACAGGCTCCTAAGTCTGACTATAAGGAGCTGACTGTATACACTGCGTCCACCGAAGCAGAGCTTCCGCTGTACTTCGTTCCGTTCGAACAGGAGACAGGAATCAAAGTGAATTATGTGCGTATGTCACAGGGTGAGATGATGACCCGTATTCAGGCAGAAGCGGGTAATCCGCAGGCCTCAATTGTCATGGGACACACGGATGACGCTTACGTTACGCTGATGGAGGCAGACCTGCTGGAAAGCTACCAATCTCCGGAATTGGATAATATTCCCGATGATTTCAAGCTGAAGGATGCCAATGTTGACGCCTCCTGCTGGAATCCTTACTTCTGCAGCCTCTATGGCATCGCATGCAACACTGAAGTATTTGAAATGAATCATCTGAAATATCCGGACACCTGGGATGATCTGCTGAAGCCGGAATACCAGGGGCAGATCACCATGCCTCATCCGACGACCTCCGGCGTTGGACTCCTTGTCCTCAATATGACGCTGCAGTGGAGAGGAGAAGATGCCGGCTGGGACTGGCTCAGAGAACTTGATAAGAATGTAACCCAGTACGCCAAAGGTTCCAGTGCCTCTATGATGGCGGTAAATCTCGGCGAAGCTGCCATGACGGTAACACCGCCTTCCGAGGTTTTAAATGCCCAGGATCAGGGATATCCGGTGGAAATGGTGATCCTTGACGATGTCAATGGATTTACACAGTCGGGACTTTCTCTGATCAAAAACCTGAAAGAGGAGGAACGCGCCAATGCGGAACTTTTCATCGACTGGATGCTTTCTGAATCGGGACAGGCACAGGTAGCTCAGGCATACCGTACGCCGGTGCGCACCGGCGCGAAATCCGCTGAGGGAATGCCTGCCATGGAAGGACTGGAATTGTTTACCGTCGATCCGAAGGTAGCTGCTGACAGCAAAGAAGATATGCTGAACAAATTCCTGGACGATATTGATAATGCGGAAAGTCTGTCGGAGTAAATCCTTTACAACATTTTTCTGAAAGGGGAGTCACCTGTGAAAGTTAAAAACCGTTCTGTCAACATGAAAATTCTTTTAAGGCAGCCGATACTGATAGTTACGATTCTTGTTATCTTCGCATTTTTATTTATCTTTGTCTGGCTGCCGATGTTCAGGGTCATTCGTATGTGTTTTGTGGATGCCAACGGCGTCCATTCCCTCGATGGCTTTAAGGAAGTCTTCAGCCGCAGTTCCACTTATCTGAAATCTTTTGCAAATTCCATGAAGCTCGGGGGCATCGTCTGCATTCTTTCTACGGGGTTAGGATTTGTGTTTGCATTTGCCCTGACCCGTACAGAAATGCCATTCAAACGGTTCTTTCGTTTTATCGCCATTCTGCCGATGGTGACTCCGCCCTACACGTTATGTCTTGCGATCATATTTTTATTCGGGCGCTCCGGGGCCGTAACGGAATTGCTGCAGATCAAAAATTTCAGTGTATACGGGATTCACAGCCTGATTGCCGTACAGGCAATCACGCTGTACCCGATTGCCTATCTGACTTTGACCGGAATCCTTGAATCCATCGATGACTCAGTGGAGGATGCGGCTTTCAGTATGGGGGCTACCAGGGGGCATATTTTTCGTACAGTGACGCTGCCGCTGGCTCTGCCCGGCATCGCCAGTGCCCTGCTCATTACCTTTGTGCAGTCAATTGAAGATTTTGCAAATCCTTCTGTTATCGGCGGAAAGTTCAGTACACTGGCAGTAGATGCTTACCTGCGGGTCACCAGCATGTTTGATACACAGGGGGGAGCGATCCTGGCACTTGGCATGTTACTGCCTGCGTTGACCGCCTTTGTGATCCGTAAATACTGGCTGGGCAAAAAAAGCTTTATAACAGTAACCGGAAAGCCTACGCAGAAGCGCCGTAAGATTCATGAAAAGCACATTGTCGTCCCTCTCACAATTTTCTGCAGCCTGATCAGCATCCTGCTGATTGCATTGTACGGTACGGTGATTGTAGGGGCGTTTATGAGAACCTGGGGGGCTGACAGCAGCTTTACCATGGAGCATTTTGCCTACGTGTTCACCGTGGGATGGTCTTCGATCAGCAATTCAATCAAACTTGCCACAATAGCTGCCCCGTTCGCAGGTATTATGGGTATGATCATTGCCTATCTGGTTGTACGCCAGAAATTTTATGGCCGCAAGCTGGTGGATTTCTCTTCCATGATGATGTTTGCGATTCCAGGTACTGTGATCGGAATCGGATACGTATATACCTTTAACTCACCGCCGCTGCTGCTCACGGGAACCGCACTGATCCTTATTATGGCCTTTGCGTTCCGGTCGATGACGATCGGTATTGAGTCGGGAACCTCCACCCTGATGCAGATAGACCCCTGCATAGAGGAGGCGTCAACCATCCTTGGCGCATCTACAGGAGTTACCTTCCGAAAAATAACCCTGCCGCTGTTACGGCAGCCATTCTTCTCGGGCCTGTCCTACTCCTTTCTGCGGTCCATAACCGCAGTCAGCATGGTGGTATTCCTGGTTTCGCCGAAATGGAGTCTCGCCACCTCCCGGCTGTTTTCGTTGTTTGAGACCAGCCAATACAGCACGGCAGCTGCATACATACTTGTACTGATGATGGTGATAGCGATCGCTATGGCTTTGATCAGTGCATTGGTCAACTTTTTATTCATGCCGAAATATATGCGGCAGGGAAAACGTAAAAAAGCATAGAAAGGATATGACAAGGAGGAAATCTACTATGGTACAGACCACCGATCAAAATATCGCTGTTGATCTGCGCAGGCATTCCAGCGCTGTGCGGATGCAGAATCTGACAAAAATATTCAGGACACCCGACGGCAAAGGAGAAACCACGGCCGTCAACCACATTGAGCTGAACATTCCCGACGGCAGGCTGATGACGCTCTTAGGGCCTTCCGGATGCGGCAAGACAACGACGCTGCGGATGATTTCCGGATTTGAGACGCCAACCGCCGGATCCATTTTTATCGGGGATGAGGACGTGGCAAATATGCCGTCTAACAAACGGGATATCTCCATGGTGTTTCAGTCCTATGCACTTTTTCCCCACCTTTCGGTATGGGACAATGTGGCATACGGACTCAAGGTGAAAAAGCTTGGCAGGGATGAGATCGTACGGCGGACAAATGCCGTGATGGAACTGATGCAGCTTACGGGAATGGAGAACCGTTATCCGAATCAGATGTCCGGCGGCCAGCAGCAGCGTGTAGCGCTTGCGAGGGCTGTCGTGATTGAACCGCGGGTGCTTCTCTTTGATGAACCACTGTCCAACCTGGACGCCAAACTGCGTGAGCATATGCGGGATGAACTGCGCGGCATCCAAAAACGTCTGGGGATCACAAGTCTTTACGTTACACATGATCAAAGTGAAGCGATGGCGATTTCCGATATCGTTGTGATCATGAAGGACGGAGATATCATGCAGGCAGGATCTCCACAGGAGATTTATGAATATCCGGCAAATCAGTTCGTGGCTAATTTCATAGGCAAGGCAAACTTTATTCCATGTACATTTAAAGGCATGCAGCAGGAGAAGGCGACGGTTCGATACGGAGATCATCGTTATGTGATCCCTAATCCCGGTGATATCCGGAATATACAGCCGGAGGCTTCGTGTGTGATGGCAGTGCGGCCGGAATCTGTCCGCCTGAGTGCCAGTGAAGGAAGCCTGTCGGGATCTGTAACCCGTGCCGTTTACTACGGTGCCAAGATAGAATATGAGGTGACGCTGCCTGACAGCACGGCTCTCATCGTAGAAGTGTACAACCCCCAGCTAACCCGGCGATTTGCAGAAGGTGATACAGTGAAAGTTTCTTTTGACGATCCCTGTGTCCGGCTTCTGCCATAAAGGAGTAAAAAGATATGAAATCATATGATTTATATATAATAGGACCAGTAACCATTGATTACGATGAATATATGGGCGAGACGAAAACTCTTCTGGCCGGACCGGGGCTTTTCAGCGCATATGCAGCGCTGGCCTCAGGCGCGCAGATCGGCCTCCTGGCGCAGACCGCTCCAGAACAGAGCTACATCCACCAGATGTTTTATGTACAGGATATCCATCCTCTGGCCGCTCCTGTTACGACAACCCGGGTGATCTACCCGACAGAAAGCCGGAATGAGCGATATCTGACCATGACCGGACAGATCAAGGTCATTACACCGGCAGATATCCCCGAGGTACAGGCTGATGTCTATCAATTGATCAGCTATATCAACGGACAATTGGATTTTGAGCTCTTTCCCTGTCTTGCGGCGAGAGGAAAGGTTGCCTGTGATATGCAGGGCTATGTCCGCTATGTCGGAGAGGATGAGCGTATCTATACCGCCGACTGGCCGGACAAGGTGAAATGGTTCCCTTATATCACCTACCTCAAGGTGGATTCCGACGAGGCAAAGACCCTTACCGGCTTCGATGACCGTAAAAAGGCGGCAAGACAACTTCATGAATGGGGGGCTAAGGAAGTGCTGCTGACTCACAGTACCGAGGTCATGGTATACGATGGTGAAAAGTATCATGTTTGCCCATTCCGGCCAAAGGATGTTTCCAAAGGAAGATCAGGAAGAGGTGACACAACGATTGGCGCTTACATAACTGAGCGTCAGCGGGCAGGCATTGACCAGGCGCTACTTTATACAGCTGCACTGGTATCCTTAAAACAGGAAACATTTGGTCCGTTCAAAGGAACGCGGGAGGATGTACTGACATGCATTCGGGAACGGTATCCCGAGTTTGTGGCACCGAAAGCTTAACGGGAGGAGAAAACCATGGGTATAAAAAATATTGTGTTTGATATGGGTAATGTTTTGATTGAGGATAATATGCCTGGATTTGCTGCACAATACCTGCCGGCAAAGTCCGACCAGAAAATCATGTTAAAGGAACTTTTTAACGGGCCTGAATGGCTGGAATGGAACCTGGGGACGATGGACATTCCGGCGGCGGCAGCCCAGGTCAAAAAGAGACTTCCTGTCCGTCTTCGTACGATATGCGCCAGGCTGATGGAGGACTGGGGGATGAACAATCCCCCGATTGATGGCATTGAACCAGTAATCCGCAGACTGAAAGAAAACGGATACGGGATTTATCTGCTGTCCAATACGGCAGATACGTATTATCTGTATCGCCATCGCCTGCCGGCAATCGAAATTTTTGATGGCGAATTTATATCTGCCGATTACAAGCTCCTGAAACCGGACAGGAATATCTATGACACATTTTCTGAAACATTTGGCCTTGTACCGGAGGAAAACTTTTTTATTGACGACAGAACAGAGAATATTGAAGGGGCAAAAGAAGCCGGATGGAATGGGTTTGTGTTTAGAAAGGACGTACAGGAACTTAGAAATGCACTGGAAAAAGCCGGAGTCAAAACAGGCTGAGGAAAAAGGCACGGTGCGGGTAAATAATATAAATTCTTCCGATAAATTTTTCATGTCTTTATCAACGCAAAATATTTACCGTTAATTTACGATAAATATTTACATTTTAGTAAGTACTTTTTTGTGCTATGATGACGCTAACAGAAATCATACCATAATTTTCTGGTAAATTTATCTGACGCAGGCCCGCACTGCACACGGGTCATGCTTCAAGTCTGGAGGTATTATTTTGAAATTAATAGCGGATACACATACACACACATTCCGCAGCGGTGACGCATACAGTACGCTGCAGGAAAATATCGCAGCTGCCGCAAAACGGCAGCTGTCCTATCTGGCTGTAACCGACCACAGCTGCCTCAAGCCCGGAGGCCCGGATAACTGGGTACATTTCACAAACCAGCGGCTTCTTCCCAGATTTTCTGAAGGTGTCTGCCTGTTATACGGAATCGAAGCGGATGTCATCGGACCGGGCGGAAAGCTTTCCGTCCCCGACAGAGTGCTGGACACCCAGGACTGGGTCATCGCATCCATGCACGCGGATGTGATGTCTCCCCGGACCAGTGAAGATCATACACAGATGTGGATCGGCATCGCCGAAAACAAATATGTAGATGTGATCGGACATATCGGTGACCCCATATTTTCCTTTGAACACCGCCCCGTCCTGCAGGCTTTTGCCGATGCAAAAAAGGTCGTGGAAGTCAATACCGGATCTTTACTCACCCGGCCCAATGCCTACCCGGTATGCAGGCAGATTGTAACACTGTGTGCGGAGCTTGGCGTACGGATTATCGTGAATTCCGATGCCCATTTCAGCAACCGGATCGGCGATCTGGCATCTGGCGTTTCACTCCTGCAGGAAATCGGATTTCCGGAAGAGCTGGTGATAAATGCAGATGAACACAGATTCAGAAAATATCTGGAGCACAAAGGAATCAGGCTTTAAAACTAAGGAGAACCTCGTATGTTTTATGCTGAATATTTAAATGATGTAATTTCGCTGCAACAGGAGTTTGCTTTTTTTCTCCGCATTTTTGTCGCCTGCCTCTGCGGAGCCGCTATTGGCTTTGAACGCACATCGCGCTTAAAGCAGGCAGGGATACGGACTCATTGTATTATCGCCTGCACGGCTGCGGTGATGATGATCGTTTCCAAGTACTCGTTCGCTGATCTCACCGACTCCGCCGGAATGTTCTTTTCCGGGACCCGTGGCGCTGACCCCGCCCGTATCGCCGCACAGGTAGTCAGCGGCATCAGTTTCCTGGGCGCCGGTGTGCTCTTGAAAAAGGGCGGCTCTGTTCAGGGGCTCACGACAGCAGCCGGATTCTGGGTCACCTCCGCCATTGGACTGGCAATCGGCTCCGGAATGTATTACATCGGTCTTTTTACTACGGCACTGGTAATCATTCTGCAGATCATCTTACATAAGGTACATATCGCAAAAGATGCATGTGCCTATGAACTGAATGTGGTGATGGAAAACTCTCCGGGACATCTGGAACAGCTGATGGACAAAATTGAGACTTCACACATGCGGATGAACATCGGCAATGTGTTAAAAAATGAAGACGGCACCGTCACCATCCATCTGCTGATCGCCTCCGCGGAACCCCTGACAATGCAGCAGACGATTGATTTGCTTTCTATGAGTGACTGTATCCAGTCAATCGGGAAACAGTAACATCGGCAGTATCATTTCAATTCGCATCTCAGGATTAAACAGCAAGATGAACGAAATGTTTTTAATGTACACTCCCAGGAAGCTCACCCGACCATTCAAAACCTTTCTTTGCCGCAACGACAGCTATGATTTCATTGATAACTGCTGCTGCTGCAATGGTCCCCTGAATGATCGTGGCACATTCAGGCGCAGGTCCGCTCAGAACAGATACAGCAATTCCCGCAAAGACAAGCGATACTCCAGAATGAGGCAGCAGCGTCAGCCCCAGATAATTGCGGACGGTTTTCGGCGATTTTGTGATTGCGGCACCAAAAAATGCTCCGAAGTATTTTCCCAGTGCACGAGCTAAGATGTAGATCCCGGTAAACAAACCTGCTCCCAGGATCAGATGATAGTCCAGCGGTGCCCCAAGGTTTAATATAACCAGAATCAGTGCAATGCCCAGTACAGGGGCAAAACTGTCCATGATTTGTTCCAGCCGTTTCTCTGAGACCATATTGGCAAAAGTGGCGGAAAATGCCATTCCCATCAACATAAAATTTAGTACCGGGGCAGGAAGCAGGTTATTGCACAGGAATCCCACGCCCGATGTGAGCAGTATCATGGCAAGCAGCAGAGTCAGCGTAATCCGGACAGTCCTGTCCTTTTTTAATATAATCCCCCCCACTATACCTGTACCTGCACCAATGAGCAGAGGCAGACACACCACCAGAGCTGTCATGTATGGAGGGAGGTCTCCCGCAGAGACCTGGCCTGCAACCAGTGCCATAGTTGTAAAAAAAACAATGCAGCCCACGATATCATCAAGCGCAGCCATAGGAATCAGTGTAGCGGTAACCGGTCCCCTGGTCCCAAACTCCCGGACAATGGATAGCGCTGGGGCTGGCGCTGTTGCGAGTGCAATTCCCCCGAAAACAACAGCCAGATACAGCGGTATGCCTGAAAACCAGAATACGATCCCAAAAGTAATCGATACCG
The DNA here is from genome assembly GCF_022440845.1 of Ruminococcus sp. OA3. Taxonomy (NCBI): domain Bacteria; kingdom Bacillati; phylum Bacillota; class Clostridia; order Eubacteriales; family Oscillospiraceae; genus Ruminococcus; species Ruminococcus sp. OA3. The sequence continues at coordinate 1,425,668 of NZ_JAKNTO010000001.1, read as the reverse complement.
CAAAAAAAGTGCCGAGTGACTGCGTCAATGTCGTAATGACGATCGCTTTTCCCGATTTTACTATCTTCCCCCAGACAAGCTCTCTGCCAATCATCAATCCCACTGCACATTTCATCACATGCATCAGAATCTGATACCATCCGGACGCAAGAAGCGTATTATTTATCACTGAAAAAGCATGCGGACCTAAAACCATTCCGGCGATCAGCCATCCCAGAATAGAAGGAAGCTTGAGTTTGGCTGCTGCCTTCCCCGCCAGAACAGCAAGTACTGCGGCGAAAAAAAGTCTTACGATCAAAAAACACACTGTCATTCCCCCCTCTCAGCTATTCCATATAACATGAAATCCAACACAGCCGACAGTCTTTTTTCATGTTCTGTAATCACAAATCCAAAATCCTTTCCGGAATACGCGGGGCTGCTGAAATATCCATTGAACATCTCCTGCATAAGCTCGTAATATTCCAATGCCGTTGTTTCCGTTATCCCCTCCCGCAGCCTCAGCTGTGACAGTGCTGCACGGTATATCTGCCGGTTCAGCAGATCAAACTCCGTTTTTAATTCTTTAATCCTTCCGCCGAGTCCTGCCGGCGGCTGCAGTACTGCTTCAAAAAAAATTCTGGCGTAAAGAGGACGGCTGGAAAAATATTTGAGCCGCAGTTCCATGTATTTTTGAAGACTGTCATGGATTTCCTGTTCCTGAAAATATCTTACTACATCCAAAAAACATTTTTCCACGCAGCTTAAATAAAGTTCTTCTTTCCCCTTAAAGTTATGATAAAACAATCCCTTTGAAATCTCGTGATCCTTACAAATAGTATTTAATACGGTGGCCTCATAGCCCTTTTGACCAAATTCCTGTATCGCTGCCTTGATAATCCGCTCTCTTGTCAGCTCGCTTTTTATTTCCTTTTTCATTTTTATCCTCCTTCAAAAATAGACTAATTGGTCTATTTATATAATACACATTTTAGACCGATTAGTCTATTATTTTTTACTGCTTTTTATAGATATCTCATTATATTATAAATTTTGATCATTACTATAGTGCCCATCAGCCCCAGAAACAGGCATATTTCCAATCTCCTGCTGTTCGTTTTACCTTATCTTATCCGATTTCGTCACGGTCATACATAGTTTGGCAATGCTAAATCAATCATTGCAAAAAAGCAGAGCGGATCGATGTCAAAAGCATCAATTCGCTCTGCTCAGCTGCTATTTCTTTTTTCTGATATTCCCAATACACACCAGCAGTCCTCCCAGAAAGATAAATATATCCGAGAGATTAAACACAAGATTTCTAAACTTCTCCCATTTCACATTAAAGCTGAAATAATCCGTCACATATCCTTTCCGCTTTCTGTCAGCAAGGTTGTTAAGTCCTCCACCGATCAACAGTGCATATCCAAATTTCGTTATCCGGCTGCCTCCGTTTTTCAACTCGCGGACAAACTGCAGGATCAGTCCTCCGATCACCGCTGCGGTTCCCCACAATGCAGCCTTCGGATTCTCTCCGAGAAACCCGAACGCAACTCCGGGATTATGCAGCCTGCGAAGCAAAATCCTGTCCCCGGCAACTTCCCGGACAGTGTCTTCCTTCAGATTTTCTTCAGCCTTTTTCTTTATATGCCAGTCAAGCAGAAAGATAAGAGCTGCAATTCCAACAAATACCATTGCCTACGCTTCCTTTCTGTGTCTCTCTATTCTGTCTCATCCTCAGCGGACGCTTTCTCCTGCTCTGTCGCTTCTTCCTCCGTACCTGCTTCCTGTTCAGCTTCTGAGGTTCCCGGCTCTGTGCGATCATCTTCAAACGGCTCCTCATCGGCTATTTTAGAACCACATTTCATGCAGTATGCGGCACCTTCCACAACCTCAGCCTGACATACCGGACAGATTTTATATCCGCGTTTTGCAGCCAGTTCAGCTTTAAGCTCCGAAATATTCAGCTGAATCTGAGAAATCTCCTCACAGATCACTGCGACTTCTTCATCGACTGCTTCCCCCACTGCGTATCTTTGAAAGATCAGTTCTCCCAGATCCTTATATTCCTTTTCAGCAGAACGCTCTGCAGAATGAATCTGTGCCTTCAGTCTCTGGCTTTCAATAAAAGCCTCCGTTTTCTTACTGACATTTTCAGCAGCGCTGCTGATCGTCTTCCCTAAATCCTCAAGATTAATTTCCGGCATGGCAGTTTCTCCTTTCGCTATATGATGCTTGTTTACTTTTACTTATGCTCCTCCAGCAGAGCCATCTCCTGCCCTCTCAGCAGGATTCTGGGACCGCCGGTGTGTTCTATATACTCTCTTGTAATAATGACTTCCCCGATATTGTCATCTTTGGGAATTTCATACATGATATCCAGCATGTATTCTTCAATGATCGCCCGAAGCGCTCTGGCTCCCGTGTCTTTCAGCAGTGCCCTCTCAGCAATTGCATGCAGCGCACCATCATCGAATTCAAGTTTCACCTCATCCATCGCCAACAGTTTTTTATACTGCTTGAGGATTGCATTCTTAGGCTCTTTCAGAATTGACACAAGCATATCTTCTGTCAGTTCCTGCAGGGTAAAGACAATCGGAAGACGTCCCAGAAATTCGGGAACCATACCAAATTTTCTCAGATCCTCAAGTGTAACCCTGGACAGAATATCCGGTTCTTTATCGTATTTATCCTTCAGATCAGATCGGAACCCAATGGATGCCTGTTTGTTCAGACGCTCTTTGATAACTTCCTCAAGATCCGGAAATGCTCCGCCGCAGATAAACAGAATGTTTCTGGTGTTAACCGTTGTGAGCGGAACCATCGCGTTCTTGCTGTTTGCCCCCACCGGCACCTCAATGTCCGCTCCCTCCAGCAGTTTCAGCATGCCCTGCTGTACGGCCTCACCGCTGACATCTCTCTGGTTTGTATTTTTCTTTTTTGCTATTTTATCTATCTCATCCACGAAGATGATACCGTGCTCAGCTCGTTCCACATCGTTGTCTGCAGCGGCAAGCAGTTTGGAGACAACGCTTTCAATGTCATCCCCGATGTACCCTGCCTCTGTCAGCGACGTGGCATCTGTGATCGCCAGCGGCACATCCAGCAGCTTAGCCAATGTCTGAACCATATATGTCTTTCCGCTTCCGGTCGGACCAATCATCAGCATATTGGACTTTTCTATCTCGATACCATCGTTGTAGTCTGAGAGTACTCTCTTATAATGGTTGTAAACTGCAACGGACATCACCTTCTTTGCCTGCTCCTGGCCGATGACATACTCATCGAGCTGAGCTTTGATCCTGTGCGGAGCCGGAACATCTTTCATCGTAAACTTTTGTTTGGGCTCCTCCTCTTTTTGTTTTTTCTTCTTCAGCCGCTGCTTCTCCGGCACCCGGTTCTGAACAGAGGAAAGATCTACCATGCTGATATTCGGCATATTCTGCATCAGTTCACTGTAATTGGTCGTACCGTTATTCATAGAGTCAAAACTTTTCTGCATACAGTCGGTACAGATATTAATATTGCTTGGGAGTTCTATCATCTTCCCCGCCTTACTCTCCGGCCGTCTGCACAAAAAGCAGACTTTCTCATAATCATCTTTTCTGGGGCTGTCCCCCGAAGAATCACCCGGACTTCCCTGTCCGGTGTTCGTGTCGCTATTTTCTATGATTTCTTTATTATCATCTGTCACTCTTTAAATCCTCACTTTCATGGTCTTATTATATCTTAAATACCGCTGCCTCACAAGTTAAGTTTTTCTTAAACGACAAGGTACAGGATGATCCTAAAAAGAAATCCCGTCGAAAACATCCAGAAGATGTTTCCGGCGGGACTCTCCATACAGTATCATCTGCCCTACTGGAAATTCTGAGGCAGCACCTGCTGTCCTGAAGACTGCGCGGCATCATCCGGCCGCTTATCCAGCGTTACGTTCAGTGTTACGTCCTTGTACTCACCGCTGTCAGCCCGCTGCACAACTACTTCCACCGTCTCTCCTGCTTCATAGTATTCCAGCGCGCTCACCAGTTCATTATAGGTGCTTACCGTTGATTTGTCGAATTTTGTAATGATATCACCCTTTAACATACCTGCTTTCTCAGCCGCCGTCCCTTCTGTCACGTCGTAGACAAAAACTCCCGTCGGCATGTTATACATCTGAGAAGTCTCAGCCGATACGTTCTTACAGCTGATTCCGAGATAAGCGGATTTTGCTTCGTCTACTTTCGATCTGGTCTCGCGGTTCATCAGATCGTCCAGGATCGGTTCCGCCGTAGACACAGGAATCGCGTATCCCATGCCTTCCACAGCATTGGACGCAAATTTTACTGAATTGATCCCGATAAGTTCTCCGTTCATATTCAGCAGTGCTCCCCCGCTGTTGCCAGGATTGATCGCAGCGTCCGTCTGAATCAGATTTGCAGTTACATTTTCCACAGTCACTTCACGGTCCAGAGCACTCACATAGCCCGAAGTCACAGACTGTCCGTAGCCAAGTGCATTGCCGATAGCCACCACCTGTTCGCCTACTGCCAGATCATCGGAGTTGCCAATAGTAGCAACTTTTATCTGTGACAGAGTATCCTCTGAGAGTTTGGAGATATCCACCGCAACGACAGCAAGGTCATTATCAGCATCCGTACCCTTGATCTGTGCTTCCACCGACGTATTGTCGATAAAGCTTACTGTAATCGTATTCGCCCCTGAAATAACATGATTATTTGTTGCTATCAGCAGTTCACTGTCATTCTGCCCTACAATAATACCCGAACCGCTGCTTTCACTCTCGTACGCCTGCGTTCCGCCAAAGAAATCCTGAACTTCCTGCACACTCTTATTGCTGATGGATACCAGAGACGGCATCGAATTACGTGCCACATCCGCTACCGTATTCCCTGCAGTGCTGGTGTTCTGTGCCTCGGCTTTGACGCTGTCACCGGACGTGGCCGTCTCAGTGGAGGGAACCGTGGGCTGAATCTGAATCTGTTCTTTATCTGTGCCCAGTGAGGTAATCCCAAGGATTGTAAAACCCGAGATTAATCCAAATACAAGTGCCAGTGCGGCACAGAGACCAAATTTCTTCAGTATCGGGTTTAATGGCCTCTTCTCCTTTTTCGGAGGTTCTGCCTGTATGTTCGAAAAATGGTATGAGTCATATTGTGCCGAACGCTTCTCCCCGGTATTCTGCTGCTCACCCCATGTGCTCTGTGTATTCCGGGTCTGGTCTGCACTCTGGTCACTCCACGTATTGCGGGAATCCCATTCCTGTCTGTCTTCCTCTCCTGACTGCTGCTGCAGTTTTGGATTTACCCAGCTGTACGTCGTATCACTCTGCTCCTGAGACCCAGTTTCCACCGAATGACTCTGCACATCCGGCTGCACGCTCTGGTTTCCAGCTGCAGTTTGATCTTCCGATTCTGTATGATCATTTAACGGAACAGAATCAAATCCGTTTCCATCTTTATTCCATTCGTCACTCATCGTTCTTACCTCACTTTTTTTGACTTCTGTCGTCATCTTATAAACACAGTGTACTTTCAATTTGTGTTCAATTTGTGATAAAAGCTTTAACAAAGGGTGAAAGCGCATTATTTTTCCGTGTTCTGTCTCCAGTAATCTCTGTTCATTGTCAGCTTCATCACCACGCCTCCCGGCAGACACTCATACCTCCTGCCAAGCCAGAAACCCAGATATTTACATCCGCTCTGCCACACAAGTTTCGGTATCAGGTAAGGTCTTTTTCGAAACAGATATCCGGCTGTCTGCTTCACCATACGGATTCCCTCCCCTTCAGACGGTACATCCGCAAATATTTCCGGATGCTGTGCCTGTGATACCGCGAGGTCAAAATTACGATGCAGCTGCTGCAGTCCGCTGTAGTTATGTGAATGGACCACCCGCGCATCCGCCGCATATGCAACTGCATATCCACGCCTGATCAGCCCTGCAGCAAAGATCATATCCTCGTTAAATATGGTATGCCGAACAAACCCTCCCAATTCCAGATATGTCTTTCTGTCATAGGCTGCACACACATTGGAGCAGAAATACGTCTTGATTCCGAGCACCTGCAGATCTTCTTTCCACTTGATGCGGCTGTGTTCAGGATAATTGAATTCACGTGTAAAGCGTTCAATCACTTTACAGTCCTGCGCCGGGAGCTGCCTCGCATAGGATGCCTTTACTCCCTCCTCATCAAACGGACCCACCAGGCAACCCACCAGGCTCCTGTCTTTGGGCATCGCATCCTGTGTCATGCAGATGACGATGTCGGCACTCGACTTCAGTATTGCCCGGTGGCGTGTCCCTCCGTGGTCGAACTCTTTTTTCTGAATGTGTTCGGTAATGACCTTATCCGAGATTAGCCCAATCCGTTCATCCCAGTTTTCTTCTCCCGTATTCATAATAAAAATGTGATCCACCGGGTACTCCTGTGCCAGCAACCTTTTCACGAGTTCCCTGAATTCCTTTCCGGGACGGTACGTCGGTATGATCACGTCAACTGACTTCGGCATTTTTTATCTCTCCTTATAAAAACGGCCGCTGCACAACATAAATCGCTCTACGCGTGTGCAACAGCCGTCCTGTATTTAATATGAATCTGCCGGAAGCGCGCCATCCTCGGAACTGGACGGAATATCTTCCTCCCCGTATCCGCTGATATCAATGATATGGTCACTGTACTCTTTTACCGTCGCCGACGGCGTATATGCATCCTCCGGATACAGGAACTCATGCAGCTTCACCACATTTGTCTCAAGTGTTACCGGAAGCACGCAGTCATATCCTTCATCTTTTCCCATGGCTTCACCAATTATATTCGATATGGTCTCACCCTCGAGATGGTCAAATGGAAAACCTACCTGATCCTCTATATCATATCCAATCATTGCCATTCCCATCTTCAGGATCTCCTGCTTGGAAAGACTGCTGGAGATCATCGGACAAACCGTATCAACAATCTTATTCAGCGTTGACCAGCTGGAATTCTTCGCCTTTTCGACCATCTTGTAAATGACAAGTCTCTGCCGGGCTGCACGCCTGAAGTCATTACCTGCCGTATATCGGATTCTCGCATAAGACACAGACTGTACACCGTTTAAGTGATGTACACCATCAACCTTGTCAATCGGATCATAGCCTTTCCCCGTCAGCTTTGATGTCTCCTGACAATAATTATTCATATGCTCCACTTCATCCGCGGTCATCTCAATGTCCAGACCTCCAAGCAGATCAATCGCTTCCACAAGTGCAGTGAAATCCACCGTCACGTAGCCGGTGAGGTTCAGATCCAGATTCTTATTCATCATCGTCATGAGCTGCTGTGGACCGCCATTCGCATATGCCGCATTTGCCTTTTTATAGTTATCATCTCCAATATTCAGATACGTATCACGGTATACGGAGACAAGCTTCACTTTTTTGGTATCATTGTTGATACTCGCGATGATCATGGTATCACTGTTGCCTTGTTCCAGAGAACCGACACCGCTCGCGTCAAGTCCTACCAGTGCGATCGTCTGATAGCCCTGAAGTACCTCGTTGTCTACAACGCCTTCATTGACCCCCACTTCACCCATATCGACGTCTCCGGTCTGAATCTTGTTAAGCTTGTTATTCACCTGTGCATATACGAAGATGCCTCCTACCAGAATCAGCAGTATGAGAATCTCAAAGATAAACAATACTCTTCTCCTGCGCTTACGTTTTATCATCTTGTTATTTACTTTCTTAGCCATAATAAACCTCTTATAATTCTTTCTTTAGTATGCATTTTTATTGATAAACCCCTTAAACACGGTTAAAAATAAGATTTTAATATCGAGTCCAAGCGTCCAGTTTTCAATATAATACAAATCATACTCGATACGTTTCCGGATAGAAGTATCTCCCCTGTAGCCATTTACCTGTGCCCAGCCTGTCAGCCCCGGCCTGACCTGATGTTTCACCATATAGCGCGGTATTTCTTCCCGGAACTTCTCTACAAAGAACGGGCGTTCTGGCCTCGGTCCAACCAGACTCATATCGCCTTTAAATATGTTGAACAGCTGCGGCAGTTCATCCAGGCTTGTCTTACGCATGAATTTGCCGATTCCCGTCACACGGGGATCATTCTTCACCGTCCATGCCTTTTTTTCATCTGCCTCCGGCTGCACCTCCATGGAACGGAATTTGTACATTTCAAACTCTTTATTGTGCAGTCCCACACGCACCTGTTTGTAGATTAACGGTCCTTTGGATGACAGCTTGATCAAGATGGCGCACAGAAGCATCACAGGCGAAAAAACCACAATGGCTGCCATTGATCCAAAAATATCCGTTATTCTTTTCAGCGTAAACTGAAACGTATTACTCAGCGGAACATACCTGATATTGATGACCGGAAGCCCCAGCAGATCTTCTGTATAGGGTTTCGTCGGTATAATATTGTTATAATCCGGGATAAATTTGGTATGGACTCCTGATTTCTCACAGAGTGCCACAATCTCTTCCAGCCTGCTGTATTCATTCAGACCCAGTGTAATCGCAATCTCATCCAGCCTGTTCTGAGGCAAGATGATCATTAAATTATCTATTCTTCCTAATACTTTAATTCCCTTATATTCTGTCCCGGCTTCCACGGAATCATCAAGGATTCCCCTCACCGTATACCCCCACTGTGGGTTCGACAGAATACGGTCGATATATTCTTCTGCTGCCCTGCTGTATCCCACAAGCAGGATGTGTTTTTGATTCAGGCCTTTCTTACGTATATCGCGCAGGACATGCCGGATAATGATCCTGACAAGCTCCTCCGCCACGATATTAATGAAGAAGAAGATGAAAAGTACAGTCCTGGAAAAGTCATTCTCCTTCGTCACATACAGAACCACGATCAGGATAAAAAGCCCGATCGTATTGGCTTTTACGATATTAGCCAGCTCCAGACGCCTGCCCTGCACACGTTTCGGCGTATACAGACTGAACGCAGTATAAAGGATCAGATAGACCGGTACGATCAGCAGAAGCGTCCCCATATACCTCTGAAAGGACAGGCGTCCGCCTTCGCTGTCAAAAAACGGTGTCTGAAACTTCAGAAACCAGGACAGCCAGTAAGAAGCCATGATGACAATCGCATCAATCAGAATATGGAGACGGTTAAAGTATTTTTGGTTATCTTTTATCAATTTTGATCACCTTTTATACCCTTCCACGCTACTACTATACAATAAGTTGCAAAATTAGGCAATAAAATTTTTATTAACCTTTATGCAGCAGCCTTCTTAAGATATTGATCCAGAGCTGAAACTGAATCCAGATATAGTTCCCAAGATGTACCCAGGTGAACCTTACCTTTGTGCCCTGCTTTCTACCGGCGGCAGCCAGTGAAAATCCGTTTTTAATCCCCGCCGCGTACTCACGACCGAACCCCTTGCGTGCAAAGAACAGAAGCTTTATGCCGAATCCCGCTGCCAGAAACGGCAGATTCAACAGGATCTGAAGAAACGGCATGTTTTTGTAGATCAGATAAATGTTATTTCTGGAAGAATAACGCACTTTAAAAAGATTGTATCGGGAACCGCTCGTACCGCTTCCCGCATGATACACACGCGCTTTCGGACAGAACCAGTTTTGATAGCCCAGGATATTCGCGCGGTATGCGATATCCATATCCTCCAGATATGCAAAATGTTCCTCGTCAAACAATCCCGTTACATCCAGAAGCTCCCTTCGGTAAATGACGGCTCCGCCGCAGGAGGCAAAGATCCGCCGCGGGGTATCGTATTTCTTCTCATTCTGACCTTTCCCTGCCGCGAAAGCCCATCCGAGTGCATTGTAATAATTTCCGGCGTCGTCGATCAGTTCCGGCTGATACATATTCAGCATCTTCGCCGCACAGGAAAATGCCTTTTTCCTGTGTTTGATGTCATTCAACAGTTCTTTTACAAAATCCGGCTCCGTCTCCGTATCATTATTCAGCAGGATCACGTATGGCGAATCAGAAGCCAGGATCCCTTCATTTACAGCCCGGCAAAACCCAAGATTCTCCGGAAGTGCAACGATCCTGACCTCCGGGAATTTCTCTGCCACCAGCTCACGGCTTCCATCTGTCGATCCATTGTCAACCACGATAATTTCAAACTCCGGATGTGTCTGTTGTCGAAGACTTAAAAGACAGGTTTCTATAAATGAAATCCCGTTAAAATTCGGTATCACTACAGAAACTTCCCGCATGCTTACCTCCCCTGCCGCATTTACTGCGGCCTTTATCAGGGATGGGTGAACGTTTTCTTTCAACCTTACCTCCCCTGCCACATTTACTGCGGCTTTTATCAGACATGGTTGAAAACTCTCCTTCAGCCATGCCCCTGTATTTTTGCCTGTCCCGCTCATGCCCTCAGTGAATAATTCCATTTGGAAAGCGTCAGGTTTTTATTATAGTAAGGGTCCCCCGTCTTTAGAAGATGACTCCATCGGTTTCTCATAAACTCTATTTCATTCTGGAAACGTCTTACTTTTTCCTCACTGTCCTCGGCACCCCGGGATTTTGACTCATAATGGTAAAGCTCGACCCACGGATCATAGACGATCAGATATCCGGCTTTGACCGTCCGAAGACACAGATCCACGTCATTGAATGCTACGGTGAGCTGCTCCTCAAAACCTCCAAGCCGTTCAAACACGTTTCTCTTCATCATCATACAGGCAGCCGTCACGGCGCTCACATTGAGCTGTATTGATGCCTTATGCATATAACCGGTACGTGAACGCGGCATGTTCAGGAACGCGTGACCCGCAATACCTCCGATTCCAATGACGGTCCCGGCGTGCTGGATGGTATCATCCGGATAATAAAGCTTCGCACCCGTGATGCCCACCTCTTCTCTCTGACAGTTACCGAGCAGTTCCTGCATCCAGCAGTCTGAGATCACCTCGACGTCATTGTTAAGGAACAGCAGATAATCACCGGAAGATGCCCTGACTGCAAAATTATTGATGGCGGAATAGTTGAATTCCCCCTCCCATGTAACAATTTTAACATCCCGTTCCTTTTCAAGTTCCTGGTAATAGGAAAATGTCTCCTGCTCCACACTGTTATTCTCTGCAATTATAATTTCATAATTCGTATATGATGTTTTTTTTCTGACCGAATCCAGACATTTTTTCAATACTGCCGCATTATCTTTATTTGGAATGATGACAGAGACCAGTGGCTGATCATTTACCGCATACGTGACGCGGTAAAATCCAAGGTCCATCGTATGCGTTACACTTCCTTCTGCCCCGCAGCGTCTCAGATTCCCTTCGATTGCACGTTTTCCGGCGTCGAATGCATACATTTTGCTTGCGGGGTTGTCCGCAGTTGAAGCTCTGTGCGTTCTCCAGTGATAGAGCACCTTCGGCACGTGGCAGATTCTGCGCGCTGCTTCCGTACACCGGAAAATAAAATCATAATCCTGTGCTCCGTCATATTCTTTCCGAAATCCGCCGGCTTCCTCCACGATCGCTCTTCTCACTACAAAAAAATGTGTGATATAGTTATTGGAGCGCAGCAGGTCGATGCTGAAATCCGGTTTGAAGTGAGGCTGAAAGTGTTCTGTCAGATCTGTCGTTACCTTATCCTCGTCCGTATAGATTACATCGGTATCCTCAGACTCTGTGATCGCTTTCGCGATCTCATACAGAGCATCAGGTGCAAGCAGATCATCGTGGTCCAGCAGACCAATAAAATCTCCCGAGGCCATGGCAAATGCCGCATTGGTGTTCTCTGCGATTCCGAGATTTTTTTCCAGACTGCATACCCGGATTCTCGCATCCAGTTTCTGATAATGTTCCAGCACCGTCCGCATTTCTTCATCCCCCGGACTTCCGTTTGCGATGCACAGTTCCCAGTTGTCATAGGACTGTGCTCTGACAGAATCCATCATCTGTTCCAGAAAGAGCCTGGGAGTCCGATAAGCCGGCACGACAACGCTGATCAGCGGCTTTTCCTTTTTCCACCTGGTCCCCCTCTGCTTTTTCAGCTCCTCCGGACCAATCCTGTGCTTCTCAAACCATGGCCCGTATGGAACCTCTTCCGGCTCCATCCGTTCTGAAAGGCGCACCATGAATTCTTTTACACCATAGTGCTTCAGGTACCGGAATCCTTTTTGTATGTTATAAGGCCGTATTTTCTTTAAATAATTCATCCACTGGCCCATGCCGTATACTCCTTTATCTGGTTTCTTGGAAAAATTTCCGGATCGCTTCCACGACCTGTGCCGCTTCATCCACGGACAGGTTATAAAACATAGGCAGCCGCATCAGCCGTTCGCTCTCCTTCGTCGTATAGGTATCCTCACCGCAGAATCGTCCGTATTTCTGTCCTGCAGGAGAGGTGTGAAGCGGCACATAGTGGAAAACGCTTAATATTCCCTGCTCTTTGAGATTCTGAATCAGTGCCCGACGTACAGGTTCATTCTGAACTTTCAGATAATACATATGGGCATTATGTACGGCATAATCCGGAACAAACGGCCGTTCAATATAGCCTGCATTCTCCAGCTCTTCCAGATTTTTATGATAAAAATCGTAGAGCGCATGCCTTTTTTCGTTGATCACATCTGCCGCTTCCAGCTGGGCATACAGATACGCCGCATTCATATCACTCGGCAGATAAGAAGACCCGTAGCCTACCCAGGTATACTTGTCAATCTGCCCGCGGAAGAATTTGCTGCGGTTTGTTCCCTTTTCCCTCAGGATCTCTGCCTTTTCAAGATACGTTTCATCCTGAAACAGCAGTGCACCTCCTTCCCCCATCGTGTAATTTTTCGTCTCGTGAAAACTGTAACAGCCGAAATCACCGATCGTTCCAAGGGCGCGCCCCTTATAGGCAGCATGGACTCCCTGCGCAGCATCCTCGATCACCTTCAGATGATATTTTTCCGCAATTTCCAGGATCTCATCCATCGCACACGCCACGCCTGCATAATGTACCGGCACAATTGCCTTTGTCTTCTCCGTAACCGCCGCTTCGATCTTATTTTCATCAATATTCATGGTATCCGGCCGGATATCCACGAACACGAGTCTGGCTCCCCGCAGCACGAACGCATCGGCCGTCGATACAAACGTATAGGACGGCATGATCACTTCGTCCCCCGGCTGAATGTCCGCCAGGTAAGCTGCCATCTCCAGCGCATGCGTACAAGATGTCGTAAGCAGCACTTCTTTTGTATGGTAATGCTTTTTCATCCAGTCAGAGCATTCTGTGGTGAACGGACCATCTCCGCAGAGTTTTCCGTTTTCAATTGCTTTTTGCATATATTGTGTCTCGGTCCCGACATAAGGGGCCCTGTTAAATTCTATCATAGGTATCCTCCGGTTTGTTCCGTCTAAATCGTATAGATGATAATTCCCGCTATAATGATCAGGTTCCCGATCAGTTTTCCCTTCGTAATCTTTTCTTTCAGGATCAGCCAGGACATCAGCAGAACGAACACGTAAGCAAAGGAGTCGATCACGGCTCCGTACTTCATGTCCACTCTGGTATAGGCATAGGTGTTGAGCAGCAGTACGCCAAAAAACAGGCCGTAAGCCAACATGACCCGCCAGTTCAGGTATTCAAATATTGGATGCCGGTATGTCTTCCCAGCACTTTGTTTCAGCAGTATCTGCGAAAAAGCCGTAAAAAACGTCCCCGCAAACATCAGCAGCATATACATTCTATTCATATCTCTGCACCACCATCACTCCGATAAATACGATCAGCATACCGATGATATTGTTCACCGTCAGGTTTTCCCTGAATATCAGCACCGCCCAGACCTGTGACCAGATCAGATACACGCTTTTATTCGCGTATGCTGTCGTCAGTGTAAACTTTTTTATCACCTTCTGCCAGGCTATCGCATAGATCCCACAGTCAGCGATCATTAAAAACAGAAATACGTAAAGCCAGACTGAGGAAAGTCCTTCCTTATTATATTGGATCGATGCCATCTTCGAAAAAATCCCTGTCAAAGAAAACAGCAGGATATTCAGGTGCAGCTGTACGTAATCCTTTGTTTTTCCCATAATTTCTCCTGATTTATAATTTCCTAAAACTAATTGATTATATCACGATTCCTCTGAGGCTTCAACTAATATCCCAGATATCAGTTGAAATGAACTTTTTATAATGCTATGATAAAGGGAGTCAACATGACTGTATGACTGAACCGTGAGATACAAAAATAGAAACAAAGGAGACATAACATGAGTTTATATTCTGTGGTTGTTCCTGTCTATAATTCGGAACATACCCTTGAAGAGTTATATACACGTCTGCGGAATGTGTTTGAAGATACACTCCATGAGGACTTTGAACTTATCCTGGTCGATGACAGTTCCAGGGACAATTCCTATCAGATCATGAAACAGCTGCGCAGCCGTGACCGGCGTGTCAGGATCATACAGATGGCCAGAAATTTTGGTCAGCATCCTGCGCTGCTGTGCGGATTTTCCTATGCCAAAGGTGATTTTGTGATTACAATGGACGATGACCTGCAGCATCCCCCGGAAGAACTTCCGAAGATGATCTCTGTGATGAATGAACGGGATGACGTGGATGTCATTCTTGCGAAATATGAAGGCCGCAAACATAACTTCATCCGCAGAATGGGCACACGTTTTTCAGTCTGGGCTACCTCCAAAATGCTCGGGAAAGATCCGAATCTGGAGATCACAAGTTTCCGGCTGATGCGCAAGTTTATTGTGGACGCCATATTGACAACAAACACACATCTTCCGCAGATTGGTAATCTGCTGGTACAGACCTCCAACAGGATCATCAATGTTCCGGTTCGTCATGATGCCCGTGCTTATGGTAAAAGTGGTTATCCTTTCAAACGGCTCGTCAAAGATCTGATCTATGACATCACGAACCATACCGCATTTCCTCTTCTCGTCGTACGGGATATCGGAATCCTGGGTTTTACAGTCAGCATTCTGCTGGCATTGTACTATCTGATACGTTACTTTATATTTGGTGCTTCCGTAGAGGGCTGGACCTCCATGATACTGATCATGCTTTGTGGATTCAGCCTTATACTGCTCTCCCTGGGCATTATCGGCATGTACCTGATGAATATTCTGAATGAATCTAAAAAAATGCCGCACTATACTGTGCGCCAGAAAGATACGGAGGAATAACACGATGGAAATTGGCGGATATTTTGAACTGGAGCATTTTAACAGCCGGCCTTATTATTCCGGTCTTTACGAATTGAACCTGGGCCGTACTGCCCTGATCTATCTGCTTCAATCACTAAAATGCAGGACTCTGCATGTCCCTTACTTTATCTGTGATTCCGTGACAAGCGCATGCGAGCGGGCAGGTTTTTCCCTGCAGTACTATCATCTGGACAGGAATCTGGCACCTGTCCTGGAATGCGAACCCGTTAATGATGAGTATCTTTATCTCATCAATTACTACGGACAGTTATCAGATGAGCAGATTCTTGCATTTTCTCAGCGTTACGAACGGATCATCGTCGACAACACACAGAGTTTTTTCCAGAGGCCTCTGAAAAATATTCCCACACTTTACTCCTGCCGTAAATATTTTGGCGTGAGTGACGGTGCCTATCTTTCCTGCAGCCTGACACTGCCTCCCCTTTCCGAGACAGATCAGTCCCAGCACAGGATGGCACACCTGCTGGGCCGCTTTGAAGATACCGCCTCTGAACACTACTCTGAAATGCTGGCATCAGCGGACAGTTTTCACAGAGAGCCCATAAAAAACATGTCACTCATCACAGGAAATATATTAAATGGTATTGATTATGATGCTGTACGCCGTACACGCAGCCGCAACTACCGGTATCTGAGCGAACGTCTGGAGCAGGAAAACATTATGAATCATATTGTTCCCGACGGACCGTTTGCCTATCCGTTTTACACCAGAAACGGACCCGCCATCCGTAAAGAACTGGCTTCTCTGCACATCTATATTCCAACTTACTGGAATAATGTCATTGCAACCATGCCGGAGGAATCGGTCGAATATGATCTGGCCGCCAACATCCTTCCGCTTCCCTGTGACCAGCGCTATGGAAACTGGGAAATGGAGCACCTTGCAGATGCAGTACTCACAGTAATGCAGCAGTTTGGAGAATAGTCTATGAAAAAACGATTAATGATTTTAGGTTCCCTCAGTGAATTTACACAGTTGGTACAGCTGGCAAAGGAGCGGGGCATCTGCACCGTTGTCTGTGACGGATATCCCGACAGTCCTGCAAAGCAGATTGCAGATTTTGCCTACGATATCGATGTCCGCGAGACGGTGTCACTGTCGCGCTATGCAAGACAGCACGATGTAGATGCCATTATCACTTCGTTTTCTGACCTCCTGTTTGAGTGCATGGTCAAATCCTCCGACAAGGCTGGCCTGAATTGCTATCTCAAACCTGAACAGCTGCCGTTTTACCGAAACAAAATGAAAATGAAGCAGCTTTTGAATTCGCTCAATATTGCCACACCGCGCCACGTTTGCCTGAAACGCGGTTTCTCTGACACGGAACTTTCGGCACTGCGTTTTCCGGTCGTGACCAAACCACTTGATATGTATGGCTCCCGCGGACTGTATGTGCTGAATTCTCCTTCAGAAGTACGCCGGTATTTCTCCCGCGCCTGCTCAACCTCCCGCGTGAAAGAAATTATCGTTGAAGAATACAATACCGGATATGAATTCAATCTGATGTCCTGGGTACTGGACGGTCAGGTTCATATCCTCAGTATTGCAGACCGTGAAAAGACCGGGACCGGAACACGTGATGTTCCAATCAGCACCAGAAACGTCTATCCGTCCCGTCTGATCTATGATGTCTATGAACCCGCCAAAAAGATCCTGGAGAATTTCATCGCCGCCACCGGTCAGACGGAAGGGGCACTGTCCATGCAGTTTTTCTGGTCCCCCGGGCAGGAAGTGGAGGTCTGTGAGATCGCAGGACGCTTCCTGGGATATGAGCACGAACTCATAGAATACAGCAGCGGCCTGTCCATAGAAAAGCTGCTTCTCGATTCCATCTATGACAGGGATTCTCTTAGGAAAACTTTGAAAGACCACTCTGCGTTTATGACAAAGCACAGCGCGGTCCTGTATTTTCACAGCAGGCCTGGCTATGTAGGCAACCAGCAGGCTGCTCTTGACATCACAGAATGGCCGGAGGTTGCAGAAAGCCAGCTGTTTTACCAGGACGGCGAGGCTGTTGTCATGCATGGTCCCAACCCCTACTTTGCACGCTATGATATTACCGGAAAGACACGTCCTTACATCGACAGCGTCACACAGAGGATCTATGATACGATTACCGTTAAAGATATCCGCGGTCAGGAACTTCTCTACCAGAATGAGATGCCCCGGTATCCGGAGATTTACTGAAACATACAAAAATGCCCCTGCGCTTCATCAAAGAGAGAAGCTCAGGGGCATTTTGGATTATCTGCAGGACGGCAGAAAGACCGCCACATAAGTATAAACTGCACTGACGATAAAGAAAATACAGGCGGCCAGAAAAAACCACCTGCCGGCTTTTTCTTTTTTTAAAATCCTCGAAAACCACTGCTCATAACCGAGTGTCACAAAATACATGATGGGTATCACAGCAGGCATCACATACCTCCCCTGTGCCTGAAAATCGCTCGTATAAGCATACCATACCAGCACGATGGGCGGAACGGCCATCGTCACAAGCATTGCCCACCGGAACAGATTTTGCGGGTTCCATCTCTCCCGTCTGTAAACGACCTTCACCAGTGCACTCTCCCGTCCGACCATGACTTTTCTGCTCTCACAGCTGTCCTTCCTGACGAAAAATAACTGTCGGATACCGGTCAGTATCCCGGCCCCTCCGACACCAAACAGCAGAATATACAATTTGCTTAGCAGAAACGGCATAAAGACTTTCATGAAGCCGAACGTGCCTATAAAACTCACCATCACCGTCATCAGCCAGTTATGCTGCCAGTCTCCAGGCACAAACGCCATCATTCCCAGAACAGACATTCCCGTGGACTGAATCGTCTGACGGTTTGACGGCTTCAGCTCCTCCACAGCATACATCTCGGCATACTGCGACGATGTCTGCATTCCCAGAATGTCACCGTCATAGATGATATAACTGCGGATGAACCACCAGCCCGCGATCACCACAACAACCCCCGTGATCAGAAATCCTCTCGAAAACAGAAACCGAAAATCCCATTTTCTGTCCCTGCACATCAGTACTGTGGCACAGAAAAACAGTATACTCGCCAGAATCACTCCGTATGCATTGTAGTATGACATGGCGCACAGTCCAATGCCCATCCCGAGCCCTGCACATGTCCTGATCTCCCAGCCGCTTTGTAACGCCCGCACCCACATCAGGATGATCAGAGCCGTTGCGAACAGCGCCAGTCCGTCCGTGTTTACATAGGAGAACACGAACATACAGCCCGGGAGAAAGGTCACTGCAAGCGTAAAAAACCATCCGCCCGGCTTCTGAAACAACTGACGTGAGATCCGCCTCACCAGAAAGGCAAACCCGGTCCCCAGCAGTACGTTTACCATACGTGCGGCCATCAGCAGTGTCTGCTCATTCGACGTAAAAAAAGATGTGACTTTGACAAACCCAGCTGAAAAAATGTACGGCAGAATCGGATTGAATCCATAGGAGATTCCCCACATTGCATCACGGACTTCCGGGTCACCGCCGTGAGGCAGCGTACCATGACGTACAATAAAATCTACGATCTGATACCGCATTGCTTCATCCGGCGATGCATTAAACGGCTGGACAACTGCCCACAGAACCAGAAAAATGAAAACGGCAATTAAAAATACCAGCTCAATACGGAACTCTTTTTTTTCACCCTTCATTTGACATCTCCCAGGACTCACTGGATCTCTTTCAGATAACGGCCCAGTGCATCCTGCCATGACGGGAGTCTCTGAAAGCCGTTCTCATCCAGTTTGTCTTTGTTCATGCGGCTGTTGGACGGACGTTTCGCTTTGGCCGGGTATTCGCTGGCACTCACCGGTAGCACGTTGACATCCATACCTGCCTGACGGAAAATTTCCACTGCAAATTCATACCAGGTACAAAGTCCTTCATTTGTCGCATGGTAAAATCCGTATTTATCTGTATGAATCATATCCACAAGCAGCACTGCCAGATCGTACGTATAAGTCGGAGAACCCGTCTGATCATTTACAACCGTAAGTGTATCGTGCGTTTTTCCGAGATTCAGCATGGTCTTGATAAAATTTTTGCCGTTCACACCGAACACCCAGGCGATACGGACGATAAAAAATCTAGCGACGTGATCTGTAACCGCCACTTCACCCTCATACTTTGTCTGTCCATAGACGTTCAAGGGATGCCTTTCGTCATCCGGCTCCCAGGGGCGCGTCCCCTCCCCGTCAAAAACGTAATCCGTGCTGATGTACATCATCTTCAGGTCCAGTTTTTCACAGACTTTCGCTACATTTTCGGTTCCGTACGCGTTGACCCTGCGGCAGATGTCCACATGGTCCTCCGCAGCATCAACGGCGGTGTATGCGGCACAGTGGATGACTGCTTCCACACGCGCATCAGTGATGACACGCTCCACAGCTCCGGGGTCTGTGATGTCCATCTCCTCCACATCGACGCCTACGGCCTCATGACCGCGTTTTGTAAGCTCATTTACCACGTCATAGCCAAGCTGGCCTTTGACTCCAGTTACCAATACTCGCATCGTTATCTTATCCTCCTATATCCGTCTCAGTGAAAAATCCTGACTGTCAAGCGTCAGATTCGGGTTATAATACGGATCCCCCGTTTTGAAAATATCCGGCCACTTCTTTTCGAAGATAGCGATCTCCCGGTTAAACCGCGCTACTTTTTCCGGAGTGTCCTCCAGTCCTCTGGACTTGGATTCATAATGGTAAAGCTCTGCATATGGGTTGTATACAATCAGCTTTCCCGCCTTTCTTATCTTCATGCAGAAATCAATGTCGTTAAATGCCACCTGCAGTTCTTCACTCAATCCTCCGACCTGTTCAAAGATACTTCTCTTCACCATCATACAGGCGGCCGTTACCGCACTGTAATCCTGTGCGCAGATAATCCTGTGACAGTAACCCGTATAGCCTCTCGGCTGCATCACGAAACAGTGGCCTGCAATGCCGCCGAATCCAATCACGACGCCCGCATGCTGAATTGTGTCATCCTCAAAATACAGCCGGGCACCCACAGCGCCCACGTCATCACGCATACAATATCCGAGAAGTTCCTCCAGGCAGTCCGGGTTGATGATCTCCGTGTCGTTGTTCAGAAGCAGAAAATATTCGCCCCTGGCATGCTGCGCGCCGAAATTATTGATCAGGGAGTAGTTGAAAATGCCGTCCCAGTAAATCACATGAGCCCTGGGGTTTTCGAGTTCCAGCTTTTTATAGTACGCAAATGTCTCCTCTTTAGTACTGTTATTTTCCACAATGATATATTCATAATTTTTGTATGTGGATTTCTCTTCGATCGACTGAATACACCGGTCCAGATCTTCCGTATGATCCTTGTTCGGAATGATAATGGAGATCAGCGGATCGTAATCCCGCAGGAATCTGGTACGGTACAGCCCCAGGTACTCGCCTTTGGAAACCTCTGCACGGATTCCCAGCCTGTCGTAATGCGCCTGCACAGCACGCTGTCCGGCATCAAATGCATACAGCTTGCTCTCCGGATTTTCCGATGTGGAGTCCTCATGGCTGCGCCAGTGGTAAAGTATCTTCGGAATATGGCAGATCTTATCGCTCGCCTCAACACAGCGGAAGATAAAATCATAATCCTGCGCTCCGTCAAATTCTGGCCGGAGTTTCCCCGCCTTTTCGATTACGCTGCGCTTTACCACAAACAGATGGCAGATATAATTGACTGTACACAGCAGATCCAGGTTAAAATCCGGTTTGAAGTGAGGCTGAAAGAACTTATGCCCGTCCATGGACATCTTGTCCTCATCCGAATAAAAGATTTCTGTTTCCGGCTGCTCGTTCAGCGCCTTCACACACTCATACAGTGCATTCGGCGTCAGAACATCATCATGGTCGGCAAATATGATAAATTCGCCCGTCGCCGCACTGATTGCCGCATTTGTATTCTCCGAAATCTTAAGCGGCGCCTCATGAGAGATCACTCTGATGCGTTCATCAGCCCCCGCATACCGCAAAAGGGCGTCCGCAATCGGTGAATCCGGTCCGCTTCCGTCCGACAGGCAAAGTTCCCACTCGGGGTATGTCTGCTCTTTCACAGACGCGATCAGTGCCTCCAGATAAAGCAGCGGCGTCTTGTAGAGCGGTACCACGATGCTGAACCTGGGCCGGACTGCAAATACCGCCTGGCGCTGTCTGTCCAGCTCTGCCGATGTCGGCAGGTGTCTGGGAAGCCATTTGTCATATGACACCGGCGCTTTCTTCATACCGGCGATCTTACCTGCGACTTTTACGGCAAGTGCCTTTACACCGTGGGACGCCAGATAACGCGTACCCTTTTTGGCCACCCGCTGAACTTTATTTTTTATGATAAACGCCGTCTGCATCTGAACAGGGTAGACTGCCTTGCTGCCCTTTGCCCTGAACACGAGGTACACCGTCTTCGTCTTCACGCTGTCAAGTTCCAGATAAAACCCGCATTTGCTCTCGACTGGCGTCTCTTTAAACATTTCCACGACATCCATCCGGTTATTCCTCTGAATATCACAGGAGATCTTTTTGCCGTGTTCATCATAAACGCTGATCATCACGGGTGTCCGGTACACAGCCCAGCCTCTGACCTTCAGCGTTCTGGACGACGGGCTGACTTTCTCTTCCTCAATATAATAGAATGGCTTTTCCCGCCGTCTGACAAGATCCCGCACCGCAATGGAAAACCAGAGGATTTTCTCATTTCCAAGCAGGGCATAGATCTTCAGCCGTTTACAATGATTCAGGTCCTTAGGAAGCCGGACGGAAAGCGTAACCTTTTTCCCCTTCATCAGGTCCAGATCCGCAAACCGCTCAAGCGCGCTCGTATTTTCCCAGTCTTCCAGTGTGACATCCGTAACCCGGCACCCGTCCAGCAGGACCTGCGGTTCGTATTCCTTCGGCCAGCTTCCCTGCAGGATATACACATCAGGGTCCAGCAGATGGAAGCGTTCTCTTTTTACTTCAAATAATTCTCTTTGCACGTATCTTTCCTCCGCGTTCTATATTCCGGGAAATTCCGTATGCTTCTTCAAACTGCAGTCCCCGTCCGCAAGTGTCAGATTAACATTGTAATAGGGATCGCCATTCTTCAGAATGTCCTTCCACTTTTGCTGAAAATACTCGACTTCCGTACGGAAACGCTCCAGTTTTTCCGGTGTATCCTCAAGCCCTCTCGACTTTGACTCATAGTGGTACAGGGTCACATAGGGGTTGAACACGACCAGTTTCCCCCGCTCCCTCACTTTCAGACAGAGGTCGATATCATTGAACGCCACCGTATAGCGCTCATCAAATCCTCCGATACTGTTAAAATCCTCACGCGAGATCATGAGACAGGCAGCTGTAACGGCACTGATATCCTGCGTCGTCACAAGACGTGCATTATACCCATATTCCTTCCCGTCCGCCCGGCAGAGAATATGTCCGGCGATGCCGCCCATACCGATCACTACACCTGCGTGCTGTATCGTATCATCCGGATAGAACAGCTTTGCACCGACGATTCCGACATCACGGCGCTGGCAGTAACCCAGCATCTCTTCCATCCATCCGGGTGCGATCACCTCAATATCGTTGTTCAGCAGGAGCAGATAATCCCCTTTCGCATGACGGGCACCAAAATTGTTGATGCTCGCATAGTTGAACGTATCCGTCCAGGTCAATACCTTCACACAGTCATATTTCGCCTGCAGTTCCTGATAATAATCGAATGTCTCCTGATGCTCACTGTTATTCTCGATCACCAGAATCTCATAATTTAAATATGACGTCTTCTCCACGATCGATGTCACACATTTTTCCAGGTCATCGATGTGATCTTTGTTCAGTATAACGACAGTAACCACAGGACTGCCCTGAACCTTCAGAACAGTTCGGTAAATCCCAAAAATATCCGTATTTTCAACAACTGCAGGCATACCGAGACGCTCATAATGCTCCTCAAGTGCACGCCTTCCGGCATCTACGGCATACTGCTTGCTCTGAGGATTCCCCGCCGTCGAATCCGGATGAGCCCTCCAGTGGTACAGCGCTTTCGGAATATGGTAAATCCGGTCCGTCTGCTCCACACACCGAAGGATAAAATCATAATCCTGTGCACCGTCAAACCGGCTGTTAAATCCCCCAGTCCTGTCAGCGATCGTCTTTCTGACCAGAAAAATGTGACAGATATAGTTGACGCTTCTCAAAAGATCGATATTAAAATCCGATTTAAAATTGGGACTGTAGTACTTTTTGCCATCCATACTGACTTTATCCTCATCCGTATAGATAATGTCAGTCTCCGGGTCATCATTCAGTGCCTTTACGATCTCATACAGAGCATCCGGCGCCACAATATCGTCATGATCCGCAAGCATGATATATTCGCCCGACGCCATCGCAAGCGCCGCATTTGTATTCTCAGAGATCCCCAGATTCTTCTCCAGTTTCTGATATTTCACGCGGCCATCCTGACCGTAATGCGCTCTGATGGTCTCTCCCACACTGCTCTCCGTGCTGCCGTCAGCCAGGCACAATTCCACGTTTTGATACGTCTGTTCCAGCAATGAATCCAGCATTTCCTTCAGAAAAACAGCGGGGGTGTTATACAGCGGAATCACAATACTGATCTTCGGACAGTACGCGAACGTATGATTTCTCTGTGCCTTCAGTTCCCTCCTGCTGACAGTATGTTCTTTGAGCCAGATATTGTAATCCGCATATACTGGTTCCAGTTCTCTCCTGATATGGTTGATAAAGGCTTTCATCCCATGTTCTCTGATAAACGCCCTGTTTTCTTTCCTGCGTGCCGGCGCCAGCAGCTTTTTTAATTTTCCGCGTCTGGAGTGTTCATAATCAAATCTCTTAAGATCGACGACATATTCCTTCATCGTCAGACAGTTGGAAAACTGAAGGTGATACTCCCGGCAGTCCGTCTCTTTGCGCTTAATGCGTATCTGAAAGCCACACTGCGCATATTCTGCCTCTTTCGCGACCCCATACGCCTTGTTGACGTCGGTCCGGATGATACGCATCATCTCATGCGGGATTTCTCTTCCCCGCTCATCACGAAGGCGTATCTGCTCGTCATGAAACCTTCCGAGAACCCACCCCTGTATCGTCATCAGTCCCTCCGTCTGTTCCACAATGTCGATTTTGTACGTGATCGTGACATCATGATACAGCCTGCGTATCTCATCTGTAGTCTTCTCAAGAGCTTTCACCCGTGTGTGTCCGTCCGAGAGGTACAAAACCGCCGTTTTATGGTTGTTCCAGAGTGTCTCGGCGTCTTCCACCGTCAGACGGAACCCGATATCCGTCCTTTTTGTGACATCCGGAATCGCCTGCTGTACATCCGGTCTCTCTTCGATCTCCAGCCGGACGGGATACGCTGTCCCGTCAGCCAGAAATTCATGGCTGACCATCCGCCCGTCCGGGCCGGATGCCCAGCCCCCGATCACATATTGTATCCCGTCCTCACAGTGTATTTCTTCAAAATCAACACTCCAGTATAGCTTATCCATCAGTTACTTATCCTTTCCGGTCATCTTTTTCAGTTTCCGGTATGCCCTCCAGACTTTCGTATGTTCCATCTCGCTGATCAGCCGTTCACGCTGCATAAGCTCCTCTGAAAGCCTGGCTATTTCTTCTTTCTGCCGTTTTGGCACCTCCTGCATACGATGCAGAAAGCCTGCGATCTCCTGTGTAGCCGTATCCATGATGAAATCGACCATCAGAGCGGTGGCTCCATCCGGGATCTCCATGATCAGTATCTGTGGATCCATGGTATCAAATATAACCTGCTGCTCATCCAGCTCAAATCCGTTCGTGATAAAAGAACATTTCTTCTGATCGCCCCCGATATACTCCAGCTGGCTGATTGTCAGCACGCCTGCGTAAGAACACGGATCCAGACGGATCTTTTTGATATGCCCGGGAAATGTGAGACAGATACGTATCCGTCCCTGCGGCATCGGGTAATACAAAGACTGCCCTTCGGAGAACTCACCGCCGTCAGAATAGAATACCTGCAACTGTTCATCGCGCTTCTTTTTATGTTCCCGCTCTGCAAGCTGATACACTGAGAGTACCCCGGGAGAAATGTCATCATACATCTCCCGCACAGGAACATGGTTCCCCTGAATATAATCCTGGAAATGCTTTTCCATCTGCAGGTACTGAGCAGTCTCTTCCTCCGTAATACCCATCTCCCGGGACAGATTCCATTCCCGGACACAGCTCCTCTTATCGCTCGTCTGCGTATAATAATGAATGATCCGAAATAACACAAATGAGAGTGGAACCGGAAACTCAAATGTCCACTCATAGTCAATCAGATTCCATCCCTCACTCACCAGTACGTTGGCAAGCACCATGTCAATATCAGTCACTGCAAGTGACTTCAGCCCCCTGGGAAGACTGATATTACCAAATACACGGCAGAACTCTTCTGTCATCTGAAATTCAGACTGCTCTCCACAGTTCTTTACCGTGTGCAGATAGGACATCAGCTGCTCTCTGGCACCGTCATAATTCTGTCCGGCGATCAGTGTGTCAATCTGCTCCTCCAGGGTGACTCCCTCTAAATAATCAAGTTCCACGCCATCATCACATACCCGGCAGGCGTTCATCCTGATCGGAGTGTTTTCATACTGTCTGGATAACGCTGTATAAAACCGGCTGATATTCCCTATGTGCTGCCTCCCGTCAGGATAACACGGTGTTTTCCTCACCGTACGCATACCCGTCTCGTCCTTTACGATATCCGTGCGGATCGCATACGGCGCCGACCGCTCATTGGAGTACTTAGTATAGATAATCTTTTTCATGGACGTATTTTCCTTTCCGTCAGGATTTAATGCTGGGTCAGTATCACCAGAAATGAATTCGAAAATACCGGAAACAACTCGCTGTCCAGCAGCGTATCATATACTTTCGTCTCGTCAAACAGCTGCAGGCGCTCTCTGTCAAAATTGCAGATGTTGCTGTTCAGCTCCCCAACAGACGGAAGATATTCATCAGAATAAATCGTCATCGGAAATTTATAATCCGGGTACGGG
The DNA here is from genome assembly GCF_022440845.1 of Ruminococcus sp. OA3. Lineage (NCBI taxonomy): Bacteria > Bacillati > Bacillota > Clostridia > Eubacteriales > Oscillospiraceae > Ruminococcus > Ruminococcus sp. OA3. The sequence continues at coordinate 1,399,445 of NZ_JAKNTO010000001.1, read as the reverse complement.
TAATAGAATTCCGTCTGAAATCCTCCGGCCCGGCTGATCACACATTCCAGCTCTTTTCTGGAAAATGTACGGACACCATCCGTATTCGGATATCCCTCAATCCCCTCAAAGCACAAACCCGCGTGGTCCTCCGTGCATCCGGCCCAGTACTTCAGCCCAAGGCGGTTTTCGATTGCCAAAATGATCTTTCCGCCCGGTTTCAGATGCTTCTTTATTTTTTTCAGCATATCAATATAAGGCGTGCTGCCGCCTATGTAGCCCTGTGAATACTCGAACACACCAATCAGCGTGATATAGTCGTAAGTCTCCTGCATGTGCTGTTCGATGTCCTGAAAATTCCCCACATCTATTTTAATATTTGAATATTGCTGATTACGGTAGGCATTGATATAACTGCGTTTTTTTGAAAGCTCAACACAGTTGACATACCCGGCCTTTTTGGCAAGGGCACCTGTGACCGCACCACATCCGGAACCGATCTCCAGCACACGTTCTTCCTTCGTCATGGGTATCCATTCCACGATATTCTGACGGATATGGGAAAAGTGATACATCACCGGCCAGCTCTTCTTTCTGGCAATCACCTGATTGTACTCTTCTTCACGGTATTTCATCGCAATACTCAACAGTTCATCCTCAATCTTTCCGTCACTGTAAAGATCTTTTCCCGGATAGTATTCATAATCCAACGTAATATTTCCAATTATCTCCTGCATATTGACCCTCTATTTTACAGATACTTCAGAATTCATATCATAGAATCCCACCGTATTTTTTACAGATACCACTGTGATATTGCAGGCATCGTAGAGCCTGTGGTAGACATGAAACTCACCGTCCCTGTAGCCTGTGCACCCGAAGGAAATCAGATATTCTCCTCCCTGAAGATCCATCTTCTGGGTAAATGAGGCCTCCCGCACATCTCCCTCATGCTGTGTATCGATGCTGACCTTCTCAAACATCGTATTCGTTCCCGTAATCTCCGTACCTTTGAGATCCTTCAGCGTATACGCAAAGATGGGATCTTCCACCGTCTCATGAAAAGCCACCTTCATTTTGATGGTAAACTCCGTTCCCTTCTCGACGGTGTTCGTGAGCTTACCGGAATCATCAAGCAGTGCAAAATCAATGACCTCCGCACGCTTCTCTCCATACTCCAGCACCTGCGGATTTGTAACCAGCGCATCTTTCCAGAATCCACCCTCAGGCTGTATATCCACCCCCTGTGCAGCCATAGCCTGCTCTCCGGCATCCATCGCTTTCTCCTGGGCTTCCTCCTCCTGATGGACCAGCAGCTTCTTGTACAGGTCGACCATCGGCTTGGGCTGTCCTTCGTCCAGCTTTTCCCCTCGGTTTAGCAGCACGACACGGTCACAGTATTTACTGATACTTCCCAGGTCATGGCTGACAAATAAGATGGTCTTCCCCATCTTTTTAAAATCTTCGAATTTTCTATAACATTTCGCCTGAAAAAATACGTCTCCGACAGAAAGAGCCTCGTCGACGATCAGGATTTCCGGCTCAATATTGATCGCAACTGCGAATGCCAGACGGACAAACATACCGCTCGAATACGTCTTGACCGGCTGATGGATAAAGTCTCCGATATCGGCAAAACTTAAGATTGCGTCCATCTTCTGATCGATTTCTTCTCTTGAAAAACCGATCATGGTTCCATTCAGATAAATATTTTCCAGACCGGTATATTCCATGTTGAATCCTGCCCCCAGTTCCAGAAGTGCTGAGATCCTGCCGTTTACACTGACCTCCCCTCCTGATGGATTCAGAACGCCCGTTATAATTTTCAAAATCGTTGACTTTCCGGATCCGTTCGTACCGATAATACCGACGGTCTCGCCTTTGTTCACCGTAAAACTGACATCCCGCAGCGCATAATGTTCCTTCGCCGATACCTTCATTCCCAGCGTCTCTTTCAGACGATCCGACGGTTTATTATATAATTTATAAACTTTACTCAAGTGTCCGACACTGATTGCTATTTCACTCATCTTTTAACCTCGATTATAGAACGTCCGCAAAATGGACTTTCATTTTTTTGAACAGGCCTGCGCCGATTATGAAAATAACTGCCGTCACAATCCAGAAATACGCTGTAAGACCTGGATGCTCCCAGAAGGCAATTTTATCGATCAGGGCATCACGGTATCCTGTAACAATATAATAGACTGGATTCAGCTTCAGAATCGTTGCAATTGTACCTCCGGCTTCCAGCCCCAGATCCTTGAAGTTCCACATGATCGGAGTCAGCCAAACACCCACCTGCAGGAAAATATTGATAATCTGAGATAAGTCGCGGAAGAAAACTACAACCGCACTCGTCAGATAAGAAATCCCAAGCACCAGCATAAAGGCACTGAAACTGTAATAAATCAGCTGTAACACATACAGATCCGGAAAATATCCGTAAACCGCATAGATAACCAGCACAACTACAATGAAAAAAAGATGAACAAACAATGCCGAAATCACTTTTACCATGGGAAGTATACTGATTTTGAACACCACTTTTTTGACCAGGTAATTATATTCGATCAGCGCATTTGTCCCGTTTACCAGGCTGTCCTGTACAAAAAACCACGGTACCAGACCAGCCACCAGCCAAAGGACAAACGGTACGGAACGTTCTCCTCCGGCCCGCAGTGCAAGCCCAAAGACGAACCAGTACACAAGCACTGTGACGATCGGCTGAATGAATGCCCAGATAATGCCGAGATAAGAGCCGGCATATTTCGTTTTAAAATCATTTTTAGCCAGCGAGAGGATCAGTCTTCGGTTCTGATACAGCTCCACTGGAAGCGAAAACATTTTTTTCAGCATATGTCCCTCTTATCCCTGACGCTTCTTCGTATATTCCTGAAAACTTCCCCAGTTCTGGTCTTTTTCAGAAATTGTCAGTTCCATCCCTGAAGGAATCGGCCATTCAATTCCGATCTCCGGATCATTATAAGCCAGACCTCCCTCATCGTTTGGATGGTAGAAATCGGTGCACTTGTATGCAAACTCGGCAGAATCTGAGAGCACAACAAACCCGTGTGCAAAATTTTTCGGAATAAAGAACTGTTTTTTGTTCTCCGCTGACAGAACCACGCCGAACCATTTTCCGTATGTCTCTGAGCCCGGACGGAGATCGACAGCGACGTCAAACACTTCCCCGCTGACCACACGCACCAGCTTGTCCTGAGGATAATGAATCTGAAAATGCAGTCCTCTGAGCACGCCCTTTTTGGAACTGGACTGATTGTCCTGTACAAATTCCATATCGATGCCTGCAGCCTTGTAATCCTTATAGTTGTAAGTCTCCATAAAGTACCCGCGCTCGTCACCAAACACAGCGGGCGTGATCACCTTTAATCCTTCTATCTCGCATGTTTCAACTGTAATCTTTCCCATGATCATATTCTCTCTTTCTTATAATCCTTCAGCAATCTCCAGCAGATACTGTCCGTAAGCCGTTTTGAGAAGCGGCTGTGCCAGTTCCACCAGCTGTTCTTTTGTGATAAACCCTTTTTTGTATGCGATCTCTTCGATGCAGGAGATATAAAGCCCCTGTCGTTTCTGAAACGCAGCCACAAAGTCGGCAGCGTCTAACAGCATGTCATGGCTTCCGGTATCCAGCCATGCAAATCCCCGGCCAAGGGTCTCTACATGGAGCGTTCCCCTCTGCAGGTATTCATTATTCACGCTCGTGATCTCAATCTCCCCGCGGGCGGACGGCTTTACATTTTTCGCGATATCTACGACATCATTGTCATAGAAATACAATCCCGGTACGGCGTAATTGGATTTCGGGTGTTCCGGCTTTTCTTCGATCGACAGCGCCCTGCCTTCCCCGTCAAATTCCACAACTCCATACTCTCTCGGGTCACGTACATAGTATCCGAATATGGTCGCCCCCGATTTTCTCCCGGCTGCAGCTTTTAATACCTTCTGGAAACTCTGTCCGTAGAAAATGTTATCTCCGAGTACGAGGGCCACATGATCATCTCCGATAAAATCTTCTCCGATGATAAACGCATCCGCCAGTCCCCTCGGATATTCCTGTACGGCATAATTCATCCGAAGCCCCAGCTGCTCTCCCGTCCCAAACAATTCTTCAAAGACAGGAAGGTCTCTCGGCGTCGAGATGATCAGGATATCGCGGATTCCCGCCAGCATCAGCGTTGACAGCGGATAATAGATCATCGGTTTGTCATAGACCGGCATGATCTGTTTGGAAATCGCTTTCGTCAGCGGATACAGCCTCGTACCGGAGCCGCCTGCTAAAATAATACCTTTCATTTGTTGTCCTCCCATCGCATAAGAAAGAAGGCTTATCCCGCCTGCGCGTGATAATCCTTCTTCCATTGATTACTGATACATGTCGTTATAATATTTCTGGTAATCACCGCTCGTTACATTTTTCATCCAGTCTTCGTGCTCAAAATACCATTGAATGGTCAGTTTGATTCCCTCTTCAAACATGGTCTCAGGGTACCAGCCGATCTCCTCTTTGATCTTATCGGGAGCGATGGCATAGCGCCGGTCATGTCCTTTTCTGTCCGTCACGTAAGTGATGAGATCTTCGCTGACGAGTTTTTTTCTCGGATCCCCTTCCGGCAGCATCTTCTGCAGGGTGTCCAGAATGATATGAATGATCTGAATATTCTGTTTTTCGTTATGTCCGCCAATGTTGTATGTCTCGAAAAGTCTTCCCTTTTCCTGTACCATGTCAATTCCCTTAGCGTGGTCTTCGACATACAGCCAGTCACGCACATTTTTTCCATCACCGTATACCGGAAGCTTCTTTCCCTGAAGCGCATTGTTGATGATCAGCGGGATCAGCTTTTCCGGAAACTGATACGGTCCGTAATTGTTGCTGCAGTTCGTGATATTTGCGGGGAATCTGTACGTATCCATATAAGATTTCACCAGCATATCGGAAGATGCCTTGCTCGCCGAGTACGGGCTGTGCGGATCGTACGGTGTCGTCTCGTAGAAGTACTCCCCTTCATGTTCCAGGGATCCGTATACCTCATCTGTCGATACATGGAGAAATTTTTTTCCCTCTTTAAAGCTGCCGTCAGGAAGTTCCCAGGCCGCTTTTGCCGCGTTCAGCATCACCAGCGTTCCCAGTACATTCGTCTTTACAAAAACCTCCGGATTGCGGATGCTTCGGTCCACATGACTCTCCGCTGCAAAATGTACGACTCTGTCAATGTCATTTTCGTCAAATATCGACTGAATCGCATCGCTGTCACAGATATCCGCCCTCACAAACGTATAATTCTCTCTGTCTTCAATATCTTTGAGATTCTCAGGGTTACCTGCATAGGTAAGTTTGTCCACATTGATGATACGGATTTCATCACCGTACTTTTTAAACATATAGTGAATATAGTTAGAACCTATAAAACCGGCACCTCCGGTTACGAGGTAAGTTCTCATTGGTTTTTCCTCCGTGTTGGTTTTTTGCTGTTTACTGTCTACAGTATACCATCTTAACTGTTATTATTCAAGGCGGCTATTTGACCGGCAAGCCCAAGAGTGTAGGATTACAATACATATGTTACAACTGAATAATTAAAATGCAGGGATCTCTCCTTTGTGTTATATTTTAGTCACCACAACCACAACATAAACAAAGGAGTTCCCTGCTATGGCTAGTATAACACAAGATATGAGATACCGTCTATCCCTGATCCGTTACGCTGAGAAGTATGGCGTTACCAAAGCTGCCGTTAAATATAAAACCAATCGGCAGTATATCTATCGCTGGAAACGTCGCTTTGACGGCTCTATGGAGTCCCTCCGTGAACGCTCCAGACGCCCACACAGCCATCCTAATCAGCATACGCCTCAGGAGATCAAAATGATTACCGATATGCGCAGACGTAATCCTGAGGCTGGTTTAGTCATCCTTTGGGTAAAACTTATGCAGCGCGGTTATTCCCGTTCTATTCCCGGGCTTTACCGTTTCCTTAGAAAACAGGGGATTATGGCTGTTCATCCTCCTAATCCCAAGTACATCCCTAAGCCTTATGAGCAGATGGCCTATCCCGGACAGCGGATTCAGATTGACGTGAAATTTGTCCCTTCTGCCTGCCTCATGAATGAAGCCAAAGACCAACGGTTTTATCAGTACACCGCCATTGATGAGTACTCCAGATGGCGGTTTGTGGAAGCATTTGAAGAACACAGCTCCTATTCCGCTGCCTTGTTCCTTGAGCATCTTATCAAAGCGTTTCCCTGCCCTGTCGAATGTGTCCAGACTGATAATGGTCAGGAATTTACCAAACGCTTCAGCTCTTACGGCGGTTCGGATAAACCTACCATCTTTCAAGTCCGGCTTAAGGAATACGGCATCAGGCACAAGCTGATACGTCCATTTACTCCAAGGCATAATGGCAAAGTGGAGCGAAGCCACAGGAAAGACAATGAGCGTTTCTATGCTGTCCACAGTTTTTACTCTTTTGAAGACTTCAGCAAACAGTTAAAACTCTATAACCGCAGAGATTATAATAACTTTCCTATGCGCCCACTTGGATGGAAAACCCCAAAACAGGTACTGGATAATTATCTGATGTCACTGTAACATATGTTTGACAAACCTACAGCTATTTGACCGGCAAGCCCAAGAGCCGTCCCTGTAATTTCTAAAACGTATTTACCACAACCGCACTGTATACCGTTGCCATCAGCAGCAGTGCACTTGCACCCGTCAGTATCGCAGTGTCAATACGTTCCGGCAGGGTGTTTCTGATAAGCCTGGTTCGAAAAGCAAGCAGAAACATCATCGTCACCGGCAGATAGTATCTACCCTGCACTCCCCGTATAATGTCTGCACCGACTGGAGTAAAGCTGAGATAAAGAGCTGACCAGACGAGACAGATCGTCACAAATGCCAGGACTGCGGCGGCTGTCTTCTGGATTACGCTCAAATCCGTTTTTTCGCGTCCGCGCACATCGGTGATAGTCACGCCGGCTGCCAGCAGCGCCGTCGTCACCATGCTCTGATCGCCCGCCAGGTGCCCCATCTGTCCAAGTCCCCGGTACCCGAACGTAAAGGAAAAAAATTTCTCCCAAAGACTTTTAAACAGCAGTTTCGCATAGATGAAAGGGTGCGCAAATACATACCGCAGCTGCTGTCCCACACTGGTATCCCCGCCCCTGGCATCTCCTGCCTGATGAGGGTTTAAAAGCGGAGGCAGTGCGAACGTTGAGAGTACCAGCAAAAATGCGAGCAGGATAAACCCTCTGAACATCCTGCACTCTTTCGCTGACTTAAATCTTGCAGCCGGGATAAAAAGCGCCAGAGCGATCATCGGTATATAGACTGGCTTGGGAAGACTTGCGATAACAAATGCCGCCGTAAAGACCGCACAGTTCCTGTATGATACATGCCTGTCCTTGTCAACAAGCTCCGGCAGCAGATATGCGATTCCCAGGAAGGTAAATGCTGTCACTGTCGCATCATACGTATAGGTCACTGCAGAAAACATTGCCGTCGGCATCAGTGCGAGCACCAGCATGATACGCTTGCCAAACGGTATGCGTCGGATCGCCAGGAACATGACCACACAGTACAGGATCAGATTCCCAAGCCTTCCCAGTTTATAGATTGATGTAAAGTCCAGATGCAGGAGCTGCCCAGCCTTTATCATCAATGCCTGCGGCAGATAACTGAAAGAGTACATCTGGAATCCATAATTATTCTGCTGGTCTTCATCTGAGGGCTTCTGGGAGTCCCAGGACAGACTGTCGTTCCAGAATGCTTCCTCCTGTTTGTACTCCTCCTCCGACTGCGGGATGCTGTACGGCCAGTTATTCATACTTGTCTGAATCAGGTCATTCATGGCTGGCGTCACTGTTATGGTATCCCGTCCCAGCAGAGTATCAAACAGATAATAGGCCCTTCCAAAATGAATCTCTTCATCAAGTCCTACTTTGTGCACCGGCAGCAGCAGGATCATCAGACTTCCCACGCACAGGCTGACTGTCAGAAAGATGCGCTCCGGTTTCAGCTTCTTCTCACCATACAGCAGGAACAGAACCAGCAGCACCAGTCCCGCCGCCGCGCAGTGAAATAAAAACCGCCCGGCAGAGTAGTTCTCTGTGTTGTTGATGGCAACAGCACGGATATTGACGTGTTTGGCCTCCTCCGGCATACGTATCGTAATCTGGTCCGCGGTATTTCGGATATTTACTGTAGAAGACACAAACATGTGATTATTATCGTCGGCTATTTTTCTGCTTTTTGAAGAATCCTCCTCCTGATAATCTCCCACAAGTATCGTCGCATGCAGCTGGCCTTCATAATCAAACTCATAATACAGCTTGTCAACATACTGTTCCTCAAAAGACAGTGTCAGGCTTGCACCCGGGCGTTCACTGACATAAACCCCGTCTGTCAGTTTAAAACCGTTCGCTTTTATCTGCTCCGTCCCAAGATACTGGTAATCTGCCTGTTTTTTAACGGGCAGGTTGTAGAATATCTCTCCCAGGACACCGGCAGCCAGGATCACAAAAATCACAGCCGCAATACAGATATATTTATTCCTGAGTCTCTTCATTTTCATCACACGCCCCTTGTTCTTCCCGTTCCTTCTGTAAAAGTGCCAGTTCCTGTGCAAGCTTCTTCACTTTATTTGACAGTCTGGACACCGCCATCGTCAGAGAAAATATCACGACCAGAGCAAAGCAGAACCCCGCAAAAAACAGCATATTGACCGGTGTTCCAATTCCAAGCACACCGGCAAGCCAGGCAGTCAGCGATGGGAAACATCCGAACAGCAGTACACCGATACCAAGCACGAACCAGGACATTGCATACTTTAGTTCCAGCTTATTGTTCCGAATCATATTCACCAGCACAATTAAAGCCACAAGGGCAGCCGCAACCACCAGAATCTGCGTCTTAATATTCATCTGTCTCCTCCTTTCGGATACACTCAATGATGATCGCCATTGTCACCTTTATCATATAATATACGGACTTTGTCATGGAAATAGAAGACACACCACCACTCCTCTCTCTCATGACAACCGGTATCTCCTCCACTTTTTTTCCATGGCGCAGTGCGAACGTCACACTTTCCGGCTCCGGATAGTCCACAGGATAGTTATATGCGAACATCTTTATCACCGAACGGCCGGCCATCCGAAGTCCGGAAGTAGGATCTGTAATGATTTTTCCCGTCAGAAGACGGATCAGCTGTGTAAAGTAGTGGATCCCAATCCTGCGCATCCCGGATGACTGAAAACCTTTTTTTTCAATGAAGCGGGATCCAATCACCATATCCAGATCATGCTGTTCCAGATGATCTGCCATTTTATTTAAAAACGCCGGGTCATGCTGTCCGTCGCCGTCGACCTGGACTGCCATATCGTATCCTTTTTCCAGTGCATAGCGGTACCCCGTCTGCACAGCCCCTCCGATTCCCAGATTCACCGGAAGACTAATCACAGGAAATCCCTGTCTTCTGCAGATCTCCTCCGTATGATCCGTGGAACAGTCATTAACAATAATATAGTCAAATTCCGGCGCATACCGCTTGATTTCCAGCACCGTCTTCTCTATGCTGGCACTTTCATTATAAGCCGGAATAATAATCAGTTTCTTCATGGGTATCTCCCGTCATAGTCCTAAGTGATGGATCTGGTCTGCTGTCCTCTCCCAGGTGAAGTTCTTCAGCAGACGCTCTTTTGCTCTTTTCGCGGCTATTTTACGCCCTTCACTGTCGTCCAGAACAGACAACAGTGAATTTCTGATCGTCTCCGGGCGATTGTCACGCATTATCATACCATAGCCTTTGTCGAGAATCAATTCCTGAGAACCACCGCGGGGCGTCGTAATCACATAGCACCCCGCCGCTGCCGCCTCCAGCACCGAGGTCGGGAACCCTTCCGGATAATCCGTCGGAAGGCAATAGATGTCCGTCTGTCCCAGCAGTGAGACCACTTCTTCAAAAGACAGCCTGCCAAGTGGCAGAATCCGTTCACTCTTCCCCGCACAGACTGCGTCCCACTCATCCCCGTCACCCGCGATCATCAGGAATACCCTTTTTTCCCGGGGAATATCCTCCACTGCTTTCATGAGATTCAAAATTCCCTTCTCCCTCACCAGCCGTCCCGTATAAGTCACTACGATGTCCTCCGGCTGCAGCCCGTATTCGGTCCTGTAATCTTTTACCGGGTGATTCAGAATCTGTTCAATCCCCGCCGCATCCACCGCATTGTAAAGTGTGCCCTTCGCCCTGATATGAAAATGTGCAAGCCATCGGCAGCATGCCCTGGATACCCCGTAGAAGTCATGGCAGCCCACACGCTCAACCGCAGTCAGTGCATGTTCAAACCATGCTCCCACGGTATCCGCGAGTCTGTTTCCTACCGTCATATGGCTGGTTCCATGGTCCAGCACAATACTTTTGGCTTTGATTTTGTTTGCGAACACAATACCATAAAGAGAATGCAGATAGAAACGCGTCTGTATGATCACCAGATCAAATCCGGCCCTTTTCAGCCGACGGTGAATCCTCCAGAATGTCCGGTCGGGTTTTGATACCGGGTATCTTCCATCCAGCAGATTAAAGCACGGCATCCGAAAGACGGGAATTCCCTCCATGTAAGAAAACGTCTCCAGATGCATATCGTTGGACGTTACAATCACTACCTTATCTCCCCGCCCCATCAATGCCTTCGCCAGTTGGTACGTATAACGCTCCACGCCTCCCAGATAGGGAAAGTAGTGAGAGCAGAAAATACAGATTTTTCTAGCCATTCTCCTTCTCCTTTAGCAGCTTTTATCTTCCCTGCATATGTTTCAGCATCCATGCAAAAACTCCAGAGGGAATCCACTTCAGCATTATCTCAAACATAGCCACGGCAGGTGCCGTCCTGCGGTATTTCCACAGCTGTACCGTTTTTCTTCTCTTTCTTGCCCGTGAAAATGCCAGGATCTGTTCCCTTCGTGGATGGTCCGGAAACCGTTCCAGGAGTTCCCGCACTACGGCGCATGAGGTCTCTACACGCCACGTGTAATACTCCTCCTTCGAAGCCAGGTGATAGAAAATACCGCTGACATTCTTCCCATGGCGCCGGTAACTCTGAAGCACTTCCTCAATATAGCAGACACTGCCCATCGCCGCTGCACACATCGTCACCCACTTATCGTGTCCGGTATTTCTTGAAAATGGCAGCATCCGTTTTGCCGCATCTGTGCGCATCACGATCGTCATACCGAGTGCATAGCAGGTAAAAACTGCATTGCAGGAAATATCGTCTCCGGTGCTCCATCGTTCATATGGATGCCTGCTTGCGCTGCGCACACTCTCTGTCACCACACGGTTTTCTTCATCGATGATTCTGCGGTCAGACGTCACAAGAACTGCACGCTTCTGTTCCAGAACCTCTGTACATCTTGAAAGCTTCGATGCATCCCACACATCATCCTGGTCACAGAATGCCAGATATTCACCGGATGCCATCTCTGCCAGGGTCTCAAAAGCACGGATGTAACCCAGGTTTTCACTGCATCTGTGGTATGTGTACGGCGTTTTTAAAAGTATTTCCCCGAGAATGCCTGTGATATCCTCCCCCGGACAATCATCCCATACGATCAGCTCTGTATCCGGATAATCCTGAGCCTCGATGCTGAGAAGCTGCTGCCTTAAAAACGAAAGATCCGGCCGGTACACAGACATTAGCACGGATACTCTGGAACCTTTTGACATAGTATCAATCCCTGCTTTCTTTCATCAGATAGTATATAAAAATCACCAGAAACGCCAGCGACATCAGCGCCATCGAACAGAGGTAGCTGACGGCTCCTCCCATAATCGCGTACCGCTTCACCAGCACAGGCGTGAAGACGAAGGTAAGTCCCGCCGTGACGGCACACCCCAGAAGGCAGGCGAACTGCTGCCGCATGATCACGATCGCGTACTGCAGAAGCTGGTATACCGCTGTAAATGCCCCTCCTGCCAGTATGATGCACAATGCGGTGCGATGCCCGTCAAGATCAATCCCTGACAGCCAGGACATGACAGGAATCCCCAGCACGTAAGCTCCCGCCACGCAGATAAACGTAATGCCGCCGATGATTAGAAGCTGACGCCGGATAATCCCCGAAAACGCACGGTAATCTCCGTCGTTGTATTTGACGGAAAGCGGCGTGATCAGTGGCTTCAGCACGAACCCCGAGAACAGGTTCACAACAAACGCCATCATATACAACGTGTTAAACATTCCCAGATATTCATTGCTGTAATACCGGTCAATCGCATACTTGGATGCATGGATGACATACGCCGTCAGAAAAGAGTTCACAAACAACGGCAGGCAGCTGATCATCAGCGATTTCTGCTTCTCCCAGGAAAAATGAAGTTTCAGCCCGCCGAACGCACTGATCAATGTCCCGTCGATCACAACGACAGAGATCAGATAGACAATACCGAGTGCAGCCACCGAGAGCAGCAGATTCCTGGTCACCAGCATCACCGCGGCGAATCCCGCCAGATACAGCGCTGTCTTCACGAATACTGCCCTGCAGGACACATCATACCTGTTTTTCTGCTGGTATCGCCCTTCCAGCAGGTCGGATACCGATTCGCACATCTTAAAACCGATCATCAGTGCGATGGCTGCCATTTTTTCCCCGCGATAGCCCCCTGCTGAGATCCAGATGACACCGGCAGCTGCCATGGCGGCGGTGGTGATCAGCCTGGAAACGCAGTAATCCCCAAAACTGTATTTCTCCAGCACATCCGATACCTGAAACGTCCGCATATTATAATAGCCGATCGTCACCAGCTGATTTCCAATGGACATTGCAATGGCAAATATTCCAGCGGCAGCTGCCCCCAGTATATTTGACACACCGAGCGACATGACGAAAGAACTGCCCGCATACAGCATGCCGGCGAGCACCGTCCAGAAATACGTTTTTTTCATGGTACCGCCGTCCGGCGGCATGAAGATTCTGGTGATCATGATTCGCTCTGTTCTCCGTTTCCAAAATCCAGTTCAGCCGGGGGATGGTTATGGCGTTTATCCTCCGGCGGAAGCTCCATGTAGTTCTTACCGTACCTTGTGCGCAGGTATACATGAGGACGGCGCGGGAAACTCAGTTCCATTCCCTCAAACATAAGTTTTCTCACAGGATAAATATCACTGCGCCGCAACATGCTCGTATACGGTGTGGGATCAAATAAAAAAGCAACTCTCCGCGTATTCTCATCCCGGTAGCGCACAGCCGCTTCATTTGCTTTACGGTAAAGGTATTCCGGCGAAACACGGAACATCTTAAGCAGTCTGTTTATCAGTTTTGAAACAAGCAGCATGGTCTTTGCCTTCCATCCATCCGCATACACAGTCGGCTCCGCAATCTGCCGCAGTACCAGCAGCTTTCCGAAAATCCATGCCTGCATCGCCTGTCGGCGAAGTCCCTGTTCATCATCCGCCACATTGTCGAAACAAAAAATGTCGACTGCGATCCCGGACTCATATCCGCATGTCACGGCATCCTCGTCCCGGAATTTCGTCCCCGCCTGATACCATTTACTTATCATGACCGGAAAAGAGGCATCCACCTGCGCGTTCATCAGATGATACTTTCCCTTCGGCTCCCTCCTGGCAATCTCCAGAAAACGGTCGTAATGCTCCCTCGTCATTCCGACGTCGATATCATCGTCCCACGGAATGAAACCGCCATGCCGGACTGCTCCCAGCAGCGTCCCTCCGCAGCCAAAATACTCGATGCCGTTTTCCCGGCAGAATGTATCGAAATCTTTCAGTATTTCGCATTCGACATCCTGCAGTTTCTGCAATATATTCGGATCATATTCCCTGTAAAGCATCTTATCACTCCTGTTCTTCTGGAAACACCAGTTTTACGATCTCATGACCCTGGCGTTCATCTTCCGGCGGCAACTGCATATAATCCCCGTATTGCCTTCGCAGCATGGCATCATTTTCAGCAGGCAGGTTAATCATGACGTCCTCGAACCGCTCCCGCCTCACAGGAAACAGCTCGTCTTTTTTGATGACCCAGAGATCCGGATTCATATCATCCAGTATCGTATAATACCCTGAGGTACCTGCATACTTTTGCATCAGCCTCTCATACCTTGAAACAATCCTGTCCACCGACGGACCCGGTTTCATTATGTAATAGCCAAGGCGGCATGCCCCCCTGACCAGCTTCACTTTCAGACTGTTTCCCTCAAAATACGGTACGCCTGTATTTTTAATAATGTACAGCCGGTTCCAGAAGCGGAGCGACCGGTACAGTCTGGCTCGTTCCCTCCCTGACACCGGAATGTTATCATACGGAAAAATATCCAGTTTGATCCCGGGATGAAGCGGCCATTTCTGGTTCCATTTCGTCATGAAGACGGAACCCTTTGGAAACATCTGCAGATAAAACCCCTGCACCCGTTTCTGAAGGGATGCGCTGTAAAGCTCATACCTCTTATCCATCTCCTCTTTTGCAATCCGGACAAAGCGGTCATAATCCTCTCTGAGCATCCCGACGTCCATATCATCATCCCACGGGATAAATCCCTGATGGCGGACTGCACCGATCGCCGTACCTGATATTGCAAAATACGTAAGTTCATGCTTCTCACATATCCGGATAAACTCCTTTAATGTTTCCATGCTGTATTTCCTGATTTTCCGGTAATCTTCTTCTGTGTATTGAATCATAATTTTTCCCCGTTATTATCTCTGTGCTTCCCTCGCTGCCTCAGTCAATATCTCCACCGTATGGGCCAGTCCCGTCTCTATCGGGAACATCGCATGCCAGCCGAGGCTCTTAAGTTTCGCTGCATCCAGCACTGCATGAGTCGCCGCCGAATATCCTGCACGCTCCTGTTCGTCAGGCAGTTCACAGACCACCCTCGTTCCTGAAAAATCTGCCAGCAACCCGGCAAGTTCTTTCAATGTCAGATCTGACAGTGGGTCTGCAATATTATAAGCCTCACAGGCTTTTCCCTTTAACAGCAGGAACAGCAGCGCTGATACTGCATCCGCCACATACGTGTAGGAATACAGCTGTTTTCCCTCACTTTTAAGCACGATATTCCCGCCGCTCACGGCGTTTCTGATAAACTGTGCCAGCGCCTTGCTGTCTTCCTCCTGCATCGTCGGTCCGTACACGCGGCTGAACCGTCCCGTGACAAACTCCACTCCATACTGCGCGGCATAAGCCTGACAGATACTTTCAGAAAGCCTCTTGCTCTCAGGATAGCCGGCGCGCACCGTATTACAGTCAATGTACCCAAGATCACTTTCCGCAAATGCCGGAATTGCCTGCACATTTTCCCCGTATATTTCGACGCTTGACATCAACAGTACCCTCTGCGGTCGCCTTCTCCTGGCATGTTCCATGAGATTCAAAAGTCCGGTGACATTTCCCGTGATCGTCCCCACCGGGTCTGCTGCGTAAGCTCTGGGGTGTGTATTGCTCGCCCCGTGAATAATATAATCATATGTCATCTCATTTTCGGGAAGCGGTGCGGTCACATCCCACTGTTTAAAAAACAGCCGGCCAAAATCGCCGGCTTTTTCATTTTCCATTACAATCCCATGATCTCTGAAACGGCTTTTGGCTTTCTCCGGACTCCTCCCGGCCGCCCGGATATTGATCTCGTTGGCATATGCCGTATTCCGTTCCATCAGGACATCGATGAGAAATGATCCGATCAGCCCCGTTGCCCCGGTGATCAGCAGCTCTTTTTGTCTCAGCTTCTCCCACGGAAGAGAGAGGCCGGCAATCGTTTTCACATCACTTTTATACTGTTCATATTCTATCATACTCATACCCTACTTCAGCCAGGTGTTTTCTTCCAGCTTCAGATACGCCTTGAAAAGCTCAAGGTCATCTTTCGTCGTCAATTTGATATTGCGGTCAGATCCTTTCGCAAAATACAGCGTCTCTCCGAGATCCACCATCATCGTATTCGTGTAGGACGACCCATAGATACCGATTTTCTCTGTAAATGCCTTTTCATATGCCCATCGAAGTTTCCCATATTTGTACGCCTGCGGAGTCGCCACTCTTCGCAGTGTCTCCCTCGGAATATATTCACAGGTAGACTCCTCATCCCTGATCTTAAAAATCTGTTCATTGTACGGCATCGCGGTAACCGCATTGCCCTTTTCGCGGCACACAGCGATCACGTCCGATAATACACTGACATCAACCAACGGCCGGATACCATCATGTACGATGATGATATCATCATCCTCACAGTCATTTTTCAGATTATCCACCCCGTTGCGGATCGATTCCTGCCCGGTTGAACCTCCGGAGGTTACCCACCGAAGTTTCGTGATATTGAACTGATTTGCATAGGCCTTCAGCACATCATGCCAGCCATCCAGGCAGACGACTTCAATGGCATCGATTTCCTTATGCTTTTGAAACGCTTCCAGTGTATAGACGATCACCGGCCGGTCATAAATATTGATGAATTGCTTTGGAATATCCTGGTTCATCCTGTGCCCGCTCCCGCCGGCAATGATCAGCGCAACATTCATAGCCTTACCTCTTTTTTCTTCTCTTTCTTTTCTTCTTTCTGGTGGCTGCCTTGATAATGATCAGCAGCACAGCAGCCGCGATCAGTACTCCGAGGACGATGATGATGGTCCGGTAGGTCCCGGACACACTTTCATCCTGTTTTTCAGGTACGCCCTCCGTCTCCGGTACCGGCTCTTTCGTCACAGCCTGCTGTTCTTCATTCTCTGCCTGCTCAGCCTTTTCCATGGCATCAAGTTCTTCCTGTGAAACCGTTACAGTTCCAACCGTATAGTCATTGTAAGTGTACGTCCTGAACACTCCGTCCTCGATATCCACAGAGGTTTCGGTAAGATCATTTTCTGTCACTCCCTTCGGCACAAGAAGTTCTCCTCCCTGCACCGCGAGCTTTTCAAAATTCCCGAACCCATAATCGAACAGGGCTTTCGTATCCGCACATACCTGTCCCGGATCTGCACGCATCACAACGGCGATCAGCCGGATACCGTCACGTTCAGCCGCAGTCACAAGTGTATTTTGGGACAGATCCGTTACTCCCGTCTTCCCCCCAATGCATCCTTCATAATACTCAGGTGCTGTCGGAACGATCATTGCATGATGGCTGGAAACCGTGCGCGCCTCAGGATTCAGATTAGTCGGTGGGATCGTATACTCCAGTGTACCGATGATCTTTACAAATTCTTCATTCTTTAAAGCCTCTCTGAAGATCAGCGCCATGTCATTTGCTGTCGTCCAGTGGTTCTCGTCCGGGAGTCCGCTTGGATTATTAAAATGAGTATTCGTACACCCCAGCTCCTGCGCTCTCTCATTCATCATCCTGGCAAACTCTTCCTGGCTTCCCGCAACGTGTTCCGCCACCTGAGCTGCAACTTCGTTGGCAGATCTGATCATAACAGCATACAGACACTGCTCCATCGTCATGATTTCGCCGACCTGCATATTGATATTGCTGCCTTCCGCCATCCTTGCAAGCCCTGTTTCCGTAAACGTTACCTGCTCATCCAGCTTACAGTGTTCCAGAGCCAGAAGTGTTGTCATGATCTTTGTGATGCTGGCAGGATATCTGGTCTCATCCTTGCCCTTGTCAAACAATACTTCTCCTGTCTTCGCATCCATCAGGACTGCCGTCTCCGAGTATGTATCTGCCCCCTGCGGCCATCCTTTTGTCTCGTTCGTCTTAACCGTGTATTTCTCGTCATTATGGACTTCAGCCCATGCCGTCTGTGTAAACAGCATGCATACCAGCAATGCCAGGATGATACTGTAAGTTTTTTTGTTTTTCATGTTTCCCACCTTTATGATCTGTTTTTGTCACTCTGTCTGCTGTTACGTCAATGCCGGTTCCTGTTCCGGCAATTCCTCAGGAGTCATTTCTTCTGTATCCGGTGTCATTTCCGGCGTCTGTTCCGGTGCCGGCATGATTTCCGGTTCCGGGAAGCCCCCCGGCTCCGGGGATGCTTCCGGTGTTAGCGTGGTCTCCGTTGCCGGCTGCAGCTGTTCCATTGCCTCGGCAAGCGCCGCCTCCGCCTCATCGACCTCCTTCTGGGTATAGCCACCACGGTAATTGTCCAGAATCACGTCCGCGTCATCATATGCACGCTGCAGTGCCTCCCAGGACTCCTTTGAATACAGTTTTGCAGTCTCATCGTTGTCCGGATACTCCGCATCTTTCAGCGCCGCTTTCTCTGCCAGCCCGACAATGTCCGGCGCTTTCACCAGACTGTCCATGGCACTTCTCAGCGCTATTTCCGCTTCATCCAGCGCACTCTGTTCTTCCTGCATATAATTTTCAAGGACTTCTTCTGCCCTCTGGTATGCTTCCGTCAGCGCCTGCCATGAAACGATGCTGTAATCAGATTCATTTTCATCCAGCACAATCCGCGCCTCATCCATAACCTCCTGAAGCCCGGCTCTGTCCGGAATCACAATCCCAAGTACGGGACTTTCACCGCCACCCGGAGAACCGTATGCGGATTGTTTCGGACGAAGCTGGATATGAAGCGCTCCGATCTCCCCGATCGCCTTCTGCGCACCGTCTGCCTGAATGCCTGCGGTCCCGCCGTTCGCTGCCCAGCCCAGCCATCCATAATCAACAATATACACCTGATAATACAGATCATACTGATTTTTAAGCGTTCCGGTAAGCCGCATCTCGATCGCCTGGATTCCACCGCCATCTTTACCGGATGTTCCGCTTGTCTCTCCGTTTTTCTTCCACGTTCCGGCTGCCGCCGCATCCCATCCGGATTCTCCCTGATACGTGCGATACTCCAGATTTCCGGCTGCCGGCTGCGACTTCAGTTTAAAGGCAACCGATGATATTCCACTCTCCCCCGATTTCACTGCATTATACTGGAGCATGGACTGTTCCTGTGTCCGTCCGGCTCCCGCGTCTGAAATCACGCCGGTTATATCAAAAAGAACTCCTGTCTGACTATGGAATGCATACACATACCCGTCCCAGGTCTGAATGCTGCCTTTGATCTTTCTGCCCGCTGCCCCGGGACTCCCTGCCATCTGGAAATAGTAAGTATTTCCGTCAATTGTGCGAAAGCCCTTCGCCGCCTTACCGAGAACACCGGCTGCTCCCGAAGGCTCCAGGTAATACTCATGTGTACCGATCGTCTGCCAGCCCAGGAGCATCTTACCTTTGAGTCCCCCCGCAGCTCCTCCTTTAATAAAGTAATGCTGCTCGTTACCGATCGTCTGCCAGCCTGTCAGCAGTTCCCCTTTGACTCCGGCTGCTCCCGACGGATTGAGGTAATACATCTTTCCGTTTAATGAAAGCCATCCCGCCGCGGCACATCCCCGCACCCCGGCTGCTCCCGACGGATTAAGGTAATACGTCTTTCCACTGATCGTCTGCCAGCCTGTCAGCAGCATTCCCTTTGTCCAGCTGACATTGCCGGTCCTGTTAAGATAAAACATTTTGCCGCCGATGTTCAGCCAGCCTGTCAGCATCCTGCCGGCTGTGCCTTTGTCTCCCGCCATCTGCAGATAATAGGTACGTCCCCTGTACACCTGCCATCCTTTCATAACCTGACCGCAGTCGCCTCCCGCTCCACTTTCTTTCAGATAGAATGTTTTGCCGCCGATCGTCTGCCAGCCTGTCAGCATCTCACCGCTGTCCTTTTTAAAGTAATACGTCTTGCCGTCGATCACTTTCCAGTCTGTCAGCATGGCACCCTGCTTATATGATCCGGAATTTTTTCGATTGAGAAAATAGTAGTTCCCCTTATATTTTACCCAGCCCGTTTTAGCCTTACCTGTCTTGTCAAAATAATACCACTTGCCGGATATTTTCTTCCAGCCGACTGCCGGGCGGCCTGCCGTATCCATATAATACTGCCCGCCGTCATACGTAAACCAGCCGCCTTTAATGCTTTTCACCGTAAACGTATACCCGGCGGATGTTATCTGTGAAACGATTGCCGCCTGTGCCGTCGAGTAGGTGCTTTTAATGTCAGTCCCCATGCTGCGCAGCAGATTCTGAGTGCTTATGTCCACATTCGATATCGGACCTGTAACCACCGCAGTCCCCGCCGCAAATTTTCTCAGGATATCATCCGGATTATTCTGCCTGTATCCGTGATGTGGAAGTTTCAGAACATTGGTATTTCCCAGTTTTTTATTGTCGAGCAGCCACCTCGTAATTTCCGGGATCGCATCCCCCGTCAGTACTGTATTTTTCCCGTACGCACTCACCCTGATCACAAGAGAATTTGAATTTTCATCCGGTATCTTTTTACGGATTAGCGTGTTATACAGCGTAAGCTTCATCTGGCTGCCCAGTTTGATCTGCATGCCTTCTGTAAGATTCTGAACCACCGTCACTTTATTACCGCGGGCGGCAGCCAGCAGACCGTTATAGATATAAGAATTATCCCATCTTCTGCCCGCACTGGACAGATTACTGTCTGAGTATTTTTTAAGATACAGCTTTTTGGGCTTAAAATAATTGACAATCTCATCACCGCTGCCGATATGGTCACTGTGAGCATGTGTTCCGATATAAAAGTCCAGATTTGACGATGTGACTCCGACAGATTTCATATAGTAGATCACCTGCTGTTCAAATCCCTGATCTGTCACAATTCCCGTACGGTATGGATATTTAAGATCATCTCCCTGCGGATAATCCCAGTCTTCGCCGGAATCTACAATCCCAAAACGGCCGTTGTCTTCCAGAAGTATAGCATCCGTAGATCCTTTCAGTGCGATATAATGAATTCTGGTAGCCGCCTCCGCTTTGGCACATCCCAAAAACGTAATGCAGAGTACGATGACCGTACCCAGAACATATTTAATCCTGCGTGGCATAATTTACTCCTTAAATTATCGGTTTCCCCTCTGTGTTCTATCAATACTATACACAGAAAAGCGTGGTTTTACAAGCTGTAACCACCCCATATCCCTCATTAACGTCCAAAGGCGGGCACCAAATCAAACCGTTTTTTAAAAAACGGAATGTCAATGACCCACCTCTTAAAACAGATAATAAAACTTGCTCCTTAAATATACCAGGGAGTACATCATGTCTCCCGCTTACTCTTTATTCAGATCATATTTGATCTGTGTCGTCGAGATCTCAGGCGTCCGCGGCAGATACACAACATCGCAGTATTCTTTCAGAAAATCAAATTTTCCTTCCCAGTCATCTCCTATCACAAAGGTATCAATATGATATTCTTTCACATCAGATACCTTCTGCTCCCAGTTTTCCTCCGGTATCACAAGATCAACATAACGGATCGCCTCAAGCAGCTGTTTTCTCTCTTCGTAAGTAAAGTAACACTTTTTCTGCTTCATATTCCAGTTAAATTCATCCGTCGACAGAGCAACGATCAGATAATCGCCCAGCTGTTTTGCCCGTCTGAGAATATTGATATGCCCGTAATGCAGCAGGTCAAATGTACCGTACGTAATCACTCTCTTCATGATACCTCCATCTTAGCCTATTGCATGAATTCCTCGTATTTATCCATGACTTCCTGCGGATCTCCCAGCATCTTGATCTCTCCTTCGTGCAGCCACAACACGCTCGTACATAATTCGCGTATGGTATCTGAGCTGTGCGAGACTATGATGACAGTTCTGTCCTTATCCATGATCAGCTCTTTCATCTTCTGATAGCTCTTCTTTTTAAACTTTGCATCTCCTACACTTAAGACCTCATCGATCAGCATGATATCGGTCTCCAGTATCGCCGTAATGGAAAAAGCCAGCTTAGAGTACATACCGCTTGAATATGTCTTCACCGGCATATCAATAAACTTCCCAAGACCGGCAAACTCAATGATCTCATTCACTTTTGCCTTTACCTGTTCTTCTGAAAATCCCAGCAGCATTCCGGACAGATAGATATTCTCCCTGCCGCTCAACGCCTTCTGGAATCCGACTCCGATCGCCAGGAGCGAGATTGAATATCCATGAAGATCGATACTGCCGGAATCGGCTGAAAAAATTCCGGCCAGCGCCCGCAGCATCGTAGATTTACCGCTTCCATTCTTTCCGACAATACCCATAATATCGCCTTTAGGGACCTTAAAAGAAACTCCCCGCACTGCCTCGAATACTTCTGCCTTACTTTTTTTCAGCTTAAAAAAACTTTTCTTTACAGAAAAGGACTTCAGACAGCGATAGCTGATCCGCAGATCCTTCACCTCAATCGCATATTCCTGCTCCTGCATATCCTAAACCACCTTTGCATAACCATTTTCATATCGATAGATAATCTTAACGCCAATCGCCGCAACGAGAATTCCGGCCACCAGCCACAGCGCAAATATTCTCATGTCCGGCGTCTGCCCGTACAGCAGACACTTTCGGAGCCCGTCCAGAATATAGGCGACCGGATTCAGCTTCAGCGCCCAGCTTCCATACGGTGCCGGAAGTCTTGTATTGACTGAATAGAAGATACCGGTGACGTAAAACAGAAGACGAAGAAGTATATTCACAATGTTGCTCATGTCTTCCACGAAAACTCCCAGATGCATAAAGATCGTCATCCCGGCAAAGGTGATAACCATCAATAAGAATACCAGCGGAACCGCCAGGAGAATATTCCAGGTCAAATCCACACGGTACACCACCATCATACATGCCACAATAACAAATGAAATCAGCATCTTGAACGCATCGACGCCCATTCTCGTGTACGCCAGCACATATTTTGGCATATATACCTTGTCAATAATTGATTTATTATTTTTTACCATCCTGACACTGGCCTGTACACATTTGTTAAAGAAGGTCCATCCAGTCAGTCCGACAAAAATAAAAGCTGTAAAATACGGTTCCCTGCCGTCAAAAACCACGCCAAAGATAAATGCATAAATCAACATAAAACACAGTGGATCCAGTATCCACCAGATCCAGTTCAGATAGGAACTTGCCACTTCTGCTTTCAGCTGCGATTTTGCAGACCGGACGACGTAGCCGGCATATTTTTTCGTATCTTTAAAAAATTGCATTTCATACCATCCTCATACTATTCTTCCAATTCATCAGCAAGGCAAATCAGCCTCATAAACGCAAATATACCACTTTTCAGATGCATTGGCAAGAAAAAGTAACAATTACTGTCCTTTTACGTGTTCCTTGGTGATCAGCTCATCCAGCTGTTCTTTGCTCAGCCCTTCCGTGCTCTCCTTCATAAACATTACTTTAACCGTCATGAAGATCAGTTTCAGATCCAGCAAAAGAGAATAATTCTCAATATACATCAGGTCCAGTTTCAGTTTGTCATATGCGGTCGTATTGTATTTTCCATAAACCTGTGCATATCCCGTCAGCCCCGCTTTTACTTTAAGTCTGTAAGAAAACTCCGGAATCGCTGTCTCATATTTTTTTATGATCTCAGGGCGCTCCGGTCTCGGTCCCACAAGACTCATATCACCTTTCAGGATATTAAAAAGCTGCGGAAGTTCATCCAGCCTGGTGGCCCGGATAAATTTTCCGATCGGAGTGATACGGCTGTCATTCTTCGTTGCCAGGACAGCCACCCCGTTCTTTTCCGCATCCACGATCATACTGCGAAACTTATAAACATGAAACTTTTTTCCATTAACAGTAACACGTTCCTGTTTAAACAAAGCCGGTCCGCGGTCATACAGTTTTACCGCGATCGCTGTCAGCAGCATAAACGGACTGGCCACCACCAGCAATACCAGTGACACTGCAAAATCCATGGCGCGCTTCAGCAAACGCTGTTCAAAGCTGAGTCCCTGATTTCTTGACAGAAACAGGGGTGTGTCAAACAGATGTAATATCTCTGAATTCTTCAATATAATATCAGAAATCTTGGGGGTTGTGTAAACCCTTATTCCCCTCTGATAACAGTACTTCAGCAGATGGTTTCTGCTTTTCGCATGGATATCACACAGTATCACACCGTCATATTTCAGGATCAGCTTCTCAACCTCTTCCATGCTCCCCTGAATATTCACATGCTCACAGATGTTGTATTTGTCGCGGCGCTCATACATTTTCCGCATCAGGGGCTGCGGCGGCCGTTCCTCATAGACCAGCAGCATTTTCCGCGGCGGAAACGCCTTATAGTACAGCATATGAAATACCTGGATAAACACCACCGCGATCAGTATATCCACCACAGTCATCCCCAGAGTAACGGTGATCAGCCATCTAAGACGATACAGCTTGCCTGAAATCAACAGAATCTGAATCAGCACGATCACATGCATGGCAACGATCGACAGCACCTGCGACAGGATAATACTGCTTTTTTCATATAGCCGATTTTAAGGCCTCCGAAAGCATTCAGAAATACAAGCAGCAGGATCAGATAAACTGCAATCATCAGCAGATTTCCCTTATTCATATACGGTTTGCGCAGTTCCTGATTATAGAAGCGGTACCAGCAGAAGGCAAAGACTGCCGTCTGAGCCGCTACCAGGATCATGGCAGAAAAAAAGCGCATAATTCGTTTGTATTGTTCAAAATCTTTTCTTTGGTTCATCTATTCTCACCTGGTATCATATAATTTTTTACATTATACTACATACGCTATTTGTTTGAAAGGTTAATTTTTTTGGCAATAACATTCAGCACATTTTCCACCCCATGCCCGCAGCTCTTCACAAACTCCTTTCGAAACCTTACTGTCTGCTGAACTGCGGCCTCATATGCGCACGGTTCCTTCAGGCTGTTCAGCAGTCTCAGCAGCTCCTCCTCTGTTATACTGCCCCCCGGCATCCACTCCCGTATATCGAAGTACATCCCGCGCGCCGCCTCATACTGATCATAGTCATAAGCAAAACATACCATTGGCTTTTCCAGGATCGAATAATCAAAAAACACGCTTGAATAGTCAGATACAAGGATATCGGAAGCAATCATCAGTTCATTCAGAGATTCATAATCTGATACATCACGGATGCATTTTTTGTCATCCGGAAGTTTCATGCTGCGCACTGTCTCATAATGTGCCCGCACCAGAATAACCGTTTCATAACCCAGCGTCTCGGGCCACTTTTCCCATTGAATCGGCGGGGCAAACACACACTGCAGAGCATCGTTCTTCTCATACTCCCGGAAAGTGGGTGCATAAAGGACTGCACACTGTCCGGGAGCAATCCCCAGTTTTTCCCTGCACATCCGGCGTCTGTCATCCGACGCCTGCGCCAGCTCATCGTTGCGTGGAAGACCGGTAACCTGACAGATTCCAGGCTTTAGTTCAAATACCCTGGTAAATATCTCCGCCTCATAGACGGACTGCGTTGTGAACAGGTCCATGTTCCATGAGTTCCTGCTTTTAAATGACGTATTCTGTTCTTTCAGGTCGTTTCCCATCTTTTTAAGGGGTGTCCCATGCCAGGTATTCACAAAAAAAGTATGTTTGCCAACAAATCCAAGCCCTCGTTCCAGGGAAGAGTTGGTAATCCACACCCTGGCTTTCAGCGCCGTCAGGAAATAGGAAAACGTATCTGCCCTGATCTTTTCCCCGTTATCCAGCGAAAACTTCTCCGGATCCTGAAACGCCCATACAAATCGAAAATCTGAAAACCTGGGATCCCGGCGCATCGCTTCATAGATGGCTCTCGGGCTGTCATTGAATGATTTCCCCCCAAAACTGTTGAACAGGATCAGTCTGTCATCTGTCCTGACAAACAGTTTCAAAAAATTCAGAAACCAGGTTCCCAGATAATAATACAATGCATATACCGGTCTGCAGTATTTGATAAGAGACATCAGTTTTCTTTTCATCCCAAAACCTCATGATAAACGCGGCTCATCACCTTTTCCACCTCACACGTATCGTATCTTACGACCGCTCTCTGATTATAAGCCCCCATTTTTCTGCAGAGCTCAGGATCTCTTTTAAGACGCCTGATTCCGTCTGCGAATTCATCAGGCTCCCTGGAGCTGACCAGGATGCCTCCCCGGCCTTCCTCGATCAGATCGACATTTCCCCTGATACGCGACGCAAGCGCCGGCAGTCCTTTTGCCATAGACTCCATCAGTGCCACTGACAGTCCCTCACGGTGCGAAGGAAATACAAACAGATCGGCGGCTTCATATATTTGCTCCACATCATCCCGGTATCCCAGCAGCGAAACGCAGTCCGAAAGACCTTTGTCTGAGATTTCCCTGGCGAGCCGGTCCTGCAGGCAGCCTTTTCCGCAGATCAGATACCGGATGTTTGACCGGTCCATCTTCTGCAACGCCTCAAGGACAACAACATGATTCTTATTGGCATCCAGTTCCCCCACGGAGAGCAGACAAAAATCATCAGGCCCTACCCCCAGTGATCTGCGGAAAGCCTCTTTGTCGAGCAGCTTCCGTTCCCGGGCGGAAGACAGGTCGATCCCCACCCCCGGGATCCTCACCACTTTATTTGCATGAAATTTGCGTGCACGCTGGTAATCTTCACGGTTAATCGTTATCTGTACGTCCGTCCAGCGTGACAGCAGACGCTCCACCGGATAATAAATCATCCAGTTGATAAGCGGTGCGCCTTTAAAAAAGTGAAAGCCGTGTGCCGTGTAGATAATCTTAAGCCCCCGCTTCCGATAGGTTCTCCCGGCCAGACGTGCCATGGCACCGCCCATAGGCGTATGGCAGTGAATGAGTTCAAAGTGTTCCGATGCCAGAAGCTCCTTCAGTACGCGGTATGCATGAATATTTTTCACCTTAAACGGAGAGCGCTCGAACGGAACCTGATGACAGACCACACCTGATCCCTTCAGCTTTTCCGCACTGTTCCCGTAAGAAGACTGCTTAAAATCAGCCGCATAATGAACCTCATATCCGATGCTCTGCAGATACCGGACATTTCTCATCTCAAACTGCGGTATAAAATCTCCCACATGTGTCACCAGCAATACTTTCTTCATACCTTATCCCCTTCTGCCCGTCCCACACAAAGCATGAAGCCGGTCGATCACCGCCCGGCTGGTGTGCGGACCGTCCAGATAATTAAATTTACTGTGGAAGGTCCGATACCGTTCGTCATATGCAAATTCACTGTATACCCGCCTTACAGCCCGATACAGCTCCTCTTCCGTACTCACAATATCTCCTGGAAGCTCCCTGATATCCAGGTAGAAATCCCTGATATTCTCCTGGTAAGCTTCAAGGTCATACATAAAAAACAGCACCGGGCGTTTCAGATTGGCATAATCAAAGAAGACGCTGGAATAGTCCGTGATCAGCAGATCACTGACAAGATACAGTTCATTGATATTATCCCAGCGGGTCGCATCGATAATTATCCCTTTCCACGGCCTCAGATCCACCTGTTCCGTAACAAAATAATGGGTGCGGAACAACATAACATACTCATCACCCAGCTCCCGGCAAAAGTTTTCCAGTTCAAACCCCATGGTAAATGCACATCCGTCCTGTGTGTGCTGATCATCTCTGAAGGTGGGGGCATACAGGATCACCTTCTTATCCCCCGGAATCCCCAGCTGCCTTTTTATCTCGCTCACTTTTGCAGTATCCGGCTGAAACAACTCATCATTTCTGGGATATCCAAGCTCCAGCACTTTTCTGTGTTTGTCGTCCTCACGAAGCCCGAATGCCGACGCGATTTTTTCTGTGTAAAAAGAAGAGGGAGACAAAAAGTACGTCACTCGTCCGCCCTCTTTCTGATAGTCCTTTTTTATCTCCGCGGAGGAAAGCACATTGTTCCCTTCCACCATAATGTCACATCCCAGCCTTTTCAGCGGAGTTCCATGCCACGTCTGTAAAAAACACTGGTCACTCCCCGGGACAAGGCAGTGGCGGGTTCTTGAATTGACGATCCAGAACTTCGCCCGTGCAAACGCCTCATAGTATTCCCGTGTTCCCAGTTTCACGATCGTCGTGTTTGGGTTTTTCAGCATCCAGGAATACTTTTCAGGCTCCCTGAATACCCAGATGAAACGGTATCCCTCCCGGGCCTCTTTTTTCAGCAGCTCTTCATAAATTGCCCTGGGACTGCAGGCATACTGCCTTCCCTGATAAGATTCAAAGACATAGAGCTTGTCATCCGTCCTGCACCGCCTGCGGATCATCTTATATTCTATATTCCATACAGCCCGCCCTGCCGTCCTGGCAGCGCGCCGCAGCAGCGTATTCTGTTTTATCATTCGGTACAATGCCAATTTCAATCCTGCCATTTCTAAATCCTCTTTTCCTTAGTCTGCCGGATCCAGACGGTAAACACGGTGCCCCTTGACATCTCCTACCACCACATAGCCCATCGCATCAAAGTCGTCCCTCGTCTGTCCGGTACGGTCCCATACAAAATAATTGATTCCCTCCTCACGAAGAAGGTGGTTGATCGTTTCCGCATCAGCTTCATCACTGCTCATCTGCGAAAAAATGCCTGCCTGTGTCTGGGTCAGATCTTCACGCCGGAATGCATTTCTGCCATACGGCATATAGAACGACGCATCATACTGGCGGATATAGCATACGAGATGATTCGGCACTACAACGTACACGTCCTCAATCCCCTGTTCAGCGGCATCGGCTTTTATCAGCTTGCAGACGGACACCGTAGGGGACGGAAGCTTATAAAGATCTGTCTTTGCCGTATAATGCCCCTGAAAATAAACGCAGGTCCCGGTGACGCCGATGACAGCCACCATGACGGCCAGCAAAACAGCCTGTACTCCTTTTGACCTGAGTCTGGATAAAAACAGAGCACCCGCATAGGCGATGATCAGGATTGATGGCAGTATCCAGAACATCCTCCAGTAAACGGATCGACCGATAAAATTCTTCATAATCAGATCTGCCGTATATGGACAGAGATACAGTCCCGCAAACAACAGGGAAAACACAATGAAGATTATATTCTCTTTTTTCTTTTTTACTGTCAGGAGCAGATACAGCAGTGCAACCGCCAGTAAAATAATGTGCCAGCTGCCGTTCGTATATTTCTCAAACATCTCCAGCACAGTCGTCCATGTTTTCTGCATGCTTATTCTCCATAATTATTTAATGATCAGATAGATTACCGAATATACGATATTCGGAATGCAGCATAAAAAGCTGTATAGAATAATCTTTCCATTCCAGAACCGCACAGCACTGACAACAGCCAGCAGACCGAGTACCACTGCTCCCAGCATAATCCCCATGGAGGAAACCAGGCAGCAGGACAGCATCAGTGCACCCAGCATGATATAGTCCAGTGCATGATGCTTTTTTCCATAGGCTCGAAACCCGTAATAGAATACTCCAGGGAGCAGCGCCCCCGCCAGCACAGCTTTTCCCTGCCAGACACGGATCAGCAGGAATGTCCCCTGCGTATACACTGAATATCCGGAGAATATATAAACTGCAGCCGCCAGGATCAGAAAATATCCAACCGCCTCTTTTTTTTCCCCGAACAGACGTCTGCCCAGCATCGCATAGATCATATATGCAAATGGAATAAAGATTATCGGAAATATGGTGTGCGCGATAATTGTTACGTGTACACCCGTAATTGCACCGATGACCGCTACAAAAACAGGAAATGGCGAAAGTACATATCGGGAAGGCAGCTCATCATACGTCTCTCCGGTATACGGATCCACTTCAAACATGGAATCCGTCTCCACCGCTGCAGCAGCAGCTCCCACATAGAAGGAGTCATCATCATCCACATGCTGCCCCACTGCAAGCACAGCAGTCTGCAGTACAATGATCAGGACTGCCGCCCAGGACTGCCACGGCAGCGCAGCTGTCCGTCTAAAAAATGATATCAGCATCTTTCCGTAGAATGTCACATTCAGAATCAGTGACAACACGCACAAAACGGCAATTACTCCGCCGTATATGCGGAGCATCACCGTCAGTGTCGTATGCATAAAAATCATGGGAACCGCCAGCAGCTCACAGAGAGCCATCATGATGATAATTCCTGAACAGTAATTCAGGATCAGCGAATCCCGTTCTTCTCTTGCAAATTTTGTGTACAGCATGCCGAGCATCATGGGGACAATCCCCATGAATAAAATCAGCATGCCAATCTGAGAAAGTGTCATATTCCCGTCCTCTATTCTTCTGGGTCCTCTTCCGGCTCCGGATACTCGACCCGATTCTCAATACGGAGAACTTCAAGCTCTGCCCTGCGCTTTTTCTTCTTCTGGAAGCGTTTTACACTTAAAATCACATAGCTTGCCCCAACAGCCACAAGCGCTGCACAGAGCACCCACAGAAAGACTGTGTATTTCCATACATAAACCACCTGAATATCATGCGGTCTCTGGATATTTGCAAATGTAAATTCTTCATCATCCACGATATGTTTAACCTTCACGCCATCCACATAGATCTTCTTCAATACATAGTCTTTTGCCGGCTTAAAGGAAACTGTATAGTTCTCATCGCGGTATACGCGGCTCGCACTCTTCGATACGGTGCCGTTTTTCGCCTCAGCAGTCACCATATATGCAGGAATCTCTTTAAATGTTACCGAGACGCTGTGCGGAGTCTTGATCTTTTTAAATGTAACCGATGTCTGATCTTTATCCGGCACCGCATCTTTTCCGTCAACCACCAGTTTGTCGATCTCATAATGTTCATCCGGCGCGAACTTCACAGTGACATCCTTATCGCGGTATATCAGCTGTTTCTCATCAATCGTTCCATTTACTGCATCCGTCACGATTTCGAACTTCGGAATTTCCCTGCAGACGACGTTAATCCTGTGATCTCTCGTCAAACTTGAAAACACATAGGATTCCTTATACTCTCTGACCGTCACCGGCTGGTCATCAACCGTGATCTCTTTTACCTCATAATTTTCAATCGGCTGATACTCTATGGTATAATCACTGCCCAGGTCGATGCCTTCCGCTGAATCAGTGATCGTTCCGTTTTCTATGGACGTTTCGATATTATATGCCATGGGCAGCGTCGCACCATACAACGCGATCCTCCGGGGATTTCTGATGGCACAGCCCAGCACAAAGCTTCCCGGCGATAACTCCGAGATTGATTCAGCCTCTACAATCTCTGAATCTGATGCCAATGACAGCTGGTACTCTCCCAGCAGCTGCTGTTCCTTTCTGGAATATACCTGAACCGTTCCATTATATTTTGTATTCTTGTTGTACGGTATACTGATGATATCATCTCCGCAGACGCACAGGTCCTGAAACGTGCCTGCACCGCCCAGATCAATCATATCGCCAAGCTCATTGGTAATATTAAAATCCAGATCGGCTTCGACGAACCCAAATCCGCCGTCTCCGCTTTTTTGGATCAGATAATTATTATTTGTCAAACTGAAATCAATTGCCTGAACGTTCCAGGCGTCTGAAATTTTAACCTTACGTTTGAATTTCAGCGTGTCTGCGTCAACAATAAAAAGACAGCCTTTATTTTCAGGACTCAGATTTCTGCCTCCTGCGATCACAAGTTCCCGTGTATAGGGATTGTACGCCATCCCATTCCCATGCTCATAATCCATCTCTGTGATAGATTTCGCATAGCTGTAAGGCTGCACTTCATTTCCGTCCTCATCTGTCCCTCCCTTATAAAAAGCCACAAGGGTGTCCGGCTCCGGAGCCGCATTTGATGCATTGATCAGGCATACGACATACTTGTCCGTGCTGCACATAGCCTGAAGATTTGCCGTGTTATTCCCAATCTCATATTCCGTCAGCAGTGTCCACTCAGAATTCTGAAGAGCATCTGAGGATTTCAGATCCGCTCTGCATTCCACCGCACTGCACAGCAAAAGGACTGCCAGAAGACACAACGCTTTCAGCAATTTTCTGTGTTTTTTTCTAGTTTGTACCATAACCCTGAATTATATATACTCCTGTCCCGAAAATTTTATCCCCTCAAATAAAATTCCATATAATCAGCGTTATTATAACACAAGTCAAAGGCAGATGCAAAAAAATGCGGTTTATTTTTCCATTTCTTCCTCAGGAATCTTCCGGTGCTGTCTCAGCTCCCTGAAAAATCCCCAAATGATCAAAATCATAATGATTCCAAGCGGGAACGCCGCAATGATGGATATCGTCTGCAGATTGGAGAGTGTACTCTCTGAAAACAGCAGTGCGATCGGCAGCAGGAGAAAGACACAGGACCAAAATGCCCGCAGTTTTTTTCGCGGTTCTTTCTCTCCAATCAGATCTTTTTCCGAATACCCCGCCACCACCAGTGTTATGGCATCAAATGTACTGGCATAAAACGCGATCATTGCCAGTATCAGTACCACCAGCGCAATCCTGGTGACCGGAAGCTGATCAAAAACTTGTAATATCACTTCAGCCGGTGAGGCCCCTCCGGCCAGCATGCCTGCCAGATCAGCTTTTCCCGTTGTCTGTATATGCAGTCCAAATCCACCGAACACAATAAATGACATATAAGTCCCCAAAAGTCCGCAGGACAGCCCTCCGAGAATCGTCTGTCTGATCGTGCGCCCCTCCGATATCTTTGCGATAAAGAACGGGGTTGCGACAAACCATGCGATCCAGTATGCCCAGTAAAAGATGGTCCAGTCCTGTGGAAAGCCTGTTCCGCCGCTTCCCGACAGCCTAAGCGGATCCATCCATGTGGACATGTGGAAGAAATTATTGACCACATTTCCGATCGCGGAGATTCCCGTCTCGATGATATAGATTTTGGGTCCGAAAACAAAGAATATTGCAAGCAGCACCCCAAATATCACAACGCAGATCGTTGCCAGATGCGAGATGGCTTTCATCCCCTTCATAACGGCAAAGATAAATACCACACCGATTACCAGCAGGATGATGATGGATGTGATCTCCGAAGTTTCTACCCCAAACACACGGCCGATCGCCGCCGACAGAAGTGGTGTTGCCAGTGAAAATGTGGTAGCTGTCCCGGCAAGCAGACCGACAACCGCGATAATATCGATGATACGTCCCGGCAGTTTGTCAGACCGGTCTTTCAGAAGGGGTCTGCACGCCTCGGACAGTGTCTGCCGCTTTCTGTTTTTGACAAACATCATATAGGCATAGGCACAGGCAGGCAGTATGTAGAATCCCCAGGGGATCGGACCCCAGTGAAACAGCGGATACGCAGACGCCCAGTCCTGCTGCTGCGCCAGCGTCATATTTTCCATCGCAAACGGCGTTGCCGTGTAATAGTAACACCATTCAATGAGCGACCAGTACAAAATGTCCGCCGCCATCGTCGAGGTAAAGATCATCGCTCCCCAGCTGAACGTACTGTATCGTGGCTTTTCCGTCTTACCCAGACGAATAGAGCCGTATCTGGAAAACGCCAGACCGACAGCAATCAGAATAACCGCCAGGCCCAGAATGATATAGAAAAACCCAAGTTCATTCACAAATATATTTCTGAGAAAACCAACAACATTTTGTGCCCGCCGCGGAAAACACATCAGCAGCACAGACAACACTGCGATCACAACCAATGGTACGACAGTAATCCCCCAGTCAATTCTCCGGTTTTTATTTTCCATAGCGCCCTTGATACTCCTCTCTCAGTTGTTTTGCCCGCATCAGACGGTCTGTCCCGTAAGTTCCAAAATCTTCCCCTTCACTTTCCTTCAGCACCGTCCAGGCACTCCACAGAATGTCCTGGCAGATTTTAAAGATCAGGATTTTTTCCTGTTCCTTCGCTCCCGCTTTCCCCTGAAAATAATGCTGGAGCAGCAGCTCCTCTTCATCCACAGTAAATTCACACTCTAAAAGATGAGATGCCAGATCCCACATGGGATCGTTATACCCGGAATACTCCCAGTCGATCAGATACATTCTGCCGTTGATATCCAACACCAGATTTTCAGGCACAAGATCATTGTGACACGGCTTCCTGTCCAGGCCGATCTGCTGCAGCCGTTCCTGAAGGGTGTAAAAGAAACGGTCCATCTCCTCAAACCCCTCATACCATACGGCACCGTTCTTTGCAATCATTCGTTTATATTTCTCGTACTCCTCCCGCACAGAAAAATTCCCATACAGCTTCATCCCGGAATGGTGCAACATTCGCAGAATTCCTGTCGTCTTCCTGATCATCTCTTCAAGACGTGCTGTTTTTCCGTTTAAAGTCACCGCACCGTGAATGCATTCTGTCACTTTTACACCCGAATCCACATTAAAATAGACATTTACCGGATTGATTCCGGCTGCCGATGCGAGTGCACTGTTATGCTGCTCACTTTTCCGGTTGATCATCTCGTCCGTACACGCCCCTGGTATCCGGAGTATGTACTCCTGCCCATGTACGCGTACAAAGAAGTTGGTATTCGTCATGCCCCCGCCGATACGGACTTCCTCAATCTCACTGTCATCAAGTTTCATACAGTGTTTCAGCGTTTCCCGGGCCCTGTTTTCTTTTTCCAGACGTTCGCGCTTTACGATACGCGGATAAATCCGGTTTATGGCCATATCATAGAGACTCTGATTTTCAATGACCGTCCATGCGAGGTCATCCTGAAAAACTCCCTGAATCTTATACAAACGCCCGATCGCTTCCAACACATACTCGTAATTCAGCATCGGATTCGTATTGTCCCTGAAATATTCCAGCATCTTCTGAAACAACCGCAGCGTGATCCTGCTGATTCCAAGCATTTCTCCGTCAATGTGATTCATCTGGCGGATATCTTTGGATATTCTAAATACTGTCCGGTCCCTGCCGAGCTCCACATATGCCTCGTCACTGGAGCCGCTGGGAACCGTCATTAAGATACAGTTGGGGACGGGCTGGTTCAGCAGCGCAGTCACCGCCTTTTCTTCAAAGATCTGATTGCTCTCCACCAGCAAAAAATCTTCCCCGACAAAATCAGCCGCCAGCGAAAGGGATTCCATTGTCCCGGTCCATTTATAACGCGGATTACTGATGAGCGTAATATTACGTTTATCAAAATATGCGCGATACTGTTCCTCCATCGCCCCTGTTATGACACAGATCCGCTCAATTCCATTCTGTATCAGAATATGCAGAATTCGTTCGATGACAGTCACACCATTCAGTCTGAGCAGTCCTGCGGGGCAGGAAAATGCTGCGTTGTCTCCCGCTGCCAGGATAACTGCTGTCCTGACTTTATCTGTCCCGGCCTCAATTCTCAGCTTCACATTCTGCTGACCTTCCCGCAGCACTGCCAGATAAGATTCTCCCCGTTCTGTCAGATAATATCTTTTTCCCGACTTTAACAGATATTCCGCCTGCACCATATCCTTCAGCAACGCATTGACCGTCCCGAGTGACATCCCAGTCTCACCCGCTAATTCCCGCTGATTCTGAAATTCATGATGGTTCATCCAGTTCAGTATTTTTTCAAATTTTTCCGTTTTACTCATAACTTTACCTCTGTGTTCATTTTTTGAACATTTTTCATTATACAGATTGAACCACAAAAAGTCAAGGAGTAGTAGCACGTTTCATGTCAAAACTGAAAACCAGTGACTGACTTTATCCCTGATAAATATATACCGCTGTTGCTGACACTCTCTGGTACAGCTATCGGACGGTACCGACCGCTGACTCCAGTAAAAAGGATCAGAACTGTTCACTCACAGTTCTGATCCCGTACATTCTTTTTAAATATTAAAAGTTTACTCGCCACATAGTTAATCACGATAACCAGCACATTGGATATCACCTTCATGACCATGTCATTCCACCCGAGACGGTCCACGCAAATGTACATGACGGCCAGATCCAGCACACCTGTCAGCAGTCTGCATGCAAAAAAGGATGCAAGCTCCCGCATCATCAGGCTCTTCTCAAAAGATCTGCTCTCAAACACAAAGAGCTTATTGGTAATATAGGCGAACAGCACGGCGGCAGCCCATGCTGCCGCCGTGCTGCCTGCCGTTCCCATCTTCAGCATCCGTGCACAGAGGTAATATACGATGATATTGACCAGCGTTGTACATACGCCGAAGAAAAGATAACTGATCACACTTTTATATCTGTTCCACAACACTTTCATCTATCAGATGTTCGGGTCCGTCGGATCCCAGTTCTGGCTTGGCGGAATCAAAATTGTTGCCGGCTTATCGAACGGCAGATACAGGTTATCCCCGATTGTTACCTGCATGCCAATCGAACAGTTATCATAAATCCATTTTGCATCCCTTACACAGAGGCGCACACATCCGTGTGATGCAGGTGAACCCAAAAGGTTATATTCCCCTGCCGGAAGTGAATAAGGATTTGGAGCACTTCCCGCTACAGAATGGAACAGAACACCGCCGACAATTCTTGTCGCATACTGTCCCCAGGAAGGTCCCATCAATTCTTTCCAGCGATATTTGACTGTTGTGTTAAACGTACCTGCTGGCGTCGGTGTTCCTGGCAATCCCACGGAACATGTCATGGCTTTTACCGGAATCTGATAGTTCCCTTCTTTTTTATAAATCATTACCACATTGCGTACCCTGTCAACGGTCGCATAGTATGGTCCGCTGACCATACTGGATACATCCTGCACGAGCGATCCCTGTGGTCCTCCGCTGGAATTCGGGCGGAAATAGTATTTATAAGAATCCACATAATTCCATCCGGTTGCCATCGCGCCGTTTGATTTCAGATAGTACCACTGACTGCCGTCTCTCAGCCATCCTGTTTTCACGGTACCGTTCGACTGGAAATAGTACCACGTATTGGATATTTTCTGCCAGCCGTTCTTGGCCATCTGACCTTTGGTGCCGTATGCACCTGTCTCCTGCAGATAGTATTTCTTGCCATCAATGTTCTGCCAGCCTGTCAGCAGGCGCCCCGCATTGCCCACTACACCCGCGCGCTGGAAGAAAAAGCGTTTGTTTCCGATTGTCTGCCAGCCTGTCAGGCGGGCACCTTTCGAGCCGTATGCACCAGTCGGCTTAAAGTAGAAGACCTTACCGCTGATTCCTCTCCAGCCAGTATACATCTGCCCCTGGACGCCCTTTACACCGCCCTGCTGAAAGTAAAATACCTGGCCGTCGATCGTTCGCCAGCTGGTATACATCTTACCGATATTTCCATCTGAATTCCCCTTCTGGAAATAGAACACTTTCTGATTCAGCGTTTTGAATCCCGTGTATAACTGGCCCTTCTCTCCGATATTTCCTCCCATCTGGAGATAGTAAACATTCTTTCCAATCGTCCTCCAGCCTGTATACATCTGGCCTTTGGATCCCGCGTCACCGCCGACCTGGAAATAGTATCTCTTGCCATTCATTGCCTTCCAGCCTGTTGACATTTTTCCGATATTTCCATCAGCATTTCCCACCTGAAAATAATAGACCTTGCCATTCATTGCCTTCCAGCCCGTATACATCTGGCCCTTGGCTCCGATATCACCGCCGATCTGAAAATAATAGTTGTTATTTCCAATCGTCTGCCAGCCTGTCAGCAGTCTGCCTTCTGCATCAAAAGCATATCTCTTTGAGCCTATAAGCTTAATGCCACCGCTCACCGGTACACCGTCTTCCCCGAGATAATAATATTTGTTTGCCTCAGTAACCCACACAGATTTCATCATTGCACCGAGACCCAGGGACGGTTCCTCACCATTCGGATTAAAATAGTAGTTCGTTCCGTTGACCGTCTGGAATCCTGTCTGTAAAATACCTGCGTCATTAAAGAAATACGTCTTGCCATTGATATCCTGCTGCAAGCCTTTTACAGGCTCTTCGCCTGTCGTCGTTCCGTAATAAAACCAGTCTGCCCCGACTTTCTGCCAGCCCGTCAGAGCCGCTGCATTTTGCGTCTCATCCGCAGAAGGCGCTGAGTTCCCGGCAAGCCCGCTGTTCGGTACAGAATCCGGCATGGCATCAACATTTCCTGTGTCATCCGTATCTTCCGGCTCTTCGGTTGCATCCGGCTCTACAGTTACAACCGGTTCTTCATCTTCCGGGGCAGTTACGTCCCCACCGTTACTTTCACTTTCCGTTGATGAGGGCTCCTGCTCACCCTGAAGAATACTTTCAGGCTGCAGGTCTCCCTCCTCCGCATGCACGATGCTGAAAGCCCCCAGGCTCAAACACATGCAAGCTGCAATTGCTATTATTTTCTTTTTCATCTTCCACAACACCTTTCACTTTTACTGTGTTCTACTGTTACTTGTATTTCCATAACACCAATCATACATTAGGGTCTGTCGGATCCCATGTCTGCCCTGCCGGTATCTTGATGGTTGCCGGTTTGTCAAACGGCAGATACATGTTGTCACGAATGACTACCTGCATACCCAGATCGCAGTTATCATAGATCCATTTGGCATCCCTGACGCAAAGACGCACACATCCATGAGATGCCGGAGCGCCAAGCATATTATAATTGCCCGCCGACAGATTGTACGATGTTGTATTGCTTCCCGCCACAGAGTGGAACAAAATGCCTGCAACAATTCTTGTACAGTACTGTCCATAGGAAGGTCCCATCAGTTCGCCCCAGCGCAATTTTTCAATCGTTCGGAATGGATACTGATACGAACTCCTTGGCGTTGGAGTATCCGGAAGCCCGACAGAACACGTCATTGCTTTCACAGGAATCCGATACTTCCCGGTCTCGTCCTTGGCAAAAATTGTCACAACGCAGTGTGTTCTGTCAATCTCTGCTCGATATCCGTCTTTTCCTTTCTGGCGCCCGATCATCCCCGACACATCCTGCATCAGAGATCCCTTCGGTCCCCCGTTGGAATTTGTTCTGAAATAATATTTATAACTGCTGATGCTTGTATCTCTGTAAGATGAATTGTTGATCGGCACATACGTCCAGCCGGTCGCCATCGCACCCTTTTCTTTGGGCTGCAGATAGTACCATTCATCTTTGTACCGCTGCCAGCCAGTCAGGCTTGCTCCGCGCACACCATGTGCACCCGTCTCTTTAAACCAGTATCTCTCTCCGTTAAGCGTCTTCCATCCGGTGTACATCTGGCCCTTCTCACCTTTGATGCCGTTTATCTGGAAATAATAGGACTTGCCATTCATCGTATGCCAGCCCGTATACAGTGCACCGACATTTCCGTCAGCGTTCCCTACCTGGAAATAATAAACTTTGCTGTTCATGGTCTTCCATCCGGTGTACATCTGGCCTTTCTCGCCTGCATTACCACCCATCTGGAAATAGTTGACGTTTTTTCCAATTGTACGCCAGCCCGTATACATCTGGCCTTTTTCTCCAACTTTGCCTCCGATCTGGAAATAATATCTTTTACCGCTCATCGTACGCAGACCCGTATACATTTTACCGATATTACCGTCCGAATTCCCCTTCTGGAAATAATAGACTTTGTTGTTCATCGTACGCCAGCCCGTATACATCTGGCCTTTTTCTCCGACATTGCCGCCCATCTGGAAGTAATTGATATTATCACCGATCGTACGCCAGCCCGTATACATGTGGCCCCGCTCTCCGAGATCTCCTCCCATCTGGAAATAGTAGACCCTGCCATTCATCATCTTACGGCCGGTATACATCTTACCGATGTTTCCATCATTGTTTCCCTTCTGGAAATAATAGACTTTGTTGTTCATCGTACGCCAGCCCGTATACATCTGGCCCTTCTCACCGATGTCTCCGCCCATCTGGAAATAATGAATATTGTTACCGATCGTCTGCCAGCCTGTATACATCCGGCCGCGTTCTCCGAAATCGCCGTCAGTCTGAAAATAGTAAACCTTTCCGTTCATCATCTTTCGGCCAGTATACATTGCACCAATATTTCCATCACCATTTCCCATCTGGAAATAATAGACCTTATTGCTCATAGTCTGCCAGCCCGTATACATCCGGCCTTTCTCGCCTGCAATTCCGTCTGCCTGAAGATAGTATGTATTATCACCGATCGTCTGCCAGCCTGTCAGAAGCTTGCCGTCCGCATCAAAACAATATCTTTTTGATCCGATCAATACCTGACCGATTGCGGGCACGCCGTCTTCTTTCAGATAGTAATCTGCTCCTCCCTCATTAATCCAAACAGAAGTCATCATTGCTCCGAGTCCCAGGGAAGGCTCCTGTCCATTCGGATTAAAATAGTACCTGACGCCTTCTATGGTCTGGAATCCCGTCTGCAGAATGCCTGTCTCATCAAAGAAATACATCTTGCCATTGACGGGCTGAAGCCCAGTCAGCACAGTTCCATCTACAGAATACGTCCATCCACCCTGCCCGTCCTGCTCCCAGGTACCGACGGTCACCTGATCAGCCGGATTAAGACCAGCAGTACCCTGTGACAGGTTGTTCTCCGCCTCCTCTTCAGGTGTGACCGGTAATTCTCCCGGCTGCATCTCTTCCAGAGTCACTTCCCCGGCGGTCTTCTCTTCCTCCGATTCTGTATTTTCCTCTGTTTCTTCAGGCTCCGTGCCTTCATCCTCTGCACTTTCCACAGTAACTTCCGGATCACCCGCTCCCTCTGATGCGGCGCTTACACACGTCACCATCATCAGGCTTATCCCTGCACACAGCAGGGCTGCACGTATTTTTCCATAAGACATAGCAATACACTCCTCTCCCTCAAACTCCACCTTCGCTATGTATAAATTTACACCATTACCATGGAAAAATCAACCGAAAACCCCTTTCATACTTATTAAGAAAGTATGAAGTCTTAATAAAAAAATCAGGGGCCCCCCGGAAGACTCAACTCCTCTCAGGGATCCCCTTATCCTTTTGTTTTTATTTGCATATTTCAACTGTTTTGCTGCAGTCTCCGGTTCACAGTCATTTCGGATCAACCCCCAGTGCTTTCTGTAGATATGCAATCGAATGTTCCCGGTTTTTCAGAAGCAGGCTGCGTGTCTCTTCTTTTCTGTCAAACGCCATACGTTCAAAGGCAGACCCTTCCTGCGCGTTATCCATCAGGTGATCCGTGAGGTTCAGCGTTTTAAGCAAATCAGAAGTCCTGCTGCCCGTTCCCGAGTGAAGCATTGATATAAACGGTTTTTCATAGATTACAGAGAATACCGTGCCATGAAAAGAATTGGTGAGGACAAATTCAGCATTCTCGATATAATCCAAGAACTCTCCCGGTATCGATGTAAAACATGTCTCCAGCTCATTGATAAAATATGGCTGTTCTCTTTTCTGCACGATGGGAAGTCCCAGTAAACGGGACATGTAATTTGCAAATTTTACAAGCTCTGTATTATACTCCATCATATATACAAATATATATTTTTCTTTGTGCTCCCTTGGAACTTTCAGCGCCTCATACTCTTCTTTATCAAGCAGCAGAGTAGGGTCCAGTACGACATCAATTTCTTTGTCTGTTAATTGAGAGAGCGCCGGACGTGCACTGGCCTCACGGACGGATATAGAATCCAGCTGCTCAAGCCCCCTGCGGTACTGCTCGTGATATACCGGAAGAATATAATCACTTCCTGTACTCGCCGCATAAGAAATCTTTTTTACATCATCACCCAGAAATTCCAGGAAAAAGGCAGGGTCATAACCGCCTGTATGCTGTACATTCCATACCTGATCACTTCCTACGATACAGGCGTCAAGACCCATCTCTGCATTCTTCAGCTCCTCATAAGTATGATACTCTCCAAGCAGATGGTATTCGTCTCTCATGAATTTCTCATATCTTTCATGCCGGAGTATAAGCTGCGGCCTCGTCAGTTTCCGATAAAACCGATACCGGCTCAGTCCTTTTGTCCGCGCCATGGGATCATAGAGATTATCTATCACATACGGTCTGTAATTGACTACAAACGGTTCTACCCCCATCCTCTCAAGCGCCGTCTGCAGTGCCCATGTCTGCAGGCTTGCTCCGAAATTATACGCACTGTGAAATGTTACGATACCTGTTTTCAATGTCACACCTCCATCATTTTACGGATGCTGCTGTGATCCAGATCCATAACACGGTAGTTTGCCTTATTTTTTGTCTTATTATAAATTCCGGTCTTTGTAAATTCCTGATTGATACAATATACATCGAATTCGGCTTTCCCCTTAAGCATGAGATCAGCTTTTGAGCGGTAGGCTTTTTTATTCTGATAGGAATTCAATGAAAACTTCGTGAGATTGCATATCTTTTTGCCCTGCATATAACTCAGCATTTTCAGGTTCATGAGACTCATGCCATTAAAATACATAACATAGTCAAACTGAATATTTCCAAAATACTTTTTCAGTTCTCGCTCACACAGATCTTTCATTTTTCTGTTTATTATCCCGTTTTTCATACCAAGTCGCAGATACACCCACCGCGCAGCAAGTTCACCGTTTGTCGCATCAAGCCCTCCCGCAAGAGGCAGATAGCCAATCTCTTTTTTAAGTTCCCGCAGGACCAGGGTGTTCTTCTGTGCTGCACTTTCCTTAAAGCAGATATAGTAATCGCACTCATCAGCATCCACCTGATTGATTTCCTGGATCAGCTTACTGAAATTTATTTTGTCCGAGATATTGTCCAGATAAAGCAGAACCTTTTTCCGTTTTGCCGCAGTCTCAGGATATTCTGTCTTCACGCCGTCTTCACCAAACACCAGAGAATGACATACCTTCTCAGCCGCATCGGGAGCATCATAATGACAGAACTTCTCCTGGAAATCCGCATATCCGTTATTTGGCTTTTCGATCTCTGTGATCAGTTCTTCTGCCGTATCCGCTGTCGGCAGTCCCATTTCGTTCAAATCAATGTACATCCTGTTTTCTCCGAGATACGCATCCCGGTCATATGTAAACAGAATCATTTTTTTACCGGTAGCCCCAAAGTCAAACATCACGCCGGAATAATCCGTGACCAGTATGTCCGCTGCACTTAAAAAGTCATACGTCTCATACTCTTCCGGGAATGAACGGATGTGCCGGTACACGGAATAGTCAACAGAATCTTCCACATACGGATGCAGTTTTACGAAAAAGAGCTGGTTATCCGTCAGAAGCCTGTCTATCTGTGACAGATACTGATAAATGATCTTTACCTGTATTTCAAAATTCTTTTTACTCAGCGCACCCCGCCAGACCGGCATATAAGCAATCACCTGTTTTTCGCCCAGACCACATCCCCGCCTGATCCGCTCAGACATATCTCCCTGAAGCAGTGCACTGCTGCGCGGATGACCTGCAAGCATGACCCTTCCCGGATATACATTGCGCAGCATATAGTCATCCAGGAAAATATCTCTGGAATATTCGTTCTGGAACAGCATCAGGTCTGAGATCAAAAAGTTTCTCTGTTCATCTCCCAGTCCGAATTCTCGTCCCTGTACCTGTCTTCCCAGCATTTTTAATGGAGTTTCACCCGGAATACTGAAGTACACCTGCTCATCTCTTTTTACGAAATAACTGGGAAGGGATGCGTCCGTGACCAGATAACCGGAAACGGCAAGCGCCTCGCTGTATGCCTGTGAATTGACTTCTAAGGTCTGCACTCTGTCCAGCTGATACACTTCGGAGAGCTTTTTCCATTTTTGTCTGCTTTTCTCATTCACTGCCAGCAGGACTTGATACTCTTCAAATTCAGGTCTTTGAAAAATGCGTATCATATGAAAAATATCGCCTCCGATGTCCTCTCCATGGCCTGACTCCATGAAAATCTGCCTTTTATTTACCCCTGTTTTCAGACAGGCTTTTGTATATTCATAACCTGCAGTTCTCCGAAACACACGGAGAAATTTCAATTTCTGCACAATTACTTTCTTCCTGGATCTCGAATGCTTCAACTCCCGCAGAAAACCTGATATTTTCTTCCCGAACGATCTCGCCCTCTGCTGAATACCCTGAGGCACTATTCTGTTTAAAGTGACTGACAAAAGCAGTTTTTTTCTGCTGCAGTACAGATTCAGGCGCTTTTTAACAGCCGGAGAGCTGGAGTATTTTAAATAATGATTTTCTCTCCAGTCAGGGAAATTAAGGTCCAGAAAATCGTGCGTCTCATTAAGCAAACATTTTTTTAACTTCAGGCTTGCTTCCTTATTATAGAACAATGCCGGATAGCGATAGAAGAAATGACGGGTGCAGATGTAAGCTAATTCTTCCCGATAGCATCCATCGAACTTATGCTCCTTCATAAAGCTCATAACATTGTCA
Organism: Ruminococcus sp. OA3; assembly: GCF_022440845.1. Classification (NCBI taxonomy): domain Bacteria; kingdom Bacillati; phylum Bacillota; class Clostridia; order Eubacteriales; family Oscillospiraceae; genus Ruminococcus; species Ruminococcus sp. OA3. The sequence goes on along the minus strand of NZ_JAKNTO010000001.1, from coordinate 1,355,488 downwards.
AATGCTTTGACAATGTCAAGTGTGTCCTCTGAAAATGAATTCAAAAAACCCCCTGTCGTCGTACGGCGGTAGTTATAGAGATGATCCTTCACCACTCCTATGCTTTCTGCCACGCATGCAAGCTTCAAAACATATGCAAGATCCTCAAATCGTATATTTTCCGGAAATTTTATAGAAAGAAACAATTCCCGCTTTACAAGCTTATCCCATGGAAACGGGGAAATCCAGCATAGTTCAAACGGATACTGTGAAATTGTAAAGTTCTGACTTGCCGTCATCATGAAATTTTTATTTACAGTATCCTTCCCCCCCGGGGTTTCGTATATATTGTTTCTGTTGCAGAGTACGATATCATTGCCGTCACCTGACGCTTTTTCATAGAGCACTTCACACATCTGCGGCTCCACAAAATCATCACTGTCCACGAACAGCAGATACTCTCCGTTAGCCCTGTCAGCCCCGTAATTCCTTGCATAGCTCACGCCGTGGTTTTCAATAGAATATACCCTTACTTTTGGGGAATATTTTTTTTCGTATTCTTCCAGGATCGCCGGACTGTTGTCCGGACTCCCGTCATTAACGGCAATGATTTCAATATCTTCAAGTGTCTGATTTACAAGACTGTCGAGACAGGTACGCAGATAACGTTCCACCTTGTAAACCGGCACGATCACACTAATTTTACACATATATTTCTCCTTTGTATGTCGAGTCACATGGAATCATAGCATATTCTAAAAAGCTTTTCAATCTTTTCACGCTTCCTCTTTTTGTCAGGTAAGGCAGCGGCACTGTGCAGCAAACAACCATGCCTGTACAACGACGATAAGGATACCCCTGTATATAAGCGGCCGCTCATATACAGAGAATATCCTCATTAACCATACCGCTTGCCGGCTTACTGCTGTATTTTCTGATTGATATAGTTATTCAGTTCTCCGGCATTATCCACAGTTTTGACGTCCAGTTGATAATACTTTGGCGCAAAAGTAGCTCTGATAATCTCATTTGCACAATTGTTTTCACTGCTGCCGTTAATCAAAATAAGTTCCGGAACAAGATCTCGTTCCCAGCAGAAACAAAGCATTTTGTCAATTGCCTGAATCCTCTTCTGTACTTTTCCTGTGTCTATGTCCAGATTCATGTCGTTTGACCGTTTCCAGGTAGCATTTTTATAAAATCCCAGTTTCTTAATGATTCTTGTACATACATATCCGATCGTCTGTTTCGGGTAATAAAACAGGGGATGGCTGTTTTTTTTCTTATCTGCCGTTTTCCCCAGCGCCAGAAACAAATGAGGATGAATATAACTCCAGTCTCTGGGGCTTATGGCCCACCCGAGCTCTTCAGCCTCTGAATAATCAAAGACAATGAATATCTTTCCATCTTTTTTCACATGGCTGAAATAAGTCTTCAGCATTGCAAAATCCATATGAAAAGACCGTTTATATGTCACACAGTTATAAATCTGATCACCAAATCGTGTGAAATCAATATATTTCCATGCCTTTGTTGATCCCACGACCAGTCCAGGAACATTTCTCCATCGCAGATCCTGAAAGAAACCGGGGGGCTTCTCCCTTGTCCACCATCTTACACTGAGTTTATCAGTGAGCAGAATCCCTCCGCAGATCACGATCAGCACAATGTCTGCAACAATCGCTGGTATGATTCCAGCCGTCAGGGCAAGAACCAGTGAAAGAAGTGCCAGCACCAGAACAAATGCAGCAATCACTGTAAACTTCAGGTTTTTCTTTGCAAATCCCCGAATCTTCTTATATATTTTTTTTAGCATCATCGAATCCCCTTAATATCCCGGACAGCATCTTGACTCGAGAAATATCTTAAAGTGTCTGTCCAGACCAGTAATCGCATCCCTGTCCTCTTCTGAAAGCGCAAAGGAAAAAATATCCGTATTTTCCTTCACCCTTTTCTCGCTGCTCGTCTTAACAACAGGCACCAGACCGCGTTCTATATGCCAGCGCAGTATAATCTGTGCAAGGGATACGCTGTATTTTTGGGCAAGATGATTAAGAAGTTCATTGTCTCTTATTTCCGGTATCATGCGGCACAGCGGACTGTATGCCTGAACTGTAATATGATTTTCTTTACAGTATTCAAGTACCTCGTTCTCCGTATTGAGGGGATGCACCTCATTCTGCATGACCGCAGGCGCAATATTGGCCCCTGCATTTTCCAGCCCCTTAAAATGTCTGACTGAGAAATTACAGACTCCAATATTTTTTACAATACCTTCCTCATACAGTTTCTCCATTGCAAGCCATGTTTTTGCATAATAATCCGGCTGCGGCCAGTGGATTAATATAAGGTCCCAATAGTCCAGATTTGTTTTTTCGAGGCATTTTTCCACGTAAGGGCGAATCTCCCCTTTTTTGGCTATCATCTGCCACTCATCAATCTTAGTATCCAGAAAAAAATCACTCCTGGAGAGTCCATCTCTTTGAGCGGTAAGTCTTTGCACAGCTGCTGAGAGCATCTCCTCCGTACGGTAACTCGGCGATGTGTCAAAGCCTAATACGCCGTTGTCAACAGCTGTTTCCACAACAGCATCCATATCCGCCTGTTCATTCATCTGAAAAGAACCGAACATCATCTGCGGTATTTGATTTCCATTATTTAAAGTAATTGAATCCATGAATTATCTGCCCTCAATTCTTTTTTCCGCCCGCGCCCGAAATAATATTCCCCAGGGCCGACTTCATCTTGCTTTTAATCGGCGCTGCAGTGTTCGGCTGCCTCAGTTTAAAGCAATGTTCTTTGAGGCTGTCTGCATCATACTTCTTGTCAGTGAAGACTTCCAGGAAAGCCGGTCTGTCAGCAGAAGGGTTGATAAACTCGTCCAGCACAGAATCAAGCTCATCCGTAGTTTTCGCAGAGTAGTATCTGAAATTCTTGCTCTCGACCCAGCCCTGAGCACTGGTAAAATGCTCCGCCGCAATATGCTGATTCAGCGTTGGAATCACTTTTTCACCGATAAAATAATGGAATTCCGCAGCACCGCTGTTATTGATAAGCATAATCCTGACATTTTTTCCAAGATGACGGATCTGCAGTGCATTCATATCATAGAAAAAGCTGAGGTCACCAATCACAAGAAAACAAAGCTTATCCGCAGCAATCACGGATTGTCCCACAAATGTAGACATAGAGCCGTCGATACCGAATGCACCAATGTTGCTGTACGCCGTAACACCTTCCGCAACATCACATTGCTGCATGATTCTGGTTGAGTTTAAAATTCCAAGATGCATCAGTGATCTCGCTGGTATTTTCTTTGCAAGTGCTTTGATCGCATAAGAATTACTGAACGGGAAATCAGGGAATTCTGCTTTCACCCTGGCTTCCGCCCATTTATCATAGTATTTTCTGTCGTTTGCCATCATAGCTGATGCTTCGTTCGCAAAATATGCAAAGAAGTCTGCCGAAGTACACTCAAAGATCGCAGTCAGGCTCTTAAACATATCGCACACTCTGCCGCCCTCATCGACTGACCAGTGCTCAAATTGTCCATGTTTCCCGATCAGCAGATCCTTGATCCTGGAGACAAAATTTCCTCCGACAGAGATTACGATTTCCGGCAGATATTCGTCAAACGATTTGAAAGGCATCACCTCCGCGGCACCGAATATGTTCAGGGCGCCTTCACATTCAACATTGGAAATATGCTCTGTCGCTATCACACAATTATATTTTTTTGCAAACCTGATCATATCGTCAAGTTCTTTTCTCTGTGGAGGGATATGTTCACCGCAGACAACCATGATCCTGCTTGCTTTCTTAAGCTTACCGGCCATCTCTTTCCACTTATCCATATCTCTCATATAATCAAGTCTTCTGATCACTTTTACTTCGGGAAGCTTAGGTTCTGTAAAGATACCGAGATCCTTCGGGATAGGGATATTGACCTGAACAGGTCCATCCCCATGATGTTTTACTTCCAGGAGTGCCTCGTTTATCATTCTCTGACACGCCCATGCGTCGTCATCATCTTTAACAACCGGAAGATTTACGCATTTTTTACAGAAATTGCGGAACATATCAACCTGGTTGATCATCTGATTCTCCATCTGTTCCAGCATATTCGGATTTCTGTCAGCCGTTATTACAAGAAGCGGCACTCTGAGATAAAACGCCTCTGTAATACCCGGAGTATAATTGCTTGCCGCCACGGATGACGTACAGCAGATTCCCACGATTTCATTTCCAAGCTGCTGAGAAAGCCCGATCGCAAAATACGCCGCACTGCGCTCATCCACAACAGAATAACACGTGAAAAAATCATCCTGTTCAAGGCAATGATTGATCGGAATATTTCTTCCGCCCGGTGACAGCACAACATGACGGACATTATGTGCTTTCATTAACGCGATCAGATATTGAACATTTTTTGTTTTTGTATACATATTTTCCTCCTGGTCTTTTGGAACCGTATATCTTAAGATATACGCTTTTTCATTTTATCGAATATCGTCATAACCTTCATTGCCACCTTAACCGGCAGACGATTGTTCAGCCATCTGTATCTGGCAGTTGTTTTTAACGCATTGAGAACATCCGCCGCAAGCGCATCCGGACAGACACCGTCGTTGATGGCAATGATATTGCTGATAACCTGCGCTACGAATTCCGGCGTTTTTGCTGCCGGATTTGACTTTGCCACGATCCAGAAATACGTAATACACGCCTGACGGTGGATCTCATAATAATCCCTGTTAAAATCTTTGAGAATATCCAGCATCCTCATATGGGCCTGTTGTGAGGCCAGTCTTGTGCTGCTGAAGTTTCCGGCTGTATTCATTACACTTTCATTGTTGGTATAATAATGATAATATGCCTTCCTGGCAAAAACACCTTTCTTCCAATTCTGCCCGGCATACATCAGCCATATTCCGTCTTCTGCAACTTTTATCGTTTCATCAAACAAAATCAAATTGTTTTTCTCATCCAGAAGAGATTCTCTTTTATAAATTTTATTCCATATAAAATTGCCATAACCTTTCAGGCCGCCCGCATTGCCGCATATGATAAGCATCCCCTGAAAAATATCAAACTGATTTCCAATACCGTCCAGTGCATGATCCGTCCTGCTGACTGAAGAAATGGTACCTTTGTTTTCAGTATCCACATACCAGCCAAAAAGCGCCACGTCCGCATCTTCTGAGACAAGCTTGGGTACGATTTCAGAATACGTTTCCGGTTCTATCCAGTCATCCGCATCACAGAAATGTATATACTGTCCGGAGGCAGCCTTCATACCAGCATTCCTTGCGGCACTTACCCCCCCGTTGCTTTTGTGGATCACTTTGACTCTGTCATATTTTCCGGCATATTCATCACAGATTTTTCCGGAATCATCCGGTGAACCATCATCCACCAGTATAATTTCTGTATTCTGATAAGTCTGATTCACCAAAGATTCGACACATTTTCTAATATGTTTTTCAGCATTGTAAATGGGCACAATGACGCTGACCAACGCTTCGCCCTGCTGTGTTAACTCCATATTTTGCACCATTACATATCCTTTCCCGATGGCTTATGCCAGTCTACAAGCTTTGAATCCTATTATAAACATATTGTTAATCTCGGTCAACATATTTCTACACGCCATAATCTGGGACACATTTTGTCAAACTTGACACCACACCGCCATTGTCATAAAATGAATGCACACCAAGGAGGTAATGTATGCACACATCAAAATTCAACATAGATAACGCTGTGATACTGGCCGCAGGATTTGCATCCAGGTTCGCGCCGCTGTCCCGGACAACACCCAAAGCTCTGTTAACAGTCCGGGGAGAAGTTCTGATTGAGCGTCAGATCCGGCAGCTGCAGGAAGCAGGTATCCGAGATATTTATATTGTCACCGGGTATCTAAAGAAGCAGTTTGAATATCTCCCCGGAAAATGGAATGTCACCCTGATCGAAAACAAGGAGTATCAGGAACGGAACAATCATTCTTCCGTCTGGGCAGCGCGCAGGGTACTCGCAAACACATTTATCTGCTCTTCCGACAATTACTTCCCGGACAATCCATTTTCCCGGGACAGCACCCTGCCTTATTATTCCGCCCTTTATGCCCAGGGACCTACGGACGAATACTGCCTGACAACAGATTCATCCGGAAGGATCACGGATGTGCAGATCGGCGGCAGGGATTCCTGGTATATGCTGGGGCATGTACTGTTTAACACGGAATTTTCCAATCAGTTCCTGCAGATCCTTGAGGCCGAATATGACCTTCCTGCGACAAAGAACCTGATGTGGGAAAATATTTATATGAAACATCTTGCAGAATTAACTCTATATATGAAAGAATATCCTGACAATGCAATACTGGAATTCGATACTCTGGATGAACTATGTCTTTTTGACCCTTCTTACTGTTCATACCGCGATTCACTGGAAGCATAGCTTTTGCAGGAACAAAAGAGGAAGGTTTCCCGGGTCTTCACCAGACCCGGGAAACCTTCCTCTTTATATTTACATCTCCTGATGCTGTCAGCTGTGATGTTCTCCGAGACCGCTCTCGATGGCCTCCACAAGCGACTGCAGCGCCTCCTGCTCATCCGGTCCCTCACATACGAGCTCAATTTCATCCCCGCATTTCACGCAGGCACCGAGTACGCTCAGCACACTTTTTGCATTGGCTGTGCCCTTTTTATAGGTAAATGTAACCAGCGCCTTATAACGGATCGCGAGATTGCACAACAGTCCCGCCGGTTTCAGATGAAGTCCTGACGGATTTTGAATGATTACTTTCTGACTTACCATAATTTCACCCCTGTTTCTTTATTCCAGCTTCGACACATGCACCAGCGTTTCCACAGGCTCCAGCAGCTCGCAGCCGGCCGGAAGATCTATCGTGACCGGCACATCATAATCACCGGATCCCATATCTCTCATATCCACACTCATGGACACCGCGCTTTCTGTCAATGCCCCCAGTGTAA